>NHCG01000009.1 GCA_002167715.1 Micavibrio sp. TMED27
GAAAGCAATCAGAATGGCTTTTGAGAGCGCGGACATAGAATTTCTTAAGAAATTCTATGTCCGCGCTCTCAAAAGCCATTCTGATTGCTTTCAGAGATTCTGCTTTAATGTCTGAATGCTGCTTTTCGAAATTGTTGATGGCCGTTTTAGATAGACCAGAAGCATCAGCAAGCTCTTGCTGTGTCCAGCCTAAAATTCCTCGGGCACCCCTGCATTGTTCAATAGTTATCATCACGTAAACTCAGTTTTTATCATATATTATAATTATTTTCTTAATATGTGAATTGTATTTGTAAGGTTTTCTCTTAATAAACACAATATATTATAACTAGATATATGTCATAAGGTTTTAAAATATAGTAAAATAATTTCAATTTAATTTAGAGTTTAGGGGATTTGAGTTTTGACAATTTGGATGGTGATATGGGCGGGGTTTTCGTCGTTCTTTTTGTTGTTTCTTTTGTGGACATTGCAAATAGTGGTTTTGCAAAAGGCTGCTTGGAAAAAATTTGCAACGAAATATAAACTGCGTTTTCGTAGTAAAAGTTTTATGAAATCCCCTGAAATGCACGGTGTGATTGACGGCCACAAAGTTAGCTTTTTTTCGAGTGAACATAGCTCGGATGATATGCGTAGTACAAGAAATCTAATAGCTATTGAGGTTCCTTTAGACTTTGTTATGCCTGCGGAAGCAGCGATAGTAAGCGGCGGTATGATTAAAATTGCTACGCTCATTGGTTTTCAAAACGAACTAAAGCCTAAGCACGAAAAATGGTCTGAAGAATATGCAATTTTAACTCAGGATAAGGCAATCTATAAGGCTTATCTTACCAAAGAACGTTTAAGCGCTATCATTGAGCTTATGGAGTATAAGTCAGCTATGGTTATGGTTATCTTTAAAAAAGATTTAGCCCTATTGAGAATTGATGTGAGTGATCCACTGAAAACCATAGAAAAGCTGGAAGAGCTTAAAGGTTTAATTATGAGAACGGTAAAGGTTCTTGAAGTGAGTGATGCTGAGCTTAAAATGTTGAAAGAGGCAAAGACGCTCTCAAAAGCTAGGGATGTTGCTCTTGAATTTGATGATGAGCAAACTGAATTGACGACTGGCTTGTCATTAGAGGATGATGAGGACGTGAGTGGAGATAAGGCTGACGGTTCGGTTGAAGAAGCTGAAACTAAAGAGGCGTAAATTCAGAAATATAGAAACCAAAAGCTCCTAATGTGTGACCATTGACGGACTGCTCTTGTTTGGAGAAATTAAAAAGACAGTCTATCTTTTCTTCTTTCAGCTCTCTTTGAAAGTGCAGAACTTGGTCATTTCCCGTTTCTTGAAAGATGATTTTTCCGTATTTTAGGGCTGGTTGTTTTTTCCTCCAGTTTAAAAAATGCCGTGAAAAATTAAGTGGAGATGCACTATCGGTATCTTGAGAGCCGAAATGTAAATCTACGTTTTTATGGGCCATGGGTAACCAGCCATCTTGTGTATTTTTGTCCCAGGGGATCATAGTTCGGCACCCGTCTCGTCCTTGCCACTGTGGCCATAAATGTTGCCCCCATGGATCTTGTAGTTCTTCAAATTGAAGCTTTGCTTCAGGAAGTCCAAATTCTTCACCCTGATACATGATGATTGAACCATAAAGACACCCTAAGAGTGCAATAAGCATTTTGGAGAAATCGGTATGATATGAAAAGCCATCGCTCTCTGGAAGCCATCTTGATGCAGCGCGCACTACATCATGGTTAGAGAAAGCCCATGTGGGATATGCATCCGGCGCTTCATTTAAAAAACGCTCGATAGGCTCCCGGATTAAATCAGAAGTGAGGGCTTTGGTATTGCCGCCGCATAAATGCGGGTTATACATTGTATGAAGTCGCTTATTCTTCTTACAATATTGTTGAGCAAGTTTGTAGGGGTGATCATCGCCACTTTCTCCTAGCGTAAATGTGCCTGGATATTCATCTATGAGAGCGCGAAATTTTTCTAGAAACTCTAAATTTTCTGGCTGGGATTTATCGTAAACATGATTTTGGGTAGAATAGGGGTCCTCTCCCTCAAATTGCGTAGCAGCGCCCAATGCTTTATCTCGCGGTGGATTATCGCGCAGCTTCGGGTCGTGGAAATAGAAATTCACAACATCTAGNCGAAAGCCATCAACGCCAAGATCAAGCCAGAATCTTGCAATATCCAAGACTTCTCTTTGCACTTCCGGATTGTGAAAATTAAGATCAGGTTGCTCTTTTAGGAAATTGTGAAGGTAGTATTGCTGTCGTCCGTCATGCCATTCCCATGCGCTGCCGCCAAAAACGGAAANCCAGTTATTAGGCGCNCTTCCATCATCCTTGGCATTGGCCCATACATAGTAGTCTGGTTTTTCATGAAACCACGGATGCTGATCGGAGGTGTGGGACAAAACTAGATCTATGATGATCTTTATGTCTAGTGAATGCGCTTTATCCAGAAGGGTTTTAAAGTCTTGGAGAGTGCCAAAAATTGGATCTATGTCTCTGTAATTTGAAACATCATAACCAAAATCCTTCATTGGTGAGGTGAANAATGGAGANATCCAAACGGCATCAACGCCAAGCTTTGCAATATAATCCAGCTTTTGAATGATGCCTTTTAAATCACCAATGCCGTCATGATTGCTATCCAAAAAGGAGCGGGGATAAATTTGGTATATACAGGCGCCTTTCCACCATTCAGACATAAATTTCACCTTTTAAATAGAGGGCGCATTTCCCTGATATTTCAACGCGATCATCTTTGAAGGTGCATAATAAGTCCCCGCCGCGCTTGGATGCTTGGTGCGCTTTGAGTGTTTTTTTATTTAGACGCGCTGCCCAATAAGGAGTGAGGATACAATGTGCAGAGCCTGTCACTGGGTCTTCATCAACNCCGTGACGCGGGCAAAGAAAACGGGAAACGAAATCATAATGCTCGTTTTTTGAAGGGGCTGTGACAATAAGGAAGTCAACATCCTCAATGTCATAAAGTGCTTTAAAATTAGGGGAGAGCTTGCGAACATCATCCTCATGCTCAAAAACCGCGAGCCCATATTTACCTTGATAGAGTTTCTGAGGGGCTGCGCCAATGGCCTGTGTTATGTCCTCCCTTTTTGCACACGGCTCTATATTCCATTTTGGAAAATCCATAAGGAAATAGTCATCTTTCCCTTTGGAAACTTTTAAAATACCAGAGCGCGTAGAAAAACGAATAGTGTCATTCGCAAAGTTGAGGATATTAAAAACGACATAAGCGCTGGCCATGGTCGCATGGCCGCACAAATCAACCTCGCCTGCTGGCATGAACCAGCGAAGATCATAATCCGCATCAGATCTAGCGGAGGGTATAAGATAAGCCGTTTCAGAAAGGTTATTTTCTGCGGCAATATTGAGAAGTATCTCGTCAGAAAGCCAGCTGTCTAGCGGGACCACTGCCGCAGGATTACCCTTAAATATTCTGTCCGCAAAAGCATCAACTTGATATATTGGAAGTGTCTTCATGAAAGGGTTTCCTTTTATAATCTTATTATATCAATAAGCTATATATAAAAAAGGAGCAAACTCTACGCTTGCTCCTTTTTGAAAAAATATAGAAGTAAATAATTACTGCGCTGCTGCTTCTGAATCAGTTTCAGCCGGAGCTTCTTCGGTTATAGCCTCAGCAGGAGCTTCCTCAGCAGGGGCTTCTTCAGCAACATCTGAGCCAACAAAAGCTTTAATAATTTTGTCCGGGTTTGCAGGAGGCTCGCCAAGTGCGATTTTGTCAACAAACTCCATACCTTCTGTGACTTGACCCCATACAGTGTACTGACCAGTTAGAAATGAACAGCCTGTGTCTGTGAAGCAAATAAAGAACTGTGAATTTGCACTATTTGGGTTTTGTGTGCGTGCCATACCGATTGTGCCGCGCTTATACTGATAATCAGTAAATTCAGCAGGTAGATCTGGTTCATCACTGCCGCCCATGCCTGTTCCGGTTGGATCACCAGTCTGTGCCATAAAGCCGTCAATTACGCGGTGGAAAACTATACCATTATAAAAACCATCACGTGCTAGTTTTTTGATGCGCTCAACATGTGCAGGCGCGCGGTCAGGTAGCATTTCTATAGTAAGTGTGCCACCAGTTGATAATTCAAGATAAAGTGTATTGGCTGGGCTTGCCGCCTCAGCGTTCGATGTGCTCATGATTAAAAGGCTCCCAGCAGTTAAAAGTAGTTTCTTGAACATATGATATATCCTCTCTCATATGAAATAATGATCTAAGAGTCGTGCCATAGCCTCATGCAGAATGCAAGCCCTGAGGCGTGTTGATGTGTTCTTTATTTAGGCGTCTAAAACTTGTGAGTGATTGAGTAAGATCTCTTCGATGGCAACGTTAGTTCTATCAGGGCAGGGATTGCAACGTTTTCTATTATCTATATGAAGCTCCGAATTAGGGTGATGGCCAAGAAACTCCAAGTTTGTTTGTGGAATATTACCTTTGCCATAAGTCTTCAAGAGGTCGACATATTGTTTTTCCCATTCAACAACATTCAACAATTTGACAGTGTTTTCTTGAGCCTGGTCACCATAAACATATTTTTNGAAAAGTGTGCCAAGCGTTTCGGTCGGNGCNGACCCTGTTTTCGCTAGNTTTTCAAATTCGTGAANTAAATAGGGTTTAAGATCGTCGTTATCATTTAAACCGCGACATAAACAAACTTTCATAATGACCTCTTTTTTTGTAGACGTAATCTACATTAAAGTATTATGAAAATCAAGTTGCGATCGTTTCATTATGGTTTTTAACGATATTTTTAAGCGTTTCTAAACATTGGCAGCAATTAGGGTTTTCACCATCACTACAGGCTCTATATACATCACCAACACGCGCGCGCCCACCAGAGTTGCTAAGATGCGCTGAAACTTTCTTATCGTTAAACGGGTTGCAAAGACAAATAAACATGTGTTTAGCCTTATATCTAAGTTATATTGATAATCATTATCATCTATATAATGCGATTGCAAGTGATTCTCAAGTGCGTTTATGATTGATTATGAATGTTTAATTTTTTCAGTAATTTTGTTAACCTTACAAATGAACGTAAAGGGAAAAAGGGAATATGTTTTTTAGTAAAAGGCGAATAGGTTTAATTAGTTTTACGACATTTTGTTCGCTGTTGTTATTGGCTGCATCTGTATCTGCGGCACCATCAAAATATTATAGTGTCGGCGGTGAAGATGTCGCAAAATATGTTCGTTCTATTGAGGGGCGTAAGGCCATTATGATTTACGCGACATGGTGTGGTTATTGCCGTAAAGCGCTTCCTAAGGTCATTGCAATTGCAAGAAGTAACCCAGGAAAGCTTATTGCAGTATCTGTTGATCAAGATCCGTCGAGTGTTCGTGATTACTTTGCAGGATATTTAGATATTCCGTTTCCAATTATGGTTCATAATAAGGGGATATCAATTGAACGCGCTTTTAGAGTGCCTGATAAAAAAGGCGTGCCGCATTACTTGCTTATTGATGAAAAGGGCAGAGTAGTGAGGAGTGCAACTATGTCACCCGCCGCGGTTCAAGAGTTCCTCAGCGGGGGATCATAATAAGTTATTATGCGCCTTCGCTGTCAAGCGGGCTTTCAGAGTTGAGCTGAATGTAGTTCTGCTCACCAATTTGGTTCATAAGCTCAAGCTGTGTTTCTAGGTAATCCACGTGACCTTCTTCGTCTTTAAGGATCGTTAAAAACAAATCGCGTGTTACGTAATCATGTACACTGTCAGCATAAGCGATGGCTTCTTTATAATTCTTTACACCTTCTTCTTCGATAACAAGGTCACACTCAAGAATTTCTTTAACGCTCTCACCGATATGAAGCTTGGCAATTTCCTGTAGATTAGGAAGGCCGCCAAGGAAAAGAATACGCTGGATGAGGTCATCCGCATGTTTCATCTCTTCAATTGACTCATTATATTCGTGCTTAGCAAGTTTAGTAACGCCCCAATCATCAAGCATGCGTGAGTGAAGGAAATATTGGTTAATAGCACCAAGCTCTTTCTTAAGCGCTAAATTAAGATATTCGATAACTTTCTTATCACCTTTCATGGTCATTTCCCTTCTTATATGGATTCTTTAATATTACCTTTAACATAGGGCTTGCACCTATTTTGTCAAGTATTTCAGTTACTTGAGAATGGCTATCACCTGCATTATCACTTGGGTTTGCTATTAATCTTTCAAAGCACGTTCAAGTATTTGACCAATATTCTTTGTGTAAGCGCTATAATCAAAGATCTCATCAAGCTTATCGGCGCTAAGCTTTTCTGTCACATCGCTATCCTGCTCTAGGCGCTCTCTCAACATTGCTGAGCCTTTACCGGTAGAGCGGTCTTCCCAAACGGCCATAGCATTACGTTGAACGATACGGTAAGCATCTTCACGGCTAATACCTGCTTGTGTAAGAGCAAGCATAACACGCTGTGAGAACAAGAGGCCGCCAGTCATTTCTAGATTATGCATCATGCGCTCAGGATACACGAGAAGCTTATCAATGATGCCTGCAAGACGATTCAATGCATAGTCAGCAGAGATTAAAGCATCCGGAAGAATTGTACGCTCAACAGAAGAGTGTGAAATATCACGCTCATGCCAAAGAGCGACATTTTCCATGGCTGGAATAACAGCTGAACGAATAATGCGTGCCTGCCCAGTCATGTTTTCTGTGCCAATAGGATTACGCTTATGCGGCATGGCTGAAGAGCCTTTTTGGTTCTTGTCGAAATATTCTTCAGCTTCACGAACTTCTGTGCGCTGTAAATGACGAACCTCAACAGCAAGGTTTTCAATAGAGCTAGCAATCACGCCAAGTGTAGCAAAGAACATAGCATGACGGTCGCGCGGGATGACCTGTGTCGCAACAGTTTCAGGCTTCAGTCCTAGTTTTGCGGCTACATATGCTTCGACTTCTGGCGGCAGAACTGGATATGTGCCCACAGCCCCTGAAATAGTAATCGTTGAAATTTCTTCTTTCGCTGCGATCATGCGTTCTTTAGCACGTTTAAAGGCAGCATAATGACCAGAAAGCTTCATGCCAAAAGTCGTTGGCTCGCCGTGAATACCATGGCTACGGCCAATACAAAGTGTGTCTTTATGCTCTAGGCTGCGTTTTTTCAGAGCAGCTAAGAGCTTATCAAGATCCGCAATGATGATGTCTGCTGCTTGCGTTAACTGAACTGCAAAAGATGTGTCAATAACATCCGAGCTCGTCATACCTTGGTGAACAAAGCGGCTTTCTTCACCAACAAACTCTGCAACAGATGTTAAGAAAGCAATCACGTCGTGCTTCACTTCNGCTTCAATTTCATCTATGCGTGCAATATCAAAATTACCTTTTTCACGAAGGGCTTTTGCCGCGCTTTCAGGGACGATGCCTAGCTCAGCCATTTTTTCGAGGGCGAGGGTTTCAACCTCAAGCCAGATGCGAAACTTGTTTTCCTGTTCAAATATATTTGCCATCTCAGGGCGTGAATAACGTGGGATCATGATCTTTAATCTATACCTAGTGCTGTTATCAAATTGGTTGGGTCTTGGAATACATATTTATCTTGGCCTTGTCTAGCCCCATAACTCACCTGCGGCGGGATGCGTGTACGTTCAAACATGTCATATCCCTCTTGTAAGTTGCGCCAAAACGCATTCCATAGCGGATCGAAGTGAGTATAAAGATTGCTCTCTTTCATTCGGAAAGGNAAAATGTGAACAGGCACNTTTGCGCCGCTGCGTATGCTGGCTTCAATAAGAAGATAAATCTCTTCCATATTGTAATCTCGCATCGCATAGCATCCCACAGATTTACAGCCGCCGTGAACCATCAATAAGCTTCCTGTCCTGCCGCGGGCTTGATCGTATTCATTGGGAAAACCAAGATTAAAAGAGAGGTGATAGGCGCTATTGGGGTTGAGTTGATCTCCACTTATGAGATAGAAGCCTTCTGGTGATTGCCCGTCACCTTCACGGAGTTTAGGGCCGAACCCTCCAGAGTACTTGCATATGGGGTAGGCTTTGTATGGTTCGTAAACACCGCTTTGGCTATCTTTAACCCACGCTTCTAACCGTCCTTCTTTCTTGAAAATTCTAATGAAAACGGGCGCTCCGTAACTAAAGCCATGTGCTGCGAGTGATCTAGCGAGCTTGTGCGCGCGTTTTTGGCGCACCTTTTCTAGGCGCTCGGACGTAGGCACGTTGCCGTTATATCGCGGTGCCTCTGCGCGCATCGTAACGCAGCCACTTAAGATAAAAAGTGCGCAAAATAAGCCCAAGATTTTTTTCATAGCTATGAAATAGCAACAACCAGCCATGATGTATAGTGCATATCGCTCAAATGGTCTTTAATAATTGGCGGCTTTTTTGATGTTCATAATGGCGTTGCTAATTGCGGCGTCAAAATGTAGAACGGCATCATCAATATTATTTTGGATAAGGGCCTCCTTACCAATGATACCATCCGCCCCGTTCAGTTTTGATTTTGAGACTACCTCCTGCGTAGCATTGCCCGTAATTACGATAAGGTTTGTTTCCTTACTTATGAGTTTGTACTCGTGGATATCGTGAATACCGTTGCTGTCGGGTAGGTGAAGGTCTAGAAGCATTATATCATATGAATTGGCCTTGAGCATTTTGTGTGCTTCATGTCTCGTTTGTGCTGTATCAATCAGTGTGAAAGGAGAAAAATCCTCTATCGCCTTTTTGATAAGGACAGTATCGAATTTGCAATCTTCAACAAGAAGCAGGCGGGGTTGAATGAGGTTCTCTCGAGTCAATAATTTGATAATATCTTTTCTATTCATGGCGACAACCCTGAGCTCTGCGTAGTATAAAAGTACGCTAAGCTTGTATTTTATCGCGGATTAGATTTTTTTTCAAATTAGGCCTAAAGTCTTGAAGCTTGTGTAGCCATTTTTCGAAATGATTACATGNTCATGTATCGCGATGTTAAAGGGTTCTGCNGCNCGAATGATGAGCCGCGTAAGNTCGATATCAGCCTGAGATGGCTTAGGATCNCCGCTAGGATGGTTATGCATCAAGATGATTGCAGTTGAGCCAAGATCAAGTGCTCGCTTAAGGATTTCACGCGGGTATGCTGGAGTATGATCAACTGTACCGCTACCTTGTATTTCATCTGCAATAAGCTCATTTTTTTTGTTTAAAAATAGAATACGAAAATACTCATTCTTCTCGTGCGCCATTGTGCTCATGCAATAATCCATTAACCTTGTCCATGAATTGAGGATAGGCCGGCCAATAAGCTCATTTTTTTCAGCACGTTGAGAAAGGGCGGTAATCGATTTGAGGGCAAGGGCTGTCTTTTCTTTTATTCCGTCTAGGCGCGTGAGCTCATCAATCGGCGCATTCATGATTTCGGCAAGCCCTCCAAAACGGTCGATTAGATCTTTAGCAAGTGGCTTTACATCTTTTTGTGGAATAGCAAGGAAAAGCACCAGTTCCAAGAGCTCATAATCTTGCAAGGTATCAGGGCCACTATCTAAAAAACGTGCACGCAAACGATCGCGATGACCTTTGTAGTGTGGCGTTTTTTCAGGGCTTTTCTTCTTACACTGAGTACTCATACGCTAATTAATAACGCACTCTTAGCGTGAGTTAAATAGACAATTACACCTGATACGGTGGTTTTGTATACCCTTTAGGTGAAAGTGTGAAAATCTCATACCCTGTNTCTGTCACAGCCAGTGAGTGCTCAAACTGCGCGCTCAATGATCGATCACGTGTAACAGCTGTCCAGTTATCACTCTGAAGAACTTTCGTCGCGTAATGGCCAGTATTGATCATAGGTTCAATCGTAAAAAACATGCCTGGCTCAAGAACTGTCCCGCGTCCCGGAGTGCCAACATGCATAACTGACGGCGGTGCATGGAACGTTTTTCCAAGGCCATGACCACAAAAGTCACGAACAACCGAAAAGCGTTGCTTTTCCGCATATTCTTGAATAGCCCATCCAACATCACCAAGTGTTGCGCCAGGTTTTACAGCCTCGATGCCAAGCATAAGACACTCATATGTCACCTCAACAAGGCGCTTGGCTTTAATAGGAACTTTATTTCCCACAAGATACATACGGCTAGAATCCCCATGCCANCCATCAACAATAACGGTTACATCAATATTAATGATATCACCTTCTTTTAAGATTTTATCAGCAGCAGGAATGCCATGACACACAACATGATTAACAGATGTACAAATTGATTTCGGAAAAGGCTGACGGTCAGCGGCGCCGCCATAACCAAGGGGCGCAGATATTGCCCCTTTGCTTTGTGCATAATCAGCACATAGCTGATCTAGCTTTTCTGTACTAACGCCAGGCTGAACATGATCTGTAATCATATCTAAAATTTCAGCAGCCAAGCGGCCTGCTTTACGCATTCCCTCAAAGTCGCTTTCGCTGTGTAGCTCAATTCCATCAGCTGTAAAATTATTTTTTTGTATCATTGAAACCTTATATTATTCTTCTATTCTTTAGCGTAGTGTCAGCATCATAGACAAAGAGGATCAAAAACCCAATGGTAAAAAAACAAAATAAAAAGTCCGCTCTTTTGATTATTGGGAATGAGATCCTATCTGGCAGGACAAAGGATTCTAATACGCAATATATTGCTGAGAAAATGTCTGAAATTGGAGTGCCTCTGTCCGAAGTCCGCGTTGTACCAGATATTGAGCAAAGGGTAATCGAAGCGTTAAATGCGTTGCGTCAAAATTACGACTATGTTTTTACAACAGGCGGCATTGGCCCGACCCATGATGATATTACCTCAGAATGCATCGCGAAAGCTTTTGGGGTTGAATATGGGTTTCATCCCGAAGCTTATAAAATACTTGAAGACTATTACGGTGAAGGAGAATTCACAGATCCTCGTAAGAAGATGGCGAAAATGCCGGTAGTGGCAAAGCTTATTCCTAATCCAGTGTCTGGCGCGCCTGGATTTTATGTCGAAAATGTTTTCACGATGGCGGGTGTGCCGCGCATAATGCAATCTATGTTGGATTATATTGTAACTTTATTAGAGCATGGCGATGCGGTGCGTTCACTTAATATCTCAGTGCAGCAGCCCGAAAGTAAAATAGCTCAAGCGCTTGGTGAAATTCAAAGCCGTGTACCCGAAGTGGATATAGGCAGCTACCCAGCGTATCGTGATGGCGTACATCAAACAAACATTGTGATGCGATCAACTGATGAAGCTTTATTGCAGTCCGTTTACGACGAAGTAGAAACTTTGGTAAAGGGGCTATAAAGTCGGTTGCTTTTCGCGAACCTGCGGGTCATGATGCATTTATGTCTAAGAGTTTCAATGAAGATGAACTAGAAGTAAAGCAAGCAGGGTTATTTGCCTTGTTGCGTAGGTATTTGCTAACGGGAATTGTTGTNACAGCACCAATTTCGATCACGATATATCTCACTTATGTTTTCCTNAGTGTTGTCGATGACAATGTTTCAAAAATTTTCCCACGAGAATGGTATGAACAGCTCTATGGACAAACGACTATCCCGGGTTTAGGGCTTATCATAGCGGTCATATTTTTTGTGATGGTTGGTTGGTTTGCAACCAACTTCCTCGGACGTTTAATTATTAATGTCAGTGAATATATCGTGGACCGTATGCCGGTTATTCGTTCAATTTACGGTATGATTAAGCAGATCTTCGAAACGATTATGGCGAGCCAATCGCAAGCGTTTAGAGAAGTCGTAATGCTAGAGTATCCGCGTAAAGGCGTTTGGTCTATAGGCTTTGTCACAGGCAGGACTGAAGGTGAAGTGCAACGCATAACGGCAGAAGAAACCGTAAATGTGTTTGTTCCCACAACGCCAAATCCTACATCGGGTTATCTACTTTTTGTTCCCAAAAAAGAGTTGGCGTACCTGGATATGAGTGTGGAAGAGGGCGTAAAGCTAGTAGTGTCCGCGGGTATTATTACGCCTCCAGATCATGANAAAACAGGTGAAAGAACAGATACAGTTGTATCTACAGAAAAGTAAAATAGATAAAGGTTGCGATGACAGGTTTAATTAAGTCTATACAGAAACGAGATCCTGCAAGTCCTACATTTTTGGAAGTTGTGTTGGCTTACAATGGTTTTCATGCTGTTGTTTGGCATCGCTTTAATAACGTTTTATGGGGTGTTGGGTTAAAAGCATTGGCGCGCTTTTTTGCAAATATAGCCCGTATATTAACGGGAATAGAAATCCATCCAGAAGCTAAAATAGGTGAACGTTTATTCATTGACCATGGCACTGGCGTAGTCATCGGACAGACCGCCATTATTGGCGATGATGTAACTATATACCATGGCGTAACATTGGGCGGTGTTGGGCGCACCGATCAGCATGGAACAAAGCGTCATCCAACAATAGAAGAGGGCGCTATGATCGGTGCAGGTGCACAGGTTCTAGGTGATATTACGATTGGAAAGCATGCTAAAGTTGGCTCAAACTCCGTTGTCACAACGGATATTCCGGACGGGGCGACCGCTTTGGGGATTCCTGCGCGCGTAATTGGCGGTGATGATAAGGCTCGTGGATACGGTATGCCATCCCGTAAGGAAATGGATGATCTTGTGACTACACTTGATTGCGTAATGCGCGAAATGAAACATATCCGTGCTGAGCTAAATATGCCAGTTGATGCGGGGTGTGAAGAAAAGGCCTCCGCAAAAAGCGAATAAAGTGATTTCTAACCTATATTTGCGCTAAATGCATACCTGGTAAGAAATGAATTTTACGAACGCGGGGCTGGGTATATTCTACTTTTTGGGGGGCAAAATCCACCACCGTAATAGGATGGTCTTTTGATATCTCAGGAAGGCCAGTTTCCTGTGCGAATTGCTTTTTCAAGTGTTGAGTGACCCCTATATTGTCGTTAAATCCAGCGCGCTTAGCTATGCTCGTATTGATTTTTCTTAACTCAGTATGTGTAACACGTCGCGGCGTTAATTTAACCTTACGTGCGTGATTTTCAGGATCACTAAACTCTATAGGTTTAAAAGGGATATCTTGATGACCGCTTATAATGAAAACTGACTGACGGCCTTTNCCAATTTCATGAATCAGCTCGCCTNTTAAGCTCATTTTTTTATTACTCATTTNACACCCAGAATAGCTTACGCATTTTTTTAGATTATAGAAAATACATATGGGCATGCTATTGGTCAAGAAATATGAAGGGCGGCTGTTGTAAACATATTGACGATTCTGAATTTGCTGTATAAACATCCTCAAAATATAAAAATAGAAGGTGTGAAATATATGTACAGCGATCAGTTTAACGCACTGACGAAGGATAAAGTCGACAGTATTCTGCGTGATATGAATGAAGAATTTCCAATTGATGTGGCGCAAAAATGCCATCAAGGAAAATTCATTCTACAACAAACACTTCGAGAAATGGTGACAAGCCAAAATGCGACGAGGTTTCTTAGCCAAACATTTGGCCGCGTTCATTTTCAGCCTAAAGGCGAAGGCGTTGAATGTTTGCTGCTTGGCTATTTTGAGCATAGGCTTAAGAACCCAAGCGAGGACAAGCATAAGCTGGATGGACGATTAATTAGCTTGCACGCGCTTAGAGGGCTTGGAAGTACGCAGGAAAAAAGTGCTCTTTCCTTATCTCAAAAGGTCCTGAGAATCGCTGCAGAAGATGACACATTGATCATCAAGCATATACCGAAATCTGGCGATATTTATGTACCTAAATTTGCCCAAGAATATAGAAATGTCGAAGCAGAAAACCCAACGCACGATCATGGCAATAAGAGGCTTATGGATTTTAACGTTATTCAAGCAAATGAAGGTTTTTTCTTTGGAAGTACCGATGATGAGCTAAGTCTCGGCATGCACTTACACTTGCTCCCAGCCATCTAAGAAACTAACTCTTAACCACTTCGCAGATAAGTTATGGCTTGATCACGTTCGAAGAGATATAGCAGCGTTTTAAGGGCGTTGCCTCTTTCACTTTTAAGCTTTGGATCACGCTCCAAGATAAGGCGTGCATCATCTCGCGCCGCAGCTAAAAGTTCACCATGAACGCTTAGATCAGCGAGCTTAAAGTTAACGGATCCACTTTGCTTTACGCCAAGGATGTCGCCTGCGCCGCGCAGTTCCAAGTCTTTTTCGGCTATCACAAAACCATCTTCGCTTTCGCGCATGATNCGAAGGCGCTCTTTTGCAGTTACNCTTAATGGACCGCTNTAAAGTAAGAAGCAATAGCTTTGATCNCTGCCACGTCCAACGCGCCCTCTAAGTTGGTGAAGCTGTGAAAGCCCAAAGCGCTCAGCATGTTCAATGACCATAATCGTCGCTTCGGGCACATTGACGCCAACTTCGATAACGGTGGTTGCCACAAGGATATCAAGATTGCCTACGCTAAAATCAGCCATGACCTGATCTTTATCTTCACCTTTCATCCGCCCATGCACAAGGCCTACGCGATCACCAAAATAATGTTTCAAAACATCGTAGCGTTCTTCTGCAGCAGCCATATCCATAAATTCAGATTCTTCAACTAATGGACAAACCCAATAAATACGTGCGCCATCTTCGATCTTCCTTTTTAGTCCGTCGATCATAGTCTCTATTTTTTCAGAGGACATTAAAAGGGTTTCGATAGGTTTGCGGCCCGGCGGCTTTTCATCAAGGCGGCTAACCTCCATATCTCCATAAGCCGTCAGGGTGAGTGTGCGCGGAATAGGAGTGGCTGTCATAACCAAAACATTGACGCCGCCCTTATCTTTGTTGCCTTTATTGGATAGGGCAAGTCGTTGCTCAACGCCAAAGCGGTGTTGCTCGTCAATAATTGCAAGCCCAAGATCATCATAAATTACATCATCTTGAAAAATAGCATGCGTGCCGATAATGATCTGCGCTTGACCACTGGCGATATTTTCCAAGATGAGCTTACGAGAAGCGCCCTTATCTCGGCCAGTTAGAATTACCATCTTAACGCCAGCGGCGCTGAGCCANGGCTCTAATCCTTCGGCGTGCTGGCGNGCAAGGATTTCAGTTGGTGCCATCATTGCGGCTTGCGCGCCGCTTTCNACGGCTCTTAACATGGCCATAGCGGCAACAACAGTTTTACCGCTTCCAACATCACCTTGTAAAAGTCTGAGCATTTTTGACGTTGCACTCATATCTTTATCGATATCGACCAAAGCGCGTTCCTGTGCTCCGGTAAGAGANAAGGGNAGAGCTTGGAGCATAAGNGCGCGCATTGTGCCCGTGCCCTCTAATATGCGGCCATTTGTCCCGCGCTGTNTTTGGCGAACCAGAGCGAGTGTTAATTGNTGGGCAAGCAATTCATCATAGGCTAGACGCTCACGGTTTGGGTGCTGCGGATCAAGTGCGTCAGAGCTTTCTGGGGCATGCACGGCTTTTAAGGCGTCATCCCAATTTAGCCATTTTTGCTGAGACTTGTATGTCGGCTCTAACCAGTCTGGTAAGGGCGAGATAAAGGATAAAGCGCCGTTTAGGGCTTTACGTACAACTTTATTGGTGATGCCAGCTGTTAGCGGATATACGGCTTCCACTGTTTGAATAGATTCGCGTTCTTCGGGCAGAGCGATGTCAGGATGAACGATCTGCGCTTTACCTTGGTAATATTCTACTTTTCCGCTGACAACGCGTTTTTCACCCTCAGGAAGTTGCTTTTGTATCCAGCCTTTATTGGCATGAAAAAATGTTAAGCTTATTTCTCCTGTTCCATCGCTGGCTTTTACACGGTAAGGCTGCCCTCTGCGTGCATTGGGGTTGTGTTTGCCTACCTTGATTTCAAAAGTGGCTACGCGCCCATTGGGTGCCTCATTTAGAGGGGGAGAAAAGCGGCGATCGATAAAATCGATGGGAAGATGTGAAAGCAGGTCCCAAACCTTCTGCCCGCCAATAAGCTTTTCAAAGAGTGCAGCGTTTTTGTCACCAACACCCGGTAAGGCCGTTAAACGACGAAAAAGTGGATCAAGTTCAAAAGGTCTGCTCATTGGTAATATTGGGGCTTTTAAAAATTTTATAGAGCGTTATTCTATCGACATGAGCAAGAATGAAACAATAGAAAATAAACGTAAACGCTTAATCTTTCGTTCCGAACACCGTGGAACAAAGGAAATGGATATCGTAATGGGCTCTTTTGCCAGAAAGAATGTGCCGGATTTTTCGGAAGGAGAACTCAGTCTTTTTGATATGATTCTACAAGAAAATGACCCGGACCTATATAATTGGCTCACACGAAAGGAGCAGGTTCCTTCAGAGAAAATGAATGTAGTCTTTGAAAAGCTCTTAGATCATAAAATCGCTTAAGTGAAGCGTTTATCCTTTTAGGATTTTTTGAAAATCGCAATATAGGTATAGCCTTTATAATGGTGCGTAAGCGTAATGCTCCCGCGCCCTTCTGCATTAAGCTTGTGTAAATATTCCAATACCTCAGGTTTGTGGTAAACATGAAAGAGGTCAAGCCACCAAAACATGAAGCGCCTGAAGAGTGGGCTGTGTCCCTGCATATTTCCAAAGTCAACGATGTGCATTTCACCGCCGCTTGGAAGAATATCAAGTGCATGGTCGATCGATTCTTTCCAAGGAGGAATGATTGAAAGGGCATAAGAAAAAACCAATTTCGTAACTGGCTTTTTAATATCAAAGAGCTTCTCTGGGATAAAACTCTGGGCAAAAGCTTGTTTTACATCAAGTTCAAGGCCTGAGCGTTCAATGGATTGGCGTGCAGTCTTTAGCATTTCATCCGAGGCATCTAGACCATGGAATTCTGCGTTTGGATAGCGTTTAGCCATTTTGATGAGATTGCGCGCTGTGCCGCAGCCCACCTCGATAATCACTTCTTCATCCTGAGCGTTTAAACTATCGATAAGTTTATCGCGCCCTAGTAAAAAATACTTTCGGGTAAGGTCATATATGTGCCGTGTGAAACGGTACATATTGTCCATATTGACTTTCGCCTGCTTCTCATCTTCTTGTTCGGCTTGCGATCCAAGTTGCCCATTATCTGTGCTCATTGTGCTCATTCTATCGTCAATAGCCTTTTTCCCAGACTGATGTTAGAAAAGGTTACGCAGCTTTACCGGATTTGGCTTTTTGCGCGCCAACTTCACCACCTAATGTGTAAACGTGGAATCCGCCATAAATCGAAGAGCGATCTTTCTTAACCGCCTCTGGTGAGAGTGATGGATCATAATGGAATTTTCCAAGTAGGTCTGCTGGTAGATCTTCCTCAAGAGGACTCTCATCGCCTGCTGTACGGAAAATTACGCGTGCGCCAGGGCGTGCGGTTCTTGCAACTTCGCGCCATAGCTCCGTAAGCTGATCTGGGTTCATCCAATCTTGCGCATCTAGAAAAACATAGCAATCCAAGCTTTCAACAGGCTGTGACTGTAGGAAGCCGGTAATTGTAGTGTGGTGCACTTCAACTTTGTCAGCATGTTTTTTAAGCTCTTCATAGTTCTTTTTGCTGAGGTAGCGCGGTACGCCGACTTTCTTCTCTCTGTCGTAGCCGCGGCCAAAAGCTTGCCATGCGAAATAGTTATCTTCAATTGGGAAGTCACACGCCAGACGGCGAAGGCGTGCTTTAAGCACATCAGCCATTTCATATTCACCCTTAAGTTCATCGAACTGAGCAGGCGGAATGCCTAGGCCATAAAGAGCTGGTGGCATATTGCAAATCCAGCGAACGAAAGGCTTATCAAAAATAGGACCGAGCGTACGATCGAAAATCTCGCCTTGTTCTTCCATTGTTTTAGCGTTCAAAATTTCGCGCGGATCTTCGCCATAAATTTTGGCAAGAATATGAACCGCAGAGATAAAGCGGCCAAGTAAACCAAACTGATAAAGATTTTTTGTGAAATAGTTAATACGGCGACCACGAAGCAGAGTCCATTTTTCCCAGTATTCTCTAGAAAATGAATCAAGATGTGGTGCGATATATTTGTCGTAGTTTTCAATATTGCGCTTATCATCAGCATGACCAAAGAACACAAAGAAGCTCTCATAATCAGGAAGGTGTTTAATTGCAGCAATTTTAAGGCGTGTAAGTGCAACGTGCGCAGGGTTTAAGTCGATCGCTTTAACGCGCTCAGGCCCTTCAGTTAGATAGTTCATGACGTTACAACCGCCAGACGCAATCGTCATGATGCGCGTAGAATTGTCAATTTTAAGGGCGTTAATATCAACTTCTGGATCTTCCCAGATTTGTGGGTAGACAAATCCACGAAATGAGAATGTAAAGAGGCGCTCTAAAATTCCGCGCTTCGAAGTTGCTTTGTGCTCATGAACGGCACTCTTGAGTAAATCAGGATTAGGTTTTTCTGCAGATTGATCCATCGCGCCCTCACGCCTATATAAAATTCATACTTTGACTAGAGTGGAAAGATATATATAAAAACCTCTTACTGCACAATGGTGAAAACTGAAATTATGGCTGAAATACAGGAAAAAAAGGTTGAAAATGATTTAGGCGGTACTATATACGCTGCCCCCGAAGGTCAGGATGCCCGAATAATCGCAGACAAGGCGAGGGCGCTGATGCCGCTTGATCGTGTGCTTATTCATGTTGCTCTTGATGATACGCGTGCCTCAACTATAAGGGAGCTTATCAGTTTTTTTGCACCGGATGTGGAACTTGTGGATTATCCCGCGTGGGACTGTCTGCCATATGACCGGGTATCTCCAAACAGTGAAATTGTTGCCTCGCGCGTTCATGCATTGTCACAACTTATTCTCTGGGAGCGTGAGAAAAGAAGAGCGCCCCGCGTATTGATTACAACAGTGAATGCGCTTTCGCAGCGTGTAATGCCCAAATCAGCATTGGAGAATGCAAGCTTTATTGCTGAAAAGGGTGGGAGTTTAGACCTTGAAAACCTGCAAAGCTTTCTTGCGGCTAACGGCTATGTGCGTACAGACACTGTTCGGGAAGCGGGTGAGTTTGCTATGCGCGGTGGTATTTTTGATATTTACCCGCCAGGCTATGACGCGCCTCTCAGGCTTGATCTATTTGGTGATGAAATTGAATCGATTCGTGAATTCGATCCAATGTCACAACGAACTAAAGCACCTGCGAAAGGGTTTGCTCTTCAACCGGTTACAGAGTTTTTCTTAAATACTGATTCAATTGAGCGTTTCCGCGCAGGATACCGTGAAGCATTCGGGGTAACGCCTAATGACCCGTTGTACGAAGCTGTTTCAAATGGGCGCCGTTATAATGGGATGGAGCATTGGCTACCCTTATTCTATGACAAGATGGATACGCTCTTTGATTATGCGGGTGATGCGCATGTTATTTTCGATCATCACGCGCTTGAGGCTTATACTGAACGTGCTGCTCAAATCGAAGACTTCTTTACTGCGCGAAAAACATTAGAGGCAGCAACAGCCAAGAATAAACGCAAAGATAAGGATGTAAGTTTGTCTGGAACGACTTATCATCCTCTTCCTTCATCTGCGTTATATATACTAGGTGATGAGTGGGAAGGCTGTATTCAGGGTGCGGAAGGGTTCTCTCCTTTTTCTGCTGTAAAAGATGAAGAGCCAGAGGTTAAGCGGGCGCGTGATTTTGCAGACATCAGGGCGATGCCAGATGGTGATGTGATGGCCGAGCTTCGTCAGCATATTGCTAGACTTCGAGCTGATAGCGCTAGAAAAGTGCTTATTGCGTGTTATTCGGAAGGGGCTCGCCAGCGCGTAAAAGCCATGATGGAAGCGGCGGGTATGATTGATTTAATACTCTGCAAGGACGCGGCAGAGATTAAAAAGCTAAAGCCTCTTCAGGTTGGTATGGCCGTTTTATCACTGGAGCATGGATTTACTGCGCCTGACTTAGCTGTCTTGACTGAACAAGATATCCTTGGTGACCGTCTTTCGAGAAGAGCATCAAAGCGTAAAAAGGCTGATAACTTTTTGAAAGAGGTCTCGGCGCTAGGAGAAGGTGATCTGGTTACCCATATTGATCACGGCATTGGTAAGTTCCTGGCACTTGAAACTGTATCTGTCGGCAAAATACATCATGACTGCCTTAAGATTGAATATGCAGGTGGTGATAAGCTCTTTGTACCAGTAGAAAATATTGATGTTCTTGCGCGTTTTGGTGGTGATGAGGGCACAGTTCAGCTTGATAAGCTTGGTGGTGCGGGCTGGCAGGCACGTAAAGCTAAGGTTAAAAAAGATCTTATGGAGATGGCAGATGGATTGTTAAAGATCGCAGCTGCACGTCAACTTAGAAAAACAGAGTCTATTCAGGTATCTACTGAACTTTATGATAAATTTGCTTCAACATTTCCTTACAGCGAAACTGAGGACCAGGAGCGGGCAATCAATGCTGTTATAGAGAGTTTAGCGGGCACTCATCCTATGGATCGTTTGGTGTGCGGTGATGTCGGTTTTGGTAAGACGGAGGTCGCCTTACGCGCTGCTTATGTCGCGGCGATGGATGGTCATCAGGTTGCCATTGTTGCACCTACGACATTGCTTGTTCGCCAGCATTACCAGAATTTCNTCAAACGCTTTAACGGCACGGGGCTTCGTATTGATCACCTATCGCGTATGGTAACACCAAAGCAGGCAGAGCAAACCCGCGCTGGTTTAAAGGATGGAAGCGTTAATATCGTTATCGGTACTCATGCTCTCTTTAGTAAAAATATTGATTTCTCAAATCTTGGCTTACTCATAGTGGATGAGGAGCAGCGCTTTGGCGTGAAACAAAAAGAACGTCTGAAAGAGATAAAGAGCAATGTTCATGTGCTGACCTTAACGGCTACGCCAATCCCTAGAACGCTGCAGATGTCGCTGACTGGTGTTAAAGAGATGAGCTTAATTACAACCCCTCCAGTGGATCGTCTGGCTGTTCGCACTTTTGTAATGCCGGTGGATGAAATGGTGATCCGTGAAGCGCTGCTCAGGGAGCATTACAGGGGCGGTCAATCATTCTATGTGTGTCCGCGTATTAAGGACATGCAAGGACTTGAAGATATGCTTCATGAAATTGTTCCGGAAGTAAAAGTGATAACCGCGCATGGTCAGATGTCGCCGACCGATCTAGAAGACCGAATGACAGCTTTTTATGAGGGGCAATATGATGTGCTTCTTGCAACAAATATTATCGAGAGCGGAATTGATATCCCAAGTGCGAATACAATGATTGTTCATCGCGCTGATATGTTTGGCCTTGCGCAGCTCTATCAAATTCGTGGTCGTATTGGCCGCTCAAAGGTGCGCGCTTATGCGTATCTAACTTATCCGGCAGATCAAAAGCTGAACGATCAGGCGCAAAAACGCTTAGAGGTTATGGAGACACTCGATACTTTGGGCTCAGGGTTCCAGTTGGCTAGTCATGATATGGATATACGCGGCGCTGGTAATCTGCTGGGTGATAAGCAATCAGGGCACATAAAAGAAGTAGGGGTAGAGCTTTATCAGCAAATGTTGGAAGAAGCTGTTGCCATGGCGCGTGAAGGCGTGGATATAGATAGCTTACCAAAAGAGCAGGGCTGGAGTCCTGTTATTAACCTCGGTACATCAGTCATGATTCCTGAAACCTATGTCGAAGATTTAGGTGTGCGTATGAGCCTTTATCGCCGCTTAGCTGATCTAAAGACACAGGAAGAAACAGATCAATTTGCTGCTGAGCTTATTGACCGATTCGGTGACTTACCACACGAAGTTGAAAACTTGCTCAACATTGCTGAAATCAAACAGCTTTGTAAAAAAGCAGGGGTGAGCAGTGTTGAAGCTGGCCCTAAAGGTGCAGTGCTTGCTTTTAACGATAATGCCCCGCCCAATGTAGAAAAGCTCATGGGATGGATCGCAGAAAAACGCGGAGTTGCTAAGCTAAGGCCAGATCAGAAGATAGCACTTATTCGTCACTGGGAAACTCCAGAGAAGCGTGTAAAAGGCGTAAAAAATGCCATGAACGAACTTGCCGCAATAGCTGCTGAATAAAGCCCGAAAAAACGTGATTTAAATTCTAATTTAGCGTTGAATTTGAAAATAATATTTCTTTTCGTTAATATTCCTATCTTAACGAATTATCTGTGTATTGGGTGTAAAATAGTCACATGGCAAATATAATAGATCTCAATGATCAAAATATAATTGATATTATTGCGAGTAAGGATACGAAGAAAGTTGGTATCATCTGTGCATTAGATGAAACAGGAAGTATCAAACTTTGCAATCGCTGGTCAGAAGAATTTCTGGAGCAAGGCTATGATGTGATCAGGCTACCTGTGGGCTCTGAATTCGCAGATGAAGTGTTGCCTCACCTTGATGGCTTGTTGATGCCAGGTGGTGATTCAAATATTCATCCTCAAAGTTACGAAGATCGTTATCAGCGCCCCCTCTATGGTGATGATACGTTCGACCAAGAAAGAGATGCATTTTCGTTTGATCTATTTAAAAAAGCATATGATATGGATATGCCGGTATTAGGGATTTGCCGCGGTATGCAAGAAATGATCGTGGCATCTGGTGGTGCGCTAAGGCGGCTTCCAACAGATATGGTTGATCATACACTGGGATATAAAACGCGTTTTAAAGAGGATGGTAGCTTATGCTTAAAGGGGTTGGATACAAGAGCACACCATATCTCTATATCTAATAACTCTGACTTACTTGAAATGT
The DNA here is from genome assembly GCA_002167715.1 of Micavibrio sp. TMED27. GTDB lineage: Bacteria > Pseudomonadota > Alphaproteobacteria > Micavibrionales > Micavibrionaceae > TMED27. Next base: position 22,655 of record NHCG01000009.1, read on the forward strand.
TTAATGGAACGAATGTCCTTTATGTGAATTCAGTTCATAAAGAGGGAATTACCCGTGACATGTGGGATGCACAAGAAATGCGGCCACTGCGTGATACATTTTCTATACAAGCTATGGCACCTGATGGTGTTGTCGAAGCTATCCAAGCCAAGGATAAAAGCTGTATATGGGGGTTTCAGGCACATTTTGAAATTGCGGGCCCGATGCATGACGTTGTGTACTCGAATTTTTTCAATCACATTGATGCGTATCATGAGCGCCATAGACCAAAAAATGCAAAAAATGATTCTCAGCATAATGGAGATCAACCAGATATGGTTGTTGCATAAGGTCTAAAGGCTTTTAAAACGTGGCTAATCAGCTGAAAATATGTCATCATTATTCTAGCCCGTGATTAAATAAGGAGGGCATATATGTCGATGGAATATATAGAGCGACGTGTTCAAGAGGCGCTTGAACTTCATTTGGGTAATACCCATAAAGCGCGCCAGCAAGTGATTGCGTGGACATACGAAGATGAAAATCTTTTGCATGCACTTGCAAAGCCGCATCTTTCTGGAATTGTGGCGTATCATATTGAACGCGTAGCATCAGGACGTGCTGAGGCAGCTAAAAAGGGGCCTCCCCCAGCGCCTAAGCCTTCACCAGAACAGCATAAACCCGCAAAAACTAAAGCAAATGTTGATGCAGATGAGTTCGGTCTTAATATCCTCAAGGCTGTTACAGGCGAAAGGCCTGTAGTGTTTGGCTTGGAGGACCCGGGCGCACCACGCAAAAAGCAGGGTGTTTCCAAAAATCATCTGGATGCGATTAGCTCTATTGCGACGCGTAAAATCTCAAAACCTAAAGATAAATAATAACACAGCCTCTATAGCCTTTATTCAATGGTTTATTCACCAGAAAAACGAGATGAATTTCTAAATAAACACGGGTGGCAGCTTGAAGAGCCGCTGGCGCAAGATACATCAATTCGCCGTTATTTCCGTGTCTCCAAAGCATCTCAAAAAGCGATACTCATGGAAAGTGTGCCAGACCACTCGCCTCTAATGACGCGTGGCCACAGGATGACGGATTTTGTACGTTTATCAAGCTGGCTAAACGAGGTTGGCTTGAATGCACCTGATGTTATAGAGAGTGACCTTGATCACGGATATATGATCTTAGAGGATTTTGGGAGTATTAACTTTAACAAAGCGCTTAGGCGCGGCGATGATGCGGCGCAGCTCTTCCGCCTTGGCGTTGATGTTCTTGAGGTGTTAAAAACCGCTAAGCCGCCGCCAGGTCTAAACTCTTATTATCAGAGCCATGTCCATGCCAATCACCGTTTTGTTATGGATTACTATTTTAATAAAGAAGAGTTAGTCAGTGAATATCTTAGTGCATGGAACGAAATTGAAGAAAAGCTTTCACCTATGGATGAGAGCTTCTTGCATATTGATTTTCATGCTGAAAACCTCATGTTAGTGGAAGGGAAGCAGGGCGTAAAGCGCTGCGGAATATTGGACTTTCAAGGGGCTATGATCGGTCCGGCTCCATATGATTTGGCGAATTTATTGGAGGATGCACGCACCGACTGTGAACCAGATTTACGAGCAGAAATACTTGAAGGATATGACGAAGAATTTTTAGCGCATTACCGTGTTTTAGGAACACAGTTTCACTGCCGCGTAATTGGTCAGTTTATAAAAATTGCCCTGGAGACAGGCAATAAATCATATTTGCTGCATCTGCCGCGTTTAGAGCAATATATTTCTAATGCGCTTAATGATCCTCTATTGAAGCCTTTAAAGCTATTTTTCGATAATTACGGGCTTGATTTTTCTCTCGCAAAGGACTTGAATGACCTGCAACTGGAGCAGCGAAAGCGCTCCGCTTAATATAACAAGTAACTAGAGGATAAAATAATGTCTATTATCGCAGATAGATTAGGACGCATTAAGCCATCGCCAACAATTGCTGTAACAAATAAAGCGCGTGAACTAAAAGCGGCAGGCCGTGATGTGATTGGCCTTGGAGCAGGTGAGCCTGATTTCGATACACCTGACTTCATTAAAGACGCTGCGATTGAAGCGATCAAAGCGGGTGATACAAAATATACTGCTGTTGATGGTACACCTGCACTTAAAGACGCGATTATTGAAAAATTTAAGCGCGATAATGACTTATCCTATGATCGTGATCAAATCACTGTGGGAACAGGCGGTAAGCAGGTTCTATATAATGCGCTAATGGCTTCAGTTAATCCGGGTGATGAAGTGATAATCCCGGCTCCATATTGGGTATCATATCCAGACATGGTTTTATTGGCAGAAGGGGCGCCAGTTATTGTAGATTGTCCGGCTGAAAATCAGTTTAAACTTCGTGCTGAAGATTTGGACGCTGCCATTACACCAAAGACTAAATGGTTGATCTTTAATTCTCCATCAAACCCAACTGGCGGTGCATACAGTGCTGAAGAGCTTAAGGCGATTACAGATGTGCTTTTAAAGCACCCACATGTTTATGTCATGACAGATGATATGTATGAGCACCTCGTCTATGACGGTTTTGAATTTGCTACTCCGGCGCAGGTTGAGCCAAAGTTATATGATCGCACATTGACGATTAACGGCGTTTCAAAATCATATGCGATGACTGGCTGGCGTATTGGTTATGCTGGTGGTCCAAAAGATTTGATTAAGGCTATGGCAAAAGTTCAAAGTCAAAGTACTTCAAATCCAAGTTCTGTCTCACAAGCAGCAGCAACAGCAGCCCTAAACGGTGATCAAGGTTTTCTTGGTGAGCGTAATGATGCGTTTAAAGCACGCCGTGACCTTGTGGTCAAAATGCTTAATGATGCTGTTGGTATTGATTGTATTACGCCTGAGGGCGCTTTCTATGTATATCCTTCATGTAAAGGCTGTATTGGAAAAACAACGCCAAACGGTAAGGTTATTGAAACAGACGAAGATTTTGTGACATATCTTCTCGAAGATCAGGGTGTAGCAGCCGTCCATGGTGAGGCTTTCGGTCTGTCCCCACACTTCCGTATTTCTTATGCGACAAGCACAGAGGCTTTGGAAGAGGCATGTAAGCGTATTCAAACCGCATGCGCTGCACTTCAGGGTGAAGCTAAAGCTGCTTAATTTATGGGTGCTGTCCGAGGTAATAGCCTTGGTCAGCATCAAACGGGCTTTCGCTAGTATCTTGCACTGATAATAGTTTGGCAGGGGCCGTATGAAGAGGTACGAGGCCATCTCGGTACCGATCTAGAATATGGGTGATGTGTGACATGGTGGCTGTATTCTTTGTGAATATATCGTGTCCGCATTCACTAACAAAGAAATGTGACCCTGAAATATCAGCCTCATGCTTTGCACTATCGATGCAGGCTGCTCTATCTTCTGTACCAAAGATGCTAGTCGAAGGGGTGCGTGTAAATGGATGTACGCCATAATTTTCTTTTCTTACACGCTCCATGTCTTTGATAAGCTGCATACCCATCTCACGCAATTCTATGGCTTCGCCGTGAGTGGGTCTTGGGGCATTTCGCCTGAAACTATCTGAGCCGCCATGTAGGTTATCCATGAACCAGCTATCTATCGGGCCTTCTCCTAACTCAAAGTCGGAGCTTAGATTGCCGTAGTGACCATATAGGAAGGCGCAGGCTAGTCTTGTTAAACGTTTTGTATTTGAGGTTTCGTATTCTTCAGGTATTGCAGTCGAATTAGCCGACCCTAAGAAGCCGCCCATTTTAAATATATGCTTAAAATTAATCTTATCGATGTTCTCGGGCTTATGCATGCTGGTTAAAGCGCAAAGGACACCTGCAGAGTGAGCAATTAAAAAGCTATCTAATCCAGTTTCATTAATGGCTTTTTGTAAAGGGGAGCGCTCATCGAAAAGGAAATATTCGGAGAGTTTAAGGTTATGTTCGTTATTATTCTCAAACTGCCTGCGATTAACTTGTGGTAATCCAATTATATGATACCCATTTTTTGAGAGGTGATTTACTTCTCGCGCGAATAAAAGTGGAGAAGATTCGCAGCCTGTCATAAAGGCAATAATACCAACTTGTTTATCTGTATTAGGTGGAACATGGAAGCAATTATAACTATGCCCATCAAGCTCGATATCGATTTTGTTCCAGCCTCTATGCAGCATACGCTCTCTAAATAAGTTTTGTAAACGTGGTGTTTCGCGCTCCTGATTATGATCACGTATATGGGCGCGAATGAGTGGCTGGTAAAGTTCATTAAATGGGAGAGACCCGGCAATTGATAAAGGGGTAACCTCATTTTGCTGCATGCATCTTCCTCATTTTTTTATGTGAAGTTGATTGTATAATACACTTTTTATTCAATACAGTAAAATTTCAAATATTAAGGAAAATTGCTGTGGGTGTTTAACCATAAAAAAAGCCGGGCACTTATATTGCACAAATTGCAAAAGGCCCGGAGAGTTGAACAGGGAGGTTTCACGTCGGGAAGACGTGAGGCTTAACAAAAAGCCTATTGGCTCCAAGAACCAACCGTGGGTTTATACACCTGTTAAATGAACGTATACAACCCTTTTATGCCTAAAAAATGTAATAAAAGTGTGAATTTATCCAATTTTTGCTAACGATATGCTCATAAGTCACTGTTCTAATAGGAATATTAGTACGGTGTAATTTATAGGCTGTTATCTTCAAAAAATGCTAAAATCTACTCAGCAGCTTGAGTATTAGTGTATTCGTTCGCCGCAAGGAAGCGATCTGATTCTAAAGCTGCCATACATCCCATGCCAGCCGCTGTTACGGCCTGTCTGTATGTATGGTCTGCTACATCACCTGCGGCAAAGACACCCGGTATAGATGTGGCCGTGGAATCTGGTGCAGTATTAATGTAACCTGTTTCATCCATATTGAGCTGGCCTTTGAAAAGCTCCGTAGCAGGCGCATGGCCAATGGCAACAAATAGACCATCGACTTTGAGTTGAGATTCTTCGCCGCTTTTGAGGTTCTTAAGACGAAGACTATCCATGCCTATATTTTCGTCACCTGTGACTTCTTCTATGGCTGTATCCCAGATGATTTCTATTTTGTCGCTCGCAAATAGACGATTTTGCAAGATTTTCTCAGCACGTAAGCTATCGCGACGATGAATGAGTGTAACCTTAGAACAAAAGTTAGTAAGGAATAGGGCTTCTTCAACGGCTGTATTTCCGCCGCCCACAATAGCTACTTCTTTATCACGGAAGAAAAAGCCATCACATGTTGCGCATGCGGATACACCTTTGCCACGGAATGTCTCTTCAGACGGTAGCCCAAGCCATTTGGCTTTTGCGCCTGTACAGATAATCAGTGTATCACCTGTATAGATCGTGCCTTGATCTCCAATAGCTTTAAAAGGGCGTGTGTTGAGGTCAACTTCTTTAATGTAATCAGTAACCATATTTGTACCAACATGCTCAGCCTGCAATTTCATTTGCTCCATAAGCCAAGGGCCTTGAATAACATCTGCAAAGCCTGGATAGTTTTCAACCTCTGTTGTGATCATAAGTTGACCACCTGGTTCAAACCCTGTGACCATTGTTGGTTTAAGGTTTGCGCGTGCTGCATAAATAGCCGCCGTATAGCCCGCTGGGCCTGATCCAATGATTAAAACCTTACTATGTTGAATATCACTCATTTATTTTTATCCGTTTTTTTATTTCTTGTGCGACCATGGCAGCATCATTTAGCGCCTCATAGTCCCAATGTTCAAGCTGTCCTTCAAATTTCCTTATACACCCTAACTCTTGGAGGTTTTGATGTAGTTTGTCAATACGCGGATGCCCACCATCCAGATGAATCATATAGACGGGTTTTCCGGTTGTGCAAGCCTCCGATAGCATAGAGGCGCTATCAGCAGTGACAAGAATAAAATCTGCAAAAGCCAATATTCCAAAATAAGGGTTAGGGCCATGGCCATCCCACAGGAAATGCTTATCCATATTGATGTGATCTTTTAAAATTTGTTCATTTTCTGCGCCTGTTCTTCTAGAAGTTGTAATCATTAGACTGACATCTTTTAGGCGTGAAAGATGAAGCGATAACTTTGTCATGATATCATGCGTTAATGTATAAGCTTTAGATGAACCGCCAATAAGAACGGCGACACGTGGCTGCGGTAATTTTTCGAAGGTTGCGAATTGTGCGCGCGCTTCTTCTAATATTTCTTTACTAATACGGTTAGGCGTAGCTTGCGTTTGAATAACATTGGAGCCGCGTATTGGATCATGTGCAGGCGCAGCGACAAGATCAAAATGCCGTGAAGAGATCCTTGGGTCTTGCACCTGAACGGTAAAACATTTTCCACCGCTTGCACGCTTAATATATTTACTAGCTGCAATACTTTTTCGTCCCCCCGCAATGACTAAATCAGGCCAAGGTGGTGACATTGGATTCGCAAAGCACCATGAGCTTTCAAAACCAAGATAGGGAGAAAGGCTTTTCCATGGCTGTTTAAGAATCGGGGATATGAATTTTGGCTTAACGCCAAGAGCCTCAGCAATACCTAAACATTGGTTTTTAGTACCAATGAGATGCTCTTCACATACGATCCAGCAATTAAGTTCTTTGATTTTCATATTTTATGATAATAATATTATAGTACTAAAGCGCTTGCTTTCATATCTGCGCCACAGTATATCATAGCCGTTAACATTGCGAGGAATTAAAGATGCGTGGCAGCAAACTGGATAAAATTGATAGAAAAATCCTTAAAAACCTGCAAGAAGACGGCAGGATGAGTAATGTCGATTTGGCCAAGGATGTCGGTATTTCTGCGCCGCCTTGCCTTCGCCGCGTCCGTGCTCTTGAAAAATCAGGCTATATAAAAAGCTATCATGCACGTATTGACCCCGGCGTATTAGGTTATGGTGTTACTGTGTTTGCGATGGTGAAGTTGACTTCACAAGCCGAGAAAGATCTTGCAGCTTTTAAAAAGCTTGTCGATAAATGGGCATTGGTTCGTGAATGTCACATGCTTGCAGGGGATGTTGATTTCTTGCTTAAAATCGTAGCGAAAGACTGGGATGATTATCAAGATTTCCTTACATCTCACTTAACATCAGCAGATAACGTGACATCTGTTAAATCATCATTGGCTATTCGTTCAATCAAGGATGAGCCAGGCGTTCCAGTTGAATAAACAAGTATGGTAGCTAAAAAAGCAAAAGGCCCATTTTATAGGGCCTTTTTTTGTGCGTATATTAAGTCTGCTAACCTAAATATATTTAACGCTTAAGATTTCATAATCTGCTGCGCCTTTAGGTGTTCTAATTACAACTGAATCACCTTCTGATTTACCGATAAGCCCTTTAGCAATAGGGGAGCTGATTGAAATTTTACCATTATCAAGATCAGCTTCGTAATCACCTACTATCTGGTAAGTTTTTTCTTCATCAGTTTCTTCGTCAACAATCTCGACTGTTGCACCAAATTTAACNGTATCACCAGACATAGTTGTAGGGTCAATGATCTGCGCACGCCCAGTCACGGCCTCTAGCTCTTGGATGCGTCCTTCAATAAAGCTCTGTTGTTCGCGTGCTGCGTGATATTCGGCATTCTCTTTTAAATCACCATGTTCACGCGCAGCGGCAATAGCATCAATAACATTAGGGCGTTGCACTTTGATAAGGTCTTGAAGCTCAGCTTCTAATGCTTCATATCCTTTTTTTGTAACAGGAATTTGATCCATTTATATCATCCTCTAGTAAAAAACAAAACCGCCCTCAAGAGGGGCGGAGATGTGCTCAGCCTATGATGAAATCGATTAGGCGTCAAGTTTTGAAATTAAGTCACTTTGCTATCACATTTGACTTGGTTGTGTTTTTTTAAGGTCTGGGTTGGCTTTTACCAAGCGCTCATACTCTTTGTGTGCTTTTCGCCCTTGGCGCGAAATTAGAGTCGCGGCAGCGAATTGTATAAGAAGCCCAAGCCCGTATACGCTCATATCTCCATAATCAAACTCTCTATTGGGTTTTTGAGCTGATTGAATTTCATGACCGGTAAGTCCTACAACTACGCAGGCCGTAGTTGCTCGGTTAACGCGTTTATACAAGTCGTTTTGGTCATTGAAAAACTGTTCAGGTGAGATTTTAGTTAAATCATTGTTCTTAACGTAATGGGCTTCACCAAACGTATGAAGAGTTTTTTCTATAGTCTTATAAATTAAAATTGAACCAGCGAATGAACCCAATTGATCATTGATAATCGTTGTGTCTAAATTTACACCTACATTAAGTGCTAAATCTTTTATAGCAACCATGTGAGAGTTAAATGTGCCAGCAATGCAGCCATGTTCCATGGCTGTTTCCATCCAAGGCATAGCCTCCGTTAATCCTTGGGTGAGTGCTGGGCTGTTATCATTACAAAGATTTCTATAGATCGTACCATACCCATAAAGCGGTAAGGATGTAGCCAAAGCGATATTGTTATATTTTTGTGTTAGTTTGTATTGCAGATCAGCACCAAATGCATTCAGCCTGCCGCTGTCCACCGCTTCATTAGCTATAGATGGGCTATGTTCTGCATTGATTTTTTCACGCTCAACATGACGCTGTTTCTCAGCAGTTTTTTGAGAACTGCGATGAGAGTTACGCTTCTTGATATCAGCTTTAGTCGGCGTACGCCGCTTAGACGGTCCGTTTTTCTTTTTAGCCACTTACTATATTACCTATGCAACTTTTTGCAGATAAATAGCAAGTGGCTTTTACTTATGTCAATAAGCTTAGGCTGCTTCTTCTTTTTTTACCTTTTCAGGAAAATAGCTTTGCAGGCTAGCAACCTCAATATCCTTGGACTTTATAGCTTTGATTGCTTGTACAGCTGCACGGGCTGCGGTCAACAATGTGTAATAAGGAATTTTATTCATCATTGCATGACGGCGGATATTTGTTCCATCGGCAACGGCTGCTGATGATTTAGCTGTTGTATTGATCATGAGATCAATCTCTCCGTTAATGATAGCATCCAAAATGTGCGGCTGACCTTCTAGTACCTTATTGATGCGGGCGCACTCAACACCGTTTTCATTAAGGTAACGGCATGTTCCACCAGTAGCGATTAGCTCAAAGCCAAGCTCAACAAGTTCTTTTGCAACTGGAAGGAGTTCTGGCTTATCAGCTGTTTTGACAGAAAGGAAAACCTTTCCTGATTTTGGCAGGACTGTTCCAGCGGCCAGTTGTGACTTAGCAATCGCATGTGCAAGGTTTGCATCAATACCCATAACTTCACCTGTAGATTTCATCTCTGGACCAAGTAGTGGGTCAACGCCAGGGAAGCGGTTAAATGGGAATACCGGCGCTTTAACCGCATGGTGGACATCCGACATGCCTGTAAGTTGTCCATCAAAATCAGCAAGTACTTCACCAGCCATNAGNCGCGCTGCAATTTTTGCAACTGGAATACCTGTTGCTTTTGCAACGAATGGAACAGTACGNGAAGCACGNGGATTAACCTCGATAAGATAAATGATNGGCTCACCAGTTTCATCATCTGGACGCACGGCAAACTGTACATTCATAAGGCCGACAACGTTNANTGCTTTTGCAAGTGCAATCGTTTGTCTCTCAATTTCTGCCAGAGTATCAGCATCAAGAGAATGCGGCGGAAGCACACAAGCNCTGTCGCCTGAGTGGATACCAGCTTCTTCGATATGCTCCATAATACCCGAAACATAAACATTGCCGTCTTTATCACATAGCGCATCGACATCAAGCTCAGTCGCGCTCTTTAGATAACGATCAAGCAGAACTGGAGAGTCTCCAGATACTTTAACCGCAACATTGATATAGTCTTTAAGTTCATTCATAGAATGCACAATCATCATGCCTTGACCGCCAAGAACGTAGGATGGGCGTACAACAAGTGGGAAGCCAATCTCTTCTGCTTTTTCAAAAGCTTCTTCTGCTGATGATGCAAGGCCATTAGGTGGCTGCTTTAGGTTAAGATCATTGACCAGCTTTTGGAAGCGTTCACGGTCTTCGGCCAAATCAATAGCANCTGGGTCTGTTCCTAGAATTGGAATACCTGCCTCAAGAAGCGTATTNGCAAGCTTAAGCGGTGTTTGTCCTCCAAGCTGAACGATTACGCCTTTTACCTTACCGCTTTTTTGCTCAGCGCGGATAAGTTCTACAACATCTTCCTCTGTTAGTGGCTCGAAATAAAGACGGTCAGATGTATCATAATCGGTTGAAACTGTTTCAGGGTTGCAGTTCACCATAATTGTTTCATAGCCAGCGTCTTTGAGTGCATAGGCCGCGTGAACACAACAATAATCAAATTCAATACCCTGACCAATTCGGTTAGGGCCACCGCCGAGAATAATGATTTTTTCTTTATCGCTAGGATCAATTTCACTCTCAGCCTCATAAAGACCATTCCCTTCATAACATCCGTACATGTAAGGCGTTTCTGATGGGATTTCAGCCGCGCATGTATCAACGCGTTTATAAACTGGGTGAACATTGTGACTATGGCGAGCTGTACGAACTTCAGCTTCTGAAACGCCGCGAAGCTCGGCTAGCTGTGCATCTGAGAAACCAAGTTTTTTGATGCGGCTCCAGCCTTCAGCTGAAGCTGGTAAACCGTTATCAATGATTTCACGCTCTGCTTTTACAATATTTTCAATGCGATCTAGGTACCATTTATCAACTTTTGTAATTTGATAAATCTTGTCCTTATCAATGTCGTGGCGCAGTGCATCTGCGATATGAAGGAGGCGCTGCGGTGATGTTTTACCGATCTTAGAGATCAACTCATCTTTAACATGCTCTTCTTGCTCTCCGCTAACTGGAAGCGGCGCTAGTGGAATCATACCACCCATACCTTTTTCAAGTGAGCGCATAGCCTTTTGGAAGCTCTCTTCAAAATTACGGCCGATCGCCATTGCTTCACCAACGGATTTCATAGCTGTTGTGAGGGTGCTATCAGCGCCTTTGAACTTTTCAAATGCAAAGCGCGGNATCTTGGTCACGACATAGTCAATTGTTGGTTCAAACGAAGCGGGAGTTTTGCCGCCTGTAATATCGTTATCAAGTTCATCTAATGTATAGCCAACAGCTAATTTAGCTGCGATTTTCGCAATCGGGAAGCCAGTGGCTTTTGATGCGAGCGCAGAGGAGCGGCTCACGCGTGGGTTCATCTCAATCACGACCATACGACCTGTATCTGGGCACATTCCGAACTGNACGTTCGATCCGCCAGTTTCAACACCAATAGCACGTAAAACGGCCAAAGAGGCATTGCGCATAATCTGATATTCTTTATCGGTCAGTGTGAGAGCAGGGGCAACAGTAATTGAATCACCAGTATGAACGCCCATTGGGTCTATGTTTTCGATTGAACAAATAATGATACAGTTGTCATTCTTATCGCGAACAACTTCCATCTCATATTCTTTCCAGCCAAGTAAGCTCTCATCAATTAGAACTTCAGTGGTTGGTGAGGCATCAAGACCGTCACGGACGATTTGCTCAAATTCTTCTTTATTGTAGGCAACGCCGCCACCGGTACCGCCAAGGGTGAATGATGGACGAATAATCGCAGGTAAACCAAGGTCCTTAAGCGCCTCGCGTGCCTCTTCCATATTATGGATAACTGCGCTCTTTGGGCTTTCAAGGCCAATTTCTTCCATGCATTTGATGAAGCGGTCACGATTCTCAGCTTTATCAATGACATCAGCCTTCGCNCCAATAAGCTCAATACCTAAACGATCAAGTGTTCCATCTTCCGCTAGGGCAAGAGAACAGTTAAGTGCAGTTTGACCGCCCATAGTTGGTAAGAGTGCATCTGGTTTTTCTTTTTCAAGAATTTTTGCAACGACCTTTGGATCAATCGGTTCGATATATGTCGCATCCGCCATTTCTGGGTCTGTCATAATCGTNGCTGGATTAGAGTTGATTAAGACAATGCGGTAACCTTCTTCCTTCAGCGCTTTACAAGCTTGTGCGCCAGAGTAATCAAATTCACAGGCTTGCCCAATAATGATAGGGCCTGCACCAATTATTGCGATGGATTTTATGTCGGTACGCTTAGGCATGGTCTTCCTTCTTTTTTGTCGTCTTTGTGTTCTTATTCGTTTTTGTTTTTAGCAGCAACCGCTTTCTGGGTGCTCTAGTTTAAGATGTCCGGCAATTGGGACAAAATCGTCTTTTTCTTCGCTATACTCATGTATTTCGCCTTTGCTCATATCAAAGAGCCAAGGAATAATTTGTAAGTTGCCTTTTTCAAATGCTTCCATAACAGATGGGTATGTCATCAAATTTTTTACGCTTTGCAAAATAATTTCTTTTTCTGCTTGGCGATAAACAAATTGAGATCCTGCTTCGGCAGAAACTTTAGATTCCGCTTTAGCGACCCCGCTCTTAGCAACTTCAAGAAACGGAGCGATCTCTTCATCTTCGATGCCATTGATAAGAGCTTTTATCGCACCGCATTCTGTATGTCCGCAGACGATAAGCTTTTTAACATTATTATATTTAAAGGAAAACTGTAGAGCTGCCGCCAGCGCTGTTCCTTTTTTATATGGGCGTACAATTGCACCCATNGCTTTATGCGCAAAGAAGGTGCCTGGCTCGGGGCGAAANATCATACCTGGGTTGGCGCGGCTATCAATACAAGAAATGATGAAGTAATCAGGATCTTGGCCTTCCTTGATAAGGTCAAGCATTGTGCCAGTTGCTTCGTTATATGCTTCTTTTTTAAATGTCTTAAAGCCTTCTAGTAATTTATGTGCCATATGCCCAAGCCTTTCCTTCTATTGTTAATTGTTATGTTTTTTACTGCTCGTTCTATTCGCTGAAAAATGTATTTATTATTCGTTTATGCCGCTTTCACCTTTCTGATATTTTCTGCGAAGCGCTCAAACAGATAGTAGCTATCCTCTGGGCCTGGTGAAGCTTCAGGGTGATATTGTACTGAAAAAATCGGTTTCTCAGTATGGCGAATGCCCTCGTTGGAGCTGTCGAATAGGCTAACATGCGAAGGCACAACATTCTCAGGAAGTGAGTCTACAACAACCTCAAAACCGTGATTTTGAGATGTGATTTCAACTTTGCCTGTTTGTAGATCTTTTACAGGTTGGTTTGCACCACGATGACCAAGATGCATTTTACGTGTTGTTCCTCCAAGGGCACGCGCCAAAAGCTGGTGTCCTAGACAAATACCAAAAATTGGAACATCTTTTTCAATAAGGCTCTGAATAATAGGTACGGCATATTGGCCAGTAGCTTCAGGGTCGCCAGGACCNTTTGATAGAAAAACACCATCTGGCTTAAGAGCCATAATGTCTTCTGCACTTGTATTGGCAGGAACAACAGTGACATCAAAGCCGGCCTGTGCAAGACATCTCAGAATGTTTCTCTTAGCACCGTAATCAATAGCGACAACTTTAAATTCTGGCGCATTTTGATCAGTGTAGCCGTCCTGTGTTGTCCATTTTTTCTGTTTCCATGCATATGGTTTATCGCATGTAACTTCGATCGCAAGATCCATACCCTTTAAGCCTGGCCAATTTTGAGCCTCTTCATGTAGCTCTTGAAGATCAAATTGACCGTCTTGTTGATAGCATAAGACACCATTTGGTGCGCCATTATCACGGATGTAGCGTGTAAGTGCTCGTGTATCGATGCCGCTAATACCAGGGATTTTATGTTTTATTAACCAGCTCTCAAGGTGTTCATCCGCGCGCCAGTTTGATGGCTCGGTCACATCTTCTCGAACAATCAGGCCGCGTGCAGCTGGCGTGCCTGTCTCCATATCTTCATCATTAGTTCCAATATTTCCAATATGGGGAAATGTGAAATTAATAATCTGACCGGCATAACTTGGATCTGTGAGTGTTTCTTGATAACCACTCATACCAGTGTTGAAACATATTTCGCCAACACTCTTTGTTTGAGATCCGAATCCACGTCCGAAAAAGGTTGTTCCATCTGCAAAAACAATAACAGCGCTTGCGTTTGAGGGCTGTTTTAGATTAGAAAAGTCAGGCATATAAGAAATCTTTCTAGCTAGTGTGTCGCTAGAAAACGATTTAATAATGAATTTGTTTCAAAAAGGAAAGAAAAAAATGGATAAAAGAGCGGAATTTAATGCAGCGCTTAAAAATGCGATGAAAGAAAAGGATCAAATGGTGGTCTCAACTATTCGTCTTATACTTGCGGCGCTTAAAGACCGTGATATCTCAGCACGTGCGAAAGGCAATGCAGAAGGGGTTGATGAAAAAGAGATCCTATCCATGCTTCAGGCAATGATTAAACAGCGTCAAGAATCGGCGAAAACATACTGTGATGCAGGGCGTGAAGAGCTAGCAGAAAGAGAAGAGCAAGAGATTGCTGTCATTCAAAAGTTTTTACCAAAACAGTTAAGCGATGAAGAGGTGTCTACAATTATAGATGATCTTATCGCGGAAGTTGGTGCTGAAAGTGTGCGTGACATGGGAAAAGTTATGGGCGTGATGAAAGAAAAATATGCGGGTCAAGTTGATATGAGTAAAGCGGGCGGCATAGTTAAAGGGAAGCTTGCATAAAAAATAAATATGCCTCTTTAAGGGCCAAAAGAAAAAAGACACCTCATAAGGTGTCTTTTTGATTCTTTGAAACGAATGGATCGTTTTTATGCTGCCAATAATTTCTTTGAAAATTCGATAACTTTAGCTTTTAGATTTTCAAGGAGAGCAAAATCTTCATTACATTCGCTTCCATATTCTATCACTTTTAATTTCGAATCTTTCATAAACACTTTTGGCATTAACACTCTCCACTGTTGCTCAGTTATATTATGCGTAAAATAATACATAAAAAAAGTATTTAGTGCAAATTTTAGCGAAATGCTAATATTGCACTGCGTCAAAAGCGTTACTGAGCCTTGTATTTGACGTAAGTCCGTTTGTGGAAAACAATTTTTATATTATGATAAATATCGAAAAATTATGGTTTTGAGGCCAATTTTTGTTCTGAATTTACAAAGCTAATAAAAAATTTTGCAATTGCTGCTTTGATATCGTTAAGGGGTGAGGTTTCTGTATGTGATCCGTATTCAATCACTTTGATCTTATGATTCTTTTCAAAAACCTTAGGCATTCTCTATTCCAACCATTTGTCCGTTTGTTTGTATGGAAAAACTTATATGTCTATTTTTGCTCCTGCACAACCCCAAAATGCATAAAAAATACAAAAAAATTACTATTTAAGTGATTTCGGCCAAAATCCTATGCTTACTGTTATGTGCTGATGTGTCTTGGATTATTCAGTTTTATGGGGAAGCTGTGCGAAACTTCATGCGGATCAAATGAAGTGCGTGCAATGCCCTAAAACCTTTGCTAATGTGCGCCTATGTCAATATCACAAGGGTTTTTAGAAGAGATACGCAGTCGTTTATCGCTGTCCGATGTTATCGGGCAACGAATTAAAGTGACGCGCGCTGGTCGTGAGTACAAAGCCTGCTGTCCNTTTCATCATGAGAAAACGCCATCCTTTACAATTAATGATGATAAGCAGTTTTATCACTGTTTTGGTTGTGGTGCGCATGGTGATGTATTGAAATTTGTCATGGAGCATGACGGTCTTGGTTTTGTCGAAGCTGTTGAAATGTTGGCTGGGCAGGCTGGACTGCAAATGCCTAAATTTGATCCAAAAGCTCAGGAAAAAAACGATAAGCGTAAACGCCTTCTTGAGCTCATGGATGAAGCGGCGAGTTGGATGCAAGATCAGCTCCTAAGTGCAGAGTACGCCAACGTTCTGTCGTACGCGCACGAACGCGGTTTGAACGAAGCGGCAATAAAAAGTTTTCGTATTGGTTTTGCTCCTGGCGATGGGCAGGCACTGAGGAAGTATCTCACCGCAAAAGGCTATCGTGACCAGGAAATGATGACTGTTGGCCTCTTGAAAGAATCTNCTCGCGGTGGGCAGCCTTATATATTNTTNAGAGACCGTTTGATGTTTCCNGTTGCGGATCGTCGCGGNAATATTGTCGCGTTTGGTGGCCGTATCTTGCCAGATGAGATGCGCCCGCCTGATCGTGGAGATTATAAGCCGGCAAAATATATTAATACATCTGAGACGCCTCTCTTTGATAAAGGGCGGATGCTCTATGGCGAGTTTCTAGCGCGCCCTGCTGCACGTGAGGGGCATACGCTTCTTGTAACCGAAGGCTATATGGATGTAATTGCATGTTATAGTGCTGGCTTTAAAGGGGCTGTTGCGCCTATGGGGACGGCTCTAACGGATGAGCAGATTACGCTTCTTTGGTCCATGTCAGGCGAGGATGGAAAAGACCCAGTTTTATGTTTTGATGGAGACGCCGCTGGACGCCGCGCAGCCTCAAGGGCTTGTGAAAATTTATTGCCGTTGATTAAAGCGGGGCGTTCAGCNCGTTTTGCTTTCCTCCCTGATGGNGANGATCCTGATAGTATCTTGAAATCCTCTGGTCGTGATGCTTTCAAAAAAGTGCTAATGTCCTCTTACTCGTTATTTGACTTTATTTGGGCTGTGCAAACGGGAGGGCGCAAGTTTGATACACCTGAGGCGCGGGCTGGTTTGCAAAAAAGCCTGAATGATAGCGTCTCACGTATTCAGGATGCTGATGTGCAAAAGCATTACCGCGAACTAATAAGAAGCCGTATCTCTGATACGTTTTTCACTTCGAGGAAAAAGCCAAGTAATAATGGATACGGAAATAAGGGCTATGGCGCAAAGGGTAATAAGCCTGCGCCAATTAAACCGCGCGCGCCGATGGCGCAGCAAAAATGGTTGATACAAGAACGTATGTTGCTGGCGGCACTTATAAATAATCCGTATATCTTTGATGATGTCGAAGAACAGTTAGGAATGATGGTTATGCGTGCGCCTCGACATGATTTGTTGCGCCAGCATTTGCTGATGAACTACGAAACTTCCGGCGCAGTTGACAATGGTGAACTGCACTCCATATTAAAAAATGCAGGCTTTGAGCAAGAAATTAATGACATCTTGAACGAATCTGTATATGTTCACGCTGCTTTTTGCCGTCCGTACGATTCTGAAACAGAAGAAGCGGGAAGAGTTAGTCAGCTTTGGCTGGCTGTCTATAATGAGATGAATGGGCGCTCGATCGAGCAGGAAATTAAGCGTGAATGGCAAGAGGCATGGCAAAACTCGGATGAGGAAATGGAAAGCCGTTTAAAGGATATTGTGCAAAGTGGTAGGTCATCTAAAGGCTAGCCATATAGACTTAATTGTGTAAAGCTTACGGCTTTTGTATCTATATACTTTGATTTTAAAGGGAAATAAGATTTAATCTTTAGTGATTCGGAATTTTATAAATGGCTGCGAATAATATTGGAAATTTGGCTGTGAGCGACAAACAATCAGAAGAAAATCAAGAAGCAAGATCAGGCGGTTCACCTGAAACTGTAGTGAAAAAGCTAATCAAGCAAGGTAAAGATAAAGGTTTTCTAACCTANGATCAAATCAATGAAGCCTTGCCTGCAGGTGAATTNTCATCTGAGCAGATTGATGANGCGATGGCAACATTGTCTGATCTTGGTGTGCAGCTGGTTGAAAGCGAAGATGATGTAACCGAAGAATCAAGTGAAGGTGAATCTAAAGGCGGAGACTACGAAGCTGGCGGTAATATAGCGGATGATGATACGGGTCGTACCGATGACCCAGTCCGTATGTATCTTCGTGAAATGGGAGCGGTTGAGCTTCTATCTCGTGAGGGTGAAATTGCGATTGCAAAACGTATCGAAGCTGGCCGTGAATTAATGATTGGCGGTATTTGTGAAAGCCCGCTCGCTATTGAATCTATTATCGCATGGTATGAAGCGCTACAAAATGGTGACATTCTTCTTCGTGAAGTGATCGATCTTGATGCCACTTACAACGATGTCCCTGAAGATGAGACAGAAGAGGGTGCCGGAGACAGTGAGGGTGATTCAGAGTCTGATGATGATCTGGACGAAGATAGTGATGATGATAGCGAAGACGGTGAAACAGAATCTGAAGATGAAGGAAATGTATCATTAGCTGCTATGGAAGAGGAGCTAGCACCACAGGTTTATGAAATCTTCGGCGGTATCCAAAAAACTTATAAAAAAATGCAAAAGGTTCAGCAAGAGCGCTTAGAAGCACTTCAAGCGGGTAACGAGCCTGATGCGAAAACAAATAAGAAATACCAAGACCTGAAATCAGATATGGTTGAGCATATGAACGAGGTGCGTCTTAATAACGCGCGTATTGAGCAGCTAATTGATCGTCTATATGAAATTAACCGTGAACTTGTAAGTGTCGAAGGTAAGATGATGCGTCTTGCCACGGACTGTAAGGTAAAACGCGAAGACTTTATGAAGCAATATTTTGGATCAGAACTTGATCCTAACTGGGTTGAGTCTGCTGCAAGCTTCAAGGGTAAGGGTTGGGATGTCTTTGTTGAGAAGAATGGNTCAAAAGTAGAAAAAATGCGTGAGCAAGTGCGTATGATTTCTGAAGAAACAATGCTACCAATCTCTGAATGGCGCCGTGTAATTGGTACCGTTCAAAAAGGTGAAAAAGAAGCGGCGCGCGCGAAGAAAGAAATGGTCGAAGCTAACCTTCGTCTGGTTATTTCTATCGCAAAGAAATACACAAATCGTGGTCTTCAATTCCTGGACCTTATTCAAGAAGGTAATATTGGTCTGATGAAAGCGGTTGATAAGTTCGAATATCGCCGTGGCTATAAATTCTCGACGTATGCAACATGGTGGATCCGTCAGGCAATCACGCGTTCTATCGCTGACCAGGCACGAACAATCCGTATTCCTGTGCATATGATCGAAACGATCAACAAGCTTGTGCGTACAAGCCGTCAAATGATGCACGAGATTGGCCGTGAGCCAACACCAGAAGAATTAGCAGAGCGTTTGCATATGCCACTTGATAAGGTTCGTAAGGTCCTTAAAATTGCAAAAGAGCCTGTNTCTCTTGAAACACCAATCGGTGATGAAGAAGATTCATCATTGGGTGATTTTATCGAAGATAAGAATGCGCTTGCACCTATCGATA
Source organism: Micavibrio sp. TMED27 (assembly GCA_002167715.1). Taxonomy (GTDB): domain Bacteria; phylum Pseudomonadota; class Alphaproteobacteria; order Micavibrionales; family Micavibrionaceae; genus TMED27. Next base: position 41,684 of record NHCG01000009.1, read on the forward strand.
GTGCGATCCACTCAAACCTTCGTGAGACAACAACGCGCGTTTTAGCATCACTCACTCCACGTGAAGAGCGCGTACTTCGTATGCGTTTTGGTATTGGTATGAACACAGACCATACATTGGAAGAAGTGGGGCAGCAGTTCAACGTAACACGTGAGCGTATTCGTCAGATCGAAGCCAAAGCCCTTCGTAAGCTGAAGCACCCAAGCCGTAGCCGTAAGCTTAGAAGTTTCCTAGATACCTAAATATAAGAGTCGTGCAATGCTCATCCCTTATTTTGTAATCAGATAAGTGTAAGGGAGGACTGTTTATGACGATCATAAACGCGTTCAAAGATTCGGTTATTGAATATAAGCNATTATTTTTTTTTAATGCCTTGTTTTTATTGACCGTTTTCTCCGCGGCTTATTTTTGCGGAGCAAGTGTTTCTGAGTTTTTAAAAGTGTCTAGTGCAGGCCTTACAATGGGTATTTTATTCATTATACCTGCAATACATCTGGCTCTATGGTTTATATACCAGATTTATAAAAAAACGCAGAGCGAGACTAAGCTGTCTTTAAGTGCCGCTATGAAAGCACAAATAAATGAAATGAAGAGCAGTGCAGAATATGGACGCAGGGCTGCGAATGCACTGTGTGGATTCATTTCAATAAGTGTAATTACGACTTTCTTCTGTGTAGGAAAATCGCTTATTCCGCGCTTAACACAATATGGCTGGGACCCGCTCTTTTCAAATATTGATAAAATATTGCACTTTGGTCGCTATCCGCATGAAATTATATTGCCAATGATCGAGGCGCATTCGCTGCAAACGCCGCTCGATTATGTTTATATACTTTATTTCCCAGTGATTTTTGGTGTGGTCACATATGCTTTATTTTATGAGCGTGATCACAATCTTCAAAAACAGTTTATATGGGCTTATAGTCTCTGTTGGACGCTTTTAGGATTATTGCTCGCAGCTTCTTTAGCGTCAGTTGGACCACTATTTTATGATGATTTTTATACCGGAGCTAATCCATATACAGGATTGATTGAGGCGCTAAAAATCCATGCTGAAACAGATCAGCTAAAAGTCATGATCCTTAAGGAAGAGCTATATAGAATGACAACAGACGATGTTGTGGTTGATATAAATGCGATCTCAGCAATGCCAAGTATGCATATGAGTATAGTTGCTCTATTTGTTTTTTATCTTAAGGAAAAGGATCGTTTTGCCTTCCTTATGATGGCTGTCTTTTGGGGGGCTTCACTTTTAAGCATAATATATCTGGGTTTGCATTTTGCGGTCGATGGATATGTGTCATTGATATTAACAGGATTAATTTGGTATGGGCTTACAAAAAGAGTTATGAGCTCGGAGCAGGTACAGCAGGATAAGAGTTCAAAATAAATTTTTTCTTGCGTTACCATAAGGGCTTTGCTAAAAATTTTTTTCATAATTATATTTTTCGTGGGGGAAAATGGCTGAGAAGAATTCAGATGATACAGTTGTATCACTTAATAAATTAGAGGCTTTGGCATCAAATTTTGGAACTAAGCTTCATGTGAAAAACGAGGGTACCGCAGCGGTTGATAGCGGATTTTCACAAAACCATGATGCACAAGATGTCGGCAATTTAATACAACCTTCTCCCGCTAATAATGATGTAGCAGAGCTTAATGAAGCTGACCGTGCCAATCAGGTGCAAATTATTGTGAGCTGGATTGATGCGCTCGAAGGTGACGAAAAGAAAGTTATAAGCGGACTTTTTGGCGCTGAAAATAAATTTGTTCTCGAGGAAAAAGATCTCGCTTACCAGTTGAAAACAAATATTGAAGTCATTAAGGCGTTAAAGGCCAGTGCACTTAATACCCTGCGTGACCAAAACCCACTATTTCAAAAAGCAATTTTTATGTCCCCGATTGTCGATCTTATTGACGACACATCATCTGCAAGACATCAAAGAATTCATCTTGCTGTGTTCAAGGAGTATGAAGCCAGGTTCGAAAAACAACTCAAGCATATTCCTAAAAATACGAGCAGTATTGCATTTAGCGAGAGGGCAACAGTTAGCACCTCTGGAGCAGGGTTGAAAAAGCCTAGAACTAGAAAGGCTGTAGTCAAAAAAGCTGTAGCAAAACCAAAGCCACAGCTGGCAGAGATTAAGCCACTGATTCACCCTGAAGATAGAAAAGAAAAAGCTGAGCCAGCGAAGTCAGTTAGTGATGAAAAAGTATCTACTCCAGTAGAGCCAAAACGCCCTAAAAAGCCAGTGATTGATCAGGTGGCACCAGTATTGGAAAAGCAGAGTTCTGATCTCGATAAACCAGAAAAAAAACCTGCAGTAACAGCTAAAGCTGTTGAAAAAAAAGCGACAAAAGCAAAACAGCCCGCAAAAATAAAAGAAACACCAGAGGCTATAGTTAGTGATGCTGATGAAGAGATTGGCCGCGCTGGTCTCGTGGTTGATTTTTTAAGCGAAGCCGGGGTGAAGGATGGCGACGAACTCATTGAGCTTGATTTGTTCGATCCAAGTGATACGGATGATGACCTTGAAACTGAAACTAAAAATGAAGAGGATTTGTTCGCCGATAATGGTTACGCAGGGGCAAGCTTAACCGCAGAACAGCTGCATAGTATTGAAGTCTCAAGAACCCCAAAAGGCGTAAGCAAGGACAAAGAGTGGGAATTTTTTACAATCATGCTTGGGGCAAAACTGCTGAAGCCTAAAAAACTCCCAGCGCAAGCCGCGCAAGAAAAACCGGAAGATGAAACGGAAGATCAAGATCAGGACGATCTAAATAACGATGATGATTTAAATGAACTAGATGATCAAAGTGTAGAGCAAAGTGGCCAAGCTATAGACCAGCTCCCACAAGGTGATTTTATTGAGCTAGCAACAGGTAAAANNTTTGTTCGTAAAGGCGATAAAGTCTATGACGAGCATGGCCATGAGCATGTTTATGTTTGGGCCCCAGAAGAGATGGATACCTCGAATCCTCAGGTAGCAAAAGCTGTGATGGATGCTTTTAAAGCGAGGAATGAATTTATTGAAAGTAACATCAGATTAGTACCACAATACGCTAGAAAATACAGTGGATCAGGCGTATCAGATGATGATCTTATCGCACATGGTGAGGAGGGGCTTCAAAAAGCTGCTGAAAAATTTGATGCACAAAAGGGCTTTAAATTCTCTACTTATGCGAGTTGGTGGATTAGACAAAATGTAGAAAGAGCTGTTTTGAATGAGGGACGAGATATCAGAGTGCCTGTCCATGTCCTTTCTAAAAATAGAAGAATCTTTAACGCACAAAGAGATTTATCGAAGCAGCTAGAATGCAATTTTGAGGAGGTCCCTATAGAGGCCGTTTCTAAAGAAACCGGCATGAAAATTGATCAAATACGCAAGATCAAGCAACAAGTGGCTGAGACACAGACAACGTCATTCGATCAAGTCACCTCGGATGATGATGATCGCGATGGTAATAGCTTTATTCCTGATACCAATACGCCTTCTCCATATGATCAGGTTAACCTTGAAAAACAGTCTGAATTTGTAAAAGCATTTTTAGAAGCGCACCTGAAACCAAATGAAATAAAAGTTCTCAGTATGAGATTTGGTATAGATCTACCCTCTGATTATACGCTGGAGGAGGCTGGAAAAAGTATGGATCTAACGCGTGAGCGTATTAGGCAAATTGAAGCNGGGGCTCTAAGAAAACTCAGGACTAAAGCTAATAATCGCGGCATTTTACCTGAGATGTTTTCTACTTGTGTTTCAAATGATCAAGNAAGCTTGAAAGAGCAGNTCAAAGATTGGGACGTATCGATCTTCAATAACAAGGCTGTTGTAGAAACGCTGCTCAATTTAGTTGAAAAAATGCCAGAAGATGAAGGTCATGTATGGGACGCTATTTTGGGTATAAGTGATGCACCCGCCTCAAACAAAGAAATTGAAGAAGAGTTGGGCGTTAAAGGCAAAACAATGGTAGCGATCGCAAATAAAGGGCTTCAAGCCATGAACGATCAGCTGCCGAAGGATGTGTCCCAAACATTGAAAAAGCTTATTCGCGCCTCAGCAGAGAATAGAAGCGAAGTGAGCGATATTATTTCGAATGTCAGGATGCAAATCGCGCCAAAAACATATCAAATAGGCGGATTAAACGCATAAATTCACATCTTTGAAAAATACAGGCTTGTGTTCCAGATAAAGACACAATAAAGTCACCCCCATGGAGGGCCAGTAGCTCAGTTGGTTAGAGCAGTCCGCTCATAACGGATTGGTCGCTGGTTCAAGTCCGGCCTGGCCCACCACTTCTCCTGTTGTATATATCCGAAATTTTCTTATCAAAATATTATATTGGTCTATAGAATATGCCTTCGTTTTAAGTGCGAATGGCGTTCATCATTGTGATGATGCATGAAGTGTTTTTGATTATTATGAAGGCAGGCTTTCAAAGCTTAATAAGAATAGATCAATTGAAATGTTAATTTCCGTACGCAAACGAATTATTTTGTGAAATCCTTTGCTCAGCGCTATTTAACACAGGAAAATGTGATGGGGATTTCAAAAAACTTGCATTTGATTTCTTAACAAATTAAAACCTTAACATCCAAAATATGAAAATAAAGTGTGGGGGTTGTATGCAAAGTCGTATTGCAGGACATTTTGGGAAACACAAAAAAGCGGGCGAGATTATGGCGCTGGCTGAAAGTATTAAAGCAGGGGATTTTCAGTATCCCCAATCAAACCAGCCCCTTGCAATTGACCAAGCCGTAGAATTGATTGCCCAAAATGCAAGAGCGCATCGTGTTGAGCGTTTAGCAAATTACTCTGGCGATACTTCGCCCGATCATAATGAACATCTTTTTAAAAAGGCAATTAAGAGGTTAGCGCTTGATAGTGAGGGACAAAAGCTATCGGCAGAAGAGTTTTCAAAGAATATATATGCAATTTATGGTGCTGTTTTTACGGGCCACCCCGTTACAAGCAAGACCGTTGAAGAAGGCGTGAGCATCGCTAATGCAGCCTTTGTAAGAGCATCAGGCGCAGATGCACAGGCTATTTCCGATGCTGATGCCGCTTTAGAGCAAGCCGCTGAAATTCCATTTGAAAAACCAACACTTGCGAAAGAGAGTGCGAACTCTATTCAGGCGATTACCTCTGCACGTGAAGCTAGAGCTAAAATGGCACGCTTAGCAATGCAGGTGGGGCAAGAGCTATATGGCGAAGAGTGGAATAAAATTGATTATATGCCAACAACGATTGCGACATGGATTCCCTTTGATTGGGACGGACGCACAGATGTTGAGCCTAAAGACATTATGCATCGCCGTATAGAGCTTCAAACTTTGATGTTGGATGAATATGCTGAGCGTTTTAAAAAGTTGCAAGTTTCTCTGACTGATGCGGCAGATAAGGAGACGGTAAAAAGCCTTATCGAGCATATTGAAAAAACCCACGAAAATATGAGTGAATATCAGGTTTTCTTTGAAAACTATGATGCAAAGGCTGATACGGATTCATCAATTTTACGTGGCAAATATGAACAATTCAAAAAAGATTCACAGTGGCGCTTATCAGATCCAAATGATTTGATTGAGCCGTTGAATGGTATTCTTTCAAAAACAAATGCAGATCAATTACATCTTCAAGAGCAGTTAGTACATCTTAGATCTGACCTAAGAAATGATGGTTTGAGTTTCGCACAGGTTCATTTCCGCCTCAACGCAAAATCACTTAGCTCTGCACTTGGTGAACATGGTCTGTTTATTGATCCAGAAAAGAAGCCAGAGCAGGCAGACGCCACTTATTTTGATCAATTATCGTCGATGGTTGACGCTGCAACTGCGAAAGACTTTGATCTCATCCAAACGATGAATGCAAAGCAAACAGTTGTAAAACAAATGGGTATGATCAGTGAATTTGATAAATATGTTGAGCAAGGACGAAATATACGTTTCCTGATTGCTGAAACTGATAAGGCCATCACACCTTTAACCGCTCTTTATTTTGCAAAGCAATTTGGAATTGAAAATAAAATTAGCATCAGCGGATTATGCGAAGACAGGGAAGGGCAGAACGAATTTAAACGTCTATCTCAGCTCTTGATTACGAATCAAAGCTACCGTGATCATATCTTTAATGGCCGTGAATATCACCCATTCAAAATGAGCATGGAAGCAGATCAATTTGGTTTCTCAGATTCCCATCGCTATGACGGCGCCATTGCTGCTGGCGCACATATGGGACGTGCAATGGGGCAGAAGGAAAAGGTTTTGGCTGAAGCTATGAGCGATATGTCGGACAAACCAAGTCTTCACCTTACGAATTTCGGCACAGGTGGTCAGAGCATGAACCGTGGCTTTCACCCGCTTGGCCCAGCCCATGACGCGCAATATAAATTAGCGCCTCACGTACTGAAAAAAGCGGATGATGATGGTATCAAAGTCACGCTTGAAACAAGTTTTCAAGGGATGGACGGAAATATCTATATGCTCAATCCAGATATGGCCTTTAGCTATATGACTAAGTCTATTGACTATCTGACTGATAAAAATCTTCATAAGGCGTTATCAAATGATCCTTTTTACGATAAGAATGGCCTGCGCCAAGATGTGTTTGAGTTTTTTGAAACAGCCAGAAATACACATGAAAATCTTATAAATAAGCGTGGTTACCCGATAGTGATTGATCAGTTTGTAAGGTCGATCACCAGCACAGGTAGTCGCCCTGTGAAGCGTCCTAAAGATAGTGGAGGTGAGCGTGATTTGCCGCGTGCTATTCAGCATGGTGGAACATTATCTAGACTGTCTATGTGGTCGACTGTTATGGACGGTATTGGCGCTGCTATTTTAGAAAATGAAGATCGTTTTGATCGTTTAAGAGAATCGGGTGTGTTTAATAACCAGTTCCTAGTAACAGTTAGAAGTGCTTTGAAGGAAACGGTTGAAGGTGTCGTTCGCGCCGAAGTTGAGCTTTATAATCCTAAGTTCTGGGAAGAACGCGCTAAACATTCTGAAAGTTCAAATGAGCAAGAGAAATATAGAGCTGTAGCCTCACATCTAAGCCGTTTAGGTCTTTATAACAACATGATAAGTGTTGTTGAACAAATGGAGCAAAACGCAAAGAATTTATCTCGAGTATTTAAAGATCGGGGCTTGTTGTTAAAAGAGAAAAATGCAACGGCTAGCTTTAACAAAGAAGTTATCCATGGTGCACGTATATCATCTATGATGGGTATATTTGAAAAAGCTATGAATGTACCGGCTATACCTGAAGATAAGCATGACAATTTAACACGTAATCAGGTAATTGATCGCTTGTTCATGTTTGATAAGACTGTTTTAGATGACTTGAAAGGAAAGGTTTTTCAAAATCATTCCGAGTTTGGTTATACCCAGTTGCATAAAGATGTATTAGATCCNATTGGTGACGACATGGATAGGCTTCAGATTAAAACAGCTCTCCCTCTTGTTGACTACAATGGGGCAGTCGGTTAATGCAATGGAAAATAAAGGCTGCATTAGACAGCCTTTATTAATTNGNTNTTTCTATATAAGGGATCCACATATCAAAACGTGTCCCTTCATTTTCTTTGCTCTCAAAATCAATATGCCCATCCCAGCTGTTAACCGCAGCGTGAACAATGGATAAACCAAGCCCTATGCTTGAACCTTTATGGGTTGTNAAAAAGGGGTCGAAAATATTCTTTTGAAACTCTNCCGGAATGCCTTGGCCCTGATCAGAAATTTGAATATGTAGAAACTTACCNGAGGGGGCTTGATTAGTCNGTGTGCAGGGNAGATGTTGTTCATCAGTTTCTGAGATCTTGAGGCTAATGCTTCCTTTGTTATTCATGGACTGAGAGCTATTCATAATGATATGTCTAAGAACACGTTCAAACGATTTATGGGTAACGTGTCCTGCTTTATCTTTTAGAGTTTCATTACCCTGAATTTCGATGTTAATGCCTTTAGGTATGCTCTCCGTGATAGATGCCATGCTCTTTTTAAAAGTAGAATCTAGAGGAAGGGGATCAGTTTCCTTTTTATCATTTCTTGAAAAAATCAGTATATCTTCAACTAAACGAGCCGCAGCTTCAGTATTGCGAATAATTTTTTCGCTTAATTCTTTTGTATCCTCTAAAGGCGTGTCTTCTTGAAGCATTTCACTAGCAAGTTGAATAGGCACAAGCAGGTTGTTGATTTCATGGGCTATGCCATTGGATAAAAAGCCTAGTGAAACCATCTTTTCTTTACGCCTTAAAAGCTCTTGTTCTTTTTCTTCCTGCGTAAGGTCTTTACCAGAGATGTAGAAAGTATCGTCTAATGTATTGCTGCTTCTATTTTTATTAATTCCACGCCAGTAAATAGGACGTTCCTCATCTGCTTTTGTAGTTATATTTGAAATGAGCGAAAAATTTCCATTCTCACAGGCTTGAACAATCTGATCATCCGTTATCTCAGGCAGCAAAAATCTGATATTTTGACCTTGTAATTCTTCTGACGTGTAGCCTGTTATGTTACAGGTTGTATTGTTCACAAACTTAATATGCCCTTTGCAAATTGCGATAACGGGATCAGGTAAGTCTTGTATAATACGGTATATGAGATCACGTTCTGTTTGGAGCTGATGGGTAATTCGCGCATGTTCTAAAGTATAAGTGATCGCCCTACGAATTTTGGAAGGGGATAGTTCATCCTTCAAAATATATGAGTAAACGTCACATTGAGTGAGGTCTTTGTGAAGTTCAGGTGTTTCTTTACCTGTAATAATTACAAAAGGGGGGGTGCCCTCTATATTAGCGGCGTTCTTTATAAGNTCAGATCCNAGATCATTGTGAAGGTTATTGTCGACNAAGCAAATGTCGAANTTGTTATTGTTAAGNGCATTTAATCCNCTCTGATAGCTATCAAAATGGTGGAGTGTGTAATTTAAGGNTGAGGCAGGGATAAGTGAGAGCTGCTCTTTGAATAGCGCATAATCAAGTTTATCATCTTCGATAAGGCATATGTCGAGGTTTTCACGCATCATATACTTTACATACAGTTCTAANCACTTNTAATCTTATGTGGTATTACTTGATATTACCATAGAATTTTTGTAAGGCTTCTCCACTGTGCGTTTTAGTATTTAGTTTTTCAATGAATTAAGTAATGTAAACGCAATATTTAAATGCTATAGTACCCTTTAGTTTAGGTGGTCCTTATGAAAGATTTTGAAAAACACATTCTAACAGTTGAGGCATCCCTCACCGTTAAACTCAATAGTATGAANAAATACAATATTGTGATTAATGGTAAGAGGACAAGTATATCTCTGGAACCTTTAGTATGGGACATCCTCCATGATGTTGCTGAAGGNCAGGATTGTAGTGTNCATGAACTGTGCAGTTTTATTGATAGTCGTAAAGAAGAGGGTGCAAATCTGTCTTCTGCTATTAGAGTGTTCTTACTTTCATATCTCTACATTAAGAATAAAAAAGGGTAGTCATGGCTAAAATTTTAATCGCTGATGATAATGTGGATTTTGCAGAGCTATTGTCGAATATATTAACATCCAATGGTTATGAAACTTTTGTCACTTTTGATGGACGTCAGGCGATTGATCACTTAGGTGAGGTTAATGATTATGACTTAATTATTACAGATGTAATCATGCCCTATAAAGATGGTTTTGATCTTATTGAATATGCCCGCGAGAATAAGATGAAAGCTAAAATCATCGCTATTAGCGGAGGTGGCTTTCTAGTGGATGCTAATAAAGCGGTTCAGGCGATTGATGAATTGGCGGATGCATCTTTGAAAAAACCTGTGAAAATGGCAGAAATCCTTGAGTGCGTTGAAACTGTACTTGCTTAATATCTTTTCAAAAATAGAGCTCTAAGCGCCGCGCACTTCAAAGTCGATGCGTGGGTCAACCATCACATATACGATGTCCCTTATCAGGTGCATGACAAGGCTGATTAATGACATGATATAAAGTGAGCCTAATACAACTGGGTAGTCACGGTTGATAACGCTTTCATAACTCAATAGCCCAAGTCCATCGAGGCTAAAAATTACTTCGATTAGCAAGGAACCTGTGAAGAATATATGTATAAAAGCAGCTGGGAATCCAGCAATGACAATAATCATAGCATTTCTAAAGACATGACCATATAGAACCTGGTGCTCAGATAATCCTTTTGAACGCGCTGTTAAAACATATTGCTTACCAATTTCATCAAGGAATGAATTTTTTGTAAGGAGCGTAAGTGATGCAAACCCTGAGATAACCATAGCTGCTGTCGGTAGGGCCATATGCCACAAATAGTCTAGGCTCAGTTCAATGAAGCTCATATCTTGCCAGTTATCAGATGTGAGGCCACGAAGTGGAAAAAGGTCTAAATACCGCCCGCCTGCGAACAGCACGATAAGCAGAATAGCAAACATAAATGACGGAATGGCATAGCCGATAAATACTGCGGCGCTGGTCCATATATCAAAAGGCGTGCCATCCTTAACAGCTTTTTTGATGCCAAGAGGAATGGAAATGAGATAAATGATAAGCGTTGACCAAAGGCCCAGGGAAATGGATACGGGCATTTTTTCAATAATCAATTCGATAACATCTATGTCACGGTAATAACTCGTTCCCAGATCAAAGCGAAGATAATTACCTGCCATTTTAAAGAAGCGCTCATGCGCTGGTTTATCAAAACCATACAACGCTTCTAGTTCTTTTATAAATTCGGGATCTAAGCCTTGCGCCCCTCTATATTGTCCACCGCCACTTGAGTTCTGCATCATGGAACTGGAGCCCGCCATCGAGTCTCCGCCGCTAGTACCGCCAAAACGTGCTGTGGCCTCTGTTCCATGGCCTTGTAATTGCGCGATCATACGCTCAACTGGGCCACCGGGCACAAATTGTACGATGATAAAACTAATCAGCATAATGCCAAACAAAGTNGGCAGCATCAAAAGTAAGCGTTTAAGGATATATAAAGCCATGTCAGGAAGATTAGCGCGCAGTGTTCAAAATGTCAGGCCAAAATATACTATTGTGCATAGCTTTTTAATAATGTGGTGGTTTATCGCGCGCGGCTATTTCCGTAGGCGAGAGTGATTTATCGGTTTCATTTTGTGAGCGATCTTCAATCTCTTCTAATTTGCGTGTCGCAATTTTCAGTTTAGCCTTGAGTATATCAATCTCTTTGGCTTGATCTATAATTACGTCGTTGAGCTCTTCAAACTTTTGCTCAATATGTGCCATATTCATTTCTAGCGCGGTAAATCTTTCATCATTGCTCATATTTTTATGGCCTTATATTCCATGCTTTAACCTGCCAAACGCCTTCGGAAAATTCTAAAATTCCGATAGCGCCGGTGGAAAGTTTTAAGGTGTACGTTTTTATAAAATCTTCATATTTTTCAGTGATGTAAGGTGCAAAACGAGCCGTGCCGTTTGATGTTACAACCAGTACGGTTTCGTTATCGTCATGTGCCTTAATTTGATCTGCAAAATCATGCCAATATTTAATTAGCTGCTCCGGATCAACCTTCCAGCCATCTGGAACGATTGCGTCTTTATCCCATGCATCAATAGCTTCTTTTCCGATGCGTGCGACAACCTCTTCTTCGGGTTTGTTTTCATCAGGCCCGTAATCTATTTCATTAAAAATATCGAGTTGAAAAATTGGATTTGTGACGCCGCTTTCCTGAATGGCAATTTTGGCGGTGTCATACGTACGCTGCAAATTAGAGGAATAAACGACATCAGGTATTAAACGGTTCTTCTGTAAGTAGCGACCTATGGCTTTTGCTTGTTCGCGCCCTTTTTCTACTAAAGGTAAATCCGTACGGCCACCAACGCGTGTGACTATATCGCCTTTATCAAATGTGTTGCCATGACGTGCGATAATAAGTGTAGTCATGCTAATCCTTTTGCATTGAGAAGTGCCTCAGCGCGTTGAACATCTTCTGGCGTGTCGATGCCAGATTGAATTGTACCCTCTGGTATCTCAACTTCCACCGCGCTGATTTTAATTCCATTTTCAATCATTCTAAGCTGCTCTAACCCTTCGAGCTGTTCATATATACCGGGCATAGCCGAGCAATAGAGCTTGAGTATATTATAGCGAAAGCCGTATAAGCCCATATGTTGATAAATAGGGGAGATATCGCTCTGTTCCCTGAGTTTTGGCTCTTTGCGCATCGCTGGAATGATGTTTTTAGAAAACCACATAGCATAGCCTTCAGTATTTACAGTCGCTGTTGTGCCGCTATAGGGGGTTGTTTTTTTAGCTTCACGCAAGCGATCAAGATCACTCCAGCTTAGGCGGTGCACAGGCGTTATCACCTCCGCATAGGGCTGCTCTTCAAAAGCGTTGAGTAAGGCTTCTATCACACTTACCGGGGTAAAGGGGGCATCCCCTTGAAGATTGAGAACAAAATCGGGCTCTTCACCTTCATCGTAAAATGCTCTAACAGCCGCGAGTGCTCGATCCGAACCGCTTTCACAGCTTTCAGGTGTCATGACAGCCTTACACCTAAGCATCTCTGCATGGTGCAGAATGCGCTCGTCATCAGTCGCAACCAAAACCTCAACATTTTCTTTGCCTTTAGCGGCTTGCTTGGCAACATCAATAACGCGTGAGAGCATGCTTTTACCAGCAATAAGCTCTAAAGGCTTACCCGGAAAGCGCGTCGAGCCGNAGCGCGCCGGTATGACAATTGTGATATTGTTCATATTATTCTTCCTCATACCACCATGTCGTAGAAATGAGCGGGCTAATATCCGAAAGCGGGTTAGGGCGCTTAATATGTTTCCAACGCGCGATGCGCCACTTTGGATAATGCCACATTGGAATGACATAGTGACTATGAAGCAATATACGGTCCATTGCATGAATGTAAGTCAAAATATCTTCACGCGTATGGGATTGCACAAGCTCTTCGATTAATGTGTCGATAACGGGNTCTTTAACACCGATTATATTACGTGAACCGTTCATATCAGCTTTTTCTGTGCCCCAAAAATCACGCTGCTCATTACCAGGTGAGTTTGATTGTCCAAAGCCAGAAATAGTCATGTCATAATCAAATTCATTCATCCGGTTTTGATACTGCGCGGTATCAACAACTCGGAAGGTCGCCTTGACNCCGATACGCTCNAGGTTCTTTATGAAGGGCAGAACCCANTTTTCAAACTGAGGATTTGAGTCGAGGATTTCAAATTCAAGTTTGATTTCGCCTTTTGACCTTACGCCGTCTTTTCCTAAAACGTATCCAGCTTCGTCAAGAATTCTCTTGGCCTCTTTGAGGTTAAGGCGAATACCATTTTTACCATCCGTTGCAGGAGCGCGATATTCTGAAGTGAAAACTTTATCTGGAATTTGACCACGAAAACGCTCTAAAATTTCAAGTTCTTTGCCTTCAGGAAGGCCTTTGGACGCTGTTTCCGCATTGTCGTAGAAACTTTGTGTGCGGATGTAATCGCCATAGGCAAACTGGTTGTTTGACCATTCAAAATCAAATGCATAGGCTAATGCCTTTCTAACAGCAATATCTTGGAAAACAGGGCGTCTAATATTGTAGACAAAAGCCTGCATGCCCGACGGACTTTTATGATCAATGTCTTCTTTTATGATAAGGCCATTTTTAATAGCNGGTGCTGTATAAGCTTGTTTCCAAAGCTTAGCTGTATTTTCAATACGAATATCAAATTCACCTGCAAAAAAGGCTTCCAGCGCTACATTGTTATCGCGGTAGTAATCATATTGGACGCGCTCAAAATTATAAAACCCATTAAAGAAAGCGAGGTCTTCACCCCACCAATTATCACGGCGTTTATAGACAATTTTACGTCCAGCCTCTACTTCTTCAATAGTGTATGGACCGCTTCCAAGCGGTGCCTCAAGTGATGTTGAGTTGAACTTACGCTTTGTGTCTGTCCAGTAATGTTTAGGAAGGATGGACATCTCCGCAGCAATAAGCGGAAGCTCATGATTCCCAGAAACTNTAAANGANAATTTTACACGTTTATCTGAAAGAGCTTCGACCTTTTCAATGTCACCATAATAGGCTTTGAAAAAAGGGTTGCCCTCGGTAGTCAGGGTTTTAAATGTCCATGCAACATCATGGGCTGTTAGGGGGGTGCCATCGGCCCATGTTGCTTCTGATCTAATGTTGAAAATTGCCCAGCTTTTATCTTTTGGGACTTCAATACTTTCCGCAAGTATTCCATATAGAGTAAAGGGTTCATCCCAGCTATTTTGCATGAGGCTCTCATAGATAAAGCCAGAACGAATAAAGCTCATCCCTGCGGCAGGGGTTCCTTTAACAATGAAAGGGTTTAATGAATCAAAGCTGCCAATAGCACTTAATTTTAATGTGCCGCCCTGCGGAGCATTGGGGTTAACATAGCTAAGGTGCGTAAAGTCCTTAGGGTATTTGGGCGTTCCATGAAGTGCGATTGCATGTTGTGGCTTAACCTCTTCTTTTTCCGCCGCAGTTTCTTGTTTGGCGTTGGGTGTTTGAGTGTCTTCTGCAAAAGCTGGCGAAATCAATAGCGGCGTAATAAGCGCTAAAGCAATTTTTTTCATGTGTGAACCCCTTGTCATTTATATGTTTTCAACATAGTCAAAAAAGTAGGGTAAGACAAGTGGAGCTCAAGAGCTTTGCGCGAAAATAACATCCTCTTTATAGCCCTCGCGGCGGATGCGCTTTTTATCTTTATATGCACCTTGTATGTCAGGTTTTCCAAACAAGTAGCCTTGGCCATATTGTGGCTCATGATCAAGTAATCTGCGAATTTGCTTTTCATTCTCGACGCGCTCTAAAATGACATGAATCCCAAGGCTTTCAAGAAGTGACTTAGCCCGCATAGCGCGTATGTTGGTTGATGCTGAAAGGAAATGTTCAGCGCTAATTTTTACAAAACGGACTTTGTGTTTTTGTAAACGTTGAATATCAAATGGACGCGTCGTATCAACATGGTCTAATGAGAAATTACATCCGATTACGCCAAGGCCTTTGATGATTTCCAAAAGTGGATCAGATAAATTTTCAAAGTCATTTTGTGAAATCTCAAAAATTAAACGCGGCGCCAGCTGTCTATTCTTTTTTGCAAAAGCCAAAAGTCTTTTCATGAAGTCGCCATTTTGCAATGTGCGGCTATTGATGTTGATGAAAAATGGCGTAGCCTTTTCAATAGATGCACTTTGTTCGATGGTTTTTAGGCAGTGGAGCAGTAAAATTCTATCAAGTACGCTATCAAGTTTATCCTGCTCAGCAATAGGCATATAGCGAGAAGCCGGAATATATAGTCCAGCTTTTGCGCGTATGCGTGCAAAAACTTCATAATACCGGATTTGACGTTGTGGCAAGCGGACAACTGGCTGTACAAAAACCTCTATACGATCATGATCAACAGCATGATGCAGTAACTCTTTTACAACAATATCGCTGATATGATTATATTCTTCAGCATTATAGTTGGGGTCTTTATTCTCAGTTTTTTCTTCTAACGTTTCCGAAGGTTTTTCCCTGTTATTATTAGCAATATCCATGTACTTAGTGCTTTTTTTNATCTTCCCTANTATANTAGCATCTCGCTTGGTGGATTTATTATTATTTACCTTTTGAAANAGTTTTAGGCTGTGTACATCTTTTTGGATGTGGTTNATGTCTTCGCGGTTNATGTTGATACGGGCATTCGCGNCATCTATNTTATNTTCCAGCGNCTGAAAACGTTGTGCGGCATTATATTCAAATTTTTTTCGGCTATAGCGTTCCATTAGAAAGCCGCTAATACCTGCACTAAAGCCTATCATCATAATGCCAAGGGGAAGGGATATGATGCTAAAAAGCGTAATAAGAATACCCGCGCCAATGCCGCTACTAATAATTTGCAACTTTGAATAACGCTTAGGCGGTTCTATTATTTTCTTTTTATCTTTTGGCTTTTTAAAGAGCATATATGCATTCTATCCCTTGTGGTCTGCTGCGATAGCCTCCGAAATATTGCTGTAACCATCTGCTTGTAATTGTGAGAGCAACCCATCATTGATGTTCGCGATTAAACGCGGACCTTTAAAGACAAGTGCGCTATAAACCTGCACCAAAGAGGCGCCGGCTTTTATTTTAGCATAGGCCTGCTCTGCACTTGAAATACCGCCAACTCCAACAATAGGAAGTTTACCATCTGTGAGGCGGTAAAAGTCAGATATCAGTTGAGTTGACTTGTCTGTTAAGGGCTGACCACTTAGGCCGCCTTTTTCATCTCTGAAACCATCACTTAAGAACTCTGGGCGATCCAATGTTGTGTTGCCAAGTATTACNCCATCAATTTTAGAGTCGAGCAGCGTTTGNGCTAGCTCTTCNCGCTGTGCGTTATCNANATCAGGCGCGAGCTTAACTAATATNGGCGGCGGCATTTCACGGCAAGCTTTATCACGTGCTTCTAGTACGCCGCCAATAAGCTCTAATAATGGTTCGCGCTTTTGAAGATCNCGTAGGCCAGGTGTATTAGGCGATGANATATTNATCGTCATATAATCAGCCATTGGGCCAAGCATACGAATAAGCTGAACATANTCTTTAACGGGTTCTTTTTGGGTTTTGTTCATCCCGATATTNAGACCNATAGCNCCGCTAGGGCGTTTTTTCTGGCTTAGGAATTTTTCAAGATTATCTTTGAAAGCATTCATACCTACATTTGGGAAACCCATACGGTTAATCACAGCTTCGTTTGCAGGGTCCCTGAAAACGCGCGGTTCTGGGTTGCCGTCTTGTGGTTTTGGCGTGACTGTACCGACCTCAACAAATCCAAATCCCATCTTGAACGACGCGCCAATAACTTCCGCATTCTTGTCAAACCCTGCCGAAAGGCCGACAGGGTTGGGGAATTTAAGTCCCCATAAGCTTTGCTCCAATGCTGGATCACTACGTGACGGAGAAGCAGGGATAAGCCCAGCTTTCATGATGCTTAGCGTAAGGTTGTGCGCTTTTTCGGGCGCCATTTTGAAAAATAATGGCTTAACAATCGGGTATATATCAATCATGAAAATGGTTTACGACATTTTCTTGAATTGGTCTAGAAATTCTTGATGTGTTCTAATCCCACTTTCATGTAGCCCCAGCCTGTGACNGCGGTCANAATTGCCGCNCCTATGAGAAGGCTCAGGCCTAAAAAGAAGCCAAGNGGTATATGTGGGGCAATGATAAGAACGCCAAGAGCCAGCATTTGCAAAGCCGTTTTCCATTTCGCTAGCTTCGTTACAGGAACTTTTATGCCATCTGATCCTAAATATTCTCGGATACCAGAGACAATAAATTCGCGCACTAAGATCACAACAACGGCCAGCACATAGCTTCCTTCGATGCGGTCAGTAGCCACAAGCATTAATAAGGTCGTAACAACAAAAATCTTATCAGAAATAGGGTCTATAAATGCTCCGAATTCGGATACCATATTGTATTTCCTAGCTATCCACCCATCAAGGAAATCTGTGACCGAGCCAATGATGTATAGTGTCAGGCACGTCCAAGCAGCCCACTCCCATTCTAAGGGGAGTAAAAAAAGCCCGACCATAAAAGGAAGAAGGGCAAGGCGAAATACAGATAAGATATTAGGAATCGTCCAAATCATATANAATTATTAAAAGCCATGCCCCAAAAGTGCAACAACACTATAGGCTGCCCCATAGTGTTGTTTGTGAATAAGAATAGGTATCGATGTTTTAACCGTTTGCAGCTTTCGCATTTTCTCGTGGATCGCGAAGCACATACCCGCGTCCCCAAACGGTCTCAATGTAATTATCGCCTTGAGCTGCATCTTGAATTTTTTTNCGCAGCTTACAGATGAACACATCNATGATTTTAACTTCTGGCTCGTCCATGCCNCCATAAAGGTGGTTNAGGAACATNTCTTTAGTCAGAGTNGTGCCTTTACGAAGAGAGAGTAGCTCAATAATGCCGTATTCTTTACCTGTGAGGTGAAGTGGTTGACCATCAACTTCTACAGTGCGTGCATCCAGGTTAACTTTGACCTTGCCTGTTTCAATAATGCTCTGGCTGTGCCCTTGTGAACGACGAACAATAGCTTGGATACGCGCAATAAGCTCGCGCTTATCAAATGGCTTCGTCAGATAGTCATCTGCGCCATATCCGAGGCCTTTAATTTTGTTATCAAGTTCTGTTAGGCCTGAAAGTATAAGAATTGGTGTTTCAACTTTTGCGTCACGGAGCGCTTTAAGGACATCATATCCATCCATATCTGGAAGCATAAGGTCAAGAATGATGATGTCGTAATCATAAATTTTACCGAGATCCATACCATCTTCACCTAGGTCGGTGACATCAATGATATATCCCTCAGACTTGAGCATAAGCTCAATACTTTTTGCTGTTGATGTATCGTCTTCGACGAGTAGGACGCGCATATTATTAATCCCTTTTATTCTAATCGGTGTCAGTCTTTAATAAACCTAACCGAAAGTGGCAGTTTGTTAATTATTATTAATAACTATATTAACAAATATTAACATAGTTAACAAATAGTTATTTTTAGTGCTCATTTTTATAGAGTTTTAATAATCCTTTAACTTTCTACATGTTTGCCTTTATTTTCATGGTATGCTTAGAATAATATCTAAGCATAAGCGCGGTTTCTGCACTAAAATCACGGCAATGTACTGGAATTATTATGGATCGTCTTGCACAGCAAGCCCAGGCACGTATTGATAAGCTTAGGGCTGAAGAAATTTACGGTGAAGTAACTAAAATCCTTGGGTTATTAGTGGAAATCGCTGGATTTGGCCATGGCTTATCTATTGGCTCGATGGTTCATTTACGCCCAAATGAAGATACGGACATACCATGTGAAGTTATAGGGTTTCGAGATGGTCATGCACTTTTAATGCCTTTTGGGACGTTGGATGGTGTGGGCTTGGGCTGCAGAGCAATTATTAGGCAAAAGCCGCCTTCAATTTCCCCTGATGATCGTTGGCTGGGGCGGGTTATTAATGGAATGGCAGAGCCAATTGATGGAAAGGGGCCACTTTTTCAAGGCTCTAATCCTGTTCTTTTGAAAAATAAGCCGCCTGCACCTGCATCGCGTCAGCGCCTAGGGCCGCAGCTTGACCTTGGTGTGCGCGCTATGAATAGCTTTCTGTCTACTGCAGAAGGACAGCGTATGGGGATTTTTGCAGGCTCTGGCGTGGGTAAGTCTGTACTGCTTTCAATGATGGCACGCTATACTGGCGCGGATGTTGCTGTGATAGGTCTTGTTGGGGAGCGTGGCCGTGAGGTTCAAGAATTTATAGAAGATGATCTAGGTGAAGATGGTTTAGCGCGTTCGGTTGTTATCGTTGCAACGGGGGATGAGCCTGCACTTATGAGGCGCCAAGCCGCATACACGACGCTTGCGGTGTCTGAGTATTTCCGAATGCAAGGTAAGCAAGTGCTCTGTCTAATTGACTCTGTGACCCGTTTTGCAATGGCGCAGCGTGAGATTGGTCTTTCTGCAGGTGAGCCACCAACCTCAAAAGGGTATCCGCCAACAACGTTCGGTGAACTTGCTCGCTTGCTTGAGCGTGCAGGGCCCGGAGGTCCGGGTGAAGGGGGAATTACAGGTCTATTCTCCGTTTTGGTAGAGGGGGATGATCATAATGAACCTATTTCTGACGCTGTGCGCGGGATTGTCGATGGGCATATTGTAATGGATCGTTCTATCGCGGACCGTGGCCGTTATCCTGCGATTGATGTGCTCAAGTCTGTATCGCGATCAATGCCGGGTATTTTAGGCGAGCGTGAAAATAATATTATTCGCCGCGCCAAAAAAGTTATTAGTACTTACGAAGATATGGAAGAGCTTATTCGTCTAGGAGCTTATAGAAAGGGCTCTGATCCTGCAGTTGACGAAGCTTTGGTGCTATATCCGCAGTTGGAGGAATTCCTCTCTCAGCAAAAAGAAGAGCGAAACTCAATACAGGAATCTTTTGATATCCTTGGCTCTATTCTAGGAATGTAGTCTCTTTATGCTGCTAGCTGGTCTAATTTGATTTGTTGACCTGCTCCATTTTGCGTAACCGGTTTGCTGTTTACTTTTTCAGGAGCGTAATTCCAACCAATTGCTTTTGTGATTGCGTCGGCCAGCTGCTTCGGGCCATTGGACGAGCGCGTAGTGAATGATACGGCATGTCTTTGCCCGTTTTCTGGGTTGACTTGATGGCCAAAAGTAGCACTTTGTGTGTAGAGCATTTTTAACTCGTAGAGTGCTGTCGGTTCGGAGGCGCTATCTTGCGGATCAGCAGGAATTGTGCCTACATGTTCAGCCGTGTAGAGTGTTTCAGAAAATTTGCTGTTCCCTTCTTTTTGAACAAGACGATAGGCCTGAACTAATCCTTGCTCTGTCTCAATGCTAGTAAGCTCAGCGCCTTCTCTAAGCTTATCTTGAGTGAATTTATCGTTAGACCATGCTGTTTTCATTCTACTGCTCCTTGAATTGGGGTTAATATACAGGAGGAATGTTTATTATGTCAATTATAAAGTGCTTAAATATAAAGCTAAGTCGCGCTATTCTTAATATATGGCTGATCTTGATTCCTTAGTACGCGTTCGAAAGCACACAGTTGAACAAAAACAAAAGATTGTGGCGGAGCTCTATCGCAGGGCTGATGAGTTAAAAGCCCAAAAGCAAACGATGCTTGAGCAATTAGATTTAGAGCGCGAAAAAGCTGGTGAGATGGGGGTTGAGATGCTCTCATATTTTGGCCCATACGAAGATGCAGTCAAAATGCGCGCCGAAGAAATTGATGAGAAAATGATTGCATTGGAAGCGAGAATTCAAATCGCGCTTGATGATGTACGAACGGCCTTTTCAGAATATAAAAAAATTGAGATTACATCTCGTAAGAGAAAAGAGCAGGAGCTGGCAGTGCTTAACAAAAAAGAAAATGACGCTCTTGATGAAATTGCGATTGAAGGCTTTAGGCGGCGGACAGAAGAGTGATTAAGATAGAAGCGGTAGATGCTGCCCTATAATGTTGCTTATCTGTTGGCCTAATGGGGTGCTGTTATCGACATTAATAGTCATTTCTCTTTTATCTGAATGCATATCAATCGGATCAAAATATAATGTAACGTCCAGATCTGCTTTCAGGTGCTGAGAGTGACCGGGATTGGTTATAAGGATCATATCAAATTCACGGGAGAGTAGGTCACGTGCATCAGTTGCGTGGTAAAGCGCATCCATGCTTTCGGGTAAGCTGCCCATATTGACATTATGCTCACTATTTAAGAGTGTCTCTATAACCTCTGGAGTGCGGTCTTTCGGTAGGACGGCGCTATTGCAAAAAAAGGCGCTCAGGTTATTACCTTTCCAGCATTCATATATGCGCTCTGCATCGTAGGCGTCCTCCATAATATAGCCAAGTTGCCAATCTTTGGTGGAGGTAGGGGTGTCTTCGAAGGTGCGTCTATCTCGTGTTGTGGCGAATGAGGCATCACTATTTGTTATGGCCTCTGGACCTAATGAGCCCAGCATAATGTAATCGCTAACCGCGCTTTTCCCACTAGCGCCATCCCCGCTTATAATCACGACTGGCGGTGTGAAATTTTGAGAATCAATAAGCGTTTTAAAATCCTTTCCTACGGCATTGAAAAACGTTTTGATTTGGCTGAGGGTGGTATGTGTATTGATTGATTTCATGGGAGGGCTTGTATCTTGATATGCATGTTAGGTCAATATAGGTGCTGGCTGAAATAATAGATGTAAGTGGTTCTGCATAATTGCAGCGACTTCTTTACCTAAAGGCGCGCTATCGTTAACATTTAAGCTGATCTTTCTGTCATTTTGATTTGGGTTTTCACGCCTATGATAGAGGTTAACCGTAAGTTCTGGAGTGAGATGCGCTGTTCTTGCTGAATTCGTGGCCAGAATTATATCATAGCGTCTGGATAGGAGCTCTCTTGCATTGGGTGCGTTATAGAGTGCATGAAGGTTATCGGCATCTGAAATGCCTTCATGTATTTTGTTGTTAAGTAGATTGTTAATGATTTGCGGTGAGCGTTCTCTTGGAAGTACAGCGCTATTGCAAAAAAATGCGCTTAAACCATCTCCGGTCCAGCTTTCATATATACGTTCAAATCCCTTTGTTTGATCAGCTATGGTATTGAAAACGAAGTCTTTAACTGGGGCACTCTCTCGTTCCATAGTGGAAATATTAAGCTGAGTTGCGTATGAGCTTTCAGCATCAATTTTAGCATCTGTACATAGGGCCCCTTCCATAATGGAGTCGGTTATTGCACTTTTCCCAGAGTGTGGAGCTCCGTTAATTATGATAACAGGTGCGCTTGCTTCAGAGTGTTTGATTAACTGTTTAAGGTCCTGGCCAACAGCATTAAAGAAGGTCTTTATATCTATAAGTGTTGTATCTGTCAGTGTTTTATCCATGACATGCTGATAGCATGAGCTTTAATATTATGTCAATTATTATGCGTCAAATTCTAGAGCGTCATTATCAGATGAGTCTATATAAACCGTAACCCACCCCTCTTTTTTTCCTTGGAAGCTAAGCTCACCACTTACACCGCTGGGCTTAAGTGCATCAGTATATATGCGGCGCATTTCTTGTTTGGTAGCTTCGCTAAAGGGCTGCTCCGTTCTTACTGCCAGATCAAGTCTTTTGCCATCAATGGATAGTGGTCGGAATAGGCCATCGATTTGTACGTTCCCAATATTGTCTAACTTTAGGTCGAAAACGAAGCGGGTACCTGATTTCGTTGAGCTGTCATCACGGCTTTCTTCGTGCTCATGTTTGTAATAGAGAGCGGTTTTTTGGATTTCACCTTCCCAGCTAAGCGGAATGTTAGTGCAGCGCCAGTCGTTACTGTGTGTTTGCTCAGTTATACGGTTCATGCTTCGCCCTTCTTGTAGTAATTTTTTAAGGGCGCCTGAGTTGGTTTTGCTGAGTATATCTAGGGCTTTTTCGCCCATCCATTGGCTTAAATCGCCGCCGCGTAAGGCGGTTATAAAAAACATCATAGCTGGACCAAGTTGTGCAGGTTGTGCAGGAGAGGGGGTGAGGTTACTGAGGCTTTTCGCAATTTGCGGTGCATGTTGTTGTAGTGTGTTTTGGAGCTGCTCTAGGCTTTCCCAATTTCCGGGTAGCACAAGTTGAGCTGCTGGTGGGATGGTAGCTGATAGCTGTGCGCTGGATATGGCGGGCGTAGAGGTTTGGCTGAGGCTAAGTTCGAGACGTGTGCCAATTTTCACATGTTCTGAGCTGCTCTCTATCGCAAAGTTTCGTGCTTCACCTAATTGGGGGAAGAAAATCTCAATGGTTGGTTTTTGGGCGTTTGTTTGCCCAGTTATAATGCCTTGTATCTGCCCAGCTTTAAGGGTTGGGCTTTGAATGATGTTACTATCCTTGTTGTGGAGAGGGGTGTTTGGTGTGGTTTTAGGATCGCTTAGTAACAATAGAGGTGGTTTTTCATTCTCTATAACGGCATCCAAATTATTTGGAATTTTAAATATATTCAGAGTTTCTGTATTTTTTGTCTGTATGTCCGGAATAAAAGTCAGGGGCTTTGATTTTAATGTCGTCTCCGTTTCTTGGGTGGCTTTTATTTGTACTTTTTTAAATGCCGGGTTTTGAGGGGTGTCAGCCTGAATGCTATGTATGAGGGATGTGAACTTTAACGTGGCCGTTGTGTCTGTACTGTTTGGAATAAGTGGTGTTTTATTTTCACCGATTGGCACCTGCAATATTTGCGGGGTGTTGATGTTTACTTTGAATCTTATGTCTGCGGCATTTGTGCCATTTGGTTTAAGCCCTGCCTCAAAAGTGGCTTGCAGTTGTGGGGGGATTTGTGGATCTGCAATAGAGGGCTTTATTGATAGGTTAGTGGGTATGGTGAAATCTGCATTTTTGATTATTGGTTTTAATTCAGTGTTTTGTGAGGGGGTGTTTAGAAAATGATTCAATATCTCGGGCGTGGCTGTATATGGAATTGCAGTGCGTGTCGCTTGGGTTAGTCTTATTGTTGAGCCGATGGGCGGTAAGTTATTGTTTATAAGGCTGTTTTGCTGTTTGTTTGATTGCTGTATTGGGGCCTTATATTGCTGAGGCCTGGCAGCTGGCGGCGTTTCAATGCTGGATCGCGCTGTGTTCTCTTTGGCAGGGGAGTGGGTGTGATTTGTTTTGGGCGGAGGGGTTTCTTCTTGTGGTGCTTGGCGGGTTATACGTATTTGCGCTGAATCTTTTATAACTTTATCGCTTGGTGTTATGGGGGTGCCTTTTGCCTCTTTCTTCTCGACTGGTTGTACCTCGATTTCAATGCGTGCTCCGCGCTCTAATTTTTCCGAAGTTTTTATATCAATATCGCCCTTTTCGGTACGTACACGAACGCTGTCATCATTGTTACGCTTAACAACTTCCCCTCTTAATTTTATGCTTTGTTTTAAATTGGCAAGGCTGGCTTTGAGTTCGCTTGAAAGATTGATCACCTCTGCGGGGCGTAGTGAAAAAATACTGTTACTAGCTTCGCTTTGTGCGGCATTAAAGCCGGGGGGCAATCCTGTAAAACCTGTTGTGCTCATACATATATTCTATACGAGTTTCCTTGGTATGCGTATTATTTTTGAGTTTTAATTTTTTGTTAAATTATTGGAAGTACGGTGCTAAAAAGGTTTTCATAAAATGAATTTGTTTAATACTGATTTCGAAATTGTAGATAATCTAAAGCAAGCTGTTGCAGGTAATCTAAGGCAAGCTTCAGAGGATGATGATGAGGCGTCACGAGATATTCTCAAAACAGTTTTGTTGGATTTTAATGCAAGGCTGAGTGAGGTTCTAAATGAGCGCAAGTTTCAGCCTCCTTCGAAATATGTTCCAGACGCTGAAGGTTATGCTACTGGAAAGAGGGTATTTGAAACGAGATTGGTGGATAGAGGCGTTGATAATTCCAATCTTTTGCCAGTTCAATCATCAAAAGATTATAAGAAATCTGTAGCTTATATTGAGGTTCTGTGCCCAGACTTAGCGGCGATGGATGTAGAAGCGCTTCAAGAAATTATTATGAACTATGATGATGATAAGGGTTTGAAGTCAGCTTTCCCGGATGATGTTGATCTATCCTTGGTCAATGATTTGGCATTGTTTTCATATATGCAATACAAGATATCTGCTGAAATGCGTGAAAAAATCCCTATGCTGCCTGATTTAGATGATCCTGGTTTTGATGCAATTGACGCTGAGCTGGATCGATTAGGGGACGCGGGGTATAAAGCCGCAAACGGGATTAGGAAAGCGGTATTGGATGTGGAGCCCAATCAGGAATATATGGACTGGGAGAGTGTGTCCCAGGATAGGCTTATGCAGCTCATTCAAGCAGATCAGGAGCTTATGCGTGATATTAGTGCGATTAGATCTGCATCAAATATGTTGAGTCTTCATGAGATGGTGGCTGAATTTGATTTGAGAAGTAATATACTAGAGCGCGTCGGGGAGCATTATAATAAAGCTTATGGGATCGACTTGGAGCTAGATAATAATCATTTCATGTATGCTGGAGCTCAGAATCTTAAAGGATGCGTAAGAGAGGTTCTGCTTGAAAATGGCGAAATTGAGTATCATTTATTCGTGGGTTTTGCTCCTGAGTTGGAGATTGAATTTCAATTAACGGATGAGCAAGCGGCGGCGGATTTCTTAAGTACAATATACGAAGAAATGCGCCATAAGGTTGACTTTAAGCTTATGGAGCGCTTTGAAGCAGATATCCGCAATAATGAAGTTGATGCGAATTATCCATTTTATGAGCATGTCATGAATAGTCAAATAAACTATCAGTACTATCATGCCTCTTCTCGAACAGTTGTTGAAGAGCAGAAATATTTTGACCAGTACTTGGAGGAAACAGCGAAAGATCATNCTGGCGCTATGGTTGAAGCGAGCGGTCTTCAGGTAGTGGATTTTGAGAAGATTGTTGAAAAATTAAATGACAAACTTCCGGCACCTTTGGTGGTGGACGTTAAGCCAAATTAATTAAACGCTTTCACTCACCTTTAGGTTTTCATCAATGCTTTTGGCGACTTTGCGTGCGATAGTCTCAACATCCTCAGCCGCTTGGCAGTTTGGTGAGCGCGTAAGGATAGGGGTTTGGTGGCGAATGCTTTCTTTAACCTTCGGATCAACCCTAATCATGCCGATCAATGGCGGGTTTAGTCGAAGGAAGTTTTGGCAAGCTTTTAAAAGTGTTTTATATGTCTTTTCGCCTTCGCTTTCACTGGATGCTTGGTTGACAACAACGCTCACATTCTTAGACATGCCGGCAGCATTCCCAAGCTTTATAAANGCATAAGCATCGGTTAAAGAGGTTGGTTCATCTGTTGTGATAAGGACGGTGCGGGCTGCGGAAGCTGATAGCATTCTTACGGTTCTATCTACGCCTGCCCCAAGATCAGCGATAACAACGTCGTAATCATCTGCAACTTCTATGATTTGGTCACGAAGGTGCGCGAGGCGCTGTGAGGGTAAAGATGAAAGAGAGGCTTGACCACTTCGTCCCGCAACAATATCAAAATTCCCGTCCTCATAACGCTGTACAACTTTATCTAGTGATAGGCGTCCACGAATAACATCATTCAAATCACGTTTAGGCATAAGGCCTAGTTGCACATCAACGTTCGCAAGGCCTAAATCACCATCAAATAGAAGAACTTTCTTACCTGCGCGCGAAAGTGCGTGCGCAAGAGTAATAGAAAACCATGTTTTTCCAACGCCACCTTTTCCTGATGCGACAGCTATAAGATTATTTGCACGCCTAAATGAAGGCGTTTTGGGTTTTATCGATTGTTGTGTCGTCGAGTCGTTCATTGATAAATCCCCGCTTTGCTACGGCGTTTAGTGTTTCTTTGTGCACTTTTGTCCAAAGCACCTTGCGAAGATTGTGTGTCTTCATCCCTGATAGCTGAGGGCAAAAGTAGTTTAGCTAAATTTTTCGGATTTAGCGAGAGGAAACCGTTCGCAACTTGTGAGGTGTTGCTTGCATCTGCGAGGCTCATGCCGCCTTGATGAGCTGCAGATAATATTCCACCAAGTCTACGTGAGATATCTACACGTGATGGTATAAGTTTATGGACGCCGATAGTTGCAAAAACGCGCGCCATTTCTCCAGCCTCTTCGGCATCTATGCCGCCAGGAAGAACGAGATAAGGTTCAACATCTGTCGCGCCAATAAGTCGGGCTAAATCTTTTACGCTTTCCGGATCGAATGGGTTAATACCCGCGGTATCAATAACTGTCTGATGGCAGGCAGATAGTCTTGCAGCGACATTTGAAAGCTCAGAGGGTGTTTCAGCTTTTTGAAGATCGATATTTAAGAGGTTGGTAAAACTCTGAAGTTGTTCAATACCACCTGCTCGAATTGTATCGCTTGATATGACTCCGACATTTAGCCCTTTCATTGTACCGCGTGCGGCAATCTTAGCTGCGGCCAGCGTTTTTCCGCTTCCAGGTGGTCCGACAAGCATAATAGCCTTTTTGTAAGATTTTTCTGGAAGAGGTGTGAAGTTAAAAAGGTGTTCAATCGCAGCTATAAGAGCAATGCCAGTATCATCAAACCCGATAATTGTGACACACGAAAGAATCTGATCCATGACATCTTCGGGCACGGCATGACGAAGCATGGCATCTGTAATGTCTTCTGCAACGGCGGTTTCATCTTGCTCATCGTCATATTGAAGCCAAGTTTGCGATGAGGTTGGTTCTTCGCGACCATGTGTTTCAAAAGCGGGGCCGCCCGCTAGAGGTGTATCATCATTATAGTCGGATGGATCAATGGCTGCAGTTACGCGCACGACTTTACCACCCTGTTCTTCACGGGTGGCTACAATCACGGCGTCTTCACCGAGCGTATCACGAACCATATTCATCGCCTCTTTCATGGTTTTGGCGTAAAAGGATTTTAGCCGCATGGCAGGATTTTCAGCCCTTACATTAAATTATTATAATAACTGTTATTGTAGCACACCAAACCTTATCCATAAAAGCGAAGATAATCTGTGTGGATAGATGAAGACGTGGTCTAGTTTTTGCGCTACCTTTATTGTTATGACACAAAGCCGCGTAAAACCCAAATCAAATCAAACCTTCGCCAATCGAGATATCATGCTCATTCCCTATCAATGTGGTGATGGTGCATCGACAAGAGGAAGCGGACGTGCGCCTGCATATTTGAAAGAGCGCGCATTGGAGCAGGAGCTGCAAGTTCCTGAAAAAGCTATACGCTGGCACGATACGCAGCTTATTTGCAGTGATGTTCAAGCGCCTTTGATTGAACATGAAATCCTGAAAATGATTAAATCCTTGGATGATAAAAGGGTTGTTAACCTTATAAATGACTTGCGAAAACAAACGGTTATTAGATCAAATATAATGCTTAAAGAGCATTGTTTACAGGCTATAAGTGGTGGTTATTTTCCCATCACAGTTGGTGGGGATCATTCTATGGTCGGCTCTTTTGCTGCTTCCGTCATAGCACACGAAGCTTATGAAGATTGCGGTTTGCTCTGGGTTGACGCCCATGCTGATTTCAATACGCCGAAAACCTCGCCTTCAGGCTCTTTGCATGGTATGTCGCTTGCTATTTTATGTGGTTTGGGGGATGAGGATTATAAAAGTCTATGTGCTAATCGCCGCATAATTAATCCTGCGCATGTCTGTGTATTTGGCGCGCGCGATATTGATGAAACAGAGAATCAACTCCTCCAGAAAAATGGCGTGACAGTAATAACAATGGATGAGATTAACCGTATCGGTCTAGATGAGGCAGCGGCTAAGGCTATAGAGACTATATCTACACCGACATATAAAATGCTCTCTTTTGATATTGATGCTATGGATGCATCGCTTGTCCCCTCTACAGGAACGCCTGTTAAAGGTGGATTTGATGAGTGTATTTTTGAAACTATTTCAGTTTTTAAAACATTGGGTGGGTTTATTCATGCGGCGTTTGCTGAATTAAACCCAACGATTGGTACGCCCGAAGAGGTTGATAAGACTTATGAGCTATATAAGCGTGCAATCAAGTCTATTATTTAGTGATGTTTTAAACTTGCCCTAGAGTTTTGATACGCGCCTTAGGGTGAATTTCGTTTTGACTCATTACGACGGTTTGCGGGCGGAAGCGCTCAACTACGCTACGTACGTAAGGGCGAATAGCAGGCGAGGTCAGCATGACAGGGATCTCACCCATGGCGGAGAGTTCATCATAACGTTCACGCACAGCATTGATGAAATCTTGTAACTGTGTCGGCGGCATAGCAAGCTGCTTTTCTTCTCCATCACCCATTAAAGCTGATTGGAAATTGTGTTCCCAATCTGGTGAAAGGGTGACAAGCGTTAGGATATTATTCGGCCCAGCATTCGCATCGCAAATCTGTCGCGCCAAACGTGTTCTTACATGCTCTGTAATACTGGATACATTTTTGGTAAAGGCAGCTGCTTCTGCGATGCCTTCGAGAATGGCGGGCAGGTCACGCACAGATACGCGCTCGGATAAGAGGTTTTGTAGAACGCGCTGAAGACCGCCAACATTGATCATTCCAGGGATAACATCCGCAACAAGCTTCTGATAGTCGCTAGGTAATTCATCTAGAAGTTTTTGTGTTTCTGCGTAGTTGAGAAGATCAGGCATATTATCTTTGATCATCTCTGTAATATGAGTGGTAATCACGGTTGGTGCATCCACAACCGTGTAGCCTTTAAAGTGCGCTTCTTCACTATATTGTTGATCAACCCACATAGCAGGTAGGCCAAAGGTCGGCTCTGTCGTACTTTCTCCTGGCAGGCTGATCGCCGCGCCGCTTGGGTCCA
The DNA here is from genome assembly GCA_002167715.1 of Micavibrio sp. TMED27. GTDB lineage: Bacteria > Pseudomonadota > Alphaproteobacteria > Micavibrionales > Micavibrionaceae > TMED27. The sequence goes on from NHCG01000009.1 coordinate 71,528, forward strand.
TGCACATAAGTTTATGTGGACGTACATCACCGCGCCCAGCTTCAATCTCTTTGATGCTTACAATATATGTATTGGCTTCAAGTTGAAGGTTGTCCTGAATCCGAACAGCAGGAAGAACATAGCCCATATCCTCTGCAAGCTGCCTTCTTAGGCCCTTGATTTGATCTGTAAGCTTATTGCCTTCATCCCCTTGAACGAGCGGCAATAATCCGTAGCCAAGTTCGAGGCGAATGGTATCCATCGCGAGAGCTTTCGAAATAGGCTCCTCCGCAGGGGGAGCTTGCGCACCGCCCATACCCGGCATGCCAGGCGCCATCGTCCCATCCCCTTGCGGTGAGGCTTGAAGTGCTTGTTTTTGTACCTCTATCTCTTCTTGCTTCTGGAATGAGAAATATGCAATTGCACCTGTGATAAGAGCGAGCGTAAGGAAAGGCATGACCGGTATGCCCGGCATTATAGCAAGAGCAGCCATAAGACCGCTACTCATCGCAAGCGCTCTTGGGTAGGCGCTAAACTGGTCTAATAGTGCACGATCAGCGGATCCGACAACACCTGCTTTTGAAACGAGAAGGCCTGAGGCAACAGAAACGACAAGGGCAGGGATCTGTGAAACCAGGCCATCACCAATCGTTAGAAGCGTGTATGTCTCTGCAGCTTCTGCCAAGGTTAATCCTTGCGTAGCGCTACCAATAATGATTCCGCCAATCACGTTAATAAATGTAATAAGAAGGCCAGCAATAGCATCACCACGAACGAACTTGGCTGCACCATCCATCGCCCCATAGAATGTGCTTTCTTGCTCAAGTTCAGAGCGGCGTGTCTTTGCTTCGTCTTCTGTAATAAGGCCAGCCGATAAATCCGCATCAATTGCCATTTGTTTACCCGGCATAGCATCAAGGGTAAAACGTGCTGCAACCTCGGCAATACGCCCAGAACCTTTGGTGATAACGACAAAGTTTACAATCACCAAAATAGCAAAAACAATCACACCAACGATGTAATTTCCGCTAATAATAAAATCACCAAAAGCACCAATGATAGCACCTGCGGCTTGATTTCCTGTATGCCCTTCAGAAAGAATGAGGCGCGTTGAGGCAACGTTAAGCCCAAGGCGCAGTGATGTCGCAACCAAAAGAATAGTTGGAAATGTTGAGAATTCTAAAGGCTTTTGAATAAAAAGAACGGTCATGAGGATCATGACAGAAAGCATGATTGAGATGGCAAGGCCCAAGTCCAGCATAAATGTTGGGATAGGTACCAACATAAACAGGATAATGCCGATAATAGCTAATGCAAAAATAATATCAGAACGCAGGTACGGTAAAATCGCTCCGCTGATCTGGGAAAACCCTAAGCCAGCGCCAGCAGGCGCGCCGCCGCCTGTTTGGGCGGGGGGAGCGGACGATTGTGTTGGTAAGTTCTGCGGTGAATCAGCCATGACCCCTATATACTAAGTGATAGAGAGGTTTTAGGCGAGTGGATTTTGAAAAATATTAATGATTTATAATTAAGTGTTTCCAAGCTTAGGCGGTGTGCTCGCTAATACAGGCTCACCCATCTTCTGCGCTTGCTCTGCCAATTTAAAAATTTGCGCGGCAATGACATCAGGGTCCTCACTGCTTTGCATGATTTCTTCTACCTTTTTCGTTAGATCATCATTTGTGCTGATTGTTGGCACTTCAGTTATACGCTGGGTGAGGGTCGCAAAATTTGGTGAAAGATTTGTGCTGCCATCCTCAATCTTTTGCATCAAGGACACAACACCGCCTTGTGCTGAGCTACCTTGATTAAGCTTTCGGGCGACAATACTAATATTTTCCATAGCTTGTCTCTCTAGCGGATCGATATTGCTCTGAGAATCTGGTGTTGGGGTTTTTTGCTCAGGCATAGATCCTGTGATCCCTCCAATCACATCATCGGCCATAGCGTCTATTTGATTTGAAAACGCTTCAACCTGTTTCGCTGCGTCAGGGTTGACTACACCTAATAATTGACCGATTTGCTTGAAAAAATCTTTAATCGGTTGGATAAATGTCGATACAAGGTGATCTTTAATCGCACCTGGGCCATCTTTAAGCATAGCGAGGATATCACTAAGTCCCATGCCACCTTCTTTTTTATCACTTTTCGGCTTGGTTGTGTCTGGTGATGGGGAAGGAGTGGAGTTTAATATATCTAGACTAGCGGTAAGGTCATCAATCTTTTTTTGCATGCCTGTTACGCCAGTAACCCCGTTGATAGCAGCTAGACCTTTGTCCAAAGCGCCATCAACTTCACTTTGTATATCGCTGCCTTCATAGGAATCGAAAATGTTGATTTTACTATCACTCGTCACTTAAATTACCCTTTTGCCTAGGCCGCTATATTGATTTATTGAGGCCATTTTTTGCCAATTATATATAATATATATTAATAAAGCTTTAATAATTATATAGATCTTTATGTCTATTGGCTGTGGTCAAGGGCGAAAATTCAATTTATAATTTTCATTAGCGTAACAATGCGCCAGATTCGAATGTTATATGGGGGAATGATGGAAACCTTTCTGATTATTTTTGTTGGGCTTTGTGCTCTTCTTATTTTTAAAGGGGTTAAATCAATCCCGCAGGGGTATGAATTTACAGTTGAACGATTTGGTAAATACACAGGTACCTTGGAGCCAGGTCTTCACTTCATTGTACCGTTCGTAGACACGATCGGTGCACGTATGAACATGATGGAAACCGTTCTTGATGTTCCATCACAAGAGGTGATTACAAAAGATAACGCGCTCGTTCAAGTTGACGGCGTTGTATTCTATCAGGTTTTAAATGCGGCCAGAGCGGCTTATGAAGTACGTTCAATGGAACGTGCGATTTTAAATTTAACCATGACAAATCTTCGTACCGTTATGGGCTCAATGGATTTGGATGAACTTCTATCTGAACGTGATCGTATTAATGCACGCCTTCTTACTATTGTAGATGAAGCGACCGAGCCTTGGGGTATTAAGGTTACACGTATTGAAATTAAGGANATTACACCTCCACGTGACCTTGTAGAGTCTATGGCGCGCCAGATGAAAGCGGAACGTGATAAACGTGCAAATATTCTTGAGGCACAAGGCTTTAAGCAAGCTGAGATTGAACGAGCGGAGGGCGAAAAGCAGGCGGCTATTTTGGATGCTGAAGGTCGCCGTGAAGCTGCTTTTAAAGATGCGGAAGCACGTGAGCGTCTAGCTCAAGCAGAGGCGAAGGCCACTGAGATGGTGTCTGTAGCGATTGCANAAGGTGATTCGCAGGCAATTAATTACTTCGTTGCACAAAAATATGTCGAGGCACTCGGGCAGTTTGCAAACTCACCNAATGAAAANCTTGTCTTCATGCCTATGGAGGCATCAAGCGTCATTGGNTCAATTGGTGGTATTGCGGAACTAGCAAAAAGTGCTTTAGGCGATAAAAAGGCATAATAAGGCTAATTATTTTTTAAAGATTTAAAACCCCGTAGGTACTTTTGCGGGGTTTTTTTGATGATATAGATATCTGATTTTTCTGTAAAATTTATCTGCTTTTGATATAATGATATTACTTTTAATATTCTAAAGAAGGACTTAAGTGAATGGAAATATTCGGTTTTAACCTAGAGGAAATGGTGTTTTGGCATTGGTTTGCCGTTGCCGGAATATTTCTAGTACTAGAAGTTCTGACGATGGGGTTTTTCTTTTTGTGGTTTGGGGCATCGGCAATACTTATTGGCATAATTATGCTTATATTCCCAGAGATAGCATGGTCAATTCAGTGGAGCCTATGGGCGATTATAGCTCTATTAGATATCGCAGCTTGGAAAATCTTTATGGGGAAGAAATTCTCTGAAGGGCTNAAAACAGATGAACCACTTTTAAATAAACGTGGCGAGCAATATGTAGGCCGTACTTTTACNCTCGAGGAAGCGATCACNAATGGCTTTGGTAAAGTCAAAGTCGACGACTCAACATGGAAGGTAGAGTGTGAGATAGATCTTGATGCAGGAAGTAAAATTACAGTTAAATCTGTTGATGGAACAGTCTTGCAAGTAGAAGCTTTCAATTAAAAANCTATNGTATAGCANGTTTAAAGAGCCAAACCANAAGGGTTTACAGGCTCTTNTTTCTTANAATTAACCTGCACTAGAACTAGCTGATGGAACTGAATATCCATCATCTTTATACTGNTTAAGCTTATTTCTAAGCGTTCTAATTGAGATGCCAAGNATATTAGCNGCATGNGTNCGGTTGCCTAGGCAATGCTCCAGGGTATCGATAATCATATCACGCTCAACCTCCGCAATAGTGCGGCCAATAAGACTTTCAACAGCCCCTTGGTTAGTAACGCTAGCTTGTGAACTTGTTGCGCTGGTTTCGTTCGTTTTTCCAGCTGAGCCTACGCCCGCAGGATCAGGAGCTTGGTTAGGTGTATTAGTAGCCGAGCCACTTTGAAACGCGCTTTCTTGAACATGAATAGCTGCGGCTTCTAGCTCATCTTCAATACTCATCAGAATTGCGCGGTGCATTGTATTCTCAAGTTCGCGAATATTACCGCGCCAGCTATGCTGTGTGACCTTATCCTTTGCCTCGGTTGAGAGCTTCTTCTTATCTACGCCGTTCGCTTCTGCATATTTATCAGCAAAGAACTGTGCAAGTGGCGCAATATCCGCACGACGCTCACGAAGGGCAGGAAGAGGGATGTTTACGACATTNAGTCTAAAGTACAGGTCTTCACGAAACTCGCCTTTTTGAACGCTTTCTTCTAGGTTTCNGTTGGAGGTTGCCAGGATGCGCACATCAACTTTAACAGGTGTGTTTGAACCGACGCGTGTAATCTCTCGCTCTTGAAGGGCACGAAGTAATTTTGCTTGCAATAGTGGGTGCATCTCAGAAACTTCGTCGAGTAAAATTGTACCCATATGCGCTTCTTCAAATTTACCAATTCGGCGTCCTGTCGCACCAGTGAAAGCGCCNTTTTCATGGCCAAATAATTCACTCTCAAGAAGGTTTTCCGGTATAGCAGCGCAGTTAACAGCAATGAANGGGCCACTTTTGCGCTTNGAGTTATTGTGAATATACTGGCTCATCACTTCTTTACCAGTACCACTTTCACCAGTGATGAAAACTGTCGCTTCGGAAGGGGCTATTTTATTAGCAAGCTTCATCACACCTTCCATGGCAGGGTCGTTGGCGATCATATTGCTCTGTTCTTGAGTAACAGCTGTAATAACAGCCGCGATCAAATCCGCATCAGGCGGCAAGGGCACATATTCTTTCGCNCCTTGCTGAATAGCTTTAACCGCAGANCGCGCATCNGTACCAATACCACATGCAATGACAGGNATATGAATGCGTTCAGCATCAAGGCGTTCAACAAAATCTTTGATAGGCTGCTTAACATCAACCATAGCCAAATCAGCGCCCTTACCGTTNAAAAGCGCTCCAATNGCTTGTTCTGTATCTTCNCAGTGGATGACCTTCGCTCCTTTTTGCAGGGCGATTTTTCCTGCTTGCGAGATATACCCTTCTAATTGACCGATAATNATTAAGCGCATATTGATTTGACCCTATAATGATAATTTTTAAAGTCTAAAGACTATTCAATGAGAAGAAAAGAGGGATTTTACTTCTTTGATAGCTTCGCTAGAAAGCTCAGTATAGCATCGCCTGCATCATGATTGTAGTGATCCGAGTGTCTTGAATTTTCTAAGACCACTAGTTTTTTAGGCTCGTAAGCCGCTTCATACAGCTTTAGACCAGTCTGTTGACCCACAACTTCATCTTGACCCGCTACAATCAATAATTTGGGAATATCAATAGACTGTATTTTACTGATCGAGTTGAAATCTTCTTTTGTAATATAGCGTGCAAAAGGAATGAATGGATAATGAAAGAGCGCAACATCGCTAAACTCACTAAATGGTGTTTCTAAAATGAGTGCTTTTGCNGGGNTTTCATAGGCTAATTGCGTTGCAACGGCGCTGCCGAGAGACTCTCCNTGAATAATTATATTTTCAGGTTTNATACCNTGATCTANAAGCCACTGATAATAGGCGCGCGCATCTTTATAAAGCCCTTCTTCATGAGGGGATCCTGGATTTTTGCCGTATCCACGGTACTCCGCCAGCAAGACACCATAGCCAGCTTGGTAATATTGAGGCACTTTATAGACACGGTGAACAATATGACCGGCATTTCCATGAAACATAAGGATAATACTTCGTCCCTTTTGTGCAGGAGGGAAAAACCAACCTTCTAATTCTAAACCATCTTCAGTTTTTACTAATGCTATTTCAGCATTAGGGGGAGGCTCATAGTCATTTTTATTGGGATAATATGTAAGCTTTTGCTGGTTTATATAAAGATACCCAACGAATAGGGCATATAAAAATGCAATGAGTAGAATAAGTTCAGGTATATACGTCATCACGTCTCATAGATTAGAGAAAAGTTATTTTTAATCAAAATAACGAATTCGCTTACCCGGTGGAAGTTCTGCATTCAGTGACATCTCCAATTTACGTGGATTATCTTGATTTGCAATTGATACACATGTGGTTTGAATAAGCGTATTATTAAGAGCTAGATCACTTGCACGTTTTTCTAGTTTTACGGCTAAAGGCGCCATGATCACTGTGCCTAAGATCGCACCGTAAAATGTTGTTAACAAGGCNATAGCCATTGAAGGNCCTATAGTTTCAGGGGTTTCAAGGTTGCTGAGCATCATCACAAGTCCAACAAGTGTTCCTATTAAGCCCATAGCTGGTGCAACTTCCGAGGCTCTTCGGCACATGTTGGCGCTTCTTTTGTGACGCTCTATTTCNGCCTCAATTTCTTGTGATAGAAAAAACTCNACATCATTTGCAGAGTAACCATCAATNACCATCTGCATAGATTTTTTNAGAAAAGGNTCTTTGGACAATTCTTTTTCTTGCTGGGACAGATANAGAATCCCTTTTTTCTTTGCGATAACAGATGTATCAAGCAGGCTTTTACTTAGCTCTTGTGGATCGAGGTTAGAGCCAATAATTGTTTTTTTGATAACGCCGCCAGCACCCTTAAGCTCTTCGCCAGTAAAGGAAATNGAGGTCGCTGCAATTGTGCCAAGGATAACAATTAGAATAGATTGACCATTAAAGAANCCTGATAAAGCNGTGAAGTTAAAGAGTTGAGAATTACCTTCTCCGCTCATCACGATAGCAAGGATGATTAAGCTGATAGCAAAAAATAATCCCAGTATTGTCGCAAGGTCAGGCGCGCTTTTTGCTACAGGGAATTTGAGCTTAGGAAGGTTTGAAAGCTCGGCNTTTTCATCTGTTTGGTTNGCTTGTGTATTCTCACTCATAATATCGTAAATCCTTTACTCACATTACACGCATAAAATAGGCTTTATGTGCGGTCAGATTTAACAATCTCAGTCATTGTTACNCCGAGTTTATCTTCAACAACAACAACCTCGCCGCGGGCAACTAGGCGATTATTGACGTAGATATCAATCGCTTCACCNACTTTNCGNTCGAGTTCAACTACAGCNCCACGACCAAGCTTCAAAAGTTGGCTNACTTGCATTGTTGAGCGGCCAAGAACGGCTGANATTTGAACNGGNATGTCATATATGGCNGTGACTTCATCAGCCATAGGCTCGCCAACAGCAAATTCTCTGCCATCATCTTGGCTGTAACCATCTGGTTCTTCTAGTTCGTTTAGCCCCATGGCATCGCCAGCAGGCGCATCATCTCCACCGAACATATTATCAATATCATCTTGGCCTACAGCTTCTTCATTCTCTGTTTCGTCACTCATCTGACTTCTCCTCTTTCATCTCATCCTGCTCTTGAGCGCAATCCGAAGCATCNTCTTCGGTTGGAGATGGATGATTATTGTCCACTATATCATGTTTTTGCTCATCTGTCTGATCTTGAGCGATATTTTGATCTGCCTCAATATGGGTATCAGCTTCCGTAGGCATATCCTCATCATCATGAGGGGTAAAACCTTCTTGCGCAAGTACTTGCTTTAAAAGCTCTTCGACTTCTTGTGCAATATCTTGTGGTTTGTAAATGGCACCCCCATCCTTCCAATTAAGTCTGCACTCAAACCCCTGTATTTGATCCGATGGCAAAACCTCATAGCTAAGATTTGAGTTTGTTTGTGAGATCAGGTCGAGTGCTTTNAATACATCCTGCGCTAGAGCGCTGGCGACGTGAACCTCTATNGTGCTTTGTTCTCTTTTGTTGTNGAGNGTGTTTAATAAAAATGATTGAAGTTCTTCAAAACCGTGGGCTTTATCTTGATNAGGGAATAGCTTTTTGAAGACATGAAGTGTAAGGCGCACAGCTTCCATTTCATAGAGCTTTGCACGCTCTTGCTCAGCATTAAAAAGTGNTTGCATNTCACGTGCNATGGAGCNGACAGTATTCGTGGTTTGTTGCTGAAGGCTTGCTTNTNTTTCTTGGNTTCCNGCTTGTTTGCCNTCATTAAANGCCTGCTTTTTTGCGGCTTCTAATTCTTCTTCGGAAAAGGTCGGAGGGGGAGGAGGGAGGTCCTCCGTTTCTTCTTCGATTTGTGTGTCATCAAAGAAGTTCGTGTCGAACATGTACTTTTTAATCGTACCAGTTTTATCTTCAACGTCTCCCACGTTCTCGGTTACCCCTAAATTATAATAGCTCAGTGCCTGTATTTATAGAACTTATAGTGATTAGTAAATAAGCTCGTCATCTCCATCGCCAGTAGAAATAGTAATTTCACCACGAGCTTCAAGATCNTTGGCTACATTCACAACATATTGTTGTGATTCTTCTACATCCTTAAGCTTAACAGGTCCCATAGCAGCCATATCTTCTTTCATAATCTTAGCGGCACGTTCAGACATATTAGAGAAGAATAGATCTTTAATTGCTTCGGTTGCACCTTTAAGNGCTGTTGGTAATTTCTCTTTATCAACTGCACGGATGAGGGTTTGTGTCGATGCCGGATCAAGATTGCCAAGATCTTCAAATGTAAACATGAGGGATCGGATTTTTTCAGCTGAATCCGGCACGCTCTCTTCAAGAGCTTCCATGAAACGAGTTTCGATAGAGCGTTCCATATTGTTGAAAATTTCAGCAATAACTTCGTGTGAGTCTTTCTTCTGCGTTCTGGCAAGGTTNCTCATAAATTCTTGTCTTAAAGTCCGTTCAACCTCATCAAGAATATCTTTTTGCACAGCTTCCATTCTTAACATCCTNTGAATGACTTCTAATGCAAAGTTNTCAGGTAANAGGGCAAGGACGCGTGCAGCGTGGTCTGTATCAACTTTGGATAAAACAACNGACACTGTTTGNGGNTATTCTTTTTGAAGGAAAGTCGCAAGAATTTCTTCATTAACATTGCCGAGTTTNTCCCACATCGTGCGTCCAGCNGGGCCACGNATTTCTTCCATGATNTTTTCGATGCGATCNCGAGGGAGGCCAGCGTTTTCAAGGAGGCGNAGNGTTGAGTTTTGNGTACCAACAAGTGCATTGGTTGAGCTCATTTGCTCAGCGAAATCTAAGAAAAGCCTTTCAATGACATTGGGGCTGATTTTACCNAGTGATGACATNGTCTGTGAGATTTCTAAAATCTCATCATCATCCATTTCAGCAAATAGCTTAGAAGACTGTTCTTCGCCAAGGGCAAGCATNAAGATGGCAGCCTTTTCTGTCCCAGTTAATGTTCTATAATCCTCACGTACACGCATTTTTTGCAGTCCCTTGCTCCAAAATCCTGTTCTTTAATTCTCTTGTGTCATCCAGCTTCTAATAACCGATATGGTTTCAGATGGGTAGCTTTCAACGATTTCTTCTACTTTCTTGATTGAGGAAGACTTTACTTGACCGGAAACGCCAGCCATTGACATGAAGTCGTCATCNTCNTCCTCTGGCGGAGCTTCTTTTGGTCCTGTAATCGCAGGATGCTCCGCGGCACTAGTTAATAGATCCATCTCTAGGCCATCATTTTGCGGTGTAGCGGATTGTTCATCATTATCAAGCAGTTTGGAGACCATNGGTTGAAGGACAAGGAGGATAACAAGAACAACCATGATGCCTACAAGAAGTAGCTCTGCNGCATCAATAAGATCACNCTTAGGGAAGCCNAAGAGCTTATCATCCATNAAGTTTTCTTCATTCGTATCGATATCTGCGAATTGCATATTGGTAATAACAAGGCTATCNCCGCGTATATCGTCAATNCCTATTGCGCTGCGAACGAGCTGTTCAATCTGCTCTAACTCTTCTGCGCTGCGTTCTTCATAAACGCGCTCTGTTTCGCCTTCTTCACCGCCTTCAACAGGTTGTGTAATATAGCGCCCATTAACAAGAACNGCGACCGAGAGCTTGTTAACTTCGCCGATCTCTCTAATNGAGTTTCTNACTGTNCGGCTAATTTCAAAGTTTGTAATTTCTTCAAGTCGNTTGCTCTGTGAAGTCGGTGTNTCACTATCTAGGATATCCGGGTTGATGCCTGGTAGATTGTTTTGAACNGANACATCTTCACTNGCNGGNTCGCGCTCGCTTGCGCTTTCTTCTGTAACTTGAGAAGAGCGNACAACTTGTGTGGAGGGGTCGTANAGTTCTTCTTCAGTGCTNATGCGATCAAAATTCATTTCNGCTGTTACGGTTGCTCTTACATTTCCGCGCCCAACAATACGGCCAATNTGNTCTTCAATTTTGTTGCGAATATTGATTTCAAAGCGGTGGCGCATCTCATCGGCNTTGGCTGAGAANTCTGTGCCATCNTCATCATCCCCGCCGCGCGCNAGTAAATTACCATCGCCATCTATAACNGTTACTTGTTTNGCTTTTAATTCCGGNACACCTGAAGCAACAAGTGATTGGATAGCAAANATATTATCTTTTTCGAGNGAGGAGCCAGGCCTTAATCCGATATATACACTGGCGCTTGGTGGACGGCTATCGCGGCTNAAGAGTTCTCTTTCTGGTAANACAAGGTGNACACGTGCACTTCGGACATTATCTATNGAGCTNATTGTCCTTGCTAATTCACCCTCAAGGGCGCGCACTTGATTAATNTTNTGNACAAANTTAGTTGTTCCAAAGCCNGATTGTTTGTCGAATATTTCATANCCAAGTGATCCGCCGTTTGGNAGGCCTTCTTGGGCAAGTAGCATGCGTGCGCGGCCAACAGCATCATCTGAAACCAAAATTTTCGAACCGTCNGGCGAGACTTCGTAAGGGATGNCGCTTTCTTCAAGTTTAGCTGCCATAGCCCCTGAATCTATATTGGATAGNTCGCTATATAGCAGTGTCATATTNGGTGTAGATACACGAAATGATACGAAGAGGAAGAACAATATCATNCCGACCATAATNACGCCCATAACAGCGAGTTTTGGAGGNGATATGCTCTGGAATGTGGTGGCTAAACTGCTCACTATAAAACCTTACTTTTCTTGCTATATGCTTTCGCCGAAACCTGTCGGGGATAGGAGGCGTCGCAACCATCTTAATGTAATTTGGGCAAATAAACAAATGCCAGCTTTTATTATAAACTTTTTTTTAATTTTTTTCTATTAAACACCTCTTTTATTTTACGTATTTTGAATTNGCGCGTGTTTATAAAACTTGACTTTTTGAACTTAAAAGAGTTATTATGATACTAGGGTAGTATATTCGGAATGTTAGGTGTTCCGATTGGTTAGGGAAAGTAACTATGATTGAAGCTGTAAACTCAGTAATATCAAATGCTAACCTGCTTCGCCAAGGTGCAACGCAGGGNGGTAACTTACGCCCTCAGGANCTAGAATCNGTTTCTGAGTTCCCNCTTGCTCCNTATGTGGATCAGATTTCACTCGATACAAATTTTGATACCGCCGTACTAGAGATACGTGACTCTGATACTGGCGATGTTCTAAGGCAATTCCCAACAGAATNGACNTTAGAGGCACGTCAACGCGCGGAAGCAACGCGCCAACGTGCTGAATTATTACGTTCACAGCAGAATTTAGGTGCAGAAACATCATCTAGAAANGAAAGCATATCNGTTAATGAAGCGCGTACACAAACATTTAGNAGTGTAAATGTGCAAGCCGTTGCGATTGCCCAGCAAGCTGATCTATCTGGTGTTAGTGCGAATTTAGGTGCTGGTGAAGTACGTGCAGCTGTTGCTGCATTAAGTTCTGGTGCTCAAACGGCGCAGACGCAAACGTCAACAGTAAGTGTCTCTGCATAATTAAGGTTTTTTTTGAAGGTCTATACGAGCCTCCTTAGTGGGGCTCGTTTTTTTTTGTATATTACTCTGCTTGAGGNTTNCTCATAAGTCCAGCTGATATCTCTTTATTGATATTGATTAAAATATCGAGTTTTTCTTTNCTGGGGTCTGATCTAATTTCAAGCTCACGTTTAAAAATGAAATTGGCAAGATTTATAATATTGCTTCTTAGATCGTTTGGNCGATCACCTTCTGGATTTTCTAAAGCTGTATCGTAAAACATCATCCAAATTTGTCGGTTATATTGTAGTGCCTCGTTCAGTGTCTCTGAATTGACGTTTTCCCAATTTTCTTGAAGTTCGCGAAGTGCTTTTGCAGATTTTATAAGNACACGTGCCTCCAACTCCCTTTGGTCGGGGGTGTGCTTCTGCGCATGGTCGCCATACGCACCAGCTGCTTTAGCATATGGATTATTTGGCTTGTTTGGTGGCATTGTGAATGAGTTCCTGTTCGTGGTCGATGAGTTGTTTTGATAGTTTGAGGGCACGGTAATATCTTCCCTTTAATATCTCTTCATTGATTTGCGTTATAAAGATCGTGCAAGAGGGGGCTGCATCTTGGACAAGCTTAACTTGATCGAAATATCTTTCATGATAATCCTCTGGTGTNCGGGATATATACATGCATTGAACAAGGAAATAGATAACAGAACANGGNGATTGCATTGNATCCTCTTCCTTCATNATATCTTTTTCACGCATAATGGGGGTTGTGCCTGCAATATGTAGGCGCGTTCTNTGGCTGTCATTGGTAACNACNGCTTCACCAATAAGTACTTTTTCGCCAGGTTTTAGATCGATTACAAGTGCCATAGGATTTCTTCCTTTCTTTTTCTAACGGCGTTCTGCCTATGTACTANTGAAATTATATCATATTGATTATNCTAGATACAGTTTTATATGCCGCTTTGTTTCTTTTGAATGAGTTGTTTTGCAAAATTAACGGCTCGGATGTTTTTGATATTTTCCTCTAAGGCTTTTGTCGCATGGTCGATAGCAAGGTCAAGATCACCTTTCTTGAAGGCTCTTTTTGCTAAATTATAATANACATTAGAGAGGTAAACATTCGCTGTTTTTCGTATNCGAATGGCTTTGGGAAACCACTCTTCTAGACTGTTATCTAGTAAGTGATGGACGCNAGGCTTNAAAAGCTGAAAGCCGGAAATATAGGCAGCCACCTCGTGGTCTAAAAATGGNGCTTTTAAAAGCGTAACCTGATCNTGAGGTAATCTAGCGATATGCTTTGAATCGTAGGGGCANAAAGGATCATATACGACATATGTTCTTTTNTTTTGTTGAAGTTCTTTGGCAGCATCTGCAAAAGGTCCGCTCCAATCGGCTGTTCGGCCATATTTTGTATANCGNTCATCCCATGGGGTTNTATTCNCATCAAGNCTTGTTTGTGGTCCAAAGCAAAGGACTTCTGAACCTTTGTGAATGCTAGAAAATGCGAGTGCAGCATATCCGCCCATGGATTCTCCGTAAAAGATAACGCGTTTGTGCTGTGCAAGAATATCTTTTAGCTCCTGACTTTCAAGTGCTTGATGTAGCGCTTTGTTTCTGTACCAGCAGCTATGCGTTGTCTTTATTCCCAGTACAGAATGACCTTCCTGAATGAGGAACCGGGCGCCCCAAGGCCAACGTTGCCATGGTTCAAGATCCATCTTGGGAAATAGCCCTTCAAAAGTTATGAAGAGTATTTCTGATGTAGGGTTTTGATGATAATCGAGGAAATAATGTTCGATGGCTTCTTGTTTGAAAATGGTGCCATCATCATATGCTTTAACGGTTTCGAACATGGGCAAATCATAGCATAAATAGGCCATAAAAAAACCCCAGAGTTCTTCCGGGGTTTTTGATCGGGCAATGCCCATATTTTTATGATAGTGGATCCTGCCACTACCGTAAGAATTAGAATAGTCGTAGCACAGCCTGCTGTGACTGAGACGCTAGAGACAACGATGTAACACCGAGCTGCTGACGTGTCTGTAGAGCAAGTAGGTTTGCACCTTCCTCGTTCTGGTCAGCAATCGTCAACTTGTCAGCACCAGCTGTTAAGTTGTTGATTGTCTGTGTTGTGAAGTCTTCACGTGTCTGAAGGATAGCAAGATCGTTAGCGATCGATGCGTTAAAGTCACGAACAGTAAGTGTAGCAGAACGAGTTTCGTCCAGTGCTGTATCAACAGATGATACTGTACCGAAGTTAGCCTCTGAAATGCCTAAGCCAGCTGTTGTTAAGATAGCGCCTTCAGTAGTAAGTGAGTTCGAACGATCTTCGTTAAAGAATGTCGTAAGGTTATCACCATTTAGAAGGTTAGATCCGCGGTAGCCTGAGTCTGCAACAAGCTGATCGATCTGTTCACGAACGTTGTTATATTCAGTCTCAAGTGTTGCAAGATCTCCAGCAGCAGAACCTAATTGGATGCTCTGTTGTGCAGTGTTAGCTGCCATCGCATCAGTTGCTGAAATGGTGTCAACACCAATACCAGCTGCAAGAAGGTTAACGCTTGTTGCTGTACCAGTTGCCGCACCAGCATCTTCAGTTGCGATGATCTGAACTGTATCAACTGTTGCATCAATTGCGCGGATTGAGATTGAGCCAGTGCTTTCGTCAAATGAAGCTTCGATAAGCTTATTTAGACGAGAGTCTGAGTTAATCCCATCAACAAGGTCTTGAACAGTTGCTGTTGCAAGGTCTTGGATAACTTCCATACCAGCTGCAGCTGCTGTACCGCCATTGATAGTGATATCAATGTTATCAAGTGTATCACCAGTAAAGAGGGCAGTTGATGTATCACCAGCACCACGTAGATCAGTTAGAAGTGTTGATCGTGTAGCTGTTGCGTTGCTGTTGTTGTTATCTGTCAGAGCCTTTGTTGTCAGTGCAGCCTGATTAGAAACGGTATAACCGATTTCATCAAGGCCAGCTGTTGCGCCAGCAGTTTGTTGGTCACCGTAAGTGTTACCAAAACCAAGGGCATTAGCGAACTGACGGTCTGTTGCTGCTGCGAAAGCGCCGTTAGCGTTGAAGACAATCTCAAATGAGCCGCCGTCAAGTTTAGCGATTTCAAGTCCACCTTCATCATTGATAGAAGCATCAAATACGCGTGCATCACCAGCAGTTGTATCTGTTTCTGCATTGATTAGAGCAACAAGTTCTTCTGCTGTACTTGCTTCACCCGCACCTGTACCAAGAGTTACAGAGTATGATGTAGCTGTACCGTTTGAGTTTACGTATGTAAGTTCAACGGCATCGCCTTGTGTAAGACCGGTAATGTCGTTCACAAGTTCGTTAGCATTTGAAAGATTTGTTGTACCAATAATACGAGCTTCTTGCTGACCACTTGCTAGCGCATCACGAGCCTGCTGTGCAATCGAATCTGCTTGCTCAACTAGGTTTGTAAGAGATGCTAGGGCTGTGTCAGTTTGCTCAATCGCTGAAATAGACTGGCCAACACCATCAAGAAGACGGTTAAGGTCGTCTGCACGGTTGTTTAGAGACTGTGCCGCGAAGAAGTTTTGTGGATTGTCCAAAGCACTGTTAACAGCACGGCCTGTAGCCAATTTGAACTGTGTTTGGTCAATGAGGGATTGTGTGTTTTGCAGCGATAGCAGGTTGTTACGTAACGCTGCGGTCAAAACGACATCTGAAGACATGATGGATCTCCTTTCCTAGGTTGAATCATGTATTAATAAAAGTCGAGGCTTTCCTGCCTCATACTTAATACTGTACCACAAAGATTAATTTTTTATAAAGATTTATTTTTTTGTAAGGTGAAATTATACATGCCAGCAAAGATCGTCGGGTGNTGTTTTTCAATNGATTCNATGATTTCATAGTCATCGAAATTGGGGTTCTCTTCACGTAACTGNTTGAAAATTANGCTTTGTTCATTGNTNAGTTCAAAATTAACCAACTTCATNNCTAANTCAGCGGCTATTTTTTNAATATCTTGNGGNGTATAAGATTTTTCATCAAGATCGAAAATATGAAAACGTGCGGTTGAAAGTGCAAAGAAGTCTTTACCGGATGCAATGTTTCTAGCTGGATGATTCGCGCTGAGGCTTTGAAGGTGGTGGCGTGCCGCTCTAATGCCTTGTTCTGTGGGTTCATACCCCTCATCTTGAAGGTGTTTTTGGGTGACAAGCGCGTTATGTTCGCGTGCAGTTTTACTATAAACGCCAATTTTTAATGTGCCATCATCTGTCAGAAGATCTCGTAAAATTTGAATAGCTTTTTTATCATCTTTGATATGGTGAATAACGCCTGAACATTCAATATGTGAGAATTTTTGTTCTAACGTATTAAGTTCAAGAATATCAGCTTGCATGTAGTTTATGTTCTTGATGCCTAGCTCTAAGGTTTTTCGCTGCGCATAAGCGAGTGAGGACAATGTATAATCGATAGCGAGGACTTTTGATTGCGGAGCNTGNAGTGCGACATGGATGGCGTGCTGCCCTGTGCCGCAACCTGCGATCAGTATGTCTGCGTTCTCTGCATTTTTTGGGATGTTTATCTCATTTTGAATCATATCGAGATTCATATCTGAGGATGCCCCTTCAAAAAGAATGGTTGTAGTTTTCCAGCGTGGATAAGGGTTTTCTTCATAAATTTTCTGGTTCTTTGAAGATTCCTTCACTTCCAAAGTTCCATGTTTAGGAATGCTGGCAGCCAATGAACGCTCAAGGAGTGGGTCTGCGACTTGGAACATGAGGATCTCGGCAAGTTGCGGATTTTGTGTGTTTTGAGCTTGTTCAGCTAGATCTTTTGCATTTTGAAGGCTCATTAATGGCGCATATGCTCCATATATGTGTAAGGCATCACAAAGTAACGAATCTTCTAGAGCCTCGTTTTCAATCTTTCTTTTTAAGGCTTCAAGGGCCGTTTCCTCTTTTGAATCATAATAAAAAACATGCTCATTGTTATAAGACTGCATTGCAAGAGCATAGAGCAGGGGCTTAAGATTTTCGTTTATATCGCCATTTGCGTTGGCTAAGAGGAAAAAACGCCTGAGGAGTGTGAGGCTGTGCTCTAGATCATTATCGATTAAAAGCATCTCTTTTAATCCTAGGAGAAGGAATGGGTGCGTAACAGCATCGATAAAGCTCTGTTTATTTAGGTGTTCTTCTATATAGGCTATATGTTCATCATAAGTTTTAATATCTAGCAGTTTGTTAAAATCCTGAAAAATGGGCGCATTTTTCAGTAAGTNACGCCAAATATGAAAGAAGGTTTGTTTGGCAATATAGGGGCTGCTTAAACATATACCGACAGCATCAAATAACCTTTGATCAAAACCGTTATTGGNAGTNACNCCGTCNCAATAAGTAGTGAAATAAACCTTATATAGATGTGTGTCAGGGCTTAATGTAATGGCCGCAGCGCCAGTTTTAAGGGCTTCTGAAATATTCCCGTCTTTGTAGAACGCGCCGCTAAGATTACTCCATGCTTGGTGGTAATTAATGTCCTGATCAAGGGCTTTTTTGAAAAAGCCAATAGCAGCCTTAGTATCATTTTGAGTAAGCTTATTTTGCCCCATNACATTATATGTTTCAGGCGGCATATTTGTAGATTTTTCTAAGCTGTTTATCAGGGCATTTGCCTTATCAATAGCGCCAGTCTTTGTATATTGATTNATNAGAATAGCGCTAACATCCGGCAAGTCTGGTTTNAGGNTTAGTGCTTTTTCAAAAAACTCAATGGCTTGTTTGGATTTGTTNTGTAAAACNAGTGTNGNGCCAAGGTTTCTTANGGTNTCAATGTTATTTGGCTCTTTCTTAATGGATTTTTGAAACTGGGCTTCTGCTTGCGGAAGTTTGTTTTGCTGTCTGTAGATTAAGCCCATAATGTTGATCGGTGCAGCGCTATTGGGAGCTATTTTTTGTGCACGCTTCGCAAGTTTTTCAGCTTCTTTGAAATTGTTCTGTTTTAGCTCCTCTAAAGCATTGTTAAGGTGATCTTGAGCTTTGAGAAGTTTAGCATTCTGTGAAGACATAAGGAGCCTTATATATGATTAAAATCTTTGATGTAATCTTAAGTGAATTAGGCTGATGTGTCTACATTGCCACCAGATGATGAAGATGAACTAGCATTTCCTTCATTATCATATCTAGCTGCAAAAGATCCGATGCTGCTTGCTGGTAAACGCGCTTGGATAGCAAGTATCTGCTGCTGTGCACTATCAATTGTTTGCTGAGCACCAGCAGAAAGAATGGCATTTGTCCCAGCTTGTGACTGGCTTAAAAACTGATTTGTAATTGCGCGTGCATTAGCAGAAAGTCCTATACCAGGCGCAGAGAATTGTTTGCCGATCTCGAGTAACGAGGCCGTACCATCAAACCCACTTAATAAACTGGTAGAGGATTGCCCAAGTATATCCCCTCCATTTTGGTTTGAGAGGCGGGCTGCATTATAAAATTGTGAAGCTCCTGCTACACGAGTCATTGTTAATATCCTTTTAACTTATAAATAAATTATAGCAGAAAATCGGGAGTGAACACAATTATTTTATAGGCTTTTTTACTAATGGTTGAAAAATATTTCGGGAAACATTTTGAGCTGGCAAATTAGGCGTAAATACGCTAAATGACATATTATCTGATTAAATATATACATATGGGGTTATTATGGGGAATAGTATAAATATAAACCTTCCGGAAAATATGCCGGTAGGCTGTGGCTGTACAGCGTGCGCAGGTTTAGGGAATGGGCCTAGGATGATTGATGTGCAGAATGAGGCATATCAAGATGCTGCAATAATAGCATCTACAGATAGAGCAGACGATATACTTACTCCATATTCTCAAGGTGCAGGTGATGGGTCTGCAATAACCTTAGAATATAAATTTCATACAGAATATCAGTCATACTGGTCTTTAGATCCAAATTTTAGATATTTAAACATATTCATGACTGAGTTTTCCTCTATGCAGAAATCTGCAGTGCGAAATATGTTTGATAACATTGAGAGTTTCACGAACGTAACTTTTGTGGAAGTGAGCGGAGATGCGGACCCTGATATTGGCTTCATTAATGCGTGGGATTCGTCCTTTAATTCTTCGTTAGTTGCATCGGCTTATTACCCAACAGGTTGGCAAGGTGCAGGCGATGTGTTTGTGAATACCATCTCATCTTATTTTTCACAGGCTCCTGTCGAAGGTGATTACGCGTATTTTGCATTAATGCACGAAATAGGCCATTCGTTAGGACTTCAGCATACATTTGATGCTGGCCTTACAGGAGCAGAGAACACAGAGCAGTTCTCTGTTATGGCATATGATACAAATATATGGGGAAGCATAGGTGAGGCCGGATATGTCGATGCTAAAACCTATATGCTTTATGACATATATTCGCTTCAGCAACTTTACGGTGTGAATTACGATTATAATTCGGATGACACAACTTACCAAATAATGGAAGGTGAAGCCTACACAATCTGGGATGGTGGAGGAAATGATACGCTTGATGCCTCCTACCTTGATGTATCTGTGACGCTTAATCTTGGTGAAGGGACATTTAGTTCTGTTGGAGGTCTGAGTAACAATATAGCCATTGCTTTTGGAGCTGAGATTGAAAATGCGTCAGGTGGATCTGCGGATGATATTTTATATGGTACAGATGAATCCAATTTTCTAATCGGTAATGATGGTGACGATCACCTTTATGCTTATGACGGCTTTGATATTCTTATCGGTGGCGCTGGTAACGACACATATTACTATTCTGGTGGATACGACTTTATTGAAGAAGAAAGCGGTGTTGATACTCTTAAATTTGCGGCAGGTATTATGCCGACTGACGTTCTTGTATTTACAAATAGTATTAGTTTTGTATCCATGGTTGGCGGCATAGACTTTGCCAATATCAATGATATAGAGTTTTTCGAATTTGATGGATATGATCCTATGGATCTTGCGACTCTTCTTTCGTTTAGCCAAGTGTCTGATGATGACTTCTTCTTGGCAACAGACATATCAGAGATATTTGATGGTGGAACAGGTACAGACACCGTTGATTATAGTTTATCAAGCGTAGGCGTTTTTATAGATCTTGAAAATGATTATGCGTTCGGTGGTTTCGCTGATGGTGATACTCTGATTTCAATTGAAAATGTTTCTGGTTCGAATGATGCAAATGCACGCGATAAAATTTTTGGTGATGCAAATGATAATGTTCTAAGTGGCTTCGCAGGCAATGACTTCCTAGAAGGTGGAGCCGGCGCTGATGTCATCGATGGTGGGGAGGGCTATGATTATGCACGCTACACCCGTTCCGATGCAGGGGTAACAATTAACCTTACAACAAATGTGAATACGGGTGGTCACGCGGAAGGTGATCTACTTTATAGCATTGAGTATATCGAAGGCTCAGCTTTCGGGGATCATATTACCGGTGGAAGCACAGCGGAAAAGCTCTATGGCCGTGATGGTGATGATGTGTTTATTGCAAGTGCAGGTGATGACCAGATTAATGGTGGCGATGGCCGTGATGCCGTATATTATTCAACGTCACTTTCTGGAATAACGTCGGATCTCGTAACTGGCAGCACATACAGCGCTGAATTTGGTAATGATCGCTTAAGCGGCATTGAAATTATTTATGGTTCCGATAATTCGGCCGCACGCGATAAAATCTTTGGTAACGATCTCGATAATGAACTCTATGGTCAAGCGGGTGATGACTTCCTGGAAGGTGGAGCCGGCGCAGATATCATCGATGGCGGCGATGGCGACGATTATGCGCGTTATACCCGTTCAAATGCAGCAGTAACAATTAATCTGGCTACAAATGTGAATACAGGCGGCGATGCCCAAGGTGACTTACTTTACAACATTGAGTTAATCGAAGGCTCTGCCTACGGTGATCACATTACTGGAGCAAATATAGCTGAAAAGCTATTTGGTCTTGATGGTAACGATACGTTTGCAGGGAGTGGTGGAAACGATAGACTGAATGGCGGTAACGGAGAGGATACCCTTGATTATAGCGCAGCTACATCTTCGGTGAGAATTGATCTTCTTGATGGTAAAGCGACAAGTACAGACTTCGGTGAAGATCGCTTATTCTCTATTGAAAACGTTTATGGATCTAATGATTCATCAGTGAGAGATAGAATCTATGGTGATGATCAGGATAATAAAATCTATGGCCAAGCCGGTAATGATATCCTTGAGGGCGGCGCAGGGGCGGACATCATTGATGGTGGTGAAGGCAGCGATTATGCGAGCTATATCCGCTCTTCTGAAGGCGTCAATATTAACCTGAAAACGAATGTGAATACGGGCGGCGATGCCCAAGGTGATTTGCTATACAGCATTGAATATATTCGCGGCTCTAATTACGCCGATAATATTACGGGCTCGGATTCGAATGACAATATCATTGGTGAGAGCGGCATGGATATTATCAAGGGTGGTGATGGTAATGACCGTATTCGTGGCCGTGAAGATAATGACACTCTAACAGGTGGTAGTGGCTCTGATGACTTTATATTTGAACTTGCAGGGGCTCTGACTTCTGTTGATACGATCACAGACTTTAATTTAGCTGAAGGCGACACTATCGATATTGCAGATATATTGACAGGTTATGATGCTCTCACATCGGCCATTACTGATTATGTTCAGATTACAGATAATGGAACAGACAGCTTTGTTGCTGTCGATGTGGATGGCGGCGCTGACAACTTTGTTCAGATTGCTGTTCTTTCTGGTGTGACTGGTCTTAACGATGAAGATCAACTAGAGACAAACGGCGCTCTAATAACAGTCTAATATCCATACATTATGAATATAAATTGAGCCATTACACGATAAACACGTAATGGCTCAATCTTTAGGTTATTTATTCCCCTGAGAAGTTCTTATCTCGTTGTGAGAAAAAAGGGGGGCGCATCGGTCGGTTAGGGTATATCCCGCTCGGGTAGGTGCGGGTTTAGGGCATTGCCCGATGCGCCCATTCCACAGAATTTCTCGATCCTTGAGTCCTTCTGTAGAGAGTGGATCCTAAGCTTTAGGGGTTAGGGAATGCTGGGTAGCGTGCCTAAAGCTTAGAGACCCAAACTGTTAATTCTTATCTAAGTCTCAGCAGATCCTCCGTCATCTGGTCAACCGTAGTAATCACACGGGTTCCAGCACCATAAGCTCTTTGTGAGATAATCAAGCGTGCAAACTCATCCGCAAGGTCAACGTTTGAGGCTTCGAGTGTTGAAGCTTCAACAAAACCTGCGCCGCCGCTACCAGCTTCACGTAAGTTTTCTTCACCAGATTCTTCAGATTCTGAATAAGCTGTACCGGAAACTTCGGTTAGGCCATTGGCGTTTGCAAAGGTTAGTAGGGGAACTTGGTAGAGGTTAGCTGATGCACCGTTAGAGAAACGAGCAACAACTGTACCATCACGTGTCAGCTCAACTCCTGTTCTAAGGCCAAGCTCCGCACCATTTTGATCCGAGAAAATCACATCGTAGTTACCAGCGAACTGTGAAAAACGTTGGATATCAACCGCAATATCTTGTAGATCAGAACCGTTCCCCCATTCAATGTTACTGAGCTCGATATCAATGTTGCCTGCTGCATCTGTCGAAGCGTTTAACGTACCGTCCGAGTTATAATTCAGTAAGCCTTCTGATATATAGCTGCCATCTGGGTGAACGAGCTTCATTTCCCACCAGCCTTGAGTATTCGGGTTGGCTGTGTTGGATAAAGTTGGGAAGTCTTGTTGGTTCGTAGCGCCAGAAGGGATGAAACCATACGGGTTTGTCGTACTTTGTGCGACTGTACCGTCTAGTGTGTATGGATCATAAGGGGTACCAGATGCGCCAGGAAGACCTAGACCAGTTGCACTAAACATTGGTGTACCAACCACATCAGTTACAGTCACGCTATCCGTTAGGTTGCGAGACTGTACAATGATCTCACCATTAACAATCTTTGCGTCAACTTCATTACCGCCGCCATAAACATCGTTAAGTTGGTCTAAAAGTTCTCCGACTGTATCAACGCGAACCTGACCAGCACCAGGTGCTGCACCAATGATATATTGCTGCGCGGCTGTACCTGTTACAGCAAAGTCAAATGTATCACCAGCGTTTACACCGGATAAGTCTGTCAGAGCAAGGTCACGTTCCATTGTTAACGTGCTCTCTGATCTAAAGTGTGCCATTGGGCCTTCAACTTTACGGAACTCCATGGTGATTGTTTGCGCCGACCCAAGTGAGTCATAAACGGTCAAACCACGTGAAAAGTTAGCGCCTGTTGTATTCGGCATCGGCAAAGCTGCAAAACCTGAAGTACCGATTTGCGCACCACCTTGAAGAACGGCCGTGTTATTTTCTGCTTGGTCGGCATCAAGGTTGATGGCCACTTCTGCAGAGGTTGTCGGTCTCGTCAATCCTCCTAAGAAGGCTACGTTTGCCGGAACGAGAGAACTTAAGTCCCCTTGGTTTGCAGGAAGGTCGCCATTACGGTCTAGTGGCCATGCATATAGAACGAAGCCGGAAGCGTTTCTCAGAAGTCCTGAGGCGTCTTCTGAGAATTGACCAGCACGCGTATATAGAAATTCTTGCCCTGTCGTCGTTGCTCGTTTTACAGGGAAGAAACCGTTCCCAGAAATAGCTGCATCGGTTGCAGAAGATGTTTGCTGAATAGCTCCTTGCTGGTCAACGTCTTGAATACGGTTCACAGACACTGTACCCGGTGAATATCGAGACAGACGGCTTTCTGTGGTTACCAAACTCTGAAATGAGGCTGATGAGCGTTTAAAGCCAGTCGTGTTAACATTCGCAATATTGTTTGAAATAATTGCTGTGTTTTGTGACTGGGCAGATAGCGCCGAAACGCCTGTGAAGAGTGATCCAAATAGTCCCATGTTTAGTCTCCTTTTACTCTAAATCTTTTATGTTTTAGTCCTAGTTATTGTTATCGTTTTAATTGCGCGGCCTGTTCGGTCATTTCATCGACCGCTGTTATGACGCGTGAGTTGAGGCCATATGCCCTTTGGCTAACGATCAGCATGCTAAACTCGTCTGCTACATCGACATTTGAGTTTTCTATACGTGCTGCACCGATGCTTCCAACACCGCCCGTTTGGACATCGTTGATCGTGACTGCCCCTGAGTCGGCGCTTTCTGCGAAGGCTGTGCCTGAGACGCGCTCTAATCCGTCAGGATTGGCAAAATTTGCTAAAGGAATTTTATAGATGTTTAGGCGTTGGCCATTTGAAAATATAGCTTCAACAAAACCTTCATCTGTAAGAGCATAGTCTTGGAATGAGCCAAGTCCTGCACCATTTTGATCTTCTTGAATTACATCATAACTTCCGCCGACCTGTGTGGTGCGACCAATATCGAGTGTGATCGCCGTGGCTTCAGAAGCGTCTGAACTATCAAAGTCGATAGTACCAAGGTCAATGAGGGCCTGACCATTAGCATCTGTAACCATATTGGCTGAACCATCACCATTAAAATTGATAAGCCCTTTACTGATTTCTACTTGGTTTGTAGAGTCATTGGGAGTTGCGGGATCATTAATTGTTATGCGTACTTCCCACCAGTGGAATGGATTCGGTGAAGAAGAATCTGAAAAGGCCGGGAATGTTGACTGCGTCGGGTTCGCTGTCCCGTCTGTAAGCAGGTCAGCTTCTGGCTCGTAAGTGTAGTCTGATGGCACATCTGGATCCGGTATTAAATTGAGTCCAGTTGCACTTAAAACATTAGCTGATGAACCGCCAACATCAAGAGTCACTGTTGGGTCATTTGCTTGCACAAGTAATTGGTTTCTGGAATCTAATGTCGCAGTAAACGGGTTTGAGCCATCAGGTGCTTGAAAGTTATTGATGCGATTAAGCATATCTTGCACCGTATTGGCTTCATTGAGTGAAGCATTCACAGCGCCGTTTCTAAAGGTAACATCAAGTGTATTGCTGCCATCTGAAATCTGTAGAATATCCCCATCTGTAATAGCCGGTGTTGCACTAGTTGGGTTATCGACCATGGATTCAGAGCGCTCCATGCCGCCAGTATCCGCAGTTGTTAAAGAACTGAAATGTGCCATTGGCCCTACGACAGATCTGAACTCGACATTCAAGATTCGAGACGTACCGTTTGAATCGAACACCTCAATCCCGCGTGCAAAATGCGCAGCTTCTCCAGAGGCTGGTAAATTAGAAACAGTAGAGAATTGGTGCGGGTTATAGGGCACTTCATTTGCATCCAAATTAAGGTACAAAGAGGCAGCAGACGTCGGTACAGATGATGTCGCAAGTATGTCTACATCAACTGGAACGAGGCTCGCTGTTCCTGGGCCAGATGCAACAGCACCATTATTATCTACACTCCATCCATAAAGAGCATATCCCGCAGTGTTTCTCAAAATGCCTTGGTTATCTGCCGAAAAGCTACCATTTCTTGTGTAAAGAAATTCAGAATCTGGATTTGTAATGCTGTCACGCACAGTGAAAAACCCATTGCCAGTAATGGCAATATCAGAAACTGAAGCTGTTTGCTGAACAGGACCTTGTTGGCTGATACGGTTCACTTGGGTCGTATAAACAGTGTTATGGGATGATGTTGATGACTTATTTGTGCTCACCAAATCATGGAAAGCAGTATCTTTACGCTTGTAGCCAACGGTTGTAACATTTGCGATATTTTCTGAGGTGTTTGATGTTGAACGCTCTTGCGCTAACATGCCAGCTGCACCTGTATATAATGCTCCAAAGAAACCCATATTATGCGCCTCCACTTTCTGGAATATCCACACTCACAACTTGAGAGAGGGCAACAGTTTTACCGTCATCAATATTGAGATAAATTTGTCCGTTTTGTGTCTCTACACCTGTTACTCCGCCTGAACTGCGGGAAGTATATGGAATGCGGGCATCGCTATCGTTAATAGCATCGATAGTAAAAGTGTAATCTCCAGCAGCAGCTTGCCCGCCATTTGAAAGGCTGCCATCCCAAGACGTAATATTTTCACCTGAATCTGTATCAATATCTTGCGTGTAAACAACATTGCCGTTTGAGTCAGATACAAGAAGCTTCGCACGCTCTGCAGTGCTTTCAAGATTATAAATAATGTTGTGTGACTGATTTCCATCATGCTTTAGCTGGCTGTTCAAGAAAGTCACATTTGTACCAATATACTGCATGGCACTTGTTAGGGCTGCGCTACTTGCTGATAGGTCATTACCTACACTTGTGTTAAGTACGCTTCCAACCGGAACAGCACGTTCGCCTACAAGAAGAAGAATCTCGCCATTTTGTGTTTCTGTACCGCGAACGACACCACTAACAACTGTGCTCACCTGAATTGGTTCTTCACGAACATCAAGAGCTTCCACGCGGATTGTGTATGTACCTGGTACAGCTTTTTCACCGGAGTTTGTTTCACCGTTCCAAATAAAGTCGTGTGCGCCAGGGTTTTTTGAGCCTTCTGTCGAATAGACAACTTCACCAGCTTCATTAAGAATATTGATTTGCGATAGACTTGCTTGCTCTGGCATTGAATAACGCAAGATATTAGAACTGCCTTCATACGCAAATTCTGATGCAACATAGCTAATCTCTTGGCCAACATAATTTTGTGAAGAGCTAAATGAAGACCCAATACCAAGGGCAACAAGGCTGTCTAGCTTTTGGTTCGTATTGATTTGTTGTTCAACGCCGGTAAAGGCAACGAGCTGGTTTGTGAACTCGGTTGTATCCATAGGCGAAAGAGGGTCCTGATTCTGTAATTGTACAGTCAGGAGATTCAGGAACTGGCTAAAGTCTTCCGCAAGCTTTGTGTTCGCTTGGGAGGTGTTGGCCTGTTGCTGTAAGGCGCCGCTTATGGTGACATCTGAAGTCATTGCTATTTGCCTTTGTTAATCCGTTTGTTAGTTATTCACTCATTAAACCAAGATGTCATAGCGTGTATGACCTGTTTCAGGGTCTACTTGCCATGTCATCGCTGTTTCAATAATTTCTAATTCTTGCGTCGTTGAACCATTGCTAGTTCCAGTGCCGCCATGATCATGGCCGCCGCCGCGTTGGTTATCCTGTTGGAAGTCAAATCCTTGTTCGGCGAGCTCAAAATTAATGCCGCCATCTTGTTCAAGTCCCATTTCCTGTAGTGCACGTTCTAGTGAAGCAGAGTCACGTTGCAGCATCATATATGTCTCTGGTTTTTCAACCATGATCGATGCCTTCATGCCTTTTTCCTTACTGAAGTTCATTTGCACTTCAATGCGTCCAAGCTCAGGTGGGTCAAGCTGAATGTTAAGTTTTGTATTTTCACCGTTACTTGCAGCTTTTTGCATCGTAACAGCCACAAGCTTCGTAGCAGGGTGTGCGTGCGTTGCGCCTTGAGACTGGCCAATTAAACTCGTCAATGTTCCCATCTGTGTGGCGTTAGCTGAAGCTGGGTTTGATGCTGAAAGCTCTTGAGAAAAGCTTCCGTCTGCACCGCTAAATAGAGTTCCGCTAGAGTCAAAAGGCCAGCCCTGAAGCATGCTCTCAAAGCTTGTATTCTGCGTCGAGCCATTTTGAGTCAGAGCAGGAGAGCCAATTTGACTTTGTGTATTTTGCGCTGCATTTGCATTAGTCTCTACACCGCCTTTAAGACCGCCCTCAACATTACCCTCTTTGAAGTTCTGTAAGTATTTTGCGATTTGTTCAAGTTGAAGATTTTGTTCTGATCCATTACCAGACGCTGCATTTATGTTGCTAAGGCGCTCTGATATCTGTTGAGAAGCAGAAGGGGCAGAAACGTCAAGGCCAACGTTGCTCTTCTGCGGTGTCACTAAAGACACGATGGTCGAGAACATGCCCTCAAGCGTAATGTCTTCACCATTAAGCTGTGCTTGTTCAATTGCTGATATTTGCTGCGGTGTTAGGTTTAGGTTTAATAGGGCCGCAAGCTCTCCCGAGATCTCTTCATTCTCAACGATCATTCCATCTTGAATTTCTATCGAATTAAGGATGTCTTCGAGTGCGCTTTTGTTAAGGAAGAGTGTCTCTTCCAAACTCATATCCGTATCATTTACTAGAGTTGTATCACCCTGATCTACTTGAGATAGAAGGGTGTTGATAGCATTTTGCCCCTCTATCTGCGTCGAGTCATTTTGCATGCCGTTAAGAGTCATCTCGAGGTCAAGCTCAGGGGCCATTTGTGTGATATGTTCTATGACTTTTGGTTCTATACCAAACATAGCAGCAAGCTTTGAAATGTCATCTTGCCCAAGCTCCTGACCCATTAAGTCCTTAAGCTCAATAACGTCGCCCGAAGCGAGAAGTTCCTGAATGTTGATCTGCTGGCCGTCAAATGCAGCTTGATCGAGTGATAGGTCTTGAACCATGACCTGATTATTTTTAATAACAATAGATGCTTGCCCATTGTTAAGGTTATTTTGCAAGTCCTCACCGAACTGCGCGCCTTCGCCTTCGCCAGAAAGCTGTGTCAAAATGAAATCAAGGAAATTTTGGGTATCAATATCACCAGATGTGATACTACCTTTCCCGGTGACAAGGCCATTCGTCGCTACGATTTGGTTGGCTGCACCACCATTGGTTAAACTCTGAGCTGTAAAAAATGTGTCTATAGACATAGTTTTATCCTTTATTTCTCTCGCTTAAATCTGCGTTTCCTATACTTCTTCGCTTACACTCAGTGAGATTTTCTTGTTCTTATTTTGGCCAGAAAATTTGCCATTTTGTCCGTAGCTAAATGTTCGCTTTTTCATCGCTTCTTCTTTAGCTGCATTACGAATTGTTCCGCCTAAACGCTCCATTGTGCGTTTCATACGATCAAGTGCGATCAGGTTTTTCTGCGATAAATCCGCAAACTCGTCCTGCATTTTGCTGAGTTTGGTTTTCAAAGCAGGATCCACTTTTTTCATCTCTTCCTTACGTGAAATAAGCTCCTTGATACCTTGTTCATAGACCTGCGCCTGATTGATTTTATTTTCTTGCATAGCAAGGAAAGCTTGAGAGTCCATGCGCTCGAGAGCGTCGGTTTCTGCTACGTAAATATCTTTCAGATCATCAATCGTGCTCATCATCTGTTGCATGGCTTTACTAGGGTCGCGCGGCAACTTATTAGCGATTAATTTGTCTTTTGAAAAAACGTTTTTCTGTGTTTGGTGTTGCGTTGTCATGGTTTAAACACCTTTCCCATTATGTTTGGAAGCTGGTTGTTCATCGATATTCACTTGGTACTGCTGAGCAAGCGCTTGTACGGTCACAAGTGAGCTCTGCGTCTTTTGTTTTGCACGATCATGCATTGAGGCAACGATGACATTGTTCTCAGCGGTTTTTTCACCAAGCATGATTTGTGCTTTTTCTAAGCGCTCAAGGATAGAGCGATCAACACCACGGAATTCGACAATGCGCTCACGAAACTCTGATGAAAGCTTTTCATAGCGATTTGTGATATGCGCTTTTTCATCCTGAAGAATATAAAAATTCATCATATCGTTTTGTGCTAAAAATTGTGCTTCACGTTCAGCTATATCAATTAAGTTCTGCGTTGACTTTAAAAGTACATTGATCGCCATAACACGCTCACGCGGTAATATTGTCGCGTCGTTTTTTTGCTGTGAATTATGAGGTGTCTGATTGACCATTCCTTGGTGTCTCCTGTTATTGCGCACTATTTGTTGTTTCGAGTTGAGCTTGCATGCGGATCATTTCTGCTTTCACCTGATCTGCAATGCCAAGCTGACCTGTTTGAGAAACCATCTTCCCGTATTCCTGTAAGAGAACGCCGCGGAAAGCTTCTTCACCATGACCACCGCCAAACATGCCGTCAGTCTTGATATCTTCGAACATAGGTTTCATCATTTCCGCGATGAACACCGCTTCGAATTCCTTCGCCGCTTCCGCTGTCTTCTCCAGCTCCTTGTTGCGTGCAGCGTGTGTCAGATCAAGTTTGCTTTGCTCACTTAGTCCCTGCTGTACGTTGAGGAGGGCGATATTCTGTTGTGTATTGAGCGCGTTCATTACATCACCTCTATTTCTGCCTGAAGCGCACCAGCGGCTTTTACGGCTTGAATGATTGTTATGATGTCACGCGGCTGCATACCGAGTTTATTTAGGCCAGTAACGAGGTCTTGAAGAGTTACACCGCCGTCGAGTAGGGCAAGCTTAACATCGTCACCTGTATTCACTTCTAGTTCAGAGCGAGGAACAACAACTGTCTGACCTTGCTCAGCAAATGGATTAGCCTGAGATACTTGGGGTGTTTCTGTGACTTTGATTGTCAGGTTACTTTGTGCAATTGCTACATCACTGATTCTTACATTCGCACCCATTACGATTACACCGCTACGCTCAGAGATAACGATACGTGCAGGCTGATCCGGTTGGATAGGAAGCTGCTCAATATCTGTGATCAGGTCAACGATATTACCGTCATAATTTCTGGGACGTGTGAGGACAACACTTGCTGAGTTTTGTGCATTCGCAAGGTTGCTAGACGTAAATCCATTAATAGCTTGCTCAATACGGCGTGCAGTCGTGAAGTCAGGGTTCTTTAACGCAAGGCGCACTTCTTGTAATTCTTCGAGAGCAAAATCAATCTCACGCTCAACGATAGCGCCTTCCGCTATACGTCCAGAGGTGGGGATGTTTTGAGTAACTGTTGCAGCTTCACCCGTAGCGGAGAAGCCTGAAATGCTGACCTCACCCTGTGCAACGGCATACACTTCACTATCTGCTGCAAGAAGCGGGGTAACTAATAGTGTACCGCCTTGCAGGCTTGCAGCATCACCAAGAGCAGATACGCTTACATCAATGCGTGAACCTTGATTAGTGAATGGGGGCAGCGTCGCAGTGACCATAACCGCGGCAACGTTACCCGTTTTTAGGTTCTGCCCGCGAATGTTAATGCCCATACGCTCTAGCATCGCGATCAAACTTTGTTCCGTAAAAGGAGAGTTTCTAAGTGAGTCGCCTGTGCCGTTAAGGCCGACTACAAGACCATATCCAACAAGTTGGTTGTCTCTTACGCCCTCAATATCAACGATATCTTTAATTCTTGATGTAGCAGCTTGCGCATCATATGTGACACTTCCAAAAAGAAGGGCTCCGGTCACCGCTAAAATGGAGAGAGTGCGTGTGAGGGGTGACCGGAGAGTGCGCATACTAATGTCTGACGCGGTCGTGTCCTGAGCTGGCGTATCGCTTCTTTGCGAAACCTTACCCGCTTTTTTTGTTATATATGTGAGCGCTACGATAGCGAACATGACCATTTGTCCTTATTTTTTTACCTATGAATGCTGGGTTAAAAATGCCTAAGCCAGCTTTCTCGAAGAATATATATGCGAGCGCCATGCCAGTTTTTTAAGTTATTGTTATTTAATGATATTTGTTGTATTTTGCGTCGTTGAAAAGGTGTTTTTCTATTGCGGTGCAAGGCACTTTTGATCTCTAGGGAGGAAAATCTTTCCCCCCATCGTCAAAAATATGCGCTATAATGATTGTCAGGGAGTAATTAGCCATGAAAATTCAAGGCCCAGGTCAAACGCAGAATACTTCGAAGGTGAAGAAAAAGAGTGATGGTGGCGGCTCGGGAGAGTTCGGCAAAATGCTATCTTCTTCTGAATCATCTGAAGCAGGCGCAACGCAAACGACGCAGAGTATTGCGCATGTTGATGCGCTTTTGGCACTACAAGAGGCCGATGACCCAACAGCACGCGCAGCTAAGAAAAGAATGAAAGAGCGTGCGAATGATCTCTTGGAAGGGCTAGAGGAAATTCGCAATGCCATGCTAACAGGGCAGTTAACAGTAGGGCATATGATTGATATTGCGGATGTCGTTGCCTCGCACCGTGAACGTATCAATGACCCGACTCTAACATCTGTTATGGATGAAATTGATTTAAGAGCGCAGGTCGAGCTTGCTAAAATGCGTGTGGCATTGGATGCGCGCAAGGCAAAAGATGCGACTAAACCGGCTTCCTAAGGCGCTATGACGCTTAATTCGCATCTATTTTTCTTAAGAATGACTCTTTTTCTTGTTTTAACTTAAAACCGCATTTATAGTCTCACGGCTATTCTATTAATGTGTAAGGGATTGAAATACATGACATCAGCTAGTAGCGTAATAGTTCCTCAGGATTATGATCCAGAAACAGATAAAGGGGATTTCATGAATCCCGTAATGCTTGAGTTTTTTAGGCAAGAGCTTCTCAAGTGGAGAGCCGATCTTTTACAAGAATCTCAGGATACAATCTCCAAAACTCTTCAAGGTACTGACCTTCAAAAGCCGGATTTAACGGATCGCGCTTCTGAAGAAACAGATCACGCTCTTGAACTTCGTACACGTGACCGCGAAAGAAAGCTGGTTAAAAAGATTAATTCAGCACTCGAACGAATTGATGATGATGAATATGGTTACTGTGAAGAGACAGGAGAACCAATTTCTATTGGGCGTCTTAAAGCACGTCCTATTGCTACACTCTCTCTTGAAGCTCAAGAGCGCCATGAGAGAATGGAAAAAACTCAACGTGATGAGTAGTCGCATTGGATATATATTATATACAAAGCCCCGCTTAACTGGGGCTTTTTTATTGCCTGCTAATTTAAATTTCTAGGCGAGTTAAGGGCGGCAGTACTTCCAGAATTATCCTGTTCTAGGCTGTTTTGGATAGTTTGCTGATCCATTGCAAATTGCGCGAGGTCTGTAACGCGTGTTACAAAATCGGGGTGATAGTGCGCTCGTGCTGCTTTAATCTTCTCTGCGTCACCAAATATTATAGATTCATCCGAAGATAGTATCGAATGATTAAGCCCATGCTCTTTGGCATAGGCACTGACTTGCGCATGAAACTCCTGTAAGCCAGGATCCTGTTCTGAGGCCATTTGATAGAATGTGTCCATAAGCTGCATAGGGTTGGGGGAGCTATAGGCTTTATCAATGAAATTTACAGGATAAGGCATGACGATAGCAATAAGGTCGCTATCATTGTTAAATGGCTGCCCCATAAATGATTGGCATTCTTTGGCTTGTGTTTCATAGGCAGCAAGTTGCTGGGCGTTTATTTCTTTAACCAGGATCGCAGGACTGGTTTGTTTATAGGTGTATGGAAAATTAAGGCTATCGAGCGTCTCTTTAGCTTTTTTAATCTTTTCTTTTGCACCTGTGAATGCGAGAGCAATATCCTCCATTTCATAGGGGGTAAGCCCATATTCCATTTCGCATATTTCGAAGAGCAGCTCGTAATTTTCTTGAGCTTTTGGTGTTTGAAACTCTCCCGATTCATTTGGGGATAGGCCTTGAGGAATAACCACAAAAAGTGCTGGTTCGTTACTATCAAGGTCTAGGCCTTGTTCATCATCAATTAAATCCATTGGGGTATCTCTATTTTTGATTAATTAAGAACTCTCGTGTAACTTCTCGCTTTTTGAATAGCTTTTTCCTTAAAGCCCCCTTCGGGATCAAAATCCATAAATTTCACACCAAAGCGTCCGTT
The DNA here is from genome assembly GCA_002167715.1 of Micavibrio sp. TMED27. Lineage (GTDB taxonomy): Bacteria > Pseudomonadota > Alphaproteobacteria > Micavibrionales > Micavibrionaceae > TMED27. The sequence continues at coordinate 105,228 of NHCG01000009.1, forward strand.
TTCTCTAATGTCTTTTTCGGCTTTCAAAATATCATCTATATTGCCGGTTAAAAAAATACCCTGCTCAGCACTCGTTAAAGATAGTAAATTATGCTTAGTGATGATCTCGTTACAGTAATCCCTTAAATCATCAATCTCAGAAATAACGGCATTAAAGAAGGCTTTCATAACTTCAACTTTAGCAGGTGAAAGAAAGGCGCTGTCGAGTTGCTGTTGGTTGAAAGGATATATTCCAATCACACCGTGCTTTTTCTCATCAAAAATAAAATTAGCTTCTGATGTATCCTCGGGCTCTTTATTGAGCCCGGTGGCGTTATCAAATGTTTGAGCAAGTTGATCGAGTGGATCACTTTCATATTCTAATTCAAGGGCATTAAACGCCTCTACGCTGATAATAAAACCTGAAAAATGCTCAGGGATATCTTTTTGTGCCGCTTCAATGTTGCTTTTGGGCCCTGCCAAATAGAAGCAAGTATTATCATCATCTATGTGGGCAAGTTGATGCTTGCGGGCAAACTCATAAAATTGTTCAAGAGCAGTTTCAGATGTTAATTGAAGTTGCTGNAGATTAGCGCCAACGCGCTCAATTATANAATCNGTTCCCCAGCCATGTTCCTTGGCGNTTTCAACATCATTTTTGGGCGCGAGAAAATAAGCTAAAACACTATCAGCTTCTGGGTCGAGCTGAATTACATCATCATCTAGTGCATNANTATCTTGCTCCAAACCATAACCAAGTTCGATAGCTTCTGCGCCGCTCATCTTGGTAAAGCTATAATTATTGTCCTTGAAATTAAATTCAATTTGTTCAAGTGCAGCTTCGTCACCATGAATTAGAATTTGATCAGCAGATATTTTGACCGCGTTTAGGCCNAATTTTGAAGTGAGTTGATCTACGTCTGTTTGAAACTCTTCTAGCTTACCGTTATTTAATATCTCATCATATTTTTCAGCTACTATTTGTTCGTACTGATCTGGGTTTTGCTGAATTTCAGTGTAATCAGCCTGAGAGTATGGCTTGACGACGAGGCAGNTCCCCTCTGCGGAAATGCCTAACTCTTGCAGCATATCATCGGCAAAGTCTTGACTTGGTGAGAGGTCGATATCTATATCGTTNAGTTCATNNCTTAAAACACAAAAAGCATTGTGACCATCTTGCGATAAATGNGTTTCAGCCTGCTCTATGGCTTTTAGGCTATCGTCTCTAGATCTATAAATTATAAAGCCCTCTGCATTATGTATGGCGCTATCTAGCTCATAATTTTGTGCTNCTTGGTCTATGGTTTCTATAGNTTTATCATCAAGGCCTTGAGTAGGGATGACGAGTAAAGGAATGTTNTCTTCTNTTTNTTTTGGGTTTTCTTCGGGAGTNCTTGGCGCTGCTAAGCAGTCCTTGGCATTATGAATTTCGGCATTAAACCCCGTTTTGATTATTTCTTGTAAAGCGTGACGCATATCNTCGTCAGCCCCATGTAGGATNACGAANTTNTGCTGCTCCGAATCCCATCCACCTATAAGNCCATGCTTATTTGAGATATCAAAAGCGGTCTCAATATTTTTGTTTTTAGACGGAGTGACAACAAGTATTTTATCATCTTCTTTGAGTTCTAAGACTTGTGAATCATTTTTACGCATTNTGNNCTTCTCCCTATAGAGAAGAATGTGTATATGAAAAAGGGGTAATATGTCAATAAAACAATCTGATTTTACAGATCTTTATAACGTGCTGCGTCGCTGCTTAAGGTGATATTTTCTTCAACGGCTGCAATGGTATCGTTAGAAAATGGGAGGAGATAGCTATCCCCACCAGGTGGCTGTATTTCTAGCATATCGCCAGCGCCAAAATTATGAACGGCTAAAACACGCCCTTCATCTTCGCCTTTTTCGTTGCAGCAAGATAGACCGATTAAATCCGCATAATAAAACGTATCTTCATCGGCAATAGGGGGAAGGGCATCTTTATTGAGGTAAAGCTCAGTGCCTTTAAGTTTTTCTGCATCTTCGCGGCTGTGACAATTCTCAACCTCCGCGAGGATATATTTACCCATCTTGTTTTTGAGCGTGATGTTGTGCTCTTGAACAGCTTCGATGAGATATGGGTCTTCGCCATATGCCAAAATCTTAACCAGTCCTTTGACGCCGTGCGGAGCGGCTATTTTGCCTAGGCAAACGCGGTTTTCCGCGTCGCCTTTGGNTTTGTCATTAGACTGGCTAGATTTCTGAAATGGCATGTAGAAAAGGCCTATTCTTCAGCAGGCTTTTCTTCTTCAGCAGCCGCTTCCTCTGCAGGAGCTTCTTCAGCCGCTGCTTCAGCTGCAGCAGCCTTAGCTTCTTCTTCAGCAAGTTTTGCTGCTTCTTCTGCTGCTTTACGCTTCTCTTCTTTTTCTTCNATAAGCATTTTAGCTTTTTCGCCAGGTGCTGATTTCTTTGGGCGAACAGGCTGAGCAGGCATTTCAATAAGGCCAGCTTTACCAAGGAAGATCGCTACACGCTCAGAAGGCTTAGCACCTTGTGATAGCCAGTACTTGATNCGCTCTTCAACAAGTTGAACNCGCTCAGCATTTTGATCGTCTAGTAGAGGGTTGTAAGTCCCAATTTTTTCGATGTAGCGTCCATCGCGCGGCATGCGCTTGTCAGCAACAACGATACGGTAGAATGGACGCCCCTTACGGCCTCCACGTGATAGTCTGATTGCAAGTGCCATTTCATTTACTCCTTTTTAAAAATGTTAGAACAATCAATTCAAAAATATCTAAACCCAGCTCACGTCTTTTTCTTGTGCACGCTCTCTGTGTGTCTCAAGGTGACCTTGAACGCGGGTTTTAAATTCTCTTGCTTCGCTCTGNGGAACGTCGCATACGGCCATGCTAAAAAGGCTGCTCTCACGCATTTCCTTTAGCGTTGCTCTGTACTGCTTACAATAAGCGTTAATAATTTTAATTTCTGCACGGCTATCTTTACGATCAACGCTGATCATGATTTGTACAATTTTCTCATCAGGCTGTGCGTCTGCGATAGGCGTTGCTATCTTTTCTTCTACTTTATCTTGAGATTTGAAAAATCCTTGGAACATTATTTTTTTCTCCCTTTTCCACCCATTAAGCCTGCCAAATTAGGAGGAATGCCGCCAGCTTTTCCACCCGCAAATGGGTTGGCACCTAATGGATTATTTCCGCCTGCAAATGGATTTGACCCGAGTCCACCATTATCAGCTTGATTTTCAAGGTCTTTGGCTAGGCCTTCAGGATCCATAGAGCCAGCCATAAGCTCNAGCTCGTCCATCTTGCCGCCCATAAGGCCTTTCATTTGTTTCATCATGCCGCCCATGCCCATTTTCTTCATTTTTTTCATCATGGTCTGCATTTGTTTAAGCTGCTTTTCCAGCTTGTTAATTTCTTGTACGCTNGTACCAGAACCTGCTGCTATACGTTTTTTACGCTTTGCATTCANTAGATCAGGCTTCGTGCGCTCTTGTTTTGTCATCGAAAANATAATCGCTTCTTGGCGTTTAATAAGGCTGTCATCAACACCAGCTTCTTCGAGCTTNCCGGCCATATTGCCAATACCAGGTAAGAGTTTCATCATCTCACCCATGCCGCCCATTTTCTTCATTTGCTGCATTTGCTGAAGCAGATCATTATAATCGAATTGACCCTTTTGGAATTTCTCTGCCATTTTCTTGGCGTCTTCAGTGTTTACAGTGTCCATAGCCTTTTCAACTAAAGACACTACATCACCCATGCCTAAGATGCGGCCAGCAATACGCTCTGGATGGAACGGCTCAATCTGATCCCACTTTTCACCGATACCAACAAGCTTAACGGGGCAGCCTGTAACGGCCTTCATGCTCATCGCTGCACCGCCGCGTGCATCACCATCAACGCGGGTAAGCATAATACCTGTCAATCCAACGGCTTCGTTAAATGCGCCGGCAGTTTGAACTGCGTCCTGACCTGTCATCGCATCTGCAATTAATAGCGTTTCAACTGGGTTCGTTGCTTCTTTAATAGCTACAGCTTCGGCCATAAGCTCTTCATCAATAGAAAGGCGGCCTGCTGTGTCGAGCATAACAAGGTCATACCCTTCTTTGCGCGCTGTATCCATTGCACGCTTGGCAATGTCAACGGGCTTTTGTCCCTCAACAATCGATAGAGTTGAAATACCTGTTTGCTCACCAAGGACTTCAAGCTGCTTCTGCGCTGCTGGGCGGTAGACGTCTAGCGAAGCCATTAGAACTTTTTTATTTTGCTTCTCGCTAATCATTTTAGCGATCTTAGCTGTCGACGTTGTTTTACCTGAACCTTGCAGACCAACCATTAAGAATGCACAAGGCGGCGTCGCAAATTTAAGTTCTGCGCTCTCGCTTCCAAGCATAGTCACTAGCTCATCATGGACAATCTTGATGACTTGTTGCGCAGGGTTTACACCTTTAATAACATCTTGGCCAACGGCTTTATCTTTAATGCTAGCAATAAAATCTTTAACGACAGGAAGGGCAACGTCAGCTTCGAGTAAGGCAATGCGGATCTCACGGCTAACCGCCATGACATCATTTTCTGAAAGGCTACCTTTGCCGGTTAAGCCTTTAAGAACATTCCCTAATTTTTCACTCAAAGATTCAAACATTTAAATCCATTCCTAACATACAAAATAAGCTCCAGTGAGCGTATTCGCCGACTAGAGTGTACCTGCTCCCCGAGAGAGCGCGGGCACTGACAAAACAACAATGCCAGTGAGATTGGCGCAAACTACGCCGTTTAAGCTTTTTTGTCAAGGTTTTAATGCCTTGGTTGATGCCCTCTGTTTTTGACGGGGCATTTATTATGTGAGGTTTGCTCTAACGCATAAGAAGGGGGATAGACAGTATTGTATTATTATTTCAGTAAAGTCTTAGTTTTTAACCGTTTGTAATAAAAGCTTGCAAGGATTGTGGAAAATAATTATGAATAATACATCTTTCGGTTAGGGGTGAGTAAGTTAATAAAAGTAATAGAAGTGGGGAAGATATGAGTGAGATAATAACCTTGACTAAGGTTGGGGTGTTTGCAACGCAAAGTCTTTGGACATCTGGGGGTGTCGAAGACGATCGTAATCTATATCTAGAAGCTGATATTGGTGTTGGGGTTATGCTTGAAAATACAATTCAAAATCGCCCTACACATCAAATTGCTGATTTGGCGGCCCAATATAATCAAGACCCAGTTCAGTTTGGCGGCATTGAAGGTTCGAGAATCAATGTAAATTGTGACCCTGAAAGTGGTGATTATACCCTAGGGCTGTGCAAAGTAGATATGCCGGCAAGCTTATTTAGTGCGGTGGCAACAATAGAGTTTGGCGCGCAATATGATTTGCTGGATGAAAGTTTTAAATCTAAGAACGAGTCTTATTCTCTCGGGGCGCATACCATAATTGGTGTGCCAAAAGGCGTAAGCTACACCTATGAGCATTCCATAGGAAGTGAAGGCGGGAGGGCGGTAAGCGACAGTTTTATATCGCAGGAAATCTATGTTCAGCGCGGCGTTTATAATGAAGACGATAACACCTCCCACGGCTATAAAATCTCTGCATCCTATTTCCATGATCTGCAGGAAATCGATGATGCGTATAAAGACGCAAATACTGATCCGGCAGTCTATGATCGTGGCGGGTATGAGGTGGCGGCAACGTTCTATAAAAGTGCACATAATTTGGGTCTGGATGAAGTGGGGCTAAAGGCTTCATACGGTAAAGCTATGGGCCAGTCCTACACGAGTGCCACAGCCTATGCTTTGCGCTTTTTAGATGATGCTAAAACATTTTATGCCAAGATGGATATTACAAAGAACAATTCTGATAGTATCTTGATGAACTACACTGCTGCTACATTTTCTTTGGTGCATAAAGATTCTGGGCTAGCACTTGGCTATAGCTGTATTCAGGATAATGCTGATATGGGGATTAAAGGTGGTTGTCAGGTTAATGCAGGTCTGCCCATTCTAAAGTTTGAATAATCTATTCTGGCATTCTGGTTCTCATAATGGCATAAAACCCTATCAAAATTAGAAGGGGTTACGATGGGCTTGAAATTTAGAAAGATGCATGGCTGCGGAAACGATTTCGTTATTTTGGATTTCAGAAGTGAATCCGAAGATCTTAGCAATGCCCGTATTATGCAGATATGTGATCGTCACATTGGTGTAGGCTGTGATCAGCTCGTTATTATAGAGCCAAGCGAAAAAGCGAATGTAAAGGTTATATTCTATAACTCTGACGGCTCGACGAGCGGTGCATGCGGAAATGCTTCGCGCTGCGTAGCGGATATTATTATGCGAGAAAATAATCTTGAAGAGTGTAGCCTTGAAACAGGTGCTGGCATTCTTCGTGCCTGGCGCGTCGACGAAGAGACGATCAAGGTTGATATGGGGCAGCCACGTTTGGGGTGGCAGGATATACCACTTTCTGAGGAGCGCGATACGTTGATGCTGATGCTGGATGANAAANCAAAAAATCCAGCAGTTGCAGTNAATATGGGGAATCCTCACTGTGTATTNTTTGTNGAGGACGCAGAAGATGCACTAGTNGAGCGCATAGGCCCAAAGGTTGAGAACCATCCACTTTTCCCTCAACGTACAAATGTTGAGTTTGTTCAGCAATTGGAGGGTAACCGTNTTCGCCAGCGCACCTGGGAGAGAGGNGCGGGAGNAACGCTCGCCTGTGGTTCTGGGGCGTGTGCCGTTGCCGTTGCCGCAATAAGCCGTGACTTGATTGATGGTCGTGAGGTCGAAATTATCCTCAATGGTGGTAAGCTAAGTATTGAATGGAGTGAGGCGGACTCTCACGTATATATGACTGGTCCNATAGAGTATGTGTTTGAAGGGCAGTTAAGTTTGACATAATAATGCAACTTTTGGTACTCTTCNNATTAATTGTATAAAATNTAGGGNCTAGGCGAGCGGGAATGTCTGAAATTTCAGGATATGATGTAGTTGGTGATATTGGCGGTAATCTTAGCGCCTTTAATAAACTGACTCAAAAGCTAGGCTATGAAAAGGTTAGTGGTCACCTTCGNCATCCTGATGCGCGAATTCTTGTTTCTGTTGGCGATATTGTAAATGGTGGTGATGCAAACAGGCCTATTTATGACTTGCTACGCGCAACCTGTGAAGAGGGGCTTGCGCAGATGGTTCCAGGTAATCAAGAATTTATGCATCTTCAATTTGCTCTCGACCAGCAAGACAAAGTCGACACATTAGGGAAAAAAGTTAAGTACTTACAATCTACGTTAGATGAATTTTCTAATGACCAAACAGCTTACCGTGAAATGGTGAAATGGTTTGCAAGTTTACCGATTACATTGAAGTTCAATGATGCTGGCTTTCGTATTGCGCATGCTTGTTATGATGAGATTGGAAATAANATCACATCATCGTGGAGGGATGAGGGCGGCGCGTTATCTGATGATGCGATCCGTTTATACGCTCGTGATATGGGGGATACTNCAGATCCGTCNCTTTTAAAACAGCAAAAAGATTTAAGGCAATCAGTCGATAAGATTATCTATGGCCATGAATTGGCGCTGCCACAAGATTATGCCATGCGATTTGGTGAAAAGGGCGGTGAAAGAAAAGTAGTACGCCCATANTACTGGAGNCGTGATTTAGCGAGAATGTTCCCTTCGGGGAAGCTTTTTAAAGGNGATGAAAATGTTGATATCATTAATGATCAAGAAGATCTAAATGATTTTAAAGCGGCTCTGTTTGGAGAATATAATGTAACAANACTAGAGTTTGCAGCAGAAAAAATGCCGACCTTGGTTGGGCATTTTAGTCTATCAGGGTCTCCCCGTATTAATCAGCACAATTTAGTGTGCCTAGATTATAAAGAATATATGACAGCTTACCGTGTTGATATGGATGCTCCAAAAAATGAAGATGGTCACCATAAATTCAATAGAGACAATTTAGTATCTGTGTCTTTATAACCCTTAAATAAACTATAATTCTAAAAACTTTGACGAATTATCATAAAGGCGGTAAAACGCCCGCATGGTAGAAGATGACATGCAGCAAAAAATTAAAAAAGAGCCAGAGCTTATAACATTCGGCTGCCGACTGAATAGTTATGAGTCTGAGGTTATGCGTAGCCATGCNGCTAGTGCTGGNCTNGAAGATGCAATCATCTTTAATACGTGTGCTGTGACAAAAGAAGCTGAGCGNCAAGCCCGTCAGGCTATACGAAGAGCAAGAAGAGAGAACCCAGAAGCTAAGATTATCGTTACAGGATGTAGTGCGCAAATTAATCCAGATATGTACGCTGAAATGCCAGAGATTGATCGAATTATCGGTAATGATCTGAAGCTTAAGTCTGACACATGGCTGGGCGGTGATGGTGCTGGGAAAGTGCTCGTGAATGACATCATGGCTGTTAAGGAAACGGCATCTCACCTTATCGAGGGTTTCGAAGATCGTGCACGTGCTTTCTTGCAGGTTCAAAATGGCTGTGATCATCGCTGNACATTTTGNATTATCCCTTATGGGCGTGGTAATTCAAGGTCTGTNCCTATCGGTGTCATAGTAGAACANGTGAAGGCNCTTGTTGAAAAGGGCTATAAGGAAGTNGTTTTAACCGGCGTCGATGTAACTTCCTATGGTCCTGATTTGCCAGGGCAGCCAAAATTGGGGCAGATGATAAGGCGTTTATTGGCGCTAGTACCTGAACTGCCTCGCCTAAGGTTATCCTCACTTGATCCGGTTGAGATTGACGAAGATTTATGGCANCTGATCGAAAATGAGCCNCGCTTAATGCCNCANCTGCATTTATCATTGCANGCTGGGGATGATATGATTTTAAAGCGNATGAAAAGACGTCATTTAAGAAACGATGTTATTGAGGTATGTAAGCGCGCTCGNCGTTATCGTCCTGATATGGCGTTTGGTGCGGACATCATTGCAGGTTTTCCTACGGAAACGGATGAGATGTTTGAAAATACTATGCGNATTGTCGATGAATGTGATCTAACCTTTTTACATGTATTCCCATACTCGGAAAGAGAGGGGACACCGGCAGCAAAAATTCCNAATAAAGTACCTGTTCCAANTAGAAAAGAGCGTGCGGCTCGACTTCGTCAAAAAGGGGAAGAGCAGCTGNAGAAGTTTTTGAAACAAAATCTTAACAAAGATATGAATATNATTATGGAGAAAAACGGTATCGGNAGATCTGNAAATTTCGCGCCGGTCCGTATTGATGGTGATATTGAGGCTGGGGCTTTGGTTTCGGTGAGTGTGACATCGATAAATGGTGACGTACTCCAAGGCAAACTAATCTCAGAATAGTCCTCAAAGGACTAAAAGGCAGAGCGCTATATGATGCGAATATTGCATTTATCCTGGGTTATAGTTTTTGTACTGCTGCCTTTTTCGGCGCAGGCTTCGTCCACAAAATGCGCGAAGTTGAGACCTTCTCGTGCCGACATTAAGGTTGTGTTTCAAATCAATAAAACAGCTTATGACCATACGAAATCTATTAGATACATATCAAAGCTTGCGCGAAATGAATTGGCACAATGGCAGCGTAATTTTGGCAAAAGCGATGGTATGTATGTCGGTCATGCGAGCGGTTTGACTAAAAGTTCAGTGCGCTATGAATTTAAAGCGAAATACACGGCCCGTAGAACGTCTAGTTTTAGTGGTGTTTATTGCCCCTATGTGAGTGAATTGGTGTTAACGGTTCGGTATGGTTCGAAGATATATGTAGGTAGTGAATTTGAGAATGGCGGTTGCTATTTTATGGAGGTTTTAGATCATGAACATAAACACCATAATGCTAACATGGATGTCGTTAGTAATTTAGTTGAGATACTAAGAAAAGATATCAATCAAATCGTCCACTACATTGAAGAAAAAAACTATCATTCAAATCCCAAAAGCGCGATGAATAAACTACAAGAATCGATGCAGGATATGATGGGGTTTTATTCGAAAGATGCCTACGCAAAGATGAAAGAGATCAATGCAAAAATCGATACTCCTGAAGAATACCGCCGAGTGAATAGTGTATGCAGAAAATCCCCAAGCTTTAAATTATGGTGAGTATTGTCGACATTGAGCGTTAAGGGGCGTAGAATAAAACTACGTCATCATGAAAATGTAGATTGTTAGAGTGATATCAATCTTCTAATCCATACCGAAACGTCTTGTGGTCTGATGATAAAGATCTATAACTGTGTGTGTATACGAAATGAGGTTACCATGGTTTTCTGGAGAAAAAAGAAGAATACAGCGTCCCAAGAGCAGGAAGAAAGAGATGAAGCCCTTTTGCATCCAAAGGGTGAGCCTGCCATAGAGTTATCGACGGATTATGAAGCTGAGCTTTCAGATGAAATGCGCGAAGAGATTANATCACCTGCTAAAGGTGATGTGAGCGANTTGAGCCGCGCACCTGTACCCGAACACACGNTACTTGATGATGAAAAAGAGCAGGAAGANCTTGCAGATCATAGNGAGGAGGGGGGNTGGCTGTCNCGTTTGACNGGNGGTCTNTCAAAATCAACTAACAAAATNACNCAAGGTCTAAGCGATTTAGTTACAAAGAAAAAGCTAGATCAAGAAACGCTTGATGAACTTGAAGACGTTCTAATTGCTGCTGATTTAGGGCCAAAGACAGCGGCTAAAGTTATTGAAGAATTTTCTAAAGATCGCTTCGGAAAAGATATTTCAGAGGAAGAAATTAGAGAGGCTCTCGCTGATGTGATCTCAGCTATTTTGGCGCCTGTAGAAAAAAGCTTCGAAATTCAAAAGCCAGAGCACGGGCCATATACGACACTTGTTGTTGGTGTGAATGGTGCAGGTAAGACGACGACTATTGGAAAAATAGCACTTAAAATGAAAAGAGAACAGGCGCAACAAGTCATGATAGCCGCCGGAGACACTTTCCGTGCCGCTGCTGTTGAGCAGTTAGAGGTTTGGTCGCAAAGATCTGGTGCGGCGTTTTTGAAAAAAGATATCGGCGCGGACGCTGCGGCAGTCGCATATGAAAGCTATAACGCCGCAAAAGAGCAGGGCGTTGATCTTTTGATGATTGATACTGCTGGGCGCCTGCAGAATAAAGCAAACCTGATGGAGGAACTGGCTAAAATTATTCGTGTGCTAAAAAAGCAGGATGAAGCTCTTCCACATGAGGTTTTGTTGGTTCTAGATTCGACGACAGGGCAAAATGCTTTTTCACAAGTGGAAGTGTTCAAAGAAATGGTTAATGTATCCGGCTTAATCCTTACAAAGCTTGACGGAAGTGCAAAAGGTGGTGTCCTTGTTGGACTAGCGGATCAATTCGGTTTGCCAGTATATGCAATTGGTGTAGGTGAGGCAGCCGAAGACTTGCAGACATTCAATGCAAGGGCTTATGCACGCGCTCTAATGGGCTTAGAATAAGAAAGCGTAAAATAGAAAAAACGCTTTCATGTTAAAGTTTTTAGAAAAAACGTGCTAGAATATACACATGCTCGTATTAGATCCCCCAGCACATACATCATATGACACCCCTGAAAAAGCTCTTGAAGCAGTTGAAGCTATATATAATGCTCAAGTTGAATTTCTTCGCGAAGCTTTTGGNAAATTTGTCGANGGAAATATTCCCGATAGNCGTGTGCGTGCTTATTATCCGTATGTCCGNATTGCTACGCGATATGCAAAACGNTCGGATTCAAGGTTCTCATATGGTTTTGCGCCGCATCCAGGTGTATACGAAACGACGTTAACACGGCCTGACTTATTTAAAAGCTATTATGCGGAACAGTTTAGACTCATTATTAAAAACCACGATGTTCCAATTGAAGTTGGAGTGAGTGACACTTATATCCCTNTCCATTTTGCTTTAGGCGATACATTTCANCTTGAAGGTGATTTGGGCGCTGAACAATTAATGGATCTACCTGATATTTTTGATGTGCCTGATTTGGATGTTATGGATGATGAAATAGCAAACTCAACATATCGCGTATCCGAAGGGGCTGTGTTACCACTCTCACTTTTTACAGGGCCACGTGTAGACCTAAGCCTTCAGCGCCTAAAGCATTATTGCGGTATGACGGCGAACCATTTCCAAAACTACATTATCTTCACTAACTATCAATTCTATATTGATGAATTTGTGAAAATCGGACAGGACCGTGTTGGTAAAGACGGTTACACAGAGTTTGTACAGCCAGATCCTGATAATCGTTTACCACAAATGCCCGCATATCACCTCAAAATGGAAGGAAACCGCGGCATTACTATGGTTAATATTGGTGTAGGCCCATCAAATGCGAAGAATATTACCGATCATATAGCAGTTATTCGCCCGCATGCGTGGCTGATGCTTGGGCATTGCGCAGGTCTCAGAAACTCGCAAAAGCTAGGTGACTATGTGCTGGCTCATGGGTATTTGCGTGAAGATCATATCTTAGATCAACAATTGCCGCCAAGTATCCCGATCCCAGCTTTGTCTGAGGTACAGGTCGCATTAGAAAAAGCCGTCGCAGAAGTATCAGGCCAAGAAGGGTATGATCTTAAAAAGATTATGCGCACAGGTACGGTCGCTACAACGGATGACCGTAATTGGGAACTATGCTCTGCTATTCAGCAAAATACCCGTCTTAGTCAATCGCGGGCGATCGCAATGGACATGGAAAGCGGTACGATAGCGGCAAATGGATTTCGCTTCCGCGTGCCATATGGCACGCTCCTGTGTGTTTCCGATAAGCCCCTTCATGGGCAGTTGAAGCTGCCTGGGATGGCGGATAACTTTTATAGAGAGCAAATTGATCAGCATCTTTTGATTGGAATACGCGCAATGGAGTTGTTGCGTGAGCTATCACCTGAAAAGCTGCATAGCCGAAAACTGAGAAGTTTTGATGAGGTTGCTTTCCAGTAGAGTATCGATGGCAATAAAAAAGCGCCCGAAGGCGCTTTTTATACCAAGCCTAATATAGTTATTCTTATACAAGAATATCTACATTGCCACCTCTAACACCTCTATCAGATTGTACTAAACTTTCGAAATTATTCTCACCAACTCTTGAGCTTTGGCTTGAGTTTCCTTGGTTTTCAGTACCTGCACTTTGTGTTTCTGCAGCAGAAGAACTACGCTCTGTTCTAACATTTGAATTTGCGTTGCTTTCCTGTTGGTCGTTTTGTTGTACCCCACCAAACTCATTCGCACGCTGCTGGATGAGTGGTTGTTGTAATTGTTGTGCGCTACCCGCACCTTGAAGAGGACCTGCCATGTTCAAAATCCTTTATAAATCTATTTCGCTAACCCATTTATTAGCGTACCTGAAAACCTTTAATATTTAGTATAGAACCATATTCTGGAATATACAAATTTTTCTCTTAAAATAAGCTTTTTCTAATTTTTATAAGAGGCGTTAACTTTAAGGTAATCTATTCGTGGGAAAATCATAGAGTGTGAATATAGATGAACTAAAAAATAAAGAGTATCTGTGTTTATCTAAATAACAAAAAATGATACCTTAACAGGGTGTAAATGGGGATTTAATGAATTTATCTTTTATGGATAACGAATCAAAAGTAGCGCCGCTTCTTGTTAGATTATACGATTCTGAGCGTATAAGTTCGTCCTCACTTAACAAAAGTTCAGAAATTAAGTTAGAGCTTTCAGACGCTGTGTGTGAGCTTATGGAGCAAGAGCTTTCGCCTAGAGAGGCTGAGCTAGTTGCTGATGTTATGATAGGTATGATGCGCCGTGCAGAGCTGGATTTCAGAAAGGCGCTTGCGCAAAGATTAGCCGCTCTAGAAAATGTGCCTCTAAGGCTTGTCCTGAATATGGCATCAGACGATATCGAAGTAGCAGGGTCTGTATTGAGAGAGAGCGCGGTCCTAACTGATATTGATTTAATATATATTGTGAAATCAAAAGGCGCAGAGCATTGGAGGCAAATTGCCAGACGTCAAGGATTAGGTGAAAAGCTGCAAGGTTTGTTAGTCGAAATGGATGACGAACAAACAGCTATTAATTTAGCCGAAAATGAGAAAATAATTATTCCTGCTTTTGTTTTGGAAACTCTAAGTGACATGGCTAAACGCTCTGATGCACTCGCAGTTCCACTTCTTCGCCGTGAAGAGGTGTCCCCTGAAATGGCAAGGAGTTTGTTCCAGTTTGTCGGTAGTGAGGTGAAAAACTATATTTCACAAGAATATGGAATTCATGGTGGTGAAATCGCGAAAGCTGTTGACGATGTTTTGTTGGACTTTGTTGATGCCACTAAAGATGAAGATGATTTAACGCCGACATCTGGAATGTTGAGCGATGCAATGCGCCAATATGATAAAGGTTTGATTACAACGAAAACAATGCTTGGAACACTACGCCGTGGACAGCTTAAGCTATTTATTGCTCAATTCTCTATTTACACGGATCTTGATGTAAAGGCTGTTATTGAAATTGTTGGACAGACGAGTGGGCAAGGACTAGCCATTGCTTGTAAAGCCTATAATATCAACAAAGAGGATTTTATGTCGATTTTCCTCTTAAGTAATCGCGCGCGCAACAATGGGCAAATGATTGAAATTAACCAGATGTCAAAAGCAATGGAATACTTTACCAAAGTTAGTCAGGAAATGGCTTTGAACATCATTCGAAATTCTAAGCTTTAACAATCTCCTTGAATACTTTTTAAGCTGCTTCTTTGCTTTCTTCTAAAGCAGCTACACCAGGAAGGCTTTTACCTTCTAGCCATTCAAGGAATGCGCCGCCAGCCGAGGATATATAAGTAAAGTCACCTGTTACACCAGCATTTTCCAAGGCCGCGACAGTATCCCCTCCACCAGCAATACTATTGAGTGTTCCATTTCTAGTAAGAGCAGCAACATCTTCTGCAAGTCTGTTTGTGCCACGGTCAAATGGCTTAATCTCAAAAACACCCATTGGGCCATTCCAAACCACAGTCTTACATTTTTCTAAGATGCTGCGGATGTAGGTGTTGGTCTCAGGGCCAATATCAATAGCCATCTTATCCGAAGGAATAGACGCAGCATCGACGATGTCATGAGGGGCATTTAGCTGAAGGTCGGAAACAACAACACAGTCCTGTGGTAGGATAATTTCACATCCCAGTTTTTCTGCTTTATCCATGATGGCACGCGCTTCATTAGACATGTCATGTTCACAAAGAGAGCTACCAATATCAATGCCTTTAGCATTCATAAACGTGTTAGCCATACCGCCGCCAAGAACGAGGTAATCAACGCGCTCAATTAAGTTGTTGAGGACATTAAGTTTACTAGAAATTTTAGAACCGCCAGTAATAGCAAGTACTGGTTTTTCTGGGTTTTCGAGTGCGCTATCAAGTGCGGTAAGCTCTTTTTCCATGAGGATTCCAGCCGCACTAGGAAGAGATCGTGCTAAGCCCTCTGTAGTGGCATGCGCACGGTGTGCAGCAGAGAATGCGTCATTAACATATATGTCACCAAGTTTAGCAAGCTGTGCAATAAATTCAGAGCTATTAGCTTTTTCACCCTTATGAAAGCGTACATTTTCAAGCAAAAGGATATCCCCATTTTCCATGTTCGCAGAGGCCTTTTCAGCCTTTTCACCGATACAGTTTGGCGTAAAGGCAACCTTCGCTCCCCATCTTTGCTCAAGCGTAGGTAGTAAAAACGCAAGTGACATCTCAGGGTTTTGCTCACCTTCAGGTCGTCCGAAATGTGAGAGAACAAGAATTTTAGCGCCTGCGTCTCTAAGATAATCGATCGTAGGCTTGAGGCGGTCAATGCGAGTGGTATCTGTAACACGTCCACGCTGCGCAGGTACATTAAGGTCTGCTCTCAAAAGTACACGCTGACCAGCAACATCAATATCCTTAAGGGATTTAAAATTCATAGAAGAATCGCTTTCTTTTACTTTATGTCTTTTGCGAGTGAGTTTTAATATGTTCTGTCGCTTCAATCAAGCGTGATCTTAACGGCGGGTCAAAGCATGAATGTCCAGCATCCGCGACCACTATATACTCAGCCTCTGGCCATGCTGCATGTAGGTTATAAGCAGACTTAATCGGACATAAAATATCGTAGCGCCCTTGAATGATCATCGTGGGGATATTACGTATTTTATTGATACGAGAGATGATGCTATTTTCATCATCAATGACTTCGTGAAGGAAAAAATGTGCTTCGATGCGTGCAAGAGCTCTTGCATAGTCTTTTTGTTCATCCGTAGTAATCGTTACATAGTTTGGGAGTAGGGAGGCGCATGCCGATTCATATAAACTCCAATTGACCGCGGCCTCTGTTTGAACAGTTATATCGGGACTGGTTAAGCGATCATAATAAGCCTTTAATATGTCTTTACGTTCTTCAGTATCAAAGGGGGCCGCAAATTGTTCCCATGCCTCTGGAAAAATATTTTTGATCTCATATAAAAACCAAAAAACCTCTTCCGCGCTTAGTAAGAAAATACCGCGAAGAATCATCGATGAAACATATTCTTTATGTTCAAGGGCATAAAGAAGTGCCAGTGTAGCCCCCCATGAGCCACCAAATATATGCCATTGCTTGATTTGAAGGTGCTGCCTTAGTTTTTCAATATCGCTTATTAATGCACTGCATGTGTTATTTTCCAAGCTGCCAAGGGGGGATGATCGTCCTGCTCCGCGTTGGTCGAAAATAATAATGCGAAAATAATCAGGGTCAAAAAAACGCCTATGGTCGCCACTAGCTCCTGCACCTGGCCCACCATGTAAAACGAGTATGGGAATTCCATCAGGATTTCCGCTTTGTTCCCAGAATAACTCATGCGTTTCATCAACTTTTAAATATCCACTTGAATAGGGGATGACTTGCGAGAAGAGATCGAAATTTTTTTGCGCATGAAGCATTGAAAAATCTTTCAGAAATTAACGATTCGAGTCAAGTTGTGCTGCATAAAGGGGCGTTCTTATTCTAGTAAAATAAGAGCTTCACGATGATTTATTTCCATGAAAGGACCGTTATAGCTGCGGATATAACCGCGAACTTGCACATGTTTATTGTTCCATTTCATAGGATCTAAACCATTTTCAGTAAAATTTCTCATGTTTTCTGGGGCTACGGATACAGTAAAGTCTTCACGCCAATTTGAACCAAAATTAAGATAGAGTCGGTTTTTATTGAGGCTAGCTGCTTTTATGCGTCCTTCTATTACGGCAAATTCTCCAATATGCTTGTGAGCCTCATCGGGGCTTGTGATCGCTTGGCCTGTTTGCCAAATGCCACTTTTTTCGCTACGTGCAAGATTTTCAAGAGCATACATCTGTTCTGCCATTTCCGGGTTGCGCTGTTTTGTACGAACATGAGCTAGACCAAGGGAGAGCAGAATACCTTGTGCCCATATATCTTTTTTGATGATTTGGATATGCGCATATTCATGCCCTAATCGATTTTTACGTCCCCAATTTTTATCCTGTGTTTGCCATACCTCAACTTGTTGTCCAGGCAGAAGGTCCTTAAGGATTTGATAGGCGGTGAGTGAAAAATCACCCGGCGTTTCAAGGTCATAATCCGGATAGTGAATACCAGANAGATTAATGATCTTNCCAGAATCTAATTGTATCGTATAGGGGGTTATGACATCTACAACTGTGGCCTTTCCTGTTTTTTGTAAAGATGAAAAATCTTCAGCAAATGAGAAGGGGCTACATAAAAGACTAGCCAGCACGGTAAAAAATATTAATATCAGTTTCATAAGCAATAGAATGGAAAGCCTAATGCATAAGATCAAGTCGTTCTTTACATATATGTTGATTTTGCCCACGCTCTTTGTTTGTGCATGTTCAACAAATCCTGCAACCGGTAAGCGTCAATTTACAGCTCTCATGTCACCAGCACAGGAGAATTCAGTCGGTGCGCAAGAGCATCAGAAGATTGTACAGCAATATGGTCTTGTTACAGATAAAAAGCTCAATGACTATGTAACGGCCTTAGGGAAACGTGTGACAGAGGATACTGAGCGTCCAGATGTACAATATAAATTCTATATAATTGATAGCCCCATTGTTAACGCTTTCGCGCTTCCCGGTGGATATATATATGTTTCACGCGGTCTTTTAGCGCTGTCAAATAGTGAGGCAGAATTAGCAAGTGTACTTGGGCATGAAGCAGGGCATATCACGGGTCGACATTCTGCTGAGCGTTATTCACGTGGTGTAGTGACAAGCCTTGGGGCAGGAATTCTCTCTGCCGCGATAGGTTCACAAGGGGCATCGCAAGCCATTAGCCTTGGTAGTAATCTCTATCTGAGTTCTTATTCAAGAGATCAAGAGAACGAAGCCGATACCTTAGGGCTTCGTTACATGACGCGCGGTGGTTTTGCGCCTCAAGCGGTCCCGTCTTTTCTCTATTCGTTACAGCGCCAATCTGATTTAGATGCACGCTTAAGCGGTCAGCAAGGTAATCGTTATAATTATTTCTCTACGCATCCAGCTACAGATCAGCGTGTGGCCAAAACGAAGGCTGAATCAATGCAGTACCCGCAAACAGGAATAAATAACCGCGATGCACATTTAAAAGCCATTAATGGCATGACATACGGTGATAGTGAACGCCAAGGCTTTGCCCGTGACAATAATTTTTATCACCCTGAGTTAGGGTTGAAATTTAGTGTCCCTCAGAATTTCACAATTAAAAATCAGCCTTCACAAGTTATCGCGCTAGATAATAAGGGAAGCTTGATTGTGTTTGATATGATGGGCAATAAGGAAGGNTATGCGCCGCTGGATTATATACGGTCTGTTTGGATGAAAGAGACTCAGCTGCAAAACCTTGAAGAGATCAACGTGAATGGTATGAAAGCCGCTACGGCTTCTTTCCCGGGGCAAATTAATGGTGAGAATGTAGTTATTCGCGTAGTGGCAATTTCGTGGAAAGACAGGTTTGCAAGATTTCAGCTCGCGATACCAAGAGGCGCGAAGGCTGCTTTGGTCGAGGATATTAAGAAAACGACATATAGCTTCCGTAATATGAGCGCTAACGAGAAAAAGACGATTAAACCCTATAGCGTGAAAATAATCGCAGCAGGTGTAAATGACACTGTAAAAACATTAGCTGCACGCATGCCTTTTAAGGAAATGGCAGAGGAACGTTTCAGAGTTATGAATGCAATGGCAAAAGGCACCGAAGTTCAGTCCGGTGCCCTCTATAAAATCGTAAGTGAATAGCTTTTAAAACAGGTGTGCGTACTCACCGTCTGAAACATCAGTAATAGAGTTTTTCATTTTCTCCATAGCGCGCTTTTCTATTTGTCTTACGCGCTCTTTACTAATGCCAAGCTGATCGCCAAGCACTTCAAGTGTTACTGTATCTTCATCTAAATGGCGCTGACGAATGATGCTTTGCTCTCGGTCATCTAGATCGCCTAGGGCGCTATTAAGCCATTCTGAGCGTGATTGCCCATCTTTAAGGACGGTGACAACATCCTCAGGGTTGGGTCCTTCATCAGTAAGCATTGATTGCCAATCTTGTTCGCCATCATCTGAAATGGTCGCATTTAGGGACTGATCAGAACCGGAGAGGCGTCCTTCCATTGCAATAACATCATTAACTTTTACGCCAAGTGTCTCTGCAATTTCTTGCCTGCCAGCATCATCAAGGCCTTCGGTTTCATTTCTGTTTTCAATCTTGGCTCTAAGGCGGCGCATATTGAAGAATAAGGACTTCTGTGCAGAGGTGCTGCCTGTACGAACAATAGACCAGTTTCTAAGAACATAATCTTGAATAGAGGCGCGTATCCACCATGATGCATATGTGGAGAAACGTAAGTCTCTTTCTGGATCAAAGCGCATAGCGGCTTCCATGAGACCAATATTACCCTCTTGGATGAGATCTCCAACCGGTAGGCCGTAATGTTTAAACTTCATTGCAAGCGATACAGCAAGTCTGGTATAGGCCTGAACAAGCTTNTGTAGAGATTTTTCATCCTCATGATCNCGCCATGCGCGTGCAAGNTTAAGCTCATCCTCTTTTTCTAAGTAATCCTCATTCATGGCATTACGGATAAAATCCGTATTTGCTTTTTGTGTTTGTGGATCATCAATGTAGCTCATCACTAACTCCTTTTTCGCTTATGTCAGCAGTACATAATCTAGTTCGTAAGTAGACAAAAGAAAGTTACAGATTATTAATTTTTTTTTAGATATTTTATTTTTTAATTTTAGCAATTAAATATGGCAATATTATGAAAATCTAATTTTGCNGNGCANTATTTACAAAACGCCAGCGATTCCGCCATCTTGCTCNAATCCTACACAGATGAGATTGCCACCAAAACCACAGCCATCATCGACACTGGCTGTAATACAATTAAGGTATAAGCCTCGATGTTTTGGGTCATAACCCCGTATTACTTTTTCAAAAGGTTTATATGCACTTTGAACTTGATCAAACTCATCACTTGACCACCAAAAGTGATCACCTTGATTATCAAGGTCTTTACTTGCATCTAGGCCTGCGTGAATAAAGAGCATAGGGTAATCATTTTCTTGATCTGTATATGCCGCGCGCTGCTGTGCAGCGATGAAGGATGCGTGACCAGGGCGCTTTCTAACCTGTATTCTAACGCTATCAAGCCATTTTGCTATGCTAATGGTTCCTTGCTTGCAAGCGTCAACACCATCATGAGGGCTAAGGCCATAGCTATAAAGTGTGCTAGATAGTCCATTGCCAAGCATCCATAGGAGGACATCAACGGGATTAGGCGCAAAATGAAGCTGCATAAGCTTCATCCAAATCTGCTCCTGTTGTCCGCGTAAATATACTATATCACTGGCTAACAGGCCTGGTAGGGCAAGAACCATACGCCTAAAGGTTAGGATTTCATCTATACATTCAGATGATTTGTCCCCAAAGCCAGTATAATTGCCGTGATAAACAATGCGGTCACCAGCTTTGATTTTGGTCATAAGCTGATCATGTACTTTGATTAAGGCTTGTAAATCACCATGAATAGCCGGAATCGTCCAAACCGTTCGAGGTTTGCCGATCTGAGCAAAGTAACGATAATCTTTTACATTACACATGAATTTGGTGTTCTTATATCTGGCGGGGAAGGTGGTTTGCCAGAATCTAGTGTAGTATATAATAAAAACAGGCGCATAGGAAGTATAACCTTCTCATATGCGCCTATTTATAATTCGGTATGTTTTATATTAGAAGATTAAGCGGCTTCGCGCTCATCATCTAGGTCAAAGTCAAGGTCATTGCGCTTTACACCCATGATGTCTTCTAGTTGTTCCGTAGCTTTACCTTCTGTGATTTTCTCAACAGCAGCAACTTCACGTGCTAGACGCTCTAGTGCTGATTGGTATATTTGACGCTCAGAATATGACTGTTCGCTGTCATCGTTGCTACGTTTAAGGTCACGAAGTACCTCAGCAATTGCAATAGGGTCGCCTGAATTGATTTTTGTCTCATATTCCTGTGCGCGGCGGCTCCACATTGTACGGCGTACACGCGCCTTACCTTTAAGTGTTTTAAGAGCGTCGCTCATACGGTCAGCTGAGCTAAGGCGGCGTAAGCCTGCATTTGCNGCTTTTGATACAGGAATTTTAAGACGCATACGATCTTTTTCAAATGAAACTACGTATAGCTTCACTTCCATGCCACCAATATTTTGAATTTCTGTGCCCTCTACTTGTCCAACGCCGTGCGCTGCATAAACTACGTAATCACCCTTTGAAAAATCGAAGTTATCGTTATCAGCCATATTTTTTATTCCTGCCTTTTTATGTTTTTAATAAAGTTAATCCTAGCAGGATTAGAGTCTGAGAGTCCTGTCGCAACAGCAAGCTGAGTGCGGCTTTTATGTGGTATCCCTAACCCTAATCTCTATCGTTTATGAATGGGGAGTATACCTGAATTTTCGTAAAAAATCAAAAAGAATTTAAACCGCTTTTTGAATCCTCAGTTTTTAGCATGATTTTAGAAGTGAATTCATCATCTAATATAGACGCTAAAAATGACATTTTATGTGATGCACCAAGTAATCTCTTTGCTGATTGTTTGCAGCCATACTCTGTTGTTACTAGATCACGCATAGTACTTTCCGACATAGCCTCAAGAAGGCCGCTTAATGTACATGCCCGCACAGAAGTGCAGTTATTATTCTGCGTTAATATGCGCCCGACATAAAACTCGCTTAGGCGATCATTAGATATGAATTTCTTGATTTTAACCGATTTTAAGCCAGTTTCTTCTTTGAAATAATCAGCGAAGTAATCGTAATCTGCTTGTTTAAGGCTTAACGCTAATCTTGAACTTTTTGCAGTGCTGTGAAGGATCGCGCCCATACGCCTGCGATCCATTGTGTCTGCTAAATTGTTCGTGTGATTGTTGCTAAAAATAAGAGCTTTAATTTGATTAGCGCGATCAAAATGCTCCAGATATAGCCGAGGCCTTTTGAGCTTGTAGCTGTTGAATTTTAATCTTGCGTAGGCTCTGCTTTGCGTGGGGTCAAAAATATCTAAAGAGCTAAACTCAGATTGATACTTGTATAATAAACCTGTACCCCATGCATTGAATGAGCCATCCGAGTTGGCGCTTTCAAATTTCATGCGTTAATACCCTGTCAGTACTAGTAATTATTTTTTGTTATATAAGAACACTAGCATAAATAATTCAGTGAAAACAAACTTGATAAATAAGTGTTTGATTCAAATGGAATAATATTAACAATGCATTAATAATGTATTTTTTTCACTATTTAAGTCGCAATTTCCGCCAATCCTTGCTGAGTATAGCTTTGCGCTGTGTCCAAAAGGGGCGTTTATAAGAATCGGACCGTTAAAATCCTGTGTGTGTTCTAGGATAATTTCATCAAGTTTGAAGCCAAAAGGACGGCTACTATCCTTGATGTCTGTGAACTCACCAAACACAAGCCCAGAAGCGATTGAGAAGAGGCCTGATCTTTTAAGGTGTAGCAGCATTCNGTCTATTCTGCTTAATTCTTCGCTACAATCTTCTAAGAGGATAATATATTTTTTATGCNTGCTGCTTATAAGTGGGGCTGTCATATATTGNATAAGNCTAAGATTTCCACCAATAAGTGTGCCTGATGCAGTGCCTGCTCTTAAGCATTTGCTCTCGCTTAGTTCTATTCTATTGGCTTCTAAATCACCTTTAAGGAGATTNAGGGCGTGTTNGGTATGCTGATGCTTATATAGCTGCTTAAAAACAGGGCCATGATATCCGGTAAAGCCAGTCTTTAAATATATATTGTTCAAAAGAGCTGTAACATCACTGAAGCCAATAAGTGGCTTTGGGTTGTGCTTTATAAGCTCATAGTCAATATCATCAAGGATATGTAGTGCGCGGTTGCCGCCTCCTGCTGCCCAAATGAGTTTTATATTAGGGTCTGTGTACAGTGCGTGCAGGGCGTTTAGCTTATCAGTATGCGTGCCTGCACTTTGATTGTGCCGTAAATAAGTTTGAGGGTGCACATAAACATCGTAGCCCAACTGCTTAAGGTGGGCTACAGACTTTGTTATATCTTCTTTTTCGATATAGCTTGATGGTGCCATAACCCCAATAGTGCCACCTTCGGCAAGTGGGGCGTATAGCCGTTTATCATTAGCCATCTTTAGTGATGCGCTCAACAATAGTGTTTAGAGTGCTTTCTGCTTTTTCGTTCTCGATCTGACATGTACCAGCCGCGTTGTGACCACCGCCGCCATATTCGAGACAAAGCTCACCGACATTGGTCTTGCTTGTGCGGTTGAGAATTGATTTACCAATAGCAAAAACGGTGTTCTGTTTGTTTTTACCCCACAATACGTGAATGGAAATATTCGACTGTGGGAAGAGGGCGTAAACAATAAAGCGGTTTGCNGCATAGATCGTTTCTTCCTTACGGTAATCAAGAATAACAATATTCTTNTCAATNCGAGAGCAACGTTCAATTTGTTCGCGGGCTTTGATTTGGTGTTCAAAATATAGATCTACACGCTCAGCTACATCTGGGAGCTTAATAATGTCTTCGATCGAGTGATGATCACGGCAATAATCAATAAGCTGCATCATAAGCTGATAGTTAGAAATGCGGAAATCTCTGAAGCGACCAAGTCCGGTTCGTGAATCCATTATGAAGCTTAAAAGCTCCCAGCCTTCAGGGNTTAGNATATCTTCTTTGGTAAAACGCGCNGCATCGGCTTTATCAACGGCAGCCATCATATCATCTGAAACATTAGGGAATTTCTCTTTTCCGCCAAAGTAATCGTAGACAACACGCGCGGCTGAAGGGGCTGCAGGGTCAATGATGTGATTGGATGTATCAGAATCTACGCGCTTTGCCTCGCTTGCGTGGTGGTCAAACGCCATATATACACCATCAACATATGGAAGGTTCGTTGTGATGTCGTTCGGACCAACTGAAATAAGGCCATCTTGCATATCTTTAGGGTGGGCAAATGTAATTTCGTCAATTACATCTAGCTCTTTCAGGATTACGCCGCAGACTAGACCGTCCATATCACTTCGCGTAATCAATCGGTATTTTTGATTTTCTAAAGGCAATAACTTGGCTGTCTCTGACATATTTTCCCACTCTTAATTTTAGTTAACGAACGATATTTTTTACTTAACTAACAGAAATTATACATCATTTTTGATGTATTTCTATTGGCAATGTGAAGAAAAATTGTGGCAGCTATGTATTAAGTTGCGGTTAATTTTTCTTTGCCGTCAGAATCATCTTTTTTCTTCGCACCTTTTTTGGCCTTTACAAGCTTAGGTGCTTTTCCTTCAGTGATAGTTTTTTCTTCGATGACAACTTCGCCAATCTCTTCAAGGTCTGGAAGTTCAAACATTGTATCAAGGAGAAGGTTTTCGAGGATTGAACGAAGCCCGCGCGCACCAGTCTTTCTTTCGATAGCTTTGTTTGCAATTGCTTTCAGGGCGTCATCCTGGAAAGTAAGGTCGATACCTTCAATTTCAAAAAGCTTTTGATACTGCTTAGTAAGTGCATTCTTCGGCTCAGTAAGAATCGTGATAAGTGCATCTGCATCTAGATCTTCAAGGGTTGCAATAACCGGAAGACGTCCAACAAATTCAGGGATAAGGCCGTACTTCAATAAATCTTCTGGCTCAAGCTCACCGAAAAGTTCACCAATGCCGCGTTCATCAACGTCTTTTACATCTGCACCAAATCCAATTGTTGTACCGCGTCCACGTGACGCAATGATCTTGTCTAGCCCAGCAAAAGCACCGCCGCAGATAAATAGGATGTTTGCTGTATCAACCTGTAGGAACTCTTGTTGAGGGTGCTTACGGCCACCTTGTGGTGGTACAGATGCAACTGTACCTTCCATAAGTTTGAGAAGTGCTTGCTGCACGCCTTCGCCGGAAACATCGCGAGTAATTGATGGGTTATCAGACTTACGTGAAACTTTGTCTATCTCATCAATATAAACAATACCTTTTTGCGCACGCTCAACATTGTAATCAGAAGCTTGTAAAAGCTTAAGAACAATATTTTCAACGTCTTCACCAACATAACCAGCTTCAGTAAGTGTTGTCGCATCAGCCATAGTGAATGGTACATCAAGAATACGTGCGAGTGTCTGAGCAAGAAGTGTCTTACCACAACCTGTAGGGCCGCACAGCATGATATTGGATTTTGCAAGTTCAACATCTGCACCGGATCCAGTAGCGCCATGTTCTAAACGCTTGTAGTGGTTGTGAACAGCAACAGATAGAACGCGCTTTGCTTTTTCTTGTCCAATAACATAGTCATCCAGAACCTGTTTGATTTCTGAAGGGGCAGGGACGCCTTCACCTTCGCGAACAAGCTGTGTCTTGTCTTCTTCACGGATGATGTCCATACATAGCTCTACGCACTCGTTACAAATGAATACGTTGGGGCCTGCAATTAGCTTTCTGACCTCGTGCTGGCTCTTGCCGCAGAAGGAACAATAAAGAGTGTTTTTGCTGTCTGTTTTATCTGATTTGCTCATGAAAGAACGATCCGTTCAAAGAAGTGTTGTTATTTACTAATCTAAGTCTAGCCAAGCGGGGCTATGCTGCGCAAGTCCTATTCTAAAAATTCATGCTTTTTCTCCCGTATATAATTCTATATATAGCTCATATGAGCAAAGAAACACTATTTGAACTGGTTGAAAATTTCGCACTCTTCGATGATTGGGAGGAGCGTTATCGTTATCTAATCGATCTTGGACGGTCGCTAAAGCCTATGGACCAAGCTTTTAAAACGGATGAAACGCTTGTGAAGGGCTGCACATCGCGCGTGTGGATTAAAGAGGATATTGACGGCGATATCCTTAAATTTACAGCTGACAGTGATGCGCACATTGTTCGGGGGTTGATCGCTATTTTGGATCAAACATACCAAGGCGTTAGTCTTAAAGACATAAGAGAGATCGATATTGATGGTGCATTCACAGAAATGGGCTTGGATCAAAACCTTTCGCCCAACCGCCGAAATGGATTCTTTTCTATGGTTGAGCGTATAAAGAGCTTCGCTGAATAAATAATATAACTATTATTTTTTATGGTGAATTGTTCGGAGAATATCTGTAAAGAGTTTTTCAGCATCCTGATGTTCATCCCCGATCAGTTCTGCTTCAACCGTCATAGCTGAGTTTTTACCGATCCACATCTGCGCGATATATATCATTGGTGTGCGGCCAACAATGCCTTCACCGACGATAGCTGCTTGTTTGAACTTATCATCTTCACGGAAAGTACCGTTTAGCTCTTTGGCTACTGTTCTGCGTGTCATAGAGCGCAGCGTGGTCATCATGATTTTTTCGCCGTAATCATCGTATACGCTCTCGCTAATAGGATTACAGATAAAACGGAAATTTACGCTTGCGGTTATGCCATAAACTTTTGTGAAGCTTAGGCGGTCATAACATTGGTCTTTATCGTTACATTGCTCTTTTGTGTCGGGCTCATCTGGGAATGTAACCTCAAAATCACAAAAATCAGGGGCATAACGATGGGATGTATCTTCTTTTTCAGCGACTTTTTCTTGGCTCTGTTCTGCGGCCTGATCCGCAGCAATTGCGCTATAACTATAAGAAAAGCACAGCGTGAAAATAGCAAAAAGATATAGAAGGGTTTTATTCATCATCCATCTCCCATGAATTTGGATCCGCATCAACTTGCTCTCCAGTTTGCAGGTTTTTGACTTTATGTCCATCCGCAAATGGCAACCAGACATAAGCTATACCTTTTTTCTCCGCTTGCGAAAGCTGCTTATTGATCTTTTGCGGTGCGTGGTGCTGTTCAACATTATATCCACGTTGACGAAGAATGCGGGCTGTTTCTGCAGCGCGCTGACGTGTTTCTTCTTCCGGTAAAATCATAAAGACGTGAGCAGGTGATTTCGCACTAGGCTGTATTTTGCCTGTTTGTCTAAGCACATCAAATAAACGGCTAAAGCCAATCGAGATGCCAACACCCGGCAGTTTTTTGTTGATATAGTTACCCGCCAAATCATCATAACGCCCGCCAGAACAGACCGAGCCAGTGAACTCAGGCACATCAAGTAGCTGCGTTTCATAAACAGTACCCGTGTAGTAATCGAGCCCTCGTACGATCGATAAATCCGCGACAACTGCATGTTCAGGGAGATGGGAAAGTTGATTGAGGACAAATTGAAGTTCTTCTATGCCTTCAATATAGGTTTGGGCAGTAATCTCTTCCTTTATGGTGTCGAGATTTTCTTTTAATTCTTTGGAGCTTCTTACTTTGATTTGAGAAAGTTTTATAATTAAATCTTCGAAACCTTTTGCATCGGTCTTCTCTAGAAGCTTCCTAACTTCCTCAACTCCAATTTTCTCAAGCTTGTCGATAGCTCTTAAAACTTCGGTTGAATCTTGTATTGATAAGTCTTCCAGAAGTCCTAGTAAAATCTTACGGTTACTAATTCTGAGCTGAACCTTACCAATCTCAAGTGCTTCGAGCGCCTCATAACAAATGGCCGCAACCTCCGCATCAAATGAAATCGGCAAAGAATCAACATTAATCACATCAATATCGCATTGATAAAATTCACGCATACGTCCCATTTGTGGACGCTCACCGCGCCAGACTTTTTGCATCTGATAACGCTTGAACGGAAAGGTTAGATCACTGAAATGTTGTGCAACGTAACGTGCGAAGGGAACTGTCTGATCGAAATGCAGAGCGAGCCTTGCGCTTTTCTTATCGTCAGGCTCTGCCTGAAGGCGCTCCAGCACGTAAATCTCTTTATCGACATCCTCGCCCTTTGCCGCGATCACCTCAAGCTCTTCAACGGACGGCGTTTCAATATTGCAGTACCCATAGCGCTCATAAACAGCGCGGATTTTATCCAGCATTTTTTGCTCAACGGCGCGAACCTCTGGAAGCCATTCAGGGAAGCCGCTTATTGGGCGGGGCTTATAAATCTGTTTTTTATCTTTCTTGCTCATGACTTATTTGATTAAGCGATAGCCNCGGCCTTGGCAAGGGGGATCGTNACAAAGTGATTATATTTTAAAGGTGTTTGTATGATCGAACTCGGCAATTTTAATCTCTGTCGGTTGATCATCTAAGGCTGGGTTCTTAAAGAAGAAATCAAGTGCGCTATCACCTGACTTCAGTTCCTGTAGATAGTGATTTATATTTTTGATTTCATCACGATTCTCGCTCACTCGATAAGCGTCATTGAGCTTTTCTTTAACATCGTCGCGGCGATGAATTATCTCTATGGCTTTGGACGCACGCTCTGGATTATCTGCGAAACCAAGTTTATTAATCTCCGTGAACTCTTTATCCACTGCGTGAAGGGATCTATTAGCTATGACGAGCTGCACAAGCGATTGCGGCGCATCTTGATCAATCTCACTTAACTCACTTGGCAATGAGGCAAGAAAAGNCTCTCGTTCAATATAGTNATTTATATTTTGATATGATCCGTTATTTTGCATGCGCTCATGTGCATTTTTTAAATTACTCCANGCAAGCTGAACAGAAGGGTGTGTTTCATCTCCCGTAAGGGCTTTGCTATGTGTGACACTAGCGCGCAATTGGATAAGTTCTTTNACTTCGTTAGGCATGTCACTTGAAGGNGTTTTNGGAAGNGCCTCCATAGTTTTGGCNAGNTTNATGTCTCCTATAACCATCTCCATTAGGGATGACGGTTCAAGCGATTCTTTTACGTGATCAGGGATATTATATTGATCACACCATTCTTCGAAGGCAAGCTGTACTGCAGCTTCGCCGCCTACGAGGCTTGGGTCAACGGTCGCTTGCGCGATATGCGCAGCAAGCATAGAATCATATGCAAGAAGGGCATCATCTGGAATAATTCCAAGTTCTGCAGCTTGGTGAGCAAGGCTACCAAGCTCCGCTGCTTCTGCTGTTGCACCGACAACACCAGCAACAGCCAAAACTTTAGCCACTTTCCCAAGAAATTTCATGCCGTCGCCGGCAGCACCAGAAATTCTTGGCCATATTCCTTGCGTAGCTTTGAATTCTGTAATCAGATTGTCGAGATTACCGCGAATAATATTGGGTGGTTTATTGGCGTGTTGCCATGCGTGATTAAATTTTTCACCAAAGAACTTATTGGCATCTTCGATATTATCAAATTGTCTAAGTATCTTTTTACCATCGTCTGTAATGCTGACGACGGCCATTTGTTCACGATTAATGAAGTGCATGACACGTCCATTTTTATCCGCCCAGAATCCTTCTGTGCTAGAGGACTTTAAGATATCGTCTGCGATTTCGGAGGCGCTAGGTGGTTTAGGGCCGCCACTGGTGAGTGCGTTTGCTCTGGCTTCTAAAACTTGTTCTAGTCTTTCTGCAGCTTGAGCGTATGTTTTGACGCCTTTGAGTTCGGGCAAGCCAGCTTGTTTCCAGATATCATTAAGCAAGCCTTTGCCAATATCTTTTGAGCCATGAAATGGAATTTGCGTAGTGTGTTTGCCGTCAGTGAATTTTCTGTGACTTCCGTCACCGCTTTTTACGTATTCAAATCCAGCTTGTTCTAGGATTTTCGCAATTTCGCTTGCATTCATTCCACTCAACCTTTTCGCTTTCGCGCATTCTATTAAAAAAAAGTTAATATTTAGTAAATTTTATGAAATATGCATTTTTGCCTGAACCTGGGTTTGTCCATTGTTTTGAGTGATTTGCGCAGCGATGTAGCCGATGATGTCTTCTGGTTTATCTGCATTTTCTTTACCGCGCTCTAACGCATCCTCAGCTGTCCCGTTGTTATCAGGTAGCTCGGCACGATCAGAAAAATATTGAGTCAAAGCTTTGATTGTATCTGTTTCAAGTTCATGCACACTATCCCCGATAGCGATAACGGATTCATTTGTACCAAACGCGAAAGAGGTGCCAAGTGATCCATTTTCAGGATTTTTTTCTACAAAACCGTAATACATTTTTGTGTCCATATTCTTCATGTTTGTAAGCTATGCTAAGTATTTGAGGACTATAGCTAAAATACTATGTTAAATCAATAAAACTTTGACTCTGAACTATCTATAAGGCTGTTCATTAAATAAATCAGCGAGCTGATTTATAAGTGCGCCAGCTAACTCGTCCGCATTGGCGATGCTCATAGCTCGCTCGTAGTAACGCGTTACATCGTGGCCAATGCCAATAGCAGAGAGTTCAATATTGCTTTTGCTTTCTATCCAGTCGATCACATTTCGTAAATCAGCTTCTAAAATATTTGTNGGATTNACNGANAANGTTGAATCATCAACTGGNGCTCCATCAGATATGACGATCATTATTTTNCGTGCTTCACCGCGGCGGCTCAGACGGTTATATGCCCATGCAAGCGCTTCTCCATCAATATTTTCTTTGAGGATGCCCTCCTTGAGCATAAGCCCAAGGTTCTTACGATTTCTGCGCATTGGCGCATCGGCGGCCTTATAGATAATGTGCCTAAGGTCATTAAGTCGCCCAGGGTGAGGGGGCTTGTCATTCTCTACCCAAAGCTCGCGAGATTTTCCGCCTTTCCATGCTCTAGTGGTAAAGCCCAGTATTTCGACCTTAACGCCGCAGCGCTCAAGTGTGCGCGCTATGATGTCGGCGCTCATTGCGGCAAGAGCAATGGGACGGCCTCGCATGGAGCCTGAATTATCAATAAGCAGTGTAACAACGGTGTCACGAAACTCTTGTTCTTGCTCTTGTTTAAAGGTTAAAGGCACAGTTGGGTTGGCAATAATTCTTGCTAAACGCGGCGCATGAATAATCCCTTCTTCTAAATCGAAACGCCAGCTTCGCTGCTGCTGTGCCATTAATTTACGTTGTAGGCGGTTTGCCAAGCGTGTGATTATTGCGCTATGGGCACTGAGTTGTTCGTCAAGCATGGCTCTAAGGCGTGAGAGCTCGTAATCTTCGGCAAGGTCTTCGGCGCGTAGCTCTTCATCAAATTGTGACGTGTAAATTTTGTAAAGTCCCTGTGCGCCGTGGATATTTTGGGGGTCATTGCGTTTTTGTTGGCCCGCTGCATCTTCATCCATAGTTTCTTGGGCGTTNTGTTCATCATAACCGCCATCATCATAAGAGCTCTCTTGATTATCAAGATTGTCCTCGGCACTCATTTCTTCGTCTAAATCGGTGCTCTCATCTTCTTGCTCTTCTTCATTTTGCGCATCTTTTGATTGTTCTTCATCCGCATTTTCATCGTCTGCGCTTTCCTCGCTAGCGTCTTCTTCGCTGCTTAAATGGCCTTCATCCTCTTCATCCGGTGCAAGGGCGCCAATATCTTGCAAGAGCGTTCTGCTAGCTCTCGCAAATGCTTCTTGGTCATGAAGTGTCTGTTCGAGCTTGTCTTTACTGATATGCTCCATATACGGTTTGTAGAGCTCGATGAGTTTTTCGGCCTCTGGCGGGGGCTTCTCACCTGTTAAAGCCAAACGCATTAAAACGTGAAGCGCATCGTTTAAGGGAATATCTTCAGCTTTTTGTGCTTGATTAAAGCCTGCGCGTTTGCATTTCTCACTGAGAACGGCGTTGAGGTTTTCCTTTACGCCTGTCATAGCTTTCGCGCCTATTATTTCACAGCGTGCTTGTTCTAGCGCGTTAAATGATTCGCGCGCTTCTATATCGTTTGGGCTTAATTTTGCATGTAGACTCGCATCATGATGGCGAAAATATAGTCCTTGCGCATCAGCGCAACCTCTAAGTAGCCGCATATCAGTGTCTGAAATATTACTCTTAGGCTGCGGGAGCCGCGGCGAACCCGTAGGTGAACGTCGGCCAATAGGGGTTTCATTGACGGAATAGGTGATATCAATCTCACTATCTCCAGCGATCGTTCTTAGAGCTGCGCTGGTGATTTGTTTGATTTCATCACTATCTATGTGAACGTCTTGTTTCATATATCTTTACGATGCTATTAGAGCTTCTGATATGCATTGGTCTTGAAATATTAATCAACGATAACGCTCTGTGCTCTAATAGCACTTTGAGGGAGCTCAATATCAAAACAGCGCTGGTAATATTCCGCGATTAATGGGCGCTCTGCCTCATCACATTTATTGAGGAATGCGAGGCGGAAAGCCAGTTCACGGTCATTGAAAATGATTGTATTTTCAATCCATGCAATAACACTTCTCGGCGACATGAGAGTGGAAAGATCACCGTTAATAAATCCCTGACGTGTCATATCCGCAACACGCACCATTTTATCTATATTTTCTTGTCCTTCAGGGGTGTTCCAATCGTCAAATTTCCTGAGCATGATACTGGCTTCGTCATCATGTGGTAGATAGTTAAGCGTTGTAACGATGTTCCATCTATCCATCTGCCCTTGGTTAATGGCCTGTGTTCCGTGATAGAGGCCAGTTGTGTCACCAAGTCCGATTGTATTGGCTGTGGCAAAGAGTCTAAAGGCGGGGTGGGGGCGGATAACTTTGTTTTGATCAAGAAGCGTAAGCTTCCCTTCATTTTCTAGAACACGCTGAATAACAAACATAACATCAGGACGACCCGCATCATATTCATCAAAGACAAGGGCAACTGGATTTTGTAGCGACCAAGGCAATAAGCCTTCTTGCCATTTCGTAACCTGCTTGCCTTCTTGTAATGTGATCGTGTCTTTACCAATTAAATCTACCCGGCTGACATGGCTGTCGAGGTTTATACGAACGCAAGGCCAATTCAAACGNGATGCAACCTGTTCGATATGTGTTGATTTACCCGTGCCATGATAACCTTGGATCATAACGCGGCGATTATGTGCAAAGCCTGCAAGTATTGCGGCTGTTGTATCGTGATCGAATTGGTATGTTGGATCTGCGGCTGGAACATTTTGTGAATCTTCCTCAAAGGCAGGCACTTCCCAGTCTAAATCAATACCAAATGTTTCACGGACATTGACCTTCTTGCTAGGGATGCTGGAATACTTTCCTTCCTTAGCTTTAACCTCAGTAATGTTAAAGGCCATTGCGTGATCTTCACGCTCTTTATCTAGCTCATCGAAATTCTGCATTTATTTGATCTCTTAGGGTTAAGATTTATGTGCGCTTAGGGAGTTTTTCGTAGTTCTCATAAGCAAGCTTAAGAATGGTATAGGCCATATTGATGCGTTTGAGAAGCTCTTCTGACTTATCGCAGTTCTTATTGAGGTCGGGATGATATTTCTTAGCGAGTTCTTTATACCGCGTTTTGATTTTTTTGAGATCGACGGGAAGCTCTAGTCCCATAATTGCTAGGGCTTCAATCTCTGGGGCTGCTTCATGACCTAAATCGCTATAACTATTTGCGCGCTCTTCACGAGGTGGTGGCTCGTCCTTCCCATGGTAGGTTTGCCAAATTTTATCGTAAAGTGCATCTTCAGCGTTGCCATTAACGCCGTATTTCCATGTCGGGCGGTCGCCATAAATACTGTTGACCATGTGTTCTTGAACTTCACTCTCTGATAGACCATCAAAAAAATTCCATGCCTTGTTATACTCACGCACATGATCTAAACAGAAATAATAATACTCGTTTAAGCCACGATGTTTTGGGGCTTTGTGTGATCCCTCATCACAGCAGCCAGGAACTTCGCACATCTGTACTTCTGGCTTTTGTTGTGCGCCGCGTACAAATTCTGGAGAGTTGGGTTTTAAAAAAATTTTAGGCATATATATATTATAGGAAATCTTATGTTATTCGGAAAGTCTTATGTCGATTGAAAATAAAATTACAGCTCTAGTTGAACAAAAACTTGCTACAAATCATATATATGTTATAAATGAAAGTAATAAACACATTGGACATGCAGGTGATGATGGCTCTGGCCAGACACACTTTAAGTTAAAAATTGTGTCTGAAAGTTTTGAAAACTTAAATAAGCTACAGCGTCACCGGTTAGTTAATGATATAGTTAAGCCTTTGTTTTCAGAAGGGTTACATGCTTTGTCATTAGAGCTATTCACCTTGAAAGAATGGCAAAAAATAAAATAAAAGGTTGTGTAAAAAAAATATTGCAACTATTAATGTATGTGTGATTAACTCTACTAATCTAAACCTGCTTAATCTAAATCTGCGTAATTAATCTTGAAACAACTTGGGGAGAGAGAATGCAGACAGGATCTAATAAGTCTTCAACAGAAGCAAAAAGCACCTTAGTTAGTAAAAATATTAATATCAATGGTCGTAGAACATCTATAAGGCTTGAGCCAGAGATGTGGACGGCACTTCATGAAATAGCGGCACGTGAAAATTGTACAATGCACGATATATGCGGCCTTGTTCATGCGCGTAAGTCTGAAAACACATCGCTGACAGCGGCTATACGTGTATTCATAATGCTATATTTCAGGGCCGCTTGCACAGAGCGAGGGCATGAGAAAGCAGGGCATGGTAATTTTGAGTATATGCGCGCAAGAGCTCGTATGAAAACAGCGAGACCAACGAACAATAACAAAATACTCAATAAGCAAATGCCAAGAAATATTGATGTTCAGGGAAATATAAGTGCTTCAGGAGCTCTATAGAGAACAAAGCACTTAGATTTTTTATAAATTTCTACCGAAGGCGAGGAATTTTTCTCGCCTTTCTTTAAGGATACCATCTGCATCCCAAGGCGTAAGATCGTTAAGGGCGGCTTCAATCTGTTCACCAACGCGCGCAATAACTTCTTCTTTATGACGGTGTGCGCCGCCAATTGGTTCTTTAATAATGCCGTCAATTAGCTTTAGCTCTGCTAAGTCTTGCGCAGTAATTTTAAGTGCGTTCGCTGCTTCATCCGCATAGCTTGCGCTTCTCCATAGAATGGATGCACAGCCTTCTGGTGAAATAACAGAGTAGATTGAGTGCTCAAGCATATAAACCTTATCCGCAACCGCAATTGCAATCGCACCGCCTGATCCGCCTTCACCAACGATGATAGAGATAATAGGGACGTTCACACGTAGTGATTTTTCAATCGATTTTGCAATAGCTTCTGACTGTCCGCGCTCTTCTGCGCCCATGCCTGGATATGCGCCTTTAGTGTCGACAAGTGTGATTATAGGCAGCTGGAATTGTTCAGCCATCTCCATTAGGCGTTGAGCTTTGCGGTACCCTTCTGGGCGTGCCATGCCAAAATTATGTTTTATGCGGGCTTGTGTGTCATGACCTTTTTCATGTCCCATAACTACACATGAACGGCCTCTAAAGCGTCCTAAGCCGCCAAGTAGAGCATAATCTTCTGCAAAGTTTCTATCACCGGCTAGTGGCGTAAAATCTGTAATTAGGTTTTTTGTATAATCTAAAAAACTAGGGCGATCTGCATGACGTGCTACTTGTACTTTTTGTACAGGGGTTAGCTTGCTATAAGCCTGCTGTATAAGCTTATCAGCTTTAGTTTTCATACGTGAAATTTCTTCAGCGATATTAACTTCACTATCGCTCGTAACGTGGCGTAGCTCTGAAATTTTATTTTCTAATTCGATAATCGGTTTTTCAAAATCCAGCATATGATTATCCTTACACATTCTAAGTGTTATTATGGTATTAGCATCTTTATAAAACGCTTGTTCATAACAAAACAAGCGAGGTTATTCAACTGAATTGAACCTCGCTTGTATGAAATTATTGTATAAAATTGACTTAAGACGCTGATTTCTTAGCTAATGGGTGCTTTTCTTCAACTGTCTTTTTCAGATTTTCATCAACTATATGAGTGTAAATCTGTGTCGTTGCAATATCAGCATGACCAAGCATTTTCTGAACGCTGCGAAGATCTGCGCCACGTGAAAGAAGGTGTGTTGCAAATGCGTGACGAAGGATGTGCGGGCTAACGCGGTCTTCATCAACCTCAGCTGCGCGTGCAAGATCTTTAAGAAGTTGTGCAAAACGCTGACGTGTTAAGTGGCCACTATCTGATGTACGTGAAGGGAATACAAATTGTTCTTGGTTTGCTGAACCTTCAGAGCCAATAAAACGCTTGCGTACATTCATGTAATTCTCAACAGCTTCACGTGCTGCATCTGAAAGAGGAACCATACGCTCACGGCCTGCTTTACCTGTTACGATAATAAACTGTGAACCCTCGCCAATCGCTGACATAGGAAGACCTACAAGTTCAGAAACACGAAGGCCTGTTGCATAAAGCATTTCAAGCAAACACACAAGGCGAACGCTTTCTGGTGTACCAGCAGTACCAGCCGTTTTGATGAGCTGATCAACTTCCTGCTCGCTAAGAGTTTTCGGAAGTGTACGGCCTTGCTTAGGGCTTTCGATTGTTGATGTTGGGTCATCACTTCTTGAGCCTTCAGAAACCATGAAACGGTAAAACTGACGTAGCGCCGAAAGACGACGTGCTACAGTACGGACTGCGATTTTACCTTTGTTTTGACCTTTTACGTGTGTTTTTTCACTAAGGTCTTTAAGGTAAGCTTGGATGTTATCTGTTGTTGCTTTATCAATATCAGTATTAAGCTGATTACGAAGATATAAACTTACATCGGCTAGGTCACGCCAATAAGCCTGACGTGTATTCAGTGCCGCTCCCCGTTCTGTTGTAAGCATATCAAGAAATGCATCTACTGCCGGGCAAAGCTCCGGTTTTGGCATAGCTGGACGACCTGGACGAGCCATATTTTTTCTCCTTTTTATTATTATATTTCAACTTAGAAGATTCTAATAAAACCTCCCGTTGATTTTCATTTTTTGTCTCTCTTGGCTTTTTTACCTTATTATTGAGACGGTACTCAGTAATGCTAAACGCCCTCTCACCAAGAGTTTTGTGTACCTTGATATTCGCAATGCACATAATTACATAACGAATGGGAGCCTAGAATGTCAAGCTTTTTCATAAACTACATACATTCCTAATATAAATAAAATGTCGCAACGCAAAAGCTGTGAATGGATTTATCTCAATTAGAGTAGAGAAGCCCTTTAAATATATAGGAAATCAGTATGATATTTACTGTGCTAACGCAGCTCTTTTAATCATACTCTTTACGAAAGGCAAGACTGATTTTATGTTTAGTATTATGAAACTGTTGAAAATACATAAATCGATTGTCTTAATTGGCATGATGGGCGCTGGAAAAACTCATATTGGGCGTATGCTCGCGCAAAAACTAGGTGTAGAGTTCTTTGACTCTGATAAGGTGATTGAAGCTAAAGCAGGGATAAGCGTCGCAGAAATATTTGAGCAATATGGCGAAGAAAAATTCCGTCAGTGCGAAAAAAACACAATCAAAGAGCTCTTGGAAAATGAGCCCTGCGTCATAGCAACGGGCGGCGGTGCAATTACAAACCCTGATACGTTTGCTTTAATAAAGGATCATTCCTATAGCATATGGCTCGAAGTCCCGCTTGATTTGATATGGCAGCGTATAAAAAGCTCATCACATAGGCCGTTATTACAGGATGAAAATCCTCGTAAAAAACTTGAGACAATATATACCGAGCGTGAAGCTCTTTATAAACAAGCGCAGTTTCATGTTTTAAATGAGCACGCTGAACAAAGCGTTTCCTCTATAATAAATTCTATAAAATCATTGTCTGATGATGAAAGAGAAGATAATCTCTAGCGCCATGAATACTAAAATATTGACAATAGATCTGGACACCCGTGCCTATGACATTTTTATTGGTACAGGGCTTTTAAGCCGTTTGCAGGACTTTATTCCAGATGATGTAAAAAAACGCAGTGTTTTTGTGATTACAGATGAAAATGTTACACAATATGCGCAGACAGTCAGTGAAGCAGCAACTAACCTTGGTGCTTCAAAGGTAGAGGTTATTGTGATGCCACCAGGGGAGGGGACTAAGTCCTTTTCATCTATGCAAAAAATCTCAGAGTTTATGCTGTCTAATGGATTAAACAGAAATTCCCTTATATTTGCTGTTGGCGGCGGCGTTATAGGTGATTTAGCAGGTTTCTGCGCGTCCATCGCCATGCGCGGTGTTGAGTTTATTCAAGTTCCAACAACGCTGCTTGCTCAAGTAGATAGCTCCGTGGGCGGTAAAACAGGAATTAATACAGCGCAAGGTAAAAACCTTATTGGAAGCTTTTACCAGCCAAGCGCAGTTATTGCGGACATTGAAACACTTAAAACACTGCCTAAGCGTGAATTGCTTGCTGGTTATGCTGAGGTTGCTAAATACGGGCTCATTCAAGATGAAGAGTTTTTTAAATGGTTAGAGCAAAATGGAGCGCGCGTTTGCTCGCTTGAGCAAGATGCTGTGGCATATGCTGTCGAGAAAAGCTGCCGTGCAAAAGCATTAACGGTCGAAGCTGATGAAAAAGAGCATGGCAGACGCGCTCTTTTGAATTTAGGACACACATTTGGTCATGCACTGGAAGCAGCTGCAGGCTATAACGGATTACTTCTTCATGGTGAAGCCGTAGCAATTGGAATGGTCATGGCTTTTGAGCTTTCCAGCCGAATGGGTCTGTGTTCCAATGATGATGTTGAGCGTGTTGAAAAACATTTACAAGATATTGGTCTGCCGACACGCGCTGCTTATATTGATGGCCTGTCAACAACAGTGGATGATCTTATCGAAGTCATGAGACGTGATAAGAAGGTTGTGAGCGGAAATATGGTCTTTGTGCTTGTAAACCGTGTTGGTGAAGCATTCTTAAGCGCAGATGTGCCTGAAGATCTTGTGCGCGCTGTATTAAAAGATTCTCTTGGAGATGAAGAAAAAGGAACAAAAGGTAAATGGAAGTCGAAATTCTCTTCTCATTCATAACCATTTTTATTCTTCTGATTATGTCAGCGTTTTTTTCTGGCTCAGAAACTGCATTGACAGGGGCTTCCTCTGTCAGAATGCATTCTAAGGAAAAAGAAGGAGATAAGCGCGCCGCACTTGTTAATAGCATTCGGCGAAAGAAAGACCGCATGATCGGCGCTATATTGCTAGGAAATAACTTAGTTAATATTCTCGCTTCTGCGCTAGCGACAAGTTTTTTAATTAAAGTGTTCGGCGAGGCTGGCATTGTGTATGCCACACTTATAATGACAATGCTCGTTTTAATCTTTGCCGAAGTTTTACCGAAAACATACGCTCTTCATCATGCTGAAACACTTGCTATGCGCATAGCGCCGGTAATGAAATTCGTGATAATGATACTTGCACCTGTGACAGAGACAGTGACATGGATTGTTCGAATGGTGCTTAAAATGATTGGTATCGATATTTCAAAAGTTACCGCTGGATCTCACCTAGAGCTTCTTCGTGGTGTAATTGATATGCACAAAGGGCCAGAGCAAGAAACAGTAGAACAGCGTAATATGCTACGCTCGATCCTTGATCTTGCTGATGTTGATATCGAAGAGGTACTTACTCACCGTAAAAAAGTAATGATGATTAATGCGGATAAGCCTGTCGATGAAATCATTGATACAGTGCTTAGTAGCCCGCACACACGCTTGCCTGTATGGCAAGATGACCAAGATAATATAGTTGGCATATTACACGCAAAACTTCTTCTTAGAGAGTTGAACAAGTGTCGTAACGATGTGACGCGTATAAGCTTGGATGATATTATGCTAGAGCCACGCTTTGTTCCGGAAACAGCTAGCTTATATGATCAATTACAAGCGTTCCGTGAAAACCAAGAGCATTTTGCGATCGTCGTTGATGAATACGGGACCTTTATGGGGATCGTAACATTAGAAGACATTCTTGAAGAAATTGTTGGTGAAATTGATGATGAGCATGATCATGCTGTGACCGGTGTGCGCGAGCAGAAAAACAATAGTTACGTTGTTGATGGAACAGTAACAATTCGTGACCTAAATCGTGAATATGATTGGGGCTTACCTGATGAAGATTATTCAACTATAGCTGGACTAGTTCTTTATGAATCGCAGACTATACCGAATATTGGGCAAAGTTTTATCTTCCACGGATTCCGTTTTGATATCCTAAGGCGTCAGCGTAATCAAATTACAAAAATCCGGATCAGGCCAGTCCCAGAAACAGAAGAAGAAAACGAATAAATTTATCCAAGGGCCTTGTTTGCGGCGTCAATATTCTCTTTTAGATGCTTAGGGTTGATTGTGCCAATAATAGTGCAGGGGTTGCTAGGGTGTGAGAGCGCAAACGCCATTGCGCTCTGTATATCTTGCGCATGACCGCTGGAAAAGACCTTTTTCAAAAGTAGGCCCTTATTATGTTTAGCCGCATAGTCTAATACGGGCTTTTCATCTTGATAATCTGGTGTATACATCGCCATTACAACATCCATAAGCTCAAGGCATTTGATGCCGCCATCTGCTGTTTTGGTGGAGGCCCCAATTGCTTTTACAAGGCCGCGCTCCTTGAAGCCAATCATAGTCTCGATTAAGGCCTCATTGGATAATATGTCTAAATCAGAACCATCAGAGTGAATAAGCAATATATCAAGATAATCGGTGTTCAAGCGTCTAAGGCTTCGCTCTAGGCTCATTTGAAAATGCTCAGGTGTAAAATGATAGCTCGATGCGCCGTTCTCAAACTCTTCTCCAGCTTTACCAACTATAACCCACCGATCGCGTTGCCCTTTTAAAACTTTGCCAAGCCGCTCTTCTGATGTGCCATATGCAGGCGCAGTATCAAGCATATTGATGCCCAGCTCTTGTGATAATTCGAGTAAAGCAGCGCATTCTTTATCACTGGGGAGTTCAAAGCCTTTAGGGTATTTCACCCCCGTGTTACGACCAAACTTGACTGTCCCAAGTCCTAGACGAGAAACGTTTATACCCGTATTACCAAGATTTATTTTGTCCATGTTGTGTCATCCCAAGGAGCGGTTGCATAATCAATATTCTCTAAAAAGCTCCAGTCGGCTTGTTCTTTCGAAGGATGTACGTTTATGCGTTCTAGTAATCGTGAAGCAAGAAGCGGGGCAAATGTCAATTTAGTCGGCCAGCAGTAATGTACATTTTCATGGCTATGAATAGTCGGAGTATCCGGCATCCAACCATCTATGTCTGATTTGCCTTCTATGCGGTCAATTGGAAGTACTGACCATTGCGCAGTACTGAGCTCAACACCTGGTAAATACTTAGCAAAGCCTTTACGTACAGCTTTATAAACATCCTGAGGGTTGGCTTCTTTCTCGCGTTCTGCTGCGCCGCCGCCTAAATACCAAATAAGAGAGCCATCAAGCGCTTCATGGGTGGTGATTGTCGCGACAGGCTTGTCAGAATTACCAACCAAGTGCGCATAGAGTGGATAGGGGGCATTTTTCATCATCCCCATGAGAAGCGGACGCTTTTGCGTATGCAGCTTTTGATCATGACCAGCCCGCTTTGCAACTTCATGATTGCTCGCTGCTGCTGTGAAAATAATCTCATCAGCTTCAATGTTATGTCTTTCAAGAAAGTCGAAGGGATTATCTGGCGTATCAATTTTTTTTATGCAGTCTTTATATGGTTCTGCGAGTGCACGAATAACTGATGCCACATCTAATACAGGCTCATCCATGAAAACGGCCGTACCTTTAAAACCACTGCGCTTAATCTCATCTGGCCAATCGACTTTTTTAACTTCATGAACATTATTACCAAGGGCTTGCTTGGTCACTAACTTCACAAGTCCAGCCATTAGACCGCCAGGGATGAGAAGAAACTGAGAGCTTGCACTTACCCGCGCGGCTGATAAGTCGACATTGCCTTTGCCCTCAAGTGCGCTGCGCCACAGATCTGGCATCGCACTAATACTTTGTGCAAGTTTGTTGATCTTTCCAGCAAAAGCGTATTTAAGACCCGAGTGGATAATACCTTGCGAGGCCAGTGTCTGACCTGCTCCTATCGCTTCGGATTCGAGTAAAAGGGCGTTGTACCCTTTTGCTTTTAATTCCGCTAATAGCCATAGACCCGCAATACCAGCCCCAAAAATAACGATATCAGCTTTCTTTTCCATGCTTTTTTGTAAAAGTTATAAAGGGGCAGGGCAAGCCTTAAAGCAAGTGCGCTTATAAATCTTTATTACTCGGATCTAGCAACTGTGCTTTTAATCCAATCGATATTCTTCTGACCCCATGGTTTTGGATCATGAGGTGCAACATCACGTGCGCTCATACGCGTACCATCATTTTCACCGAGGCTTACTTTTCCGCCATCGTTAAATACATCGATCTGACCTTCCTCAACATAAATCCAGCATTCATGATCTTTCATAGCGCGAAAAATTGTCGTGCCACGTATACCAATTGAACCAAAATCTAAATTTATTTGCGCGTTGTTATTTTGCTTAGGTAATAGGCCGCTTACATATTTAAAGCTTCCCTTTAGGATATTATAATTCGCTTTATTCTTTTCTGGGGAGGCTACATCATAAACATATTCATCGACAACAAGGCTACCATCCGCACCGCTCAGCTCTATAGTCGTGTTATCAATAAAGGTGATCTCAACTTGGCTGGAGTCATTCACAGTCAGAATTGTATCATTTAAATGTATTTTCGATTCGCTGGTGAGCGTTTCTGAAGTGGCGCCGTTATCGCGTGTAATTTTCACATCACCATGCAAATAGCTGACATGCCCAATCATATCTACTGCAAATGCAGGAGAAGCAATGAAAAATGTGAAAATTGATAGTAAAGAATATATAAAACGCATAACGAGCCCCTAGTTGTTTAAAGTTCCTATAAATACCTATTCAGGTTATACGCAGTATTCGTTACATAAATTAGGCTTGTCCCATCCAGCGACTAATAGCTGAAATATGCTCTTTAGTCATAAGGGAGGGAACATGCCCGCAATCATCAAATGTTATTAAATCGAATTTTGGGCCGCTTTGCCTCATTTTTTTAATAATATCTTGGGTTAATAACACCGATTTTCCACCATGTAATATCAGAGTTGGCTGCGTGATAGTATTCCAACAAGGCCATAAATCTGAACTCCCCGTAGGCTCAGTTTCAAAAATACGCGCTATTTCTGGATCATATGAATAAGTTATGCGTCCATCATCTGTACGGCGAGCATTACACTTTGCCATATGTGTCCACTGATCATCACTAAGTGGCCCCCATGTTAATCCGCGTGTGGCGCGCATACGGGCCTCAAGCTCTCCCACTGTTTCAAAGAAATAAGGAACCTTGATAACGTTATAAATGAAATCGAGCGCATGTTTTGGCACTTCCGGCCCCACATCATTGATGATGAGGCGTCTAATCAGTGCTGGTCTCTCACTAGCAGCGCGTATAGCTAATAATCCGCCTAAAGAAATACCAAGCCAATCAATGTGCTGAATTTCTAAATCATGAAGTAGAGTATAGATATCGTTTAGGTATTGATCATAGTTATAGCGCAGCGGGTCATCAAAATAGGTGCTGTTCCCTCGTCCAGGCAAGTCAATTGCAATCACTCTATAACCAAGGCGCGCAAGCGCAGGTGCAATATAATCAAAATCAGTGCTGTTACCAGTGAGGCCATGCACGCAAAGAATAGGAAAACCTTCTTTTTCACCCCATTCACAATAGGCAAGTTCGTGACCGCTATCACCATTTTCGATCGTATGAATATGTTCTTCATAGTTCATGTTTAGACCCTAAACTGTAGCGGTGAATGTTGTCGAGTCTTATGATAACTCTACACCCAATAGCTTTATACGAGTTTACCGTGACAGTGCTTGTATTTCTTTCCGGACCCGCAAGGGCAGGCCGCATTGCGCTGTACTTTTCCCCAAGTGCTCGGATCATTTCTATCGAATGGAAGCGTTACAGGTTTAGAGGTATCTTGAGGCGCTGCTTTAGCTGATTCAGCTTGTGCAGGGTCGCTGCGTCCTTCTTGAAGTTGATCTGGATCAAGGTTTCCAGCGCGAGCCTTCATCTGTTCTATATCTTCTTGTGCCTCTTCGGAACTGTCATAGCTGACTTCAACAAGGCTAAGAGTCTGCGTCACCATCTCGCGCATTGTATCAAGCATATTCTCGAAAGCAGCAAACGCTTCTGTCTTATACTCATTTAGCGGGTCTTTCTGACCAAATGCACGCAGGTTGATACCTTGGCGAAGGTGGTCAAGGTTAAGCAGATGTTCTTTCCATTGTTGATCAAGCATTTGAAGGACAACCTGTTTTTCAACATTACGCCAAATATTTGTACGAACCTGAACAGCCTTAGCGGCCATTTTTTTGTCAGATTCATCAATAATACGCTCGACTATTTCTGCGTCCGCAATTCCTTCTTCTTTCGCCCAATCTACAATAGGAAGATCAAGACCGAGAAGGCGCTGAGTTTCAGTATGAAGACCAACCACATCCCATTGCTCGGCATAACTGCCTGATGGAATAGTCGCAGCAACAGTATCCTCGATTACTTGATGGCGCATGTCCTTCACAAGCTCTTCAACTTCTTTCGCTTCCATGATCTCTTTACGTTGTTCATAGATCAGGCTGCGCTGGTCATTCATTACATCGTCAAACTTCAGGAGGTTTTTCCGAATCTCAAAATGCATGCTTTCGACTTTGCCTTGAGCGCGCTCTAACATTTTAGAGATGAGTGGGTGTTCCAGAGCTTCACCTTCTTGTAA
Source organism: Micavibrio sp. TMED27 (assembly GCA_002167715.1). GTDB lineage: Bacteria > Pseudomonadota > Alphaproteobacteria > Micavibrionales > Micavibrionaceae > TMED27. The sequence continues at coordinate 150,136 of NHCG01000009.1, forward strand.
ACCAATTTTAGCGTTTGTCAGTAGAGCCTCTAAGCGATCACCTGCGAAAATACGCATTAAATCATCTTCAACCGATAGGAAGAACATAGATGCGCCTGGATCGCCCTGACGACCTGAACGTCCACGTAGCTGGTTATCAATACGGCGCGATTCGTGACGTTCCGTACCGATGATGTAAAGGCCTCCAGCTTCTAGTACCTTTTGCTTTGCGTCTTTGACCTCAGCAGTAATTTTTTCAATCGATTTTTTATCTTTAACGGGATCTGCATCGGCTCCAATTTCTTCNAGAATANGCATATCCACATTACCGCCAAGCTTAATATCAGTCCCTCGTCCTGCCATGTTGGTTGCGATAGTTACCGCACCAAGGCGTCCGGCTTGTCCAACAATAAAGGCTTCGTGTTCGTGATGTTTTGCATTCAGAACATGGTGCGCAATCTTCTCTTTCTTAAGACGGTTAGACAAAGTCTCCGACTTTTCGATAGAAACAGTACCAACCAAAACAGGCTGTTGACGCTCATGACACTCTTTGATGAGCTTAACAATCGCGTCTTCTTTTTCAGCNAGTGATTTATAAATTTTNTCTTGATGATCGATACGCGCCACGGGCACATGTGTAGGAATCGCGACAACACCAAGCTTATAGATCTCAGCAAATTCGTGCGCTTCGGTCATACCTGTNCCTGTCATACCAGCAAGCTTTGGATACATACGGAAATAGTTCTGGAACGTAATGGAAGCTAGCGTCTGATTTTCGTTTTGAATATCAACNCCTTCTTTGGCTTCAATCGCTTGGTGTAGTCCTTCTGATAAACGGCGCCCATCCATCATGCGTCCTGTAAATTCATCAATTAGGATAACCTTACCTTCTTTGACGATNTAGTCTTTTTCGATATTNAAAAGTTTATGCGCTCGAAGNGCCTGATTNACGTGATGAACAAGNGCAACATTTTGAATGTCATACATATTACCATCTTGTAGAAGGCCGTGCTCAATCAAAAGCTGTTCTGCATGCTCCATACCTTCATCAGTCAGGGCAATACTTTTATGCTTTTCATCCAGCTCGTAATCTTCACTAACCAGAGAAGGAATGAGTTTATCAACGGCCTTATAGAGTTCAACAAAAGATTCGGAGGGGCCAGAGATAATGAGAGGTGTTCTAGCCTCATCAATCAAAATCGAATCGATTTCATCTACGATAGCAAAGTTAAACTCTCGCTGAACCATTTCTTCGAGACTAAAACGCATATTATCGCGTAGATAATCAAAACCAAATTCGTTATTTGTCCCGTATGTAATANCNCAGCCATAAGCAATGCGGCGCTCGTCAGGCGTTGTTTCATTTATAATGCAGCCAACGCTTAGNCCCATGAANTCATAGATTTGNCCCATCCANTTGGCATCTCGCTCAGCNAGGTAATCGTTCACAGTAACGACATGAACGCCTTTCCCGCTAAGTGCGTTAAGATAGACAGGTAGGGTTGAGGTCAGTGTTTTACCTTCACCTGTTTTCATCTCCGCAATTTTACCGTCATTNAGGACCATCCCGCCAATAAGCTGAACATCATAAGGGCGNTCGCCTAGAACACGGCTGGCAGCTTCTCTAATAACAGCAAACGCTTCATACCTTATATCGTCGAGTGTNTCACCAGCGTCTAGACGTTCACGAAAAATACGCGTCTGGTCCTGTAGCTCAGAGTCGCGCATGGCCTCGTACTTCTCGCTGAGTGCGTTAATAGCACCAACTTGTTTTTGATATTTCTTCACAACTCGGTCATTGGAAGAGCCGAAAATCTTAGTAATTAACCCTAACAAGGTCTATCTCTCCTAAACTTATAGAACGTATCTCATATAAGGGGGGAATAGGGGCGCGTCAATCATTCTTGATAAATGGGGATGATAGAGTTCTTGAAAAATATCCCTCTTGAAATGAAAACCGCCATTCGTTAACGTCTGAGCATTCAAAATATGAAAGTCAAACTAAGAGGAAATATAGGTCATGGCTCTTAATAAAAACACAAATACTAAGCCTAGCCGCGTTGGTGAAAGTGGCAATGCTGTCGTTTTCGTTTTAATCGCCGTGTTGCTCGTGCTTGTGGGAGTGGGTATTTATCTTAACCAAGATAAGCTGACTTCTAATGAAGGTGATAATCAGCCAGTAATGGCCGCGACTAAAACCGACACAAAAGAACCAGCTTCAGATGATGCAGAAACAGAAATTGCAAATACAAATGCTGAAACTGCTCCGGCAGCTGGTGCGGATAAGAAAAAAACAACTGTCATNAAAGAAGGTAACCCGGTAGTNGCAAAAATTGGNGACAAAGAAATTTTCCGTGTGGATGTTCTTAACTACATGAAGCAGCTACCNCCAAATATGCAGCAGCTTCCTGTTGAGCAGCTTTTCCCAATTGCAACGGTTCANGTTGTAAANCAAGCTCTTGTCGAAGAGCGNGCAGAAGAGGCAGGACTGGAANCANAGCCTGAAATTCAAGAGCAGCTCGAACTTGCAAAAAGCCAAATCATTCAATCGGCATTTCTTCANCAGCAAGTAGAGAAAAATTTAACAGAAGACCGTATCAAAGAAGCTTACACTGTATATGTTCAGACATTTCCTAAAGTGCCTGAGGTTCGTACACGTCACATTCTTGTTCAAGAAGAAGAGCAAGCAAAAAAGCTACTTAAAGAGCTTAAAGGTGGTGCGGACTTCGCGGAAATAGCGAAAGCTAACTCTATTGATACAGGTACAAGTGAAAAGGGNGGTCAGNTAGGNTTCGTAGCTGAAAACGAAGTTGTTCCNGCCTTTTCAGATGCGATCTTTAATAATGANCCTGGTCTTTTAGATGCTCCAGTAAAGTCGAATTTTGGTTATCACATNATTGAGATCCAAGAGAAACGAGTACGTCCAGCACCATCCTATGAAGAGGCTAAGCCTTTCCTTCTTTCTCAGCTACAGAATATGGTGCTAGAAGAGCTCTTCCAATCTTGGCGTCAAGAAGATGAAGTTGAGGTCTTTGATGTGAACGGTGAACCATATAAAGCACCGGAAGCTGAGCAAGAAGCAGAAGCAGAAACGCCAGCTGAATAAGCTTGAAAGCTTAAGACAATTATTTAGTTTTAAAAGGCCGTTTAAATATGCGGCCTTTTTTATTAGAGAAAAGAGAATGAAAGATGAATAAATGCGAACGTGCTCTGAATGAGCCTAAGCCCATCCAGACGGATTTGCCTATTGTTTTGGTTGCTGCAGCAGCGCTTGTAAATGAGAAAAACGAGGTCTATATAGCGCAGAGACCAGAAGGGAAATCAATGGCCGGGCTTTGGGAGTTTCCTGGCGGAAAAGTAGAACAAGGTGAAACACCAGAATTTGCATTAATGCGAGAGCTTGAGGAAGAGCTTGGTATTGAAACGCGCCCATGTTGTTATCATCCTATCGCTTTTGCATCTCATAGCTATGATAATTTTCATCTTCTTATGCCGCTATTCGTTTGTCGTGTATGGCGCGGCGTGCCAGAGCTGAAAGAACATCAAAACCATGCATGGGTTAAGCCGCAGGACATGCTCGATTATCCTATGCCTGCTGCGGATATTCCACTAGTGACAGCCTTGCGTGATTTGCTTTAAGATATAAAGCAATGAGCATTGATATTTATGAGCTGAAAAAATTCTATAATAGTAAAATGGGGCGTGTTGTTCGCCGCATACTTCAGGAGCGTATAAGGCGTTTTTGGCCAGAGGAAAACGGAATGCGTATGCTTGGTGTCGGTTATGCCGTGCCATATATGCGCGGATATAGAAATGAGTGCGAACGCATGGCCGCGGCTATGGCGCCTGAAATGGGGGCGCTGCATTGGCCTCATGATGAACAAAATTGTGTAGTTCTAAGCGATATTAGCGCAATGCCAATTGAAACAAATTCAACTGATCGCCTGATTATGATTCACCATCTAGAGCATTCAAAAGATAAGGCTATGGATTTAAAGGAGTGCTGGCGAGTTCTGAAGTCTAATGGGCGTATGCTTGTGATTGTTCCAAACCGCTCCGGTTTATGGTCTCACACTGAATGGTCGCCTTTGGGGCACGGTACACCTTATTCATGGACGCAAATATGCAAACAGCTTCAAAATAATAGCTTTATCTATGAACGCAGTGAGGAGGCACTCTTTTTACCGCCAGTTCAATACTCGCCCTTTATCAAATCTGCGACTTTCTTTGAAAATATAGGCGCAAAATACCTTCCAATAGCCGCAGGCGTTCATATGATTGAGGTGAGTAAACAACTTTATGCCAAGATAGAGCCAGGACCTGGAACGCGTATTCCTGCTTTTATTCCTAAAATATTAATGCCTAAGCCACAAACTTCAAGGAATAAGCCGGGTTAAGTTTGTTGTAGAATCTCAAGTGGATTGTTTGGATCTACACCATCCATATATTGTTTTTGTCTATCTACATTGGTGATTTGATAGACAAGACCAACCCAGTTACCAATAATACCGCGTGCCGTATCACGCCAACTATTATCTATGAGGTTATAAAGTTCTTCATCACTAAGCGTCCATTCTTTACCTTTTAAAAGGCTTTTGCGCTGTGCTTTAATAAGTTTCTCAACTTCTTTATTGAGATAGTTACAAGGAAGAGGCGGTTCTTTTTTTATATCACCGTCTAAAAAACTTATGAGATCACGCTGATATTCTTTATAAAGACTGATCGTGTCATATTCAGGGTGGCCTTGAAAACAGACAATTCTAAAACCATCTGGGCTTGTTGCTAAATGAACACCAGCTTTTTTACTTGTCGTGAGTATTTTCATTCCAGCTTCTTTAAATTGACGATCAGAAATTTTATTCCACCGCGAATGCGGAACATCAAAAATACTGTTTACACCGCGAACAAGCGGATGCGTACGTTCACTGACCTGATGTTTATAAACGCCCCAAAGCTTCTTTTTCATGGCTTGTCGTTTTTGATTATATTTAAATTCCATTACGGCGTGTGTAGCAAGGCATGAGCAAAGCGTAGAGGCGACATTATCCCATGACCACTCTATAATCTCCTGCAAAGGCTCCCAAAAAGGGGCATTGCTGAGTTCTGGATCACTGACATTTGCGCCAGTAATAATAAGCGCATCTAGTCCTTGTGCTTTGATTTCTTCATAACTCTCATAATATGTATCTATATGAGCCTGTGTTTCTGCACTGCGCTCCAGCTCAGGTAATGTAAACGGGTGAACATAAAACTGTGCAATACGGTTACTCTCTCCTATAAGGCGAAAGAATTGACGCTCTGTAGCTTGTAGCGCTCCATCGGGCATCATATTCAAAAGCCCTATATGCATCTCACGAATTTCTTGTGTATGTGCGCGATCTTCAGACAGAACTATTCGCCCTTCATCGCGAAGACGCTGGAAAGTGGGCAGATCGTTATGTGCGATGAGCGGCATTGTTTTCCTTTGCGTTTTATAGGTTAATTCTATTATGATCCGTCGTTTAATGCAGCATACAACGAAAAAAGAATAACGAAAATGTTTAATCAAGTTACGATCATCGGTTTTGGCCATATTGGTTCTTCAATAGCTAAGGCCCTTCGCTACAACGAGCTTTGTAAACGTATAGTAGCAGCGGATGCATCACCATCTGTATGTGAAAAAGTCGTGGAAATAGGCTTGGTAGATGAAGTTTATAATGATCTTGCAAAAGCTGTGCAGGGAAGCGAATTAGTTATTCTATGTATTCCTGTTGGTGCAATGGGAATAGTAACCGAGCATATCGCACCGGCATTGGAAGAAGGCGCTATTTTAACGGATGTGGGGTCTGTAAAGATGTCTGTTATCGATACAGTGACACCGTTTTTACCTGACGGCGTAGACTTTGTGCCAGCTCACCCATTAGCGGGTACTGAAAATTCAGGGCCGGAAAGCGGCATTTTCAATCTTTTTGAAAAGCGCTGGTGCCTTTTAACGCCCACGCCAGAGACCAGTATTAAAGCTGTAGAGCATGTAACAAAACTCTGGGAAGGAATGGGCGCACGTATAGATATTATGAGCCCTAAACATCATGATCTTGTTCTGGGGTTAACATCGCATCTACCACACCTTATCGCTTACACAATTGTGGATACAGCGAATAGCCTTGAAGATGATTTGAAAGGGGAAGTGATTAAGTACTCAGCCTCTGGGTTTCGTGGGTTTACAAGAATTGCAGCTTCAGACCCAACAATGTGGCGGGATGTGTTTTTGAATAACCGTGAAGCGATGTTAGAGGTCTTGCAACATTTCGCAGAAGACCTAACCGTCATGCAAAAAGCGATAAGAAAAGGTGATGGAGATTACCTGTTTGATGTCTTTAGCCGTACCCGTGCGATTCGCCGCGAAGTTATTGAACTGGGAGAGGCTGGCGTGCCCGCGCCGGGGCTTGAGGACGATAGGGGATAAATTCAAACAGAGCGATAGGGCCAGCAAAGAGCTTGCCGTTTTTCTGGTATACGGGAATGCGTGTTACACCGTGCTGGTCGGCAAAGCTGCTAAAGGCTGCGCCAAGCATAAAACTGATCTCTGGTTTTAAAATACCTGCGTCACTAAGTGTATTTAAAAATGACGATGCACCTTCAACGCTGAGCATCAGGTCAAACTCTGGATATTCACTTACGCCAAGTCCGTGGATACCAGTGAGCGAGGTTTTAAATTCATCACGGCTAAGAACTCCGTGCAAAATATTGAGTTTATCTATCTCAAAACTGACCTTGGCGTTGAGGCTAGAAAAAACTATAGGATTTTTCCAGCGCAGGTGATTGATGGTAATCTCATCCGTTTTTATATGTGCTGGTGTAAATGGAAAAGGCCAGCCTTCGATGACTAGGTTTTTATAATGAAGGCTACCGCCCATATTTTGAATGTGCTGCTCAGCTACTTCTAGCCTGATCTTTCCAGGATATCCGCTCAACGTGGGTTCGTTCAATTTTAGTCTTTGGTCCGAAGCATTGGCCAGTAGCTCTATATATTGCGCTTTTGTGCTTTTCGCGACTTCAAACCATGCATAGCTATATCCAGTAAATAAAAGGACAATACTCGCAATAAGGAAGAGCGGCCATAAGACCTTTGAGCCTTTAGATTCATTGTCTGCAATCTCGCTTTTAGCTTCTTGCGCCAGCTTGATAGATTCCGCTTCAACTTGTTCTTCTATTTGTTTCATAACTTGTTCGCGAGGACGTCCCGGCGGTATAGGCTCTAAAAAACTGAAAATAGCCGTGCCGCCGCGCTTAACCCACTTGTGTTTAGGCCAAAATACACCAGCATTAATAGCCAATGGAATAATGGGTAAATTAGTTGCTTCTTGCATTTTTGCAACGCCGTTTTTATAGGGACGCTCTGCTGATGTTTGTTCTGCATTAACCCGTGTGCCTTGCGGGAATATGATGATAGGGCGGCCTTGTTCAGCAACTCGAATAGCGCCTTGACGTACAGAGTAACTAGCCCCTTTAGGATCTTTGCGGTCAATGGCTATAGGATCACTTTTCGCTAGATATTGTCCCCATAACGGAATGCGCAGTAGCTCTTTTTTAAGAATGATCGTGGGATTTTCAAAAAGCACATGTAGTTTAAATGTTTCATAAGCAGACTGATGCTTAGCCGCGACGATAAAAGCACCGTCTTCGGGGACATTTTCTGCGCCCCGTATCTCCATTTTTAAACCCAGTATCGTCCGCTCTAGAAAGTAAACACTTTGAACAAAAAACTTAACTGTATTCATATAGTATTTATGCGGTANGAAAAGCGTAGGCAGCAATAAAATGCACTCAACAGCTGTTAGCGTATAAAAGCACAGGTTAAATATAGTGGAGCGCAAAAAATAGATCATGCTACGCTCCCAAGCTGTTCAGACGGGTAATGAGAGAACGGTAAATGAATTTATGATATTCGCTGATAAGAAGGTTTCTTAGCAGCTCTTCATTCTTTTTCAAATCCGGCTGCTCAACCGGGTGAAGGTAAAAAGTAATCTCTGGAATAGCGGTGCGTAACTCTAACGCTGCGCGGGGCATATGATAGTTTCCAGTGACAAGTCGAGCAGATTTTATATTTTTCCCCTCGATCCATTCTTTGACTTCTTCCGCATTTTGAAATGTACTACGTGCTTTATAACCAAGTGTAATCTTATCAAGCGCTAGTTCTAATTTGTCTGGGTTTTTCCAATTTTTCATGAGCTCATGAAGCGAAACATTTTTATGGACACCCGTGATGAAAAGCAGCGGTGCAGCGCCTTGCTTGAAAAGTTCAAAGCCTTCTTCGATCCTGTTATTGCCTCCGGTTAAAACAATGATGACATCTGTCTTAGTTTCAGGTGCATCAATAGGGGCTTTTAACGCATGATCGCTAAAAGCCGTTAAACCAATTGCCCAAAAAGTAAAAGCAATTAAAACCGTTAATATGGCGCGTCTAAAAAGTTTCATCACAAGTCTTTTAAAACCTTAAGGCAGAAGTGACAAGGTACGAAGTACAGTATAACGTGCAGAAAAATAAGCTATTAAACATATGAAAAACGGAAGTGATAGTAGTGAAAGAGCCTCCAATGGACTTAAGGATAAGGATGGTGCCACATCACTGCTTGTGCTAAAGCCGCTAATGATATTGAACAAGAATAATCCAATAGCGCCAGCGCAAAGCCCCATGAAGCTGCCTTTAAGAGAGAGGATAACGCTATGACGTTGAAACTGATTACTGATATAGTTAGGGCCAGCTCCCATAAGATGTAATAATTCAATATCTGCACGAAACTCTGCCATACGCGAACGTACAGCGCCTGCTATCGCAATGACTGTTGTAAAGCCGATGACAAGTGTAATGATAATAGCAGCGGCTTTTAAGCTTCCTGCAAGCCTAAGAATCTCATTCAGCCAGCTTTCATGAGTATCAAGGCGAATGTCTGATGACACTTCCTTGAGCGACTTTTTAAGCGTGTCTATTCGTGCTTCATCATTATCACGAATAGTAATGGCGATAAGTCCAGGCAAAGGCATATCATCCATCGTTATACTCTCGCCCAGCCACGGTGAAACAAGTGCACTGACCTCTGCCCGTGTCATCACATCGTAATCTTCAATATTAGGGTGCTTCCTCAGAATTCTTGTTGTGCGCTCACTTAAACGCTCAATATCCTTAACACTTCTGATTTGGCCGTTGGGTTTGCGCGCTGGAATTTCTATCGTGGCACGGTTCTCTAGGCCGGACGACCATTTAGTTGTAACGCCATTGAGGGCAAAGCTACCACTTACGGCCATCATGGCTAAAAAACTCATTAAGGCAACAAGCAGCATAAGAAAGCTACTTCCTGCACAGTTATGAAGCGGCAAGTCATAACGCCCCGTCGGTTCAGCGACTCCAAGTTTTTTATCTTTTTGCGTTAAAAAATTCAGCATCTAAAACACACTTTCTACTGATCGCTGTACCCAGCTTTTAGGCTCTTGAACTTCTAAATGACCATTATCAAGTATAAGGCGCGGATGACCGAATTTATCCATGATCGCATGGCTGTGTGTAGCGATAACGATTGTAGTGCCCATATTATTAAGTTGCTCAAACAGATTCATGAGCCTGAAGCCCATTTCATCATCAAGGTTTCCTGTCGGTTCATCGGCAAGAAGAAGCTTGGGACGTGCGATAACGGCTCTGGCAATTGCAATGCGTTGTTGCTGTCCACCTGATAAAGTCTGCGGCAAAGATTGTGTGTAATCACCAAGTCCAACCCATTCCAAGAGCTCACCAACATTGTTGCGGATTTCTTTTTCAGGTGTGCCGATGATTCTAAGTGGTAGCGCCACATTATCAAACGCTGAGAGATGAGGGAGAAGTCTAAACTCTTGGAAAACAACACCGATCTTTTGCCTCAGATGGGCAAGATTACGTTGCTCCATATCATTGATTTGTTGCCCAAACATAGTGACAAGGCCGCGTGAAGGCTTGCGGCCAAGATAAAGAAGGCTCATTAGTGATGTTTTCCCTGCACCGCTTGGCCCGTTAAGGAAGTGGAACGAACCAGGCTCGAGTGTAAAGTTCACATCCGTTAGGATTTCGGGGCCAACGCCATAGCGAAAACCAACATGCTCAAATCTAATCAAGGGGCGCCCCCTGCTTTTGGCTCATTATTTTTCATTTTTGCTTTTAAATTAGAATATCTTCGTTTGTTTAATAGTTCTTCGATAGCTTTAGCCTTTTTGTATGCATTTGAAATGGGTTTTGCTGCTTCAAATGCTTCTTCATATAAGCCTTGGTTAGCCATGATCTTAGATATAGTGGCATAAGCTTTGTTTCTAAAGGCCTGACTCTCAATAAAACTAATACTCTTCATCGCTGATTTTAAATCTTGATGTTCAGCTTGTATCTCGGCTGTTTCACCAAATGCTTTGTGGCGAAGCGCATCATTTTTCATGTCGGATGCCGTCTTCCATGCGCCTTCATTATCGCCTGCAAAGGCCTGCGCCATAGCAATGTAAGTAAGNGCAATCGCATAAGAAGGTGGATGCTGAATTTTTTCAGCTTCTGCACGTAGCTTTGAAAATAGATCATCATATTGNCTCTTATNCCAATNAAGANCCGCNGCCGCCATACCAATGCCTCGAATACTCATNGCGACTTTATCTGGTGTTTTGATCAGAGGTAGCACGGCAATAGCTTCATCTGTACGNCCTTCAGACGCTAAAAGTTTNGCTAGCTCACGATAAATCTGATCTCGCCAGCTCTGATTCTCTATTTTCTCTGCCGCATTTCGTAATTCCAAGAGGGCACAATCTTTTTCTTTGAAAGTGCAAGCGCTAGCGGGATAGCTTGAAAAAACGAAAAGGCATAATGAAAACAGAGTGATAAAGAAAATGGGCGTTATACCCATTATCTTGTGTTCATTGCGCGTCTTTACTTGTTCGATATTCATGATGAATCTATACTGTAAAAAATAAGATAAATGAACCCTCACAAACGCAATGATCCTAACTTGTCCCAACTGTAGCACTAAATACCAGTTCCCTGGCGATGATATTCCGCCTGAAGGGCAGAAGGTGAAGTGCACAAAATGTGGTGAAGTCTGGGAAGAGTTTCCAGATCCAGATGAATTGATTGAAAGTCTAGAAAAAGGATTGGAAGAGCAGGGCATTGATGAAATACATGATGATGATTCCTCATATTCTGAAGACGTTGAAAAGACAGATGATGGCGAAGATAGTGTAGATGTCACATTTTCTGAGGCGTTAGATGCTGCGACAGATAATGAAACTGAACCGTCATCTGATATCCCAGAATCGGTGAAGCCAAATCACACTGCGAAGTCTGATGTGAAAAAAGAAGCTAAGCCCTCAATATTGACAAAAAATCCCGTGATGAATGCACGTGCGGCGGTGGCGCTAATATTCATCGTTTCTTTATCTCTTTTACTTTTGCAGCGTGATGCACTTTTTCAATCAAAGCCTGAAACCGCGGCGTTTTATAATTTAGTCGCTCTGGCGCCACATGTTCCTGGTCAGGGCGTGGAATTTGATCGTGTAAACGCCAGCTTTAATGAGCAAACAGGTGAAGTGCGTGTATCGGGTCTTTTGCTGAATATGCGTGAGAAGGCAGTTAAGCTTCCTGCTCTTGTTGCTTCTTTTCGAGATGCTGGCGGTGTTGAAGTGTCACATGCCTTTATTCAGCCACCAGTTAGCTCATTAAATGGACTAGAAACGATCCCTTTTAATGCGGTGCTTGAACATGTTGAGCAGATGGATAGCTTAAGGCTTAGTTTTAATGTCGGGAAAATAGAGGCTCATAGTGAAGTGCATAACGATGTGCATGACAAACCTCATCATGAGCAATCACATGACGATCACTCTAAAGAGGCTGATGACCATAGCTCACATAGTGATGACCATAGTTCGCATGATAAAGATGCGCATCATCAAAATACTAGCTATCAAGACTCACACGAAAAAGAGCAGCATGATGATGGGCATCACGGCGATGGGCATCATTAACTTAAATCAAGGTCTGTTAAAGAAAGTCTGGAACAATGTCGTTATCGATGAGGTCTTCGTAACTTTGTCGAGGCTTGATCAAACTATATTGATCACCATCAACAAGTACCTCCGCGGGCATAGGGCGCGTATTATAGTTTGAAGCCATGCAAAAACCATAAGCACCTGTGCTTTTTATAACGGCTAAATCACCTTCATTCATAAGCGGTAAGCTGCGCCCAGTAGAAAAAGTATCACCAGTTTCACATACGGGGCCCACAACATCATAGCTCACCTTTTCTAGGTCTCGGTTTTCTACTGCTTCAATACCATGATAAGCATCGTAGAGAGTAGGGCGAATAAGGTCATTCATCGCGGCGTCGATAATAAGGAAGTTTCGCTCATGCGTTTCCTTGATATACAAAACTTCACTCAAGAGAACGCCAGCATTTCCAACCATATAGCGACCAGGCTCCATGATGATTTCAGTATCAAGCGGAACAACAATATCATTCACCCATTGTGCATAAGCGGATAAGTCGAGCAGTTTCTCATCGTCATAGACAATAGGAAAGCCGCCGCCAATATCGAGGCGCTCTATCGTATGTCCTGCACCTCTAAGCTCTTTTACAAGTGCAGGCAGCTTTTCAAAAGCTTCCTTAAACGTTTCAACGGTAAAGACTTGTGAGCCAATATGCATCGAGAGGCCAACAGCCTCAACATGACTCATATCTTTGGCGATTTCAAAGCCCTCAAAAACGCGATCATGGCCTATGCCAAATTTATCGCGTGATCGTCCCGTCGAAATTTTATGATGTCCGCCGCCGGTAACGTCAGGGTTAAGGCGGAAAACAACGCGCGCATTAATGTCCAGACCCTCAGCAATACGCTGAATGTGGAATAGCTCAGGCAAAGACTCAACGTTAAACTGGTGAATACCTGCTTCTAGACAGGCTTTGATTTCACTCGCTTGCTTGCCAACACCAGTGGAAACAATCGTTTCAGGGTTGAACCCAGCTTTTAAACCACGCCTTAACTCACCTTCTGACACTATCTCAAGGCCAGAACCACTTTTTTGTAAAACGCTCAAAACGGCTAAATTACTATTGGCTTTACAAGCATAGCAAAGAAGCGGCTGACGATCCTTGGGTAGCGCATTGGCCATCGCATCTGAAAGAGCTTTGTACTGCGCGCGGATTACGCCTGCTGAATAAACATAGAGCGGCGTTCCAAATTCTTCCGCCAGCTGCGTAAGAGGCACGTTATCTGCATGAAGAACACCATCTTTTTCATTAAAACCAATCATTTTTATACCTTTATCTTTATGGCTTGTTTTTAGGTTTTGGATCTGTATTTACATCCGGGTATGCACGCGGAAAACGGTCCTGTTTATCCGTATTCGGCGCTTTAACATTGCTAGGCTTTATCCCGCACCCAATCAGGAGTGAGCATAAAAAAACAGTAAAAATAACGCGCATAACCAGACCTTATTATTTGATGACTGCAATAAGTTCGCAAATCTATAGAAAAAATTATCATTTTGAAAGATATAATATTTTTTAGAAGAATATAGATTATAGCGGTCTCATTTGCTGCTATAATGCTTAGATTAAAGTGATTACATCTAGAATAATCAATAATGAAGCGACATAAGAAATGGAAATGACCGTAGAGCAGGATGCTAAAGATAAGCTGTCACAAGAGCAGCTAGAAGCCCTTGTTAAAATTCATAATCGGTTTTTAGCAGGAAGAATTGGTGGGCGGCGTGCAGTTCTTAGGAATGCAGATATAAGTGGCCTATCACTCCAAGGGCATTCATTACAGCAGGCTGAGTTTATAGGCTGTAATATGACAGGTATGAATTTGCAAAGTGCGAACTTTCAAGAAGCCAGTCTGTATGCTTGTGACCTTAGTAATTCAAATCTTATAAATACAGTTTTTATTCGTGCAGATTTAAGGGGTGCACGTATTGAAAATGCACATTTACAGGGTGCAGATCTGGAAAAAGCCGATCTCAGGGTAGGCGGGATCAGGACGGCAGATGGTAGTTCAAAAACGAATGCTGTGAATTTTAGAGGCGCCAACCTAAGTGGTGCACGTTTAATGGGGTCTGTGGCTTCGAAAGCCGATTTCTCGGATGCTAACTTAAAAGATACCAATATGTGCGGGGCAGACCTAAGAGGGGCGATGCTTGAAGGCGCAGATCTTACGAACGCTGATATCGGTGGATCCCAACTTGAAGGGGCTAGCTTTAAGTCTGCGATCTTAATGAATGTAGAAATTGAGCGTATCGCAGCTGTAGGCGCGGATATGGAGGATGCTGTAACCGAGGTAAATATTGGCCAATCCATCGCGGATCTAGGGGAGCCGTTAGCAAAATTGCTTGAATATCACGCGGCGTGGCTTACCTCAGCCGGAAAAAAAGGCGAACAGCTTGATTTGTCTAATGTTGATATGCGCACGCTTGAAAGTTTAAAGAAAGTAAGTTTAACAGCCATCAAGGCCATAAATACGAAATTTTTCGGGATGAATATGTATCAAGTGCAACTGCAAAGCGCTGTTCTCAATAAGTCCGATTTTAGAAATTGTGATATGGAGGAGGCTGATCTCAGAGGCTCTTCCTTTGTGGATACGAATTTTAGTCATACCAACCTAAAGGGGGTTAATGCAGTGGCGCTCATGTTTGGTGCTGGGGATGCTACGAAGCGCTTTAATCCGTGTGATTTTACGCGCTCTAAATTGCGTTATGCAGATCTACAGGGAGGCCAATTCAAAAGTGCAATCTTTAAGGATGCGGATCTATCCTACGCAAACTTAAGAGGCGCAGATCTAAGGGATGCTGATTTTACGGGTGCTAAAATGGACGGGGTTGATTTAGATGGCGCATTAACTGAAGGCGCGATTATTCCTAAAAGTGATAAGCCAGTATTTCAGCTCAACAGAAATAGCAGCGAATAAAAAATCCCGCCCTCATATTAAAAAGGCGGAATCTGAATTTTTCACACATGTGGGCTTTTAGAGTTTGCCCTCTAGCTCAGGTACAGCATCAAATAGGTCTGCAACAAGGCCATAATCCGCAACTTCAAAAATTGGTGCGTCTTCGTCTTTGTTGATCGCGACAATGACTTTTGAGTCCTTCATGCCTGCAAGGTGCTGAATTGCACCAGAAATGCCGACGGCGATATAGAGGTTAGGCGCGACAACTTTTCCTGTTTGCCCTACCTGATAATCATTCGGAACATAGCCAGCATCGACGGCTGCGCGGCTTGCGCCAACAGCTGCTCCAAGCTTATCAGCTAGCTTCTCAATGATTGCGAAGTCTTCTTTTGAGCCAACACCGCGTCCGCCTGATACAACAATAGAGGCGGAGGTAAGCTCTGGACGATCACTCTCAATAACAGCCAAATCAACAAAACTAGATAGTCCCTGATCACCTTTGCTCGCAATGTCCTCAATAGCGGCACTACCACCTTCTGCGGCAACAGCATCAAAATTTGTGCCGCGTACAGTAATGAGCTTAACACTGTCATTTGATTTAACTGTCGCAATCGCATTACCCGCATAAACTGGACGCTCAAATGTGTCTGCATCAATTACAGCACTAATGTCAGAAATCTGCTGCACATCTAAAAGAGCAGCAGCGCGCGGAAGAATATTTTTACCATATGTCGAGGAGGGGGAAAGAATATGGCTATACGATCCACCAAGTTCTGCGATAAGCGGTGCAATATTCTCTGCAAGAGAATGGCCAAGCTCAGCAGCATCGGCTTTAAGAACTTTGCTTACCCCTTCGATTTGCGCGGCCGCGTTAGCAGCGCCAGCGCAATCATTACCAGCCACAAGTACGTGAATATCACCGCCGATTTGAGTGGCTGCACCAACAGTATTAAGTGTAGCAGCGGCTATGCCCGAATTATCATGTTCTGCAATAATTAAAATGCTCATCTTATATAACCTTTGCTTCATTCTTTAATTTATCAATTAGTTCGTCAACGGAAGCGACTTTACCGCCACCCTGACGTACTGGCGGTTCAGACACCTTTACGACCTCTAGGCGTGGTGTATAGTCTACGCCTAGCTCGGCTGGCTCAATGATATCAAGCTGCTTTTTCTTCGCCTTCATAATATCAGGCAATTTTGCGAAGCGCGGTTCGTTGAGGCGAAGATCAGTAGTAATAATTGCTGGTGCTTTTAATGATAGTGTCTCAAGGCCACCATCAACTTCACGTGTGACCTTAACGTTATTACCATCAATCTCAAGCTCAGAAATAAAAGTACCTTGTGACCACCCTAGGAGAGCTGAAAGCATTTGACCAGTTTGGTTTGAATCATCATCAATAGACTGCTTGCCCATAATGACTAGATCAGGTTTTTCATTCTCAATCAGTGCTTTTAGTGTTTTTGCGACAGCTAGAGGCTCGACACCGCCAAGATCAATAGGGGAATCAGTTTTGACAAGAATGCCGCGATCTGCACCAATCGCCATTGCTGTTCTTAGCTGCTCTTGTGCTTTTTCAGGGCCGATCGATACAGCAATGACCTCGGTGGCTTTACCAGCTTCTTTAAGGCGCACTGCTTCTTCTATTGCAATTTCATCAAATGGGTTTACTGACATTTTAACATTTGCCAGCTCTACGCCCGTTCCATCGGCTTTAACCCTTACTTTAACGTTGTAATCAACAACGCGTTTAATTGGCACCAGAATTTTCATTGTTTATATAAGCTCCGATTGTTGAATGAATATCATTTCGAGATTGTAAGTATGCCAGAGCCACTAAGCTCTGCGCAAGTGCAAGATAAGCGACATAATTTAGCATGATATATAAAGTTTCCATTAGAATTATTTCGTATTATTTATATTAATTTCAAGGGTTTAAAAAATAATTAATAATGAAATTTGACATATTTTACATAATTAACATATAATCACTCCATAAGTTAATAAAAAATTAATAAAGCATTAAGGGAGTGTTAAAAAATGAGAAGCCTAAATTCAGATAATTGGTCAATTAAATGGTCTAACAATACAGCAGTAATCTACTGTCCAGTGGTCGGAACAAATCTTATATATAGTAAAGAGCAAATCGAAGAGACGCTTAATGATGGTGGTTCTATATATGTGCCAACAAAAGTTCTAGAGCGAGCACTAACAGAATTAAGTGCTCATCACCAAGATATGCCTCTCGCAGCTTAATTTAAAGCTTAGACGTAATAAGGTAATTTACATCTAAATCGCTGGAGGAAAGTGCAAACTCTCTCTTGATAGGATTAAAAATCAATCCGCTTATATCACAAGGCTTTGCTCCAGCATTTCTTAAGTACCGTGATAACTCACTAGGTTGAATGAATTTTTTCCAGCTATGTGTACCTTTGGGAACCCATCTAAGGATGTATTCAGCAGCCACAACCCCTAATAAAAACGATTTTGGATTTCTGTTTAAGGTGGAAAAAATAACAAGCCCACCTTTTTTTACGCGTGCACATACGTCTTCAACGAATTGAGCGGGATCTTGCACGTGTTCAATGATTTCTAGGGCTAAGACGACATCATATTGCTCAGTAAGGTTTTCAACGGCGTTACAATGATAGTTGATTTTAATATCTTGGGCGCTCGCGTGATCTAAAGCGACTTGAATGGCATTAGAATCAGCGTCTACGCCGCTAATATCAGCGCCCATTCTAGCCATAGGCTCACAAATTAAACCGCCCCCGCAGCCCACATCTAATATTTTTAAGCCCTTGAGAGCTTTTAAACTTTGCTGATCTTTACCGAAATGTGTACATATTTGTTCTTTAATATAGGCTACACGCGTTGGATTTAGCCTGTGTAGCGGCTTAAAAGGTCCATTTTCATCCCACCAATGTGAAGAATCTTTAGAAAAATTTTCAATCTCTTGCTTATCAATACTAGACATAAGCTCTGACTTCCTTATAAATAGGCTGTTTTTTGATACACATTTATAATAGTTGAAGCAAAATGTCACTGATTGTTGCAAAATTTGGCGGAACTTCTGTCGCAGATGTAGAGAGAATAGAGCGCGCCGCGGACAAAATTCGCCGTGAGGTAGAGTTAGGTAATAAAGTTGTCGTTGTTGTCTCTGCGATGTCAGGAGTTACAAATACGCTTGTCGGCTATTGTGATGAGATCAGTAAGCTTCAAGATTTACGTGAATATGACACCGTCGTTTCCGCAGGCGAACAAATAACGGCTGGGTTAATGTCGATGGCTCTTCAAAAGCGCGGCGTGAGTGCACGCAGTTGGATGGGCTGGCAAATCCCGTTCATTACGAACGAGATGCATGGTAAGGCGCGTATTACCGACATTGATACAACGGAAATTAATAAGCGTTTAGCTGAAAATGAAGTCGCAGTTATTCCTGGTTTTCAAGGGGTGACGCCGCGCAATCGTATTTCAACACTTGGCCGCGGGGGCTCTGATACGTCAGCTGTGGCAATGGCAGCTGCGCTTGAGGCCGACCGTTGTGATATATACACAGATGTAGACGGTGTATACACAACAGACCCTCGTATCGTCCCACAAGCACGAAAAATTGACAAAATCTCGTTCGAAGAAATGATGGAATTAGCGTCACTAGGCGCAAAAGTTCTTCAGACCCGCTCAGTAGAGATCGCAATGAAAAAAGGCGTGGCACTACAAGTTTTATCAAGTTTCGAAGATCACATTGGCAGCGATTTGCCAGGAACCTTAATTGTAAAAGAGGATAAGGATATGGAAGAAGAGCTCGTAAGCGGTATTGCCTGCGCAAGAAATGAAGCGAAAATCACGCTAATCGGCGTTGAAGATCAGCCAGGCATCGCATCAAAGCTATTTGCACCATTGGCCAATGCCGGTATTGGCGTGGATATGATTGTTCAAAATATCTCACATGATGGTAAAGCTACAGACATGACCTTTACCGTTGCACGAGCAGATAAAGAGCGCGCCATTCAAACGCTGGAAAATGCGGATGTGTCTTGTAAAGAGATTCGTGCAGCAGATAATGTTGCAAAAATTTCAGTTGTTGGCGTTGGAATGATTTCGCATTCAGGCGTAGCAAGTAAAATGTTTGATACTCTGGCGGAAAAGAACATCAATATTCAGGTGATCTCAACATCAGAGATTAAAATTAGTGTATTAATAGAAGAAGATTACGCTGAACTAGCCGTTCGTGCACTCCATGCTGCATATGGTCTAGAAGAGCCAGCGTAAATACGATATTCTGTCGGAGCTATGACGGATAATTTGAAAAAAAAGAAAGCAGAGTTTGATGATTTACCGGTTGGTGAAATCCTCAAACGTACGCGTGAGCATTACAGGCAGTCTGTCTTTGATGTAGAAAAAAACATTCGTATTCGTGAATATCTAATTACCGCCATTGAAGAAAATGACATCGAGCAGCTTCCGGCTCGCGTATATACTATTGGTTTTGTTCGCTCTTATGCGGAGTATTTGGGCTTAGACAGTGATAAAATTGTAGCAAAATTTAAGGAGCAGGCAGGCGAAAAAAAGGAAGTTGAGCCTGAACTCTTTATTCCTCAGGATGAAGAAATCCGCTATTCACCACCATTTTGGCTTGTTGTCCTTAGTGTGGTTTCTGTCATTGTGATAGCAGCGAACTCTGCTCTGCAATGGAGTGAGGAACGTCGTGAAATCGAAACGATTCAGTCTGTATCGGGTGAGTTGCGTGAAAGCGTAGATGAAATGGGCGGCATAGAACCTGCTGAGCATAAGGCTGAGAAGGAAAATTCAGCACAAGAGGTTGTTGAGACAAAGATACCTGAAACTCCGCCCGCACCAGCGAAGAAGCCAGAAGAAATAGAGGTGGAGCCGCAGCCGACTCAGGTGATTGAGGAAGAGGTTACACCGACTGAAGTTACTGAACCGGAGCAGCCAGGGGCGATAGTTGCAAAAATACCAGTTGAGGAAGAGGTTGTTGATACACTCTCTGAAGACGAGGATGCAGAAAAGCGTGTAATGATTATTCCTCCGGTGAAGCCTAAGGAAATTATTCGGCAAAAGGTAGAGCCGAAAGCACCTAATTCCGGAATTGTGCTTGTTGTTGATAAAAGCACATGGGTGGAAGTGAAAACAAAAGAGGGTGAAAGCTATATCTCAAAAGTTCTTAAGGAAGGGGATCAGTATTTTGTGCCAGACCATCCTGACCTCTATTTGACCTTAGGTAATGCTGTGGGGGTTCGAATTAAACTAAATGGAACGATGTTAAGGCCATTGGGACGTGATTCTCAGGTTATTAGAAACCTTCCATTAACCGAAGATTATTTGGAAAGGCGTTTTGCGCCATAGATAAGAACTATTTTATTCTTGCACACTCTACGCAAATACCTTTTTATAGCCCAATTATTCATCAGCTAAATTGATGTGAAAGTTACTGAAAATGTCTTTAGAAGCAAAATTAGGATCAATTAAATCCAGACACGAAGAACTCGCTGCACTTATGGCGCAGGGCGGGCTGAATGGCGAAGAATTTACAAAGCTATCAATGGAATATGCTGAGTTGGACCCGATTGTAGAAGCTATTGATGGTCTGAATGCTGCCAAAGAAGAAAAAGAGGAGCTTCAAGAGCTTCTTTCTGATCCTGAAATGAAGGATATAGCGGCTGAAGAAATGAGGGATTTGGATAAGAAAATCCCAGAGCTTGAATATAAGATTCGGATGGCATTGATCCCGAAAGATGAAGACGACGCGAAAAACGCTATCCTTGAGATTAGAGCCGGTACAGGCGGTGATGAGGCTGCACTATTTGCAGGCGATCTTTTTGTCATGTTTAAGGGGTACGCAGCTTCACAAGGCTGGAAGTTTGAGGTTGTTGAAACTTCAGAAAGTGACGCTGGCGGATATAAAGAAATTATATGTGAGGTCAGTGGCCGTAATGTTTTCCAGCGTTTAAAATATGAATCGGGAACGCACCGTGTGCAGCGCGTTCCAAAAACGGAAAGTCAAGGGCGTATCCACACTTCAGCCGCGACTGTAGCTGTGCTCCCAGAGGCAGAAGAAGCGGAAGTGGATATTCGTCCTGATGATTTGCGTATCGACACCTATCGTTCTCAAGGGGCTGGCGGTCAGCACGTAAACACAACGGATTCTGCTGTGCGTATTACACACATTCCAACAGGGGTGGTTGTAGAAATGCAGGAGGAACGCTCGCAGCATAAAAATAGAGCAAAGGCGATGAAAGTTCTCTCAACCAGAATTTATGATATTCAGCGTCAAAAACTTCATGCAGAGCGCGCACAAGATCGCAAATCTCAGGTCGGTTCTGGTGATAGGTCTGAGCGTATCCGTACCTATAACTTTCCTCAAGGTCGTGTAACCGATCACCGTATTGGTATGACACTTCAAAAACTAGAAGGCGTACTGAGTGGAGACGCTCTAAATGAGATTATCGAATCTCTAATCGCCGAAGATAATGCCGCCGCACTTGCGGATATGGATAACTAAAGTGAAACTTGAAGCTTTGTATCAGGAGCTTCGCAGCTCTTTGAGTGAATCGGACGCGCGCTATGTTCTAAAAAAGCGCCTTAATCTCACTGTAGCTGATCTCATCACTCAGCGTCACAAAGAATTAGAAGCTGATGAGGTGCAGAGCGTGCTGGATGACTTAGCAGCAGTGCAAGGGGCTAAGCCATTATCCCGTATATATGGGGAAAATGAGTTCTGGGGCATGAATTTTATTCTTTCAGATGAAACGCTCGATCCTCGCCAAGATACTGAAGCGCTTATTGAATGTGTTCTAAAACGCTATGCTAAAATGGGAAAGACGCCGGAGCGCATACTGGATCTTGGGACTGGCAGTGGCGCAATTTTAATAGCGTTACTAAAAGAATTTCCTGGCGCGATAGGTGTTGGTGGCGATTTATCTGAAGGCGCGATAAAAACGGCACGAATTAATGCTGAAAAAAACGAAGTGGCTGAGCGTGCTGAATTTGTCCAGGGCAGCTGGGCTGAAAATATTGAAGGAAGATTCGATTTGATTGTCTCGAATCCGCCTTATATTCGCTCTGATGTCATTACGAATCTCGATGAAAATGTGAAAAAACACGATCCGATTCTTGCTTTGGATGGGGGCGAAGATGGTCTGCAAGCATATAAAGCGATTTTTTTACAAATTCCAGAGCTCGTAAAACCGGGTTCATATGCCTTTTTTGAAATTGGTTTCGATCAAGAAGAATCCCTGATGCGACTCAGCGAAGAATCGCGGTTTTTGCTTCAGGGCGTACATCGTGATTCGGTAGGGAATCCGCGGGTTGTGGAAATCTTTTTTGAATGAGTAGTGGGGATAAGTGATTTTTTTTCTTCTCCCCTTCTTGATTGAAAAACACCCGTCGAGGTAGGTTAATTTCATCAGCACAAACATAGACGCAAGATAAAGTTTGATGTTGAAAAGTTAGACCCAACATATTGTGTATAAGTTTACGAAAAACTAGATAAATGTACGTTTTTCGTATAGAGTGTACGTGTGTGTAACGATTGGATAACGCGAAAAGTTAACGATTTTTTAAACAGGAATGTAAATGAGACACGGATCTTCAAATAGCAGACGTCAGCGTGGTAGAGGTGGTAATAACCGCCGTAGTAATCAGCGTACACAGGTGTTTGATAGTAATGGGCCAGATGTGCGTATTCGCGGAACGGCACATCAGGTAACTGAGAAATATATGGCGCTTGCAAAGGATGCCGCTGCTGCTGGTGATCGCATCATGGCAGAGAGCTATTTACAACATGCTGAGCATTATCAGCGTATTATAAATAGCTGGGATGACGGCGTGAATGAACAGCCACAGCGTAAAGCGCGTAATCAAAACGCGAAATCAGATGATATTGGAAATACTGTTGAAGCTGAGGCCGCTGAAACGCCCGCAGCAGAAGCGCAGGTTGAAGACCTATCATTACCAACGAGTATTTTAGGTGAAGAGGTTAAGGCCTCTGGCGGTGAACAGGAAGAGGGTGAGGTTGTTGCTTAGTTTTCTCCTTGTTTAAGTATTCTGTGTTAAATAGTTTCTGAGTTTTAGGCGGTCTTCGGATCGCCTTTTCTATTTTGAAAACTCTACAGGTAAGATATGAGGTTCTAACCAAAATCAATTGAAACCCAAAAAAGTAGGATTATAATTACTTTTATATGGAGGTAGTTGGCTATGGAATTTGATAAATTTACTGAAAAAACAAAAGGGTTTTTGCAAAGTGCGCAAACACTTGCAATGCGAAATGGGCATCAATCACTAGAGCCAGAGCATATGCTGAAAGTTATGCTTGATGACGGTGATGGTGTCGTTGCAAAGCTTTTGAAGGCTTCTGATTGTAATGTGGCAACGCTGCGTCAGTCAGTTGAGCGTTCAATCACTAAGTTCCCAATAGTAGAAGGTTCTGGTGTTCAGCTCCGTTTATCATCTGATTTATCAAAAATAATGGCTAATGCACTGAATTTAGCCGAAAAAGCGGGTGATCGCTTTGTGACCGCAGAGCGTATTTTACAAGCAATGTTAATTGCAAAGAGAGTTGATGTTGCTGGCGCGCTTGAGGATGCTGGGCTAAAGGATAGTAATCTTAATCAGGCAATTAATGATATGAGAAAAGGTAAAACAGCAGATAGCGCAACGGCGGATGATCAGTTTGATGCGCTGGCGAAATATGCGCATGACCTAACCGAAGCGGCAGAAAATGGTAAAATGGATCCGATCATTGGCCGTGATGAGGAAATAAGGCGTACTGTTCAGGTGCTCTCGCGCCGTACAAAAAATAACCCTGTTCTTATTGGTGAGCCAGGTGTTGGTAAAACGGCGATTATTGAAGGTCTTGCACAGCGAATTGTTAATGGTGATGTGCCAGAAAGTCTTCGGAATAAGCGTTTGATGTCGCTTGACCTTGGTGCGATGCTGGCGGGCGCTAAATATCGCGGTGAGTTTGAGGAGCGGTTAAAGGCTGTGCTTGATGAGGTTAAGGGCGCATCAGGTGAAATTGTTCTTTTCCTTGATGAGCTTCATACACTTGTTGGTGCTGGTAAAACAGACGGCGCAATGGATGCGGGGAATATGCTAAAGCCTGCGCTTGCACGCGGTGAGCTACATATGGTTGGTGCGACAACGCTGGATGAATATCGTCAGCATATTGAAAAAGATGCGGCACTTGCTCGACGTTTTCAGCCTGTGTTTGTGAGCGAGCCAACAGTCGAGGATACGATCTCTATCCTTCGGGGGCTTAAGGAAAAATATGAACTTCACCATGGTGTACGTATTACCGATACTGCGATTGTAGCAGCTGCAACTCTTTCTAATCGATATATTACTGACCGTTTTTTGCCTGATAAGGCTATTGATCTCGTAGATGAGGCTGCTTCACGTATACGTATGCAAGCTGATTCTAAGCCTGAGGCATTGGATGAGCTTGATCGTCGTGTAGTTCAGCTAAAAATAGAAAAAGAAGCTTTAAAGAAAGAAAAAGATAAGGCTTCTGCTGATAGGTTAGAGAAGCTAGAAGCGGAATTAAATGAGCTTGAAGCGAAGTCGGCTGACATGACGTCGCAATGGTCTGCGGAAAAAGAAAAGTTAAATGCAGGCCAAAAATATACTGAGCAACTTGATAAGGCCCGTATAGAATTGGAGCAAGCGGAACGCGATGGGAATTGGGCAAGGGCTTCGGAACTCAAATATGGTGATATTCCTAGGTTGGAAGAGAAATTAGCTAATGCAGCATCACATGAAGAAGGGGTAAGTCTTTCTCAGTCAAGCTTAATTAATGAGGAAGTGAGCGATAACGATATTGCAAGTATCGTAAGTCGATGGACAGGGGTTCCTGTTGAGAAAATGCTTGAGGGCGAGCGGGATAAGCTCTTGTCAATGGAGGATAAACTTCGTGAGCGTGTCGTTGGTCAGGATGAAGCTGTCGTTGCTGTTTCAAATGCTATAAGGCGTTCACGCGCGGGGCTGCAAGACCCGCGTCGTCCTATCGGTTCATTTCTGTTTTTGGGGCCAACTGGTGTTGGTAAAACAGAATTAACGAAAGCGTTAGCTGAGTTCATGTTTGATGATGATAGTGCAATGGTTCGTATGGATATGTCTGAATACATGGAAAAGCATGCTGTTGCACGCATGATTGGTGCTCCTCCTGGATATGTCGGCTATGAAGAGGGCGGGGCTCTTACTGAAGCTGTTCGCCGTAGGCCATATCAAGTCGTGTTGTTTGATGAGGTGGAAAAGGCTCATCCCGATGTCTTTAATATTCTGTTGCAAGTATTAGATGATGGGCGGCTAACTGATGGTCAAGGACGTACGGTTGATTTTTCAAACACGGTATTGATTATGACCTCAAACCTGGGCGCGGAGCATCTTGTAACTCTGGAAGATGGTGGTGATGTTGAAACTGTGCGGGAAAATGTCATGGATGCTGTACGTGCGGCGTTCCGTCCAGAGTTTCTTAATCGTCTTGATGAGGTTCTGCTCTTTAAGCGATTAGAAAAAGCGCAGATGACTGGTATTGTTGATATTCAGCTTGGGTACCTGCATAGCCTTCTGGAAGGGCGTGATATTGATCTGAAGCTTGATGATCAAGCGAAGCTTTGGATTGCTGATCGTGGTTATCAGCCCGCTTATGGTGCGCGCCCGCTCAAGCGTGTGATACAAACCGAACTTCAAAACAAACTCGCTGAAAAGATTTTAAGTGGCGAGATTGCTGATGAAGCGCAGGTTGAGGTGAGTGTGAAAGCTGATGCGCTTAGCTTTAAGGTCAGTCCGCGCAAAGCTGATACAGAAAAAACAGCAGCATAAGAGCGTTCTTGGCGGCGATTGCCATTTTACCGCCTATGATGTAATGTAATGGGGTATTTGACCTCATATCGTAGGGTTTTCTCATGGTTAAAAAAGCAATGCTGGGATCTGTTCTTATTCTCGGTGCGTGTACGACATTTATAGCAAAATCAATCCAAGAGGTTGAGTTTGTAACGCCGGGTGCCCAGGGGGCGGTGTGTAATATCTATGTTGAAAAACTACGATATAAAATTCATCCGCCTACAACAGTGACTATTCATAAAAGTAAAAAAGAAATGGTTGTTGACTGTCGTGCTCCTGGCAATCGTCGTCAAAAACTATTTATTGAACCTGAGATCGATCCAACATCTACATGGAATTTGGCGAACGCAGGTGCAGGGTATGTTTATGACTATATGTCGAAATCGTTATTTAAATATCCTGAGCGTGTGATTGTTGACTTTACAGGAGCTGCGGTAACCGCTATGCCTCAGCCAGCGCAGAATAACCCGGATATTAAGCAGCCAGAAGAATATGAATTGGAGGAATTTGGGCCTTCAAAACCCAAAATGAATATGGATAAATATAATAAAGAATCTCCAATCCTTCGCCGCGGTGAAAGTCTTTACGGTGATGATGTTTCCTCTGAGGTGTTTTTTGATCCTCCTAAAGCGGCTGTAAGCGGTAAGTCTAAACTTATGACCGAGCAGACTGGCTCAGAGTCTTCAGCAGCCGATAAAAGGTATTTGCCTGCGCCAACAAACTTTACGGAGCCGAAACCGGATCCTTCATTTGCTGCTCCAGTACCATTGGTACCCGGCGAATAACCTTGATATTCCCGTAAGCTGAAATCAAATTCTGTAAGGGCTCGATCACACAGCGCATGTGGCGTGAAGTTGCATTAAGGATATTGATATTGTCGTACATTATGCCGACGTGGCCGTCAAAGAAAACGAAATCGCCGCGTTGCGGTTGCGGTGCATCAACTATCTCGCCAATTTGTTCGGCTTGGTCCTTGCTGTCGCGTGGACAATTTTCATAGCCCGATGCCATGAGTGCAAGTTGCACAAGGCCAGAGCAATCAATGCCTGCAACACTTCGTCCGCCCCACAGATAAGGGGCGTTCATAAAGAGCATAGCCGTCTCAAGGTGGTCGGCATGAAAATGATCTAGGGGCACTAAGTGGCTTTCATAGACCCAGCCGCCTTTTAACAGCCTTATGAAGCCATTGCGCTGTTCTGCTTCTACATGAATAGGTGAGCCGAAATAAAGCGTCTGACGCGGCGAGAATTTGAAATTAGGAACATCATAGATATGTGTAGCAGGTACGAAAACTTTATGTGTTTTTTGAGGCTGCATACGAAGCGTGTTGAGCATCGCAAAGCCCTCGTAACCATCATGTAGTGATTTGACAAGCCCCCAGAACCCATTGTCATTGATTACTTCTACTTCTTCACCGTATAGAAGCTCGTTTACGCATTCCGCAACGTCATCAGGCTCGGATAATAGCCGCGTGATCGGGGTGTCTACTCGTAAAATCCTATCCATGCTATCCATAGCGTTTCCTTACATATTCAAATATTGTACGCATGCCAGTGTCTGCTGCGCCGCGCGGCCTGCCGGGGCGGCCAGTATTTTCCCATGAAAATACATCGAGATGCATCCATTCTACATCTTTTTCGATAAAACTCTCTAGGAAAAGTGCACTATATATCCCATCACCTGGGGAACCGGTGCTATTAATGAGCTCACCAACCGAGTTTTCAATATGCTTTCGGTATGGTTGATATAGGGGCATGGGCCAAACAGGATCTTCTATATCTTTCGATACGGCCCTGATTTCTGAATGAATCGTATCGTTATTGCAGAAAAATGCAGGAATATCAGGACCTAAGCCTGCACGCGCTGACCCCGTAAGGGTGGCGAAATCTATGACTAAATCGGGATTGTCTTCGCAGGCATAGCTAAGTGCATCAGCAAGAATAAGCCGGCCTTCTGCGTCAGTATTCGTGTTTTCTATAAAAAGGCCTTTACGGCTTTTGATAATGTCACCCGGACGAAATGCTGCCCCGCCAACGGCATTTTCAACGGCAGGGATAATGACTTTTAAACGCAATTGAAGGCCTGCATCCATGATCATTTTGGCGAGAGCGATTACATGCGCTGCGCCGCCCATATCTTTTTTCATTAAACGCATATATTGCGATGGCTTAATGTCTAGACCGCCCGTATCAAACACAACCCCCTTACCAACAAGGGTTAGTTTTGGGTGTGAAGTTTTTCCCCAGTTAAGTTCAATTAAGCGCGGCGCTCTCGGACTTGCTTGACCAACTGTATAGACGAGAGGGAAGTTTGCCTTGATAAGCTGTTCACCTTTGATTACGCTTACTTTTGCATTGTGAGCTTTTGCTAGAGTACGTACAGCACCTTCAAGCTCTTCTGGGCCTAGATCATTCGCGGGCGTGTTAACGAGGTCTCTTAAAACGTTGACACTCTCAACTGCACTGAGAACACGTTTTTTATCGATGCCCTTTGTCCAATATAGTGCAGGGAAGCTTTGCGCTTCCGCCTTGTAGTCATCAAAACTATAACATGCCCAGCCCCATGCTGTGTACGCTTGTATTAATTCTTCGTCATCTAAGTCATGATTATCACTTAGGCTAAAGCTAATATGATTAAGATTGCTCTTGGAAAAAGCAGGTATTAAGTCGGATAAAACCGCTGCAAAGTCAAAGTGGCCTATAGTGTCGCCCAGTCCGGCAATGGCGAAATCTATATCGCCCTCTGCATTGAGAATAAGAATGCTTTTACCCGCTTTTGCTTCAAAGGCTACGCGTTCTACCTGTGTTTTGACTACTTTGCTTTGAGTTTTTAGCCATGCAGAAAAGTCTTTTTCTCTCAGGGGGATAATCTCTATATGTGTTTTGCGTTTACGCCCAGTAAAGGCTGTACTTTCTTTGAAAAAAACAGGAGCCATCTTGTATATGCTTTTCATGATTATTGGTTTTAACTATCATCGCATTTTATGCGCCCTATGAGACGCGTGCAAGCTCTGCATGTTCTCTGAGCGAGTGTAAGTGTGTATGAAAAATATTGAAGCCTCTGGCGAAGTATAAGGCATTCCTATAAATTACTATTTGGTTTTCATGCGAACGAAAAAGGAAGAAACATGAATTTTAGATTTTTAACGCTAACCGTCGCGGCATTAATGTTTACTACTGGTATAGCATCCGCAGAAAATTTTAAACTCTCCAGCATGGATATAGCAGAGGGAGAGAAGTTAACTGAAGAATTTGTCTATAATGGTTTTGGCTGTGAAGGGCAGAATTTGTCACCGCATTTGCTTTGGGAAAATCCGCCGGAAGGCACTAAAAGTTTTGCTATTAATGTCTATGATCCGGATGCGCCAACAGGTTCAGGTTGGTGGCACTGGACATTGGTCAATATTCCACTAGAAGTGATGGAGCTTCCTAGAAACGCAGCAGCGGCTAAGGCTATACCTGAAACAGCAATTCAGCTTAAAAATGATTATGGCGCTGTGAGTTTCGGCGGAGCTTGCCCTCCACCAAATGAAGTACACCGCTATCATTTTACCGTTTACGCTCTAGGGGTTGAAAAGCTGGATATTTCACCAGACGCAAGTAATGCTCTGGCAGGGTTTATGATTAACGCTAACAGTTTAGCAAGCGATACAATCACCGCGACATATACACGTTAAAATAATAGGGCTTATACTAAAAAAGTGTAAGCCCTTTATCTATTACTCATCTGAAATTAGACGGAAATTTTGAAAGTGGCGGGCACGGAGGGATTCGAACCCTCGATAGAGCTATTAACCCTATACTCCCTTAGCAGGGGAGCGCCTTCAGCCACTCGGCCACGTACCCATTAAAGCGCTTTCGTTGTAACTTTTAGTGTGATTAGAGAGCTTTGGCAAGCCCTAAGAACATAATAATTAAGCGGATAGATATTTTTTTAGATATTGCGCGCGCTTATCTCCATCTGTGACGGTCGGGCAATATTCATCTATAAGCTTTAATACCCATCCCTTATCAGTATCAGCCGCACGCTCTACTTGAATAAAGACGTAACAATCTTGGCTTAATGCCGCCTCACATTGGCTAAACGAATGTGATAATAAAGTATGGTTGCTATAGGCATCAACGATACGGATTACGGCATGTTCAATTTCGTTAAAGACATGCCCGCTTTTAATTGAAGCAACAAATATAAGGCTATGAATAGCTTCGTCTAAGTCTTTAAGCTCAACGGAAATTTGCTCGTCATCACCATCGCCGATTCCTTCAACATTATCACCGCTATGATAGATTTTTCCTGTTTGATCCGTATGGAAGCCTGATACAGCACATACACGGCATATGCTTCTTCCAAGTTCGTCATAAGCATAACAGGCTAGATCCAGATCATGTTCAAGATCAGTGCCGCAAATCATCGCTTTTGCGAGATCAAATAGGCTAATGTCATCATGCGGATCCCAGCCCAAACCAACGAAGAAACGCTGGCGGGATTCTTGGGTGACGTTTAGGGGTTTGCTTTGACCTTTTTTAAGCTGCGACATGCTGTTCTTTACAGTTTAATCAAGGTAATTTTCATCTTTAAGTTTTTTGTGCTGGCCAAAGTCAGCCTTAATTATGATGAGGAATCCAATAGCAAGGGCGACAATACCGCCAGTTACTAAAAACTTGAAGTAAATATCCCAGCTCATTATAGGAGCCCAAATCTGCACGATCGTAAGACCAGCTGCCCCAAGGACAATCATGATTAATGTGCCTAAAAGTGCCTGATGCATATTATTTCTCCCTTTTCATGATGCAGAGAAAAGCTTCACGGTCAAAAAATAGAAGCATACGTCGGCTTTCGCGCTCCATGGTTACAACTTCCCAGCCTTGTTCGCCATTCTCGTTTAGAAACTCTGAGAATTTCAAGGGATCAACCTTAGAACCGCCCAAAAAAAGTGAGCCCAGCATGCTCTCACGGTATATCGCTACTTTGTATTCATATTTTTGTGCCATGTAAAAATTCTCCATAGTGGTATTTGCAGACACGAGTATAAGGTGATTTGCAAACTGATCCAAAGTGGAAATTTAAAATACTCAGCAGGGGGCTTGACGGCGGTCTTGTGTGTGGTAAAAAATGCATAATAATAACTAAAATATGCATTAAGCATTAATATAGAGGACCAGATTAATGAAGAATATTTTTCAAGGAGCTGCATTAACAGTGGCATTAACAGTGGCTGCGACTGTTGATTGGGATGATAAATCGCCGAGCGAAGTAAGTTCAGAAGTAAAGGCGCAACGATGGCTAGAAACAAAAGGGTGCAAAGATACGCGTCCAAGCCCAACAAACTATTGCCCTGAAGAGAAACTAGCTGTACCTGCGCTAGGCCAATAAAAAATATTGATAATAAAAAAGCGAGCACTTTGTATATGGTGCTCGCATATTCTGTTTATGAGGTTTTGGGGACTATCCCAACTTCTCTTTGAGTAATTTGTTCACAGCTGCAGGATTAGCTTTACCTTGTGTGGCTTTCATAACCTGCCCGACAAAGAAGCCAAAAAGCTTATCTTTACCACCTTGGTACTTTGCCACATTGTCAGGGTTAGCTGCTATCACTTCATCTATAATAGCTTCAATCGCGCCTGTGTCTGTAACCTGTTTGAGGCCTTTTTCTTCTACGATTTTTGCGGCTTCATCACCTGTTTCATACATGATCGCAAACACATCTTTTGCAATTTTGCCAGAGATCGTATCATCCGAAATAAGCTTTATGAGGCCGCCAAGCTTTTCTGCTGAGATTGGACTGTCAGCAAGAGCTGTCTCGTTCTTGTTAAGGATGCCTAGTAGTTCGTTAATCACCCAGTTTGCTGCCAGCTTCGCATCATTATCATTGGCAACCGTTTCAAAGAAATCCGCACGTGCTTGCTCAGCAATAAGAACAGATGAATCATAAAGGCTAAGCTTATAATCATCCATAAAGCGGTGTTTCTTTTGATCCGGTAGTTCGGGTAGAGTTTTACGAATGCTCTCAATCTGATCATTACCAACATTAAGTGGTAGAAGATCAGGGTCTGGGAAATAGCGATAATCATGCGCTTCTTCTTTTGAGCGCATAGAACGTGTTTCCCCTTTGCTTGGGTCCCAAAGGCGTGTTTCTTGAACGACCTCACCGCCATCTTCGATAATTTCGATTTGGCGCTGCACTTCATAATCAATAGCTTGTTGCACAGCTTTAACTGAGTTCACGTTCTTAATTTCTGCACGTGTACCTAATTCTCCACCTGGGCGTCGGACTGAAATGTTAACATCTGCTCGCATAGAGCCTTCTTCCATGTTTCCATCGCATGTTTTGAGATAGCGCAGGATCATACGAAGCTTAGTTAGGTAAGCTGCTGCTTCTTCTGGCCCTCTAATATCTGGCTCAGAAACAATTTCCATGAGCGCGCAGCCGGAGCGGTTTAGGTCTACGAAAGATTTCGTTGGGTGTTGGTCATGAACACTTTTACCTGCATCTTGCTCTAGGTGCAGGCGTGTAATACCAATCTCTTTTGTTGTACCATCAGGCAGATCAATTTCAATTGTGCCTTCACCAACAATCGGGTGTTCAAATTGTGAGATTTGATAACCCTGCGGAAGGTCAGGGTAGAAGTAGTTCTTACGCTCGAAAACACTGGTATTATTGATTTTTGAGTTAAGACCAAGCCCTGTACGTATGGCTTGCTCGACTACATATTCGTTAAGCACGGGAAGCATGCCCGGCATAGCGGCATCAACTAAAGATACTTGTGTGTTTGGTTCGGCACCAAATGCTGTTGAAGCGCCAGAGAAAAGCTTGGATTTTGCAATCACCTGTGCATGAACTTCCATGCCGATTACAATTTCCCACTGTCCTGTTTCACCTTGAATAAGTTTTGCCATTTTGTAGTCCTCGTACTTTTTTATTCGTTTTCTGAGACGCAGTCTCTAAGGTTTTGTTTATAGCGTGAACCATAGCTCGGGTTATTGATAATAAAGAGCAATGGATCAATCTGTTCTGTCGGTCTTTCATAAAGCGCGCGCTCTATTAGGCGTGGGCCATCAATTTTGACATAGTTGCCCATGCGTTTCGAAAGACATTTGCATGTTCCTTTGGGGTTATTGAGGGATGTGTTTTTATCGCATCCATCAAGTATGATGGCCTCCAGCGGAAAACCAATACACGGTGCCTGGCCCAAAACCGTTAAGCGGTCACGTTGAAGCTTGCCTTGTTCATTATCTTGGTAAGTCAAATGAATATCTTCAAGGCTCATCGTGCGTACAATATTGGCAGCACTACATCCGCAATAAATTTCCGCCATATCACGTCCAAGAAGATTTGTTTGGTTATAAATGCAGCTTTCAAAATGTGCATTTGCAAATTCATCAACACTTTTAGGGAGTATGGGGCCATCAGGTGTGTTTAAAAATTCTAGCACTTCTGGATCTTCATAAGGCTTCGCATTTGCAGCCATGCTCTCCTGCGCGTAGCAGCACAGAAGGAACATGAACGAAGCTATGAGTATACGAAATGCGGAGCTCATATTTAAGCAGCTTTCTTGATAACGCTTTGTGGTGTAGCGACGAAATTCGCAGCTTTTTCAAGTGCTCCGCCAACTTTAAATACGCTCTCTTCATCCCATGCACGCCCAATAACCTGAAGTCCTAGCGGCAGCCCATTTGCATCAAGTCCAGCAGGTAAAGACAAGCCTGGAAGGCCTGCAAGTGAGGCAGGAACAGTAAAGACGTCATTCAGATACATCTTGATTGGGTCATCTTCGTTCTCGCCAATAGCAAACGCTGCCGATGGTGCGGTTGGGGTTAAGAGTACATCACATTGTGCATAAGCATTTGTAAAGTCTTGAGAAATAAGGCGTCTGACTTTCTGCGCTTTGATGTAATAGGCATCATAATAACCAGCAGATAGCACGTATGTACCGATCATAATGCGGCGCTTAACTTCATCACCAAAGCCCTCTGCACGAGTCTTCTTGTACATGTCCTGAAGTTCACTCTCATCTGCGCGGTAGCCATATTTAACACCGTCATAACGCGCAAGGTTGGATGAAGCTTCAGCAGGTGCGATAATATAATAGGTCGGTAGCGCATATTTAGTGTGCGGCAATGACACATCAACAATTTCTGCTCCTGCATCCTTAAGCCACTCAACACCTTGTTGCCAAAGCTTTTCAATTTCTTCTGGCATACCATCGACACGATATTCTCTCGGAATACCGACTTTAAGGCCCTTAGCATCCCCTGTAATCGCTGCTGCAAAGTCCGGAACTTCTTTATTAGCGCTCGTGCTGTCTTTCGGGTCATGTCCAGCCATTGATCGAAGAAGAAGTGCGTTATCTTCAACGGTGCGTGCAAATGTACCCGCTTGATCCAGTGATGAAGCAAAAGCAACCGTTCCCCAACGTGAACAACGCCCATATGTAGGCTTAATACCTGTAATACCGCAAAATGCAGCGGGTTGACGGATTGAACCGCCTGTATCTGTGCCTGTCGCACCCATCGCAATGCGCGCTGCTACAGCGGCTGCTGAACCGCCAGATGAACCGCCAGGAGTTAAATCTTTACCATCTTCCGTGCGCCATGGGTTGATACAATTACCAAAATGGCTTGTTGTATTTGATGAACCCATCGCAAATTCATCTAGGTTTGCTTTACCCAACATAACCGCGCCATCTGCGAAAAGCTTGGAAGTCACTGTCGATTCATATTGAGGTTTGAACCCTTCTAAAATATGGCTTGCCGCAGTTGTTTGTGTGCCTTCTGTACAAAAGAGGTCTTTAATCGCAAGGGGAATACCATCCAGCGCACCAGCGTTCCCTGCAGCGCGCCTTTCATCTGATGCTTTGGCTTGCTTATGTGCAATCTCAGATGTCTGTGTAATATAGCAGTTGAGATCCTTGGCCGCGTCACCAGCGTCAATATGTGCTTGTGTTAATTCCTGCGCGGTGAAGTCTTTGTTCTCTAGGCCGTCTAGGGCTTCTTTTATTGTCAGATGCGTTAGATCAGTCATTATTTTTCTCACCTTTATTAAACATGATGCTGAATATAATTAAATCGAATATACCAACGCAAAACATTGCGATGGAAAAGTAGCGAGCAGTTTCACCTAACCCGGTCAGCTCGCTCGCTCGCTCACTAAAAATCATGCCCAAAATACCGAGCAGAATAAAAAAAGCTGCGCTGGCGTAGAGTATAGCCTTTATCTGACGCCTGTTTGCATTATCAATGCTTGGGTGTTCTTCTTTATCAGGGGTGTCGTTCATGATTAACTCTCTTGCTCAACCACTTTAGGAACAACAAAAAAGCCTTGTGTTTCTTCTGGTGCATTGGCAAGAACTTTATCTACGCATGCGCCGTCCGTAATTTCATCTTCTCTGAGCTTTAGATCAATATCCACAACATTGGCCAGCGGCTCAATACCGTTTGTATCTACCTCTGAAAGTTGCTCAATAAAACCTAAGATATTGCTGAGCTGCGGCGCGAGAGTGTTTAGCTCTTCATCGCTCATCTCTAATGCAGAAAGGCGCGCAACCTTAGCAACTGTTTCTTTATCCATTGTCGACATTTTTGTATCTTCCTTTCAGCATATGTTTTAAACAGTAAGGACGTGACTTACAAAAGGTTTTTTCAGGTTTTTTAAAGTGCCAATAGGTTTATTGAAAGATATTATTGATGAAAGGCCAAGGGGCGGTACGCTCTTAGGGCTTGATGTGGGAAAAAAGACAATCGGTTTAGCGCTATGTTCTCCAGGGCTGTCAATTGCCACGCCGCTGCAAACAATTAAACGTGTTAAATTCTCTAAGGATATGATCGTCCTCGAGAAAGTTATAAAGGAGCATGACGTCGAAGCTTTCATCGTTGGTTTACCTGTAAACATGGACGGAAGTGAGGGCGGGAGGGCACAGAGTATTCGCGACTTTTCCGCTGAAATGGCGCGTTTCCTTAACGGAGATCCTTGGATAGCTTTCTGGGATGAGCGTTTATCCACAGTTTCTGTGGAAGCATCTGTGGATAACTTGGTGGAAAAACGAAAAACTAAAGTCAATGCAAAGGCTTCTGGTCTTATTGATAAGCTTGCTGCACAGTTGATTTTGCAAGGTGCAATCGATTATATTTGCGATAATTCTTGACAGGTGAGGCGTTTGTACCCATATATAAGCCTTATAGAAGGTGTGTTATGTCTAAAAATTACTATGTGTTTTCTGAGTTAGCAGCGCAAAAGGGTGCGCAGGCAGGTGATGCGCGTATTAGGCATGCTGGCTTCAATGTATTTCAAACAAGTTCTGGTGAAAAGGTGTGTGCAACGCATGTTCTTACAGAGGATTCTGAGTTCCCAGTTGGTGCAAAAATTCAGCATACGACAAATGAGGACTTAACGTTAGTACGTTATTACAACCATTTTTCTATGTTGGAACAGCTTATTAATAATGATTTTGATCTAGAAAAGACAGATGAGGCCTATGCTGCATTACAAGCAAATGGAGCGGCTCACAAACATAATCCGATCGTCTAATGATAGCTATATATAGCGCATAAGCTCATCGCTAGCGTGCTCTTTCATCCAACTATGTCCCGTTAGATAATCCTTTGAAAGGCTTCTGCATACGGACCAAAATGCACGTGAGTGATCTAAATGTTCTAAATGGGCAACTTCATGGGCAACTACATAGTCAATAGCTTCATAGGGTGCAAAAATAAGGCGCCAAGAATATGATATTTTTCCATCATGAGAACAAGAACCCCAGCGGCTTATAGTGTCACGTACGCTCACTGACTTAATATCTTTATTGATCTCTTGCGCTTTTTCTATCGAAAGTCTTTGTAATTCTTTTTTTGCATATTCTTTTAAAAAGCGTTTAATGCGCTCTGCTGGCTTATCTTTATTTGTACGAACTTCAAGGTAATCATCAGATAATTTAATATCTGTGCGTTTGAAGCTGTCATCATAATGAATATCAACACAGCGCT
Organism: Micavibrio sp. TMED27; assembly: GCA_002167715.1. Lineage (GTDB taxonomy): Bacteria > Pseudomonadota > Alphaproteobacteria > Micavibrionales > Micavibrionaceae > TMED27. The sequence continues at coordinate 186,878 of NHCG01000009.1, forward strand.
TGCGCCCGAGGATAGGGATTGTAACGCCGTCTTCTAGTAATATAGGGATAGGCATATCCATCAGCCTATCCTGCATCCAGCTTTCATGCTGCTCAGCAAAGGCCATAGCTTTTCTCATACTCATTCCCTTTGGGATGACAAGATTGAAAATACGACTTTTAGGGTCTAGTCGCAGTGCAAGCCTTTTTGCACGGGTACTTTCCTTTATTTGAACATGATCTGGTAACATGAATTGATCCTAGAAAATATCGGTCAATGAATCTAGCTTTACTTACTAAGTGAAATGCTTTTAAAGGTGAATATGTTAATGAAATATTAACGCTCTCGAATTATAATGAAGCCGCAAAATAGGGGAGCATGTTAAAAGTGCCGATAGCACCGGAATTGCAGGACGTATTTTACAAACAAGAAGTGCAATCATTTCTTGAGAGCTTTGTTGTGCCTGCAGATGAGTCCGGAAAAGCAGTTGGCGGCGCTCCAACCTCTGTCCAGCAAGTCATTGATGATGTTGCTGAAATCTGGAAAGAAAAAGGCTTTTTACATCCCGCTGAGCTTCGTCAGGAACTTGTTCAGAAATACATGAGCAATATTGATCCAAAGTTGCTTGAGATTATGGATGATGTTGAACGTAGCCGCTACATCCCTGATGCAATGACAGGATTTATCCAGAAAGAGCACCTCGGGAATATTTCCGGACTTGGGCATTTATATTCTCAATTAACTGGACAGCCCGCCACCATGATCGAAGTTGATTATTCGAATATGGGCGGTACAAATAAGCATTATCAACGCGAACTTCTTAAAAACTCAGATAGCCCACACGCTGAAAAAGCGCTTGAGCTTCTCGAAATGTCAATTGAAAAGCCTAAAGAGCTTGCAAAGGCTATGGCCAATGCATCAGGAGACGTTGTTGAGTTGTTTAAGAAAACTCAAGATCTCTCATTTAAAATGACGGATGATGCGGCGCGTCTTGTCGCACAAACGATTCAAAGTGAGTTGCAACGCACTCTTCCTGAAGGGGCGAAAATCCTGCCTGTACGTGCTGGTGGTGATGAGCTGCGCTTAATTGTAACCGGCTTGGATCCGGATCAATATTCTGATGTGACGCGGCAGGTGCACGAAGCCATTGAAGTGCATATGGCGAAATTAAACTTGCATGACCATGTGCATTTGAAAGGGCCAAATGAGGCTACGAAAAACGGGTTTGGTGCAGCGGTGTCAATGCTTGATATGCGGGAGCTTAATCCTGCAACCGCAGTGCATGATGCTGACCTAGAGATTAAGCGCGCTAAACATGCTATTGGCTTAGATCGCTTGGGCGAGATTGAGGAGTCGCTTCTCAGGAAGGAGCTCACAAAATATTACAAAGAAAATCCGGCTGAGCTTCCTAAAAATATGTCACGCAAGGAAGTTGTAAACTTTATCGTTGATGAGGTTAAGGCTGAAGCGGAAGCCAAATATGAGAAGTTTAAAGATTTGAAGGCTGAGGGTGTACAAACACCTGATGAAACAAATCAATATACACAGCAGCAACGCCGCGATATGGCGATTAATAGTATGAAAGAGAATGGGGCAACTGACCCTGGCTTTTTAGTCGTTGAAGATAAAGGAGATCATCTTTTTGAAACGCCAGCTCAAAGGCGCGCGCAGGCTGTCTTGCAAAGAGTTGAAGAATTGGGAGTAAAGATCGACAATCCAGCCCAAATCGAGTATTTAAACAGAATAGTCAGTTCAACTACGCCCGTTGACCCATCTTCGGGAGCGTGGATGGATCGTGATCTGCCTGCTCAGCTTGAAATTTATTCGAATGATACACCTGAGTTGCGAGAAATTCTTATAGAGCAAGGTGTGTCGAGAGAGGTTGCAGATAATATTACGCCGCAGTCAATGCGCGTTTCGTTTCATAACTTAGGCGGTTTAAATGAACTTCTAGGTCATGATGGTGCTAATGCTATTTTGCGAGAAATGCACAGCTCGATCATTGTTGAGGCCCTACAAGAACAGGGGATAAATCCTTCTGATTTTCGTGTGGCGCATTATGGTGGTGCTGAATTTCAAGTGATTACACCCCCGGCTGTAAAGGGTGCTGATGGTGAGTATAAAATAATAGACCAAGATGTCATGAAAAACGTTGAGAAAGCTGTAGCCGATAAAACAGCAGCTCTCAATGATGTTAATGTTGCTAAATTTCTAAGAGATAATGGTTTAGAGCTTGCACCTAAGGAAATGAGTAAGCTCGAAAATATGACGCTTGGGCAAACGAAAGATATTAAAAAAGATCGTGCTATTTCTGGGATGCATGTGGTTACACATTCACAAAGTGTTGAACTCGGTGAAGAACGAGCAGGGCGTTTTCTATTTCTGCAAAAGGAGATGTTGGAGACCAGGGTAGATGAATTCCGCGCTTCTATGAAGCTTAGTGGTATGGCTGGAATGATTAACAAAGCTCAAGGCGCACTTGATATGATTAAGACGTCTAAAGGAGCAAAGGCTGCAGGGGTCGGTATTGTGCTCACAGGTGCGGTTGCAGGCGCTATTCATCTGATGAAAGANGCGCAAGATGATATGGCTGAGAAATTTTATAATGAAGGGAAGTTTTCATCGGACCCTTCGGTTAATCAGGCAGCCTACGATGAATATATTGTGCTTAATGAAACTATTTCGAACTTAATGCAGGCCGAGAATATCGCTGGGCAGGGATTGTTTGTATTTCTAACAACACCGGCCCTTGAGGCTACAGCTGCGGCGATGTTTGAAAGTTATGCCAGTAAATATAATATNAAAGGCGAAGTCTATGATGCTCTAAGCAAGAGTATGNTGGATAATATGTCGGCCCGGTCTGAGTTTATAGGGGGGCTTCGTGATGATCTGGACAAAATTGAGAATATGCCTCCAGAGCTTGAGCGTCTAGCTCTAATGAAAANGAATTTAGAGCAAGCGGAAGACGAGCTGAAAAGGGTGAGTGGATGGCGGCCTAGCCAATATCGTCGTGAACAAAGGCTACCTCTTGATAGGCGTGCAGAGTTAAATGAGGCTCGAGAGTTAAGAATTGAAGGTAGAACAGATGATCTAAATGATGCAAAGGCTGCTTTCGAGGTTGAATTGGCAACATTATTACAAGACCCTGACATGGCGCCGATGTTACTGCAGAATTTATCTGATAATACTATTGCAGACTATATGGAGCGCCTCGTGAAGTTTGCTGATCCGGAGCAGGTTGACCCGTTAATTAAGGAGCTGGTTGATGTGAGGGCTAAGCAAGATCTTTATCATACATCNATGGTGATGAGTAANTCTGATGGCACAGGGGCGGNGGAAGATTTCTTNGATGCTGTGGCTGAGTTCGCTGAGGTCATGGAAAAGCTTAAGGAAAATCCTGAAATTATTCGTGGTTTTATTGCAGATGTCTGTGCGCCGGTTGACAAGGAAACGCTTGAGGCTGCGATTGAAAAGAGATTAACACGAGAGATTGATCCAGAGTTAGTAGAGCATTACGCTAAAAAAGCCGCTGAATTATTGAAGGGTGATTTAAAAGGAAATTTCGGTGATAAAGCAGCGCCAGAAATACCAAAGCTTGAAAACCCGGCTGTAGATNTTTCGAACGATGTCGGTGCGACGGCTGTTTTTCAAGNAAAGAAACTATAAGGACAGATATGAGTAAGAAACGGGACGAATTAATTAGATCTTTGGGTGGTAAGCCAAGCGTGCTATCGGAGAAGGATGCTTACGAGCAAAAACTCATAGAAGGGCTCGAGGGGAAAGGTGATCTCCCTGAGGCCGTTTTGAGCGCAATGGAAAAGATAAAAGATCAAGCCGATCAAAATAATTAAACTTTAATCTGCTACTTCCTTAATATATTCAGCTCTATTTTCTTTNAGCCAGCGACGAACCGCTGCAATNCCGTGCTTATCGCGGTTNAAGCGCATAGGNGCAGGGTCACCTGTTTTCTCAAGATCTAGTGCTGGTACGGGATCAACATTGGGGTCTTGAGAGCGGATGAAGTTACGAATGCGCGGCATAATCTCTTCTCGATACCTGCGTCCATTAAAAATACCGTAATGACCACACTCTANTTGGAAATGGTGAAATTGCTTTTGCTGTGACAAGTTGTAACAAAGCTCATGCGCAGCAGTTGTTTGTCCGCGCGCNGAGATGTCATCTAGCTCACCTTCAATGGTNAAAAGCGCAGTTTTNCTGATATCCATCGGACGTACGGTAATAAACTTATCNGTATATGGNTCACGCCATTGCATCCGTCCNCGAGGCAAGAGTTGCCTTTGAAAGACTGTTTCCACTGTTTGTAAATAAAACTCTCCAGGGATATCCATGACGGCCAAATACTCATCGTAAAACTTTCGATGTGCTTCCGCGCTNTCGCCATCCCCTTCAATAAGGTGTTGATAGAATTTCATGTAAGAGCCCACATGACGATCAAGGTTCATCGACATAAAGCCGGAAAGCTGTAAGAAGCCAGGATAAACTTTACGATTTGCTCCTGGNTAGAGAGGCGGCACATGACATACAACATTCTGTTCAAACCAGCTAAGTGGTTTGGTCTCGGCAAGCTCTGTCACTTCTGTCATAGAGATGCGCGTATCCACTGGCCCACCCATAAGTGTCATGCTTAGTGGCTGGTTAGGATCCTCTTCGGTTGCCATTAATGAAACAGCGGCTAAAACAGGAACAGTTGGTTGACATACCGCCATCACATGCGTGTCAGGGCCAAGAAGACTCATGAACTCACGTAAATAAGTAATGTAATTATCCAGATCAAATGTCCCATCGCTTAATGGTACTTGGCTCGCATCTTCCCAGTCCGTGATATAGACATTGTGGTGCGGTAAAAGGGCCTCAACAGTGCCGCGTAATAATGTGGCGTAATGCCCGGACATTGGTGCGACGAGAAGAACAGTTGGGTCTTTACGTCTGGTTTTTCGTTTGAAGTTGATGAGTTTGCAAAAAGGTTTTTCAACAACGATGTGCTCTTCAACCTGAACTTTACGTCCGTTGATAGTGGTTTCATGCAGACCAAATTCAGGACGTTCAAAGCGCCGTGTAAGGCGCTCTAGCATTTCTACGTTCGCGGCAATGCTTCGGCCAAGCTGTGTATCAGAAAGGGGGTTAAGTGGATGCTCTATAATACTGCGTATAAATTGAGCCTGCATTCGCACAGGAACACTAAGCGCGTGTTGTAATTCATGAAAATAATAAAGCATGGTTCATCCTGATCCTCTTTTGATATATTATATATTTTAAACCATAATGGTTAATTATCCTATGCTAAATGTGCATTGCAGCATAATGTGTGAGTAAATAATGAATTATGACNTAGCCCAGCTTCACGCGGCACTTATTGATATAGATCGTATTCCCGTAATTGTAGCAGCTATTATCTTGAGTGCNGCTATAGGCATGATTACNGGNCCACTGTTTGGGAATGCTAATCCTTTAATATGGAATGCTTTTTCAAGTTCTTTCGGGGCTATAGGTGATCGTCTAAATAAAAGGAGTCGGACCCGCCGTGATCTGATGACTCGCGGGACAATCGTATGTATTTTTGCGCTGATAATGGCGTTTTTTCTTGGNAGNATATTAGAAGCNCTGACNCTAATGTTTCCTCTTTGGGGGCTTAGCCAAATTTTATTGCTATCCTTGATGATGAGTACGGGGGCTGTCTGGTTTGCGCTTTTACGTCTCTATATTGCAATGGAGCAGCAAAAAATAGGTGAGGGCGCCTATTACGCAATCGCCGTGACAGCACGCCGAAATTTAACTGCAGGTGATGATTTTGGGATTACCCGCGTGGCTATGGGGGTATCGGCACGCAGTTTCGATAAGGCGCTTGTGGCACCCGCACTGTGGTATTTGATCGGTGGTTTTCCGCTATGTATGCTCTATTGTGTTTTAGCNGCTTTTTCATGGAGATTCGGAAAAGACGGTTTTCATTCAGGATTTGCGTCAACGATNCAGGCTTTAGAGAAAATAATGGGCTTTGTNCCTTCTGTTTTTTCTGGTCTGATTATCACGCTTTCNGTAGGNATTACACCAACGGCTAGTCTCGTCAAAGCATTGAAAAGCTGGTTCGACGATGGTGTNAAGGCTGCACATTATCAGCAAGGTGGCGCGCCGCTTTCGGCNATGGCNTGGGCGCTTAATCTCTCGTTAGGCGGGGCTTCACAAGATATTTCAGGGAGTGCNATTAAGGCGGATTGGATNGGGCCGAGTGGGGCAAGCGCGAAAGTTGACCATAAGCATTTACGNCGNGCTATATACCTAAATGCCATCGCGCATATAATCTTNATTGCTGCGCTTTTAGGGGCCTATATGTGGGGTAATATTTTATAGCTTGACTTATGTCTCCTCTTTGGATTATGTTGCGCCACGATTAATTTTTGATTTAAGGATTTAGAGCAATGAGCCGTCGTTGTGTTATTACTGGAAAAGGCGTTATGAGCGGAAACAATGTTTCACACGCGCAAAACAAAACACGCCGTAAATTTAACCCAAACGTACAAGATACTAGCTTGTACAGTGAAGCTTTGGACAAGTGGGTAAAACTACGTGTTTCGACATCAGGTCTTCGCACTGTTGAGCATAAAGGTGGTCTGGATGCGTTCCTAACATCAACTGCTAAAACAAAGCTTGATGAAGCTCTTCGCCCACTTAAGGCGCAAGTAGAAAAAGCACTAGCTGAAAAAGCTGCTTAATTATCTTTTTCTTCTAAGCTTATGAACGGCCCGCTAATACTCAGCGGGCTTTTTCTGTTTTATAGTTTTCTATTTATTGACATTGATTATGAAAATATATAGAAAGTGCTATGTCAAAAATAATAACTCCCAATAGTCACCCGAGAAGCATTCATGTCCTAAAGGCATCGATGCCATCAGAGTTTTATCAGGCGGCTCATGAGATCCTTCCCGATGAGAATAATGCGGTGCAAGTCGTTGTGTGGGCGTTAGATGATGATATGCGCCAGGATAGACTAGAATGCGCGGATGTGAAAAATATAAAGAGTGACCGTACAAGCACGGATCCTTTTATGGTTGAGTGTTTAGCCGCTATGAAAGACAGAGCTAAAAAAGCTTATATGCATTGTAAGGTGCAAACAAATGCTCTGAAAATGGGCCGTCATTTTGACAATAGCGCTGGTCAGCATACAGCGCATGGTCTTCGGGGGATATTTGATCGCTGGAAATATATGTATGGGAATTCTGCGCGTGTCATTATCAATGATGTCCCTAAAGAAAATGCAGATCCGAATGCAGGGACACTTTTTTGGGATATGGATGAAATTAAAACGCCGGGTTATTGCACTAAATTGAGAGCTGCGGGGTTTGCAAGTGCAGCCAAATTCGCGAATGTGAGCGGTGCTAAAGGTTTTTCTGAGGAAAATGCATGGAAAATGCGCCCTCATGATCTGGCAATAGTTTTGACGGGCGGTAAGGCTGGGAAATTAAAACTCCCTTTGCATTCTCAAGCGCCTAAAGATGAGGGGACAGTTCGCATTTTAAATCGCTTATTTATCGTGCCATAAAGCTTGGTGGGCGTGATCGATGCTCTTTTTATGTATTTATCTAAAAAAACTTGGTTTTCTAAAATTGATCTGGCATAAGTTCATCCATGCTGACATATCCAAATTTTAGTTTTGACATCACTCACAAAGATCAAAAGAGCGGCGCACGCATTGGTCGCCTTAAAACGCCGCATGGTGAGATTGAAACGCCTAATTATATTTTCTGTGGCACGAAGGCAACTGTAAAAGGTGTGACGCCAGATCAGCTGCATGAGCTTAAAACTGATATTATTCTTGCCAATACTTACCACCTTATGCTTCAGCCTGGTGCAGATCTTGTCGAAAAACTGGGGGGCTTGCATAAGTTTATGGGCTGGAATGGGCCAATGTTGACCGATAGCGGCGGTTTTCAGGTTTTCTCACTGGGTGAGGGGACAATGGCGAATGAGATTAAAGGTAAAAACACTGGCAAGCATGACAATAAATCACTGATTTCTATTACAGAAGAGGGCTGTGTTTTTAAGTCCTATATTGATGGGCGTAAGATTAAACTTACGCCAGAAAGCGCAACACATATCCAGCAGCAGCTTGGTGCGGATTTATTTATGCAATTTGATGAGTGCACTCCCTATCATGTTGATAAAGAATACACGGCGCGCTCAATGGAAATGTCTATGCGCTGGGGTGATCGCTGCCTCAGTGAATTTGAGCGCCGCCATAACGGTAAGCAGGCAATGTACGGTATTATTCAAGGGGGCGTGCATTCGGATCTTCGCCGCGTTTCTGCTGAATATACAGCGGATCGTCCATTTTTTGGTACGGCTGTTGGGGGCTGTCTGGGTGGTACTGAGGAAGAGATGGAGCTCGTTGTGCGGGAATCTTTGCCGCATGCGCATCCAGAGCGCCCTGTGCATTTTCTGGGAATAGGGCAGCTTAAGGATGTTTTTCGCTTTGTACGCCTCGGTGTTGATACGTTTGACTGTGTTATTCCAACACGCTTAGCGCGTCATGGCACAGCTTTTATGAAGGGCGTGCCGGGTGAAACGATTAACCTTAAAAACGCTAAGTTCCGTGAAGATCATACGCCCCTTGATGAAGGGAACAATGTATCGGCCTCTTGTAACTTCTCAAAAGCTTATTTACATCACCTCTTTAAAGCGGGGGAGATGTTGGGGATGCAGCTTCTAGCTCAGCATAATATCGCCACGATTAATCGCCTTATGCGTGAAGTACGTGCAGCCATAAAAGCGGGGACTCTAGACGAGCTTGAAAAGGAATGGATTCCTAAGTAATTGCTTCAAAGGCAAAAAAACTCATTTTCTTAACGATTTACACATTAAATTGAGTATAATAGACCTTGCTTATGCATGACGCTGCATGAGCGTTATTGTTGTGAACTGGGGAAATGACACAGAAAAGTTATGCCGCTTAATTACGAACTCAATGATCGTATCAATATTGTGCTTACCAGTCAGGATGAGTATATCCGCTGGTTCACGGCCTTTTCTCGTAGAATTGTATGCGAGGAATATAGTGAAGCTCTTTCTCTGCAGAAACCGAATTTTTTTATCAAGAGCTTATCTGAAGATGCGCTAGCTACGTTTAATGAAAAGCAAATTGGTGTAATTAATAAAAAGAATGAAGACTTATTTGAATTCGCAGACAAGGTTGTCCATGATTTATGCGAAGGTAATGTTCAATCATTAACAGGTGATTTTGTTGCTTTTACTGAGCTTTTTGATTGGTTCATGCGTGATGTATCTCAGCTAAGGCGCTCAGTGTTTTATGAAGAAAATGGATATGACAAGCTAACGGGGTTAAAAAGTGCCAGCTCGATGTTCAAAGAACTAGAGATTGAGCTTGAAAGAGTATCCCGCCAAGGTAAAGACTTTTCAATGGCGATGGCAATGATCGTCGATTACGAAGAAGTGAAAGAACACCTTGGGGCAGAGCAATTAGATGAGCATATCCATCTTGCAGCACGTGTCATAAAAAAATGTCTAAGGCCTTTTGATGATGCGTATTATTCAAGAAATAATGAGTTTGTCATGGCACTAAAACAAACGGGCGCTGGTGGTGCTATTCGTGCCTTTAATCGTTTAGAGGGAGAGTTTGAAAAAGAAGCTGCAAGCTATGTCGCGAATGGTGAAACTAAAAAAGTATCAATGACCTGCTGTATAGCTGAACCTGTACCTGGTGATGATGTATCTATCCTCCTTGATAATCTGCGTGAAGATATAAAATCGTCAAATGGAACAAGTGGAAATGCATTTTCTTACAATGAAATCAGTCCGCTTCAACGTTTGATCAAGCAAGACATGCCGCAAAAATAGAGTAACTTAGTATATGCCCCAAATTGAACCTCAATACAAAAAGCTTTTCGATAAAATGCCAGTGCCGCGTTTTATTGTGACGGCTGAAGGTGACGGAAAATATATGTTGCGTCAGGTGAATGAACTGGCTGCTCAATATTTTGACATTCCACTGAATAAAGACGGTCAAGGCATTAATATTAGAAAATGTCTGGATCATGATAATGCAATTCACTTTGAGCAATCATTCGAGGTCTGTCTGGATAAAAAACGCCCAGTAACCATTCAAACGCTGCCATTAGTGCCGGGGAATATCCGTATATATGGTTTTTACATTACGCCTATTATAGGTGAAACAGGCGAGGTTGAGTTTTTTGATGTGATTGGTCAGATGGATGTAACGGATCAATCAATTCTTCAGCGTGAACGTGATGATGCTATATCACTTCTTACATCTATTTTTGATGTGAGTGAGGTTGGAATTGTTGTAACAGACCACAATCGACACATTGTACGTGTGAATGAAAGCTTTATTAGAACATTTGGCTGGGAGCGTGATGAGCTTCTAAATGAGGATCTCTCGGGGCTTGTAACTCCGGATGAGCGTGAAGCGGTAAGGGATAGCTATAGCACCTTTATCGCATCGGGCGGCCGATCATCTGGTGAAATGAAAATCATTAGAAAAGACGGTTCTATTGCTGCAGCGCTTTTTACAACGGCTACCATGGAATTAAGTCAAGGGCGACGTTTTCAAATCACAACTGTGATGGATATTACCTTGCGTAAACAAATGGAGCACTCATTAAGGGTCGCAAAAGATCAGGCGGATTCATCTAACAGGTCTAAATCGCTATTCCTTGCCAATATGAGCCATGAGCTAAGAACGCCTTTAAATGCGATTATCGGTTTTTCTGAAATGATGATTGCGGAAACATTTGGCGCTTTGGGGCATGAGAAGTACAAAGAATACCTAACAGATGTACATTCAAGCGCTGAGCATTTGCTCGGAATTATCAACGAAGTCTTGGATATGTCTAAAATCGAAGCAGGACGCATTGAGCTTGATGAAGATAAAATAGACATGAAAGAGCTCATTGAATCTGTGACACGTATGCTAGATTCTAGAGCCTTTGGCAATGATATAGTCCTTGAGTCGGATATGGATGAAAAGCCGATGATCATGTTCGTTGATCCACGTCTAATACGTCAGGTATTTATAAATATTATCGGAAATGCACTGAAATTTTCTAAAACAGGAGATGCTGTTCATGTGATTGCAACAATCACAGATGAAGATGAATTGATTGTAAAAGTAATTGATCAAGGGAAAGGTATTCCAGAAGATAAAATTGATCAGGCTTTAGAGCCATTTGGTCAAATTTCAGAAAGTGATGAAGCTGAGCCTAAACAAGGAACGGGCTTAGGGTTGCCGCTGGCTAAGGCCATGATGCAGCTTCACGGTGGGTCTTTGGATATCATCTCCAAAGAAGGTGAGGGGACGACAGTTGTTTTGGCCTTCCCTCAAAATAGAATGATTAAAGCAAACGTTGAAACAGGTCTTGCAGGTAATGCCTAAGAGCACTATGTTTAAACCATACATTCTTTACAGGAGGAATTCATATGTCTGATTTGGAGCAGCGCTGTGCAGAAGCTGGCCTTAAAATGACAGGTCAACGTAAAACAATTTTAAAAGTTCTTGGGGATGCAACAGACCATCCTTCAGTAGAAGATGTGTATGAGCGCGCCAAAGAAATTGATAAATCTGTGAGTATAGCGACGGTCTATAGAACACTCAGTATGTTGGATGAGCTAGATATAGTGACACGTCATGAGTTCCAAGAAGGCTACTCACGCTATGAAGTAAATGATGATCATCATCACCATCTTGTTGATCTTGAAACAGGCGCAGTTGTGGAATTCCAAAATGAAGAGCTTGAACTTCTAAAGGAAAAAATCGCGCGTGATCTTGGTTATGAGCTAGTTGATCATCGCCTTGAGCTGTACGGTAAAAAACTATCAAGTAAAAAGAAGTAGGAGGCAATAATGTCCTGCGATATTCCTGTCTGCGATGGTGTACGAAAAGCGTCTGATTGTAAATGTTACAGCGCTGTTATGCGTGCTTATCAAACGATGAGTAATGACAACATCCCTGAAACTGTGGCACAAGAGGTGGCGCTGCGTGTGTACCGTCATCACCACCCCGACGATAGTCCAGACAACGCTGCTTTGACGGTGCAGAGCTGGATTTCTGCTGGCGAAAATATTCATTAATCCATATGGCTGATGACCGTCTTCCAACGAGCTTGCTAGTTGATGCCGTGCTAACCCCTTTAAATGGGCGTGGCATTTTTTATTACATCACGCAAAAAGGTAATCATGCATCGGGGCTTATCCTGTTAAAGTTAAATGGCCTAAAAGGACAAGTGAAACTGATAGGGCAGCAACGAAACTTTATGACGGACGAAATAGAGTGGGTGCCAGCTATGAAGGAAGCGCTGGTTTCCGAGGCGGATGCTGATCAATACATTCAGCGCCAATGTGAATTTGATCCCGATCTTTGGGTTATTGAAATAGAAGGTGAAGCAATGGATAATCCTTTTGATTTGTAGGATAAACTGCTGTAAAACCCTGAGCTATGAGCACGCTAGACGAAATTATCAAAAAACGACGCACTTTTGCGATTATCTCGCACCCGGATGCAGGTAAAACCACATTGACTGAAAAGCTTCTTCTTTTTGGAGGAGCAATCCAAATGGCGGGAGCCGTAAAGGCAAAGGGCGATCGTCGCCGCGCTACGTCTGACTGGATGAAAGTGGAACAAGAACGCGGGATTTCTGTGGCCTCATCTGTGATGACATTTGTTCATGATGATATTACATTTAATCTGCTTGATACACCGGGTCACGAGGACTTTTCTGAGGATACGTACAGGGTTCTAACGGCCGTAGATAGCGCCATTATGGTGCTCGACTGTGCAAAAGGTATTGAAACGCAGACCCGTAAACTCTTCGAAGTTTGCCGCCTGCGTGATATGCCGATCATCACCTTTATCAATAAACTCGACCGAGAAGGCCAGGATCCTTTTGATCTGCTGGACGAGATTGAACAGAATCTCGCTCTTGATGTCGTTCCGGCCAGTTGGCCGATTGGCATGGGCCGTGATTTTAAGGGCTGTTATGATCTTATGCATGATCAACTCATTCTCTTTGACCGTGGTAAGGGTGATAAGCTGACTGAAGGGATTGAGTGTAGCGGTCTTGATGATCCAAAGCTTGCTGATCATTTAAGTGAGCAAGAGCTTACCAAACTTCGAGAAGAGGTTGAAATGGCGCGTGGCCTTTGTCCGGAATTTGATGAAGAAGCCTATCTTGAAGGGACGCAAACCCCTGTATTCTTTGGTTCAGCGGTAAACAACTTTGGTGTGCGTGAAATGCTTCACGGTATTGGGAAATATGCACCTTGCCCACGTGAGCAAAAAACAGAAAGCCGTTTGGTTGAGCCAACAGAGAAAAAAGTTAGTGCTTTTATCTTTAAGATTCAGGCAAATATGGATCCTAAGCACCGTGACCGTATGGCTTTTGCCCGAATTTGCTCTGGTAAGTTTAAGCGTGGCATGAAGCTCAAACATGTACGCTCAGGAAAAACGCAAGTAATACACTCGCCGCAGCTCTTTCTTGCTCAAGATCGAGAAATGGCTGAAGAGGCATTTCCCGGCGATATTATCGGTCTACCAAATTATGGTGGCTTCCGGATCGGTGATGGTCTGACTGAAGGGGAGGATTTAATCTTTTCCGATATTCCGTCATTCGCGCCCGAACTTATGCAGCGCGCAAGGCCAGAAGATCCTTTGAAAGCTAAGCACTTGGGTAAAGCATTGGAGCAGCTCGCTGAAGAGGGGGCTGCGCGTGTTTTTAAACCGATTATGCAATCTGATTGGGTTGTGGGCGTTGTTGGTGGTCTTCAATTTGATGTTCTTCGTGATCGTATTCGCAGTGAATATGAAATCCCGGTTAAGTTCGAAGTGACAGAGCTCTATACAGCGCGCTGGGTTTCCTGCGAAGATGCGGCAAAACTAAAGAAGTTTGTTGATATGAACCAGTCATCGATTGCTAACGATCATGATGGTGATCCAGTCTTTATGGCGAGAAACGCTTGGCATCTTCAAGATGCACAGGATAAATACCCAGATATCTTATTCAAAAGCACAAAGTAAAAGCTAAGGCCAAATATCTTGGGTTATTTTACTCGCTCGATTCAGTTGAGTTCGTAGGCGTTTCATTGTCTTGTGCGTTGTGAATCTCTATATTTTTTTTATTCTGCTCTTTTTGTTTCTGTTTCTCGGCGAGTTTGAATCTGTATATAGCGCTTTTGTTACTCAGCACACTTAGGATATTTGAATATTCATCGCTCCAGCTCACAATGCCCTCACGTTCAATTACAGTGCTCCATTGATGCTCTTTTAAATATTTTATAGCACTTTGCGACTTCGTGATCGCAGCATAATGTGCTGAATTGTAAGGAAGCTTATCTCCATCCAAATAGCCACTCTCTGATAAATGTCCATAAGCCGAGAGCCCAAGCTCCTTCGCCGTAGCCGCGATAACAGGTTCTAAGTCTAGATAACGATTGGATATATTAAATACCAAAATACCATCATCTTTTAGCTTGGATAAATACATCTCTATAGCTTCAAGGGTTAAGATATGAATTGGAATGTTATCCGAACTAAATACATCAATGAAAATTACATCATATTTTTTGTCATAGGCCTTCTTCATTTTTATCCGTGCGTCACCTAAATGCATTTCATATGGTGAGCCACAATCGGATAGATATGTGAAGAAATCTGGATTCTCGGCTATTCTAACTACAGCGGGGTCAATTTCATAGAAATCAAAATCACGTCCGTCTTTTGAGAAACAGGCGGCAACGCCTGCGCCTAGTCCCGCCACCGCAATATGTTGTTCTCTATCATATTGATTTATATACGAGAACACGTCGTTTATGGGGCTGTTTTCGCTGTAATATGAAAGGCGGGAGAATTCATGTTTTGAGTCTAGGGCTTGTGTACCGTGGTTAGTTGTTCCATGTAGAAAATTTCGTGTACCAAGCTCTTCGCTATCGACAATAGCAATGATGCCGAAAAAGTTTCGTTCTTTATGAATGTAGTTATTGCTCGCTTTAAGGGAATACTGATTATAGCCCACAAATAATGAGATGGCGACTAGAGTTGAAAACAATATCGGACGTTTAAAGTTAAGCAAGAGTACACCGCTTAGAATGATGCTTGTGATGATGCTTCCAAGCGCAATATTGTCCTTATAAAAAACAGCGATAATGGCAAGTATAAAAGTAGCAGCAATCCAAATAGGTGTTGTTGAGTTTTTGATGTCAATTTTTTGAAAGAACTTGGATGTGCTCGGTAGACACCAGTAACGGCAAACGCATGCTGCTGCAAGAATTAGCGGATACTCAAACGTTGTGACGAAGACCTGTGGCGCAATGATAGCATTGAAAAAGCCGCCCATCGCACCGCCCAGGGACATCAGCAGGTAAAATTCGGTTAAATGTGAATTATGTGGACGTTTAGCTGCCAAGACAGCATGACAAAGCCATGCAGTGAAGAAGAATGCCAGCACATGAATGCTAATGACAAAAAGAAAGTTTTCAGTAGCATTGCTGAGCTTCAAAAAGCATAGAATTGTTATCAGGACAGCATGGATAGTAGAGAGCTGAATGAGCGATAAATATTGCTTCCTAGCAAAAACGATAATGAACGTACCAACATATAAAGCCAGTGGGATAATCCAGATCAATGGAGCAGAGGCAATATCCATCGTAATATGTGATGTGACCCCAAGCATTAATGATGATGGGATAAAGGCAAGGACAAGCCATTTTAATCTTAGGCTCCATGAAACTGATGGTGCTTGTTCAGAGGGGCTATCATTGCCTATATTTGTATCAACGTTCTTCTTAAGGTGAGGCCATACAAGTGCGGCCGATATGATGAAGAGGCCTATAAGACTGAAATAGCCATACATCCATACATTAAATTGTCCGTTGAGACTTAAAAGAGGTTCTATTAATACAGGATATAATAGAAGGGAACTCATAGAGCCAAGGTTGCTGGCACCATATAGGAAATAGGGATCATGGGCATCTGGGTGATCTGTCTGGGCAAACCATCGCTGAAGCATAGGAGCAGAGGCTGCTAGAGCGAAAAAGGGACCGCCCACTGTTATGCTCATTAATGAAAGTTGCCAGAATGTAGGGTCGTTAGCCTCGGGTGGTGTCCATCCCTCTGGTATAGCAAATGGTAAAACACTGATGAAGCAGCTTAAAACAATCACATGTAGAATTGCCTGATATTTGATGGGTAAAAAGCGTGTCGTTCCATGCGCATAGGCATACCCTGCCAAAAGTGCGACCTGAAAGAAAAGCATTGCCGTATTCCAAACTTGTGATGTTCCCCCTAATAGAGGCAAAATCATTTTTGAAAACATTGGCTGAACAGAGAAGAGAAGTGTCGCGCTAATAAGAAGCGTTAGCGCATATACAGGAGTATATATCGAAAGTTTCATTTATCTTGACTTTACTATTACCAAAAACCAATTCGGATATTACCATAGTGTAGATTTTCGGCAACAAAAATTGCCTTTTTTTTGCCACAATTAGTTTCCTTGAACAAAACTCTTGAAATCCAGTTAGAATAGATACATATAAATAGTACAAAATTTGTACGAATTAGTAAGAGACTATGTTTAAGATATCAAAATTAGCTGATTATGCAGTCATAATCGTATCCAACTTGCCTGAAGCTAGTGGTGAAGAAATAACACCTTTATCCGCGGTTTCTATTGCGAGCCAGACACGTTTNCCAGAGCCGACAGTTGGTAAAATCCTAAAGATGCTTTCCAAGGCTGGGATTGTNAANTCGACGCGCGGCGTGAGCGGTGGCTATACATTAAGTAAGGCNCATAGCGAAATTAGTGTTGCGGATATGATTGAGGCTATAGAAGGTCCNATTTCTCTAACAGATTGTGTGGAAACGGCNGANGATAGCTGCNGTGATTTTATTCATAGTTGTCAGTTGAGTGGCCGCTGGAATCAGGTTAATCATGCTGTACGTAAAGCACTTGCAAATGTCTCTATTAAAGATATGGTGTCCCCGCTGCAGGGCGATATTGGTACATGCGGAGTTGTTTTTCAATCAAATGAAGAGATTATAAGAGGATAAAATGGGCGCGACAGAAGAAACCATCCAAACCGTTAGTGAAATGGCCGGTAAATATGAAGCTGGCTTTGTAACAGATATTGAAACTGAAAAAGCTCCCAAAGGCTTAAGCGAAGACATNGTTCGTTTTATCTCTCAGAAAAAAGGTGAGCCAGAATGGATGNTNGAATGGCGTTTAAAAGCCTACCGTAAATGGCTTGAAATGCCAGAGCCTGAATGGCAAAAGCCAGAATTTCCGGCAGTTGATTATCAAGATAGTTATTACTACGCNGCGCCAAAAAGCTCACAAGATGGGCCAAAAACACTNGATGATGTAGATCCAAAGCTGCTGGAAACATATGAAAANCTGGGTATCCCTCTGCGTGAGCAAGAAATNCTAGCAGGNGTTCAAGAGCGTACACCTGTTGCTGTTGATGTGGTTTTCGACTCTGTTTCTGTGGCAACAACCTTTAANGAAACNCTTAAAGAAGCNGGNGTGATTTTCTGTTCTATTTCAGAAGCGATTAAAGAGCATCCGGACCTTGTGAAGAAATATATGGGNTCAGTTGTCCCGCCGGGTGANAATAAGCACGCATGTCTAAACAGTGCCGTTTTCACTGATGGCTCATTTGTTTATATTCCTGAGGGCGTGCGCTGTCCAATGGAGCTTTCGACNTATTTCCGTATTAATGAGCTCAATACAGGTCAATTCGAGCGTACACTTATTATTGCTGAAAAAGGCTCTTATGTATCTTATCTAGAAGGTTGTACAGCACCAATGCGTGATGAAAATCAGCTACACGCCGCTGTTGTTGAACTCATCGCCCATGATGATGCCGAGATTAAATACTCAACTGTTCAGAACTGGTATCCTGGTGACTTTGAGACTGGCCAGGGTGGTGTTTATAACTTTGTGACTAAACGCGGTCTTTGTGAAGGGCGTAATTCAAAGATTAGCTGGACGCAGGTAGAAACAGGCTCTTCCATTACTTGGAAGTACCCAAGCTGCATACTTAAAGGCGATGACTCTCAAGGTGAGTTTTATTCAGTTGCGATCACAAACGGAAAGCAGCAAGCCGATACGGGAACGAAGATGATCCATATTGGTAAAAATACGAAAAGCCGAATTGTCGCTAAAGGTATCTCTGCTGGTAAAAGCGATCAAACATATCGCGGCTTAGTCAAGATTATGCCGGGTGCAGACGGTGCGCGTAACTTTACACAGTGTGATAGCCTTTTAATNGGCGATCAGTGCGGAGCACATACTGTACCCTATATCGAAAGCCGCAATAAAACCGCGAACTTAGAGCACGAAGCGACGACAAGTAAAATATCTGANGATCAGATGTTCTACTGNCAGCAGCGTGGATTAGGTGAAGAAGANGCNCTTGCTCTAATTGTTAACGGTTTCGCGCGCGAAGTGATGCAAAACCTTCCTATGGAGTTTGCCGTAGAAGCACAAAAGCTTGTCGGTATTAGCTTAGAAGGAAGTGTAGGCTAATGAGTACTGTAATCGAAAAAACTGCATTAGATGAGTGGTTAGACGAGCATACAGATTGGGCACTGGATGAAAAGCCAGATGCGCAGCGCATAAAGGGTATGTTTAAATTNTCAAGCTTTAAGCAAGCTATTGGCTTTGTAATTGCTATGGCAGGTGAAATGGAAGATATGAACCATCACGCTGAAATTTATAATATNTATAACCGCGTTGAACTAACACTGACTACACATGATGCAGGAAANAAAGTTACGGAGAAGGATTTAAATCTCGCCGGCAAAGCATCCGCAATTATGAAAGGTGTAAAAGGCGAAGTTTAAGACTTGTAGGGAATAGGGCTTAAATAGAGTTTATCTTCTGGTGAATAAAGATGAAGGCACGATTTAAAATTTTTAAATCCAATAAAGCGCCCCTTAAACGTGGTGAGCAGCAAAAAGACCTCAATGAAAAGAAGGTTTGCCTGCCAGCTAATCATGCTTTGCATGACTTTTTGGATGTCGACCGAAAGATGTTGGTAGAAGGGCAAAAGGTTGTAGGTGAAATTAACATGTACAAAGGCGTATGTCATCGCATAACTCCGCAATATCCAACGCCTGTGCGCGATGAAGTCCTGATTGATNGCNCTCNTATAAGAAAAATAAGTGGTAGTAAACCAAGTGATGGCCATACACGTAAAGCCATANGGGGCAAGNGTNCCNGGATGGTTGTTAATCGACAAAGGGATANCGATCAAGGCGCTAAACATGCATCCAAAACAGTACAATTTCCCAAGCTTTTTATGGACTTGCGGGTACTTTTTCCTCGTTTTGGTGTCAATCAAATACGGTCCGCATATAACGGCCGGTATAGCTGCTGCTATATGCAGCAAGAAAAGAATATTGTTCAAAATAAACCATTCTTTAAAGAAAAAGGAAGCGAAAGGAATNTTTGTATAGAGTTCGCTTTTGGTAAAATAGCTAGCTGCTTTAAACAAAATCAGACTGGTCGTGATAGCAATATATTTCAAATACCAAGGCATGCCCCAGAAGCATTTAAATATCAGGGCCGATTTTTGGAAAACATGATCAAGCCTGTCTTGCTGACGGTTAACAATTTTAAGCAGAGTATCCATGCTGGCGAGTATAGTACGCTTTTAAACAGCTGTATATATTCATGGGATTGCGAAAAGGAGAGGATACCATGCAGCTAGTTGAATGCTACCGCATAGTAACTTTTGTGCCAAACCGCGATCTGGAGGCACTCGTTAAGGCTGTCTGTGATAGTGGTTTGCTTGATTACGGTCATTATGGTGATGTCTTATGGTTTTCGAGCGAAGGTACGGGACAGTTTAAGCCTTTATCTGGTGCAAACCCAGCGATAGGAAGCGTTGGACAGCGTGAACGTGTCGCCGAAAACCGTATCGAATTTTCGATTGTAAAGGATGAAGCCAAGCTGGATGAGCTGCTAAAAGTGGTAACGACGGCTCACCCATACGAAGAACCGGCAATTCATATCTCGAATACTCGTGAAACCAGGAGTGCGGTACAATGATCTTGCTGAGGATAATAAAAATCGCTGATAAGAGAGTTAGTAAAAATTTAGGGTTAAATGGTAAAGAGGATCAGCGAAAAGGTTGGTTTATAGTGTTTGGGATTATACTTATTGTAACGGCCATATATTATTCCACTGTCATTTTTTGTTATTCAAAAGTGGGCGAGTGGAGGATGTGTAAGCACTATAATGCAGGGCAAATCGAGGCAATGAAAAAGAATTAGCAGTGTCTTGGGTTCTACATAAGACATTCAAGATTGAAGAATAAAAGGTTATCTGAATTAAAAAAGAGGAAAAAATGATTAAAATAAAAGACTTAAAAGCAAGTGTTGAAGCCGATGAAACGGAAGTAGAGATATTAAAAGGGATAAACCTTGAAATTCCGGCTGGCGAAGTTCATGCGATTATGGGGCCAAATGGCGCCGGTAAATCTACGCTAAGCTATGCGCTTGCTGGACGAGAAGATTATGAAGTGACAGAAGGTAGCTTCGAAATGGACGGTGTAGATATGCTTGAGCTGGAGCCAGAAGAGCGCGCAGCAGCAGGGCTTTTCCTCGCGTTTCAATATCCAGTTGAAATCCCGGGCGTAAATATGAGCACATTTCTAAAGACATCGATCAACGCTGTTCGTAAGCAGCGTGGTGAAGAAGAACTTGATGCGCTTGCGATGCTAAAGCTGATTAAAACCAAGTGTAAAGAGCTCGGTATCTCTGATGATATGATGAAACGTGCTGTAAATGTTGGTTTCTCAGGCGGTGAAAAAAAGCGTAATGAAGTGCTTCAAATGGCGATGTTAGAACCAAAATTCGCGGTACTTGATGAAACGGATTCAGGTCTTGATATTGATGCGCTTAGAATCGTGGCTGATGGCGTGAATGCAATGCGCGGTGAAGAGCGTAGCTTCCTTGTTATTACGCACTATCAGCGCCTTTTGGATTATATTAAGCCTGATGTTGTACACGTTTTAGCGAATGGTAAAATCGTTAAATCTGGCGGGCCAGAGCTTGCGCAAGAGCTGGAAGATAAAGGTTATGCTCATATTGTGGGTGAGGCCGCTTAAATGATTAAAATACAGAAATTTCATGCTACTTTGTTGCTTGGGGCGTTTTTTATGCTTCCTGCGACAGCGCATGCAAGTTTCTGGAAAGAGTGCAAAGTCATTGTACCGGGAAATATAACCCCAAATGAGGATGGCTTTTACAAAATAACGCCCATCAGTCATGCCGTCACAGATGGGTACGCAAAAGAAGGGGGGCCATGCTTTGATGATATGCTGGCAAACTACCCTTTAAGCGTCAAAATTGATGGCCAAAAGCCTAAAGGCCAAAAAACAATCGCTCTGATCTATCAATTCTATAATGGCATGGGATCTGACGGAGTTGTAAATGAAGAGGCGTGGGCTTTTGATAATGAAACTACTTTTGAGAAGGTGAAAAAATGGCTAGTCCAGTAGCAATAAATAAGGATAATCTTCCAACGCCAAAACTAGAGGCTTGGAAATACACAAACCTACCTCGCGCATTGCCTGATGCCCTAAAGCAAGCAAATGTGAATGAGGTTGTTATCCACAAAAACAGTGGAGAAGTCTGTGAACAACTTGAGAATATCGTGTTTACAGGTGTCGCAGGTGAAGAGCAGCTGCCAGTTCTACGCATTACCCTTGAAAAGGGCGCGCAGGCGACAATCGTTGAGCGCCACGAAGGTGAAGGTGCTTACTGGAAAAATATGATCACTGAGATAAATTTGGCGCAGGGCGCTATCCTTCGTCATATCCGTATCCAGTCAGATAGTGAAGAGGCCGTAAATACCAATATGGTGAATATCACGACGGAGCGTGACGCGGTCTATGATGGCTTTACGCTCAATATTGGTGCAAAACTCTCACGGCATGAAATTACTGCAACGATGAATGGCACAGGTGCGGAAGTGAGCTTCAATGGTGTAAACCTTCTTGCAGGTTCGCAGCACGGCGATACAACGATATTAATAAACCACATGGCCCCTCAATGTAATTCGAACCAGTTCTACAGAACTGTGCTGGATGAAAAAGCAAAAGGCGTATTTCAAGGTAAGGTGTACGTTGATCAGGTCGCACAAAAGACCGATGGCTATCAATTATCTAATGCATTGCTTTTATCTGATAAGGCAGAGATGGATACAAAACCAGAATTAGAAATTTATGCCGATGATGTAAAATGTTCGCATGGCTCTACTTGTGGCCAGCTCGAAGAGGGCTCGCTCTTTTACCTTCGTCAGCGCGGCTTGACGGACGCTCAGGCTAGATTACTGCTTATCCAAGCATTTGTGGATGAAGCTGTTGATAAGGTTGTGAATGAGGAGCAAAAAGAGAAGCTACTTCAAGTGACTAGCGACTGGCTTTCACAGAATTTGCAAAAATAGGCTCAGGCGTGACACATACACTCGAAAATTACCGNGATGATTTCCCTGTCTTACAGCAGTCAATGAANGGCAAGCCTTTGGCTTTTCTGGATAGCGCAGCCAGCGCGCAAAAGCCCTCATTTGTAATTGAAAAGATGAATGAAATACTAACTAGTCGGTATTCGAATATTCACCGAGGTCTTTATAAAATATCGCAGGATTTAACTGCAGACTACGAGGTCGTACGTTCAAAAGTNTCCGNTTTTNTTGGCNCNCAGAACGAACGAGAAATTGTCTTTACGCGTAACTCAACCGAAAGCATTAATCTCGTTGCGCAATCATACGGGCGTACTTTNTTAAAAAAAGGTGATGAAGTCCTCATTAGNGCTATGGAACATCATGCGAATATAGTGCCTTGGCAAATNTTAAAGGAGCAAATTGGTATAGAGCTAAAGATTATACCGGTTTTAGATGATTATACCCTTGATCTTGAGGCTGCTGAAAAACTGATTAATCCACAGACCCGTATCGTGAGTATTGTGCATAAGTCTAATGCCTGCGGAACGGTGAATGATGTTATTAAAATCAGAGACATAGCTCGTGCAAAAGCTCCGAATGTGAAAGTGTTGATTGATGGTTCTCAATCAGTTGTCCACAGCGCTATAGATGTTAAAGAGCTTGATTGTGATTTCTTTGTTTTTACAGGGCATAAGCTCTATGGGCCCAGTGGTATTGGGGTTTTGTGGGGNCGTGAAGAGCTTCTTAACGAAATGCCTCCTTATCAGGGCGGCGGTGATATGATTGAGCGTGTGACCTTTGAAAAAAGCACATACCGNGAAGCNCCTTATAAGTTTGAGGCTGGGACGCCTGCAATTACAGAGGTAATCGGTCTAGGGGCGGCGATTGATTACGTAAGTAAGGTTGGTTTTAAGGCGATAGAGGCGCACGAAAAGGCCTTAAGCCACTATNCAATAGAAAGACTTAAAGAGGTTGAAGGGCTTACTCTTCATGCGCATGAAGGTGTAACAAGTGTATTTCCTTTTACTATGGAGGGTACGCATCCTAGTGATATTGGTATGATCCTTGATCAATGCGGTGTTGCGGTCAGAGCAGGGCATCATTGCTGTATGCCGCTGTTGCAACGCTTTGATTTAGACGCAACTGTGCGTGCTTCGCTAGGCTTGTATTCTAATAAAGGTGATATAGATCAATTAATAGAGGGGCTNCAAAAGGTGAAAAGCCTATTTGGATAAGCGCAAAGTGAATGAAAATGACAGAAACTAATGAAAAAAATGAACAGAAAGCTGAAGAAAGCCCAATGGTGGATGAGTATGAAGCGCTAGGTGAGCCGGGCTTTATCGATGCACCAGAGGGAGANCCCCTTTGGCCGCTTATCAAGGCTGCTCTTAAAGAGATTTATGACCCTGAAATCCCTGTGAACATCTATGAACTCGGGTTGATATANGCTGTTAAGCTATATGAAGATGGGAGCATCACGGATGTGGATGTTAAAATGACACTGACATCACCTGGTTGCCCGGTAGCNCAGGAGATGCCAGGCTGGGTGCAGGGCGCTATTTTACCGATTGATGGAGTTGGCGAGGTGAATGTGGAAATTATTTGGGATCCGACNTGGAATCCGGGAATGATGTCCGAAGCCGCNAAGATGCAGCTCAATATGTTTGTTTAGGGTATGATNATGGATTTGAATATTACAATAACAGAAGCCGCAGCTAATCATATAAACACATTGATGAAAAATGCCCCNGAAGGGGTNNGCGCNATGCGTTTAGGTATCGGAACGACNGGCTGTTCTGGCAATTCNTATAAAATGGAATATGTGCATCAAGATGAGGATAAGTCTGGGGATGANCTTGTGGAAAGTGGCTCTGCNTCTATCCTTATACCTAAAATTTACTCATGGATGCTAATTGGNCTGACGATTGACTATATCACTGATGATATAGGAAATAGCCGTTTTGACTTCATAAACCCCAACGAAACCGCTCGCTGCGGCTGCGGTGAGAGCTTTACAGTTCAAAGATAANCTTTAGTGCTTGCTTGGCTTACGTGCNGGAGCACTAGGGCGCGCCTTAGGCATCATACCGCCACCGCTTTTGCGACCCATTTTGGGAATTGCACGGCTAACAGGTTTACTTCTTGGTCCTGCAAATCTATTTGGTTTAATTACGCTCATTCTATTCCTCATACACTGTATTTAATAAAATGTTATAAAGCGTTTCTTTATCTTCGCCATGTTTATACGCACCGTATATTTTATCATAGCCTAAACGCCTGAACTTTAAGGGCACTTCAGAAAAGTCTGATTGCTCTAGTTCTGTGACTATCTTACATAAAATCTCTACAATTTCCAAATTATATACTGTATTGAGGCGTATATACTGCCCCTCTTGGTTAAAGGGATCTCCACGATCATACCCCTCGCTTTGTAGCTCTAAGTCTTTTAAAGCTGCAATAATATCAAAGAGTTGGTAAGGGCTGTATGTGTCCATATTTTGTGGTGCAATGACGAAGGCTATACCCTCGTGCGGAGCTATGAAACCATGCTCTACACCAGACATGATAGTCAGCTTATCTCCGCGATTTAAATAGCCATTAAGTAGCTGAGCGCCTGTTTCTGAAATGCGTAAAATATCTAAATTTTGCTCTAAAAGATCGTGTTCATAAGGGTGTGAGTATAAAAGTGGGGCATGATCACGGCTTTTATCCATTAAGGGGACGTGAACGGGCTGTTTTATATGGATTTCACCATCATGAGAAACCTGAACGAAACCTTTTACAGTTTCACCATTGTAGAGAACGGGAATAGTAATGAAAAAGCACTGCTCTGCTTCACTATATTCAACCATTGTATTGCTATGATATTTTAGAATATTAAAATGATGTCCCATAGCGCTTGGACCAGAATAAGGGGATTTTTTAGGGTCGATAATAAACTTAACTTTTCTGTTGGGGTAAAAAGCGGCAAGACTGAAAAAGCTTAGATATTCTAATATATTATCTTTTGTGAGCTTGAGGCATCCACGCTGAACTAAGAGCTCTAATGGATGCTCTGAACCATCCATATATAGTACATCCTGTCCATTGCTGAGAAAATCCAGATTAAAATGGGGTAACATCGATTTATTGCTAAGAACAAAATGCTCATAGCCATCGAAGAAGCGTAGCTTTTTTTTACGAAGTTCAAATGCTCGGCCTGTAAGAAGAGGGGCAAAGTCTTCATCGTAGACTTTGTCTAAAAACTGAGAGATTTCAAAGCTATCAAGCTCTATCCATGGGTCGCGTTCATTCATATTGAATCACTTGCTTTTTTATTACTACCAATTTTAACCGATCGTAAGCTATATACAAAGAGTTTTAAGCTCCTTGCTGAAGATGCGCTGCTACAGCCTCTATCGCAGCTTCAATAACCTGCTCATTAGCATCTTTTTGATAAGGGAGGGTGCTTAAAGTGCGTTTCCACTGTTTTGCACCTTTTTGCCCGTGATATAACCCTAAAATATGGCGTGTAATCGACTTTATAGGTGTTCCATACTCTTGTGCCTGTTCTTTGGCATACTGAATCATTTTTTGTGCAATTTTTTCTCTAGAGGGCGCGTCAGCTCCGTTGAGTATCTGTTTCTCGATATCCGCCAATAAATATGGATTGGAGTAGGCTTCGCGTCCGATCATGGCACCGTCAAGGTCTGGAATATGGGCTTGAATATCTTGAATGGTCTTTAAGCCTCCATTAATAATTATCCTCATCTGTGGGTATCTTTTTTTCACATTATGCACACGCTCATACATGAGAGGAGGAACTTCCCGGTTTTGCTTAGGTGATAGGCCATGTAGCCATGCCTTGCGAGCGTGAATTATAAAAGTTGTGCAACCTTTATCCCCAATTTTATCCACAAATCTAAATAGGAATTCTTCTTGGTCTTCTTCGTCAATACCGATCCGGCATTTGATGGTGACGGGGATATTTACAGCTTTTTGCATCTCTGCAAAGCACTGAGCAACAAGCTCAGGCTCTGTCATAAGAATGGCACCAATTTTACCTTTTTGTACCCGGTCTGACGGGCAGCCGCAATTAAGGTTAACTTCGTCATAGCCTTGTTTCTCGGCAAGTTCAGCGCAGTGAGCAAGGTCATTAGGGTCGCTACCTCCAAGCTGTATTGCCAGAGGATGTTCGCTTTGATTGTAGCGCAAAAAACGTTCACGATCACCGTGTAGGAGTGCTCCTGTGGTAATCATTTCAGTATATAGGCGCGTATTTGGAGAGATTAAACGGTGAAAATATCGGCAATGCCGATCCGTCCAATCCATCATAGGGGCAACGCTTATATCTGGTTTTGTTGACATGAAGCGGGTTTTACAGCAATCTGAGTGGAGAGAGCAAGTAATCAATTTGTCCTATGATCCGTTTTTTATGTTTTTTATTGATTTTAGTGGTGCCGCAACCGCTATACGCCGAAGAGGGGAATGAGAATTTTCGCTCTACGACTTTCCCTTTGCCTAGATTTGTATCTTTGCGCGCAGATGAAGTTTATGTGCGTGCTGGCCCAGGTAAGAAATATCCGGTTGAATGGGTCTTTAAAAAAGCAAGTTTACCCGTTGAAATAATCCTTGAGTATGAAAATTGGAGAAAAATAAAAGATTATGAAGGGCAAAGTGGTTGGGTTCATCATTCTCTTTTGAGTGGAAAACGTACGGCGATTGTGAAGGCTGATGGGTACACGCCCGTCTATAAATCAAAGAGTCGGAACAATGGTTTAAGTGTAAAACTTGAGCAAAAGGTTGTGGTGGAATTGACCGAATGCGACCGTGAGCTTTGCAAAATAAATGCTGCAGGTTTTGTGGGATGGATTGAAAAATCTGCTTTATGGGGTGTTTACGTACACGAAAAATTCGATTAGGATTCTAAGGGTAAAGTGATTTGCACCCCTCCTTAACGTTCTTTTGAACATTTAAACCAAAACAATATAACTTCAAACCCTGTCACCTGATTCAAGGCGAGATACTTCTATGTTTTCACTAACTGACAAGCCAGATATGGGCGCACGACTATATAGTGCTCTGATCGAAATGGGATCAGATGAGTTGCGCGGACTGGACACAATGAAGACCATTCAGCACCTTGCTGGTGTGCTTGTAGAGACGTATCTAGTATTTGATCGTCCTGATGCTGCAATGACAGCGAGTCTGAAGAAATTAAGTGCGCTATGTGAGTGTACGCCTGCAAAAGGGTCTATCCCTTCTTCGGCGCTGCCACCGCCGCATATCATAGATTTAGAGACTGAACGTGGGCGTTTGGCTGCCAGAACCTTCTTTGAAGAGTGGATGGACTGTGCCTTTGAGTTTCATAACCTTATCCTCATAATTATCCAGAATATTATCCTCAGGTGGGAAGAAGATGGCTCTCCGCGTGATGAAACTCTCCGTTTATTAGTTGAGTGTACGCAAAAATGTATGGGTTTTGANCTCGCTGCNCAGGAATTATGTGANGTCGTCATTGATAANAAAATTGCAGANGAGGGCTGGAGCCTCGGTGATTGTGTTGCAGCNCTNAGTGCTGTTTCAGGTCGCAGNTTNGCACTATCTTTAAATTCAAATGCATGCATGCTCTTTAATGGTGCNCATATTCCNGACGCNCTTGATGATGTTGTTCATGTNATGACGCAAGAAGCTGTGCGCTTAGGCGTTCCCGCTGGTACAGATTGGCGATTTGGTTTGGCTGCAAATGATATGCCTGTGAATGCACCATTGGACTTAGTGTTCGGAATAGAACCATTCTGTCAGCATTTCTTTGATGTCGTGCGTATGAATAGTACTTACGATCAAGCTGTGTCCTGTGCTAAAGCTGCAGGCCGTATGTTAGCGGTTGCTGCTGGTGGTGAATTGCCTGAAATTGAACCGGCTATTGCTAAGCCACTTGCAATGGCGGCCATTACAGAAACTTATAAATCAGTCTGTATGAAACACGAAATGGCGACTTTGCTATAGTTACAGCCACCCTTTGGTGCGCAGCAACAAATTTGCAGTGCGAAAAGACGTTAGATAGGCTTGCACCGTTACTGGAATCTCCCTATAAATTCATAATCTTTAAAACAAAATAAAGGGCTGTCATGAGTTTCGAACAAAAATCCAGCTATACTTACGAAGAAATTATTGAATGTGGTGAGGGCAAACTTTTTGGCCCGGGTAATGCTCAATTGCCATTGCCGCCAATGCTAATGTTTGATCGTATAACGCATGTATCTTTAGATGGTGGTGAATACGGTAAAGGACAAATTATTGCAGAATTTGATGTTAATCCTGATCTTTGGTTCTTTGAATGTCACTTCAAGGGCGACCCAGTTATGCCAGGGTGTCTAGGTTTAGACGCGCTGTGGCAGCTAACAGGTTTCTTCCTTGGATGGACAGGTGCAAAGGGNTCTGGCCGTGCACTTGGTTTGGGTGAGCTTAAATTCACGGATCAGGTTCTACCNTCTACGAAGTTGGTGCGNTANATCGTTGACTTTAAACGCGTGATTAACCGTAAATTGGTATTGGGGATTGCTGATGGTAAACTCGAAGCTGATGGTCAGGTCATCTACGAAGCCAAAGACATGAAAGTTGGCTTATTTGATAATTCAAAAGAAGGGTAANTAATATGCGCCGCGTCGTTATAACCGGTATCGGGATTGTTTCNTGCATAGGAAATAACAAAGAGGAAGTCTTGGAAAGCTTAAAAGCTGGGAAATCTGGAATTAAGTTTAATCAAGAATATGCAGATAAAGGCTTTCGTTCACAAGTATCAGGCAAGCCAGACCTTGAGTTAGCAGAAGCAATTGATAAGCGCTTATGGCGTTTTATGGGCGACGCTGCTGGTTATGTGCACTTATCTATGGAGCAAGCCATTGAGGATTCTGGCCTCGAAGAGCAGCATGTTGTGAATGAGCGCACAGGCATAATTGTTGGCTCTGGAGGGCCTTCTGTACGTAATCAGGTTCTCGCCGCGGATATCGTACGTGAAAAAGGAGCGCCAAAACGTATTGGGCCTTTTGCTGTACCAAAGGCGATGTCTTCAACAACATCAGCAACAGCAGCTACGAACTTCAAGATTAAGGGTGTTAATTACTCTATTACTTCAGCTTGTTCTACATCTGCGCACTGTATTGGCGCTGCAACAGAGCAAATTCAATGGGGTAAGCAAGACGTTATGTTCGCTGGTGGCGGTGAAGAATTAGACTGGGCACTGTCTGCTCTTTTTGATGCAATGGGCGCAATGAGTTCAAAATATAATGATGCCCCGGAAACGGCTGCACGCGCTTATGATGCAAACCGTGATGGTTTTGTTATTGGTTCTGGAGGTGGCATCGTCGTTCTTGAGGAGCTTGAGCACGCAAAAGCGCGCGGTGCAAAAATCTATGCTGAGGTCACAGGTTACGGCGCAACATCGGATGGNCATGATATGGTTGCTCCAAGCGGTGAAGGCGGTGAACGCGCAATGCGTGTCGCTCTTGAAACTGTGAAAGGGCCTGTGACATATATTAATACACACGGTACATCAACGCCTGTTGGTGATATTGGTGAGCTTGATGCAATTAAGCGCGTATGGACTGAGCGTTCTGAAGATACACCCCATATTTCCGCGACCAAGTCTATGACAGGTCACTCGCTCGGCGCTACTGGTGTACAGGAAGCAATTTATAGTCTTTTGATGATGAAGCATAATTTTGTGTGCCCATCTATCAATATTGTAGATCTTGACCCTGGCGCGGAAGGTATGCCTATAGCACGCCAGCGTGTCGACAATGTTGAGCATAAAACAGTTATTTCAAATTCATTTGGCTTCGGCGGTACAAACTGCTGTCTTGCCATGAGCAAGTACGAGGATTAAGCCTATGAGTAGTTCAATGCCAGAGTTAATGGCGGGTAAAAAAGGCCTGATAATGGGCGTGGCGAATGAGAAATCAATCGCTTGGGGAATGGCTAAAGCTTTAAGTGATGCTGGTGCTGAGCTTGCATTTACTTACCAAGGCGAGGCTTTTGGTAAACGCGTAAAGCCTTTAGCTGAAGGAATTGGCGCAAAAATCTTGATAGATTGTGACGTTACAAACGAAGAGAGCATTGATGCTGTTTTTGATACTCTAAAGGAAGAGTGGGGTGAATTAGATTTTGTGGTTCACGCCGTTGCTTACTCAGATAAAAATGAGCTACAAGGTCGCTATGTTGATACAACGTTGAATAACTTTCTGATGTCTATGCATATTTCATGCTATTCATTTACATCTGTTATGCGCCGTGCCAAAGATCTCATGAAAAATGGTGGTAGTGCCGTAACTTTGTCCTATTATGGTGCAGAAAAAGTTATGCCGAACTACAACGTTATGGGCGTGGCAAAGGCGGCACTTGAAGCTTCTACACGTTATTTGGCGGCAGATTTAGGGGCTGAAGGTATTCGCGTAAATGCAATCTCTGCTGGCCCTATGAGAACTCTCGCTGGTGCTGTGATTGGTGGTGCACGTACAACTTTTAAGTATAACGTACTCACTGCGCCTCTAAAACGCTCTGTGGAGCTAGAAGAGCTTGGTGGGACAGGTTTATATCTACTATCTGATCTTTCAAGCGCTGTAACGGGTGAGATTCACTATGTTGACTGTGGTTTCAACGCTGTAGGCATGCCGCCGCATGCTGCTCTTAAAGAGTTCGGGAATTAAGCCTTATACATAGAGTTTTGACTTTTCCAGTAAACTGGTGTAATTCAAATTTGCTATGGAAATTTATACATTCAAAGACACGCTCGAGGCTGGTGATTGGTGCGATCAAATTCAAATCGTTGACAGCCTTGAATCTGTTTGGAATGAGAAATTAAAAAAAGGCGCTAACCGTCTTTTAGCTCGCAATGCACTTTCCCCTGATTTAAAAGAAGAATTCTCGGCCCTCGCTGAGTTTTGGGCAAGCGAATTAAACCTTCGCAGGGAAGATGGAATTGATTTATTGCGCTCAGTAAACTTCTCTAAGCGCGAATCTTTATTTAAAAGCGCAAGAAAAACGGGGCTATACGATAGATCTTTGGATACTCTCTGTGCTGATATAGATGCGTTTAAGTCTCTTGGCGGCACCTACATGAAGCTCAGGTTGCAGGGAGCTTTTCACCAAAATAAAGATAGTGTCTTTCATGAAGATGGAGCAAGCTTAATAGGGCGTCGTTATGCTGGTCCGCAAGTCCAAGAAGCTCACAAAGATGACGTGGTTCAAGTGTTTAGAAGAACTGCAGAAGCCGCTGTTCGAGAGAGCGCCCGCGTATTTACACCTGATCTCGGAGATGTGTGGGGACATAGGTGCGTATGGTTTGGTAATAAGGATAAAAGATCTTATCACAGAAAAGGGCCCAGTAATGGCAAGGTCGGTCTTATACTAACGTTACAATAGTAGTGCTCTAAACCTTAATACGTCTGGCTATATACCCTGAAACCAACCAGATAATTAGAGTTGTCAGTATACCAAAATATCCATCAACAGCGTAATGCCAGCCCAAATAAATCGAACCCATCATTATCACTAATAAAAAACCAACCGAAGTTATGAACGTTCTTTTACGTGCATGCCGCGAGAGTAGTACAAACAAAAACGTCGTAGAAACATGGATACTTGGGAATGCTGAAATACCCGCGATTAAATTCTTTTGATTGCCGATGAAAATATCCCATAAGTTACTTTGAATATTAACAGAGAGAATTTCACGTGTTTTATTGAGTTCGTATTGATAGCTCATTAATTCCGAATAATGATCAATACCAGTAATAAAATTAAAATAACATGGTCCCGCGGAAGAGAATATAAAGGCAAAATAAGAACCATTAATCGCCCATGTTAAGAAGAAAGCGAGCAGGTATTGCGCTCTCAATACCCTATTTTTCAAACCAAATAGCTGTTTGTAGAGAATGAAAAAGAAAATAGGGAGCCACGCAATGTAAAGAAAGGCAACGATCTGTAATATACTGGGGTCTGAAAAAAATGGATGGATAAGACGCCATGGATCAACACCAAAATGTATTTTTCGATCCAGCTCCATAAAGTACATATCCCATGAAAATGGGTGCATTTTGCCTATAAGCGACTTAAAGCTTGAGAAGCTGGATATAAAGACAAAATAAGCAAAGAAAACTATGGCTGATTGTGTGTAGCGCTTCTTATTAAATGGCCCATTAATGAGATATTCTTTATTCACCTCAATGGGGTAGCCTGGTAGGTATATAATGAAATTGGCAGCGAGTTTAAAGATTACATAGAAAACATATAAAATCCCCATGACAATGCTGACTTTAATCGCCGCACCTAAGCTTATCATTGGAGAAAACTCATCACCATAACCATGATACGTTGCAATAAGCCACAGTGACGCTGAATACATGCAGACAAGTGCCATTAATAAAAAGTCAAAGCGAATGGGCTTACCGAAAAAACTAAGCATGATTAGTGAACCATAAATATACCGTCTTCTAATGCATCTGGATCATCGCAAAAGAAACTGCGAATGCCTAAGGATTGTAGCTGACGCGCTTTATCTGCATCATTTATGGTGAAAGCTGCAAGCGGTAAGCCAAGGTTAAGGGCTGCCTCTATCTGTTCTTGCGTACAGTGATTGCCATCTATGTGGAGGCTTGAAAGCTCAAGAGATTTTACTAGCTCTTCTAAATTGTCTGGCCAGTCTTCACTGCCAAGGCATAGACCCCGGGGCCAATCTTGCGCCATATCAGCTGCAACTTCGAGAGCAGGGATAGAGAAAGATGAAATCAATATCCGTTTATGATCATCCCAATATTGTGAAAGCATGTCCAAGGCTACTTCCGCCGTTTCGACCTCACGTCCTTCACAGGGTTTAATCTCAAAATTAACGCCAAGTTCTCTTTCTATTAGCGCGTCAATAGCTTGTTCTAGTGACGCTATGCGTGTGTCAAAAAAACTCTCTCCAAACCATAGGCCAGCGTCATAATTTCTAAGTTCGGAATAATTAAAATCAGCGACATTGCCGCTTGCGTCTGTGGTGCGCTCAAGCGTACTATCATGAAAAAGTATGGGAACTTGATCTTTACTAAGCTTAATATCCAGTTCAACCCATTCTAGCCCCATATCTGCAGCCGTGTGGATGCCGGTAATCGTGTTTTCTGGGGCATAAGCGGCGCAGCCTCTATGTCCTATAATTTGCGGGAGTTTAATGCTCATAGATAGATGGTACTTTTACAAAATGTTTAAAACGGACTTAGTCACCTAAGTGTAATTATGATAATGGCGTTTTAAACTGAATGCTAGTGGCTATCTACTAAATCTATTTCTGAGGATTATTTATAGAAATTAGCATTTCTTTCGCTGGCTCATAGCCTTCATCCGCTTTTTCTTGCAGAAGTTTCATGCCCCCTTGAGTATAGATAGGGGAGTAAAAGCCGAGTTTAAGTAACTTGATTGCGATATCGTAATCGCCTTTATCATCACTGATATAGGCCATTGCACGATGCTGGAGCACATCAGCCGTAAAGACGTGATCGCGCATATCTTTATCCATAAGTTTATCTTTATAAGAAATTCTCAGATAAACAATAGTGGCAAAAAAGCCAAAGCTAAGCCCAAGGCACATTAATAGAAATAACCTAATAGCCTTTCGCAAGGGATGCATATCTTTTTTAATAAACATATTTCATTATACCACCTTCTTTTATTCAAATGGTACTTGTGAATTCCAAATCAAGTGAAGATAGGTAGAGATTGCGATAAGGTTTCCTATAAAAAAGATAATATATGACGTTTTTAAAAGCCTGAATTTAGGGATTAATACCTTTTGGCTAATGGCATGTACATCTTTTAAAACATGCTCTGCAAGCTCTTGGTGGTCGTTATAAACCGGCATCATAATTCTAAGGTATTCTTCCTCACTGACGCCGCCTATATCATTAAAATGTAGCGGATTAATTTCTTTGTTAGCGCGTCGCCCACGCTTTGGGAAAATGCACCAAATCGCCATAAACACACTTGCGACCCCAGTGATAACCGAAATAGTAGCAGGAAGGTCTAAGCTTCCTTTATGAAGCCAGTTCATAGCGAGAGGAATAATCGCAGAGTTTAAAAGGATAAGTCCCATAGCTTTTTGATCGGCAAGTTGAATATAGCCAAAAAGCTTAAGGGTTGTCGTATTTAGGACATTGGCTCGTGCTAAACCTTGCCAGCGTTTGGGCTCTTGCACGTCATTGATATCATCATGTTCTTGACTCATTTGTCTCTGCCTCAATTATTAATAGTACTCAAAACAAAAAGGCGGCGCAAAAAATGGCCGCCTCTTCAATAAAATTTAATTCAAAAAAGACTTAGCCGTTAGCTTCTTTCTTCTTATCTTCAACTTGAATTTCTTCACCAGTTTCCTGATTTACACGCTTCATTGAAAGCTTAACCTTACCGCGGTCATCAATACCCATCAGAAGAACTTTCACCATGTCGCCTTCATTCACAACATCTGTTGTGTTGGCTGTACGTGCATCTTGAAGTTCAGAGATGTGAACAAGACCATCTTTACTGCCCATGAAGTTTACGAATGCGCCGAAATCAACAGTCTTAACAACTTTACCGTCATAGACTTTACCAACTTCTGGCTCATCTGTGATATTTTTAATCATCTGAACGGCTTTATCAATCGCTTCCTGACCAACAGCTGCAACCTTCACTGTACCGTCATCTTCGATGTCGATCTTTGTTTCAGTTACTTCGATGATTTCACGGATCACTTTACCACCTGTACCTATCACTTCACGGATCTTGTCAGTTGGGATTTGGAAGCTCACAATCTGAGGTGCGTGCGCACTCATTTCCTGACGGGCTTCTGTGAGGGCCTTGCTCATCTCACCAAGAATATGAATACGGCCATCTTTTGCTTGATCAAGCGCAGTCGTCATAATCTCTTCTGTGATAGATGTGATTTTGATGTCCATCTGTAGAGATGTGATACCTTTTTCAGTACCGGCCACTTTAAAGTCCATATCACCAAGGTGATCTTCATCGCCAAGAATGTCAGAAAGAACAGCAAAATCTTCGCCTTCTTTAATCAGGCCCATAGCAATACCAGCAACAGGCGCTTTAAGCGGCACACCAGCATCCATAAGTGCGAGTGATGTACCACATACTGTAGCCATAGATGAAGAACCGTTAGATTCTGTGATCTCAGACACTGTACGCATTGTGTATGGGAAGTCCTCAGCAGCAGGAAGGAGCGGGTTAACGGCACGCCATGCTAGCTTACCATGACCAATTTCACGGCGTCCTGGAGGACCCATGCGGCCAGCTTCACCAACTGAATATGGAGGGAAGTTATAGTGAAGTAGGAAACGCTCTTTATATTCACCTTCTAGAGCATCAATAATCTGCTCATCTTGGCCTGTACCAAGTGTTGTAACTACTAGTGCCTGTGTCTCACCGCGTGTGAACAGAGCAGAGCCGTGTGTACGTGGTAGCACGCCAACTTCCGCCACGATTGGGCGAACAGTCTTTGTGTCACGATCATCGATACGCTTACCTGTTTTAAGGATAGAACCGCGAACAACATCCGCTTCCAGAGATTTAAACTTAGCAGTAATGATTTTATCATCAATACCAGCGTCTTCATCTGCAAACGCTTCGATAGCCGCGCTACGGACTTCACCAACTGCGGCTTGACGCTCAAGCTTGTCTTTGATGCCATAAGCTTTTTCAACATCACCAGCAAACTTCGCCTTGATATCAGCTTCCAGTTTCTTGATTGCGTCAGGTGTTTCAGGAACATCCCAAGGCTCTTTTGCACACATTTCAGCAAGCTCAATAATACCGTTAATAACGCTTTGGTAAGCTTCGTGACCTACACGAACAGCACCAAGCATGATCTCTTCTGAAAGCTCTTGTGCTTCAGATTCAACCATCAATACACCTTCGTGTGTACCGGCAACAACAAGATCTAGATCAGATTCTGAAACCTCTCTCATTGGTGGGTTTACTACATATTCGCCATCTTTGTACGATACGCGCGCACCGCCAATTGGGCCCATGAATGGAATGCCTGAAATTGTTAGCGCAGCAGAAACACCACACATTGCAACCATATCAGGATCATTTTCGAGGTCATGTGAGATAACAGTCGCAACAACCTGAACTTCGTTCAAAAAACCCTTAGGGAATAAAGGACGAATAGGGCGGTCAATTAGACGGCTTGTAAGCGTTTCTTTTTCAGAAGGCTTAGCTTCGCGCTTAAAGAAACCACCTGGGATTTTACCTGCGGCATATGTCTTCTCTTGGTAGTGAACAGAAAGAGGGAAGAAGTCTTGCCCTTCTTTTACGTTTTTCGCACCAGTTACGGCACAAAGTACGCTTGTTTCACCAATTGTGGCAATTACGCAGCCATCAGCCTGACGCGCAACCTTACCAGTTTCAAGGGTCAGTGTCTGACCTGCAAAATCAATTTCTTTACGAAATACGTTAAACATTAATGTTTACCTTTCAAATAAGCGGATTCTGGGTGTTTTGGCCATTATGCCAATATCAATCCGCTGGGTTAAATTTATAGGAGGATGTGGGGTGGACAGTAAAAAATAAACGTTCAGTTTGTATATGTTTTACAGTCAACCTCACACCGTCTCCCGCATACCAGATATACTCATACGCCGATTATATAGAGTTGTCAAAGGTCTTGTGCCCGTATGAGCTTAGTGAAAACGATGTAAAGGCACATTAGAATTTTCTAAAATTTCACCGAGCTGCGTTTGCTGCTCTTGCGATATAGGACTTTCTACACTTTGGTTTGCTTCCGGCACAGCTTCTAACATCAGCTTTGCTTGTTGAGCATTAATGTTAAATATAGGCTGAAGTAACTTTGCGGCTTCTTCTCGCTTATCCTCTGGAACAAGGTTCAGTAATGCGGCAATCTCTTTTGTCTTAGTTTGGTCTAGCTTAACAATGTTCTGCGTAGCTTCATTCATTAGCTCGGAGAGTTTCTGGATAGCAGCATGTCTTTTGAACGCAGATGTTTGCGGCTTTTTGTCGAGTATTGAGCTTTTAGGGCCTAAACCGGTGTTAGTCTCCATTTGCGTAGTCTGCGCCGAAACAGTTCGAGAGGTTGTCGGTTTTTCATGATCTTTCGCATACCGAAGGTCTAAAGCTCGTTCTATTTTAAGTTCTTCATTTTCGTACTGCGGATCAACAGCTTGAATTGTGATAGCGCTGAGGTCAGTTGTAATATTTATAACTTTCCAAAGTTTTGGTGATTCATCTACGTCATCTCTGAGTACAACAAATTTCATGAGGCTGTAGTGGGAGGCGGCCAACGCACTTTCAACTTCATTTTGATCTGTTTGAGTGATGGGTTTTACATTTGTTTTTTCACTAATAGTTATCGCCGAGTCTAAAGGCTGTAGAGTATATGGGTCTAAGGCCTTATATAATTCGCCTTTTTTATGCTCACTAAGCCTTACAATCTTGTCTTTGTACTGGCAAATATCCACTTGGACGAGCATCCCATCTTCGAGCTGGTCGAAGGGGATTTCTTTATTTGGATTATTTTTAAACGCGTTCATGGTGTGTTATGTAATTACTTGTGCCTGAAACTGCAAGGAAAAAATGCCAAAGATCTATTTGGTTCACAAGAGTATTTGCTTTCCAACATTGCTAAAAAATATAAAACCCCTTATAGCATCTATAAAAACTATATGAGCAAATCTAGGAGCCCAAAAGCATGTCTGATTTTACACCGAAAAAACGTCCTGTAGTTCTAACTATATTGGATGGTTGGGGTATAGGGGATGGTGGTGATTACGACGCGATCGCGAGTGCGAATACACCTTGCTTTGATGCATTAATGTCGGAATGTCCTAATACAACGCTCACGACATTCGGTGCGCAAGTTGGTCTGCCCGATGGGCAAATGGGGAACTCCGAAGTTGGGCACATGAATATTGGCGCAGGTCGCGTAGTGATGCAGTTTCTGCCGCGCATTCACAAAGCTTTTAAAGAAAACACGGTTAAGGATTTTGATGCGGTTAAAGACCTTATCGCGCAGCTTAAAGAAAGTGGAAAAGCATGTCATATCATGGGGCTTGTTTCCGATGGTGGTGTGCATGCTCATATGGATCATGTAATAGGTCTGGCAAATATTATGGGTGAGGAAGGGGTGAAAACTCATATTCATGCCTTCACTGATGGTCGTGATTGTGCTCCGCAAAGCGGGAAAGTTTTTATTGAGAAAACTCTCGCATCTCTTGGAAGAAATGTAATGCTATCAACCCTTTGCGGACGTTATTTTGCAATGGATCGTGATAATCGCTGGGAGCGCGTTCAAAAAGCTTATGATGCGGTTGTTCTTGCAAAAGGCGAAGCTGCCACTGATCCGATCGCTGCGATACAGTCCAGCTATGATGCAGGTAAGACAGATGAATTTATCGAGCCTGTAATCTTAAACGGTTATGAAGGGCTTGAAGATGGAGATGCAATTATTTTCGCAAACTTCCGTAATGACCGCGCACGTGAAATTTTACAAGCGTTATTGGTCGATGATTTTGATGGTTTTAAACGTGAAAGTGGTAAGCCGCAAATCAGCAAGGCTCTAGGCATGGTGCAATATTCTGATGAGCTAAACCCATTAATGGATATTCTCTTCCTTCCGATTGAGCATAAAAATATCTTGGGCGAGGTTATCGCTGCTAATGGCTTGAAGCAGCTCAGAACAGCGGAGACT
>NHCG01000010.1 GCA_002167715.1 Micavibrio sp. TMED27
AACGGCGGCCGTAACTATAACGGTCCTAAGGTAGCGAAATTCCTTGTCGGGTAAGTTCCGACCTGCACGAATGGCGTAACGACTTCCCCACTGTCTCCAGGGTAGACTCAGTGAAATTGAATTCGAGGTTAAGATGCCTCGTACCCGCGGTTAGACGGAAAGACCCTATGAACCTTTACTATAGCTTCGCAGTGGCAATATGACTGATATGTGTAGCATAGGTGGGAGGCTTTGAAACCGAGACGCCAGTCTTGGTGGAGCCGTTAGTGAAATACCACCCTTGTTTTTTGTGTTGTCTAACCACGATCCGTTATCCGGATCTGGGACCCTGCGTGGTGGGTAGTTTGACTGGGGCGGTCGCCTCCCAAACAGTAACGGAGGCGCGCGATGGTATGCTCAGGACGGTCGGAAATCGTCCATCGAGTGCAATGGCAAAAGCATGCCTTACTGTGAGACTGACAGGTCGAGCAGTTGCGAAAGCAGGTCATAGTGATCCGGTGGTTCCGCATGGAAGGGCCATCGCTCAACGGATAAAAGGTACTCTAGGGATAACAGGCTGATAGCGCCCAAGCGCTCACAGCGACGGCGCTGTTTGGCACCTCGATGTCGGCTCATCTCATCCTGGGGCTGTAGCAGGTCCCAAGGGTATGGCTGTTCGCCATTTAAAGAGGTACGTGAGCTGGGTTCAGAACGTCGTGAGACAGTTCGGTCCCTATCTGCCGTGGGAGTTGGAGTCTTGAGAAGAGCTGCCCTTAGTACGAGAGGACCGGGGTGGACGAACCTCTGGTGTATCTGTTGTCGCGCCAGCGGCACCGCAGAGTAGCTATGTTCGGACAGGATAACCGCTGAAAGCATCTAAGCGGGAAGCCCCCTTCAATACTAGGACTCCCTATCAGAGCCGTGGAAGACCACCACGTTGATAGGCTGGATGTGGAAGTGTGGTAACACATGAAGCTAACCAGTACTAATTGCTCGATTGGCTTGAATTCTTATCATGTAATGGAATTTGTCATTATATGCATCATGCGCAGTGGTAAGCCCACTGTAAATTGAATACAAAGCTTGGTTTTGCTAAGACTTGGACTTTATATCTTTTCTTGTAAATGGTTTTTGATGATCTGGTGGTTATAGCGAGAGTGAAACACCCTATCCCATCCCGAACTGGGCCGTGAAACCTCTTTGCGACGATGGTACTTCGTCTTAAGGCGCGGGAGAGTAGTTCGCTGCCAGATCTTCAAAAATCATTTACATTAAACCTATCTACGAATTACAAACAAAAGCCCGCTTTTATAGCGGGCTTTTTGTTATCTGTAGTTATTCAAAAAAACCTCTAATTAAAGAGGTTTTTCATACGTACACTTATGTTATTTGTAACTTTTTATCACTTTTTCCATACGGTCTAGAGCTTCTAAAAGTCTTCGTTCAGATATTGCAAAACACGAACGGATATANCCTTTTGCTGTGTTTCCAAATGCNCAGCCNGGAGAGAGGAGTACNCCTGCCTCATCAATAAAGCGTTTTGTTACTTCTTTACAGTCATCTTGGCCTTCAATTTTAAAGAAGCCATAAAATGTGGCTTTAGGGTATGCCATGTGTACGTTTCCAAGATCTTTGAATCTTTCTACTAGAAGGTCTCTATTGCTACGCCAAAGATCAATTTGTTCTTTTAAAAATTCTTCACCATTCTCTAATGCTGCGATAGCGCCATATTGTGTAAAAGTAGGTGAGCAGAGATTATTATAAAGTGCTACATCGCGAATTTTACCTTCTGCTATCTCTGGTCCTACTATCCATCCTAAACGCCATCCTGTCATAGCCCAACTTTTGGAAAAGCTATTTACAACAAGGAGTAGATCATCATCTTGCGACACATCCAGAAAGCTATCAGCTCTCAGGTGCTCATGCTCGCTTTCATAAACTATGCGGCTATAAACTTCGTCTGCTAGTACCCATATCCCACGTTTTCGTGCAAATTCTAGTATTGCTTTCATTTCTGTTTGGGTAGCGCTCCAGCCTGTAGGATTGGAAGGCGTTACAATTAATAAAACTTTTGTTTTTTCAGTGCATGCTGCAAAAAGCTTTTCTAGATCTAGTTGCCAACCATGGTCGTCAGTATAATCCAGAGAGACCTGCTTTGCGGTTGCTTGTGTGAGTTCAATAGCGCCTAAAAGATTTTTCCAAATAGGTGTGATTGCGACAACTTCATCACCTTTATCTACTAATGATGCTAAGCATAGATGCATTGCAGTAGAGCCAGAAGATGTCACAAATATACGATCTCTTGGAATGTTTAATTTATAGATACGGCTGTAATAATCTGACAGAGACTGTCTTAATGGCTCTTGACCAAGTGTAGGGCCGTAAACTGTATGTCCATCTTGCATAGCATTATAAGCAGCTCGGCAGATGAAATCAGGTGTAGGGGCTGAGCCTTCTCCTTGTGCCATTGAAATCATGTTTTCTTTTCCAGCTGCATAGCTCATCATTTCCACACCTGGATTTGATGTTAGTGCATGTAGTACAGGCCTGAATTTTAATCCACCTCTTACTTCATGGATGGTTTGGCTTTTATTGTCTTTAGTCATTGTTTTAACTCATATATTTTACCAAGCTTTATAACCTAAAGCTGTGTTATTTGTAATTTATAATTTATTTAGAAAATAGGGCGTACGCTTTGTACTATAGGCTTATGAACATGCGGGAATACCCGCGGCGGCGTTAGCGGCTGGGGCGGCAATAAATACTGCTCTTTTAAAGTTTATAATGTTCATATTTTTATTTAAGCTCATTTTTCATGCTTACCGCAAGCTTATTTTTTAATTAGATTGATATTTCTTATCTAATCTAAGCTCTTGGCCAATTTTTATGTAGAGCTCAGTTTTATATGTTTTATCTTCTTCATCTATTCCATAGGTTTCGGGGGCTTTTACTTCACTCGTAATTAATGCAGTCTTAGTTGGTTTCTCAGCTTTTTTTCCATTGGGTGTTTTTAATATATATGGGACTTGCCTAATTTCATGAGGTACGCATAGGCGTCCAACTTTATCTGATAGTATTTTCTTTATCTGAGTTTTTAATTCATTAGTGAGTGTCTGGTCATCTATAAGAACAATAAAAAGGGCTGTATGATCTCCGCCTTCTTGATCTTTGAAGTTCACGGCAATTGTATCGTTAATGATTTTTTTGAGTGGGCTGTTATCTAGAGCGTCATAAATCATTTGAGACCCAATACGTACACCATTTTGATTGAGTGTTGAGTCTGAACGCCCTTCAACAATTAATTGGCCACATTGAGCGTATTTTACTGCATCACCATGATGCCAGATTGGTGGTTTTATATCTTTGTAGTAATTGAAATAGCTTTCTGTGAAGCGTACGCCCCTAGGGTTATCTTCATTCTTTTCATCTCCCCAAAAATATAAAGGACATGACACGAAAGGTTTTGTGATGACAAGCTCTCCTATTTCACCTTTAGGTTTTGTGCTTGCATTTTCATCTAGTATTTGTGTGCTCATACCTAATACTGGGCCTTTTAAGCAGCCGGCATAGGTAGGGGCGAAGCTATTTCCACTTGCGTAGCAGCCAACAAAATCTGTTCCACCACAAATGCCATTTATACTCATATCTGCTTTTATATTTTCGTGTACGTATTTAAACCCTTCAGGTGAAAGGACTGAGCCTGTGTATGATATTGCTCGCAAATGGCTTAGATCTAAATCTTTTGCGTTAACGTTATTAGAGCGCCATATGTCTTGAATTAGACCCGCGGCTGTTCCTAAATGCGTACATTTATAATCTGAAGCAAATTGAAGTTGAGCGTCTGGAGTTGGAAAAAAAGGGCTGCCTTCATAGATTAGAATTGTAGCTCCTTGAGCAAGGCCGGATAAAAGCCAGTTAAACATCATCCAGCTTGTTGTTGTGTGAAAAAATACACAATCACCTTCTCTAACATCATTTTGGAGCTGATGTTCTATTGCGTGCTTTAGGAGTAAGCCGCCTGTGCTGTGTACAAAACATTTAGGTTTTCCTGTAGAGCCNGATGAGAATAAAATGGAGAGAGGATGATTGAAAGGGCGTTTTTCATATTCTAATGTTTTAGGCTTAATGTTTTTGAGAAGTGTATGTGCGAAGAGCGTGTTAGCATTTAGCGTTGATAGTTCAGTAGGTATACTCTTATTTGCAATTATCAGTGTACGCTCTAGAGAGCTTACATTCTTTTGAAGGGTTTCAATAGTATGAAGTCTGTCTTCTACTTTTTCACCTTTATGTGTCATATGGTTATAGCCATCGACAGCGATTAGCAGTTTGGGCTTTATCTGATTAAAACGATCAGCTGTAGCTTGTGCACCCATTTCAGTGCCTACAGAAGAAAAAATAGCACCCAGATTGGCGGCTGCTATATGTATAA
Source organism: Micavibrio sp. TMED27 (assembly GCA_002167715.1). Lineage (GTDB taxonomy): Bacteria > Pseudomonadota > Alphaproteobacteria > Micavibrionales > Micavibrionaceae > TMED27. The sequence goes on from NHCG01000010.1 coordinate 4,409, forward strand.
TGTATGCTTCTGCAATATGAGGTAAATATGTCGCAATGCGGTCACCTTCTGTTATGCCCGTTTGTTCCAGAAGTTGCTGCCAGATACTAACTTGTTCATATAGTTGCTGCCATGTCAGGATTTTATCGTTTTTTTGTCCTGCAATACGGGAGATGATTGCAGGCTGATCTGGGGTTTTTTTGACTTTTTTTAGCAAGTTTTCAGCATAATTGAGCTCACTATCTTCAAAAAATATGCTTTTTTGCATGTTTTCTTCATTTTGAAGAGTCTTTTNACCTTTTATGCCCGTGATTTCACAAAAATCCCAAACATATTCGTGAAACTTAGCGATTTTTTCTATACTCCAGCTATGTAATTTATCATATGATGCCGTGTATGTGTCTTCATCCTCTATGGTAATGTTTTCTTTTTGCTCTATATATTTGAGAAATTTATAGCCCAGGGATGTTTTGACCATGTGCTCAGTAGGTGTGAAGAGAAGTTCTTCTTTCATGAGTAAGACCCCATAGAGTATATTTTGACTAACTATTTTTGATTCTACATGTAACAAATAGAGCTGTCTATGCGAATAGGTACATGAATGTATGGAGTAATGATTTTGCGCTTTTTTTTATTTTTAATATCTTTTGTATTTATATCATCAATTTCCCCTAGCTATGCAACAGAGCAGCCGCCAGAAAACCTCGTGAATATAAGGCTTATATCTGAGAAAGGTAATATCAAGGCTGAAGAATCCCTGGATATTGGAATTGAAAAAGTGATTGCACCGCATTGGCATACTTACTGGAAGAACCCTGGTGATTCTGGTTTACCATTACGTATTACGTGGGATTTGCCTGAAGGTTTTGAAATGTCAGAGATACGATGGCCTGTACCAATGCGCATTCCATATGAGCCGCTTGTTAATTTTGGGTATGAAGGCCGCGTCCTATTACTTCAAACATTAAAAGCACCTGAAAATATAGCTGAGGGGCCTATTACAATAAAAGGCGATATCGAAGTCCTTGTTTGTAAGGTTGAGTGCATTCCAGAGTATGGGAGCTTTGAGTTAGTCTTGAACGCTGATCATAGTGTTGAAGAGGATAATTCAGCTTACTTTGATGCTGCTCGTGAATTTATGCCTCAGGACTTAGGTTTAGATGTTTCTTTTTATGAGCAAGATGATCAATTCCATGTTCTTTTTGCAGGATCAGAGAATGTTCTTGCGGGCTTAAAAGATAAAGAGCTTGAGCTTTACTTCGAAGAATGGGGTACTGTTATTAATAATGAGCCTCAGACTGTAAAAAATGAAAATGGAATTTTAGTTTCTAAAAAACGCGGTGAAAGAGACTTTAGTGAATTTGGCAATTCTTTAAAAGGTGTTCTTGCTTTTGAAGGTGATGACGGCCGTGTCGGCTATAGTTTTAAGGCGCAGCATAAACCTGTAGGATCTTCGGATGTTAGTCAGTCTGGTGAAAGTGATAGCCAACAAGCTGTAGCTAAAAATGTGCAGAATGTTACTATTTTTACAGCATTAATATTTGCTCTTTTAGGCGGTTTGATCTTGAATTTAATGCCATGTGTTTTTCCTGTTCTTTCTTTAAAGGCATTATCATTAGTAAAAATATCTGAGAAGCATCCAGAACAAGCAATCAAGCACGGGTTAGCATATACGGTAGGCGTTATTTTGAGCTTTGTTTCTATTGCTGGTGGGCTTATGGCTTTGAAAGCTGGTGGAGCAACTATTGGCTGGGGCTTTCAGCTGCAAAACCCTTTGATGGTAGGCGGGCTTGCTTATTTGCTTTTCGTAATTGGTCTTAATTTGGCGGGCTTTTTTGAATTCAGTAATAAATTTGGTAATACGGGGCAAAGTCTTGCCGCGAAACAAGGTTTGAGTGGTTCCTTCTTTACGGGTGTTCTTGCAACATTAGTTGCTACGCCTTGTACGGCTCCATTTATGGCTGGGGCTATTGGTTATGCTCTTGTGCAGCCTGCTTATGTTGGTTTGACTGTTTTTGCTGCGCTTGGTTTTGGTTTGGCCTTACCTTATTTGGCTTTATCTGTTTTTCCTGCATTTCAAAAACTATTGCCTAAACCAGGTGCGTGGATGGATGTGTTTAAGCAGCTTTTATCTTTCCCTATGTTCGGTGCTGCTCTATGGCTGGTTTGGGTTCTAGGGATTCAAACCGGCGCGGATGGTATGGTGTCTATACTTATCGGTATGGTTTTGATCAGTTTTGCTATCTGGATGCTTAAGCATAAACCTAAAGATACATTTTGGAGAAATTTTGTATTTGTATTTGTTCTTATAGCATTTTTTGGTTCTTTCCTTGTTATGCCCAAAATTATCAAACCAAACGAAATGACAGATGCTTCGCATGTTTTTGGTGAGACATATAACCCAGAAAAATTATCGGCAGTACTTTCGCATGATGATCCTGTTTTTGTCGAAATGACAGCAGCATGGTGTATTACATGTAAGATCAATCATCGTGTTGCGATTAATGTTGATTCCACTAAAGAACTTTTTGCGAAAGAAAATGTGCGTTTTTTAATAGGTGATTGGACAAATGAAGATCCCAAAATTACTAAATTTTTAGAATCGTATGGACGAAATGGTGTTCCGCTCTATGTATTTTATGGTGCCAGAGATCCTGCGACGGGGGAAAGGCCGGAGGCCGTTGTATTGCCGCAGGTGTTAACGCCTTCAATTGTTAAGTCGTATATTTTAGGTTCACAATAAATAAAGGAGTAAAGTGATGTTGAAGAAGTATAGTTTAGTTATTACCGCATTTTGTATGGGGGCTTTTGCGATACCAGCAAGTGCTGAAGTATCAGTAGGTTCTATGGCTCCAGAGATTGAAGCTGTTGATGTCATGAGCGGTGAAGCTTTTAAACTTAGTGACCATAAAGGTAAAGTTGTTGTTCTTGAGTGGACTAATCATGGTTGTCCATTTGTTGTGAAGCATTACGGTAGCGGTAATATGCAGAAAGTACAAAAAGAGGCTTTGGCACAGGATAATGTTGAGTGGGTAACAATCGTATCATCAGCGCCAGGTCGTCAAGGCCATGTGACAGCAGAAGAAGCGAAGGCTATTGTAGAAAAAGAAGGTGCGAGTGTTTCGGCAAAACTTCTAGATGAAACAGGTGAAATTGGTAAAGCATATGGTGCTCAAACTACGCCACATATGTTTGTTATTGATGCAGAGGGCAAGCTTGCATATATGGGAGCAATTGATGATAACTCTAGCCCAAATCCTAAGACAGTTGAAGGTGCGAAGAACTATGTTTTAGCAGCTTTGAGTGATATTGCTGCAGGCAAGCCTGTAGAAATGGCGCAGACACGTTCATATGGGTGTGGTGTTAAGTATTAAATTTTTCTTATAAATTTGTATTTCACTATTGTTGTGTGATAAGAAGAAAAGGCTTGCTATTATGGTAAGCCTTTTCGTTTTTAGGTGAAGTATGCATGTATCAGATTCAGAACTAAATCATCAGCGTTATAGAGAGCTGAAGCGTTTGGCAGACGAGATGAATTCAAAGGCTGGTAAGGTAAACGAAGCTGATCCAAATTTTCGTGCTCAAAATAACCTTCGTTCAGCTCCTGATTTTAAAAATACGTTTAGAAAAAATGGCCGTACAGAAGAGAATGTTGCGGATAGTTTGCAAAAAGTAAGAAATAATTCTGAAAATAACTGTCAGTCTTATGTAGAATCAAGACTAGTTATGCCATATTCTGTGTATAAAGCTCTTAAAGATGGTGGTGACGATGTAAATGCACGGTCTCCGCTTATTTCTATTTAGAGATATCATCTATCTGACCTGTTTCGGGTATAAATAATGTTGTTAAAGAAGAAGTCTTTGAAGGCTAAAAGTGAGACTAGAAATGTCCCGCAGCCGTCTTCTAAAGATATACATTCCAGTTTGCCAGCTAAGGACTTATCTCTATTTTGGGATATGTCCCATGAGGTCATGGTTGTTGTCAATGATATGGGGCATATCATTGACTGTAATGCGGCATTTTTGGATTCTACTGGTTATGAACGTACTGATTTAGAGAGTTTACATTTCATGGATCTCTTTGAGGAAGGGGACCGACCATATATACGAAATACAATACAATCTTTTGGTCTTGATGAGGAGGGGGCGGGGAGTTCTGTTCTTGATTTTGAAGCGGGAATAAGCCGAAAGGGTGGAGGCGTACGCTATCTTGAGTGGCGCCAGCAACTTCATGAAGGCTTGTTATATTGCACCGGACGTGATGTTAGCGCGATTAAGGTTCAGGAGTCCGTTTTGAGCCGTAAAGAAAAACAGCTATACGAAGCGGAAAGTATTGGCCGCATGGGCCATTGGCATTGGGGCTTTGGTGAAGAATCTATGGAATGGTCAGATGAGATCTATAGGATCTTCGGTGTTCAAGCTGGATCGTTTGATCCAACCTTTGATGCGCTAAATGCACTCGTACACCGTGAAGATGTTCCACGCGTAAATCAAGCTTTTCAGCGGGCTTTGATTGAGGAAAATGACTATGATATGGAATTTCGTGTTAAGGTTCCGGGTAGCCATGATGTACGCTTTATTCGCTGTGAAGGACGGTGTTGGCGTGATGAGAGTGGAGAGGTGACGGCTCTTTACGGAATTATGCAGGATATGACTGAGCGTATGCTTTATGAGAGAGAGCTTAAGAATGCGAAAGAGTCTGCGGAAAGGGCTTATGCTGCCAAAACTCAGTTTTTAGCAAATATGAGTCATGAGCTACGTACACCTTTGAACGCGATTATAGGTTTTTCAGAAATGATGGAGCAGCAGCTTTTGGGGCCTATTGGTACTGAAAAATATCTGGATTATATTAGCGGCATTAGAGAAAGTGGGACACATCTACTTGACCTTATTAGTGATATTTTAGATATGTCTAAGATAGAGGCGGGGAAATATGAACTTGATCTTGAGGATTTAAATATTTCTAAAAGCGTACAACTCGCTCTTCATATGATGGAAGGTAGAGCACATGAGGCCGGCGTGAAATTATCGCTTGATAATCAGTTGGCTGAATCACTTAAAATTCGTGCTGATCGAAGGGCTGTACTTCAAATTTTGCTGAATATTCTTTCAAACGCAGTGAAATTTACAGAAGAAGGCGGTGAGGTTAGGATCCATTGTAAAGATCGTAGCGATTATATTGTGATTACAATTAGTGATACCGGGATTGGTATTCCTGCTAACAAATTACCGCAGGTAACCAGACCGTTTGAGCAAGTGTCAGCATCGTACTCCAGAGATCATGAGGGGTCTGGCTTAGGGTTAGCCATTACAAAAGAACTTGTCCAGATGCATGATGGAAATCTATCAATTGAATCCACTGTTGGAGTTGGTACAACGGTTAGTGTACGCCTATCGAAGGTACTTTGATTTTTTATGAGAATGGCTTTTTGAAAAGCTGTATCGCGTGTTTTTCAGCATCCATACAGGCTTTTAGACCTTCTTTAAAATTTGGGTATTTTAGCTGTACGTCTAGCTCTTCTTTTATGCGATTATTATTTACTAGTTTATTGTCACTGTAAAAACTTCGAGCCATTGGAGTCATGTCGGCTTCGTCAAAATTAATAAGCTCTGGCTCTGGTCTTCCTAAAATTTCACAGGCATAAGAGATTATCTCATGGCTTGGGGCGGGGTTATCATCGCATACATTATATATGGCGCCAGGGTTAGGTTTTGCCATCGAGGCTAAAAGAATGTTGGTTATGTCTTCGACATGAATACGGCTGAAAATATGTCCGGGTTTATTGATACGGCGAGCGGTACCGACGCGTACGGTGTCTAATGCACTTCGTCCCGGCCCATAAATTCCTGCAAGTCGAAAAATATGTAGTGGTAAATCATGGTTTTTATAGAGTGATTGCCATTGTTCTTCTGCTTTAACACGGCGTGATCCGCGTTTGCTTGATGGTCGTAATTCTGAATTTTCGTTAACCCAGTCGCCGTCTCTATTGCCATATACACCTGTTGTTGATAGGTAGCCTACCCACTGTAAATTCTTGAGTTTTAGAATATCCTCAGCGTGTGATACGAACGCTGGATCGCCTTCATCACTGGGTGGTGTGGAGATGATAAGATGTGTTGTATCTTCTAGGATATAAGCAGGGTCAGGAAGGGGGTGTTCATAATCAAATATATAAGCCTGTACGCCTCTTGAACGAAGTGATTGTTTTTTTTCATTTGAACGTGTTGTTCCAGATACGCTCCAATTTTCATTGGAGAGTAGTTCGTGTCCTAAATAGTCGCAGCTATAACCGTAGCCGAAGCAAAAAAGCTTATTATTCATTCTTATTTACCTACAACTTCATAAGTAGGGGCGGGTTCAAAACCTGGGATACGATCTTCTAGAAGGGATTTGAAACTGTCACGTGATTTGATTTTGTCATACCATCTACGTGCGGCTTCATGTTCTTCCCAAGGGACATCACCAATATAATCAATTGTTGAAAGATGTGCGGCAGCGGCAATATCTGCTAAAGAGAAATTGTCACCTGCTAGCCATTTTCTTTTTTCTGTTAGGAAGCCAATATAGTCAAGGTGATAGTGAATGTTAGCATGGCCTGCTCTGATTGAAGGGCCGTGTGGCTCTCCAAGTTTGAGCATTTTTTTCATGACTTTTTCACCAACTATATTTTCAGAAACTTCTTTGTTAAATTTCACATCAAACCAGCTTACTAGGCGACGTGTTTCTGATCTATGAACTGGGTCACTGCCTAGAAGATTTTGCTCTGGGTAAACTTCTTCTAAATATTCGCAAATGACTTGTGAATTAGCGAGTGTTGTTCCGTCGTTTTCTATGAGGACTGGCACATCACCGGCAGGGTTTAGTGCTAAAAATTCTGTGCGTCTTTCCCATACTTTTTCAATTTTCAAATCGAAATCGAGTTTTTTTTCAGCCAGAGTAATTCTGACTTTTCTTGAAAAGGGGTGTAGCCATAGGTGGAACAAGGTTCTCATAACGAAACACTCTATCCTAGTTTCAGGTGCAGATACAATCTTTATCCGCCGTTTGAGATAAAAAAATTATGTTATATTTGTATAGTCTAATTTTCTTGATGAGCGGTGAGGTGTATGGATATATCAACTTGATCGCCTATCGCGTTTGTCTCTTTCCATTGTCCTTGCCCTATACCAAAATGTAACCTGCTTAGAGGGAATTCAGCATTGACGACGGTTTTAGCTTTGTCTCCTTGTAATTTGAAAGGGAAGCTTATGTTTTGAGTGATGCCTCTTAGGTTTAAATCACCATGAATAATAAATGAGTTTTCGCTAGTTTTTTCGAAATGAGTAGATTTAAAATGAGCCTTTGGAAAATCAGCTTGTGAAAACCATTCCGTACTTATTGCTTGCTGATCTCTATCATCGCTACCAGTTTTTATAGAGGCGATGTCTATGCTAATTGCGGCGCTGCTATTTTCTAGGTCTTCTTTATCGAATATTACAGTTGCATCCCATTGGTCGAAATGTCCTGAAATATTCTCTCCATACTGAGTGAATATAAATGCTATTTTGCTATTTTGATAATCAATTATCCATTGGTTATCTGTATGAGTTGTTGTTTTTGAACTAAGTTTTGTATGTGTTTGGGTAGCTTGGCTGGTGGTTTCTAATTTTTCAAAGGTCTCGAGAACTATGAAATAAACAGGTACACATAGTATAGCTATTCCTATGACGGCCAATACTATTTTGCCGCCCATCCGTTTAAGTGTGTTGTCTTTGTCAATAATGTGATGCTTCAGCGCTCCAACAATATGTAAGCCAATAGCTAATATGAGCATGTAGGCAAAAATACTATGTACGCTTCTAGTCAGTTTGAACAGTTCTTCATTTTTCTCAACTAAATGTGGAAATTCGAATAAGCCAAAAAAAGAATTTGGGAATTCCCCTGCATTTGACATGAGCCAACCAGAAATTGGCATCCCTATTAAGCCTATATAGAGAAGAATATGTATGAATTTTGAAAGAAAGTGCTCTAGTCTTGTATGGGTATCTAATGGTTTGATACGTACATCTATGTGTTTCCAGATAACTCTTAAAACCGTTAATCCTAGAATGATCATTCCAAAAGATTTGTGATAGGTGTAGAGCTCGAGCTTGAAAGGTGAGAAAGCCATTTCGGCCATATAATATCCTATTGCCAAAAGGCATAGTACTATCAAAGCACTAGCCCAATGGAATGTTCTTGCTATATGGCCGAATTGATTAGATTTAGATTTTACTGGCATAAAAGTGAATTATTCCGCTTTAGCTTCTTCTTGGCGAATAGCTTCGACTTCTAGGCGAATTTCGACGTCATCACCAATGAGTGGTAACCCATATTTCATGCCAAATTCAGAGCGTTTGATGTTAGCTGTTGCGGAAAAGCCAGCAACATATTTACCGCTAAAGGCGTGCTTGCCAGCGTGATTGAATGTTGTGTCTAGAGTTACGGGTTTTGTTACTCCTAGAAGGGTAAGGTCGCCTGTAATTTTTGCAGTTTTTTCACCAGTGACTTCAATCGCTGTACTTTTGAATGTCATGTTTGGGTGTTCTTCTACATTAAAGAAGTCTGCATTTTTTAGNTGTGCATCCCATTTTTCGTCNTTAAGTGTGAGGCTGCTTGTNGGAATTGTAATTTCTACAGAGGATTGNGCTGGATTTTCAGTATCAAATTTAAGTGTGCCTTCGTGGTCGGTAAANTTACCTAAAGAGTGAGAGAAACCAAGATGGTTCGCAAAGAACAGAATTTGTGTATGTGGTTTTTCAATGATGTAGTTTTCGACAGCAGCTTGAGCTGTGAANGGNGCTGTAATAGCTGAAATNGCTAGAAGCGTTAGTAATGGTTTGCGCATGATAATTTCCTCTTTAATGCGTTTANATTTACTCAGCTTAATAAGCTATGTTGATTTTTATCCAGGTCAAGGTTAGCTGAAATATAAGTTGTAAATAGATGCAAAGGCATAAGACATGAGTCCAGCAATGATCCAGTTTGCTAAGCCGTAAGTGTATTTAAGAGAGCGGTCATTGAGGAGCTCGTCTTTTGTTTTTTCCCTGAGGAAGAAGATTAAAACGAGCTGACCAAAAATGAAGCCAAAGATAAAACCTAATATGCCCATAACGTACATCATTGCGATAGTTTCGCTTTATTTTGCTGAATTTTCAAGTTAGGCTTTTATTGTTATGATTTTTTTCTCGCTAATTATCTTAGCGCTTATTCAAGGTTTGACAGAATTTTTGCCCGTTAGCTCTAGTGGGCATTTGGTGCTGGTTCATGCTTTTTTAGGCGGTGCACAGGATTGGGATAGTCGTGTGGTTTTAGACATGGCAGTTCATGTAGGTACACTCTTTTCTGTACTTGTTTATTTTTGGCGCGATGTGTGGAAGATGCTCTTGGGTTTTATTGGCTGGTTTAAGGGAGACTTTAAGAGTGATGGGAGCTTTCTCAACTTGTATGTTCTCGTCGCGTCTATACCTGTTATCATTATTGGATTTATAGTTCATATGATTAAGCCCGANTTTNTATTGCTAGTCGAGGTGATGGCNTGGAGTACGATTGTTTTTGGCATCGTNTTGTGGCTGAGTGANCGNAGTGACATTAANTATAATTCAATTGANGATATGAANTTNAAGAACGCACTTATTATTGGCTTTGCTCAGGCGCTAGCTCTGATCCCCGGGACTAGTAGAAGCGGTATTACTATGAGTGCGGCTCGTTTTTTAGGNTATTCAAGAAGTACGGCGGCGCAGTTTTCATTNCTATTGGCTATNGTGGCAATATCGGGCGGCGGTGTTTTGGCCGGTAAAGACGTACTGGATAGTGGAGATTTCGAGCTTGGTTTGGATGCTTTGATCGCTTGTGGGTTTTCTTTTATTGCAGGGCTAATTTCTATTGCTTTGATGATGAAGTGGTTAGAGAAATCAAGCTTTACAATTTTTGTAGTGTACCGGTTGATCTTAGGTAGTACGCTTTTACTAGCAATTTATTCAGGCGTGCTTTCATTATAAATTAAAATTGTGACCTTAGTATCACCGTAAATTTTCTCAGAATGAACCGAATAGTGGGGTGCATGGCTCATGTTAACGCTGCGTTCAGTCTCACAAACTATAGTGGCTGTGGATAAAATTGCGGATTGTTTTTCTAAATTCTTTAGAGTCAGTTCAGTAAGGTTTTTATAATACGGTGGGTCTAACAGGATAAGGTCGAAAGCTTTTCGTTTGAAGTTTATTTTTGATGCATCACCAATAAGTGTGTCACTGTGGGGCGTTGCGCCAACTGTATCTATGTTTCTTTTACTAAGATCTAAGGATGTACGTGATTTATCAATGAAAGTGCAATGTTGGGCACCGCGTGATAAGGCTTCTATTCCTAAGGCGCCGCTACCTGAGAATGCGTCTAGTACTCTGGCCTCATGAATGGCGCCTAGAGATTCTAGGCTATTGAATATAGCGCCTCTTATTTTGTCACTTGTTGGACGAATATCATTACCTTTTGGTACTTCCAGTTTTCGGCGGCCATATTGACCGGAAATAATCCTCATGATTTCAAAAAGCCTTGTTTAAAATCTGTTTAATTTTTGTGTTATTTGAAAAAGCCACTTACTTGTTTTTTTAGGATGGCAGTCTTTATTTCTGTAACGCTTTGTCTCGGTAGATTGCCTAAGTTGAAAGGGCCGTATGAAACTCGNATGAGTCGGTTCACCTGTAGGTTCAAGTGTTCCATNACGCGTCTAATTTCNCGGTTCTTTCCTTCGTGTAAAGTNATCTCAANCCATTTGTTAGCGCCACTTTGGTTGGGTTCTATTTGTGCGTCAATGGATCTGTATTTGATNCCATCAATTTTGACACCGTTTTTGAGTTTATCGAGACGTTCTTGTGTTACGTTTCCTAAAACGCGTACCCGATATTTTCTGCTCCAGCCCGTATCGGGATGTTCTAAATATCTGGATAATTCACCATCATTTGTGAGTAGTAATAGACCTTCTGTGTTTAGGTCTAAACGCCCTATGCTGATGAGCCGAGGAAGGTGTGCAGGGAGTTGGTCAAAAACTGTTGCACGACCTTTTTCGTCCTTGTGTGATGTGACGAGGCCAACAGGTTTATGGTAGAGAAAAAGTCTGGTTTTAGGGGCAGCGTTAATAGCTTTGCCATCGACAACGATATCATCCTTATCCGATACTTTTACTGCGGGAGTTTTTAAGANCTTGCCATTTAGCTGTACGCGGCCAGCTTCGATCCATTTTTCCGCATCTCTTCTAGAACAAAGCCCGGCACGTGCCATTCGCTTTGCAATTCGTTCTTCTTTGTGGTTTTCTTCATTCATGGATAAAGAGCTTACATATATGCGCGAGGCATTGGAAGAGGCAATGATGGCTGCGTGCCGAGATGAGGTGCCAATTGGTGCTGTTTTAGTTGATTCTAAGACAGGAGAGATCGTTGCACGTAATGGGAATAGAACAATTGAGCTTAGTGATCCAAGCGCTCATGCAGAGATGCTGTGTATTCGTGAGGGATGCCAGAAGGCTGGAGCGCAGCGTATACCGGAGTTTGATCTTTATGTCACGTTAGAGCCTTGCGCAATGTGCGCTGCGGCAATATCATTTGCTCGTATTCGTCGTGTCATTATTGGAGCGCAGGACCCTAAAAGCGGGGGGGTGTTTCACGGTGCTAAGTTTTTTGAGCAGGCGTCTTGCCATCATAAGCCTGAGGCTTTTAGTGGCGTATTAGAAGATGAATGCGGCGGTATTTTGAAGACGTTTTTTAAGGCCAAACGAAAAGCACAGAAAGCAGCGCGCAAACTAGAAAAAGAGCGCGCTACCTCGTAAGGTTAAGCGGCTTCTTCTTTTTCAGCTTTAATTGCGCGCCATCCAATGTCACGTCTACAGAAGCCTTCGTTCCATTCAATTTTATCAATAGCGGCATAGGCTCTTTCTTGTGCTTGCTGGACGCTATGTCCTTTAGCTGTTATGCCGAGTACGCGCCCTCCAACACTTAAAATATCACCGTTCTCTGCTTTTGCTGTACCAGCATGGAAAATATTTACACCGTCTGTTTGGGCGGCATTTCCAAGGCCGTTGATAACGGTGTTTTTCTCGTAGCTACCAGGATATCCGTTTGCGGCCATAACAACGCATAGAGTTGTTTCATCGCTCCAGCTCACTTTGTCTTGAATGTTAGCGAGTTCGCCTTTGGCCGCGGCATATAGAATTTCCAAAAGATCGCTTTGTAGGCGCATCATGATAGGTTGGCACTCTGGATCTCCGAAGCGTATGTTATATTCGATTAGCTTTGGTTCACCATTAACGACCATAATGCCTGCGAAGAGTACGCCTGTGAAGGGGATGCCATCGGCATTCATGCCTTTGACTGTAGGTTCAATAATGTTTTTGATTATTTTGGCTTCAATTTCTGGTGTCATTAGGTGCGCTGGTGAGTACGCGCCCATGCCGCCTGTGTTAGGGCCTTCGTCATTATCAAATGCTCGTTTGTGATCTTGTGCTGAGGTTAGGGGCAATATACCTTTTCCATCCGCAAGGGCGAAATAGCTTAGCTCTTCACCATCTAAAAATTCTTCAATTACCACCTCAGATCCGGCATCGCCGAAGCTCGCACCTTCAAGCATTCCTCTGGCAGCTTCAATTGCGTCTTCTTTGGTGTCGCACATGATTACGCCTTTACCTGCCGCAAGGCCGTCCGTTTTAACAACGACTTTATGTGGTTGTTCTTCTATGAATTTTTTAGCGCTTTCAAAATCAGTGAAGCGTCCATATGCTGCTGTTGGTACACCGTATTTTGTGCAAAGGTCTTTCATGAAGCCTTTTGAGCCTTCTAGCTGCGCTGCAGCTTGGTTGGGTCCAAATACCGGAATTCCTAAAGCTTTTATTTTGTCGGCAAGGCCTAAGACTAATGGTGCTTCAGGGCCGCAAATAACAAGATCGATTTGATTGTTTTTAGCAAAATCTGTAATTCCGTCTACATCTTCAGCCTTAATGTCGATGAGTTCGGCGCAGCTTTCAATGCCAGCGTTTCCAGGGGCGCAGTATAAGGCTTGGCATTTGTCTGAGCTGCTAATCGCCCAAGCTAGTGCGTGTTCTCTGCCACCTGATCCAATCAATAATACTCTCATCTGCAAGCTCCTTTTTTGTATCTTTAGGCTTTTATATCTTATTCGCCGAGAGATACAAGGCTTGCGTTACCGCCTGCGGCTGTTGTGTCGATTGAAATTGTTCTTTCGGTAGCAAAGCGGTGCAGATATGAAGGGCCGCCGGCTTTTGGGCCTGTTCCTGATAACCCTAAGCCCCCGAATGGTTGTGAGCCTACGATTGCGCCAGTCATGGAGCGATTAATATAGACATTCCCAACAGGCATTGCTTGTATGACTTCCTTTTGGAAGCTCTCGATGCGGCTGTGAATCCCAAGTGTAAGACCGTAACCTAGATTTTTGAGTTGTTCGAGTATGTCATGCAGCTCATGTGTATCATATTTGAGGATATGGAGTACTGGACCAAATACTTCTTTTTGCATGCCATGGAGGTTGTGAATTTCCCATATGGATGGCGCAAAGAAATGTCCTTGTTTTTGTAAGTTTGCACTGACTGATGCACTTGAAATTTCTTTCGCCATACCCCCTAGTTCAACCCTATAGTGGTTTAAGATATGCAAGGCCTCCTCATCAATAACAGGGCCAATATCAGTTGATAGCTTTGACGGATCCCCAAGGTTCATTTCATGGATCATTCCGCTAAGCATTCTGATGACTTTGTCTGCGCTATCTCTTTGTAGGAGCAGTATTCTGAGTGCTGAGCATCTTTGGCCTGCTGAACCGAAAGCGCTTCTTATTGCGTCATCGGCCACTTGTTCGGGCAGTGCCGAAGAGTCTACGATCATGGCATTTTGTCCGCCAGTCTCAGCAATCAGAGGGACTATAGCCCCTTTCTTATTTGCCAGTGATTGATTTATTAGTCGCGCCGTTTCATTTGATCCTGTGAATGCTACGCCGGCTGTATCAATATTGCTCGTGAGCATATCGCCAATACGGCCATCGCCCAAAATGAGGTGGAGAACATTTTGAGGGATGCCAGCTCTGTGCATCAGTTTTAGTGCAAATGAGGCGATGATAGGTGTTTGTTCTGCGGGTTTTGCCAATACGGTATTGCCAGCCATTAGTGCAGCTACTATTTGCCCTGTATAAATTGCGAGTGGGAAATTCCAAGGTGATATGCACACAAAACAGCCGCGGCCGTGATGTGATAAGCTGTTTTGCTCTCCTGTCGGGCCAGGAAGTAAAATGCCTTCTTCTTTGAAAAGGGTACGCCCTTGAGCGGCGTAATAACGGCAGAAATCTATGGCTTCTCGAATTTCATCTTGAGCATCAGGGATTGTTTTTCCAGCTTCATGAATAAGAAGGTAATAAAGCTCTTCTTTATTTTCTTCATAGAGTGAGGCTATTTTCTCCAGGATTTGAGCTCTATGCTCCGCAGGTGACTCGTTCCATTCTTTGAACGCGTCTTGTGCTCTGGAAAAAGCCTTTTTAATTTGGCGTGCAGTGGACGGGTGCATTTTGCCAATAACTTGTGATGTATTCGCAGGATTTTTTATCTCTTCAGCTAGGGTTTCCGTGAGTTCTTTCCCGCATATGATTGGTGCAGCTATGTATGGCTTGTGAAACGATGCGATCTTTTTGTTGAGTGTGGAAACAACATCAGGTGCATTAAGGTCCAGGCCGGATGAGTTGAGGCGACCCATGGGTGACTCGTTCCAAAAGAGGTCTTTTGAATCTTTTATTCTAGTATGCTTGAATCTATTGTCTTTTTTTATTTGAGTGGCTGGATCTTGTGTTAATGGTTCAATGGGTTCATCACGCTTCATGACCTTATTTACAAAGGAGCTGTTTGCGCCATTCTCCAATAGTCTTCTTACTAAGTATGGGAGTAGATCTTGGTGAGGACCTACGGGTGCGTAGATGCTTGTTTTAATTTCTGGTTTTTCGCTGCGAATAATATCGTAAAGGCTGTCGCCCATGCCGAATAATTTTTGTAATTCGAAATCTGCTTTATAATGTTCTGCAATATCTTGAACGGCGCAAATTGAATGGGCGTTATGTGTTGCAAACATCGGGAAGATGTTTGGAGATAGGCACATTTTTTCAGCGCATATTAGATAAGATAAATCGGTGTTGGCTTTTCGTGTGAATACTGGAAAGTGATTGAGCCCACCTATTTGAGAATTTTTAATTTCACTGTCCCAATATGCGCCTTTTACAAGGCGTATATGTGTTTTAATTTTGTGATGTTCTGCTCGTTCTTGTATGTGGTCAATTAGAGCGGGCGCAGCTTTATTGTAAGCTTGAACCGCAAGCCCAAAACCGTCCCAATCCTTTAGGGCAGGTAGCCCGAGTATGTTTTCAATGATTTGTACTGATGTATTTAGGCGCTCAGATTCTTCTGCGTCTATTGTCATGGCTATGTTGTTATTAGCGCAAAGCTTAGCTAGTTCTAGAAGCTGAGCACTCATTTCCATTATGCATCGATCTTCTTGCGCATATTCATAACGTGGATGGATGGCGGAGAGCTTTACAGAGATTCCTGGACGAAGTGCTGTATGCTTGTCTGTGCGTTCGGCGATATATTTGATTGCGTGCTCATAATTTTCAAAATAACGCTGTGCATCAATGGCGGTGCGTGCTCCTTCGCCGAGCATATCATAGGATATGCGAACATTATTTTGAATATGTGACGTTGAGTTTTTTAACGCATCTTCAATATCGGTTCCAAAGACGAATTCTTTGCCAAGAATTTGCATGGCTTTAACCATGGCTTGATGCATAAAAGGTTCGCCGACTTTTGCTATGACGCTATCTAAGGCCTTGCTGGACATGAATAATCCAACACCTGCTGCTTTAACGACCCAGTCATTTGAACCGCCCTCTCCGTTTAGCCAATTAGCGGCGACAACTTTGTCACGGATGAGCTTTCTTGCAGTATATTTATCTGGAACTCGAAGCAAAGCTTCGGCAAGAGTCATGAGAGCGATGCCCTCATTTGTATCTAATGAAAATTCTTGCATAAACGACTCAAGTCCGCCAGTGCTTCTCTTATGATTGCGAATTTTTTGCACAAGAGTTTTTGCTTCGTGAGATATATTATCTGAACGCTCTTTCGACAAATTATATTTTTTTAAGTAGTCTTGAATGACTTCTTTTTCGTCTTTGTGAAAATAATGTGAGAATGATGTTGGCATGAAGTACTCTTGACGGTTGTTAGAGTTTGAAAATGATTATATCATAAATTTATGTCATCATCATCTAATGTTCCTGAATTTTCGGTCAAAGATTTGGCCTTTTCTCTTAAACGCTCTATTGAGGAGCAATATGGTCATGTACGTGTTCGTGGAGAATTAAGTCGTGTTTCGATCGCTGGTTCTGGCCATATGTATTCATCGTTAAAGGACGATGGTGCGGTTATAGATGCTGTGTGCTGGAAGGGCGTGATGTCAAAGCTTAGTGTCAAGCCTGAGGAAGGCCTTGAGGTGATTGTCACAGGGCGTGTTTCAACTTTTCCGCAACGCTCAAATTATCAGTTAATTATTGAGACGATGGAGCTGGCTGGTGAAGGTGCGCTTCTTAAAATGCTTGAGGAGCGTAAGAAGAAGTTAGCAGCGGAAGGGTTGTTTGCAACAGACAGGAAGAGGGAGCTTCCGTTCTTACCGGAAGTGATTGGAGTCGTTACATCACCAACTGGCGCTGTTATACGTGATATATTACATCGTCTACAGGATCGATTTCCGAGAGATGTGCTACTTTGGCCGGTTTTAGTTCAAGGGCAGGGGGCTGCTGAGCAGGTTGCGCAGGCAATTGAAGGGTTTCAGTCTATTGATGAGCAAGGTTTAAAGCGTCCGGATGTTTTGATCGTTGCACGTGGTGGGGGATCTCTAGAAGATTTGATGCCCTTTAATGAAGAGATTGTTGTACGTGCTATTGCAAATTCGGCTATTCCTGTTATTTCAGCAGTTGGCCACGAGACGGATACTACACTTAGTGACTTTGCTGCTGATGTACGTGCGCCAACACCTACTGGCGCTGCAGAAATGGCCGTTCCTGTCAGGGCGCAATTAAGAGCGCAGATTTTAGATAATGAGCAACGACTTTATGGGTCTTTATCAAGATCGCTTGAGATAAAGAAAGAGCGTTTATCCTATTTGGCTTCTCGACTTGGTGAGCCAAGTAGGATGCTCGATAGTTATTCGCAGCGCGTTGATATGGAGAGCTCTAAGCTTTCTTCTCTTTTTTCAAATTATGTTTCTAGAAAACGTGAAAGATATGCCGCTTTATCTGGGCGTATGGCAGCACCCAGTTCTAGGGTTCGAGAGTTGAATGAAACATTGAAGCAATGGTCAGAGCGATTGAGTAATGTTCGTGGTTCGTCAGTTGATACTAAAAAGATACGACTAGATCAAATGAGCGGACTTTTGGAAGCGTATAGTTTTCAGAAGGTTCTGGAGAGGGGGTATAGTGTTGTACGTGATGAGAGTGGCCAAATTGTCAAATCGGCAGACATGATTAATTCTGATGATTGTGTATCTATAGAATTTAAAGGGCAACAACGTTTGAATGCAATTATTACAGATGATGTTCAGAAGAGAAAAGTAAAAGATGCTCCACCTAAAAAGAAGCGTACGACAGGCTTGAAAGCTAAGGATGAAAAGCAGACAAGCTTATTTTAAACGGAGGATGCTAGTCCTGCTTCTTCAAAATTATCAATTAAGCGGTCCGATATTTGATCAAGGCGATGGGCATTATTCACGGCCTTTTCTACTAGCTTAATGGCATCAGATAGTTCCATACTTGGCTCAAGGTTTTCATACTCTGCATTTGTTTTAATTCGTGCGTAGAAATGTATAATTTCAGAAGAGAGCTGGTTTCCGAGGAAGTCTAGTTTATCGGTATTTCTATCAAATACTGCACGACTTAGGGCTGGCTGCTTTTGTACAATGTCACCGGTTGATTTATATTTTGGTGACTTTTCCGTATCTTTTAAGGCGTTAAGCAATTCCTCGTAGACCATGATATATGCTTCTATTTTCGATTTATTGGCTTTAATTTCTGAGTCCATCATGCTGGCGAATATTTTACGTTCTTGCTCTTTTAGTGCCCGTTCTTTGGCAGCCATGTCCATATGAAGGTTTTGTGCTTCGATAACTTTTTGGAATCCGCGCATTATAAAAATGCTGAGTGCTATGAATGCTATTACAATAAAGATTAAGAGGATGAAACTGACTGTCAGCATTAGTCTGCTGCTGGAGCCTTCTTGTGTTTTTTCTTTGTTCCATATGCCTGTTTCTTTATTTTGAGCCATTTGCTCAGCTTGAATATAAGGTTGTTCAAAAACAGTCCCATAGATTTCTGAGCGGTTTACAATGGCAAAGCCGTTTTGGAGCATGTGTAAGCCAAGGTCTATGTCATCTTTGTTTACGCATTGAGCCACAGCCATTTCAGCTGTACGATTTTTGAGCGTGCACGATACTGTTTCATTGCCAATAATATTGTCCAGGTTCACGCGAGCTTTTAATTTTAGGGTAGGGTCACTGATTCCAGACGATTCAATACCCCATAACTTGATGATTGTTTTGTTATTTAGTGCAGTTACTTCATCTACAGCTCGGATGTTGAGCTTGTATGTTTTTTCTTCTTGTTGCTGCTTTTCTTCTTTTTGAGCATGTGCCTGAATAGACAATGTCATTATTATTGCTAAGGTGAGTGTGAAAAAGTTTGTAAAGCGTCTCATTCTTACGTAAACATTCCTGTCTGTATTTTTTATTAATACCCACGTTGGGCTAATTATACTACCATATTAACAACTATGTTAGAATTGTTTATAGTTAGCCTATTCAGATTAGGGTGTATTTTAGAATAATTAAAAAGCTATGCGCGAAACATTACCAAAACTACTACATAAGCTTGCTGTAAGTCACCTTATGTCAGCTTATGAAACGATGCCTTGGGTTCATTATGATGATGTTCATGGTTTGACGTGTAGTGCGGAAGTCAGAATGGGGCCAGGTGAAAAGGACCTTGAAGCAGAAATTCAAATGTTGAAAGATGATGAAAATGCATCGGGGCCAGATCAAATCTTATGGATGCATGCCGAGCCAGTGAGTGATGGTATGTGGTCACCACTTCAGCTTCGTGTGTGTGGCGAAAACTATGTTAATGTATTTCATGGTTGGGAACAAAAAGGGTGTGATTTTTTTAGATCAACAGTTGAATCCCTTCAAATGGGTATAATTCCTGATTTTGAAGCGTTAGTTAATCAATATATGGTTGATGATACAGGAGGCGGGCGCTCTTCGGGGGGGCGTATTGGTCGAAAGGCGCCGAAAGCTAGCAATAATGCGGTTATGGGTATGAAGAAGTAATTATTCTTGGTTTACAATGATATCGTAACCACGTGCAATTTCACCTAGCCCGCCAGAAAAATATTGCAAGTCTGCTTTGAAGTGCCATTTAGGGCCTTCGCGGTTTATCCAGCCTACAATGGCGCCTGTTTCTTTATGTTCCTTAAAAATATCCGTTAAATTAAAACGGAACAATTCATGCCCTGTATCGGCATTGATGATGCGTACGTAGCATCTTCTCATGCTATCTAGCGCTTGTTTTTTTTCAAAGCCTTTATAAATGCTGATAACTACAGGTATTTGAAGTACATCGAATGGAACTTTTTGTAGCTCGATAAGTATCGTCTCATCATCTCCATCACCAAAACCTACTCTGCTATCGCCGCCGTGAACTATCCCGCCTTCAAGGGCCTCTGGCTGATTGTAAAATATGAAGTCGTTATCATTGCGTGTTTTTTGATTTCGGTTTAGAAGGAAAATACTAACGTCAACGTCTATTTCTTCACCACTGAAGGTATTAACGTCCCAGCCAGCAGCTAATGCTATTTTACTCAAGGTCGGGTCGTGTTCGAAAAGATTGACTTCATCTCCTTCTTTGATGAGCGCTTCACCGATATCAATTTCTTTGCCCTCATGTGAGGTGTCGAATATGTCAGTCATAATTTACCGTATTTCCAATGTTACTTTTTAGAATATATCATGAATTAAAGTATATGGCATATATGAAAATATTATACGCTATATACCCAGCGACGAGTAAGGCGCCAATGATCTTTGTAATTTTTTTGTAGCCGAGTAGTAAAAATGCGAATGCAACTGTGATTGCAATCATAACCCATATATCAAATTCTAGAAGCTGAGGCGAATAAGTTGCAGAGCTTATTGGTTGAATGAGCGCTGTAAAGCCAATAATCATCAAGATATTAAAGACATTTGAACCTATAATATTACCTATCATCATATCGCTGTGCCCTTTCTTGGCTGCGATTATGCTCGTTGATAGCTCTGGTAATGATGTGCCGAACGCTATGATGCTTAAGGCAATTACAGCTTCGGGCACGCCTATGATGGATGCGGATTCACTGGCTCCGCGTACTAGAAGTTCTGCGCCTACAGCTACACCAACTAGTCCCATCAGCAATAGTACGTAAGGGGTGTATGTGTCTTTGAATTCATGCTCTGCACTTATTTCTTCAACTTTTTGTTCGCCTCTTTGTGCCATGCGGTATTGTATAAATACGTACACGATAAGGATAAGCACCATAAATATGCCTGAAATGCGTGTGATCTCTCCATAAGTCATAAGTCCTAGTAAAAGAAGAGATGACAAGAGCATGAATGTGACGTCCCTGACCAAAGCTTTGTTCACTGTCACATATATTTTAGCAATTAAGCATGCACTACCGATAACCATCATGATATTAGCTATATTAGAACCGATGACATTGCCCATTGCGATTCCATCGGATCCCCTTAAGACAGCTAAGACAGACACGAGTAATTCTGGTAGGGATGTGCCAAAGGCCAGGATTGTGAAACCTACAACCATGGGGGATAGGCCGTATCTGCCGGCGATAAATACGGCAGATTCCACGGTCCAGTCTCCTGCTTTTATGAGGAGAACTATGCCTGCAATCATAAGGCACGCAGGTATTAATAGTGACTGTATAGTCAATAGATCCATTTATCTTCTCTTTTTCTAAAATAATATGTGCGCATGCCACATATTTTAATTTTGAGCTTTTTCCCCTTCGCCCCATTCGAGTCCAAACCCGAATGCGCGATCCATTTCTTCATGGCCGGGGAAATATTCTGTGTAATTGATGAGTTTGATGTTTCCTCTGACATTTTCTAACCCGCCTACAGCACAAATTGATAGTGCATCGTTATGTGCTCCAAGAGTGACGATGAGATCGTCTTCACCTGGGACGTCTAAAATAATTTGTGGTTTTATGTCGCTCCATTTAGGGGCGCCGTCATATATATAAATATATACAAGAATGCGTTTTATTTCGTTCCAATGAGCGCCGTTTACAAGCATATATTCATCATGTCCATCGGCATCGCCTGTACGTTCATCGCCAGAGAGTTGGATGAAAGGCGCTTTGTCAAAGTGGCCAAACTTTTCACCGAAAGCTTGAACAGCGCCGCGTTTCCCATTTTGTAGCTCGTAGAGGCACCCAATATCAAGGTCAACATTTGCCATCTTTTTCTTTTTTAAAAGCTTGCCTAAAAGTGTCTGATCTTGAATTTCAATATTGTCCCAAGCCACGCCAATTAACATTGACTCAAATCCTTTAGAGCCAGTGTTAATTGCTATATTTTGTCCTGGNTCATTTAGGAATTCNCAATTTTCAGGNTCATTTGCGCTNTCNCTATAGCCAGCTGCTCCTAAGGANGAGCCATGACCAGAAAAATCTGCTCTGCCTCTTGTGGCTTCTAANATTGAACTTTGTGATTTTTTATNCTTTGGCGCGCTCATATCTGGAGCATACTTTTTTTATGCTGTTTGAGCAAGGCTAGAGTGACATCCTACAATGTGATCATTGACTAGCCCCATTGCTTGCATAAAAGCATAGCAGGTTGTTGGGCCAACAAATTTCCAGCCACGTTTTTTTAGGTCTTTTGAGAGTGCTTTGGATATTTCTGTGGAGCCGGCTATTTCGTTATGGGTAGTGGGCTGTATATGGTTTTGAGGCTTCCAGCTCCAGAAATAGTTTGAAAGAGATCCTGTTTCATTTTTGAGNTCTATAGCACGGNCAGCGTTGTTGATTGTGGCTTCTATTTTTCCTCTATGACGAATTATGCCAGCATTTTCTAAAAGTTCGTTGATTTTGCTTTGATCATATTTTGCGATCTTGNTGAAATCGAAATTATCAAAGGCTGCTCTAAAGTTTTCGCGTTTTCTAAGAATGGTTATCCAGCTTAGCCCTGATTGAAAGCCTTCTAAGCATATTTTCTCAAAAAGGCGCTGGTCATCATAAACTGGCTTTCCCCATTCAGTATCATGGTAGGCCATGTAAAGTTCNTCGNCGCCGCACCAAAAACAGCGCTTTAGGTTATCATGTCCAGTAATCAGTGATGGTTTAACCATTAATCTTTGATGAGTCGTTCAAATAATT
Organism: Micavibrio sp. TMED27; assembly: GCA_002167715.1. Taxonomy (GTDB): domain Bacteria; phylum Pseudomonadota; class Alphaproteobacteria; order Micavibrionales; family Micavibrionaceae; genus TMED27. Next base: position 26,914 of record NHCG01000010.1, read on the forward strand.
CTGCCATGGCTTGAAATTCTCTGGCTGTACGTCTTTGATCGCGATGAAGCTGGGTGCTCATCATCATNCCTTGGTAATTATGGATGACAATGCGNGCGAATTGTCGTGTTTCCATGAGGATCGTCCCTCTTCGCTCNTCTTTTTTGAAGTGGCTAACGAGGTGGTTTTCCCAATCCAAGAAAAGGCGGGCTATATGCTCTCTTAGTTCTTTGTCTTGTATGCCTATTTCAAGGGCAAAGTTACCAAGTAGACATCCGCCTTTATTTTGTTTTTTATTTGTTGCCTCATAAATTTCATGTGCCCAGCTCAGTAGGCCTTCTTTGTGGCTGTTATATTTATTGAAGTGATTATCAATCGGAGCCAAGACATGCTCTTCAACATATTTGTCCAATATAATGAGTGTGATTTCTTTTTTGCTTTTAAAATGGTGAAAAAAAGCCCCTTTACTTTGACCTGCACCAGAAGCGATATCATCAACAGATGTTGGTTTATGCCCTTTTAACCAGAAGAGATGAAGGGCGCTATCAATTAATTTTTGCCTTGTAAGTGCTGGGTTTGCTTCGCTCATTGTTTTATTTGATAGTGGGCTGTTGGTTGGCATGGTGCTCTCTCCATGTGAAATGTATTCTTATGATACTGACGGGTCTGAAAATGTGCAAGGGCTGTTCTCTATGTATGAGTATTTTTTATTGAAAAAAACTGTGTTATAAGCCGTTTTGGGTATTTTAAATGATTTGAACTTATGAGGTGTATGCAGTGGCAAGTCAGTACGTATATGTGATGCAGGGGCTTTCAAAGTCCTATGATAATAATAAAATTTTAGAAAACGTGACGCTCAGCTTTATGCCTGGTGCTAAGATCGGTGTGCTAGGCCCTAATGGTGCTGGTAAGTCTACTTTGCTNAAAATTATGGCGGGTATTGATAAGGATTATATGGGCGAAGCGTGGGCTGCGGAAGGTGTACGTGTTGGCTATCTAGAGCAGGAGCCAAAGCTTGATGATTCAAAGACAGTGGAACAAAACGTNATGGATGGNCTGGGTGATATTGTTGCAATGATCGANCGTTACAATGCTGTGAGCGCGGAGATGGCTGAGCCTGATGCTGATTTTGATGCTTTAATGACCGAGATGGGCGATTTGCAGGAAAAAATCGATGCTGCGGATGGTTGGGAGCTNGAGCGTACGATTAAGATGGCTATGCAGGCGCTGCGCTGCCCTCCTGCGGATAGTCCGGTTGATAAGCTTTCTGGTGGTGAACGTCGCCGTGTGGCTTTATGCCGCTTATTGCTAGAGCGTCCAGATATGCTACTTCTTGATGAACCTACAAACCACCTTGATGCGGAGAGTGTTTCTTGGCTTCAGAAGTTCTTATCTGATTATAAAGGTACGGTTGTGATGATTACGCACGATCGTTATTTCCTTGATAATGTTACGGGTTGGATTTTGGAGATCGACCGTGGTAGCGGTATTCCTTATGAAGGCAATTATTCGGCCTATCTTGAATCAAAGCGTAAGCGTCTGCAACAGGAGGCGCGTGAAGAGGATGTACGTCAACGTACCCTTAAGCGTGAACAGGAGTGGATGGGGCGTAGCCCAACAGCTAGACGCGCAAAATCAAAAGCACGTATTAATGCTTATCATGAGCTTTTGGCGGAAAGTCAAAAAATTGATAAACGTGGCTGTCAGATTGTTATTCCTGCTCCGCCTCGTTTAGGCGATAAGGTGGTTGAAGCTAATAATATTTCTAAAGGCTTTGGCGATAAGCAGCTCATTAATAATCTGTCATTTAAATTACCGCCTGGTGGTATTGTTGGTGTTATTGGTGCAAATGGCGCTGGTAAATCTACGCTATTTAAGATGATTACAGGACAAGAGCAACCAGATAGTGGTGAATTTAGTGTAGGTGATACAGTGAAGCTTGGATATGTTGATCAAAGCCGAGATGCTCTTCAAGGCGCGAATAGTGTCTGGGAAGAAATTTCTGGCGGAACAGATATGATTCAGCTCGGTAAAATTGAGATGCAATCCCGCGCTTATGTCTCTTCATTTAATTTTAGAAAGGGCGATCAGCAAAAGCTTGTAAAGGATTTGTCTGGTGGTCAACGCAATCGCGTCCATTTGGCTAAAATGTTAAAAGAAGAGGCAAATGTGATTCTTCTTGATGAGCCGACTAACGATTTGGACACTGAAACACTGGCTGCTCTAGAAGAGGCTATTGAGCGATTCCCTGGATGTGCGGTTATTATTTCACACGATCGCTGGTTCTTAGATAGGCTGGCGACCCATATTCTCGCGTTTGAAGGCGATGGTCATGTTGAGTGGTTTGAGGGGAACTATGAAGACTATGAGATTGATTTAGAACGCAGAAAAGGTAAGGCCGCTTAAACTTAATCATTAAAAGAATAAGCCTAAGCCTCTGTATTTTCTATATGGAGGCTTTTTATCATTAGCAATTTAGTGGTTAATTATGATAAATTATATGCTGGTATAGAAATTTTACTAAAATTTTAACGTTTTGCGCGTTAAAATATATTCGTAGTAAAGTGAGCGTATTGTGAGTGGTATAGAAGCAAAGCAATTAGTTAAGTATGTAGTGATGCCCGGGGTTATGCCTCGTGTAAGGTCATTGTTTGGGTCTGGTTTTGGTTACATAGCCTTTTTGATTGCTCATGTTTACGCAATGGTGCGTTTGCTTCCAAATGGGCATCCATACTTAGATCAAAAAAATATTGGGCGTTTCGGTTTGCGCCATGTTGTTGCTGCGGCTGCTGATAACCTTATTCTNGATAAAAAGCATTTAGATCAGTTNTTTATATTCTTTGTGATGCTTTTAGGNATTGTTCTTCTTGCTATTCAAATTATTACNTTTGTATTGGTGNTNTTATTTGGTTCGAGTGTCGCCCTTGCTGCTGGATGGCCTTATGTTGGAGCAACTTCTTATTTTGTTACAGGCAGTCCTGAAAACGATGTTGCCTTNATGCTTTTAGACCGTGTTTTTGGTGTACCAGATTTCTTTAATTCTTGTGTGGCTGATACAAGTATTTTTTGTGTAGATACGCTTGGGAATAATATTCCAGGAACAGATGCGGCGTTTCCATGGCCTTTTCATGTAGCACTTCACCAGTTTTTTAGATTCTATTCTACTGGAATGCTACTTATTGCGACGATTATATTCCTCTATTATATCGTTATTGTTGTCGTTGAAACTGCGACAACAGGCTCGCCATTTGGTCAGCGTTTTCAAAATGTATGGGCGCCNGTTCGTTTGGTTGTTGCTCTTGGNCTGTTGGTTCCCTTNCCNATAAATTACGCAGGTGGTGTNACAACGGCTGCNTATAANTCTGGACAATATATTGTATTTGCNGCGGCCAAATATGGTTCTAGCTTAGCNACAAATGCATGGATTACGTTNAATAATGGCATATATGCCAAAATGGAAGGTGATAGTGCGGGGGACGGGGATTTTGTAAATCCTACGGGGGAGAAACAAACGCTTTTGGCTTTTGTTAAGCCTCCTAATATGGCGCATTCTATTGTTGAAGCTATGGGGCGTGTTCATGTGTGTGATGTTGCGCGTCATCATTTTTTCAATAAAGGCGGATGGGGAGAGACATCAAACCCTTTGCCTGAGGAAAGTGCGGATGTTACTGAATGGCTTGATAGAAGCGGTAGTAGTATTTATGACGACTATGCTAATACGCGTGCATTCATGCTCAAGACACGTGCAGATTGGATGCCTGCTACTGAGCCTACAAGTATGGAGTTAACTGACAGCGTAACGTATCAGGAGGCNCTCGAATTTTTTAANTACGGNGATATTGTTATCACNTTCGGTCATTTTAAAGATAATGTGGTTCCATCAGANCTTACTCAGATGAAAAAAGAAGAGTTTGTTCCAGCTTGTGGCGAAATTCGTATTCCTGTGACGGATAAAAGAGATTCTGATGGTTCTGTAGGTGCCTATTCGATGAGTACTGTTCCTTTTTTGGGGGCTGTAGCTATTCAACAGTATTATTTTACTATTGTTAGAGGGGAATGGACTAGTTCTCCAAGGGTTGCTAGTTATCTAGACTTCGCTACTCGTTTTGTACTTATGAATGATGCAAAAGACATATCTGGATTATCTTTATGTGATATTGGATGTACTTATCCGTCTGCTTCGACTTTTGGAGATTTTGATTGTACTGCGCCATGTACAGAAAAATTGAAATCGACGTGGCGTATAAAAATGTCAGAAAGTCTGACGACACTAATGCACACATACACGCAGTTAATTTGGGAAACATATACAGCTGACTCTGAACTTTTTGCTATGGATGCGGCTGTTTTAGATCGAGGCTGGGGTGGGGCGGGCCTTTGGTTTAATAATATTGGTCATATTAATGGTGACTGGGTGACGGCTGTAAACGCTCTTCCAGCAATGATTGAGTTTCCAATAGCTATGCAAAAAACAGTCGAAATGAAGAAGAAGATGGAAAAGTACCCTATTGGAAATGAAATTTTCAATCCAGAGGTGAACATTGAGTCTGCTGAAAAAGTTAAAGGCGTAGAGTATGGTTTAAATGAAAAGCAAATTGCTAAGATTTTGTATGAATATCAACATTACTGGTATGGGGATGTTAAAAACCTAGAAAGCATGGATGATGCCTACAATGGTGATATTGTTAAGGCTACGGTAGATTTGCTTTTTGGAACAGAAGGATTGCTTGACCCGCGTGATAATATAGAAACACATCCTTTGGCTTATTTAACGGCATTAGGTAGGGGTTTGGTTGATGCTGCGATCAGAAATATTACTATTTCTGCTGGTGCATCTGTCGGTGGCGGTTTGGGTTACCTGTTCTCAAAAACAGGAGCAAGTGTGGCAGGGAGTGTATCTGGGTTTTTCAACTCTATTTCATTCATGGGACTTACTGCGGGGCTTGTTCTTTATTATGTGGTGCCATTTCTTCCGTTTGTATATTTCTATTTTGCAGTAGCTTCATGGATAAAGACAATTTTTGAGGCCATGGTTGGTGTTCCTTTATGGGCGCTTGCTCACCTTCGAATTAGCGGTGATGGTTTGCCTGGTGAATCGGCTTCGAATGGATATTTCTTGATATTAGAGGTCATGATAAGACCTATATTAACTGTNGCTGGGTTAATAGCCGCCTTTGTGATATTTGGCGCTCAGGTCCGAATATTGAACTTCACGTGGGGGCTTGTTATTGATAATGCAGGTGGTTACACGAACGATTCTGTTTTGTTAGGTACACCAACCGATCCATTACTTAAACGTAAGCCTGTAGATGCTTTATTCTTTACAATTATATATGCGATTGTTGTGTATATGATGGCGACCGCTTCATTTAAACTCGTGGATACTATACCTGACAATATTTTGAGGTGGGCAGGACAAGGTGTGTCTTCATTTGGTGATATTAACCAAGATCCGACTGGTGAACTTACGAGAACTGTAGCCATGGGCGGGATGACTGCTGGCCGTGAAGTTGCATCAAGTGCACAGCAATTTGGGAGCGGTATTGGCGGTGCAGCAGGATCACTATTTAAGCCTAGATGGGATTCGAAGGGTAATCCAACATGATTAGTAATGCTATTATTCGTTATTGTGTAATGCCGGAGCTTATGCCCCGAATTAAAGAGCTGTTTTTTACAGGTTTTGGGTTTATTTCGTTTTTTATTGCTCAAGTCTATTCAGCAGTTGGTTTATTACCATCACACCATCCGTATCTTAATTCAGCGCATATTGGTAAATATGGAATACGTCATGTTATGGCTGAAGCTTCACAAAACCTGGTGTTATCAACTAAAAACCTAGATCAAATTATTTTATTTTTTGCGGTTATTCTTGGGGTTGTGCTCTGTGCATTCCAGATCGCAATGCTTGGTATGATGTTGTTTATTTCCCCTGTGCTGGCAGCAGCTAGTTTTGCGGATTTATTTACTATTACGGCGACACAGGCTGAACAGGATTTAGCATATATAATGCTTGATATGGTTTTTGGCGCGCAGGGGATATTTAATTCATGTGTAGCAACTGCTGCTAACTGTACAAATGCAGAAAATGTAGCAATTGAGGCCAGTCAGGCTACTTCAACCTGGGCCATGGAAGCTGATAATTTTCCATCTCCTGTTCATGTTGGTATGCACCGTGTATTTGCTTTATACAGCTTTGGGTTACTTGTTGTCGCGACAATGATATTTTCATATATGATTGTCACTGTACTTGCTGAAACTATGCAAAGTGGTACAGCGTTTGGTAAGCGCTATAATCATGTTTGGGCGCCAATTAGAATGGTGGTGGCTTTCGGTTTATTGATGCCACTTAATACAAGTGCATCAGGTGTCGGTAATTATTATGGTTTTAATAGTGCGCAATATATTGTTTTATATGCCGCTAAATATGGTTCTAATTTTGCAACAAAGGCCTGGTTATTATTTAATAATGAGTTGGGCGCAGCTACTGCGATCCAGGCTGAGAAGATAGCAACACCGAACCCCCCCGAACTTGAGCAAGTTGTTCAGTTTATTTATCTTGCTAAAGCATGCGGTTTTGCAGAAACCTCATACAGGGATAGTAATACGGCCAATGATATTAAGATGTATGTCGTTAAAGACAATACTGCAGCTACAGCACAAATAGAGCTGGGTAATGTCGGATCGGCGCCAACATATACTGATCTTATTAATTTTGCTAATGGTGCTTCAGTATTAAAGATCCGTTTTGGTTATATGGATGAGAAAAAATTTGCTGGTTATGCTGGCTATGTTGCCCCTATTTGTGGTGAGTTGAATATACCGTTAACGGATACTCGTGCGCCTGGTAGTCAGAATGAAGGTAATGAAGTACTTCAGCGATTCTACATAAGTTTGGTTCGTGATTTATGGCATGATAATTCAACGCACGAAGAGTTGTTTAAGCATTACCCATATAAGTTAATTAATAAGAATAGTTCTGCAACGGCTATTGGTGCGCCTACAACGGATATGGCTAAGGACCGTATTAAATATGCGATGGATAACATTAAAATTGCAATTAATGGCGGTACGCTTCCAACAGGATATCTTGGTGGTTTTTCAATGCCTACTGGCGGTGCAATTGGCGCAATGAGAGCGTCTGCACGTTTTAATGTACCTGCAGACCTTAATTCTAAAGGTTGGGCTGGAGCCGCTATTTGGTATAACCGTATTGCAGAAATGAATGGGGCTGCTTCTAGCGCTATATTAAATATTCCTGTTCCCACATTATACCCAGCTGTAATGGAGGAGGTATATAGGTATAAGCAAAAGACTGCGGGTACTGTTGGTTCCGAAGGTCGTTATGATCCGGAATTATCTTCTGGTGGGTCTGTTAAGTTAAAAGACCAGGCAGACGAGGACTATGCTAGGGCTTACAGCCGGACGTACAATTTTTGGTCTACTTCTGGTGTTAAGGGTACGCCGCATACTCGAAGTACTGGTAATATGCTTTATGATATTCTAAACCAGATGATTGGTACGGATGGTTTATTTAATATTCGTAATAATATGGATGTACACCCATTGGCGCAGCTTTCAGCTGTTGGGCAATCTCTTATAGAAGCATCACTTCGAAATTTATCTGCTACTGCAGTTTATGCTGGTGGTGGAGCAGTTAATAGCATTCTTAAATTAGCTGATACAAGTCAAATTGATAAAATTGCGGGCGCTGTTGTGACATTGACTATGGTGACAATGACAGCTGGTTTCGTTCTGTACTACATTATACCGTTTTTACCGTTCATATATTTTAGTTTCGCTTTTGGTGGCTGGGTTAAAGGTATCTTTGAGGCCATGGTTGGGGTGCCGCTTTGGGCACTGGCGCACATACGAATTGATGGCAATGGTCTATCGGGCCAGGCTGCTTTAAGTGGTTATTTTTTAGTTTTTGAAATTTTCTTAAGGCCAATTCTTATGATTGCGGGATTCTTGGCTAGTATCTCTATCTTCTCTGCTCTCGTGTATGTTCTTAATATTGTGTTTGACATGGTTGTAGCAAATGTTGGTGGCTTTGACGTCGATGCGGCGATCAATACAGGGCTTTTAAATGTAGCCGAGATGCGAGATGTCGTAGACGAGTTTTTCTATACAATTCTTTATGTGATGATTGTTTATTTGATGGGAATGTCTTCTTTTAAAATGGTGGATTTAGTCCCTAATAATATTCTCAGATGGATGGGACAATCTGTTACAACATTCAATGATTCTCAAGAAAATGCTGCTGAATCACTTACTGGTCGCGCTACAACCGGTGCGCAACAGTTAGGGCAATCTGTTGGTGGCGGTCTATCAAAGATAGTTAGTAAGGGAAGTTAACGGTTATACAATATGAATAAGATGTCGGTTATAAATTATGCTGTTATGCCGGGGATTATTCCTCGGTTAACTGATTTCTACCGTTCTGGCTTTGCGCATATTTCTTTTCTTTTAGCACATATCTATGCTGCTGTACGTTTATTACCAGATACGCACCCTTATCTAAATAAAGCAAATTTTGGAAAATTTAGTATACGCCATGTCATCGCGCAGGCCGCTAATAATCTCGTTTTAGACCGTAAGAATGCAGATAAAGTGTTTGTATTTTTTGTGTTGCTGATCGGAATTGTTCTCTTATTTTTACAAATTGTACTCTTGATCTCTGCTATCGTATTTCTTAGTCCCGCAATGGCTGGTTCAGGAAGCTTACCGCCATTAATTATGGCGCCTTGGGGGGACCCTCCAGCATATGCGCCAATTACTGGGCCGCATCACCAAGATATAGCAGCNATTATTNTAGACCGTGTTTTTGGACTTAAATCGGCTGCAGGTGCTGGNTATTTTGGCTCATGTGTAGGNGATACTTCTGTAGCTTGTTTGGATAANCTTGGTAATGCTATTGCAGGTTCTAATGGGGCTTATCCGTGGNCATTTCATGAAGCTTTACATGCNATGCTTGGGTTTTATTCATACGGNATATTCTTTATTGGCGCTACGCTTATAATTTATTACATAACAGCTATTGTTGCAGAAACNGCGGCAAATGGATCTGCNTTTGGTAAGCGTGTTAANAAGGCTTGGACACCATTTAGATTAATGTTGTTTTTCTTTTTGTTANTGCCAGTCGGAGANGGTGNNGGNACATACGGTAATGGNCTNAATTTTGGTCAGNTATTTGTAATGAATGTTGTTTATACAGGTTCAAATTTTGCAACAAATGGCTGGTTACATTTTACAGACGGNACAGCNGCAATTACAGGCGATGGTACACCNTACACTGCTCAAGATTCTCTTTTTACGCAGCAACANCAAATTATTGCAAACCCNAAGCTCAACATGACCGAGGTTGATGATCTTATTTATTTTATGAGTGTTGTGCAAACTTGTAAGTATGCNTATCAAANTATGTATNCACCAGCNGGNTCGTTTCCATTACATAAATTTGGNAAAGGTGAGTTATTGGTAAANCCTTATATTNTTNGGGGAGAGCCAGATGCCAGATATGGTACACCNCCANCAGGGATTGATACAGCACGCCCTCTAGCTTTGCCNTTTGAAACTACNAATTNTGCAGATGCNCTCGCCTTTAATTTTAATAGTGATATTGTTATACGNTTTGGNTTGCTTGGCCCTGATNTNGGNGGCGGCGCTGGTGTAAANAAGAANTTNATAAAGTATGAGGGTAATGTTATGCCTTTATGCGGTGATGTCGTNNTAAAAGTTTCTGATATGGGAGANCCNGGGGCNGCCGCAATTCAAGAAGAGTATTACGGAATTTTGATCAATCTTTATCAAAATAGTGATATTNGGGATCATGCAGCATGNTGGGTTACGTTCTATCTTACGCCNATTAATAGCCTTAANAAGAGCTGNACTGATCGTTTTGGTACGNNTATTATGGCGTCATTGAGGAAAGATTATCTGNNCCTCTTTAGGACGGCAATAACNNACGGNATTAANACGCAAAAAACTGCGGGTGGNGGTTTGTTTGCCATACCAGATGAGGTNAAGGCTAAGGGCTGGGCAGGNGCTGCTCTATGGTANAATAAAATATCAGAAATGAACGGCGCTATNACATCGGCTTCATTCAATATTCCCGAGCCTACACGTTTACCNAACGTTTTAGAGCGTGTTATTCGAGANGCNAAGAGNATTAACTCNAATGTTAGNNGTGGGGCCAATAAGTTTCAGCAGGTTTTTGCTGATAAAGAAAATGTACATATTTACATTGAGTGGAGTGATGATCACTTAGAGNAAATTGCNNCCGCNTTNGGNCNGTTGGATACNCAGTTATCTGTGAGTATTACTGAATATGCNGGTACATTAGGTAGGCGGCAGAATAACCTCTTTGTTGANTATGTTAATATGCTCTTTGGNACTTCTGGTNTATTTGATATGCGNGAAAGTGCNGATGTGCATCCTTTNGCGCAANTGAGCACNCTTGGGCAAGGGTTGATGAAGGCTGTAGTGAATAACACNTTTAATGCAGCTTTAGCGACAGGTGCAGCTATGGCAACCTCTGGTCAAGAGGCTAAAACNGCACAAACCGCGGCTTCTTTCTTCTCAGGTCTTGTNGCAACTACGATTGGTGTNGCNGTTATTTTGTATTATATCCTGCCAATGATGCCATTTTTATACTTTATGTTTGCTGTTAGCGGTTGGGTGAAAAGTATTTTTGAAGCAATGGTTGCCATTCCTCTTTGGGCGTTAGCTCATCTNAAAATTGATGGTGANGGTGCGATGGGACCGTTTGCGTTTAATGGCTATGTNCTCATTTTGGAAATATTCCTCAGGCCTATATTAATTTTGAGCGGCCTTATTGCGAGCTTATCTACATTTTCAGCTCTGGTTTGGGTGCTTAACATCATATTCGATCAGATCTCCGTGAATGTGGGAGGGTTTGATTTTGAACTCGAATCGACTGGCCCTTCATCTTCGTTTTTGGATTATGCCGCAGACAATGTCGATGTATTTTTCTATACAGTCATATATGCTGTTCTATGCTATATGATGGGCCTAAGTAGCTTTAAGCTGGTTGATGGGATACCAAACCAAATTCTTAGATGGATGGGTGTAAGTACACCAACCTTCCAAGAGAAGGCAGGTGACCCAGTTGGTAAGCTTGCAGGAAGTGTGAAGCAGAGAAGCGTACTTCTTGTTAACCAAGTGCGTGGCCGTGCATCAGGCTTGGCAGACTTTTAGTTAAGTGCAAAATTTGTATTCTAAAATATGATTTTTTTAAATTAGCGTTTACGAAGCTCTTTAAGGAGGGCTTCAACTTTGCCGCCACCACGTTGGATTATTGAGGCAAATTCNGAGCGNTGAGTTACTGACATGCTTACGCCTTCGACGATAATATCAATAATCTTATTTTGACCATTTTTTGAGCGAATACGCCAATCCACTTTGATCTTAAAATTTTCTTTGTTAGATACGATTAGAGAGTTTACTAGGATATCTCTCTTTCCTTGCGGTTTCGCACCAGTGATTTGGAGCTCTTGCCCTGTATAATCACTAAATCTATTTGCATAGACATTAAGGATCATCTTTTCAAATAAATCCATGTACTCAGCTTGTTCTTTTTTTGTCGCACTTTTCCAATAGCGCCCTAGGCTAAATCGAGCGATGCTTTTCATAGAAAAACTCTTTTTAAGAATTTTCTTGAATTCAGATATTTGCTGTTCTTTGGACAACGAATCGTTGCTTAAGAAGGATATACCTTCATCTGCTACGGCTTTGACAAAGCTCTTTGCATTTTGCAATTCTTTTTCTGAAGCGGCTGCTTTAATAGAGATGGTTTCCCGTGCAGGAACCGTTGGGTATTGAAGGGTTCTTGCCTGTGTAGGTGCACTAAGGGACGTTGCCGCTATAACAGTTGTTAATAGTAAATACTTTTTATTCATTGCTGTATTCGTTTTTCTAAAAATCATCGTACTCAGGGAATTCGGCAATTGTGTCTTGCGATTGTCCTTTTTGATCAGCAATTAATGCATTACGACGTTGGAAGTAAGTACTTCTTGTAGCTGCGTAATAATCAATTGAATTGTTTTCTAAGTCTGTCAGAACGTCAATTAAAGAAGAGCGTAGTGATAGGTACGTCATCCCTGTTTTGCCGTAGTACAAGCCGTCTTCTTCAATGTTAAATAAATACCAGCGAAGTGGGTCCGTGAATGAGTCCACAAAGAAGCCAGCGTAATCTCTGGCAGTTGATGGACCAAGAAGAGGCACAACAAGGTATGGTCCGTTGTCAACGCCCCATACAGCTAAAGTTTGACCGAAGTCTTCATATTCATGTTCGATGCCTTCTTTAGCAGCGACATCAAAAATACCACCTACACCAACGAACGTGTTTACAATACCGCGAACCAGAGCATTACCGGCGCCTTCTAAGTCGCCCTGCAAAAGTTGGTTTAAAAGAACAGTTGGGGTGTTTAGGTTACGAAGTGCGTTGTCTACACCAGTTCTTGCAGGCGATGGAACAACTGTTTGATAGCCACGTACGATAGGGTTAATGAAGACATCGTCTACACCTTGGTTGAATCTAAAAGCACGTCTGTTGTAATCTTCGTATGGGTCACGAAGCACTTGGACGTTCTCTTCAGTTTGGTTTTCACCTGAGTTCATTGATGCACAGGATGTTAGCGTGCCTGTCGCAATCAAAAGTGCTGTCATAAATAAAGAGAATGTTCTTTTAGTCTTCATGGCTATGCCTTAATTTAAGAAAAATAACAGTGAGTATATGTGGTTTATATGCCTACACAAGTCAAGTATCTTACTCTAAAAACTCCTATTTTTATAATATTTTATTTTTATTTTTAAATGGTTAAAGCCGTGCATTATTTAACCATCTTCAAAAGTCATAATAACGCTAGTGCCTAAGAGTAGGCATATTAGTGAAGGAGACCATGCTGAAAGCGCTGGTGGTATTTGGCTTGAGTACCCTAAGGCCTGTAGGTAGCTAGAGAGAAAGAATACGATAAACCCTATGAAAATTCCGCTAGAGATTAGGATAAGTGTGCCTCCAGAACGCTGTGGTCTTAATGAAACTGTGGCAGCAAGCAAAATCATGGAGGCGAAGAAAAGGGGTTGAGCTAATAAGCTTTGATAATGAACTCTCAAGCGGCTTGCATCAAAACCTGTCTCTTCTAGGGTTTGTATATGAGCATTCAATTCCCAAAATGACATCGATTCAGGTGAGGAAAAACTTTCGATAATGTTCTGTATGGTTAGGCGTGTTGGTAATAAGAATAGAGCGTGATTATTGTTGCTGCCATCTTTGTAATGAGTTTGCACATCTTTGAAAACCCATGTGCCTTTTTCTAGGGTCGCAGTTTTGGCGTCTACTCTCATTTCAAAATTATCATTTTCACCAAAATATAACGCCGTAATATTTTTGAATCGCCAATTTTGTTGGTCTAATTTTTTTGAATTGAGGATGACATAGCCTTTTTCTAGCGAGTCTTGCTCATCAACTGGACTTCCGTCTAAACTCTGTCTTAGCCATATTCCACCCTGAAAAATAGCAATTTGATTATCGCTTTTATTGAGGTGTTTATTTTCCAGCTGTTCATACTTGGTTAGTAAGATTGCTCCAAGTGGGTTAATGGTGGTTATTTGTAAAATTCCGACAAATAAAGAGAGTAGGACCAATGGCATAATGAATTGCCACGCGGAATAACCAGATGAACGCATGACTACAAGTTCTGATCTTCGGCTTAGTTGCCAAAAAGTAAGTATGGCACTAAACAATATAGCGAAAGGGAAAAGAATCTGACCAACTTCTGGTAACTTTAGTAGTCCCATTTGAAGGACTAGGTTCAAGGGCACGGTGTCTGATTTGCTTGCTCTTCTAATTAGCTCAACTGTATCAAAGAGATATATAAGCGCTAGTAGACCAAATAATATAGCTATTAAATTAATGAGGTAGCTTTTAGCGAGGTAGCGGCTAAGGGTTAGGCTATGTTTCATGTGAGAGCCTTTCTTTTCCTTAGTGTGTTATACAGGTAAAAACGTCTCAGTTTTTCTCCGTGACTAGATAGTATGTAGAGACCTAGGACCGTAGGAAGCATTGTTAAGGCGTACATCATAACCAAGCCACTATTACTGTTTTTCGCAAGGTTATACGAGATAATATAGCTGCTTTGAATGATAATGGCGCCTGCTATGGCAATGAGTATGCGTTTGGCTTGACCGCGTCTATCTACGGGGCCAATTAAAAGGGCTGCACAGGATATGATTGTTAGTGCTACGGCAAGAAGTGGGCTGATTATACGGCGATGGATTTCAATGATAAAATCCCTTTTGTTTTCGGCATCTCTTTTGTTGGTGAGATCAGGGTTTAGCAGTTCATAGATTGTTCTTTCATCGGGTTGTTTCCAACGCGTGGCCATTTGCTCATTATCAGGAATGTCTATGATATATCGTTCGAAGTTTAGTCTGCTTAGAATTTTCTTTTTGATGTCATATTCTTGGCGCTGACCATTAAAGACGGTCACGCGGAAGCCTTCTTCTGTAGATGAAATAATACCACTTTTAGCGAGGATTGTAGATGGCGCTTGTCCTTCTCGCTCATCATGAATCATTAGCCCTTTGAGGGTGCCATCTTCTGCTTTTGTACGTGCGTACACTGTGAGGCCTTTTCCGGCTTGGTTGAATATATTTTCTTTAAATATAACGTTGGAAAGCTGCGCTTTTACTTCTTGGCGCTTATGTTGCATAGCAGATAGGGCCTGTGGGGCAACCCACATTGTAATTGCCCAAAGTAATAGTGTCGTTAGCAGTGCAAGTGAAAGCGCAGGGGTTGCAATGCTTAAAGGACTCGTCCCAATTGCGCGCATAACAATCAATTCTGAATCAGTTGTCATGCGATTATAAGTAAATATAACGGCGATCATCAGTGCAAGAGGCATGATGATTTCAAAAAAGCGAGGTAATGCGAGGATTGTTAATGTCCAAAATGTACTGGCGGCGGCCCCGGATTCAATAACTAGTTCAAGAAATCTTAGCGATTGTGTCAAAAAAATAACAGTTGCCAAAATAATGGACACAAATGTGGCCGCTATTAGCAGGTTATAAAATAAATATTTATCAAAAGTTTTGATCTGGCTTTTCATACTCATTTTCACTCTATATCATGTTTATAAAGAGCTTTGTGCCTAAAACAAATAGAAAAGAGAATTTTGATGAGCGTCACCTTTAATTTTGTAAAAGATAAAAAAGAAAAAGTTGAAAATATTGTTGTGCTTAATTTCGCAGAAGTGCAGCCGGATTTAAGCGTACTGTCCAAGGATGCCATGCTTTATGTGGAGCATGCTCTTGGGGTTTGTGGCCAATATAAAGCTGCTTTAGGTGAAACAGTGGACTTTATTTTACCTGAAAAAGTGACTGAAAAGCGTGTCTTTGTTTTGGGGCTTGGTAAGAAGTCGGAATTTAACCATATGAAGGCTGAAGAGGCTGGCGGAATATTTTATACGTTTTTAAAAAAGGCTGGAGTTGAAGAGTGTACGATTAGTGTTCGTGGTGATTTTTCTGGTTTTGATTTTATGGCCGAAGATGTTGCTTCTGCCATTGCTTCTGGGCTTTATTTGCGTAGCTATAATTTTGATAAGTACAAGTCAAAGGCTGATGAAGAATTGCCTTCCTTGAAGTCTGTTGATTTTGTTTGCGAGCATAGTGCCCATGCGAAGGGTTTGTTTGATGATTTTAAAGCTATAGGTCAGGGCGTGTATCAAGCACGTGATCTTGTTAATATGCCGCCGAACGACCTTTATCCAGACGCGTACGCTAAGCTTATTAAAGATGAACTTAAGCCTTTAGGGGTTGAAGTTGAAATTTTTGATGAAAAGAAATTAGCTAAAATGGGCGCTGGTGCGATAACGGCTGTTGGGCAAGGTTCTGATCGGCCGCCGCGAATGGTTGTTATGAGTTGGAATGGTGGTAAGGGGGGCGCTGATCCTATCGCATTTGTTGGTAAAGGTGTGACATTTGATACTGGCGGTATTTCTATTAAGCCTGCTGCTGGTATGGATGAGATGAAAATGGATATGGGCGGAAGTGCCGCTGTCGTTGGTTTGATGAAAACACTTGCTTTGCGCGGTGCAAAAGCCAATGTCGTGGGTATAGTGGGACTGGCTGAAAATATGCCGTCTGCAAAAGCTTATAGACCAGGTGATATCATTAAATCTTATGCAGGCAAAACGGTTGAGGTTTTGAATACTGATGCTGAAGGGCGCTTGGTTCTTGCGGATTGTTTGAGCTTTGTTCAGAAAATTCATAAGCCATCGATGGTGATTGATCTTGCAACACTTACTGGTGCAATGATGGTTGCTTTAGGGCATGAATATTGTGGCACATTTGTAAATGACGAGAGTTTGTGGAAACAAATGGAGCAGTCAAGCGCACGTAGCGGTGAGAAGTTATGGCGTATGCCTTTAGACGAGGCGTGGTCCAAGCAAGTTGAGAGCGATGTTGCTGATCTTCAAAATATTGGAAAGGTCGGACGTTGGGCAGGTGCTTGTACAGCGGCGGCATTTTTGCAGGCATTTATTGAAGGGGACACAAAATGGGCGCATATGGATATTGCAGGTACGGCGTGGCGTAAAACTGATCAGCCGACTGTGCCGAAATTTGGAACAGGATTTGGTGTTCGTGTTTTGAATGAGTTAGTATCTCATTATTATGAAGGATAAGGAATTTATAAAAGCGCATGGCGGAAGTGTTGATGAAAAGCTACATAGTCGCTATTCCGTGCGTATTACCGATTATTTAAAAAATTTGGTTAACGGTCATCCAGTTAATGATGCGATTGCACGTCAATATATACCTACAGATGATGAACTTAATGTGCGGGAGGATGAGTTAGAAGACCCTATTGGTGATGATGCCCATAGTCCTGTTGAAGGGATTGTGCATCGCTATCCTGATCGGGTTCTTTTGAAGGTAGTTCATGCGTGTCCAGTTTATTGCC
The DNA here is from genome assembly GCA_002167715.1 of Micavibrio sp. TMED27. Taxonomy (GTDB): domain Bacteria; phylum Pseudomonadota; class Alphaproteobacteria; order Micavibrionales; family Micavibrionaceae; genus TMED27. Next base: position 43,874 of record NHCG01000010.1, read on the forward strand.
GTTATTGTTTTCGGCGAGAAATGGTGGGGCCCAAAGCAGACGCTCCTGCAAGTGTTTTGAAAAAAGATGAGTTAAATGCTGCACTTGAATATATTGCACAAAATTCTGACATTTATGAGGTTATTTTAACTGGCGGTGATCCTTTAATCCTAAGTCCTAAGGCACTTAGAGCTATTATCTCTCAGCTGAATAAAATTGATCATGTTCGTGTTATCCGTATACATAGCCGTTTACCTGTGGCGGATCCTGAACGCATTACATCTGAGTTATGTCATGTTCTGGCATGTGCGGAGAAGGCGCTTTATATAGCAGTGCATGTTAACCATAAGGATGAGCTTGCGGAACCAGCAAGGAAAGGTCTTTTAAATCTACAGAAAAGTGGAGCGATACTTATTTCACAATCCGTACTTTTAAAGGGTGTAAATGATGATGCGCAGGTATTAGAGTCGCTGCTTCGTGAGTTGGTGGCTATTGGAGTTAAGCCATACTACCTTCACCATCCTGACAAAGCACCGGGTACATCCCATTTCCGGGTAACGATAGAAAAGGGGCAGGAGATCATGAGGAAGCTTCAGGGCTCTCTATCTGGCTTATGTTTGCCTGTTTATATGCTTGATATTCCAGGTGGTCATGGGAAAATTCCATTAACGCCATGCTATATAGAAAAGCTAAATGAGGATGGTTATAATTTAACCGACTATAAGGGGAAAGAGCATCAATATGAGTGATATTCGCTTTTATCACATGGAAAAGAGTTCCTTAGAACAGGTCTTGCCGTCTTTACTCTCTAAAGCTTTACAGGGCGGTCACCGTATAATTGTTAAAGGGACAAATGAAGCACAGATTGAACATTTAAATGGGCATTTATGGTCGTATGACGCTCATAGTTTTTTGCCGCATGGCACTGTTAAGGATGGCCATGAGCAAGTTCAGCCAATATGGCTAACGCATGAAAATGATAACCCAAATGAAGCTGGTGTTCTCATTTTAATAAATGGTGCTTTGTGCGAGGATGCTGCACAATTTTCTATGGTATGTGAGATGCTTGATGGCCGGGATAGTGACGCTATATCAGCTGCCCGCGGGCGGTGGAAAATTTATAAAGAGCAGGGGCATGATGTCACTTATTGGCAGCAAAGTGAGGCTGGTAAATGGGAGAAGAAGGCTTAGTCTAATCCTTTATAAGGTGTTTCTTCTGCTTTCTACGTGCCACACTTGAACCTATATGCATGGATTCTCTGTATTTAGCGACTGTTCTGCGTGCAAGGTCTATACCTTCTTCTTTTAGAATGGCTACGATTTTATCATCAGAGAGAATTTTCTTCGGACTTTCTTGGTCGACAAGATTTTTAATGCGCGCTTTAATAGCCTCTGAACTATGTGCAGCTCCACTTTCAGACACCAAAGCTGTTGAGAAAAAGTATTTAAGCTCAAAAATTCCTCTTGGTGTTCCTATATATTTATTTGTGGTGACGCGGCTGACAGTACTTTCATGCATTTCAATTTCTTCTGCAATATCTGACAGTTTTAATGGCTTTAAAAACTCGATGCCGTAATTGAAAAAGGCATCTTGTTGTTCAACGATTTCTGCGCCAACCTTTAATATTGTTTGTGCACGTTGATCCATTGCTTTTACAAGCCAGCTGGCGTTTTGTAATTGGGTGCTGAGGTATTCTTTATCTTCTTTCTTTGCTGTACTTGCTGCGACCTCTTTGTAGTATTGTTGGTTGACGAGTACGCGCGGTAGAGTTTCTGAATTTAGTTCTACTCTCCAGCCGCCACCAAGGTTTTTGGGTAGGCGTTTCATTAAGATGTCTGGGATTGCGGTTTGAACGACTAGGTGATCAAATTCAGCTGCTGGCTTAGGGTTGAGTTCTTTAATCTCTTCGATCATCTCTAAAAGATATGTGTCATTTACGCTGCATTTTTGTGCAAGGCCTTTGAGATCGTGATTGCCTAACATGTCTAGGTTATCAAGCAGAGTGTTCATTGGTGTGTCGAGTGCATTTTTTTCTGCGAGCTGTAAGGCTAGGCATTCTACAAGATCACGGGCGAAAATTCCCGTAGGGTCAAAGCCTTTCATTTCGCGCAATAATTTTTCAATTCGTTCTATTTTGCAGCCGAGTTTTTGTGCAAGTATTTCTGGCGTTTCTCTTAGGTATCCAGCTTCATCAAGTTGATCAATTAACATTGCCCCGATTAAACGATCACGATTATCATTGAACTCTATATGAAGCTGATCAAGTAGGTGCTCTCGTAGAGTTTTTTCATCACTCATGCGGTTTTCGAAGCTATCATCTGCTGTTTCGAATTTTGAGTTTCCGCCTGCCCCTATATCGGCCATGGATGAACCAGGATCAAAGTCATCATTCGTATTTGAGCTCTCGAATGCGGCATCGATTTCGTCTTGCCCTTGCTCTTTTTGAGGTTCGTCTTGAGTTTCGTGGGTGGAATCGCCCTGTTCTGGTTGGCTTTCGTCTTTTTCTAGTAGAGGATTGTTTGCTAGCTCTTCTTCTACTAATTCGCCAAGCTCGACATTATTGAGCTGTAATAGTTTGATCGCCTGCTGAAGCTGAGGCGTCATAACTAGATTTTGGCTTTGTGTTAACTTTAGATTTTGTGAGATTGTGCTCATGCGTTTATTTTAGCATGAAATAGCTGTTTTTACAGCTTGAAACCTTCGCCTAAATACACTTTTTGAACGGCAGTATCCTGAACGATTTCTTCAGCGCTACCACTTTTGAGGACACGTCCATCATGAAGAATATATGCTTGATCAACGATACCTAGGCAATCTCTTACATTATGATCAGTAATGAGTACGCCAATTCCTCTGTTTTTAAGCTGAGATATTAATTCTCTAATTTCACCGACAGCAATAGGATCAATGCCTGCTAAAGGTTCATCAAGAAGAATGAAATCAGGACGTGCAGCTAATGCGCGGGCAATTTCAACGCGTCGACGTTCACCACCTGATAGGGCGGGCGCAGGTGCACGTCTAAGATGTTCTACGCCAAATTCGGCTAAAAGATCTTCTAGTAAGAGTTCTTTATCCTGTGCACTTAAATTTTGAGTTTCTATAACGGCTTTCACGTTATCTTCAACGCTAAGCCCTCTGAAAATTGAGCTTTCTTGAGGTAGGTAGCCTATGCCAAGGCGTGCACGTCTGTACATAGGTAGGGATGTAATATCTTGACCATCCAATGTAATGCTGCCGCCATCTGGTTCAATAAGCCCTGTCGTAATGTAAAAGCAAGTTGTTTTACCTGCACCATTTGGTCCAAGTAAGGCTACAGCCTGGCCACGCTCAACCGTAAAGCTCACATCTCTTAGAACGGGCCGTTTTTTATAGGCCTTTGAGAGGTGGTGAACGCTTAATCCCTTGGGAACTTCTTTTATGCGTGCTTTTTTAGGGAGCTTGGATTTCATTATTATTATTTCTATCTTTTTTTATAAGATAGCGCGGCGCAACATGGTTGTCCATAATTGCGTTATTAATTTTTAGACCCAGGATAGAATACGCCTCGCACACGGCCATTCTCTTGCCCATTTTTTCCAAATATTTTACTAATGTTGGTATTTAGATCAACTTCTGCACGTTCACCTTGTAGTGTGTTAGGGCCGCGTTTTATTACAACATTACCTTTTATCTCTGCTTTGTTTATATCGGCACGGTAAATGCCATAATTTCCAGTAACAGTTTCTGTAGGTGTAATAATAACAACATTATCGAAGGCTTCAGCGATATGAAGAACGCGTTTTCCTTGTGCGTTTTCTTTTAAAAGCGCTGTGATTTTGTGTGCGCTCAATGTGTCTGTTCCTGATTTGTTAGGTTTAGGGCGAATAATTGTTGCCTCTCCTATCGCATTTAGCCGCCCTTCGGTATCCCAGTATTCAAATCGCTCCTTGGCTGTTACGGTTTGATCAGGTGATACCATTCTTAGGTTTTTACCGGTCATGATGGCTAAGCCTTTATCCAGATCATAATCCGCATAATCCCCGTACGCTTTATTAACATCTGATGTTAGAACCACACTGCCTTGGGCTTTTAGGTTGTAAATCTCCATTGAAGACGTTTGCCCTTTTCTATAGAGGGCTGTGAGCTGATCTGCCGCAACAGAAGAAGCTCCTTGTTTCGCCAGGGCATTCTTTTTGGCAATAAAGCGCAGGTCATTTCTATGCCATTCTAGGCTTTTATCTGCTGTAATTACCACTGGCTCTTTGCTATTGCTTGAAAGGCCTAATGATGTATTTGCGGAAGCGTACGTTGCCGATATGACAGTTAAAAAAGTGTAGGCAATCAAGTTTCTTAGTTTTTTCTTTTCCATGATTATAACCCTGTAGATGTAAGTGTTAGTTTTGCTGGCCCCTTGAAAATGAGAGTGCCTTTATTCTGATCGGCATTTAATCCTTTTGCTTCTAGGAAGCCTTTGGGGCCTTGTACGTGTACGTCAATATTGTTTTGTGCTGTGCCATTCATCATATCAACATCTAGCTCTTCAGTTGTAAGAGTGTAGCCCTCATCATAGAAGATTTCGACATTGTCTTTTAATAGAAGTCTTTTTGATGTTTGCTTGTATGCTGATTGATTAGATTTGATAGCAATCCATCGTCCGTCATCAAGAGCAATATCTGCAAAAGGCTTTTCTAGTAAGATCAGATCGTCTTCCTTTGTTTGTCCTTGAAGCGCACGTACGGCCGTGATTATGTATGGGTTTCCTTTATTATCACGGCTCTCAAACTTTGGATTTACAAGCTCGTTTTTGCCAATAGTCCGTGGTGTTTTTGCAGGCGGTTCTTGCGGCGGAACGATATTTGCGTCCTCAATTTGCTGCCATGTGAATAGTAGTAAGATGATAGCACCCGCGCTGATTGGTAATATAATGCGCAGGCTTTTAATGATTTTGGTGTATTTTAACGAATGCTGACGTTGCTTGTCTTTACCAAGATCAAGAGACTTTAGGCGGTTTGATGTTTTATCTTTTTTTTCCGTCACGCCTGACCCTTTATTCTGGTTTAATTATGCTAGGCCTGCTGCTAAGCAATCCTGTAAGCGTATCATGCCTTGCAGTTTATTGTCTTTTATAACGATTAGAGAGCTTAGATAAGAGCCTGGTGTTTCGCTCATGATGTTTAAAGCTTCGACAGCAAGTGCGTCTGATTGTACAGATTTTGGAGATGTACTCATAATGTCTGTGACATTTTTTGTAAGCAGATCTTGGGACATATGTCTTTTAAGATCACCGTCTGTAATTATGCCTGCTATATTCTGATCGTTATCTATAACAATTACGGATCCAAGATTTTTTTCACTTAGGACTAAAATAGCTTTATCCATAGAGTCTGATACATTAACGAGCGGTAGTTTTTCATAGGGAATCATGATTTCCGATACGCTCATTAATCTCTGACCTAGTTTCCCTCCGGGATGGAAAACTTTATATTGTTCGGGGGTTAATCCCATTTTATCGAGAAGTGCTACTGCTAGTGCATCGCCATAGGCAATCATCATTGTTGTTGATGTTGTTGGCGCTAAGCCATTAGGGCATGCTTCGGGCACCTTAGGAAGAAGTAATGTTATATCGCTGTGCTTTGCGAGCGTACTTTCAGGATTACTTGTCATTGCAATTAATGTGATTTTATAGCGGCGAGTGTAGTGGATTAGATCTGATAGCTCACTATTTTCACCAGAATTTGATAGCATCAATACGATATCATTTTCTGTTATCATGCCCATATCACCATGGCTTGCTTCGCCAGGATGTACGAAATGAGCAGGAGTGCCTGTGGATGCCAATGTTGCAGCAATTTTGCGAGAAACATGGCCACTCTTACCAATTCCAGCAACAATTAATCGCCCTGTTGCCTTTTGTTTCATTGCATGAATTTGTTCTACTGCGCTATCAAGATTACTATCTAGAGAATCTCGCAAGGATTCTAAGCCATTTATTTCCGTGTTTAAAACGTCAACTGCTTTGGCGATGGCCTTACTATTTTTATCACTAATCATTTTTAAAGCCTGCTGTTTCATTTTTAATGCTCGAATATGTCAATGTTTGGCCAGCCAGAGAGATCTAACTCGGCACGAAGCGGTAGGAAATCAAAACACTTTCTTGCAAGCTCCGCTCTGTTTTCTCTTTCTAGCATTTGATCAAGTTTAGCTTTGAGTTTATGTAGGTGATAAACATCATTTGCTGCATATTTAAGTTGGTCTTCAGTAAGGTTCTCTGCGCCCCAGTCTGAAGATTGATGTTGTTTGCTGATCTCAACGCTTAGTAATTCTCTACAGCATTCTCTTAGTCCATGGCGATCTGTATATGTTCTAATTAATCTTGATGCCGTACGTGTACAATAAACAGGCGCACAATCTACTTCGAGGTATTTTTTAATAATAGCAATATCAAAGCGAGCAAAATGGAATATCTTCTCTATATCTTTGCTTGCGAAAAGGGCTTTAAGGTTTGGGGCATCATATGAAGAGCGATCGAGCTGTACAATATGTGCTTCACCGTCGCCACTTGAGAGTTGGACAAGGCATAGTGGATCTCTGTTAGGGATCAGTCCTAATGTTTCTGTATCAACAGCGACTGATGATCCAAAATCTATATCTGCTGGAATATCGCCTTTATGTAGGTGTATTGTCATAGTTTATGCCCTCCCGGCTACCGTTCTTAATGACTTTGATATTATATGAAATATAGTTTTTTTAGTATCTCACTCGTGTGTATAAGTCAAACACGCTTTTGTTTTCTATATAAAATATATAATTTCCTCTTTCAATTTATCTATTTTTTAACGATCATGTATCTACTATTATTGTTTCTCGCGTGTAGGGGAGTTTAAGTGCATGAGAATATTAGTCGTTGATAAGGAGCCAATGTCGGCTCAATTTATTAAATCGAAACTAGAAACGCTTGGGCATATGGTACAAGGCGAGACTTCGAAGAATAATGCTGTGCGTCTATGTAAAGAGGGGCAGTATGATATTGTTTTCCTAGACCCTAGTCCATTGACCAGTCCGCGTACTTTAATTTTAGATATTAGGCGTTCTGCTGCTTATTACCCGTATACGATTTTAATGACAGAAACGAATATGAACCGTGCTGAAGGTTTGAAATTTGGTGTGAATGACGTCTTTCATAAACCTTTAAATCCAGCTCTATTAGATGAAAAGGTTCAAGCTGCAAAAGGCTTCTTAGAGCTTTATAAGCATATTGGTGATGATACAGAAGACTTCCCTAGTGCTGGTGGTGTGATCGCTAAGTCTGCTTATAACCAGCTTTTCCGTTCTGCTATTGACCGTGCGGATCGTTATGGTGAAGAAACATTTATGCTTATGATTTCTTTGAGCAGTTATAATGAAATTGCAGCAAATGAAGGGCCATATGCAGCTGATTTTGCGGTTGCGAAATTATCGCAGTACTTAGTCCAATTGAGAAGACAATCAGACATTATTGGCCAGACAGGTGCAAATGAATATAGTCTGCTTTTGCAAAGACCTATTTATCCTAATGAGCCTTCTGAAGCAGCTGGGCGTTTTACCGAGGCGCTTGTTAATTATGAAGGTTTTAAGTCTTTAGACACACGTAATATCGAGATTACTGTTAAGCTTGTTGCTTTGCCTTCAGGTGAGGTACCTGTCAATAATGTGTTTAATCCTTTGGATCATATAGGTTTAGGAAAATAATCCTTTACATTGTGAGCTTTGTTTGATAATAAAAATTACTTATAAAAGCCACTATTGTGTCTATTTGAAGAAGCCGCCGTTCGAGGCGGTTTTTTTGTGCTTATAATTTAAATAGGAGATAAAAACATGAATATGACTAAGCTACCTTTAGATGTTAACGATAATCCCATTCCTGCCTTAAAACTTAAAGATGATTGTGCGCATGTGCTTGATATAAATGCTGCTACTACTCGAAACGTGGATTCTTTTTCTCAGGAAACACGTGTCATAAGTATTTATTCTGATGTGGACGTGTATGTACGCTTTGGTGAAAATGATGTTGAGGCTACATCTTCAGATCATTTTTTTCCTGCCCATGTTTATTATGATCTGTCGATCGGTGGTGATGGTGTGGGGCATAGTTCCTATATGGCGGCTATCGGCGTAAGCGGATCTGGAAAACTTTATATTTCAGAAAAAGAGTAAGATTACTTACGTGACCTAAGGGCTGTCGTAATTGTACCATCATCAAGATAATCTAGTTCACCACCGACAGGTACACCGTGGGCAAGGTGAGTGATATCAATAGGGAGGTCAGAAAGCCTATCTGCAATGAAATGGGCTGTTGATTGTCCGTCTACTGTTGCACTTAATGCAAGTATAACTTCGCTAATGTTATTTTCGGTAATACGCGGCCTTAGGCTTTCAATATTAAGATCATTGGGACCAATACCATCAAGTGCGGATAACAGTCCGCCAGTGACATGGTATTGGCCTTTAAATGCAGCTGTACGTTCTATGGCCCAGAGGTCACTAACCTGCGCAACAACGCAGATTTGTTCATTGTTACGCTTAATGTCTTGGCAGATACTGCAAGGGTTTATCATGTCGAGATTGCCGCAAGTGACGCAGGTTTTAATTTCTTCCGCAACTCTTAGGAGGCTTTGCGCAAGAGGGATCATTTGCCCTTCTTTCTGACCTATAAGATGAAGGGCTATTCGGCGCGCTGAACGGTTGCCAAGTCCAGGTAACTGGGATAGCTGTTTGATAAGATGGTGTAGTGGGCCGTTATTCATAGTCTTTACTCATTATAGACTGGGACTATACCTTTATTAGGGTCTTTGTAAATGAAGAGCTCATTAGGATGTTTGATNCCTGTTTTAAGNTAAAAAAGCTCGATTTCTGTAATAAGACCTTGNCCATCGACGATACGCCACTTNCTGAGTTCNAATGGGTCTTCTTTAAAGCCAAGCGTGATAGAACCGTTTTCTGGATCATCTGTTTGGACAAGCTTGATTTGCATGAGGCCNCCGCCTCGTCGAATACTTTCGACGCGAATGTCATCGTNAAGNTGGATGTTTTCGCGTAGGAAGAAGTCTGCAAGTGTTTGACCTATAGGCGCATTTGTTTGTTCGCCTAGCTGNGAGTCATAGAAATATATAAAAAAACCGTCGGCTACAACGAAATCTTTAATGGGATCATCATACTCAAAACGCAGTTTTCCAGGTCTATCAAGATAGAAGGTTCCAACAAGCTGGGTTCCATCATGTGTTGTTTGTACAAAGCGTGATCTTGCGGTATCAAGTGTTTGTAGATATTTCTCGGCTTTTAAAACATCGCTCATAAAGCCTTTTGTTTTTTCTTTTGCAAATGCTGGAAATGCAAGTGTAAGACAGATTAGGCTTGATAATAATAATCGCATAGATAGTCCTTTATTCTCTATAATTAGGAATATAGAAGCTTTTCTGTTTTGCAAAGCCTTAAGGCATAACTATTTTATAATATGCTCGCTTTATCAGGCGTTGCGGCCTTTTATGCTTCTTAAGCTTCAGAGAAATCAGAGATGAGAATTTGACGTTTTCCTGTGGAATTTGCAGGTGAAACGACGCCTTGTCTTTCCATTTCTTCCATAATACGCGCGGCACGGTTATAGCCTATTTGTAAATGACGTTGGATAAAGCTAGTAGAAGCTTTTCCTTCACGCGCTACGACAGCTACTGCTTGATCATATAGAGCATCGACTTTTTCATCGCCTGAGCGATCTTCAAAAATTGCATTCATAACCTCGCTTGCATCTAATCCTTCNCCAGATGTAATGCTTTCTATATAGCTTGGTTCTGCTTGTAGTTTTAGTTCGTTTACGACTTTCTCTACATCAGGATCGCTTACGAACGGACCATGTACGCGTGTTACGCGTCCACCTGGTGCCATGTAGAGCATGTCGCCCATACCTAAAAGTTGTTCTGCTCCACCTTCGCCCAGGATAGTGCGGCTGTCTACTTTTGATGTTACCTGGAAAGATATACGTGTAGGGAAGTTGGCTTTAATTACGCCCGTAATAACATCAACAGATGGGCGCTGCGTTGCCATGATGAGGTGTATGCCTGCAGCCCTTGCCATCTGCGCTAGACGTTGGATAGCGTTTTCTACATCTTTTCCTGCAACAAGCATAAGATCCGCGAATTCATCTACGATGACAACGATATATGGAAGCTCTGCAAGCTCCATAGGNTGATCTTCGTAGATTGCTGCGCCTGTTTCNGGATCAAAGCCGGTTTGCACCTTCTTCATTATGGTCTCATCTTTGGAAAGTGCTTCACGAATACGTGCGTTGTAGCCGTCAATGTTGCGTACGCCTAGTTTTGACATGGCGCGGTAACGCTCTTCCATTTCGTTTACTGTCCATTTTAGNGCAACAACNGCTTTACCCGGCTCTGTTACAACTGGAGTTAGTAGGTGCGGAATACCATCATAGACTGAGAGTTCTAGCATTTTAGGGTCAATCATNATGAANCGACACTTCTCTGGACTTAGGCGATAGAGAAGTGAGAGGATCATCGTGTTGACCGCAACTGATTTACCAGATCCTGTAGTTCCCGCAACAAGGAGGTGCGGCATTTTTGCAAGGTCGGCAAGGATTGGTTGTCCGCCGATATCTTTACCAAGAATTAGCGGTAGGCGTTTCTCTGTTTTTTCGTACATACGCGTTGTGAGGAGTTCTTGCATATAAACTGTCTGACGAAGTTTGTTTGGAAGTTCTATNCCAATAACATTGCGTCCAGGTACGACAGCGACACGTACAGAGATTGCAGACATTGAACGAGCAATGTCATCCGCAAGACCTATTACTTTTGCGGATTTTGTTCCTGGCGCTGGTTCTAGCTCATACAGTGTTACAACAGGGCCTGGGTGAATGGATGTGATTTCTCCTTCAATATTAAAATCTGCAAGTACGTTTTGAAGAAGTTCTGCATTTTTGCGTAGGGCATCTTCATTTAAATTCGCGTTAGTTTGTTCAATCGGTGGTGTTTCCAGAAGTTCAATTGAAGGGAATTCCCAGTTTTCGCCATCAAGAGAGAAATTTGTTTGCTTTGATTGTGGTGTTGGCGTTGATGCTTGCGGGGTGACCACAGGTATATTTGTTTGTGGCTTTTCAGTGTTTATAGANTTNGCTGCTGNAGCAATTTCNAGGCTTGTGNTTGGCTCAATGTTCGTTGTTTTTTGAGTTGATGAATGCGCAGGCTTAGNAGTNATTTCTGCTTTTGGAAGTTTAACNGAAATTTTTGGAAATGTTCCGAGTACGCTCATAGGATCTGGGCGGTAATGGGGGTCGTTGTGGTGTTTAATCCAGCTGTTGAAGCCNTCTACTATTCCGGCGATATATATTAGGCTNGCTTTTATATAGAGGTAACTATGNAGGATAAAGCTTATAAATTCNNCTTTCTTAATAGCAGCAGCGTATAGTCCGGAACTTAGGGCNATAAACCCTGCTAGTAAACTCGCAGTTGCAGGGNTTAGGAAGGAAAGAGGTGTCTGTGGTGTTTCGATCCATGTTANGAAAAGCGNAGAGAAAGAGCTTCCTANNGATGGCTGTGCTAACCAGTTGCTAGACGGGATGTTAGCGCAAGCTACCGAGAGTGCAAATGCAGATATGCCTAAGCCTAATAATCTCAGTGTAAGTGGCTTTAGGCTCTGCCTATTAAAGCAACGAATGCTCCAGATGAAGGGAATGATCGTGAATAATACAGCGCCCACCCCTATGGTTTGTAGGAGAAGGTCCGCTGTTACGGCCCCTTTTAATCCCATCCAGTTTGAAATGACGCTGTCTTGATCAGCGGCTGTATTCCAAGATGGNTCAGCGGCNGTATANGATAAAAGCGCGCATAATATNAAGATNCTGCTCAGCGCTAAGGCGCTTGCGACGATGTCAATAATTCGTCTTGCGATAAATGCTTGNAAGGTTTCTGGNAGATATTGAAGTATNCCGTTTTGTTTTTTCTTAGATGATTTACGGTTACGTCGAATTGATCGTGTGCGTGCCATGATATACTTTTTGAAAATGGTTTGAGACGAGCGCCTGAATNAGTGCTCTAGACATAACCAGAATACATAGCTTTTCTAAGAATTACAAGGAATCACGTTAGTCTAAAATACCCATCGGATCTTCGCTTACGAGATCGCCGATTTGATTATAGACATTTGCATTTTCAACCATTTGTTCTTTTATAGGCTCGTTTTGCTCACCGAGGCTATAAAAGAATATTGCAGCATCTTTGAGAACTTTACCAGCCAATGTGCCGACGGGTGTGCCATTGAGCTCACCGGTAGGGTTGCCTTCTATTAACGTTGCTAGTTGCTCGAAAACATCAGCGTTCTCAAGCATTTGAGCTGACATCTTTGGGTCTTGTTCTCCNAACTTTTCTGCAAAGTCTCTGAAGAATTGTGCACCACTTATAAGTAGTTTGTTGGCCATTTCTGCATGTGTTGGCATTTTAAAAATCTGCTTTCGTTTTCTTTTTCGTTGNCCAAGCCTAACATGTNGGCGCTATAGTACAAGGGGCTTTGTNTTATTTTCTAAATTCATGTGCTTTATAAGCGCCAAGGAATTTAACATCCGCCGCATAGAAGCCAAGTTCCTCCAGTGCGAGTTTGAATGATTCGCTGTCTGGGTGTCCTTCAATGTCACAAAAGAATTTAGCGCTTTTGAATTGTGGATCTACATAGGATTCCAGTTTNGTGAAGCTTAATCCATTTGTTGCGAAGCCACCTAAGGCTTTATACAAAGCAGCGGGAATGTTTCTAACTTCAAAAATTAAAGACGTAATTACACCCTCTATTTCTTCAGGAATTTCAGGCTCTTGTCCTAGTATCAAAAATCGAGTTGTGTTGTGATCTGCATCCTGTACATCATTTATGAGAATATCTAGGCCATATATTTCAGCGGCAAGTTCTGAGGCGATGGCGCAATGTTTTTTATCATTTCGTTCTGCTATTTCATGGGCTGCCCCCGCCGTATCGGCATGAATATTCTCTTTTAATCCTAGTTCTCTGATTTTTTTTCGACATTGAGGAATGGCGTGAACATGACTGTGAACGTATTCTAGGTCTTGTATTTCACTTCCTTTTATTCCTAAGAGGGCGTGACGTATAGGCATGAAATATTCGCCTATAATAAATAAGTCACCATTTGGTATTAGATGGTGTACGTCTGCGACGCGTCCTGCGATCGTATTATCAACAGGGATGACCGCAAGATCAGCTTTTTTTTCACTAACCGCTTTAAAGGCGTCTTCGAAGGATACGCAAGGGATGGTCTCAATATTTGGGAAAAGGTTACGACATGCGAGGTCTGAGTATGCGCCGATGGCTCCTTGAAATGAGATTTTTTTGATGTTGGTCAAATTCATAATATTTTTTTATCTATAGTATTGAGATTTCAGTTGAAAGACTATACGCAATCTGTATATCAGTTGTCGACAAAACACTTTAAACTGGTATAGTTTTTTTAATATAGGTTATTAATCGGATAAAATTTATGGGCCGTTTTGAAATACACAAATTTGTTGGTGCTTTTTTAGTTGCAGTTTTCGTTGCTGTTTTAGGGACTCTGTTGAGCGGTGTTATCGTTCAGCCTGAGGTGCTTAGTAAAAATGCTGTTGAGATTGCTGCTGGTGGTTCAGCAGGCGGTGGTGCTCGTAAGCCAAAAGGTCCTGATCCTGTTTTGGCATTGATTGCCGATGCGGATGTGATGGCAGGGCAGAAATTTGCTAAAGCATGTGCGGCTTGTCACTCTTTTGATAAAGGCGGCCCAAATAAAGTTGGTCCTAATCTCTATGGTGTTGTTGGTCGTGATGTGGCTTCTCATGCTGGGTTTGATTATTCGGATGCGATGTCCGGACTAGAAGGCTCTTGGGATTATGCAAGGCTNAATGAATTTTTATGGAAGCCTAAGAAGTACGTGCCAGGTACAAAAATGGCATATGCTGGACTTAGAAAACCAGAGCAGCGAGCTGCTGTAATTNCNTGGCTTCGTTCACTGTCTGATACTCCTGTAGATTTGCCTACTCAAGAGCAAATTGATGCGGAAGCTGCTAAACTTGCTCCTCCCGCACCAGAAGTCGTTTCAGATGTGGCTCCTGAGGCTGAAGTTACTGGTATGTAAATTCTAAAAAATTATGCACTACACGCTGATTTTCATTCACGGGTCGTGCGTATGATGTGATATAATCAAAGTATAAATATTCAATAATATAGAAGAGGAAGATGCTATGGAACTTAATGTTCATGGAAAGCAGATTGATGTCGGNGAATCATTGCGTGGTCATGTGGAAGATAAAATTGATGATCTNACACAAAAATATTTTAATCATGCGACATTTGCGACAGTGACATTTTCACGTGAAGGACATGGCCATCAGCAAACGCGTGTGCACATTTCAATTCANATGGGGAAAAATATTATGGTTGTNGCNGATGCTATGGACCAGGACCCGTATGCTTCATTTGAAGCTGCTGCNGCTAAGGTTGGCAAGCAGATGCGTCGTTATAAGAAAAAGCTTCGTGATCACCATGAGCGCCTTGAGCAAACACCTGANACAGAAATTGTTAAGGCGCGTGATTATGTTTTGGCTGCGGCTCCTGAACAAGATGATCAGCCTGAGGATGAGAATTTAGCAGGAGATGATCCAGTTGTTGTTGCTGAAATGAGTACAGCAATTGATTCAATGAGTGTTTCTGAGGCTGTTATGCGATTGGATTTATCTGGTGAAGGCGCTTTAATGTTCCGAAATGCTACGCATGGCGGTTTAAGTATGGTTTATAAGAGAACAGACGGGAATATTGGCTGGATTGATCCAGAAAATTCAACACAAAGCTAAGTTTTTAGTTTTATTCACATTCATTAAAGCCTCCTTTATTTTAGATATTTAGGGGGTTTTTTTTATATATTCTGCATAGTTATGAAGTGTTTATAACTTTTAGGGGTGGAATGCATTTTACAAGATTCCTTTTGGTTGCACCGCAACTTATTTTTTACTGGACGTGCACAAAAATTCGGCGTATGTATGGCCAGCATTTTAAATAATGGGGGGCACATTTTTATATGTGCAGTGTCGTTTTAANAAAATGTGGGGAGTGTATGTTTAAGAATACAGTAAAAAATATTGGGTTTGATTTAATTGTTCCGCGAATGAAAGTTTCGCATTATGAGCANTTTTATAAAATGTGTACTGACTTNGTTGCNGAGCACACGCCTGTGCCTTCGAATAAACTNTATGAAGGCTTNACCAGTAAGATGCGTTTAGAGCGTTCTTTAATTGGNGGTGGCCTTCTGATGGCTGATATGCGTGTTAATGGCATTCAAGAGCCNTTTGCTATGTTGGTAACNCTTGATCAAGATGTTGATTTTAAGGCNCCTGATGGTGTTCCNGTAAATGTNGCTTCAGTTCTGTTGTCACCNGCACGTGATGGTAACATGCACCTTAGCCGTGTGTTTAGACTAACNCGGCTTTTGAAGAATGATGATTTGCGCAATAAGCTTGTGGAAGCNAAAGACGAAGCGGCTATTCAATCATTATTNCTCAANCCTGATGGCTGGATGATTGCTGCTTAATTTTTTTAATGCAGNGTNACNGCTTCTAAATCATTTTGAAAAATNGTGCCNAGCGCCGTATTCTTATCTTTTAAAACAGATAANGTTGTGCCGTCAGCAGCATGTATCGCAAATTGTGTTGTGCCNTCAATATCTACTGGTTTGATGTAAGCAACATCATGTATACCAAGTCCAAGAAAATCNTGTTCTGTTATATGTTTTANCAGTTCCAGCGTTTCTTGATTATCTCCATTGTGCCCGAAAATATCTTTGTTAGAACTCATGTGTTCCCTCTCTTTTTTTNAAGTGTATAAGCAATAGCTTACAAAAGCATTAAAAATTTATNCTNGTTACTCTTTGCTTGTGCTTTCTTTTATATCGATCGCTGATTTTGGCAGTGATTTTAAGCCAGATTGTTTGTTTTGAGGCGTATGAATTTTAATNTTTTTTGCCTTTGATTCTGGGATGATNCGCTCTAATGCAATATGCAGTAAGCCGTTATCAAGGGCGGCGCCTCTAATCTCTACACCTTCGGCAAGAATAAANCTGCGCTGGAANTGTCGTGCTGCAATNCCTCTATGCAGAAANATNCGNTCATCNTTTTCATCATCATTTTGCTTGCCACGTATNGTGAGTTGATTATTTTCGATTTCAACATCGAGATCGTCCATAGAGAANCCAGCAACAGCAAGTGTTATCTGAAAGCCAGTTTCACCTATTTGTTCAATNTTGTAGGGNGGGTAACCTTCTCCGCNGCTTTTTCGCATACGGTCGAACGTTTTTTCAATTTCGTCAAANCCTAAAAATAGTGGGCTGTCAAATAGCGTTAATCTTCCACTTGTCATGGCTAAACTCCTTTCAAAAAGCAAGTTCATAAATTGTATAACTGGTGACCCTTTCTAGGCATCACACGTTTAATTATATAAAAGATTTTTAGAAAAAATCAAGCTGAGCGGTGTTTATAGTCTGAAGGCTTAGTTTGTTTTTACAAATAGGCGTCCGCAATATCCACAAGAGACGTGCGCTTGTCCTTCAAAGCTATACCAAACAGTTGGGTGCCCCATGGCGCCATGTCCGCCATCACATTTGACTTCATCTACTTTTGAATCAACTGAAATTGTTTCCGGTGTATTTGCGCTCATCGCTTATTTTGCTTTCCATTCATTATGAAACTGATTTACACTATATAAAAAAATGTGCGGGATCAAGAGCGTGAAATTCAATGATAATCAGGCGGCTACCTCTCAGCCAGATAGATTTGTCGAAATTTATATAGATATCAAAAAAGTAATTGAAAGCTGGCGGTTGTCAGTTTTTAGTTTTGAGTGGTTAACGCATGATGGGCATATAAAGTCGCCTGAAGATTTATCTTATAAAGACCAGCAGCGACGTCAAAATGTTATGTCACTATATAATGCAGGTGAAGCAGTTATGAAGCCAGTTCTAGGCATAGGTGTGATGGATAATGTGGAAGTGGGAAGTGGCAGAGAGGTTTTGTTATGTTTAGCCGAACTAGGTGTTGAAACGATGCCCGTACATATCCCTAAGACAAATATTAAAGATTTTGAGAAATTTATATTTATGCAGGAAGGTGAATAATTTNCATGCGTACATGTACGTCTAAAGAAAGTGGAAATGTTCTTTTTTTTATTTTGATTGCTGTTGGNCTNTTAGCAGCTCTATCTTTTGTTGTGGCTCANGGNAATCGNGGCGGTGCAGATGTNCTTGGTGCTGAGCGGGCGCGGCTTTTGGCTGGTGAAATTATCGAGTTTTCAACTGCGGTTGGGCATGCGACATCACAGGTTAGGCTTCGTGGGTATTTAGCAGATGAGGTGAGCTTTGAAGCGCCGGGGGCGGCGTTATATGCCAATACAAATTGTTCAAGTGACGACTGTAAANTCTTCCATATTTCCGGCGGCGGTGTGAATTTTTCACAGCCTCCAANTGAAGCGATGGCTGTNACNCCAGTACCTGATAACCAGTGGCATATTTACGGTGATAATGAGATCTTAAATGTNGGNTCTACTTGNGGNACTTCAGAGTGTTCAGATGTAATTTTGGTGGTTGATGAGCTTCGTAAAGAAGTCTGCCAGCAGATAAATGANCTATTAGATATTGCACATCCAATGTCNGANCCGCCTACNGATGGTAATTTGGGTGAGGCAGCTTTTACGGGAACATTTGGTTTTACCAATGTTATTGGTGATACTGANAGTCAGCTTGCTGGCCGGAANGCTGGTTGTTTCTTGAAAAGCACAAGTCCAACAGAGTATGTATTTTATCAGGTGCTTATTGAACGTTAGGTTTTCTCTAATTTGGGGCCTTCTGGAGTATCGATTATTTTAAAACCTTTTGCGGCTAATTCATTGCGAATTTCATCAGCGCGGCTCCAGTTTTTATCCGCTTTTGCTTGTGTACGCTCTTGAAGTAAATCTTCGTACTCATCTGTAGTCATGTTTTTTTCATAAATGTCTAGCCACGTACTTGGGTCAGCTTGAAGGATATTTAGTAATTTTCCGGCATGGTTGAGCTTAGCTTTTAAGGTGGGTGAATTTTCTTCTTTAAGAAGGGTGTTGATCTCAGCTAGGGCTAGCGGCGTGTTTAGATCGTCGCATAATGCAGCTAAGACTTTATCGGCCTGTACGTCTTTTTCTGCTTCTATATCACTCATTTGCTCAAGGCGTTTGTAAAAGCGGTCTAATTGTTTTTGGCTTTGGTGGAGTTTGTCTTCTGACCAATCTAGTGGCTGACGATAATGTGCGGACAAAAGTGTAAGGCGAAGCACTTCACCGTTATATTTTTCTAGTAGATCGTTTACGAGAAGGAAGTTGCCTAGAGATTTAGACATTTTTTCGCCTTCGACTGTTACGAATCCATTGTGCATCCAATATTTACTATAGGACTCCATATCAGATTCTTCCCCATGGGCACAGCAGCTTTGAGCAATTTCATTTTCGTGATGAGGAAATTTCAAGTCGGCACCGCCGCCATGAATATCAAAGGGAAGGCCTAAGTGCTTTTCGCTCATTGCAGAACATTCAATGTGCCAGCCTGGACGGCCTCTTCCCCATGGGCTGTCCCATCCTGGTTCATCGTCTTTTGATGGTTTCCAAAGCACAAAGTCAGCTGGGTCCTTTTTGTAAGAGGCGACTTCAATTCGTGCCCCTGCTATTTGTTCATCACGGCTTCGCCCTGATAAACCACCATATTGATCAAATGATGGTACGTTAAAAAGTGCGTGTCCATCTGCGGCATATGCGTGGCCGCGCTCAATTAATTGCTCAATGATTTTGATCATTTCTGAAATAGTTTCTGTCGCTCGTGGCTGAATATCTGGCTTTGAACAGCCTAAAGCTGCCATATCTTCGTTGTAGATACGGGTGTATTTTTCTGTGATGGCGCTAATAGGCTCACCTGTTTCTTTATGGGCTTTTATAATTTTGTCATCAACATCTGTAATATTTGATGCGTACGTTACTTGAGGGTATAAAGTTTTTAGTATGTTCGCGAGAAGGTCAAATACTACTGCCATCCTAGCATTGCCGATATGCGCATAGTTATAGACTGTTGGGCCGCAAGCATAGAGACGCACATGCTCTGAGTTTACAGGAACAAATTGTTCCTTTTTTCTTTTTAAACTGTTGAAAATTGTGAGTTGCGTCATATTTAATAATCTCAAAACGTTATTTTTTACTGGAAAATAAAGGAAAATAACGCTAAGACAACCCAAAATATTTTGAAAGTCTTAAAAAATGAGCTCTGAAGTTGCCAAGATAGGAAAAGATATGAATGAGATTGTGCGTCCTTCGCGTGAGGAAGCGGAAGCAGCTATTGAACTGTTATTGCGTTATATTGGGGAGAATCCACAGCGTCATGGTTTGTTGGAAACGCCTGCGCGTGTGATCCGAGCATATGATGAATTTTTTGTTGGCTATAAACAGGATGCAGCTAAAGAGCTTTCAAAGACATTTGAGGATATTGAGGATTTCGATGACATCGTCTTGGTAAAGAATATTGAATTTAACTCTCATTGTGAGCATCATCTTGTACCAATTAGTGGTGTTGCTCATGTTGCTTACTGGCCGAACAAGAATGTTGTTGGTATTTCTAAATTGGCTCGTATTGTAGATGTCTATGCAAAGCGTTTGATATCACAAGAGAATATGACGAATTCTGTTGCTAATGTGATTGATGAAACGCTTTCGCCTAAGGGTGTTGCAGTTTACATTGAAGCAGATCATCAGTGTATGTCTAGCCGTGGTGTGAAAAAGCGTTCTTCATCTACAGTTACAAGCTCTTTCAGAGGGAANCTGAGAGATGATGCTAATTTACAAGATCGTTTNTTTAGAATGATTGATAAATAGNTTTNTTNGCNTTGAAAAACAANCCCCGCCGTTCGTAGCGGGGTTTTTTGTTGTTTAAAGCTCAATAGACCAAGGAAGAGTTTCTTGATTTAGACCGATAGGAAGCGGTGTAATATCGCCAGCTGGCGTCTTAACCATTTCAACTTTGCTGGTCTTTTTCTTTAATGTAAATGTTTTTGACGGTGTTGGCAGATCATAAAAATGTGCGCCATTGAAACATAGGAATTTTTTGAATATTTCCTGATTTTCTGAGATGCTCATGTCTAAGCCGCTCTCCTCAAAAGCCTGTACGTATAATTGCGGAGCTATGAAGCCAGTGAAGCAGCCTGCGGCGCATCCGCATGCTGTTGCTTTTACTGTATGGGCAGCGCTGTCGGTGCCTGCAAAGAATTTGGTGTTGTTCTTGTCAGTCGCTGCTTTTCTCAGTGCTTCTCTATCTTCTATATGTTTGAGTAGCGGTAAACAGAATAGGTGGTATTTGAGGCCTTGCAGTAAGTGACCGACTGTATAAAGGAGGTGTTGCGGTGTAATTGTTGCGGCTACGTTGTTACCGCGTGCATGTACATAATCTACGGCGACTTTTGTTGTTAGGTGTTCGCAAACGACTTTTAGATCCGGGCATTTATCTGCTAGCAGTGTCATGCGCTCTTGGTAGAAAATCTCTTCAGCATTTGTTGTACGATCGAAATATTTTTCACCTTCTAGTCCGTGTTCTTCTCCATGAATACAGAGTGAAACATCATTATCTTTCATGGCTTCGAAGACGCCGTTTTCAAAGAAGTTTTCAAAAGGGAAACCAAAATCAGCGCCTGTTGTACCGTGCGGAGGGTAGTATTTGCAGGCTTTTAGTATTCCTGATTTTGAACCTTCTTCTATCATTTGTGGTGTTGTATCTTTGGTTAGATATAGGGGGGTAATGATAACATCTAGATTGTCCCCGCCATTTTCTTTGATATCGGCTTGGTATTCCTCAAGGCTGTAATAATCTAAAGGATCGCTCTTAAGAACTTTTGCAGCTGGTGGTTTTGTATTTGGCATTGCTAAAACGCCAGCACAAGCCATTTCAATTTGAGACTTTAAAATCGGTGCAAGGAGTTGGTCTTGTCTTAAATGTGTATGTAAATCGTACCAATAGGGGAGTGTGAATTTCATTGCTTTATTCTTTGTTAAAATAGCTGTCTTTATTGAGTATAAATTATTATCTTAGTTGTTATGACTTGGCAAAGCCTTCTAGATGAAAAGATCCAAAAATTTATAGTTCAGCATGAAAAAGATGATACTACGCAGCTTGCTATGAAAAAACCTCCGGATAGTTCCTGGGATTATCCATTAATCTTGTCTCAAATTAAAGCACGGCAAAAAGCGATAAAAAAGATACCGTCTTGGTATAAGCAGGTTGGCGTTGTATTTCCACCAACGTTTGTGGTTGAACAGGCCTCGAGTGAGGCTACTGCATTATATAAATCCGCCTTGTTTGAAGGAGATAGTTTTGTTGATTTAACGGGCGGCGCTGGTATTGATACAGCTTATTTTTCACGTCGCTTTCAATCGGGTCTATGTATAGAGCGTGATCAGGATTCTGCGGAGTTAATTGCACATAACTTATCTGCTTTGGATCTTAAAGAGACAAGTGTTAGATGTGGAGACTCAGATGTATTGTTGGAAACTATAGACCCTGTTGAGCTTGTTTACATTGATCCGCAGCGGCGTGATGAAAACCGAAAAGGGAAGTTTCTTATTGAGGATTGTAGTCCCGATATTCTTGGCCTCATACCAATTTTAAAGCAGAAAGCACGCCGAGTTATGGTGAAAGCTTCTCCAATGCTGGATATATGGGCGGCCTGCGACGCTTTAAAGTATGTCTATGAAGTGCATATTGTTCAATGGAAAGGTGATTGTAAGGAGGTGCTTTATCTTCTTCGTTTTGATCAATCTTTGCCAGTAGATGAGGTTGAGGTTATCTCTGTTGAAATTAATGATGCGGGTGATGTCGTTAATAAATTCACATATAACCGGCTGGAGGAGCGGGAGGCTGATATTTCTTATTCCCAGCCTCTTGCATATTTATACGAGCCGGGTCCAGCTTTTCAGAAGTCTGGAGGGTATAAGATGCTCGCGAAACAATTTGATCTATGTAAAATTCATGAGCATACACAGCTTTATACCTCAAAAAAAATTGAAAAAAATTTTCCTGGGAAATGTTTTCAAATAGTAGGTATATATGCAGTGCGTGCTAAGTCTATTCCTGTGAAAAAAGCTAATCTTGTAATACGTAATTTCCCTCAGAAAATAGAGGGTCTTCGGAAGAAATTAAAGATCAAAGATGGCGGGGATGACACGCTTTTTGCGTGTACAATATTAGGGGATGAACATACCATTATACATTGTCTGAGGGTGTATTAGATGTATCTAAAATTTTATACTTTTAAAGAGCTTGTTAATTAATTTTAGGGTACAATAAAAATTGTATGGTCTGGTTCTTGGTGTTTAGAATCTAATATTAAAATTTCAAAAAAATGTTTTTTCTTGATGCATTTTCTTTGAAGGAATAGGCGCAGTCCTTTTCTATAAGCGAGCGTTTACTTAATGGAAGCAATGTCGAAAGTGGTTGGTACTTCATCTTTTTCAAAGCAAAAGACTAAAGGGAAAGCTTTGCGTTTTTTAACGGCGCCTACCCAAATCTGGAAGAGTAGGATTAGTTGGCGCATAGCTCTTGCTGTATTTATGACTATAGCTCTTGTGCAAGTCAGTGTTCTTAATTTTTCTCAGATACCGAGTTTTGAGCGTGAAAAGCTAGTGCATCTTGAGGAGGCTGGTTCTTCTTCTGTTAGGCCTCTTGCCAATATTAAAGTGCGTGAGGTTTTTGCTTCTCCATTTGATGAAGAGGCTGTCAGGCGTTTGTTTGCACTGACGAAGGTTAGTGGGTTAACTGTATATAGTCTGGGTCTTTCTGGCGATTCACTGGCTTTATTAAAAACATATGGTGAGAGTCCAGTTATTACGCTTTATGATCGTGATAATATTTCAAAGACATTTAGAAGTAATGATGGTGGTCGTTATGAATTTGTAACGAGTATTAGCACCGGAGCGGCGACATATTTTATTGTGCTTAGGATGGATTCTTCTTCTATTCAGCAAGACTTATTTGCTTTTGTGAAAGAGACGATTGTTATTATGCTTTTAATGTCAGCATTTGTGACAACGGTTCTTATGATGGCTCTTGGTCATTGGTTGCTTGAGCCTATGCTTTTTATGCGAAATAATCTCCTGGCTGCTGTGCGTGACCCAGAAGCCCCGCAAATAGAAGAGTCTCCTTATGATCCTGATGATGAAATTGGTGGTGCGATTGATGTTGCATACAGGCTGATTAGACAAAATGCAGATAACTTGACCCATATAAAAAGCGCAGCTGAAGATAAAATTCACAGGCTTGCTTATTATGACACTCTGACTGGTTTGCCTAACCGAACTTTATTTATTCAAACGCTCAGTGAACAAGCGAGAAAAAATAACCCAAAATCTTCATCTTCTTCCGAGAGTTACGATGCTCAGGAGACTGTTGAACGTTTTGCCATTGTGACAATTGATTTGGATCACTTCAAAGATATTAACGACTCTATGGGGCATAATGTAGGTGATGCGATTTTGCGTGGTGTTGCTAAGCGCCTTAGAAGTGCTATGCCTGAATCTGCGACAGTTTCTCGAAGTGGTGAGGATGAATACGCCATTTTAATGCCGCTCAATAATGGTGTTACATCTGCAAAAGATGTTGCTGAAAAAGTACACCATGTCATTAAATATGAGCCTTTTAGAGTGTTTAATGAAGAGTTNCAAGTNCGTGCTTCTATTGGNGTTTCGACATTTCCTGATGACGGTGTNGAGCCTGATCATGTGCTTAAAAATGCTGATATTGCTCTTAACCGTGCTAAGGAAGAAGGGCGCGATACAATTAAGGAGTACTCTGAGGACTTTGATCGTGCAGTGCAAGCGCGTTTTCAAATGCTTCGTGATCTTCGTGATGCGCTTGAAGACGATCAATTGGAGATTTTCTATCAGCCTCAGCTGGATTTAAATACGGGTAAGCTTATTGGTGCTGAAGCTCTTATGCGTTGGTGGAAGCCNGATAATAGCAAGGATGGCGGTTCTTATATTTCTCCAGGTGAGTTTATTCCTGTGGCTGAACAATCAGGCTTGATCGTACCTATGGGTGAATGGGTTATGAGAAAGGCTTGCCAGTCTGTAAAAGAATGGAAAAATAAATACGATATTGATGTACGTGTGGCGGTTAATGTTTCTCCAGCGCAGTTTATCCAAAGTGACCTGTGTGCGTACACGCAGAAATTGATTGAAGAAATAGGCATTGATCCAGGTAATTTAGAGCTGGAAGTGACAGAAAGTGTGTTTATGGATGATATTCAACATACGATACAAACACTTCAAAACCTTCATGCAATGGGAGTTGAGCTTGCGATTGATGATTTCGGCACAGGTTACTCATCTTTATCATATTTGCGTCAATTCCCTATTGATAGGTTAAAGATTGACCAGAGCTTTATTCGCAATGCATTGAATGANCCTGATGATGCCTCTATTGCACGTACAATNATTGGACTTGGACGTTCGCTAGGACTTAAGGTTATTGCTGAGGGNGTTGAAACGTTAGAGCATGAAGAGTTCTTGTTGGATGAAGGTTGTGATGAAGTGCAAGGCTTCCGTTATTCACGCCCTGTACCTGAACAAGATTTCATTGCTTTTGCTAGCGCTTATTCAGGAAAATTAAGTAGCTTTAAGTCATAGGCTAAGGGCTGTATTTGTACTTAGGGTATATACGGGCTCTTTGCCTTTGGACGTGTGTTGAATTTCCACGTATTTTTCACTGCCTATATTGTCAATATTTTGTAAGGCCAGTTCTCTACTTAATTTTTTTTCNAGTANATTGCCATTTCTAGCAGCATTCATCAAAATTTCACTNATGGCTTTATTGCGTTCTATTGAATGAATTTGTGGTAGTTCTGCGATTATTCTAAGTTGCTCGCTTATGGTTGGTGTTTCGTCATTCTTGTCAAAAACCATTCTAATAGATCCTCTATTGATAATATTCTTTGTAATTTTTTATAACTTTTTATCTATAAAATAATCATTTTTCAAGAGTGNTTGTGAAAATATTGGCGTTGAATTTTAGTGATATCAAGCTTATAAAGACACTATGAATAATAAGCCTCTAATCTCACAAAAAATTACTGAATTTTCAGGTACGACTAAGGTCCCTGGAGATAAATCAATCTCCCATCGTGCGCTGATGTTTGGTGCATTAACGATTGGGGAGACAATAGTTTCTGGCCTTCTGGAGGGGGAAGATGTCCTTCATACTGCGGATGCTATGCGCGCTATGGGGGCTGATATTCAAAAGGGGCAAGATGGATTATGGCGTATATATGGCGTTGGTATCGGTGGATTGAAGCA
This sequence comes from Micavibrio sp. TMED27, assembly GCA_002167715.1. Classification (GTDB taxonomy): domain Bacteria; phylum Pseudomonadota; class Alphaproteobacteria; order Micavibrionales; family Micavibrionaceae; genus TMED27. The sequence goes on from NHCG01000010.1 coordinate 69,237, forward strand.
GCCTGAGCACGCTCTTGAGATGGGTAACAGTGGTACATCTACAAGATTATTAATGGGGCTGGTTGCTGGGCATAATATCGAAGTAAAGTTTCAAGGTGATGCATCATTAACAAAACGCCCTATGAACCGCGTTATGATACCGCTGGAGATGATGGGGGCAAGTTTTGAAGCTAGTGATGGGGGACGTTTACCTCTTACTGTACAAGGTGCCGAGGATACGCTTGCTATAGAATATCGTTTACCAGTTGCTTCTGCGCAGGTGAAGTCTGCAGTTTTATTGGCGGGGCTTAATGCNCGNGGTCAGACAAGTGTTATTGAAGAAAAGCCTACGCGTGATCATACAGAAAAAATGCTGCGGGCTTTTGGGCTTGAAATAAATGTAGAAGACTTAGCTGATGGTGCACAGCGTGTAAGTGTAGTAGGGCAGCAGGAGATGAAGCCGTGCGCAATTGATGTGCCGGGGGACCCGAGTTCTGCTGCGTTTCCTGCAGTTGCAGCAGCATTAATTGATGGTGCTGAGTTAAGGCTTTGTAATATTGGCGTTAATGATCGTCGCAATGGCGTTTACCGTGCTTTGCAAGCTTTAGGAGCTGATGTTCGTTTCGAGCATGAGCGCATTGAAGGTGGCGAAGAAGTCGCAGATATTGTGGTTAAGGGCGGAAAAATATTGCAAGGCTGCGAGCTTGATCCTGAAATTGTACCGTCNATGATTGATGAGTTTCCAGTTTTTGCAATGGCCGCTGCTTGTGCAAATGGAACGACGATAATGAGGAATTTAGCCGAGCTTAGGGTTAAGGAAAGTGATCGTCTTTTGATGGTTGCTGAAGGTCTTAAGGCTTGCGGCGTAAAGCTTGAGATGGGTGAAGATAGTCTTACTATATATGGTAGTGGCCAGCCCCCTAAAGGCGGTGCCACTATTGAGACAGCTTTAGATCATAGAATTGCAATGGCGTTTCTTGTTCTTGGCTGCGTAAGTGATGAGCCTGTTACTGTGGATGATGGTACTCCTATTCAAACATCATTCCCTAATTTTATTGCTCTTATGAATGAATTAGGCGCACAAATAAGCGCGCCATAATTTTTATTTTGGTTTTAACTATTCATAGATTTCAGGAAGTTATCTACTGAATTTTTCAACTTCTCTGATAGTCCTGATACTTCTTTTGCTGCGTTTAAAACTTCGTCTGCAGCTGATCCTGTTTGATCTGCATTNGTGGTTACAGTTGAGATTGTGCTTTGGACATCTGCGACACGTTCGGATGTTAATGAAACATTATGTTTGATCGTATTGCTTGTTGCNCTTTGCTCCTCGACTGCACCAGATACCCCAGCGATAGAATGNTCAATATTTTGAATATTCTGAATNATATCCTGCATNGCTATAACGGATTCTTGTGTGGCATTTTGAATGTCANTAATCCTATTATTTATTTCATCAGTTTTTGTTGCGGTTTCTGTTGCAAGTTTTTTGACTTCGTCTGCAACAACAGCAAAACCTTTTCCGGCTTCGCCGGCTCTTGCGGCCTCAATTGTTGCGTTGAGTGCAAGGAGGTTAGTTTGTTCTGCAATTTCTTGAATTGCGCCCACGAATTCACCAATGTTTTCAACAAGGCTATTTAGGTTGGCAACAGTTTCATTTGCTTGATGCGCACTTTCAGCGGCACTAGTCGATTTGTATTTTACCTCTGTCATTTCACGGGATATTTCCTGGCTCGTCATGACCATTTCCGCCATGGATTCAACAACATTTACAACGTTATCATTAGCTTCATCTGTTGCCGTTTTTACCTGTCCGCTTGCTGCGGCTGTTTTGGTTGCAATTTCTTTCATACCTTCAGCCGTATTCCCAAGAGCAGAAGATGATTCAGTTAGAGAGATAAGTATATTTCTCACCTGTTCATCAAAGTCCTGTGCTAGTTTTTTCAAAAGCTGCTTTTGTTTCTCGTCAGCTTCTAGTTGAGCTTGAAGGGCTTTTTCTTCTAATTGTTTTTGCTGTCCGAGCTTTTCTTCTAGTATCTCGAGTTCTTTTGAAACTTCGCCGATTTCATCTTTTCGGTCTGTACCAGAAATTTTGATATCATATTCACCATTGGCTAGCTTACGCATATCAGTGATCATATTGTTGAAGGATCGTATGAAATCTTTAATGATATAGAATGCAATTAATGCTCCGCAAATGCCTAAGAAAAGAGTTAGGCCAATTGCTAAGTCGCGTTTCAGTTTAGCTTTTACAATTCCAGTTTTGGTATCGGTTATAATATCTTGAGCTAAGCTGTCCTCAATGTTTTTGAGGATGTTGATTTTCTTAGTGATTGTTTTAAACCACCTAGGGCCAGTAATGTTTTGTACAGTACCGCCGTTCATTGCAACATCACGCATTTTTTGAACTTCTGCGAAAATGGGTTTTTCGAAGTTCTCTTTAATTCTATTTTTTTGATAGTCTTTAGCAAAAGTTATTGCGCTATCCATGTATGTTTCTTGTACGGAAATAAGTTCTGCAAAGCGAATAACTAATTTTTCATTCCATCCGCCGCTAAAGCCAGCGGCGCCAATTGCGCGTTCAATTCCTGCGCGCTCTTTTGATTGAGTGAAGAAGTAGTATGTTGAAAGTTCATGCAGTAATTCTGTGTTACCTGTTAGGTGAGATATTTTTTCTGTAATGTGAAGGAACTTACCATTCATTTTTGTGTAATAACTAACGACATCAGCAAGCTCCATTTTGAGGGCACTTATATCGCGTCTAACCTGATCCAATTTTTTAAAATCCTTTAGCGCGTAGTCGAATTGTTGATCTACTGATTTATCAAAATGCGAGCGATCTGTGCTTTCTAATGCAGATATGAATGTTTTGTATTTTTGATCAGTTTCCAGCCGTTGCTTCTGTAGTGTTTCTTTGAAGGAGGCCCCTTTTGATTTTGTGTACCCAGCGGACGCGCCGCGTTCTTTTTGGAGTTCATGCACTAAGTTATTGGCAGCAACTGTTACATCCATAAGTTCGATTATGATGNTNCGAGATTNNAGATCACTTTGTAAATNTTTAATATCTTCATAAGCGAAATNAAGAAAGCCGAGCATTGGAATTAGAAAAACGGCTAGGATTTTTATTTTAAGGGATATTTTCTTAAGCATCATGAGGGGCCTGATTGAAATTAAAATTAGGATGTGTGTATTTAATTACTCTAATGTAGCATATTTTTATGTTTGTTTGTAGAGGAAAAACATATCATGTTATGACTTGTGATGTTCGTCTATAAGTGCTGGCATAGGCGTGGTAATCACGTTATTTAATATCATGATTATTATAGGTTACAGTATTTAACCGGATTTAAGTGAGTGAGAAGAGATGAGTAAACTAAATAATATTATTGCTATAGATGGGCCAGCAGCCAGTGGTAAGGGAACTTTGGCAAGATCTCTGGCTGATACACTTGATTTTGCTTATATGGACACAGGCGCGCTATACCGTCTGGTTGGCTTCACAGTTTTAGAACGCGGCGGTGATCCTGCTAATAGTGATGAGGCGATTGAAGCGGCGTATTTTTGCAGAGATTTTTTTGATCCAAATCTTCTTGAAAACCCGGCGCTTCGACTTGATGAGAGCGGACAGGCGGCCTCCAAGGTTGCTGTTGTTCCGCAGGTGCGTGAAGCATTACTGGATTTGCAGAAAGGGTTTGCTGTAAGGCCAGGCGCATCATATAAGGGCGCGATTTTGGACGGGCGTGATATCGGTACAGTGATCTGTCCAGAGGCCCCGGTTAAGCTGTTTATTTCAGCGAGTGATGAGGTGAGAGCCCAAAGGCGCACAAAAGAGTTGCAATCTAAGGGGATTGAGGTTACATATGGTGCCGTTTTGAAGGATATGCGTGAGCGAGACGCACGGGATGCGGCCAGAGCCGCGGCCCCTATGAAGCCGGCAGATGATGCAATAGCAATAGATACCAGTGATCTTACACCTGCTGAAATATTGGATAAAGCCCTCGGAATTGTGAAAGAGCGCTTGTCGTTATAATGATTTTGTAGATCGATTATATTCAATATTTGCTTTGTTGACGCTTTATTTCTTTAAAACGTGCCGTGTGGCACAGTTTAACTTTAAACACAAAATGGAGTAGTCAAATGGCTGGAGCAGCAGCAAAACTACAAGACAGGTCGGATTCAGCAGAATTCGCAAAATTATTAGAAGAATCTCTAGGTGGACAAGAAAGTTTTACAGGTAGCGTCGTTAACGGAACGGTCGTTGCTGTTAAAGATGATTTTGTTATGGTTGATGTTGGTCTCAAATCAGAGGGCCGCGTTCCTTTACAAGAATTCAGAAAGCCAGGTGAAGAGCTTGAGCTTAAAATCGGTGATACAGTTGAAGTATATGTAGAGCGTATGGAAAACCGTCAGGGTGAATCTGTACTTTCACGTGAAAAAGCACGCCGTGAAGAAGCATGGGTTGAGCTTGAAAAATCACATGATAAGAATGAGCGCGTTACAGGCGTTATCTTTGGCCGTGTTAAAGGTGGCTTTACAGTTGATCTTGGCGGCGCAGTTGCGTTCTTGCCAGGTTCTCAGGTTGATATCCGTCCGGTGCGTGATGTGACACCACTTATGGACACACCACAACCATTCCACATTCTTAAGATGGACCGCGCACGCGGTAACATCGTTGTTTCTCGTCGCGCTGTTCTTGAAGAAAGCCGTGAAGAAGCACGTAGCGATCTTATGGACAACTTGGCTGAAGGTCAGGTTCTTCAGGGTGTTGTTAAGAATATCACAGATTACGGTGCATTCGTGGATCTTGGTGGTGTTGATGGTCTGTTGCACGTTACTGATATTTCTTGGAAGCGTATTAATCACCCATCAGAAGCGCTTCAGATTGGTCAAACTGTTGATGTTCAGGTTATTCGTTTCAACGAAGAAAACCAACGTATCTCACTTGGTATGAAGCAGCTTGAAACAGATCCATGGCAAGATGTCGAAGCGAAGTTTGTACCAGGTGCACGCTTTACTGGCCGTATCACAAATATTGCTGATTACGGTGCATTTGTTGAGCTTGAGGATGGTATCGAAGGTCTAGTTCACGTTTCTGAAATGTCATGGACTAAGAAAAACGTACACCCAGGAAAGATTGTTTCTACTTCACAAGAAGTTGAAGTGATGGTTCTTGAAGTGGATGAAGAGAAACGCCGTATCTCACTTGGTCTTAAGCAGTGCCAAGATAATCCTTGGGAGAAAATCGCTGAAAACCACAAAGAAGGTGATGAGTTCGAAGGTGAAATTCGTAACATTACTGAATTTGGTCTATTCGTGGCTCTTGATGAAGAGATCGACGGTATGGTTCACCTTTCAGATATTTCTTGGGAAGATGAGAGTGAAGACGTTCTTAAGAACTTCAAGAAGGGCGATAGCGTTAAGGTTAAGATTCTTGAAATTGACCCTGAAAAAGAGCGTGTTGCTCTTGGTATTAAACAGCTTTCAAATGATCCGTTTGCTGGCGCTATGGAAGGCGTTAAGAAGGGCGGCGTTGTGACATGTACTGTAACTGAAATTACTTCAGGTGGTATTGAGGTGAGCGTTAATGATGATGTTAAAGGCTTCATTAAGAAGTCTGAGCTATCTCGTGAGCGTTCAGAGCAGCGTCCAGACCGCTTTGCTGTTGGTGAGAAAGTAGATGCGAAGGTTGTTTCTATAGATAAAAAATCTCGTCAGGTTGGTCTTTCTATTAAGGCGCGCGAAGTTGATGAAGATAAGCAAGCAATGCAAGAATTTGGTTCGACTGAATCAGGTGCATCTCTTGGTGATATCCTCGGAGCAGCTTTGAAGGAAAATGAAACAAAAGCTGACTAGTAAAAGTTATTTTTACGTTATATTGAATGATTTTAGAAAGCCGAGACATGTTCTCGGCTTTTTTTATATCGTATTTTTATACAGTTTTTATTGACGGATGGCTTCTGAATCAGGCACTCTAAATATATATGATAATTTAAATAACTATTTGTCGTGGCAAGGTTTTTATCAAGCCAACACCAGATAGAGGATAGAGAAACAATGACTAAATCTGAATTGATTGCTCGTCTTGCAGAACTTAATCCGCATCTATATTTGCGTGATGTTGAACGTATCGTGGATACGGTGTTTGAAGAGATTACGCAGGCCATGGTCGATGGTGACCGTGTCGAGCTTAGAGGTTTTGGGGCTTTTTCTGTTAAGCACCGTGAAGCACGCACTGGACGTAACCCACGTACAGGTGAATCTGTTGAGGTAGAAGCTAAGAGGCTTCCTTTCTTTAAAACAGGTAAGGGACTCCGTGATCGACTTAATGGTGAGGGGGATGATTCACAATCAAAGGAAGATGATTGGTATTAATCTCTAATGTCTTTAATCCGTGCAATTTTTGGATTTTCATTAGTCGTCGTTTTAACGCTCTTTGCGATTTTTAATCGAGAGAGCGTTACTGTTGTTTATAGTCCAGCATATCATAGTATAGACTTGCCACTTTATTTGATCGCTCTTTGTTTTTTGGGTGTCGGTTTTTTTGTTGGTGGGCTTTTTGTTTGGCTCAATGGTACAGATGTTAGGAAAGCTAAGCGGAAGAGCGAGAAATCGTTGAAGTCTTTAGAAAAAGAGATTGAGAGCTTAGGTCTTGATCCTAAAAAACCTGGAGCGCCGCCAGCAGATGATTTATTTCCAGCGCTTTTATCTAAACCGAACCCAGCACTTAAGAAAGGTTAGTGTATGCATACTGATCCTCAAATTTTCTGCGCGATTGATACGCCAGAGATAGAAAAAGCGTGTGCTTTAGCACGTGAAATTGGCCCTGTTACTAAGGGCATTAAATTGGGGCTTGAGTTTTTTAATGCTTATGGTCCTAGTGGTATTGAAAAAGTGCAAGAAAGCTGCCCAGAAGCTGCGTTATTTGTTGATCTGAAATATCACGATATTCCGAATACCGTTGCTGGAGCTGTGCGCGCTCTTACGTCTAACCTTGAGCCTGCTTATCTTAATGTTCATGCGGCTGGTGGGCGTCCGATGATGGAGGCGGCGCTTGATGCCATGCAGGGGCGCTCTAAGCTTTTGGCGGTAACGGTATTGACGGCTTTATCAGAAGAAGACATTAAAGCCGTGGGCTATGGTTATTCTATGAAAGAGCAAGTGTTGCGGATGGCCCGGCTTACTAAAGATGCTGGTCTTGCCGGTATTGTTTGTTCTTCGCATGAAATTGAGATGATTCGATCTGATTTAGGTTCTGATTTTACATTGATGGTTCCAGGGATACGTCCACATGGGACGGCACTTGGTGATCAAAAGCGTGTTATGGGTCCTAAGGATGCTCTTGATATTGGTGCGACGCATCTTGTTATTGGCCGCCCAATCACTGGTGCGGATGATCCAGCGAAAGCCGCACAGGATATTTTAGAAAGTTTGTAATGAAAACGAAGGTTAAGATATGTGGCATTAAGACACCAGACGCGTTAAGGGCCGCTTGTGATGCGGGTGCGCGTTTTGTCGGGTTTGTATTTTATCCGCCTTCAGTGCGCTCACTTTCTATTGATACGGCTAAAGAGCTTGCTTTGATGCTGCCGACAGGTGTGCGCGGTGTTGGTCTTTTCGTTAACCCGTCTGATGAGCTTTTGCAAGAAGTGATAGGAAAGGTGCAGCTTGATATGATTCAACTGCATGGTGATGAAAGTACTCAGCGCGTTCAAGAAGTGAAATCCTTGACGCAATTAGAAGTTATGAAGGCGTTACCTATCAAAGCCAAAGATGATTTGGAAACGATCAAAACCTATGAAGAAGTGAGTGATTGGATTTTATGTGATACACCGAGCACAGGTTATGGCGGTAGCGGTGAAAGCTTTGATTGGAATTTATTACAGGGATATCAGTTTACGAAACCTTGGATGCTTGCAGGCGGATTAACCGCGCAAAATGTATCTGAAGCAATTTCGGCTTTATCACCATCGGCCGTTGATGTTTCAAGCGGTGTAGAATCCGAGCGCGGTGTTAAAGATATTTCTCAAATCAAAGCTTTTGTTGAAGCTGTTAAGTGTACTTAATCTTTTCGTTGGAAATTGTCATAGAATGAGTTTATAAACCATCACATGACACTTAATTCTTATAAAACTGGTCCGGACGAAAATGGGCATTTTGGCTCATATGGCGGACGTTATGTGGCGGAAACGCTTATGCCTCTTATTTTGCAAGTTGAGCAAGCGTGGAAAGAGGCGAAGACAGATCCAGACTTTTGGGCTGAATTTGATTATTTAGCAAAGCACTATATTGGTCGACCATCGCCGCTCTATTTCGCGAAAGCAATTACAGAAGATCTTGGTGGTGCAAAGGTTTATTTCAAACGTGATGAGCTTAATCACACTGGCGCGCATAAGATTAATCACTGTATTGGTCAAGTATTGCTTGCGAAGCGAATGGGTAAAACACGTATTATATGTGAGACAGGCGCTGGGCAGCATGGTGTTGCAACGGCCACAGTGTGTGCATTATTTGATTTGCCATGTGTTGTTTATATGGGCGCGGAAGATATAGCGCGTCAGTCTCCGAATGTATTTCGTATGAAGCTTTTAGGCGCGGAAGTGCGATCAGCAGAAAGTGGTTCACGTACGCTTAAAGATGCGATGAATGAGGCAATGCGTGATTGGGTTACGAATGTACGTGATACTTATTATTTGATCGGTACTGTTGCTGGGCCGCACCCATTTCCTGAGATGGTCCGCGAGTTCCAAAGTGTTATGGGGAAGGAAGCCAAAGAACAAATTCTTGAGGCTGAAGGGCGTTTGCCAGATGCTTTAGTCGCTGCGATTGGCGGTGGTTCTAATGCGCTTGGATTATTTCATCCGTTTTTGGATGATAAAGATGTGGTAATGCATGGTGTAGAGGCCGGTGGTCATGGCGTCGAAACAGATAGTCACGCCGCGTCTTTGACAGGCGGTAAGCCTGGTGTACTTCATGGTATGAATAGTTACTTTCTTCAAGATGATGATGGGCAAATTACTGAAGCACATTCGATTTCTGCTGGTTTGGACTATCCAGGAATTGGGCCAGAACATGCCTGGTTATATGATCAAAACCGTGTGAACTATGTCAGTGTAACTGATGATGAAGCACTTGAGGCGTTTCAGTACTGTACGCGCCAAGAGGGTATCATACCTGCGCTTGAGCCTTCACATGCTCTTGCTCATGTACGTAAGATTGCACCAAATATGGATAAGGATCAGATACTGATTATGAATCTATGTGGGCGCGGCGATAAGGATATTTTTACTGTTGCGAAAAAACTGGGTGTTGAAATCTAATGAGTGAGTATGAGGTTAAAGCTGGCCTAGCGGAGCTTGACACTTTTGATGTTGTGGGCGTTTCTATCGTTACCGATAATTCAAAAGCAACGGAAGAAATCAATGCTTTATGGGAGCGTTTTTTTAAAGAAAGCGTTGGCCAAATGATTGCTCATAAACGTGATGATGTGATTTATGCGGTTTATAGTAATTATGAAGGTGATCATGAAGCGCCTTACCGTTTGACTATTGGATATCGCGTTGAAAAATTAGACGTTCCTGAGGGGATGTATTCTGTACGTGTTGAAGGCGGAGAATATGCTGTGATGAGCTCTGCTGGTGAACAGCCGAAAGCCCTTATTGAAACATGGGAAGCGATTTGGAGTTCTGATTTACCGCGTAAGTTCAATACAGATTTTGAGGTATATGGTCCGCGTTTTTTTGAGGATGGTGTGCATGAAGTGCTTGTGAATATAGGAATTGAAAATGAGCAGAATTGAAAAAAAGTTTAAATCGTTAGATCGCCCAGCTCTAGTGAATTTTATTACGGCGGGTGACCCTGATCACCAAACGAGTTTAGAGGCTTTCAAAGCGTTGGCTGGAGCTGGAGCAGATATTATCGAGCTTGGTATGCCTTTTACAGATCCTACAGCGGATGGTAGCGCTATTCAGAAAGCGAGTGAGCGCGCATTAGCTGCGGGTGCGAATATGAAGCAAACTTTATCAATGGTCCGTGATTTTAGGGCTGAAGATCAAGAAACACCGATTGTTTTGATGGGATATTATAACCCTATTTTTGCATATGGGCTTGAAGCGTTTTCAAAAGACGCTAGCGAAGCAGGCGTTGATGGTTTGATCATTGTTGATCTGCCGCCAGAAGAAGATGCACCAATGCAGGCTGCTCTTAAAGGTCAGGATATAGATCTTATTCGTCTTATAACACCTGTGACGGATAAGGCACGTTTAACGACCTTGCTGCAAGGTGCGAGCGGATTTTTATATTATGTTTCTATTACAGGGGTGACTGGGACAGCAAGTGCGGACATAAATGCATTAACGCCGCATGTTCAAGAGATTAAATCTCAAACGGATTTACCAGTCGTTATTGGTTTTGGAATTAAGACGCCTGAAGATGTAAAGGAAATGGCGCAGATTGGCGACGGTGTTGTTGTGGGGTCTGCTATTGTGAATATACTTCAAAGTGGCGGCGTGGAAGCAGTTAAAGGTTTGGTTAGCGATTTATCTTCGGCTATTCGTAGTCTTTAATCCAATGAAGTAACACCCCGTTTTGTCGCCTATTGCTTGACTTTTTTGTCTATATAAGCAATCAATACGGCCTGTTTAAAGAAAAGAGATTAGTAGCATGAATTGGTTAAGTGATATCATCCGTCCTCGTATTCGCTCTATTGTTGGTGAGCAAAAAGAAGTTCCAGATAATCTTTGGACTAAGTGCCCTTCTTGTGAAGGTATGCTTTTTCATCGTGATTTAGAAGAAAATCATAATGTTTGTTATCACTGTAATCACCATTTGCGTATTACGGTTAAGAAGCGTTTAGACATTATGTTTGACGGGGGTGAATACGAAACATTAGAGCTTCCAAAAGTTGCTTATGATCCTCTTAAATTTAAAGACCGTAAAAAATACTCAGATCGTCTAAAGGACGCACAGAATAAAACTGGTCTTAAGGATGCGATGACAATTGCTAAGGGCCGCATAGGTGGACAGAAAGTTGTTATTGCTGCATTTAACTTTAGCTTTATGGGCGGTTCTATGGGCTCGGCGGTTGGTGAGTCAATCGTTAAGGCTGCGGAAGAGGCTGTTAAAGAGAACGCTGCTCTTATTACTATTCCAGCTTCTGGCGGCGCGCGTATGCAAGAGGGGATGCTTTCTCTTGTGCAGATGCCACGTACAATTATTGCTGTTGAAATGGTTAAAGATGCGAAACTGCCGTATATCGTGCTTTTGACAGACCCGACAACAGGCGGTGTGAGTGCGTCTTTTGCTATGGTTGGTGATTTACATTTAGCAGAGCCTGGCTCTACTATTGGTTTTGCAGGCCGCCGCGTTATTGAGGAAACTGTTCGTGAAAAACTGCCTGAAGATTTCCAAACTGCGGAATATCTTAAAGAGCATGGTATAGTTGATATAGTTGTTGAGCGAAAAGATCTTCGTGAAACAATCGGCCGCGTCTTAAGTCTTTTGATGGATAAAAACGCTAAGGCAGCCTAAGAGGCTTTAGCATGTATAAAGCCGATATGAAGCACCAGAATAAGGGTTTAGAGGATAAGCTCTTACAGCTTTATAGTTTAAATCGAGAGAAGACGATTGATATCTCTTTTCGTCCTCCCTTTTTATCGCTTTTAGAGCGTTTTGGTAATCCGCATCTAAATATTCCCCCTGCTATTCATATTGCTGGTACTAATGGTAAAGGTTCAACGCTTGCTATAATGAAAAGTTGTATCGAGTCTATGGGGCTTAAATCGCATCTATATAGTTCACCGCATTTACATCAATTTAATGAACGTATTATTGCAGCAGGTAATATGATTGATGATGAGAGCTTAGAGGCTCTCATTGATGAAGCCTTAGAGCTAAATGATAGCGGTGAAGTGACGTTTTTTGAAATCACAAGCGCNATGGCTTTTTCTTATTTTTCGCGCATTAAAGCGGACTATACTTTATTGGAGACGGGGCTTGGCGGCAGGCTAGATTGCACAAATGTTATCNCTGATCCTNTTCTTACAATTATTCAGAAAATCTCATTTGATCATACGGAATATTTAGGTGAAACCTTNGAGCAGATAGCTCTAGAAAAGGCGGGTATTATGAAGCCGGGTGTTCCGTGNATAATTGCGCCGCAAATGGATATGGATGCTGTANTGCCTNTATTTGAGAANCGTGCGAANGAACTCGATGTTCGGCTCTATGTCTATGGGCGGGATTGGAGCGTTGAGAAGGTAGCCGAGGGGGTAAGCTTTTCTATTGAAGATGAAAATTTTGTGTTTNCTGAATTCTCTATGNTTGGAGCTCATCAAATAGATAATGCTGGGGCNGCNCTATGTGCTCTAAAATTGCTGAATATTTTTGATCCAGATAGGATTGCTCAAGGCCTTNGGANAGTTTATTGGCCAGCACGGTTAGAAAAAATTTCTGCTGAACCAGAGATTTGGTATGATGGAGGCCATAATGACAGTGCTGCTATGGCTCTTAGGGAGCAGATTAAAATATGGGCTAGGCAAGATGATAAGCCGTTAAGCCTTATTGTAGGGATGAAGGCTGATAAAGATGTGTTCGCTTTTTTAGAAAATTTATTGCCGTACGCCTCCTCTTTGTCGCTTGTACCTATTGATGCTGTAGGCGTTTGCTTGAAAGCCGATAACCTTAAAGATTTACTGTCTCAATACCCGCATGTTGATTTTAGGGAATTTAATTCAGTCAATACAGTATTACATAATCAAAATGATAATAATTTACGTATTTTGATATGTGGNTCTCTTTATCTTGCCTCACAAATCGCATAATATTGAAAATGATATTATATTTAATATGTGGGGTACGCTGTTATGTCTTATAAGATTGCATTGGTTGATGATGACCGAAATATTATCACATCCGTGTCTATGGCCCTGGAAGCGGAAGGGTATGATGTTGTCTCTTATAATGATGGTCTTGCGGGATATGANGGAATTACGGGTTCTCCGCCTGATCTAGCTGTTTTAGATATTAAAATGCCGCGTATGGATGGGCTTGAGCTTTTGGAAAAATTACGTGAGAGCTCACATTTGCCAGTTATTTTCTTAACTTCAAAAGATGATGAGGTTGATGAGGTTTTAGGTCTCCGTATGGGAGCGGATGATTATATTACCAAGCCTTTTTCTCAGCGTTTGTTAATTGAGCGNATTCGTTCGTTACTTCGTCGACAAGAAGCATTAAATGCGCGTGATGGTGNNGGGGCAGATAAAAANGATGAGGTGATTNTTCGTGGTGACCTNACGCTTGATGATGCACGTCATTTATGTAGTTGGAAAGGTGNGCCGCTTAATATGACAGTGACTGAATATTTATTATTGAAAGCTCTCGCTGAAAGACCAGGGCATGTAAAAAATAGAGATCAGTTGATTGATACAGCATATGGTGAGAATATTTATGTTGANGATAGGACAATAGATTCACATATAAAACGCGTTCGAAAAAAGTTTAAAAAAATTGACCCAGAATTCGACCACATCGAAACGCTCTACGGAGTTGGATATAAGTACAAAGAAATTGGATAATTCTGCTTCGAAAGATGAACGTCCCTCAAGCTCCGTTTGGGACCTTAACCGACTATTAGATATTTTTTGGGGCGGAAGTGAACGCCGTATTACATTGCTAACGCTTCGGATCATGGCGGTTAATGTTGTCGCTTTGATTGTTTTGGCTATCGGTGTTTTCTTCTTAGGNCAGTATCATAACAATCTGGTAGAGGCGCGGCTTAACACTTTTCAGCGTGAAGTGGAGCTTGTTTCCATTATTTTGATGGAAAGTGAATTTAGAGACCAGAATGGTGTTTACAAGGAAGAGCAGGTCAGGGGCATTTTAAAGCAAGTCAATCTTGACCCGGCTAAGCAGCTCTATGTTTTTGATAGCTCTCATGAATTACTGGTTAATACCCGTAATGCAGTAGAAGATGATTTGATTTTTCGAAACCGTCTTCAAAGTGTTGAGGTTTTGAAGTCTTTACTTCAGTTCGNGCTTTCTTGGTTGCCAGATAGAAAAGAGCTACCATCTTATCCTGAAAATTTGACAGAGTATGCCGCTTCTTATCCAGGGGTTATGGATAGTTTTGAGGGTGAAGTGATCTTGAATGCATGGCGTGGACGTTATAGCCGTGTTTTCCTTACGGCTTCGGTTCCGCTCNTTTGGGATGGGGAAGTNGANGCTGTTTTACTTATGACATGGGAAGGGCANAATATAGATCAAGANTTGAACGAGGTCTGGTCCAGTATGTTGTCGGTTTTTGGTGTTACCTGNATTTTGACGATTATCTTGTCTATCTATCTTTCTGGGGCCATTTCAAGACCTNTAAAAAAACTGGCAAAAGCTGCGGAGAATTTAAGAAAAGGTCAGGGGCGCGCTGAGGATATNCCNGACTTTAGTATGCGTATGGATGAAATTGGTGATCTGTCTGTTGTGTTGCGTGACATGACGATGACACTTTCAGAAAAGATGGATGCTATCGAGAGGTTTGCTGCGGATGTGTCGCATGAGCTGAAAAANCCGTTAACATCTTTACGGAGTGCTGTGGAGACGCTGTCTGTTGTTAAAGCGGAAGAAGACAANGAGAAGCTCATGGGGATTATTGAACATGATATTAATCGNTTNGATCGTTTGATTACCGATATCTCTCGTTCCTCAAGGCTTGATACAGAAATTGCACGACAATCATTTAAGACNCTTGATCTTAGAGTTACATTGAAAAATGTTTTGCTAATGTTTGATATGCTGCTTAACCAAAAAGATGTTTCTAAGGTTGATGGGTGGGCTTACCGTACTGAGAGTCAGGGGGTGCAGATTGCTCTAGAAAGTGATCTGAACGGCACCGTATTTATTGAAGGCGTTGAGGGGCACCTTATGCAGGTTTTTGAGAATATAATCTCAAATGCACTTTCTTTTGCACCTAAGGGCAGTACGATTTTGATTAGTGTCGAGAAACGAAAAAATAAAGTCTTTATATCAATCGAAAATATGGGGCCACCTATTCCTAAAGGTAAAGAAGAAACTATTTTCGAAAGATTTTATTCTGAGCGTCCAGAGCATGAGGAATATGGTCAAAACTCTGGTTTAGGGCTTTCGATTTGCAAGCAGATTATTGATGCTCATATGGGTGATATATACGCTGAAAACATCATTGGTTTTACAGGTGAAGCTATTGGTGTACGTTTCAATATTGTTCTTGATGTTGTTAACCCTTAAGCATTTTAAGTAGTTCTTCTTCTATTGGCATGAGCCTTTCTATTCCGTTATCAAGTGCTCGTTTTAATGCATTTATGCCTTGCTCTGTTTTTGAAGGATCATTTAACAATGATAATCCTTTAAACCATAGGCCTACAGGATCGTTAGGGTTTAGCCTTAAAATATGCTTGATCATAGCTTTTGATTGATCTTCTCTTTGCTCAATAATATTGTAGAGGAAATATGCGATGGCTTGGTCTGTACGTTTTGGAGCTGTTTCCAGCCAGCTGTAGAGATCTTGTTCCCAATCTTTCTTGTAATATTCCTTTTCGGCTTGATTCATATATGAGGCGAGGCCTAGTAACATTTCACTTCTGATCATAAGCGGTGCTAGCTCGGCTTGTACGCTATGATGATGTGTTTTTGTATACAAAGTTGTTTCACAATATAGGCCGTTAATTTCTTCTATAAAACTTCTTATGTTTTCTGGTGACTTTTCATCGTCAGTGATCTGAATGTCCTGTAGCTTTTGTAGGTCTTCATTGACTATTAGGCCTAAATAACGTGCTCTATTCAAAAGCATGCGTGTTAGCTGAATCCCGCCGGCACCGTAATCGTTATATGATAATATGCAGAGATTTCCTTCTTCAAAACCTTCTGTGATTTGAAGTGGGACCGCTTCATAATCATTGGTCATTAACGCTGTGCTTTGTGTGATATATGCGGCTGATAGTGAAGTTACAAAGCATACTGATAAAATGAATGTTGTTAGTAGCTTAATCTTTGTGAAGCTGTGCTTACCTTTATTTGAAAGTTTAGATGTGCTGGCAGCGGCGAATGCTAAAAATGCGGCGTGCATGGGGAACATAAACCAAAGTGAGGCCCAAACAGCAAACCCTGAAGCGAGTAAAAAGCTTTCATCTTTTTTCTTGCTTGCTGCGCTTTTAAGAATGGCAAAAGTATATAGAATGAGTGCTAAGGCACCTAGGAGACCAATCGAGCTGAATGTCTCTATATACATGTTATGGCTATGGAAATGGTCATCTTTAAGGCCATCCCATTGACGTCCTGAATAATCTGTAAGCTCAATCCATTCAAAAGGAAGGTTTAAGGCGGTGTGCTCAAGGTATGTACCCCAGCCTGTTCCAATTAGACTTATGTAAGGCGTTTCAAGTATTGGCGAAATGCTTGTGGTTATTAGAAATGCTCTTGAGGCTATAGTTCTAAATATTCCAGATTCACTGTAACTATAAAAACCCTCAGTGCCACCAAAGTGCGCAGTTAAAAGCATTAATACAATAACAGTAGGGATGATGGATATAAGTGCTAGCCATTTTAGCTGTAGCTTATGGCGGCCTTTGATAAAGCTAAGGTTATTTATAATAAGTAAATATAACGGCATTAACAATGCGTAGACGATCATAGCTTGATTTTCTGTGGCATAGATACTGCCGAGTAATCCAAGATAAATAATGATGACAGATAAATTTGAGCTTAGGTGTTTCTTTAAGACCGTAAGTAAAATGGGCGCAGATGTTAGTGCTAAGAAAGCGAGGTAATCAGGGAAATGGTATGGGGTGTATTGATGATCTAAAGTTTTGAAGCTTAGAGTAAGTCCAAAGCATAATATTGTTATGCTTATTGCCGTAATAATAAGTATTTTTTTGTATAAATTAAGTCGCCATAATATGAGGAAGGCAGATGAAAGAGCTGCAATGTCAAACCACCAAGCCACACCTTCACCAGTACGAACAGTACCTAATATATTTCGTAGCGGTAAATCGTATAAAGGCGTTTGAATTAAGGAGAGTACGCCTATAATGGCTGGAAAGAATACAATAGGGTTTTGGGAACATGCACGGGTTAAATTTTTGTATTTGATGCCCAGAATAATAATGCCTAAGGCGCTTATTGCGCCGCAGAGGTGAAGCATTGCGGCAGGCGTTTCCGATTGCCGCCATAGTCCTGAACCTAAGCCTGGAAGGGAGAATGCAAAAATACACAGTGATGTAATTGTTGATGCAAAGAGTAGTGATATTCCAAGGTTTTTAATCATAATGATACCTATATCGTATTTTTTCTTATGTTGTTACTGTGTTAAAAATGCAACAGTTGGTTTTTTTTATCACTTACTGTGCTGCCAGAGTTGACGACTTCATCGTGATAGGTTGTAATTTCATCGCGTTATACGTTTCTTATCTATACAACTCGAAATTAGGGGAATTTATCAAGTGATTAAATATCTAAAATTTGCTGTGATTGGTGCAGCAGTTGCGGTATCTGGCTTTTCAGCTTCAGATGCACAAGCGTCGAATCCATATTCATGTAGTGATACTAAGTATGGTTCATCATATGGAACATACAGCACATGTGCTGGTACAAATACACAAGCTTCAACAGTTACAACATCAAACGCAGTTCTAGCAACAGCTTCTACAGCGGCTGCTAAACTTGTTTCAAGCCGTGTTTCTACTGCTCTTGGTGGAACTGGTGGTGTTAATGTTGCTGCAAATGGTTTTTCTGCTTCAACTGGTCAGTCAGCTGGTCAAAGTGCGTCTCCAATCGGCGCTTGGGTAAGCGGCTCATGGAGCAACATTGAAGATGAAAATGTTTCAACAGCATTTGACGGTGATGTTTTCTCAGCTATGGCTGGTGTTGACTACCGCGTTACTCCAAAAGTTGTTGTTGGTCTTTCTGTAGGTTATGAAGACCTAGACATTGATACAGAGTACAATGGCTTTGGTTCACTAGAAGGTAGCCTTGAAGGTGATGGTTACACAATTGCACCATATATCGGTGGTGAAATTGCTCCTAATGTAACAGCAAGTCTTACACTTGGTTATTCAGATGTTGAGTATGACACTTTACGTTATGACCCTCTAACAGGCGCTCAAATCACAGGTAACACAGATGCTGACCGTTACTTCGTTAACGCAGCTGTTGGTGGTGAGCACATGTATGATGAGAACTGGCGCATCCGTGGTAATGCATCTGTATTCTTCGCAACTGAAGAAAAAGATGGTTTCACAGAAGTTGTTTCAGATGGTTCTACAGTTGCTAACTCAGACCAAGATAATGACTTCGGTCAGGTTGCTCTAGATGCTAAGATTGGTTATGTATTCGACATGGTTGAGCCATATGCACTTGTTGGTGTTTCATATGACTTCGCTAAAGACGAAGCTCCAGTAGCAGCTGGTCAATCTCGTTCATCACTTGATGATGAAGATTTCGCAGCTAAGTTCGGTGCTGGTGTTGATTTCAACCTAGGTCACAACGTTACAGCTGGCTTAGAAGCTTACACTGTTGAGTTCCGTGATGACTATGATGAGTACACAGTATCAGGTGGTCTACGCGTTGAATTCTAGGCTAAGCCAGAGTTTGATTAAAGAATATGAGAAAGCCTGGCTAAGCCAGGCTTTCTTTCTTTTGTGTTTGATTTTTTTAACTGCGTGTACTTCTGTTCATATTTCAAGCCGCTATGATGCTTTGGAAAGTGAGCTTACGGCGCAAGGTCTTCAAGCTGAAGTTCTTACTACAAATCAGTTTAAACTCTATTTGGCGCGGCCTGATATTTTTAATCCTATTGAAGAAATGAATCTGATTATTGAGGGTGATGGTCTGGCGTGGCGCAATCGATATACACTCTCTGATAATCCAACTCCTCTTGAGCCTACTGGTTTGTTCATTGCGCGTCAGATGAAATTGAGGAAGCCTCTTCCCTATTTTTATTTAGCCCGTCCATGCCAGTACTTAAATGATCAAAAATGTACGCCTCATTATTGGTCGGTATTACGCTATAGTCCTGAAGTGCTTGAGAGCTATATGCAGGCACTTGACCAGCTTAAGCTTAGATATGGTGTAAAGAACTTTTCTATTTTGGGATTTTCAGGCGGTGCATATATTGCGTTCGTTCTTTCAGCACTAAGAGATGACATATCCAATGTTACAAGTGTAGCAGGGTTAATGGATCCTGAGAGTTGGAATGATTTTCATGATAGCTCAGCATTTTATCTACCTTTTGAGAATGATGTTCTTTTGAAGAAAACAAAGCATGTTTCATTCACACATATTTGTAGCGATGCAGATAATATTTTGCCATGTAGTCTGGCTCAAAAATTTACGGCAGATGCAAAGGTGTTAGGGCTGACTAATCATGATATTGTTATTCTTAATGGTGGTTATGAGCATGAAGATATATGGGCTGGTCTGTAATGGATAAAAAATACGCAGGGCAATATATTTGGATATTAGGGGCCAGTAGCGGTATCGGTCGTGCTTTGGCAATTGATCTTGCTAAAAGGGGGGCAGTTTTATGTGTGTCCGCGCGTAGTCAGGATAAACTTGATATGCTTTTGAACGANCTGGATGGCGATGGGCATATTGCTATTGGCGCAGATGCCGGGTGTTTCGAGTCTCTTGAAAAAGTGGCCAATACTATTGAACAGAAATTTCCTAAATTGGATAGCGCGATTTTTATGGCTGCTCTTTATTCTGCGCATGATGGATCACAAAAACCTCTATCTTTTATTCATAACATGATTCGCGTTAATTTTATTGGTGCCTATAATATGCTCTATGCGGTTCAAGGGGCATTTTTAAATCAAGGATCTGGACAGTATGTGATTTGTGCATCTGTTGCAGGGTATAGAGGACTTCCTACTGGGCAGCCTTATTGTGCTACAAAAGCGGCGCTTATAAATTTAGCAGAAAGTTTGCGTCTTGATTTATCGCCACAGAATATTGATGTGAAGGTCATAAACCCAGGATTTGTACGTACGCCATTAACAGATAAAAATGATTTTTTTATGCCTATGATGATTGAAGCTGAGGAAGCTGCCAGCGTCATCGCAAATGATATGTTGAGAAAATCTGTTTTCGAGATTCATTTCCCAAAGCGCTTTACTTTCTTAATGAAAATCATTCGAATGCTTCCGAGGTTTATCTATTTTCCGCTAGCTAGACGATTAAGATAAATATTTCGCTAGAGTTTATCTATCGATGNTATGGTTTTATTTAAGACATGAAAATAATTTAAGTGTTCAACTTCTATAACTTCAGGTATCTATAAATTATGCGCTTGTTACTCATAGAAGATGATCCAGAAGTCTCTGCTTTTATTTCGAAAGGAATGAAAGAGGCGGGCTATACCATTGATACTGCCTTTGATGGTAAGAATGGACTCTTTCTTGCGACAACTGAGGATTACGATCTTATGATTGTTGATCGTATGCTGCCGGAACTTGATGGATTAACGATAATTAAAACGATTAGAGGGACAGGAAAAACGACGCCTGTTCTAATATTAAGTGCATTAGGTGAAGTTGATGACCGGGTGAAAGGTCTTAGGAGCGGCGGGGATGATTATCTAGTTAAGCCTTTCGCTTTTGCAGAGCTACTCGCGCGTGTTGAGGTCTTATTTCGCAGGCAAGATCATGTGCAAGGAGTTCAAGAGACACGATTAAAAGCGGGTGATTTAGAGCTGGATTTATTGTCGCGCAAGGTTATTCGAGGCGATAGGGAAATTGAGCTTCAAGCGAGAGAGTTTAAACTTTTAGAGTATATGCTGCGAAATAAGGGGCGACTTGTAACACGAACCATGCTTTTGGAGCATGTATGGGACTATCATTTTGACCCGCAAACAAATGTTATAGATGTTCATGTAAGCCGCTTAAGAGGTAAAATTGAGAAGGGTTTTGATAGTAAAATCGTCAGGACTGTTCGCGGCGCCGGGTATATAATTGATGAGTAATTCTCAGTCTCCACGCTCTGATGAAGCACGACGATATATTAATAGCTCTAGCTTTGTAATGGCGGTTATATTTACAATTTTGTGCGGTATGGCTGCGCTTAGTTTTGGTTTTTTTATTAATTACTTTACCAGCGGCCATTTTGAACATAGCACTAAAGAGGTTCTGGATACACGTGTACGCTTGATCGAGGCGATAGGTATAGATAGAAGTCGTGATGATAGACATCCTATATATATCTTGTCAGATAAAGAGAGTTTACCTGAGGGCGTTAAAAGGCAATCTTTATATTTAGCAAAGGGTTTTATTGTTTTTGAATCAGATGATCAAAAGCGTACATTTGCTGGCCATACATATAATTTGGATGATGGCCGTAAGGTTTTAGTTGCAACAGATATTTCTGAAATACGTGAATCTTTTCATTTCATGCAGTTTCTGGGGTGGTGCAGTGTTGGTTTTGTGATGATCGTTGTTTTCTTTAGTTATCTGATTAGTGTTTTTGTTGTTAGTGGTACAAATAAAATAGCTGATACAGCACGTGATATAATCAACACTGGAGACTTATCTCGGCGAATTGATGTAGGGTCGCGCTGGGATGATTTAAGTAATATGGGGGCGGTATTGAATATGCTCTTAGACCGTGTGGAAGATTTGATGCATGGCGTACGGCAAGTCTCTGATAATATAGCTCATGATTTGCGTACGCCTTTGACGCGTATGCGTGGGCACATAGAGAGCTTGGATGGCGAAAAACGTGATGAGCTTTTGTCAGAGGCGGATCACATACTTGGTACTTTTAATGCCTTACTTCGTATATCTAGAATTGAATCTGAAAAACAAAAAAGTCAGTTCGAGAAGCTTAATCTTAATGTAATTCTTGAAGATGTATGCTCATTTTACGAACCACTTGCTGAAGAAAAAAATATTGAAATTATTAAAGATTTTGAAAATTTACCTTTTTATGGTGATCGTGATCTGCTGTTCCAAGTTTATGCAAATTTGCTGGATAATGCTCTTAAATTTGCGCCGCAACATGGTCAGATTACACTTAAGGCTACTAAGCATAAAGGCAATATTGAAGTCAATGTGGATGATAGTGGCCATGGTGTTGATCCAAATGAAATTGGAAATATTTTTAAGCGCTTTTACCGTGGTGAAAAAAGCCGAAGTTCCAGTGGGACTGGGCTTGGGTTAAGTCTAGTTAAGGCTGTTGTAGAGCTTCATGGAGGTAAGGTGAGTGCAGAAAACCTGAAACCTGGCTTCAGAATTATTACAAAATTTTAAGTCTTGGTTCATAGACAGTTTAGCTGCACTATCACATACTATATATCATGAGAATTGCTATTATTGGATCTGGAATATCCGGATTAGGTGCAGCTTTTTTGTTAAAAGAGCAGCATAACATTACTTTATACGAAAAGAATAATTATGCGGGTGGGCACAGCCGTACAATTAACGTTGATTTAGGCGATCATAGCGTCCCTGTTGATACGGGATTTATTGTCTTTAATAATTGGAATTACCCAAATTTATTTGGTCTTTTTGACGCGCTTGAAGTTCCTTATCATAAAAGTGATATGTCTTTTGGTGTGAGTGTTGGAGATGGCTGGCTTGAATATTCATCGAACGGTTTGTTTGCACAATCTAAAAATATTATTCGGCCACGTTATTACGGTATGCTTGCGGATGTGTTGAAGTTTAATAAGCAGGCTTTAGCATATATAGAAAAAGATGCTGATATTACGCTTGGTGAGTGCTTGGATCAGCTTAGTATGGGTGAATGGTTTAAACGTTATTATTTGTTAGCAATGGGGGCTGCTATTTGGAGCTGTCCGACTTCTACTATAATGAATTTTCCTGCGCGTACGTTTCTTAGGTTCTTTAAAAATCATGGTCTTCTGAGTGTAAATAACAGGCCGCAATGGTACAGTGTTAAGGGCGGTAGCCAGGAGTATGTTAGCCGTTTACTCAATGCATTAAATGGTGATGTACGTTTAGAATGTGGAATAAAAAAAGTAATTAGACTTTCTGATGGGCATAAAGTTATTGATCAAAATGGACGAGAAGAAATATTTGATCAGATTATTTTTGCATGTCATGCAAATGAAGCGATTGCTCTTTTAGATGACCCTGAACCTTATCAGGGTGTAATCGGTGAATTTGATTATCAGGAAAATAATATTGTTGTTCACCGGGATAAAAGCTTTATGCCAATAAATAAAGGCTGCTGGGCTAGTTGGGTATATTTATCTGAAGGACAGGTGGATAAGAAATCGACCGTTTCGCTAAGCTATTGGATGAATAACTTACAAGAGCTTGATACCGATCAGGATATTTTTGTCACCTTAAATGCCGGGCGCAGGCCACAGGAAGACTTGATCATTGATGAGCATGTTTTTTCTCACCCTATATTTGATTTGAAAGCTATTAAAGCGCAAGAACGTATCAAAGATGTGCAAGGAAAGAATGGTGTATGGTTCTGCGGTGCATACCAACGATATGGTTTTCATGAAGATGGTTTATTAAGCGCCGTGAATGTTGCGAAAACTATCGGAGTTGATATNCCATGGGAATAGAAAGTAGNGCATCGCTTTTGTGCGGTAAGGTGATGCATNGACGTTTATTTCCGCGTANAAACCATTTTGTATATGGTATTTATTATATAGCTCTTAGCTTATCTCGTAAGGATGAATGGCCGATCGCTTATAACCGTTTTTCAGCACTTAGCTTTTATGACCGAGATCATGGTGAATGTGATGGCAGTGATCTGGAAGTCTGGGCGCGTGATATTCTATCTGCATATGGTTTGAATGATATTTGTGAGGATATTACCCTTATCTGTATGCCGCGTGTTTTCGGCTATGTTTTTAATCCAGTTAGTTTCTGGATGTGTAGAGATGACAAAGGTACGATTCGTGCAGTTCTGTGTGAGGTTCACAATACTTTTGGAGAAAAGCATAGCTATGTATGCGCACATGATGATCTTCGACCTATTCTTCCAAGTGATGTTTTGGAAGGGCAGAAAATATTTCATGTATCTCCATTTTTAGAACGTTCAGGGCATTATGAATTTAGGTTTGATTTCAGCGATGAAAAATTTAAAGCCTATATTGATTATTTTGATCAACATAGAAATAAACAGCTTGTAACGTCTTTGGTTTGCGACGTGGGAGCGATGAATAGATCTACTTTAAATACAGTCTTTTGGGCCTATCCGCTTATAACATTGAAAGCAGTGATATTGATTCATTGGCAAGCATTTAA
Source organism: Micavibrio sp. TMED27 (assembly GCA_002167715.1). Lineage (GTDB taxonomy): Bacteria > Pseudomonadota > Alphaproteobacteria > Micavibrionales > Micavibrionaceae > TMED27. Next base: position 93,458 of record NHCG01000010.1, read on the forward strand.
GCTGGTGGCTAAAGGTATAAAATATATCTCTCGGCCACTTCAACTGGATGAGCGTGTAAGCGCAGTTGTGAAACTTACAAAAAAGTAATTAAACAGTAAGTGTGAGTTTAATATAAATATAATAAGCTAAACTTATGTTAGCACAAGTTTCAGCAGATACTCTTCTAAAGCAATTAGAAAGAATAGATACAGGCCGCATTACATTGACAACGCCTGATGGTAAGACACGTACATTCGAAGGTGGCCGTGAAGGTGATAGTGCTTCGATTGAGATATATGACTGGCAGGTTATTAGTAACCTCATACGAAAAGGTGATATAGGTTTTGCCGAAGATTATCGCGCCGGCCGTTGGGAAACAGATAACTTAACAGCTCTGACGACTCTTGGTCTCATTAATCGCAGTGCATTAGATAGGCTGGTGATGGGCGGAAAATTTTCTCGTTTCATGTCAGCTTTATCTTACCTTGCAAAACTTAATTCTTTGTCGGGAAGTAAGAAAAATATTCATGCCCATTATGATATCGGCAATGAATTTTACCAGCTGTGGCTTGATCCAACGATGACATATTCTTCGGCGATTTATCAGCATAAAGATGAAGATATCGTGTCGGCGCAGCATAATAAATATGACCGCATAGTTAACTGTTTGAATAGAAAAAGTGGTCGCTTACTTGAGGTTGGTTGTGGTTGGGGTGGTTTTGCAGAGCGTGCTCTTGAACAAAGTGACTTCGGTATTAAAGGTATCACTTTATCAGAGGAGCAGCATGATTTTGCTCTTAGACGCCTTGGTGGGAATGCAGATATTGTTCTTGAAGATTACAGGCACCAACATGGTAAATATGACCACATAGTCTCGATTGAAATGTTTGAAGCAGTTGGTGAAAGATACTGGCCGATATATTTTGAAAAAATAGCATCACTCCTTAATGAAAAAGGAAAAGCGGTTATTCAAACTATCACTATGAATGAGGATGATTTCCCGAGATATAGAAAGGGCGGAGATTTTATTCGAAGCTTTATTTTTCCTGGAGGTATGTTGCCGAGTATTTCACGTTTTAAAGAAGAGGCTGCACAAGCTGGACTCAAAACGGGAGAGCAGTTTAATTTCGGATTAGACTACGCACGTACATTGGAGGTGTGGCTCAATAAATTTGACGATCGTAGAGATGATGTTAAGGCCATGGGCTTTGATGATGGTTTTATTCGTTTATGGCGTTTCTATCTTGCTGGCTGCATTGCCGGATTTAAGACAGGACGTACAGATGTAATGCAGATTGAGTTATCTCATGCATAATTATTTTTACGCTATGGAGGGCGTATATAGTGAAGTATGAAAGTTCAAAGCCAATAATGAAGGTTGAAGAGTATTTTTCTGGGCCTATCAAAGCGTGGGGCTTAATTCAGAATAGGTTTGGTAAAGTAACCCGGCGATTTGAAATTGATATGAATGGTACTTGGGACGGGGATACTGGTACCTTGGATGAGCACTATGAATATTCTGATGGTGTAAAAGAACACCGTGTTTGGACTATTAAAAAAGTCTCTGAAAATAATTACGAAGGCTATGCGGATGATCTTGTCAATAAGGCTGTCGGTCTCACTGAGGAAAGTGATGTGAAGTGGTCATATATAATGGATGTTGATGTTGGTAAGAAGACGTACAGCATCTCATTTGATGACCGTATGTATTTAATGAATAATGGTGTTGTGATTAACAGGTCTTATTTAAAAAAATTTGGTTTTCGTGTGGCTGAGTTAACTATTTTTATGCAGAAGCAAAGCTAACTTATTCAAAGTGAGCGTCTTTAAGCCTATAAAATACATTATATTCTTCATCGCGAGGAACTAACTCAAGCTTTCCCTTTATTGTGACGGCGTCGAACGAGAATTTGAGCTTTTCAGAAGCGTGCACTTCAATAATTAAATTAGGCGTAACATGATAGTGATATGGGCAGCTCATTGGAAACGGGCCTAGTAAAAATAGGCTCTGCTTTTCTTCTTGTCCTAGGGGGAACATAAAGCCCTTAATTGTTATTTCTTGGTTATCTAGGGCTTTTAATTCTTCTGAGAATTCAGGAAGTACGCCTTCCCAATCCATTCCGTCTTCGTCTTTATAGTGGTAGGGGGTTTGTTTTGTTTGTCCTAGTAGTTTCCAATCTATTGCACCTTCAGGAGTGTCTACAAAGTCTCTGATTTTTGGTAACAGTTCATTCGATGTAAAAGTTTCATTTGTGGGGATAGGTTCTTCAGAAAGTACATTGATATAGTTATTGTTGTTTTTTTTTGTTTGTAGCAATGAAAAGCTCTGATAACGGCCCGCATGGGAAAGCTCTGGATTGAGTAAAATGAAGGCTAAGATCATAAGTAATACGCGCATTATCTTTTTCTTTCTATATATTGCGTGATAGCTGATGCGCTATATCAACGCGTGAGGCTCTTAGGGCTGGGATAATCGTCGCAACAAAGCCAGCTATTAGAACAGTGATAATGACATAGAGATACTCTTTCGAGAAGTGTAATGGCGCAGCTGTAATCTTTAGGGGCTCAATGAATAATCCGAGGGATTTAAAGGCGGTAACGCCTAAGATAAGCCCTAATATGATGCCGGATGATGTTAGAAGCATACCTTCAGCTGTAATAATTTTATATATGCGTTTTTTAGTAAAGCCGATAGCTCTGAGAACTGCGATATCTCCAAGCCTGTTTTCGAGGCTTGCTGCAAGGCCGGCGGAAATATTTAGTGCAGCAATGATTATAAGAAGCCCTGAGAATAATACAAAACTTTTAGAGCCTACCCCTAAGATGGATGATAATCGTGCCATTTCTAAGGCGGGATTTGCAGCTTGAAGTGATGTGTCTCTATTGATTGTACGCGGTAGGTTTATATTCGCAATTGGGTTTTTTGTTTTTATTAGAATTGCTGTTATCTCGGGTTTTTCAAAATTATGGTCGTCGTGGTCGTGGTCGTGGTCGTGGTCGTGGTGATGTTCACTAATTTTTTTCTGCCCATGAGTATCTAGAACAGAATCAAGTGATGTTAAAATCAATCTATCTAGTACTGTGCCGGTAGGTTTTAAAATTCCCGTTATTCTGTATTTTTTATTTTTATGCTGATGTCCGCCGTCCATTAACCCGTGTGATCCGGTGAATTCATCGCCTATTTTTAGACCGACTGATGAGCCGATTACGGCTTCATATGTATTGCTCCATAGCATGCCCTGTTGTAGCTCTGCTTTGTAGTGTTCAATATATTGAGGCGTTGTACCAACTATTCGGTATCCCTTGAAATTATCGCCTAATGCGAGAGGTATGGCATATTTTACATGCTTATGTTTCATCCATTTTTGTGCGCTATCATAAGTGATGTTACCGGTTGGTATGTCTATGTGGTAAACGGACGAGAGTATGATCTGCAAAGGACTTCCTTTGGCACCGATAACGATATCTATATTTTGGCCATCTTTAGATAGGCGCTCATGAATATGGTTTCCAAATTGAATAACTAGAAGTGCCATCATGACGCCAAAGGCCGTTAAAAGAATTGATAGCATTGAGCTAAAATATCGTGATTTAAGTGAGGAGATGATAAGGTGAAAATCTGACATTTTTATAACTCCAGCACTTTATCGAAATATTTCTTAATTCGAGCATCATGTGTTGCAGCAATGATGCTCGCATTATTCTTTTCAGCTTGTGAAAATAATAACTTCATAACCGCATCGGTATTCTTGTCGTCCAATGCTGATGTTGGTTCATCGGCTATAATCATAGTGGGGTTGTTTGCAAGTGCTCTTGCAATTGCGGTACGTTGTGCTTCACCGACACTAAGATCACGCGCCTTCTTTTGGGTATTCTCGCTTAGACCTATAGTTTGTATCAGAGTTTTTAGATCGCTTTCATTACGCTGTAGCTGTGTAATAGCAATATTTTGCTTGAGTGTTAAATGTGGAATGAGGTGATTTTTTTGAAATATAAAGCCGATATTTTTTGCGCGGAGATTATCGCGTTGCGTATCTTTGAGTTTAGTATATTCATTGCCCTGAAATATTATCTCCCCTTTCGTTGGCTTTAATAGTCCTGCCAGTAAGTTTAGTAGAGTTGTTTTTCCGCATCCTGATTGCCCAAGAAGGAGTAGATGTTTTCCACGTTCTAGGGATAACGATTCAATATCGAATAGAGTGCGATTATTTATAGAATATTGAAGATTTTTAATTTCTAACATTATTAGATTTATCGTGTTTTTTTGAAGGATTTCAAGGGCGATAAATCTTTTTAGCTATAATAAATAATGCATGGAGGCTTTTGACGCGGCCATACATTATTTATTTTTTCATTAGGCTGCTTTAGGGGTAGATATGGACGTAATATCATTCATGAAGCTTCCGAATACCGCTATGGATTCAAGAATGCGTGGAGCATATTTTTCTATAAAGGCTCTGTCTAGCTTTTCACCAGCTTGGTAGCCTTTTAGCGCATCTGCGGCACGGTCATGGTAGTCGCACCCAGAGAGGCGGAGGCATAGGTCATCACCTTCACCAAAAAAAGCAGTGCTTGGTAGGCTGACAAGATTGTAGTTCTCAAGCAGGTATCTATGAATGTCACCTGATGTTTTTATATTATGCTGCTCTAAATTTTTTCTATATTTACGGAAGTTTGGATATGTATAGAAACCGCCTTTGACTTTTGGGCAGTCTATACCATGTGCACGAAGCCCTTCGCAGATAGCGCTGTTAATATGTTCATGAATATCGGTGCAATCTTTTATACGCTGTTCTATATCTTCGTGGCGCTTATATGCTTCGATTGCTGCATATTGCACTGGTCCACATACGCATGACCAAGTTTCACTGATATATCTGCAAAGAGCTTCATGAAGGCCTTCGATTTTTTTAGGAATGAAGCTGACACCGAAACGCCATCCCCCCATTGAAAGGTGCTTTGAAAGGCCAGTTGTTATTGCTGAGATTTCAGGGGCGTATTTTGTCATAGAGGTGTAATTCCCATCGTAGGATACAAGGCCATAAATCTCATCAGAAATAATGAATATTTCTTCTTCCTTGCAAACTTGTGCGATTTCTTCCATCACTTGCTCGCTTATATTTGTGCCAGCAGGATTACTCGGAGAGTTTAATATGATTTTAGTCGGGTTTTTCCCTTCTTTTCTAGCAGCGTGAATAGTTTCACGCAGTATGACAGGATCAATTTTATAACCCTCATCGTCTAATTGTGCTGGTACGCGAATTGATTCAGTTTGTAATAATTTTGATTGCGGCACATATGTTACCCAGCTTGGGTTTGGAACTAATAGATCACCTTTTATTGCAGCTTGAAGTGCGAAAAGGATGAGCTTGCTTCCTGGTGCAACTATTAGATCGCATTCATCAACGTAGTTGCCTACAAGCGGGCGGTAATATTCTCGAATTGTTTCAAGTAACTCAGGTATCCCTGCGGCTGGATAATATTCTTTTTCTCCTGCGTTTTGTGCAAGTGCTTTTTTTAAACGATCCGGTACAGGGAAAGGGGCTTCACCTAAGCCCATGTGGTATACGGTTTCGCCTTCGCTGCGTTTTTTCCAGACCATGTCATTTGCCCATAATGTAGGGGAGTGCGGTATGGACTGTATTTCATCAGATAGTTCGATCATTTCTTTCTCCTGTGACTGATATTATGCTGCTTTGAATAGATTTTTGCTTTGTGCACTAAGTTTGTGTGCTTTGTTTTTAGTTAGGCGCTCTAGGAAATCTGTACCTAGCCCTTCGATAATTTGGTTTATGAGACCTGTGTATTTTTGATTGCTGTCTTTTCGACCGTCGTAAATGATGCGGTCTTCATAACCAGAAATCCACAAAGCATCAGGGTTCCTTTTTGCAATTATAAGCTCGCCTGCCGTTGATGCCTCATTGGGTGAGCGATGGCATTTTAATATAATTAAACCATCCTTAAATATATCCTTTAGCATGATTTGAAGAGGGGTAGGTAAAGCATTAAGTTCTGTTGTGGTTTCGTTTAAGGATTCTATAACGCTTACAACTTCCATTTTCCCCCATTCAGTTGACATTGAAAAACGTGATCTGCAAGTGTCAGATAGGCCTTTCATAGCGTTGTTATGTATGTTCCACGCGTCTTCGACAGGGAGTGAAAAAGATCTATGACCTTCAATGTCGCGGCCTTGGAATAGATATTTGAATTTAATACCCATCCGTCTTAGTTCTTCATGAAGTATACGAATATCAGTTTCGTTATCATTGACCTTTTGGATTATCGGCGTTTGATTTTCTATCGTTAGGAATGGGAGAGAATTTAGCCTGTCTATTGCGGCTTTGGATGTATCTAGCCACACATACCCCGGGCCATTGGTGTTGCGAATATACTTACCATCTTCATCGCGCAGCAAAAATTCATCAGGATGTGAGTAATGTGAGACAATATTGAAATGCATATGCGGAAACTCAGCATNGATCATTTTGAAAGTCTCGATCATNGCATCGTCAAATCTTTCGGGNCTGAAAGCNATTTCTTTTGTGCCAAAGCGAAGAAGGTGAACTCCTGCTTGTCCTGCAGCAACNGCAAAACGGTATANNGTGCGGTTTGGTAGAACCATTATATCGCCGCCAGATAGGAGTAGTTCACGCACTGGGTATCGACGTTTTCCTGATTTAGGNTCNAGCCCATCGTTTTCTTCTAANTTTTTATTGTAGCTTACGATGTAATCTCTAAGCTCTTCTGGTTTGACGCTAGTTTTTCCAGTGTCTTTATTGAATAAGTCTAGACGGTAGCAGTAGCGGCAATGTGCTGANCATGTTGGGGATGTATAACCTAAGACAATTTCATCGTATTTGTGCAACAATTTACCGTGTAATGAGTTGCTGTTCGGTGTAAAGTTCATTTGATTTGAGGGGTCTTTTGCACCTGCCATGTCAACAGCTTCATGGAGCCTTGGGAGTATGAGGGCACCAATGGCTTTACTTGGTGGCATCTTCGGTACTAGTACATTTCCTTCAATATCACTGAGCTCTTCACCAATAGTTAGGGCTTGATAATGGGGGTTTGTACCAAACATCATACGTTTATCAACGCCGGCTTCTTGCATTTTAATATACTCATCTTCGGAGTATATATTTTTTAGAAGTTTGCTTACGCGTTGGTGCGTAAAGCGACCACGCAGAGGGCGTAAATGCCTACTATCTGTCTTTGGAATTTTGACATGATAAGTCTTTATTGGATTTGAATCTTCCAACATTATAACACTCCATTACTGTTCCGCTTTTGTATCAAAACTATGCATGTTCTCAATGCGAAAAGTTCTGGTACACACGATTCACATATGACGAAATTTCATTTGAAAGGCAACTGATAAANCTGCAGAAAACATTGATTTTAAATGTTTTTTTTAATGCGTTGCAGCATTATTTTTGCGCAGCAATGATATTTTTCAGTAATGTTAGTGTGTTAGCGCCATGCTGTAAAGCAACATAACTATATACTCATATAGCGTTGCTTTATTGTTATTTGTTTTTTATTTACTGCTGTATGTAAAATTTATTTTAGTAACGCGGTTTTATGAGAGTATATCGCTGTGGTGTTTAATATGATCTTCTATATAGCTTTGAATAAAGTAATAGCTATGGTCATAGTCATTATGAATTCGCAATGTTAGTTTTTGNCCAGCTTTGCTGCANGCATCTGCGAATAAATGNGGTTTTAATTCACGTTCTAAAAAATCATCACCGCCGCCTTGATCAATGAGAATTTCTTCGTAGGCGGTGCGATCTTCAGCATTGACTATTAGGGCGCAAGCATCGTGTTTTTTCCATTCTTCTTTATCGCTTCCAAGATAGCCTTCAAATGCTTTTTGTCCCCATGGCACATTTGANGGNGCAACGATTGGTGCAAACGCAGAAATAGATTTATAGAGGTCTGGATATTTTAAGCCCAATGTTAATGCGCCGTGGCCGCCCATTGAATGTCCAGTGATGCCTTGTTTTGATGACTGAACTGGAAATTCTTTGCATATNAGGNTGTTNAGCTCTTTGGTAATATAATCTTCCATTTTGTAATGCTCAGACCANGGGNGCTGTGTGGCATTGATATAAAAGCCAGCCCCCTGACCAAAATCGTAAGCATCATCATCTGGGATGTTCTCTCCGCGAGGTGAGGTATCTGGNGCAAGTACTGCAATNCCGTATTTTGATGCNTAAGNGTAGGCGCCAGCTTTNGTTGTAAAGTTATCGTGNGTACAAGTNAGTCCGGACAANAAGGTCAAGAGTGCTACATNGNCTTTTTGTGCTTGTGGCGGAAGATACAGCGAAAACTTCATAGTGCAGTTAAGTGTTTCGCTTNCATGCTCGTACACAGATAGTGTGCCACCAAAACATAAGTGCTCTTCAATTTTTTTCATCTGAACTGCTTTCTAGTAAAGGATAACGCTTCGAATACTTTCACCTTTATGCATTAAATTAAATGCTTTGTTGATATCATCTAATGGCATTGTATGCGTAATCATAGAATCGATATCTATTTTNCCATCCATATACCAGTCTACGATNTTAGGTACATCAGTTCGGCCACGAGCTCCGCCAAAAGCTGAGCCGCGCCATACACGACCTGTTACAAGCTGGAATGGGCGTGTTGCGATTTCTTTACCAGCACCAGCAACGCCAATGATTACGCTCTCNCCCCAGCCTTTGTGACAACACTCAAGGGCNTGGCGCATTACGTCCACGTTTCCGATACATTCGAAAGAGTAATCAACGCCGCCATTGGTTAAGTCGCATATCGCTTCGACAACGTTTTCAACTTCACTAGGGTTGATGAAGTCGGTCATACCAAATTTTTTCGCTATTTCAACTTTGCTAGGGTTGAGATCAATACCGATAATTTTACTTGCACCGACCATGCGTGCACCTTGAATTACATTGAGGCCAATNCCGCCTAAGCCAAATACCGCTACAGTTGATCCTGGCTCAACCTTTGCATCAAATACGACGGCACCTACGCCTGTTGTAACACCGCAGCCAATATAGCATATTTTTTCAAATGGCGCGTCTTTGCGTACTTTTGCAAGTGCTATTTCTGGCAGTACGGTAAAGTTCGAGAATGTAGAGCACCCCATATAGTGCAAGATAGGTTTACCATTTATAGAAAANCGGCTTGTACCATCTGGCATNAGCCCTTGCCCCTGCGTAGAGCGAATTGACTGACATAAATTTGTTTTTGGATTTAAACAAAAATCACATTCACGGCATTCGGGAGTATAGAGAGGAATGACATGATCACCCGGTTTGACTGAGGTTACACCTGCGCCGACTTCACGGACAATACCCGCGCCTTCATGTCCCAAAATTGCTGGAAANGCGCCTTCTGGGTCATCGCCTGAAAGTGTAAAGGCATCTGTATGACATACGCCTGTGGCCATGTTCTCTACCAAAACTTCTCCNGCTTTTGGTCCTTCTAGGTCTACCTCTTCAATGACTAGAGGCTCTCCTGCTTTATAGGCTACGGCTGCACGTGTTTTCATTTTTATACTCCAGTTGTTTATTTAAGCGTACGTATGGAATGATCTTAAATTTCTATTTTTTAAATTCCCTATAACATAGGTGCATTATGGGGAAATTCAATTTAAAAAATGAGTATTTGGCTGTAAAGCTTGAAAACNGAACATATAAGTGTATGTGCTATATGTATGTTGGTTGTACTGCGCTAATATAAAGCCTTTACGAGTTAAGGGTTTTGGGAAAATACTGCAAATATATATAGTTAAAATTATCAATGCGTCTTAATGCATACATAATTGTTATCTATATGTTATAGTTATCTAAATGTTAACTATTACCAACTATCTTGAAAGCTGAAATTGATTAAATATATAACTTATATGTCTGTTTTTGCTTACACATAAATCTACGTAACACCTAACTTAATTCATTGGATATCATTATGAGCTTATACGAAGAATATTTAAAGGAAATTGAGAAACGCAAATCTGAGGGCTTAAGTCCTAAGCCTGTTGAATATGCAGAGCTAGTTGAGGAGTTGATTGCGCAGATTAAAGAGAGTGGAAACCCTCATCGCGAAGATTCACTTCATTTCTTTATTTATAATACTTTGCCGGGCACGACGAGTGCGGCGAGAGCAAAATCTTATTTCTTGAAGAAGATTATTGTTGGCGATGAGGTTGTTGAAGAAATAACGCCTAAATTTGCTTTTGAGCTTTTATCACATATGAAAGGCGGGCCGTCGGTAGAGGTATTNATTGATTTGGCGCTCGGTGATGATGAGNCTATTGCTCAGCAAGCNGCAGATGTTTTGAAAACGCAGGTTTTCTTATATGAAGCAGATATGGAGCGTTTATCAAAAGCGTACAGTGAAGGGCATAGTATCTCTAAGGATATTCTTCAAAGTTATGCGAATGCAGAGTTTTTCACTAAGCTTCCAGATGTAGAAGAAGAAATTAAAGTTGTGTGCTATATCGCTGGTGAGGGTGATATATCAACGGACTTACTATCTCCTGGTAAAGAAGCACATTCTCGTGCAGACAGGGAGCTTCATGGACAGTGTTTATTTGAAGGTAATGTAGACAAGCAGAACAAGATTATTGAGTTGCAAGAACAGTATCCTGATGCCCGCGTTATGCTGATTGCTGAGAAGGGGACTATGGGTGTTGGTTCTTCACGTATGTCCGGCGTTAATAATGTTGCGCTATGGACTGGTAAGAAGGCTAGCCCTTANGTGCCGTTTATTAATATTGCGCCGATTGTTGCTGGTACAAATGGTATTTCACCAATCTTTCTAACAACTGTCGGTGTTACGGGCGGTATAGGTATTGATCTGAAGAACTGGGTTAAGAAGAAGGATGCTAACGGCAAAACTGTATTAGATGATGACGGTGAGCCAGTATTGGAGCAAGAATATTCTGTTGATACGGGCACTGTTCTTACAATTAATACGAAAGATAAAAAGCTCTATAATGGAGATAAGGAACTAAAAGATATTTCAGCAGCGCTCACACCGCAAAAGCTAGAGTTTATTAAAGCTGGTGGTTCATATGCTGTTGTATTTGGTAAGAAGCTGCAAAGTTTTGCNGCNGAAACNCTTGGCATTGAGGCGCCGACTGTTTTTGCACCATCGAAAGAAGTATCACATGAGGGGCAAGGGCTTACAGCTGTTGAGAAAATATTTAACCGCAATAAATTAGGTGTAGCAGAAGATAAGATTTTGCATGCTGGATCTGATGTGCGTGTAAAAGTGAATATCGTTGGTTCACAGGANACAACAGGTCTTATGACNATGCAGGAGCTTGAGGCTATGGCTGCTACGGTTATTTCACCAATTGCAGATGGTGCATATCAATCTGGCTGCCATACTGCATCTGTATGGGATGTTAGAGCGCAAGAAAATATTCCAAAGCTCATGAAATTTATGAATAATTTTGGCCTTATTACAGGTAGGGATCCTAAGGGAGTTTATCCATCTCTTACGGATGTTATTCATAAGGTTTTGAACGACATTACTGTTGATGACTGGGACGTTATCGTTGGTGGAGATTCGCATACACGTATGTCTAAGGGTGTAGCTTTTGGTGCTGATTCTGGAACAGTTGCTCTTGCGCTTGCGACAGGTGAGGTTAGCATGCCTATTCCTGAGACAGTCAAGGTCACCTTTAAAGGTAAGATGGCGGATCACATGGATTTCCGTGATGTTGTACATGCTACGCAGGAACAAATGCTAGAGCAGTTTGATGGCGATAATGTTTTCCAAGGCCGTATTATTGAAGTTCATATTGGAACGCTCCTTGCTGACCAAGCCTTTACCTTTACAGATTGGACAGCAGAGATGAAAGCTAAGGCGTCTGTGTGTATATCCGAGGATGAGACCTTAATCGAATCTCTTGAAATTGCCAAAAGCCGTATTCAAGTCATGATTGATAAAGGGATGGATAATGAGAAGCAGGTTCTTAAGGGGCTGATTGATAAGGCTAATAAACGTATAGAGGGAATTCGATCTGGTGAAAAACCTGCGCTAAGACCAGATGAAAATGCTAAATACTACAAGGAAGTCGTTATTGACTTGGATAAAATTATCGAGCCGATGATTGCTGATCCTGATGTCAATAATGATGATGTTTCTAGACGTTATACGCATGATGTGATTAGAGAAATTTCTTACTATAAAGGTGAGAAGAAAGTTGATCTTGGTTTCGTTGGATCATGTATGGTGCATAAAGGCGATATCAAGATAGTTGCAAAAATGCTTAAGAATCTTGAAGCGCAAAATGGCAAAGTTGAGTTTAAGGCTCCGCTTGTTTTGACATCGCCAACATATAATATCATTGAAGAGCTAAAAGAAGAGGGTGATTGGGATATCTTGCAATCTTACTCTGGCTTTGAATTTGATGATACAGCGCCGAAAAATGCAGCACGTACAGAGTATGAAAACATGCTTTATCTTGAACGCCCTGGTTGTAACTTATGTATGGGTAATCAGGAAAAAGCTGAGAAAGGCGATACTGTATTAGCTACGTCTACGAGACTTTTCCAAGGTCGTGTTGTTGAAGATGCACCAGAGAAGAAGGGGGAGTCACTTCTTGCATCTACGCCAGTTGTCGTTCTATCTGCGATTTTAGGGCGTACGCCAACTTTGGATGAGTATAAGAAAGCCGTTGAAGGCATTCAGCTTACAAAATTCGCCCCGCCTTCTGGTCAAAAGCCTTTTGATTCAAAGTCAGTTCACTACTAGGCGTGGCATATTTTATTGAGACTGGGGTGATTAAAAATCCCAGTCTTCGTCTTCTGTCTCTTCGGCTTTCCCCATGACATATGATGATCCAGAACCTGAGAAAAAGTCATGGTTCTCATCTGCGTTTGGCGATAGAGAAGACATGATCGCCGGGTTTGGTGTTGATATTTCAGCAGGGAATAATGGATCAAACCCTAAATTCATAAGCGCTTTATTTGCATTATAATGTAGGAAGGTTTTGACTTCGTCCGTAAGACCCACAGATTCGTATAGGCTATCGGTGTATTTCAGCTCATTATCATAAAGATCCATAAGCAAACCGATCGCGTAATCTTTTAGCTCCATTTGTTCCATTGGTGTGATTTGAGCGTAGGCTTTTTGGAATTTATAGCCGATATAATACCCATGCACGGCTTCGTCTTTGATGATCAAACGAATGAGATCGGCTGTGTTGGTAAGTTTCGCGCGGCTTGACCAATGCATAGGTAGGTAAAAGCCAGAATAGAAGAGAAAGCTCTCAAGAAACACACTTGCGATTTTACGCTTAAGTGGATTGTCTGCTTTGTATTCGCCTAGGATAATGTCTTGTTTCTTTTGTAGGAATTCATTTTCTTCACTCCATTGATAAGCGTCATCAACATCACGCATAGAGCAAAGCGTAGAAAAAATAGAAGAGTAAGAACGCGCGTGCACTGATTCCATGAAGGCAATATTTGTAAGCACGGCCTCTTCATGAGGTGTGACGGCATCTGCCATCATTGTTGGTGCGCCTACAACACCTTGGATGGTGTCGAGTAGAGTGAGGCCAGTGAATACACGGATGGTGAGGCGTTGCTCATCACCTGTGAGTGTGCCCCAGCTTTGTACGTCATTTGAAAGAGGCACTTTTTCTGGTAGCCAAAAATTTGATGTTAAGCGGTTCCATACTTCTAGATCTTTATCATCTATGATGCGGTTCCAGTTAATGGCATTTATACGGCTAAGCTTGGCTGGATCATTAGCGGCTTGCTCTAATTTTATATCGGCACTCATGGTTTTATCCTTTCCTTACTTTATCTTTTATAGGCTACAAGACACGCAGCCTTCTACTTCTGTTCCTTCTAATGCCATTTGGCGAAGGCGGATATAGTAGATTGTTTTGATACCGTTCTTCCACGCGTAAATCTGTGCTTTGTTAATGTCGCGAGTTGTTGCTGTGTCCGGGAAGAAGAGCGTACAGGATAGGCCTTGGTCTACGTGCTGTGTTGCTGCAGCATAGACACGGATAATGGCTTCTGGGCCGATCTCATAGGCATCTTTATAAAATTCACGGTTTTCATTGTTCATACCAAAGGCTGGGTAGTATACGCGTCCAACTTTGCCTTCTTTACGAATTTCAATCTGTGACACGATTGGGTGAATAGAAGACGTTGAGTTGTTAATGTAAGAGATTGAACCTGTTGGTGGTACAGCCTGTAGGTACGCATTATACATACCGTGCTCCATTACAGAGGATTTTAGTTCTTCCCAGTCTTTTTGGTTCGGAATTTCAATGCCAGCATCTTCGAAAAGTTTTGCAACTTTTTCAGTTTCTGGCGTCCAGTTTTTGCTTGTGTACTTCTCGAAATATTTACCAGATGCATAATCGGACTTATCAAAGTCAGCAAATGTTTCACCACGTTCTTTCGCAATCATATTTGAGGCGCGAATGCAGTGATAGGTGACTGTGTAGAAATACATATTTGTAAAGTCTACGGCTTCTGTTGAGTCGTAATGGACCTCTTGCGTTGCTAGATAGCCATGTAGGTTCATTTGTCCTAAGCCGATTGCATGTGAGCGGTTGTTACCTTTTGCAATTGAAGGAACGCATTCCAGATTACTCATATCCGATACGGATGTGAGAGCGCGGATTGCCGTTTCAACGGTTTTACCAAAGTTTGGTGATTGCATTGCTTTAGCAATATTCATAGACCCGAGGTTACATGAAATATCAGAGCCGACATGGTCGTAATCTAAGTTTGCTTGGTATGTACTTGCATCGCTGACCTGAAGGATTTCTGAGCATAGATTGCTCATTGTGATGCGGCCATGAATAGGGTTTGCACGGTTCACTGTATCTTCGTACATGATGTAAGGGTAGCCAGATTCGAATTGAATTTCGGCAATAGTTTGGAAAAACTCACGCGCTTTGATCTTTGTTTTGCGGATGCGTTTGTCTTCGACCATTTCGTCATATTTTTCCGTCACAGAAATTTCTGAGAATGGTTTACCGTACACCTTCTCGACATCGTATGGTGAGAATAGATGCATATATTCATTTTTCTTTGCGAGCTCGAATGTCACATCCGGAATGACAACACCAAGAGAAAGCGTTTTAATTCTGATTTTTTCATCGGCATTCTCACGTTTCGTATCGAGGAAGCGCATAATGTCAGGGTGGTGTGCGTTTAGGTATACTGCGCCTGCGCCTTGACGGCTGCCGAGCTGATTTGCGTAAGAAAATGAATCTTCTAGAAGCTTCATTACAGGGATAACACCCGAAGATTGGCCTTCTACTTTTTTAATCGGTGCGCCAACTTCACGGAGGTTCGTAAGCATGAGAGCAACACCGCCTCCTCGTTTTGAAAGCTGTAATGACGAGTTTATCGCACGGCTGATCGATTCCATATTATCTTCAACACGAAGTAGGAAGCATGAAACAAGCTCACCACGTTGCTTCTTTCCGCCGTTTAGGAATGTTGGTGTTGCGGGTTGAAAACGTCCTGAAATTACTTCTTCAACTAAGTGACGCGCCATTGCTTCATCACCGCGTGCAAGTGTCAGGGCAACCATAACTGCTCGGTCTTCATAACGCTCAAGGTAGCGCTTACCGTCAAAGGTTTTAAGTGTGTAGCTCGTATAATATTTATATGCGCCGAGGAAAGTTGAAAAGCGGAACTTCATGCTATAAGCGAAATCATAAAGGTCTCGGATGAAATCAAATTCGTATTGTTCTAGGACATTGCTTTCGTAATAGCCTTGCATCACAAGGTGGCCGAGCTTTTCTTCCAGGTTATGAAAGAACACAGTGTTTTGATTTACATGTTGTAAGAAGAATTGACGCGCTGCTTTTTTATCTGCATCAAACTGAATTTTTCCATTTTCGTCATATAGATTGAGCATCGCATTGAGGGCGTGGTAGTCTTCGCCACTTTCAATTTCAACTTCTGCTGCGGCCTGTGCTTCACGCTCTAAAATCTCTTTTGTGCTAGAAGATACTTTCTTTTGCACAACAGGTAGACCCATGTCTGATTCCATGTCCAATTTCATTTTATTTAAGTTCCCGTCTGTTTCAGCGTTGTTTGTTTTGTTGGCGATTCCCATAGNTTTTTCATTCCCCGTTCTACGTTTATAATGTCAGTAGGTGTTCCGCTTAGTTCAAATTTATACAAGCATGGAACACCGCATTTTTTAGCGATAACATCGCCAGCATAAGCGAATTTATCACCAAANTTTCGATTTCCTGATCCGATTACGCCGCGTAGCAATGCTCTATTATGCGAATCATTTAAAAACCGAATTACTTGTTTTGGAACCGCTTTTGATCCATCGTCATCGGCATAGCAAGGACAGATCAAAACATAATNTTCATTCAACTTAGGAAGAGGTTCCTTCATTGAAATAGGAATACGTACACAGCGAATCCCCAAATTTTCTATAAAACGCTGTGTATTTCCTGAGGTACTTGAATAATAGACAATAAGAGGTTCCATATAATGCCTATCTACTACATATAGTTATGCTGTTGCTAATGCGCTTTCTGCTAGTAAAGCGATTTTATCTGGTCTAAACCCACCCCAGTGATCATCTTCTGTGATCACAACTGGAGCTGTCATATAGCCCATGTCGCGTACTTTTTTCATTGCAGGAATATCTTTAGTCAGGTCAACATATTCATAAGGAATGCCGCGTCTATCAAGCTCACGTGTTGTTGCTGTACATTGTACACATGCTGGTTTGCTATAAACTACGATCATTTTCTCTCTCCTTTAACAATAAATTACTCGTACTATAAGGGCAAAAAATCGGCACAAAACGCCATTATTTTGCTTAAAAAACACTAAACTTTGTGAAAGTCTTCCCGAAACAAGAAGATTCTTTAGATACTAGATATAGTGTTATGAATGGTTCTTGTTGTCAATATGTTGTTTTTTAAAACCACTAATTATTTTCTGCAATGTCCCTAATATAATAATGTCTATTAGGTATTTTCTGAGTTTGCGTCAACAATATCGCGACTCATTCGCACTAATTTCTGGGTATCAATATTTAGGGGGTGTTGTTGTTAGNGATTTCAATGAATTACAAGCTCTACTANTTATCTAGATTCATTTTCGGTAGCGGTGGGGGCGGCGAATCGGTTGGCTTTTNAATATGTGCAATTGGATTGATCGGGTTGTTTATTAAACTTTTTGCATTTTGCCCATCATAGATTTTTTTTACACTCCAATTTCCTTTTTCACCTTCAATAACAAATGTGTCGCAGTTACCTGGAGTATCAAGTTTCTGCCATGTGTCACGTCCATATAGATGGAACCAGTGCATTAGGAAAGGTTTTATGTGATTGCCATGCGAAATGATGACGTGGTTTTCATGTCCTTTATCAATATTGTTTTGTAGAGAGCCACTCATGAAGAGGCGTACATCTCTAGATTTATCAAGTGGGGATTCNCCCATCAGTGTTTTGCTAGAGTAGCTATCATTTTTGTATAGTTGGTGTGCCATGGAGGANAAGAGTTTAACGATCACTTTTTTTACGGGATTTTTTATGTCTTCAATATAAGGAAGAATGCCGAAGCTTTGCTCGTTTAAGAGTGGATCAACATGCCATGTAAGGCTTTGTTGGGTAAAATGATCAGCTAGGCCTTGTTTTATACCTGTGAAAGTTTGTTGTGAGCGCATGAATTGACTTGTCCAAAAGACCGGCGGTGTATCTAGGCTAATTTGATTAAAATAGGTGCGTAGATTTTTCCCGCATTCAATACTTAGGTGCGCATACTCAGGGTCAAGCGGTACATTTATATCGCCGTATTTTGAATAATTTGACGGATCTTTTTGTCCCATTGATGGGGCATGTCTAATCAATATTATGCGCATGATCGGGTAGATATAGCATGATAAGCGTATAATTGAAAAATTAATGAGTCATCGATTGATTTGCGCATATCATGCCAGTTAACCGCTGCTTTTATCTAAGGCTTGCTCAATATCTGCGATGATATCATCGATATTTTCAATGCCGATTGAAAGGCGGATTAGATCTTCACTCACACCTGCTTTTTTGAGTTCTTCTTTGTTGAGTTGGCGATGTGTCGTTGATGCGGGGTGGCAAGCGAGTGATTTAGCGTCGCCGATATTAACAAGGCGTAAGATCATTTCTAATGAGTCTATGAACTTTGTAGCGGCTTCTATGCCGCCTTTGATCCCAAAGCTTAAAATGCCAGAAGCGTGTCCTGAAGTGATCTTCTTACACAGCTCATTATATGGACTGTTATCTAATGTGGCATAGTTAACCCAGCTNACTTTTGGGTGCTGTTCTAAAAATGCGGCTACTTTTTCGGAATTGCTACANTGGCGCTCCATACGNAGGCAGAGGGTTTCTAGNCCTTGCAGAATTAAAAAGGCATTTTGTGGAGATAAGGCTGCNCCAGTATTGCGAAGAGGTACAACTCGACACCGGCCAATAAAGGCTGCNGCTTCGAATGCTTCNGTATAAATTACNCCATGGTATGATGGGTCTGGTTCATTCAGCATAGGGAAGCGCTTTTTATGGAGTGCCCAGTCAAAATTGCCTGAATCAATTATGATGCCGCCGATGCTTGTGCCATGGCCTCCGATATATTTTGTTAAAGAATGTACGACGATATGTGCGCCGAGTTTAATTGGTTGGCACAGAAATGGTGTTGCGACGGTATTATCTACGATTAGCGGAATGCCATGTTTGTTTGCTATTTCAGCAAGTCTTTTAATATCAACAATATTGCCAGCTGGGTTGCCTATAGATTCGCAAAAAATGGCGCGAGTGTTTTCATCTATAGCTTTTTCGAAGCCATCAAAATCATCTGCTGAGATCATGCGTGCTTCTATTCCCTGTCTTGGGAGTGTGTGTGCCAAAAGATTATATGTGCCTCCGTAAAGTTGGGAAGTGCTAACAATATTAGAGCCAACATCGCAAATACATTGAATAGCATATGTAATTGCCGCCATGCCTGATGCTACGGCTAAGCCTGCGATGCCGCCNTCCATTGCTGCAACNCGTTTTTCTAAGACATCAGTTGTTGGGTTCATGATGCGNGTGTAGATATTACCCGGTACTTTTAGGTCGAATAAATCGGCGCCGTGCTGTGTGTCATCAAAAGTATAGGAGGTTGTTTGATATATCGGAACTGCAGCTGCCTTTGTTGTATCTTCTGATTTGTAGCCGTGATGAAGTGCAAGTGATTCTAATTTCATGAATGTGTCTTTCATATATTTAAAAGAATGGTTAGAGAAAAATTAGTGCGTTTCGATGAAAGGTGCAAATCTATGGTGGTGGTTTTTGTCATNGCTGTGCTGAGATGCTCATTAAATTATGTTCTATTTTGTATTTTATCTAGGCGCGTATTCGAATACATCCGAACAGCAGTTTTTTTCTTTTAGTCCTATGGCTTCTAGTTTATCNATNGTGCCGTAAACCATATTTGGTGATCCACATAAATACGCTTTTGTATTTTCTAGATTCGCGAAGTCTTCTTGTATGATTTCAAATATGTATCCAGTACGGCCAGACCAGTTTGTATTTTCAGCTTCTAATATAGGCGTGAAAGTTAGGTTTTTATGTTTTTCTGCGAGTGTTTCAAAGGTATCTAGTAGATAAAAATCCTCTATTTCTCTGTTTGACCAATAAAGCGTAAGATTTGTTTCTGGTTTTTGTTTTAGAATTGCTTCTGTTAAGGCCTTAATTTTAGCGATCCCTGACCCAGCNGCAACAAGAAGGTGTGGTTGGTTAAGGTCTGTTTGTAGATGGGAATTTCCAAATGGTAGTTCAATGTTGACGTGTTCTTTGTGTGTGTGCTTTTCAGAGAGTGTTTTGAGCACGTTATCTACAAAATCGCTAGTGTTTTGAATGAAGAGCTGTAAGCTGTTGGGGGTTTCAGGGGTAAAATCATCTGCGATNGANTAGGATAGTGATAGTGGNTTGCCATCTTTATTTACATCTAGTTCAAGCTTTAGATAATGTCCTGCTTGATACTCTAAACCTTCGTTTGTGATTGATTTTAAATCAATTTGNAATGTATTGGCACTTAGNGGCGTTATGTTTGCTATTTCACAGGCGTGTGTTTTGNTTTTTGGTGTGAGATGAGTCTGGGCTGTATTTGTTTTATTCATATCTAAAACCATTGTAAATCGTCTATTTATCTAGAATCATATAATAGTTTTACGATGAATAAAAATGGTATATTCTCACATATTGATTAATTTTTTTCATGTGAACTATGATTGAGCGTATACATCTTAAAATTATTGAATCAGTTGAGAGGAATGGTTCTTTAACGGCCTCAGCAGAAGAGTTGTGCGTAACGCAGTCTGCGCTAAGTCATGCTGTACGTAAACTTGAGAGCAATTTGGGGACTGAGGTTTGGCTTCGTGAGGGACGTAATTTACGCCTTACTCAGGCTGGTCAATATTTGCTTACGATAGCAAACCGCGTTCTTCCTTTGCTTAATCATGCAGAAGATAAATTAAAGCAGGTTGTGCAAGGTGAACGAGGAACGCTTCGAATCGGTATGGAGTGTCATCCATGTTATCAGTGGCTCTTAAAGATTGTTTCGCCATTTTTGATTCAGTGGCAAGATGTTGATGTTGATGTGAAGCAAAAGTTTCAATTTGGGGGGCTTGATGCTCTGCTTGATTATGAGATTGACCTTCTGGTCACGCCGGACCCCGTATATAAAACGGGTCTTTGTTTTGAACCCGTTCTTGATTATGAGCAAGTTTTGGTTGTTCCTAAGGGGCATGATCTTGCGGGGCGTAAGTATCTAAAGCCAGCAGATATGAGTGATCAAATATTGCTGACATATCCTGTATGTGAGGACAGGCTAGATATTTACACTCAGTTTCTTGCCCCTGTTGGCGTTAATCCAAAGCTTCATAAAACGACTGAGAATACAGATATTATGATTCAAATGGTTGCTAGTGGTCGCGGCGTTGCTGCTCTTCCTAGGTGGCTTGCTGAGGAGTATTGTGAAAAGCTTCCTTTATCTGTTGTAAGGCTTGGTGAAAAAGGGATTCCGAAGCAAATTCATCTAGGTATCCGTGAAAGTGATGGTGATGTCGAGTATCTTAAGGCTTTCATTGAGCTTGCGCAGACTTACAGGCACTCTTCTTCTGTGTAGTGTATTTTATGTTTAAATATTACTATGAATAATAATCATGCTTACATGAAATAAAATCAATTCTATTCATGTAATGTATCAACTATAATTATATATGGTGCTGTGGGAGGTGATGGTCATGTAGCTTCTTTCACTAATGGTAATATAGGATTTGACCTTAGATAAAGGTAAAGCAACATCATGGGTATTGATTTTAAATATAGTCTTAAAAGTACGATTTTTGATAAAGACTACATACCAGCAGATAATACACGTACAACAACTAATTTTGCGAATTTGGCGCGGGGTGAAACACGTGAGCAAAACCTCATTAGTGCTTTGAATATGATGGATAATCGTTTCAATAACCTTGCGTATTGGGATAACCCGCATGCAGATCGTTATTCTTTGGAGCTTGAGATTGTCTCTATCGAGATCGATGTTACAGGTAATGGAGAAGGAGAGCATTTCCCATCTTTTGAAATCCTTAAGACATATATTCATGATGCGAAGACGAATAAGCGCATAGAAGGTCTTGTTGGTAACAACTTCTCTTCGTATGTGCGTGATTATGATTTTAGTGTACGTTTGCTTGAGCATAATAAGGACCGGGAAGGTTTTAGTGTGCCGGATGACTTTGGTGACCTTCATGGCCAGCTATTTCAAGACTTTCTAGCTTCAGATACATACAAAGATAACTTTAATAAGCTGCCTGTTATTTGCTTAAGTGTATCTGATAATAAGACTTATTACCGTACAGATAACCATCATCCTATTTTAGGTGTTGAATATACGCCAAATGAAACGTCATTGACTGAACAGTATTTCAAGAAGATGGGCTTTGAAGTTCGCTACTTTATGCCGCCAGGTGCGAAGGCGCCATTGGCTTTCTATTTTTATGGTGATTTACTTAATGATTATACGAAGTTGGAATTGCTTAGTACGATTAGTACAATGGAGACATTCCAACGCATCTATCGTCCGGAAATTTACAATGCGAACTCTGCTGCCGGTAGTGAGTATAAGCCAAGTTTGAAGAATGGTGATCATTCTTTGACCAGAATTGTATATGACCGTGAAGAGCGTACACAATTGGCGATCAATCAGGGTAAGTTTGCTGAAGAGTATTTTATAAAGCCATACCAAGCTCTTCTTGAGAGCTGGTCGAGCAAAAAAGTTGCATAAACACATTTTAGGAGCATTTGAATATGACTAAGTTATTACCGACTTCATCCGCAGGAAGTCTTCCTAAGCCATCATGGCTGGCTGAACCAGAAAAATTATGGTCTCCTTGGAAATTGGAGGGAGAGGATTTGGTTTCTGGTAAACAGGATGCTCTGCGTGTTGTGCTGCAGGAGCAGCAAGCCGCTGGTATTGATATTGTGAGTGATGGTGAGCAAACGCGTCAGCATTTTGTTACGACATTCATTGAGGGGCTTGAAGGTGTTGATTTTGAAAAGCGTGAAACTGTTAAAATACGTGATCGTTATGATGCGAGCGTCCCTACGGTAACTGGGCCTGTAAGTCGACCAAACTCAGTTTTTGTTGAGGATGCTAAATTTTATCGCTCTCAAACGGATAAGCCAATTAAGTGGGCATTGCCTGGTCCTATGACGATGGTGGATACGCTTTATGATGATCATTATAAGAGTCGTAAAGATCTGGCTTGGGAGTTTGCTAAGCTTCTAAATGAAGAGGCAAAGGAGCTTGAAGCTGTTGGTATAGATATTATTCAGTTTGATGAACCTGCTTTTAATGTTTTTTTTGAAGAGGTGAATGATTGGGGTATTGATTGTCTTGAACGTGCGATTGAAGGGCTAACAAAATGTGAAACGGCTGTTCATATTTGTTATGGATATGGCATTAAGGCGAATAATGACTGGAAAGAGACACTTGGTTCAGAGTGGCGTCAGTATGAAGAGGTTTTCCCAAGGATACAGAAATCGAATATCGATATGGTCTCACTTGAGTGTCAGAACTCTAGGGTGCCGATAGAGCTTATAGAGCTTATTCGCGGTAAAAAAGTTTTTGTAGGTGCGATTGATGTGGCCAGTGATAAGGTTGAAACACCAGAAGAAGTGGCCGCTACAATACGTGAGGCGCTTAAATATGTTGATGCAGATAAACTTTATCCATGTACAAATTGTGGTATGGCGCCTTTGCCTCGTGATTTATCAAGGGGTAAATTGAGCGCTTTAGTAGCGGGTGCCGAGATTGTTCGAAAGGAATTGCTTGCTGCCGAAGCTGCTGCAGCCTAATATAAAAAATATAACGTCCTTAAGGTTTTATGAGATTGTGTATCTTACAGACTGTAGGGGGCGTTTTTATTTTGGATTAATGGCAATTTTTGCTGCGTATATAAAGTAAAGTTTGGTTCGTGATGGTTGTTGAATTTTTAACCAATAATATATCTACTATTTTGGCGTTGATGGGCACTGGTGTTTTTGCTGGGGTATTAGCGGGTCTTTTAGGTGTAGGTGGTGGAATTGTTATTGTTCCAGTGCTGTTTTTTTTATTTCAAAGTTTTGGTGTGTCAGCAGAATCGGCAATGGTTATTGCGACGGCGACTTCATTGGCGACTATTATTCCGACATCAGTAAGCTCTATCTATTCTCATAATAAGAAGGGGAACGTGGATTTTGAGTTATTGAAACGTTGGGCGGCTTTTATTTTTATAGGTGTTTTGGCTGGAAGTTGGTTGGTTACCCGTGTTGATGGGGGATGGTTAGCAGCTCTGTTTGGTGTTATTGCGACATTATCTGCTCTTAATATGCTTTTTAGAACTGGTAAGTCGGCATTATTTGAGCAGTTGCCGGGAATGTCTGGGCAAGGTGCAATGGGCGTTTCGATTGGTTTCTTTAGTTCAATGGTTGGTATTGGCGGTGGTACGCTATCTGTCCCAATGCTGACGATTTGTAATTATCCTGCGCACAGAGCTGTAGGTACGGCTGCGGCTATTGGGCTGATTATTTCCTTACCAGGTGCTCTTACTATGCTGGTGATGGGAGTGACGCCTGCCGACGCTCCTGCTGGTACATATGGCTTAGTGAATGCTTTAGCCTTTGTATGTATTGTACCTCTAACGGTTCTTTTTGCGCCTGTCGGTGCAGCATTAGCTGCTAAGCTAGATGCTGTAAAGTTAAAGAGGGTTTTTGCATGCGTTTTGCTCTTAACAGGTGTGCGTATGCTTGCGCAATTCTTCATATAATATAAAAACATTTTTTTATATACCGTATGGTTTATATATTTTTATTCCGTACAGTATTGATTTATTTGTATTTTTAGGTTTTTATATCTAGGTATTTTCTTTTATTAATGTTTTCTTGTATACTGAATGGTGTACAAAGAGGTGTTTAATGGCGCAAGCTTCAAAAAGAGAACAGGTAATAGATGTTGCTTTAAAGTTATTCTATAAAGAAGGCTTTCATGCAACAGGTGTAGAAAAAATCCGTGAAGAAGCCGGTGTTTCTAAGAAAACGCTATATAATCATTTTAAGTCTAAAGATGAATTGATATTGGCCGTTTTGCGTCGTCGTGATGAGCAGTTTCGAAATAGCCTTATGCGTAGGGTTGAGCAGCTTGGTAAAACGCCGGTCGAAAAACTTAAAGCTATTTTTGACTTTATTGATGAGTGGTTTAAAAGTGAATTTTTTTGGGGGTGTATGTTTATAAATGCTTCAGCAGAATTTACTGACATGGATAATCCTCACCATGTTGTATGTGCTGAACATAAAAGACTAGTTCATAAATATATAGAAAAATTAGGGGCTGATGCTGGCGTGAAAAACCCTGATGAATTAGCAGAGCAGCTTAATTTGTTAATTGAAGGTGCTATTGTGCAGGCGCATGTTAGTGGAGATAGTCGTGCGGCTGATAGGGCACGAGAAATTGGTGTTATTCTTATAAATAATAGTCTGACTTTACACTAATTTTTATAACTATGATTATAGAGTATTGCTAATGTGCTAGCGCGATTTCTAATAAGGCGGCACCTGTTTTTCTGACTCTGGGTGCATTAATATTTTTTGCAATTTCAATATCTGTATCTATAGGTTTTTGGTCTGAGGTCCATGTCCAAATAGGGGCTACCCCAAAATCAGAAGCAGTTTTAAGATTTTGGAGGCTATCATCAGCCATGAGAGTTTCTTCTGGCTTTGCACCGCTGAATTTAAAAAAGTTTTGCATACTCATGGGGGATGGTTTTCCGTATCCATCACGTATTTGCATTAGTAAATCGTAAGTTTTTTTACGCAGATGTTCAATCATGTGATCTTTAAAGCCTCTTTGATGTAGGATTTTTTGGAGATGTGAAGATATACCTTCCTCTGGGCTTGATGGGCCATTTGTATAGATGTTGATATTAATGCCTTTTTTGTGCGCAATAGAAAAGGCATGAACGAGATTTGTGTCGGGTTCTATTTTGTCATATTTATCACCGTAAAATTGATCTAAATACTCAAAAAAATTACTATTTTTGACTTCATTTAAAGTTCTTACGATGGGAGGGAAGGCGCTCCCTAGCTCAAGAATTGAAATTTTTTGCGGGTCTGCGATGGTAATATTTTGTGTCTTTAATATATTTGATAGTGTTTGGACTATTGCTTGCCTGTCAGGGTCATGTTGCGCGATTGAATTGTATGTGCGCACAATATTTTGTTTGATATAGCTATGCAGACCATAAGCGATGTCATATATGCAATCGTCTACATCAATGGCCCATGTGTTTTTTGATGATAATTCATCGAGTTTTTCGGGGCTGAATATTTTTGTTTCTGTCTCAGTCATTGCCTGCTTTTCTATTCAGTTTTGTTTATGTGCCATTTATGTGCATTTGTTCAAGTAAGCTTTGATAGTCCGTTTTGATAATTGATGTAGCTTTCGTGTCTGGCTTTTTATAACACATTCCTTGTGGGGCAATTGTGCTGAAATCAATAAGCCAGACTTTGTTATTTGGATCTGAGAATTTACGTTTTTTATCTGCAAAAACCGTAGAGAGTTCTTGTTTCATATCTTCTGAATTAGGGTAGCCATAGTGTCTAGCTTGTTTATCCGACAATTTGGATACTTCTTTTAAGCTTATGTGTTTGGCGCTAGATACAAAAGCGTCAGCGACCCAGCCAGTTGGCTTAGACTCCAGCTCGTCCTTTTCTAATAGCTGAATTGGTCCATTTTCAAGATGTAGTTTATCATCACGAATAGCGATGCCGCCAACTGGAGTTTTATGACCGGCGAATTTATGGTCAATGAGAGCCTCTAAATGTCTGGATGCAATTAATAATGATTGTTTAGGCAGTGCTATATTCTCAAGTGGGACATGAAGTGGATATGGTCCTTCTCCGGTTAGGGCGATTAACCGTTTAGTATCTGGAAATGCTAGAGCTGAGTCGGTGTACCTTGCTTGAACTTGGCGATAGAATTTTTCCCACGCCCCGCCGTGCGCTGGTAGTTCGGTTTTTACAGCTTTTGGTAAGTGAAATTGCTTTCCGGTCACAGAGGCCGTCAAGATAATATCTTTATTGGCTTTTAGAGCTTTTTCTAATGCGTTCTGATTAAATGTTTTGCTGAGTGAAATAACCCACAATGGCTGAGAGTTTACTGGATCTAGAACAGGGTCTTGTATGTAACGTTCTGGTACTGTTATTTGTAGGGCGTTACTTGGAACTACTTCGTACTCGGAGCGTTGAATGGGTTTGCCGGTTTGCGGGTTGATACCAACACGTAATTGACTTTCTGGTGTGAAGTCAGGGTAAAGGTTTTCTAGTTTTTCTAAATAAGATATATAGCTGGCTAGTGAGGCTTGTGCGCCATGATTATTGTTCATGAACGTTTCCCAAACACCAGGCATCCTACGATCGAGAGCTTTTATATCATCGTCCATTAATTCATTGTCTAATAGCTTTTGTACATCTTTGCGTGCTTGGGCGAGGGTATACCAACGGTCATTTCCGTTTTGTGCAGGAATTCCATGATGTTTAAGAGTTTTTACTGCGTGTAATTCTTTTAAATCATTTTCTCTTAAAAGCCCGGATAAACCTAATTGTTCTAGGTTGCGATCAATAAGGTTTTTTCTAAAATATAGTTGTTCATGACAGACATTTAGATCGCCATTTTCTTTTGCTTGAGTTATGCGTTCGAGTGACCATTCTTTTAGAGTATCTTCAGGAATTCTGTGTCCATGACGATTTTCAAACCAATACTCATCACCAATATCTTGCAGTGTGCCGGACGCAAAATGATTACGAGCAAAAAACAGTAATTTAGCTTTATATCTGCGGACAGATGTTTGATCAGATAGAGTTTGATCTGGTTCTGGTAGTCGTGGACCGCCTTTAGTATCTAGTTTTTTATTAATCTTTTTTATTTTCTCTTTAAACTTCTGTAGTGCGTTTTGAAGCTCTTCATCATCATTTTCAAAATTATCTAGGAAAGCATCATCATCGGGGCCTATTGCCTCTAGCCAATAACCCGTTATCTGCATGATTGATTTGCGAGAGTCATGTACGGTTTTAAGGTAGGGATAGCGATATTGATGTACTTGTGCATCTTCTCCAGCTTCGGGGTCATGAATTTCGAATGTTGAGAGGTTGAAAAGCTCTTCTTCTGGTTGAGGTAACAACAGTCGTTCTGGGCCATCTAATCTGGGCCTTGCAATATGAAAGCCTTCTTTAATGGTCTGAATTAAAGAGGGATCTCGGAAATACTTAGCATGTTCATGAAGTTTTGGCATGGGCAGACCGTTATTGAATCCTGCAGCAAAACCTGTTTCTAGATCGAGTAAGCGCGGGTTATGGTGGGCCTTTATAATTTTGAACAAACCATTATGGTTTCTAAGGCTATCTTGAATTAATAAAGCGAATTCGTCTTTATTCATTTCTTTTAGGGTTTTGCCGTTTTCTGGCCAGCGATAGGTTTCGGGATCTATATTGAGATTAAAAACGAGTGCTGTTTTTGGATTATGGCGATAGGCATCGGTTGTAATGAGCGTTACCATTTGTTTGGTAAGCACGGGATATATTTTGTCGGTATAGGCTAGTATAGGGTGTGATCCGATACTGCCGCGCTTAGCGGACATNCTGTCGACNACATCCTTCCAGTTTATGTTGTTTTCCATTTGCTGCATTAGCTCTGGTTCACGTTGCTGCATAAATTCAACCCATCCAGCAAGGGCGTAGGCATCTTTTAAGGCTCCATGTAGTTGGTCAATATCAACATGCGTGCCGTCGGGTTGTGTGAACCCTTCTAAAATCCCACGAAGTTGGCTGGCGTGATGTGTGTTAGCTTCCATGACATCACCTTGAGAGAAAGATAGGATTTCTTTTCCAGTTATGGGATGTTTTTTCGTTCCGGATTTAATGCCGTTCTCACCTTTTTGTCCTGCACTGTAAAGTGCTTCTGTTGCGCGGAGTGCATCTAAGCGCGTTAGGTTTTTTTGTGGTAAGTGTGTAGAAAAGATATTCTCCATGCATGCCATATGTTGGCCTGTCCAAATCCATTGGTCATCGGCGTTAACGTTATTATAACCGACAGATATTCCGCCNCATTTACGTTTGTTCCATGTGTCATTTTCTGCATCATAGNCNTATATTTTCTGAAGATTTTCGTTNATGCGTAAGTAGTTCCAATCTATCTCGCCNTCATCGTCTAAAACTGGATAACTATAATACCCGTCAAAGCCATTNTTTGCCTTNGTGTATCGGCACATTTTAAGCAACTCTTGTGTATATGGNGNCTCATTGAGGTGCCCNAGATGNCTGAAATATTGTGCAATTTTTCCTGCTAAAACATATTGTGGGTCGCCTTGTTCTAGATCACGTTCATGAAGATGCTGTACAACCCATGCAAAGGGAGAGATTACGTTGTTTCCTGATGGTTTTCCTCTGTAGTCAACTGTGTGGAGAACATTTCCGGCTAAATCGGTTGTAACTCCTGCGAATTGTAAGATTTCTGCAAAGCGCTTGTTTAGATCGGTTGTTTCTGTATCGTAGTATCCAGAGAACAGTAAGCCTTTACTTGCGCGGTTGTGCACATCAGACTTTTTTGCAATTTTTCTACTGTCTAATATTTTTTGTGAAAAATAACTGGTCATGGATGGTTCCTACTTAATTAGATCCAAATCTGGATGGTTAGGATCCCAGATAGGTAAATTTTGTTCTTCCATTGGTTTTAAACCTTGGTATGCGCGCCCTGGTTTGGAGTGGGCGCCTTGTGAATAGTTAAACTGCACTTTAATTACATTTTGCGCTTCACGTTTACGCACTGCATCTTCGTCCTCTGTGCCAAAATGGATTTCACGTGCTCCTCCTGTTTTGCCGCTTAAGCCTAAATTATGATGTGGGGCATAGTCGTCATTTATAACACGTGCGCTTTCCATCGATTTGTTCCATTGTTTACCGGGTTCAGATACTTCTCTCGTCATAATGAGGGAAGAGTTTTTACGTCCGATTTCTTTCACACTCTCTAAAGACACTTGGGTTTCAACGGCGTTTTCGAAGATATTTCCTGGGTGTTGCCGGCCTTCTTCTTCAATTAAATCATAGCCAGCCTGTATAGCTTCCCAGCTATCTGTATGATGAAGACCAATTTGTTTGGCTGTAATTTTATTGCGAATCCAGAGTCTGTTATCTTCTTTTCGCCCGTGACCTGAAGCGTGAATAGACATGCCTTGAACTAAAATAGAACCGTCTGCTTCGACCACATCTTTTTCACACCCCGAATGTAGGCGCCCAGTTGCAATGAGGTCATCAAGGATATGCTGTTTGAGTTTACCAGGATTATGGACACGTAAATTATCATCAAAAGCTTCTATGACTGGCATGCCACGTGCTGCTAGCCTTTTTATGAGTGTTTTTTGATCTTTCGCATTTCCGGGGATTGCACTTTGTGACATGATGACGGCCCAATCTTTTAAATTAGCAGGACGCGCTGTTGAGCTCGTTTTGGGATCAGCATCCAAATAAGATCGTCCTTCCGATAATTTGTAAAGCATAGATTCAAATTCGATTGCGTTACCCTGAGAGCCAGACATGATCGCCATAATCGTTCCTGCTTGCCCGTGTTCGAACCAGTCTTTAACGGCTACCGAAGTGCGGCCTTTAAATTCGGTTGGTGTGATGTCGTTTTGATTGGCATGCCATTTGAGGAAATCGTCTATACCGGTGTATTTCCCTTCCTGTGGGCGCTCAACGATATAGGGGTTTACTCCATGCTTATTAGCAATGCGGTAATGTAATTCAATTGCTGCGCCAAAGGCTGTGACTTTACGTTGTGCACGGTTTGCTGCGCATAATTCGGTTTCACGTCTGCTGTCGGCTGTACCAATTCGTCCTATCGCCACATGTTTGTCTGATAGCCAATTTGTCATGATGTGGGTGAGGTTATCTTCTACAACTCTTTCATCGGCACCGCGTCCTTCACGGTTCATTGATGTTGCGTCAAGCTCCGCATAGGTCGGAATGAAATGCCATTCATCTACGGTTTTTTGAATAAGCTTTTGGGTAATTCTAGATGCATTTGGATTGATTGTTTTGTTGTATCTGTATAGTCCTTCTAAGTATGCTTTTGCCTTGGCTCTTAACTCAGGGGCTTTACGATTTTGAGCAACCATATATTGGTGCGCATCCGGGCAGTGCTTTTTCATCATTGATACCTGATCCCAGTATTTGCTGTCATGTATCTCGAAATGTCTTTCTTCGTAGCGCGCATCTCCTAGATATTGGTACGAACCCAGGATTTGGTTACCCATACGGGCATAGGCTGTAAAAGGGGTGTCCTTTGCCGAGTGGGGCACGGCGTCAACGCCGTATAAAACACTTAAACGTTCGATCCCATCTTCATCCTTAATATCAATAACACTGGCATCTTTTAGTAAATTGATTTGAGGGCGGCGAGGATCGTCAGCTTTTACGCCCCACTTTACCAGTTTGTCATGCAACATTTCATATACTTCGGGTGTGATATGTAAGGTATGTTCCTTCGATAAGAGACCGCGAACAATATAAGGTATAATGCCGTCCAAGTGATCTAGATGGTGGTGAGTGATAAAAGCGTCTTTGCAATATTTTAGTTTTTCTACAAGGTCTGGATGTGCAGCATTCCAATTTGAAGCTTGCTTAATTATATGGCTTCCCCAATCTAAAATTACGCCGCATTTTTGCTGTTCGCCGGTTTTGATGTCTTCATATTGTGTTTCAAATGTTTTGCAGTTCCCGCCTATATCTGTGCCGACGCCGGGTACAATTTCTTTAATATTATTGCCACCTTCTGAAGTTAAGATAGCGCGTCCTTCTTTTGGTGCGGGGGGGCTAGATGAGTTTACGCTATCTGATAGCCCATAGGTGGCCATATGATCCAGTGTGCTTGGATAGTCTTGATTGAGCATATCTACATGGGTTTTATTTATTACACCTAAGGCGGCCATAGCGTCACGGAAACCTTGACGAAGAACATTTTTATCTATTAGGGATATTTCTTTTAATCGCGCTGTATCTTCGGTAAATCCCCGTTTCTTACCTGCTCTTTCAATTTTCCATTGTGCTGATGCTAAGACCCGCTGGTTATCATTTGAAGAAGGTGTTTCTGAGATCGGTGTGGTTGTAATTTTTAGCTTTTGGCTTTTTTTCTTTAAGGTTGCTTTGTAAAGACGAGATTCAAAATCAAAGCGTTTCTTGGATCTGGGCATAAAGGATCGGGCTTTAAGGAATTCTTTGCGCATATAGGAATGGTCTGTATCGACTGTATTTTTGCGGATTCCAGCTAAAGGCAGGAATGCCTCTAAAGGGATATCAAGTTGTGGCCGTTGTTTAGCCCCTCGTGCCTTCATGTTAAAATTTAAGCTGGAATTGAATTTTATGCGCTGGTCAAGATCAAAACCGGGTAGGGGGAGTGTTTCTCCGATAACCTCTTCGAGCATGCAATCTTCAAATATTCTTGCTATATGAGGAGCCATCCCTGTTTTGTCCCTTAGGGAAACGTGAATACGGCGAACAGCCTCTATAACATTTTCTATATTTTGAGGGTCATTTAAGTTAACTTCACGACCTAAGACATAAACGGATTTGTAATTAAATTTTGAGGAGCCGTTATGACTTTCCATCTCTATATTGATGAGGTTTTGTAGTTCTTTGCGGCCATCAGGTTGGATTGTCCAATATTTTATATCTAGACTTTTAGGCGTACCTTTTGGGCTGTAAGTTCCTTCGGAAATAACAGCAACTCCACCCATGCTTATGGGATCAATTTCACCTTTATCAATGTAATGGCGACGTTTTTTATATGCGGTGCCATTTGATAGTGCTAAGCCACTATCATGTAGGTAGTCTTCGATGCTCCAAGCCATTTTTAATCAATTTAATCCCCGTGGTTTTTATTCTATCGCCCGTACGTATTATGTATGGCCGTATCATCTGTGTATGCTGGCCCTACGTGACGCGACATTTCTCCATGCTTTTCTAGCCATTTAGTTTCATAGTCATTTCTAAGGCTGTATAAATCTTCGTTGCTCCATGTCCAAACATATTGGTTTTTGATCAGGTCTAGGGTTTCTTGTCTTGTTTCTGATATCTGTCGAAGGTTGGATACAAATTCTGCTTGGCTTTCTACTTTTTGCGGATCGAATTTTCCTGTGTTGAAGTCAGGGTCCTGTAAGCAATCATAGATCTCTATCATTCTTGCTAGGGCTACTGATAGGTGGCGAGATTTTTGTAATTGCTGCACGTCACCTTCAGTCACTTTTTTCTGAAAAACGGGATCATTATGAATTCGAATTAGTTCGCTGCGAAGTGCGTTATATCGATCAAAGAAAGATATATATTCACCCTTTTCGTTTAAGACTGATAGTTCGCTGTGATTATCACCAGGTCTTTTGACTTGACCCATTTCTATCTTTGTTGCTTGCAACATTATTCGCGCTGAATCTTCAGAAGTTTCCCAATTTTTTTGGAAAGTTATATGTGTGTAATTGCGGCGCATCATCTCCATTTCTAGGGCTAGTCGCCATGTTGAAGACATAGCCTTGGGGCCTGGCCCTGGAAGATCGGGTAGGATTTGTGCGATTGTATTGCTAATCTCTTTGACGTGGTGTGTGCTGAAAACGGTTCGGGGAATGCTTTCTCCATTCTCGCCTTCGGTATATTTGAGGCGTTCGATTGTCTCCAAGAGTGTTTTGTAGTTTTCATCACCGACTTGTTTTTTGAATTCTTTACCTAAAACGCCAGGTAATAGTTCGAGGTTTTGTACTTTGTGTTTTTTTGCTGCTTTTAGTGCTGGTTCTCCGCGCTTTAAGTCATATCTTACCCCATGAAACTCTGGCATATCTAAGGGGGTCATTCCTGTTTCCAGAGCACCCATAACAAATTTCAGAAGTGTTTTCTCCATACCGCTTAGTTCTTGAAAGGGGTTATCCTGCCATATTTCATCTTGTGGTGGTGGGGTGAAGGGGCCTTCTTCTGGGTTATAGCTATGTTTTCGCCGTTGAGGTGTGTATTTACCATGTAAGGGTTGGCGTAATGGTTTGGCTTTCGTGTGATCAAACTTATGTAGTGCAGTTTTTTCGTATATGTCGAGCGCTTTTTGTGCCGAAATATTTGTGCGTTGCCATTTTACAAGCTTATTGCCGTTTGTTTCGATAATATCATTGCCGCGGTAGCGTATCTGAAATGGATGCTCATTTTTCGCTTTTTCATATATTTTAGGTAGGCCTCCTGTTTGAATTAGGTGCGCAGCATCTTCCAATAAAAAAGGCTCAACAATTTCGATGAGCCTGTTCATTTCATGTATTTCTTCTTGTGTAGGGTTGCGTAATACCTCTGGTAGTTTTGTAAGGTCTAATGGTAAAGGTTGGCGTTTGTTATATTCTGGCTCTGTGCGCATGCGATGTAGGTGAATATAGCGTGCTGCTGTAGTTGCGGCTTCTTCGGTTGCTATTCCTTGTGGGCTCCATCTCACTAGATTTTGTACTACAGGTTTAAAGCAATCAAGCAAAGTTGCATCATAGGCTCTGTCTGTTGCTTCATCATAAATATACATTGATAAATCTGCATCTTGACGAAGTGGGTGCAAGCCAAAGCGGATATAGTTTCCGTAGGCATTTTCAGAAATAGAGCT
This sequence comes from Micavibrio sp. TMED27, assembly GCA_002167715.1. GTDB lineage: Bacteria > Pseudomonadota > Alphaproteobacteria > Micavibrionales > Micavibrionaceae > TMED27. Next base: position 127,667 of record NHCG01000010.1, read on the forward strand.
ACGAGAATCTGCCCAATTTGTACTTTTAACACCATGATAAATTTTTGCTGCAAGATGAGAATATGCTTGGGCATTATGAATTTCAGACTCAATGTCTTCGGTGCTGCGTCTTTCTAGCTTGGGATCATCCATGGCAAAGGCATTACACATTGCCATCGTCATATACCAATTTGCCATGTAGGCTGCTCCGCCATAACTCATTTTCGGCGGCAGGACAGTCTGGCTATCAGCTTGGTTTTCTCTTGCTATTAAATTCCTTGTTGCTCCCTCGAAGGATGATGGAGTGATTAGGTAGTATTCAGGAAAATGCTTTTGCATTTGAGTTGCGCGCTGCAACCCTCTACTTCCATTGCCAGCGATAATGCGATTGTGAAGAGAGGATCCAATTTTTCCTGCAAGTTTATCCGTTGTATAATGCGCTTCTTTTACTGCGCGTATATGGGCTTCTTCACCACTTGAAATGGCACATGGTATATACAATGTGCGCATATGTTCTAACTCTTGGCGCATCGCTACATTAGCCAATTGCGGTAGAACGACTGTTGGCGCTATTTTATTTTTGTAGTGATTATAGTGAGGAAGGTAGAAATCGTTAAAACCACGCTGAAAACGTTGATCAATGGCTTGAAATTCATCAAGCGATAATTCTTTAGAAAGATTATTTGGTTTTTTAAAATTTCCGTCAAAATATTGCCTTGGGACAATTAGATTATGGTTACCCATTATCTTTTCCTCCCGTATTGTGTCCGGAAATAGACACAATTATATAGCATTTGAGTGTGTTTCTACACATGCTCAAACTCCTAAACTGTTCCCTGTTGATTCACTTTAAACAAATTTTGAGAAATGAATGCAAGGAAAAAATAAGGTCTATTTTTTTGTTTCGCCCTTAGCTCATATGTAGCAATGTTTTTGATGATATTTTTTTATGTATTTATCATATGAAAAGAATGTTTTTTAATTTTTGTATCGTCATATGTAGGAAGAATCATCTTCTATGATGCAATTATTTTTTATAAATTTGCGTCATGTTTTAGATTTTATTTTTTTATAAAACGTTGATTTTGCAATTCCTAAAGCTTTTGCTGCTTGCGTAATGTTATTATCGAAGTGTTCAAGTGCAATTTCAATAGCTTCTTGTTCAATTTCAAATATGCTCTTAAATACGCCCTCGTTTGATAAGATATCTATGTGGTTTTTACTTTGCGAAGCGTCAATGATGTTGTGCATATTTTTTGCGGAATTTTCGTCTGTAATACCTGATATTTCTAAAGTATGGCCTTCACTCATGACCATAGCTTTACTAATTGTATTTTCCAACTGGCGTACATTTCCTGGCCAGTTATATTCCATGAGTTGTTTGTATGTCGTTTCGCTTACCTCTTTCGGTAAAGTGTTTTGAGTTGCACAAAACCTATCAATAAAATGGTTTGTTAGAGCTGGGATATCCTGTTTTCTCTCTTTAAGAGGCGGTAGTTCTATTTCTAGAACGTTAAGCCTGAAGTAGAGGTCTTCTCTAAAATGTCCTTTTTCAACTTCTTGTTTTATGTTTCGATTTGTTGCAGATATTAGGCGCACATTTATTGGTACCGGTTTTCCTGCTCCAACTGGTTCTACCTCTTTTTGCTGCAGGACCCGTAATAGCTTTGTCTGAGTGTCCGTAGGAAGTTCACCCACTTCATCAAGAAAAATAGTTCCTCCCTCCGCTTCTCTAAATTTTCCTAATGATTTCTCAATGGCACCCGTGAAAGAGCCCTTTTCATGGCCGAATAATGTACTTTCTACTAGCTGTGATGGGATTGCGCCGCAATTTACAGCGATGAAAGGCTTGCCCTTACGTACACTTTCACCATGGATGGCTCTTGCGAAAACTTCCTTTCCAGTTCCCGTTTCGCCAGTTATAAGAATGGGGATGTCTGCTGCCGATGCTTTTCTTCCAATTTCTACAATTGATAGTAAACCTTTATCGTAACCGATTAAGTTTTCAAAAGTATAGGTTCCGTTCTTTTCACCTTTTAATCTTGAAACCTCTTTCGTTAGAGTGCTGATTTTTAGAGCGTTTTTTACAGATATAGCCATGCGCTCGGCTTCATATGGCTTCATAATAAAATCAACAGCACCTAGTTTCATAGCTTCTACAGCGTCTTCTATATTCTTTGAACCGGTGAGCATTATAACAGGGATGTTTGGATGTTTTTGTTGCAATGCTTCTAGGGTTTCTATGCCCCCCATAACAGGCATATTTAAATCGAGTATGATTAGCTTTATTGTTTGTTCTTTATCTTGTTCTAAAATCTCTAATGCTTTACGTCCATGCTGTGCTTCATAGGCATTAAAGCTTAGTTTTCTCTTCAGTAAAGTCGCCAGCATATGGCGTTGCATTTGGTCATCTTCAACGATCAGTACAGGCTTAGTCATTTTTATAGCTTCTCACAAAAGTTTTAACAAAGCGTTCGATTTTTAGAAAAACGCATATGTATTCTCATATTCAAACGTTCGATTTTGAGAATGTGGTTTTTTACATCTTTAAGGTATTGAATTTAAATAACTATTTTTTGGCACACTCTTTGCTATATGTAAATATATAGAATTTTAGTTAAGTTTGAGACAGATGTAGGAGGAGGAAAATGTTAGTTGTTACTGAGAAAACCGAAGTCACACTCCTTGAGACTTTAAGAGATTATTGGGAAAAATCTCCTACTCATAGATGTCTTCATTTGAAGATCTCACAAATAGAACATGATGTTCCTAATTGGTTTGATCGGCTACTTGAAAAAACACGCCAAAATTTTGACGAACATAATTTACAGATATATCGCTGTCTCGATGATGATGTTTTTATTCTTACACGCTTTTTTACCCATAAGAGCGTTGAGAATTTTCTACAACATATCTCTCCTATATTTAGCCCGGCCACTCTGAATGGTGCAATTGAATTGCATGAGATTGGAGTTGGCTGGGCTAAATTGAGAACAATTTGTGAAAAGAAAATTGAAATCATCAAAATTCAAAATGCGGAAAAAAGACAAAAAGCAGCGGAAAAAGAAGCGTTACTTAAAATGAACCGTGAAAAAGCACTTAATACAATGAGCGAAGATTTGGTGACAACGATAGCCAAGCGACGTGAACAGCGTGAAACAGCTGAGGTTATGCTTGTTGAAGATGATCTATTTTCTCAAAAGCTTATAAAAAATGCGTTGAAGAACAAATATAGCTTATCCATTACTGGGGATGGCCAAGGTGCGTTGATGAGCTACGTTAATAAAGCGCCAGATGTCCTGTTTCTAGACATTGGCTTACCCGACATCAATGGGCATGAAGTTTTAGAAAAGCTCTTTAAGATTGATCCAGATGCTTATGTCGTAATGTTTAGCGGTAATGGTGATAAAGACAATGTCATGCAGGCTATGGAACTCGGTGCGAAAGGGTTTATAGGCAAGCCATTTACCCCTGAAAAACTCATGAAATATATTCAAAAATCTCCATTCATAAATGAAAAACAAAAGAGAGAGAAAAACCATGGAAATCTTGTACATTAATGCGGATCAAAAAGTTGCGAACATAGCCTCTTCTATAGGGCAGAACCCATTAAGCTGGCAGGGTTGGCATTGTCTTCATATTCAACTTACAGATATTAGTGATGAGTTAAAGCAGGATAGTTTTCTTTGGGCAAAGTCTATTGTTGAATCATACTTACACAATGCTGAAGGACGTGTGTATTTTTGTGATCATGACATACATGTGATTTGTAAAAATGTGCCAAATAATATTGTTCAGCAAGCCGGGGAACAAATTATTGAGTTAGTATATAATGAGAGCAATATAACACCAGCATATGAATTATATGACTTGGGTCAGCATGGTTTTACTTATGCGCAAAATGTTTTTAAACAAAATAGCAATATTTTTTCAATGCCGGTTACAGATTGTGAAGAGCTTGAAGATGTATCTTTTAAAAATTTTATAAAGCCAGCTCAACATGATAAAAAAACTCAGACGCTTAACCCAGATGGATTTATAAGAGTTCTCTTGGCTGAGGATGACCCTGTTACGAGGTGGATGGTGCGCAATGCACTAAAAAATGAATGTGAATTTGCTACGGCGCCTGTGGCTAGCAAAGTCTATAGTATGTACAGCGCATATCAGCCAGATGTGGTGTTTCTTGACATTGATTTACCAGATGGAAATGGATTTACGGTTTTAGAGTGGATTATGCGTAATGATCCCGGGGCTTATGTTGTGATGTTTTCTAGTAATGATGACCTGGATAATATTTCAAATGCTATAGAGCAAGGGGCGAGGGGGTTTGTTGCTAAACCATTTTTAAAAGAAAATTTGCTTCATTACGTACGTAGTTACGCTGGGCAGGCTTAAGTAATATTCATCACCATATCATAAGGAGATATTTATGAAAGGCGTAGTGTTTACAGAGTTTTTAGATATGGTGGAAAGCCTTTTTGGCGCGGATATGATAGATGATATTATTGAAGATTGTACGCTTAAGAGTGGCGGGGCGTACACATCTGTGGGGACGTATGATTACGAAGAATTGGTTTTACTTGTTACCGCATTAAGTAAACGTAGTGACATAGCCGTGAAAGACTTAGTCCAAAAATACGGACACCATTTATTTTTTAGATTTCATGATATGTTTCCAACTTTTTTTGAAAAACAAAACTCTGCTTTTGATTTTTTAGAAAGCGTACATGGTTACGTACATGTTGAGGTCAAAAAACTCTATCCTGATGCGGCTCTTCCAAATTTTGAAACTAAGAATGTAAATGAAAATGAGCTTGTTATGATTTACAGGTCACACTGTCCTTTTTCTGATTTCGCAGAGGGACTTATTCATGGATGCGTAGAGTTTTATGATGAAAATATTGAGATACGTGTTGAAGATAAAAATACAAAAGCGGAGTTTTGCCGCGTTTTTACATTGTTAAAACACTAACTTTTTAAAAGGTTGGGAGAATTCTTATGAGCATTGATGAACAAATTAGCAGGTTAGAAAAAAGACTGGCTCGTGAGAAAATGGCGCGCCAAGAAGCGGAGAGGCTCTTAGAAGAAAAAAGTAGAGAAATCTACGAGGCGAATGAAAAGTTACAAAAACATACACGTCTTTTGGAAGAGACTGTTGTAAATGCCAATGACGGAATCATTATTACTACAGCAGATTTAGAAAGTGGCGGTCCTGAAATTATTTACGTGAATGAAGCTTTTACGCGCATTTCAGGCTATGAAGCGAAAGAAGTTATTGGAAAAACACCACGTATTTTGCAAGGTAATGACACTGATAAAGCTGTACTGGATCAGCTTAAAGCATGTCTTAGCGCTGGTAAGCCTTTTAAGGGTGAGCTGAAAAACTATACCAAGGATGGGGATGCATATTGGCTTGATATTAGTATTGTGCCTATTAAGGATGACCATGGTGAGGTAACACATTTTACTGCTATTGAACGAAATATTACCGAACAGAAAAGAGTTCAGGAAGAACTGGAGTTAGAAAAGGAAATAGCAGATAGAGAGATTGAGGAACGTTTGCGTGTTGAAGGGCAATTGCAAGAATATGCAGACAAGTTGGAGCTTATAAGATTTGATGCTGTTGAAGCACAAAAAAAGGCAGAAGAGGCCAGTGCAGCAAAATCTGAATTCTTAGCAAACATGTCTCATGAGCTTCGTACGCCCATGAACGGTATTATTGGAATGGCGCAAATGCTTATGGATTCTCCATTAAATTTAGATCAACGGGAAAATATAGAAACTCTCTACGGCTCTAGTGAAAATTTATTGAGTATTCTAAATGATATTCTCGATATTTCTAAGATTGAGGCAGGTGAGCTAGAAATTGAAAATGTGCCGTTTCATCTTGAGACAGCAATAGGCCAGGTTATTCAACTTTTCTTACCGTTAGCAACGGATAAAGGCATTGTCCTTGATATGGATATTGACCCAAGTGTACCTAGTGCTGTTTTGGCTGATTTGGGCCGCATTCAGCAAGTGCTTCGCAATCTTATTAATAATTCTTTGAAGTTTACGGATGAGGGCAATATTACAGTTATTCTCAGAACGACCACGAATACTGAAAACCCTACATTATATATGGCTGTTGAGGATACTGGTGTCGGAATACCGAAGGACAAGCTTGATAAAATATTTGAAAAATTCACTCAAGCAGATACATCGGTTACAAGAAAGTTCGGTGGTACCGGTCTTGGGCTTGCTATTACACAGCAACTAGTGGATCTCATGGGAGGAGAAATTGGTGTTGATAGTTTAGAGGGGCAAGGCTCAACATTCTGGTTTAATATTCCGCTGATTTTGACAAAAGATTCTGATGTTCTTGTGAATTTAGTGGATGAGAAAAAAGGAATAGAGGAGATTGAGCTACCTAGTGATTTGAAAGTTTTGGTAGTCGATGATCACCCCATTAATCAAAGTTTTGCAAAAAAATTACTAAGTAAGCTTGGGTTTCCTTGTGTCGATCTTGCGGAGAATGGGCAAGTGGCTCTTAATCTCATTAATGAAAATAAATATGACCTTGTTTTGATGGACTGCCAGATGCCCGAATTAGATGGTTATCAGGCTACAGAGATGCTTCGTGAAAAGGAGCAGCAAACAGGTGAACATATTCCAGTCATTGCATTGACTGCAAATGCTATGGTTGGTGATCGTGAAAAATGCCTTAAAGCGGGTATGGATGATTATTTAAGTAAGCCTATAAACCCTGAGAAATTACTTTCACTCATGAAAAAATGGGTTGAAGTGAACGAGGATACTGACAGCAATGCTGTTGTTGAGGAGTCTATAATTGTTGAGGAGGCTTTATCTAATACGCCTGTGATTATGGATTGGGAACGATTGCGAATGTTTACAGACGGTGATCCAGAGGAAGAGCGTGCCCTTATCGAAATGTTTGTATGTTATGCGGAAGAGTCTTTAGGGATTTTAAAAGATTATCATAAAATCGAGAATGAGGAATGGAGAAAGGCGGCTCACAAGCTTAAGGGGTCCGCCGCAAATCTAGGGGCTCAAGCTTTGTCTGATGTATGTATGCTAGCAGAAGTTAACTTTCATGCTGACCAAACTGAGAAGCAAGATATTCTTTCAAATATCCTGAGTACCTATGCGCAAGTTTTAGAATTATTTAAGCATGAAAAAATAGATGCTTAACCCTAATGTTTTTGGGTATTAGTGTTTGATTGATGCCGTTTGTTTTTGGTTTATCCTTAATTTTTTCTTCTACAAATTGGAACTTTTATCTCTTTTGAAATGTTTGTTTCACTAAGGAGAAAATCAGGATGTCTTATAATTTTCAGCATGCGCAAAAAACAAAACTATTTCTTTTTCTATTTTTTATTTGTGTCAGTGTTTTTCTGCCATTGACTGTAATGGCACAAGAAAATGTTACGGTTGATACAGAGAATTTGAATGAGTTAATTGAGACGTTGGAAAGTGACACTTCGCGCGGTGAATTTATTCAAAACCTTAAAACCCTAAAGGAAACATCTGGAGAAGAAGAGGAGAAGAAAGGTGACTTCATTGTGCTGTCAGAAGCACTTGGTTTAGATACACATGCAGAGGAGCTGCTTGATGGGTATCATCAATTTTTAGAAGATAATAATTTAAAGGCTTCGTTTATTGGACAAATCGTCCTTAATTTTTGTGCTCTCTTAGGGACGTTTATATTATTGTTTCTAGTGCGAAAAGGTGGTGTTGCCCTTAGGGATAAACTGTTGAGAGTTAAAAGCCGTTATTCGCTAGGGCATGATCGCTTTCGTTTTTATGCGCGTTGCCTTCGTTACAGTGGTTATTTACTCGCTATTGCACTGTTTTTATATACGACGGCTTCCATTTGGAATTTTACTGATTTTGGTTATGTCACAAGTGATGTGACTTATGAGTTCTTTGGTAACTTCATAAATGTTGTAGTGGTTTCTTTGATCGCTGTGTTTATTTGGGAAACAGCAGACGTGGCGCTAGAATACGGTATAAGAAAAAGTACAAGTGCTAATTCTAGCCGTTTGAGAACTTTACTACCCATTGTAAAAAATGTTNTTTTTGTTGCTTTTGCGCTTCTCTTTACGCTTGTTATGCTCTCAGAGTTTGGGATTGATATTATGCCTTTATTGGCTGGTGCAGGTGTTTTAGGCATTGCCATTGGCTTTGGTGCACAGACGATGGTTAAAGATTTTCTCTCAGGTTTTACGATCATATTAGAAGACCTTGTTCAGGTCGGCGATATTATTAAAATTAGTGAGTGTGTTGGTGAGGTCGAGAAGATAACTATTCGTAAAATTCAGCTGCGTGATCTTGATGGTACCGTATATACAGTGCCGTTTAGTGAAATTAGTATCATCGAAAATATGACGAAAGATTACAGCTATTATATGATGAATATTGGGGTTGCATACCGTGAAGACCCGGATGAAGTTATTGGCTATCTAGAAGAAATATCTGAAGAAATGCGTACGGATGATGCATGGAAAAACTTCATATTAGATGATTTGGAAATTTTTGGTTTAGATCAGTTTGCTGATAGTGCCATTATCATTAAAGCGCGTCTTAAAACAAAGCCATCCCAACAATGGAATGTCGGTCGCGAGTATAACCGCCGTTTAAAATATAAATTTGATAAGCATGGCATTGAAATTCCATACCCACATCAAACGATTTATTTTGGTGAAGATAAGCAAGGTAAAGCACCTGCTGCACCGATAAAAATTCAAGAAACTAAAAAATTGGAAGATAAGTCTGATAATGATGAGTTTGAGCAGGACGCTGCATAATATTGGATGCATATCTATACGTGACTGTACGTTGAATGTGTATGTTGATTAAAGGCAGCTCGTGTAAAAAATATTTGAACTTTCAGTATTTTGAAGCGTTTGTTTTTATATGCATACAAGTAAAGCTTATCATATTTATATTAATCGAAATTCTGGAAGTGTTCAGAATATGGGTGAAGATGCTCTTAAGGCTGTGCTTAATAAGAGCGGTATTAAGATTGAAGCCCTTTATATTTTACCGCCGGAAAAGCTTTTCAAAAAGTTGAAAACAGAAACACCAGGTCGCAATATATTAATTGGTGGTGGTGACGGAACGATTACTGGCGCCGCTAGTATCTTAAGCGAGCTCAATATAGCGTTTGGTATTCTTCCACTTGGTACAATGAATTTGCTGGCTAAGGATTTAGATATTCCTGCGCAATTCAATGAAGCCGTTTGTTCTTATACGGGTGATACTGACAACATAGAAATAGATGCGACTTATGCGAATGGTCATTTATTTTTATGTAGTGCAGGTATAGGTACGCTTCCAGATTCATCGAACTTCCGCGAAGATAACCGTTTTCAAAATCAGGCAATTTTAATGCCTCGTCTTTTATTGTATGTGCTAAACCGGATGGATCCTAAATGCAGGAAAAAATACCATTTAAAGCTTGATGATCAAAATTTACAGTTTAAGTCAGCTTCGCTGGTGATTTCTAATAATCAATATGCATCTTCAGATGAGTGGAGCAGTTCAAGCTTGAAGCGTACGGGCTTACAAGAAGGACTGATGGCTTTATATTCTGCGGCACCCTCAAATTTTTTGGATAAATGCCGCATTTTATTGAAACTGGGTTTTGGAGGGTGGAGAAAAGATCCTAAGATTAAAGAATGGTTGGCTAAAGAAATTACCGTTCAGTGCGATAATTCTCACGAGCAGGTTTCTCTAGATGGAGAGACGCAAATGCTCGAAACGCCCATTCATTTTAAGATCGTGCCTAAACATATAAAACTTATTACGCCAAGAGGGGCTTCCCATGTCTAAAGCGTTGACGGATACACTACAAACAATTCAAGATCAGTCAGAAGGTGATAGCATTACTTTTGAGGAATTAGTGGAGGCATTAAATAGCCGCGGATTTGGTGCGTTATTAATTGGACCTTCTTTAATCGCTGTTATGCCGACTGGTGCAATACCCGGTATTCCGTCTTTATGCGCCATTCTCATAATCATTATTGCGGTACAGATGGTTATGGGGAGAAGCTATCCATGGATACCGCAGCGCTTAAAAAATATTTCATTTGATCGCAAAAAATATATGAACGCCATTAATACATCGAAACCATATACGGAATGGATTGATAGTTTTTTTCATGAGCGTTTGAAGTTTTTAACGCAAGATTCTGCGCAGCGGGTTGTAGCGCTGCTATGTGTTTTTTTGGCTTTGGCGATGATCCCACTAGAACTTGTGCCTTTCGCTGCGGCATTTCCTGCTGCAACAATCTTACTATTCGGATTATCATTGAGTGTGCATGATGGTTTGATTGCTAGTATAGGCTTTGGTTTGATGGCTATTAGTATTTTTATTGTACCGATTTTGTTGAATTAAGGAGTTTCTAGTGAAAATTATTCATCTCTCGGACTTACATTTTGGAACAGAAGAAGAGGTCATTGTTGATAGCCTGCAAAGGGCTATACGTCAGCAAGTGCCTGATATTGTGGTGGTTTCTGGTGACTTTACACAGATAGCGAGTGAAGCGGAATTTAATAAAGCTCAAACGTTTTTGAATGCTTTGCCTTGTCCATATCTTGCTGTACCAGGTAATCATGATGTGCCTGTATGGGATTTGTTAGCACGATTTATTAAGCCATATGACAAGTATATGCGTTATATTTCTGGTGATTTAAATCCTGTTTTTAAACAAGAGGATGTTTTGATTGCTGGCATTAATTCTGCGCGCCGTGCTTTGCCGCATTGGAATTGGGCGAATGGAGCGACGTCTGTGAAGCAGCTTCGTAACGTGCAGCAAATATTTGATGGATTTGAAGGATGGAGAATATGTACATTACATCACCCCATTCACAAAGTTCAAGATATGCCAATTGATGTAACTGTGTTTGGACGAAAACGCACTTTACATTGTTTGCAAGAGTTAAAAGTTGATTTAGTGCTGACGGGGCATGTGCATCACGCTTCTATTACCACAATAGGGGATCATGATCATCAAACTGTTTATTTAAGTGCTTCTACTGCGCTTTCTTCGCGTCTAAGGAAACAAGAGAACGGTTTTAACGTTATTGAGCTAAGCGGTCATGAAATGCGTATTCAAATTTTAGCTCTAAATAAGGGGAATTTTGAGTGCATTAAAAGCTTTGAGCATATTAAGACAGCTTCTTAATCAGCTCATTTATTGCTTTTTTGAGATTGTCTCGATCTGATAAATAGCGATCCATTTTTTCCAGATCATGTTTTAAACCCTCAGCTTGATCTAAAAGCCCTTTCTTTGCGTCTTCATTGTTGGCTAGCTCGGCTAATATATGTAGTTTTTGAATCATATGCCTTAAGATACTTGGTATATGGGCGCCATTGTCACGGATCTGATCAAGAGCATTGAAAATGATATCAGCTTCGTTGCTTTGTTTTGCTATTAGGCGTAATGATTCATTTTCATCAAAGAATTCTTCGGATGGTACTTCTTTTTCAAAAAGAAGTGATAATGAAGCCGATAGGTGATCGAGTACATTCATTGCCGTGAATGCATCATTGATGCCTGGTGATAATGCGCGAATTGCAATTTCTACTAAATGGCGAATAGAATATTCTATATCCTGTGTCGGCGTACGTGTTTGTCCAATGATGAAACAGTCAATAATATGATTCTCTGCATCTTCAGGTAATTTTGTTTTTGCATATAGGCGTACACCATCTTCACCACTGACCAAAAAGTGGCCAGCCTTAAATTTGATTTGAACACGTGCGTTATGTTCAGTGGCGAAATCAACGATTGCTTCGTAGTCAATGTTTTGAACATAGCCAGAATGTTCAAAAAAGAGACGCCGGCTCATTTGATCAAAATCTTTAGGCCAATCTCTTTTTTCTGTGTCTTTGAGGTGTTTGTATGGTTTGGTTTGGTTTGTAAGTCGCATTAGAGCTTGTTTTAAATCTCGTGCAACTTTTAAAATTACGTTATCGGCTATGCAGCTTTGTGCTACATGGTGGACAAAACCTAATAGCACAAACAGATTAATTAGGCAGACAAATAGAACTGCGCTAATTGTGATTTGCGGCGTACTGGCCTCGGCGGTTCGTGCGTGAAGAATAACAGTTAAAACAAAACAAGCCATGACAGTGCCAAAAAACAGGCCAATAAAGTCCTTGGTTTTGCGATCAGACATGAATGATTTTATGAGCCGTGGTCCTAATTGAGATGCTGCTAAGGATAAAACTACAATCGTGATTGAAATGGCAAGTGTGGCCATGGTTATCATGGCTGAAAGGAGAGTGGTTACGACTGATTTTGCATCATCTGTTGAGCCTTTGAAAAGGTAACTGGGAATTTTAAATTCATTTAAGTAATTTGTCTCGGTGTAGTAGGCACCAAATGTTAATCCAAAAGATAAAAGGCAAAATGCGGCGGGAATAAACCACAAATTGCCTTTTAGAATTAGCCAGTAATTATAGNTTTTAGAAATCATTTTTTAGTTCCGTACATGATTTTCGCTAACGATTTTGTTTGCTCTTTAGTTAACTGAATATCATATCCGTCAGGATTTTCTACTACATTCACTGCTTCGTAAGGAAGACCAAATAATTGACTTTCACCTGTAGGTGATAAAGTTGGTTTGATGGCGAAGAAAATACGCTGAGCTTCGGCATTACGGTATATAATTGCATCAACTTCTCCAGTAACATTTCCTTCGAAATCTAAAATTTGTCCACTGCGTAAGTGGCGTAAACTTACAAAACGATCATCTGTGTTTTCGTAAAGAAACTCTTTTTTATCTTCTAAAGTATCTTCTGTTACCGTGGCTTGTACGTCACCGTCACTTTGCTGTGTGGAAATGTTCTTGAAATTTAGGCGTGTAAGATCTCGTCCATAATATCCATTAGCATTTTGATCAACTATTACTGCGCGCGCTTCGCCTGTTTCTATATTGATTAAAATATCGTGCACTTCACCTGTTTTTTCACCTTTACGTCCGACTACATCACTGCCAACGACATCGTATATGGAGTAGCGATAGCCGTCGTCAATATTTTCAATACGATCATAATAGTTCTCTAGGGCTAGCATTGTTTCAACAGAACTGCCAGATCCTGAGTTTGTATCGAGATTAAATTGGTTCGTATTGAGGCCATCACCTATACCGCTGAACATCTTGTAAAATAAATTATATAGGCCGCTTTGGCCTGTGCCTTGTTCATAATCGTTGCCAGGGGCTTGAGAGGTAATATTTGCTTGAGGACTGTTAGTGCGAGTTTCTTCAACACTTTTTCCCGGAGAAAGGAAATACCAGCTAACGAACGCACCAACTGCGATCAAAGATACAGTGAAGCCGAAAATTGCAGATACTGTACGACGTGCATATGGTTGATGCGTATTGTGGCTCCAAACATTCGCTGTGTTAGGATCCATTCTTGGATCATCATTAGACATTTTTATTTCCTAGCTATGATATATACGGCGTGGATGATGCCTGGAAGGTATCCGAAGAGTGTCAGAATTACATTGATCCAAAAGTGTTTTGTAAAACCAACCTCCATTGCGACACCAATTGGTGGCAATAGGATTGAAAATATAATTCTGATTATGTCTCCACTTTCATTCGTTGTAGCAGTCATTGTCTTCTCCCTTATTGAGGTGTTTGATTGTTAAGTTTAGCTTCTAGAAGGTCAAAAGATTCTCCTGTACGTCTTCGCATTAAATCGACGACAACTGCATCATCTGTAGCTGTTTGTGGTAATTCCTCATCACGCGGTTTGGCAAAACAAACAAAGATTACGTTCTCAAGATCTTCAATATCTTGTATAAATTTCTCATCGTGTTGGAACATTTTATATCTCCTTTTAATGTTGTCTCATGTTATCAAACGCATGAGGACTAGGAGAGTTCCATGTGATTTTTAAAGTGTACCATAGGCTATCATAGCCTTGGCTACACGCTTGAAGCCAGCGATGTTCGAGCCGTTTATATAGTCTATGGAATTATTGTTTTTACCATTTTTAGCGCATAAGGCATGTATGTCGGACATGATATCTTTTAGCTGAGAGCAGACTTTTTCACTATCCCAGTTTAAATATTGAGCATTTTGGGTGCGCTCTAGTCCGGATACGGCAACGCCGCCGGCGTTAACGGCTTTTGCAGGTAAAATAGTACACTCTGCGTCCCTAAGGATGTTCGTTGCTTTGTCTGTTAGTGGCATGTTGGCAGCTTCGCAAACCCATTTTACATTATTTTTTTTAATTGAATTTGCATCTTTCTCGTCAATCTCATTCTGTGTTGCACATGGAATGGCGATATCATATTCCAGATCCCATGGTTTTTTGTCTTCGAAATAATCACAGTCTGTGAAATCTTCACAGAGATCACTGAGGTTCCCGCGTTCTACTTCTTTAATTTTTATCAATTCTTCAAGGCGTTCTTCGGAAATACCATCAGGAATATGTATCATGCCCTTACTATCAGAAAAGCTGATAACCTTAGCGCCTTTTTGCAAGAGCATCTTTGCGGTGTATAAGGCGACGTTTCCTGCGCCAGATATTGCGCAGACCTGACCTTTAAGATCTTCATTGGCATGTTTTAAAGCTTGTTCTAAGAAAAATACGCATCCGTATCCTGTGGCTTCTTTTCGCATGCAGCTACCACCGAATGCTGGGTTTTTTCCAGTGAGTGCTCCATCAAAACGGTCCGTCATTTTTTTATAGGTTCCAAATAAATAGCCAATTTCACGCTCACCCACGCCTATATCGCCAGCCGGGATGTCTGTATCAGGGCCAATATGTTTATATAGTTCCATCATGAATGCTTGGCAAAAACGCAATATATCATTGTCGCTGCGGCCTTTGGGGGAGAAGTCTGAACCGCCTTTAGCGCCGCCCATTTGTAAACCAGTAAGAGCGTTTTTAAAAGTTTGTTCAAACCCTAAGAATTTGAATGTGTCTAAGCTGACATTAGGGTGGAAACGTAAACCACCTTTATAGGGGCCCATGGCATTATTATATTGTACGCGCCACCCACGATTGGTCTCTATTTCACCGTCTTCGTTCATCCATGTTACACGAAATTGAATAATGCGATCTGGTTCTGTTAGTCTTTCTAGAATACCATTTTCTGCATAAATTCTATCCTCATTGAGTAGTGATGATATTGAGTGTAGTACATCTGTAACCGCTTGATGGAACTGTGTTTCAGAGGGGTATTTTTGTTTTAAATTGTCGATAATTTTGTTCATTTTTTTTTACATGTAAATAAACGTACTCCGCAATTAAGGCGAAGTACGTTTTGATTTAGTTATTATGCGGCTTGAGATTTTTCCCAATTTTCAACCTGCTTTTCAGCTTCATCACGCACAACGCCGTAATTTTCTTGAATAACACCAATGAGCTTTTCACGGCTGCCTTCGATTTGGTCGAACTGATCATCGGTCAGCTTTCCCCATTGTTGTTGTACTTCGCCTTTTAGCTGTTTCCAGTTTCCTTTGAAAATATCATTATTCATTAGTTTTCTCCTTTTTTGTGATTGCTTTGTAAAGAGGAGAGCTTTACCCCATGTGTGGGATGAAGCTCTCACTTTATCTTAGTTAAAAGCGGTTTTCTTATAGGCTTTAAAATCCTTTGTTTCATTAGCACTTAGTTTGAAATCAATGCTGTCTTCATTGCGTTTCAAGTCAGCCTCGCTAAATGGCAACGCAGCTTGTTCACCGCCCATACCAAGCATTCCGCCAAAGCCTACGATCACCTGTGAAGCATGACCATTTTGGAAAACGATATTATCAATTTCTGCTAATGTCTCGCCAAGTGGATTTACGAGTTCACCATCTAGCAATTCCGCAACGCTGTAACCATTATTTGGAATTACGCGTGCAGTTTTATTGTCAGTGTGCTCATATGAAAATGTTGCAGCATTATCAATTGATGTTTCATTAAGTGAGGTGATTACATCACCGTCAGAACTACGTCTTGTGATAACATGATAATCAAAAGCTACTAGTTTACCGAGGCCAGTAAAATTACCATCAGCCATTATAACCATCATTGCTTTACCATCTTCATTTAAGATGATGTCATGAATTTTAGCTACGCGTTCACCATCTGTATTATAGACGGGCTCACCAATCATGCCATTTGCTGTCATGCGTAGGTCGATAGTAATGTCACCAACTTGAGCTTCATCATCATTATCATTTAATGCCTGCTTTGCATTATTGTAAGCATCGCTTGCTGCTTCGCTTACAGTATTTGCCGCTTCAGACATGTCCTGTTTTGTGTTTTTCCAAGCTTCTTTAACATCCTTTTTCAAACTTCCTGTTGAAGCATTGGCTGCTGCTTCGCTGCCTGGCTTCATAGTTTTTGTGTTGTCAGCTAGTACTGGGCTAGTGCTTAAAATAGCCATTGCAGATACGGCTGTTAATAGAGTCTTTTTCATGGTTTGCATCCTTTCCTTTTTTTAGGTTTGCGTGGTATCTAACGTACGTCTTCTAAAAACGTTCCAAAAAAAATAAAAAGCCGCCTAAAAAAGGCGGCTTCCTTATAATTTAGCTTTGTCTATGCAGCTTGTTTTAGGTACTCTTTCATGGCTTTCATGTAGTCATGACTTTTCTGAAGTGTACCTGCTTCTTGTAGAAGAACTTGTTTTGTTGCAGTGGATACGTCACTGCTTTCTAGGGCCGATTGCATAGAGTGCAAGCAACGATCTTCGGCTTCTTCTAAATGCGTTACAATGGCCGCATCCGGTTTATTGCTTACCTTTGCGATTAACTCACCAAAGAACTGGCGCGTATTTCCCATCATTGTGTCGTCAGCTTTTGTTTCTCCGCCATTAGCACGTACGATATTTTGTAAGTTTAAAATCACGCCTTTGTGCAGAGACTCTAAATCTTTAAATGTTGATTTCAATGAAGGGCTTTCGGCCTTTTCTTGTGCTGAACGGTAGAATTCAGTCGCATCCTCATTGATGTTAATCAGTTTGCTGAGTTCTTTATTTTCCTGTTTGTTGTCGTTTGACATGTTGCATATTCTCCTTTCTGTTTGATTGGTATGCTTTTGATCTAACGCTTTAAGAACGCATTTGTTCCAAAGAAAAAGGCCACTTTTAAAAGCGGCCTTTTACGGGAGGGGAAACTTTAATTAATTATAACGTTCTTGTTCGGCATTTTTAGGTTTTGTCATTTCTGTGTACGCTTCTTTCCATTCATCCAGTTCAATTATATTGTTGTCATTATCATCTAATTCCTGGAAACCGGTTTCAATAAACTCAGCAGCAGATAGGCCATTTTTGTTTTCATCGAAACGGATCAGGCCAGATTCTTGATAGAAGGCTCTATAATTATAGCTAGAAAGGTCAGTGTAACCATCGTCGTTGTAATCTACAAAACGGTAAACTTCTTTTTCCATTGGTATGATTGTATATAAGGAGCGGTTATTCCACTCGATGTTATCAATGACTTTGTTATTGTCACGATCAAAAACATAAAATAGTTTCTCGCCGACTTCTGACTTCGCGTATAAGCCGTCTTCATTGATGTCAAATTCTGAAAAATTAATCTGGTTTACGCCTTCGATATCCTGCGTTTGTACGAATGTTTTAGTGTGCACAGTTTCTGCTTGTGAAAGGGATGTTGAAAGTAGCAGTGCCGCAGCAGTTAAAATATGAATTTTCATTTTTTTCTCCTTTTGTTATGCGGCAAACGCTTGTGAATTTTAAAAGTTCCGATTTAATTTTTGATAAGCTGGTGAATAGGGTCGCTCAAATAAAGAAAACCCGCCGTTAAGCGAGTTTTCTTTTGAAGGTGTAAATGAGAGTTTTATTGAGGGGATTATTTTATTTACTTAAAGATCCTCGCACAAAACAATTTAATTATTTGTTGTTGCGTCATCAATCTCGTCACCAACCTCTTCAATAGTTTCTGTGACACTGTTGCTAATTTTTTCCGCCGGTGTTTCTTCATTCATTTGGATTACAAGTATTGTAAAAATACCGATTAGGACAACAGCGATGACTGTTAGTAAACCTTTGTTACCCACGAGATCCTCCCTTAGTTTGCAGCGTTTTGAATTGATTGCCCTGCATTTTCTATGTCTTGGCCTGCACCTTCGACTGTTTCACAACCTGCTAAGCCCATTCCTAAAAATCCCAGGGTGATCAGTGTTAAAAATTTTGTTTTGTTAAGCATTTTAAATCTCCTTTCTTGTGTATAATCCAACGCATTAGTAACTCATAAGTTCCAATTTTTTATTGAAATCGATTACCAAGCATGAAGCCGGTTAATGCTGCGCCTGTGACGGCTGTTTTAGGATTGTCTTTTATAGGATCGCTAAATTCGTCATTCGCAATTTCAATAGCTTGCATGATGGTATGTTGAATCTCTTGTTTCATTTTTGCGGCTTTTATTTTTTTATATTGGCTTATACTGAGTGCAATGAGACTAATAATCGCAGCAAATGAAAAGGCCACACAGCCTGTTAACGCTGCAGCAATATCAGCAGAAAAATTATTATTTAGCCATAAATTCGCAGCATAAATGAAGAAAACTAGTCCTGTGAATATTAGTAAGCCGGATAGGCAACTTAAGCCCAGTCCGGCTTTTGTTTTTCCTGATAGCGGAAAATTGTTACTAATAATCTGGTTCATCAAAAGCTGTTCAGCAACTTTTAAAACCCCTGTCATAATTACCTCCGACCAAGAAGGAGGCTAACAGCAAGTCCAGTTGCAAATGCAATAGCTACAGATTCTGCTGGCTTTGCTTTTACACGGCGCTCTAAATGATTTATTTGCGCTTTACCAGACGTTTTTAGATCTTCTATACGATCAATTGCTACGTCTCTGATTGCTGCTGTTTGTACGGTTCCATTCTTCTTCATTGTACGCGTGAGTTCGATTACATTGTTTTTTAATGAGTCTAAATCTTCGCGTATGTCGTCAATTTCTGTATATTGTGTTTTTGCTTTTGGCATTTTTATAGCTCCTTTTGTTTTGGTTATGTCTGATCTAACGCACTGCAGTTCTTTTTAGTTCCGGAACAATTTCAGAAAAATCTTGAGGTTTTTGCTCCTGACGATTTTCATCAAGATATGCTTCAAGTTCTTTGATAAATTGATCACCATTTATGACGCTTGGGATAGCTATTGTGCCTGTACCAACACCGCTTACTATTACGCTTGAATACCCTAGAAATCGTCCAACGATAGGTTCTAACAAATGTGCATTTTCGATGCGCTCAAAGGCCATCTGAATCCAGTCTCTACTTAAGAAACCCATTCGTGCTAGCACCTTTTTGTTTGTNAGAACAAGATAAGTCATCGTGTAATGTACGATNGCATTATAAAGNGGGTATAANGTCATNAAGAGAATNAGACCGCCTATTACNGCATGGAAAAANACACCNACAAGCAGGCCGATGATTGTGTATGCAATGCAAGGNACGAATACAATCCAATGTATGCGAGCAGCGTANATGANTTCTTCATCTTCTGTGAGTAGGCCTTTGATATTATTTATCATAACTTATTCCTTTCAAATTTTTGATTTTCTCCCATTTCTGGTTTTTGATCTGTAAGATTTGCTTTTGCGATCTCGTATAGCTGGGCAAACATATTTGACTTGGAATCCCAGTATTCGCCTTTGTAGATNTTTATTTCTAGTAGTGCCAAGTTGTTGTCATCTTTACCTTCTGGGAACCATGCTGCTGCAAAGGGTGACCAAAATTTTTCAATTAANTTTTTATTGAAGGATATAGAAGATTNTCCAGATAGAGAGACGTAAGTATTGTTCTGGTGATCACAGAAGCTTAAAGATACTTCCTTATTTTCTTGCTGGTGAACATCGGTGGGGTCGTTTTCATGTTTAATGAAGAACCAGATTGTTCCATTATAATCATCTTGAATAAGGTGCATGGGGCGTGATCTCAAATTTCCATTTGGATCCTGGCTATCATGCTCGGTCAGCATGCCCACTTTAATATCTTTGATGAAATTCCAGATCTTCTCTTTATGCTCTGGGCTAGACATCTTTTTCTCCTTTCGTTTAATTGTCTAACGTATGAAGGAGAAAAAAGTTCGTTTTATATTGCTTCGGCTTTTCCTGAATACATGTATCCTACACCTCGGACTGTTTTGATGATCTCACTATTATCATCNCCTAGTTTTTTACGAATGCGTGCAATTTGAATATCAATAGCGCGATCATAGGAATCATACTCACCATCGCGGGTGAGTTCAAAAAGCTGTTCACGCGAAAGCACACGGTTTGGTGCTAATACAAGTGCTTCTAAGAGTTGAAACTCGCCCGTTGTTAAATCTAGTGGTTCATCATCGCTTTTTAAAACTTGATATTGAGCGCGATCTAAAATCCAATTTTCTAACTGAATTTTATCTGATTCAGGTTTATTATTGGCGGGCTGCTCATTAGATGTATCCATGCGACGTAAAGCGGCTTTAATGCGTGCCGAAAGTTCACGCATTTCAAATGGCTTCGTTAAATAATCGTCTGCGCCCATTTCAAGACATATGATTTTTTCAGTCGTATCGCTTTTGCCCGATACGACAATAATAGGCACGTTACTCTGACTTCTAAATTGTGTAATAAGGCTTAGGCCTTCTCCATCCGGTAGGACGAGATCGAGTAATATGATATCAAATTGTGATGTTCCGATGATGTCGTTTGCCGATTGTACGTTTCCTGCTTTAACGACCTTATAACCATCTCCCTCCAAATACTGCTCAATAACAAGCTGGAGGTTATCGTCATCATCAACAGTTAAAACAGTACCTTTATACATATGAGACTTTTACCACCTTTGTTACAAAATAGATACAAAGTTTTTCAAAACTGAAACATCTATGTCGAATTGAGATAACAAATAGTCGCTAACTTGAAGATGTAACTTAGATCAAAGGAGCGATATAATGTTTACAAACACAGAACTTATGAACAATTCACAGCGATTAGAGAAATTTGCTTATAAATTGACAAATAATAAAGCGGATGCTGAAGATCTTTTGCAATCAACTCTTTTAAGAGCTATTGAGAAAAGGCACCTTTTCGAAGAGGGTACTAATCTTTATAGCTGGCTTTCGAAGGTAATGTATAACATGTTTGTATCTGCATATCGTCGTAAGACTAAGTTTGAAACGCAATACGACCCAGAGCCATATATCGAGAAGCAGCAGCTTGATGCGGATCAAGATAAGAAGATGGAAGTTCAAGATGTAGAACTTGCTATGAACGAGATTTCTAAGGATCACCGTGAAATTTTGATTATGATTTGTGTTAAAGGTATGGCTTATGCAGAAGTATCTGAAGCACTTCAGGTGCCTGTAGGTACAGTGAGATCACGTTTGTCACGTGCTCGAGAAAATCTACAAACAGTGCTTGATACGCCTAAAAAATCTAAGAGCGGATTACCTGAAAGACCAATTTTACGTCATCCAGCTTTTACAGATCAGAAACAGGTATTTGCTGCGTAAACATATCGTTTCCTCCAATTTCAAAAAAGCCCGGCTATGTGCTCGGGCTTTTTTTATGTACTGAATTATTTTTAGGCTGCTTTTTTATTCTCTTCGATATATTTAAGCATTTCGCGTTTTAAATCAGCTTCGACTAACGGTTTAGGTAAATATGAATCCATGCCGGCGGCTATACATTTATCTTTATCACCCACAAGGGCATGTGCCGTCATGCCAATAATAGGCGTGCGTGCTATTTCTTTTTCACTTTCTTGTTCTCTGATTTTTGATGTTGCTGCAAAGCCATCCATTTCAGGCATCTGTACGTCCATGAGAATAAGATCGTAGTGGTTATCTTCCCACATGGAAACAGCTTCTATGCCGTTTCTGGCGACATTATAATCAAAACTCAAATCTTCGATTATGTGGCTGAGTACAACGATATTTCCTTCATAATCTTCAACGATAAGAATTTTGGTTTCGTTGTTAAGACTAGCTAGGAGTTGCTGATTTATTTTTTCAGATTGTGAAGATTTATCTATTTCTGAAGAAGAGCCAGAAGTGATTTTTAGTGGTAGCAATAGGGAAAAGGTTGATCCTTTACCTGCTTCGCTACTTAAGAAAATGTCTCCGCCCATAAGTTTTGCAAGTTGCTTTGATATTGGTAAGCCTAATCCTGTGCCGCCATATTTTCGTGATACAGAAG
The DNA here is from genome assembly GCA_002167715.1 of Micavibrio sp. TMED27. GTDB lineage: Bacteria > Pseudomonadota > Alphaproteobacteria > Micavibrionales > Micavibrionaceae > TMED27. The sequence continues at coordinate 149,806 of NHCG01000010.1, forward strand.
AATCAGCTTGTTTGAAGCGTTCAAAGACTAAATCAAAATTTTCAGGTTCAATTCCAATACCTGTATCAGATACATTAACACGTAAGAAATTTTGACCATCACGATCTTCAAAAATACATTCAACTGTTACGCCGCCATCATCTGTGAATTTTATGGCATTTCCTACTAAGTTCACCAGGATTTGACGAAAACGGCTGGCATCCCCATAAAATTGCTCGTCTTTAATAGCGTTATAGTCAAAAACGAAACTGACACCTTTCTCATTAGCTTTCAGGGACATCATTGAAATGGTCTCTTCAAAAACAGCATCTAAGCGGAAAGCTTGCTCATCAAGTTCAATTTCACCGTCTTCAATTTTAGAGAAGTCTAGAATGTCGTTAATGAGCTCTTTTAGAATATTTGCGCTCGAGTTAAGTGTTTTAATAAGTTTTGTTTGCTTTTCATTAAATTGGTCTTTTTGTTTCAACAAAATTTCACCAACGCCTGTAATCGCGGTAAGAGGTGTACGTATTTCGTGGCTCATATGCGCTAGAAATTCACTTTTTGCTTGGTTTTGTTCTTCAGCTATATTCTTTTCTAGTTCAAGTTTTGTTTGCTCTTTTTTAAGTACGGTAATATCTGTATTTGCACCGACCATTCTGATGGCTTTGCCATTTTTATCACGGATTGCTTTTGCACGTGACTTGACCCAAATCCAACGGCCAGATTGATGCTTCATACGAAAATCTTGTTCATATTCAGAAAGTCTATCTTCGAAGTAATCTTCGATATGTTGAAGGACCCTTGCTTTTTCTTCGGGATGTAAAAATTGTTCGAAGTCCTTTATTGTGCCCATTGATGATCGATCAGTATAGCCCAGCATGCGGAAAAAAGGCTGTGAATAGAAAACCTGTCCGCTTTTGATATCCCAGTCAAATACACCATCTTGTGTGCCATCTACGGCCAGTACAAAACGTTCTTCAGATGATTTTAAGGATGTTTCTGCTTTGGATCGCTTACGTTGGGCGTGAAAGAGAAATCCGTTAAAAATGAGGATAAGGATAGTACCAAATACAATGCCTATCGCTAGCTGTATTCTGTATGACATGCGATAATTCTCTAAAGCATTTACCCTTTGGATGAGCAGTTCATATTCTTCTTGTAAGATATTTGAATTTATACGGAATATATTATCCCTTAATTGATCTATATTAGCTACATCACTTAGTATTGTGCGTTTTTCAACAAGGTTTAAAGTTGCAGCTCTTGTTTCTAAGCTTTGAGAAAATGTATTAAAATAGTTTCTAATTTCATCCAATCGGCTAGTTTGGGATGGGCTATCACTTGTTAAGATAGCAAGGTTAGCGATGCTCTGGGATACATTACTTTTGTTACTTTCGTACTCTTCAAGAAATTCTTGATTTCCAGTAATTATATAGCCGCGCTGAGCGGAGAGCATACTTTCGATNTAAGTCGTAAGTTGCTCTGCTTCGATAATGACTTTGTGTGTATTTGAAACCCATTGATCAGCAGTTTCAATATCGCTATCACCTTTGAATAACCCATATAGTAAGAGTCCTGCACTTATTGTAATGATGCAGGTGAAGATAACCATGTTACGAACAAAAATATTGTCCAAATCTTATTTCCTTTTGTTGAATTAATGATTTGTACTATGAAGCGTTTGTAATAGCCATTAAAAAAGGCGCTTACTTATCAGTAAACGCCTTTTTATTTTAAGATGTTTGAGTTTCTTATGCTGGAGGAGGGGTACCTCTCACAGCATGAACAATAGCAGAGACAATAAACAGAGCTATAAATACGATAAATAGTAATTGCGCTACATCAGCTGCGATTACAGCGACACCACCTAGTCCAAGTACACCGGCAATGATTGCGATTATTAAAAATGAAAGTGCCCATCCAAGCATGTTAAGTTCCTTTCTGTATGTTTGTACGTCATTGATTACAACCAAACAAACATGCGAAAAACTTAAAAGTTCCATTTGATTTTGCGGAACATTTTTCTTTCTTAAGTGTTGTATGAGCAAAGATACCTAAAACAAAAGGAAGGAACATCTAATGAGAAATTTAAAAAAAATGGCATTAACAGGCTGTGCAATTATTGGATTGTCATCACAGGCATATGCCATGGATAATAATGGCTTTACTTCTCACCACCTAGTGGAAGACAAGTCATATGAAAGTTTTGCTGAGCAGCTTTCGGATGAGGAAAAGTTAGAGCTAAGAGACTACCTTAATTACGATCAAAGAGAGCCTTGTCAAAACTACCGTCAACCGCCTCAGGGCTTTGTTAAAGATGGCTGTTCGTTAAAACGCGAAAAGCCACAACATGTAAAGGCTGTCAAAAAAGAGCGTGAGCGTATGGCGATTAGTAATGTTCTAACTGACTACTCTATTAACTTTGCATTTGATAGTGCTGTTATTGAACCGGCTGCTATTGAGACTTTGAATAAGATTGCGCGTGAAATTAAAAAATTCAATCCACGCGAAGTGACAGTAGCGGGGCATGCAGATAAGGCTGGGCCATCTGAATATAATGTTCTCTTATCAAAGCGCCGCGCAGAAGCTGTTTCTGAAGCTTTACTCGAACGAGGTATTGAAAACCGTGCTTTAGATAAAGAGGCATATGGTGAAAGTTTGCCTGCGGTTGATACAAATGATGGTGTAGCTCTTCGTGAAAACCGCCGTGTTGTTGTTGAATTCAGGAAGTAATATTTACATTTTAAAAGACCAGAGTGGAGAAGTTTCTCCTCTCTGGTTATAATTGGTACATCATGTTTGATAATAAGCAAAAATCGATAACAGATTATGATCTTCAGGCTCTCATTGATAATGAGCTTGAATATGAGGATCAAAAGCATATTTTGGATCACATTGAACAAAATCCAGAGATGAAAAAACGCTATGAAGAATTAAAGGCGCAAAAAAATGCCTTGCAGCGCTGGTATTCATCAAAAAATTAAGTTCATTGTTTTATCTTGATTGCTAAATCCTGTNTTATATTAAAGCCCGAGTTCACTTAAGCTTGGATGATTATCTGGTCTGCGCCCGTGAGGCCAATGGAATTTTCTTTCAGACTCTTTTATTGCAAGATCATTGATGCTGGCATAACGTTCAATCATTAAACCGTCTTCACCAAATACCCAGTTTTCATTACCATAGGCGCGAAACCAGTTATTGTTATGATCTCGATATTCATAAGCATAGCGTACAGCGATTTTATTATCTTTAAATGCGAAGAGCTCCTTGATGAGGCGGTATTCTAGCTCTTCTTCCCATTTTTTTTCTAGGAAATTTTGTGCTTCTTGCCTGTTGTTTACAAAATGAGAGCGATTACGCCATTTTGTATCCAATGAATAGGCTAAGGCAACTTTTGCTGCATCTTTGCTGTTCCAGCCATCTTCTGCTAAGCGTACTTTCTGTTTAGCCGTTTCCTCTGTAAATGGTGGTAATGGAAGTCTTTCGTCAGTCATTGTGCGCTCCTCTTGGTTGCTGCATTGTTTGTGTGCTGCATTCATCGGTGCAGTGTAAATTGTAATCTTTCACGCTGACATTTTTTCCAAATGTAGGTAAGCGCCTTATAAGTTCATTACACAGCGCATCGAATTCGGGGTGTTTCATTTTAATCTCCTTTTATTCTTTTGAGTGGTGATGAAAAGAAGCCCATATTTTTACGGGCTTCTATTTTAGGCATTGTGCAGCTTTAGGCCGCTTTTTGTGTGTCACGTGTACTTACAGCAGGGAAGTCAATTTCAATTTGGAAAACTTCATTGAAGTAATTTGTCAGTGTATTTAANGCTATGTGAGCGATCATCTCGANGATACGTTCATCGCTGAAGCCTGCATCACGNACAGCTTGTANNTCTTCATTGCTTACNTGCCCGCGNCCATTAACAACTTTNGTTACGAAATNTAAGCCAGCTTGGCACATTGCATTATTAGATTTGCCTTGAAGATTAAGTGCGAGTTCTTCTTTATCAATGCCAGCTTTTTCACCTAAGAATGTGTGTGCNGATGCGCAATAATCACATCCATTTAGGCCTGCTACTGTTAGTGCCAGTTTTTCTTTAAATTTTGAATTTAGTGCACCGCTTTGGAGTGCAGTATTTAGACTTAAATATCCTTCCATTGCTGTAGGGGCATTTGCAAATGCTGTGAAAAGATTTGGTGTAGCACCCAATGTGGCCTTAACAGCACCTAGTAAATCGGCGGCTTTTCCTTCTGGGTTTGTTACTGAGTTTAAACGTTGTGTCATTGTATTTACCTTTCAATTTTAGAGTTAAACGACTGTTTATTTATTCGTCAGTTATAACTATATGGTTACACCGATCAGTATACTTTGTCAAAATAAATTATTATACTAATTAAATCAGTAATTTATGATTATGTTATTGAATTATATTTTATAAAAAAATAGCTAAATATAAACTGATGGGTCTATATTTAGCTAGATGTCGTTTTTTCTCTAGTAACCTCCTTAGAGGTCATGATACTTAACTTATGCTTTTTCTTTTTGGTTTAGGTATGAAAGCGCTGCTTTTTCACCAAATTTCCAAAATACTATGGGCGTAACGATTAAGTTCAAAAGCGTAGAGCTAAAGAGCCCTGAAAAAATAACTGTGGCGACAGGGCTTAGGATTTCTTTGCCTGTTTCACCTGCTGCCATTACAAGCGGTGTCAGGGCAAGTAATGCTGTTAATGCTGTCATTAATACAGGTACGAGCCTTTCCTGAGTTCCGCGTTTAAGCATTTTAAGATCAAAATTCTCTTCTTCATTTTTCATGAGATGTAAGTAATGTGAAATCATCATAATCCCATTACGTGATGCAATACCGGTTAGGGTGATGAAGCCAACCATCGTGGCAATAGAGAATATGCCGCCTGTCATGAATATTCCTATCACGGCCCCAATAAAAGAAAGTGGGATTGCGAGCATAACTTGTAAGGTTAGATTCAATGAACGAAAGTGTGTATATAGCGTTAGAAACATGCCGAGTAGAGAGAACAGGCTTAAAATCAGAATATTACGCTGCGCTGAAGCCTGGCTTTCGAATTGTCCGCCATAGCTGATATAATAGCCGTTAGGTAGTTCGAGTTCTGAGTTTAATATTGTTTGAATATCTTCTACTACACTGACTACATCTCTGCCTTGCGTATTCGCTTGAACGACCATACGGCGGTTAACGCTTTCACGGTTTATAAGGTTTGGTCCTTTTGCTTCTTCAATATTTGCAAATAAGCCTAAGGGCACAACGTTTCCACGCATAGTATCAAACGGAATTTTTCCTATGGCTTCTTTATCTTTGCGTGCCTTGTCATTTAACCGAAGAACAACATCATATAATCTGTTGCCGTCGATAATGCTTGTGATGGTTTGACCCTGTAAGGCTAGTTCGGCATGCTCTGCGGCTTCTCCGATCATAACTCCATGTTGCTTTGCTTTATCTCGGTCAAAGTTAACATGTATTTGAGGAATAAGAAGTTGCTGCTCCATTTGCAAATCAGCAATACCTTCGACGTCACTAATTAAATTTTGTACTTCGGCGGCTTTGCTGCGCAGTATATTCAAATCATCTCCGAAAATTTTGATGGCAATCTGCGCTCGAATACCAGAGGTGATAAAGTCAATGCGATGAGAAATAGGCTGGCCAATATTGATGATGACCCCAGGAATTGAACCAAGTTTGTCACGAATATCAGCAACAATCTCTTCTTTATGTCGTGTGGAGGGGGATAGGGATACTTCCAACTCGGTTGTGTTTACGCCTAGGGCGTGCTCATCTTCTTCGGCGCGTCCTGTTCTTCTTCCTGTTTCTGTAACCTCGGGAATTTCATGCATAAGGTTTTCTGCCAAAATGCCGATCCTGTTTGATTCCTCTAATGATGTTCCAGGCGGTAATGTGACGTTTATAGTGAAACTACCTTCGTTAAATTCTGGTAGGAATTCACGTCCAAAAGTTGGCACAAGCATCAATGCACCTAAAAACATTAAAGCGACAAGTGTGAAAACTGATCTGGGACGCGGTAAAGCAAAGTTCAAAACTTTTGAATGAATTGCTTTTAATGTGCGAACTAGCCAGCCATCTTTTTCATCTTTCATCCGTTTCATGTTTGGGATTAGGTAGGAGCATAAAGCTGGTGTTACCGTCAGAGATACAATCAGTGAGGCTATTATTGAGGTGATGTAAGCGACACCAAGCGGTATGAAGACTTTTCCTTCTAAGCCACTCATGGAAAAGAGCGGCAGGAATACCAGCACTACTATTAAGGATGCAAAGATGATTGAGTTTCTAATTTCTTTAGAGGCTTCAAATACGACTTGTAATGTTGGACGTGGTTTCTTTTTATGTTTGTTTTCTCGTAAACGTCTGAATACGTTTTCAACATCAACAATAGCATCATCAACCAATTCACCAATTGCCACAGCGAGCCCGCCAAGTGTCATTGTATTAATGCTCATACCTAACCATTTGAAGATAATAAATGTCACGACAAAGGAGAGGGGGATTGCAACAAGTGTAATCGCAGTTGTTCTGAAATTGAGTAAAAANAAAAAGAGGATAATNGCAACCAGAATNGACCCATCACGCAGCGCTTCTGTGATGTTGTGAATGGCATTTTCAATGAAATCAGCTTGTTTGAAAATTCTAGGGTTTAAAATTATACCTTCTGGTAAGGCATTCTTTATTGATACGAGTTCTTCTTCGATTTTATGAGTAAGTTTAATCGTATCTGTTCCAGGCTGTTTTGATATAGCTAGTAATATACCGGGCTTGCCGTTTATAGATGCATCACCGCGCTTTGCTATTGGGCCTGCTAGTTTGATTTCTGCAATGTCAGCTAAAGTTAATGCAGGTTTGTCTGGTGTGACTTCCTTGGCGATGACAGTCTTTTCTAAGTCCTCTAGAGAATGAATTCGTCCGATGTTACGAATGGAATACTCTTTAAAAGGTTCGAGCAAAAATCCGCCTGTAGTATTTATATTTGCATTACCTAAGGCCTCACGAACTTGATGAAGAGTCACATCATGATTAAGCATTTTTTGTGGATCGACTAGCACATGATATTGTTTTATATCACCGCCAATCGCGGTAATTTTAGATACGCCACTAATACCTAGGAGGCGCTGTTTTACATCCCATTCAGCNATNGTNCGAAGATCCATAGATNTTATATCAGGATCATTTGACGAAATGCCGATAAACATCACTTCACCCATGATCGAAGATACAGGCCCCATAATAGAGTTCACATTGTCTGGTAAGTTGCCTGAGACTTGATTGAGTTTTTCTGTGACAATTTGACGAGCTAAATATATTTCCATGTCCCAGTCAAATTCGACATAGACAATTGAAAAACCAATTGATGAAGAGGAACGTACACGTACGACGCCGCTCGCACCGTTCATGGCGGCTTCTATCGGGAAGGTTACGAGTGTTTCTACCTCCTCAGGCGCTAAGCCTTCGGCTTCACTAATAATTGTTACTGTTGGACGATTTAGGTCAGGAAATACATCTACGGGCAGGGACCGCATGACTTGAAATCCATATACCAACATAAGTGCAGCCAAGGTCACGACTAAAAGGCGATAATTCAAGGCACAACGAATAACTTGATCAAACATAATTCATTCTCCCTTAATGGCTGTGGTTATTATGATCTTCGTGATCTTCGTGATCTTCATGATCTTCATGTTCACTCTTATGGTCATGTTCCTGAACACCACCAACTGATATATATTGAAGCTGGTAATTGCCGTTTGTAACAACGTATTCATTTGGAGAAAGACCGCTTTTTATTTCAATGTGATGGCTTGTTTTTGCGCCAAGCGTTACACTGCGTTTTTCAATCGTATGACCTTTAATAACGTACACAAAATATGCCCCTAACTCACCAAGTACAGAGCGTTTAGGTACAGCTAGTACAGCGGCGCCATCGCCAGCAAAGATCTCCATTATTCCCTGTAAGCCAGGGTGCACATCACTTTCTGGTGTATCTATTAATGCATATACAGAAAATGTTCTAGTTTGAGGGTCAATAACACGGTTAATGCGTTGTACCTGTCCGGTTATATGGCGATCTGGATCAATATCTAGATGTACTTCAACATTTTGTCCTACTGCAATTGATCTTATATCCGGGGTTTCATAGGCTACACCACGTACGAGCATTTGCGATGGGTCGCCAATATGTATGATGTCTTCCCCTGANTGAGTAACGTCACCCTCNAGAGANAAGATNTTAATAACCATGCCATCTTTCGATGATTTAAGGCTGACGACCTGNTTACTGACACCGACTGAGTTAACAGGAATTATTTTGGCTACTGTCTGTCCTTTTTTAACCCGCTGCCCAATATGGACATCAATAGTTGCTATTTTACCTTCAAAATGAGGGGAAATTGCTTCTGTATGTTCAGGCAGAAGCTCTGTGAATGCCAACATATCAACAGTGTTTTGTATTGCCAATAACTCAGCTTTAGCTGATTTTATGCCGAGATTGATCATTTGTTTATTGGTTAAGTCAAAATGTTTTGCGGGCCGTACGCCGGCCGCAAAAGCGCTCTCGCCGTGATCGTGACCAGGCCCAGCTGACGCGCTTATAGGGAAAGCCAATAGGCTTATAATAATAAGGAGATATTTCATTTTTTTTCCGTCTTTTGATATTCATATAAAATTTTGCCCTAAAAAAAAACTTATGCAGATTTTAGGTGCATTGAATTTGTGAACTTTAAAGACGGGGAGGGTGTTTTAGACTGGAAATTTCGACAGAAAAATACTCATCAGGTGAGGCTGTAATATTCTGCTGTTTTGATTTAGATGGTGTTTTATTAAGTGTTATGAGTGTTGCGATAGAGTGGGAGTGAACACAGCAGCAATCATCGCACTGGCTTTTATCATGCTCAGATTGGCAAGGGTCGCTTTTTTCCGCATCATTTATCGCATGGCTCTTGTCATCCAGCTTATGATGCGAGCAAAAATGATCTACTGAAGAAGCATTCGCCGTATCGGCAAAGCTTCCACTCGTGAACGTAAATAACAGTGCTATTAAAATTAAAACACGCATTTGGGTACTATATCATGAAACTTTTTAAAGAAAAGTTGAGATGAACGATTTGAATTATTTTGAAGTTAAATCGCGAATATTCTCTATAATACAAAAGAGCATTTGCGCTTATTCATTCATGCTTTAGATTATTGATCATCTTTGTAAACATTGAAATACCGATGGGAATAAGCTCATCTGGGAAATTATATGCAGGATCATGTAATACAGGCGTTTCAATGCCACTTCCAAGGCCAAACATGACCGCTTTTACACCTGGCAGGTTTGTAAAGTAACCAAAATCCTCTCCCCAAGGGAAGGGGACATCTAAATTTGTATATTCTAACTTATTTAGTTTTGCAGACTTTTTCACCAATTCAACCATTTCTGGGTCATTGATATTCGCTTTGAATGGCTCGATTGAGTCTTTAATCTCTACAAGTAATTTAGAATTCTCTGTAAAACCCCATTTGTGGTTATAGTCATTGACCTCTTGATATATTTTATTTTTCAGTTCCTTTTTTAACGCATCAAGTTTTTGCGGTGTACGTGCCCGTAATGTTAAATTCAACTCCCCTGAACCCGCTGTTGTACCATAAGAGTTTTCAGCTCCAGAAGATATGTTTGTGATAGCAATACGGTTAAAGCTAGGGGATGAAGCTTCGGGTCGGTCGAGAGCATAAATCCAGTTCAAAATAGGCGCTATAACTTCTCCAGATGAACAGGCATATTCTGGTTCCGCAGCATGAGATGTTTTTCCAGTAAATTTGATACTTATAGACTCAACTGAAGAAGAAAAAGATCTCGAACGGCACAAGATTTTTCCCATTTCAGTTCTAGGAATATTGTGTAATGAAAATGCATAGTCGGGATGGATTTCTTTAAATTTTGAATCTTCGCAAACGGCTTTTGCCCCTTTCCCAATTTCTTCTGCTGGTTGAAATAATAGGATAACCTCACCGTATTGAGGCCTGTTTTGCGCATATATTTGCGCTAATCCTGCTACCATGGCCATATGCCCATCATGGCCACATTTATGGCTTTTGTTTACGTTTACTGAGATGTAATCTATGTCAGTATTTGTTTCTGCGATGGGGAGTGCGTCTAATTCCGCGCGAATTAAAACTCGTTTACCAAGTTTTTGTCCTTTGAATATGGCAGCCACACCATAACCGCCTAAGCCGGTTATAATTTTGTCGGGCTTATAGGTATTTATATATTTTATAATACGCTTAGCTGTTTGCTCCTCTTCTCCTGCAATCTCTGGATGGGCGTGCAATTCTCTGCGAAGCTTTATCAGACTCTGTATATCTATATTTTCCATTACTGATTTTAAATTTTTTGTTCTGCTATAGTTTCTTTAATAATGTCAAAAGCGCGTTTTATTTCTTCTTCTGAGTTCTTGCCATAAACCATTCGAAAACACAGACGATTGCGGATGCCTGATGCATGTAGAGACTGTAAAAGTAGGCCTTTTTCAGCCAAAGCTTTAAATAAACGAATGTGATGCGCAAATTGAGGGTCAACTGGAAATTCCACAACTCCCATAACAGCTTCAGTAAAATCAATTACAGTTGCAAAGCCTGCTTGAGGCTGATGAATGATTTTTAAAGGCCTTTCCAAATTCTTATTTAAGTCTTGAATATATTTAGTAACTAGCTCCGCTTTATGTTTGTATACACGCCTCGCATCTTCTAGATAGGATATATCCTTTTCATTAAATATTGTTTCAATCATTAGGTTGTGATGAAGGGTTGTTGAACGCCAATCATCGCCTACATATCCTAAAATAAATTTCTGTAAATTTTCGGGAACTCGTGCAAAAGACAAGCTGTATTGCAAGTTTCCGTAGCTTTTAGAAAGTGCAAAAACACTAATTATATTGCCTAAATCCTGTGTTTGTGAGGCAAGAGATACAAATGTTTCTTCGCTGTGATATGTTTCTCTATAGACTTCATCTGTAAAAATATAAATATTATGATTTTTACAAACATGAGCTATTTTTTGAAGTTCTTCCGCTGTGTAGAGATGTCCACAAATACTAGGGTTTTCAAGTAAAAGTAAAAGAGGACGTCCTTTGAATTTTTCTATATTCTCATTTACCCATCTCTGAATATCTTCTGCACATAATTTGTATCGCTCATCTTTATTCGTCCAGACTGTTTGTATGCAATCATCTTGTTCTAGAACACCACCAGCAATACGATTAAATAGAAAATAGGCGCCCTGAGGGCTCAGTAATACCGTTGTGTCATCATCTCCCTTTGTCGTAGGTGAATTATGCACCCGCGGCAAAGAATTTAGAAGCGCTCGAAAAATACGAAATGTGCTGAGGGAATATACAAAATTCTGTTGCGGAATGTCTGTGCCGATTTTGTGTGCCAGAAATTGACGCATTTTGTCTTGAAACTCTAATGAAACCGTATTTAACTTTCCAAAATCGGAAAAGCCTATTTCTTTGAAATCTTGAGAATGATAGCACGGATGTAAAAAGCACGGCTCGGCACTCGAAAAATTCATGGCTTTAGGGTAAGAGGATAAAAGCCGTTCGTTTTCTGCTGCAGCTATATATTGAGGCGTCTCATTAATGTATTGAATAGTTTCTGTTGTGATTTTTTTAGCTCCGTTTAATATTTAAACATCATATCAAACCTAGTATTTTGCTGCCATATTATAAATTTTATATGAAACGTTGCGGTGAACAGAATTGTTCACAAAAGTGAAGGGTGCTTATAGCATATACTAGTCAATATAAGCGTAACTTGCGGAAATTAGTAAAGCTGGTAAAACTAGGAATTGGATAAATTATAATTAATTTTAAAGCGGTANGCTATGAGTCAAACAATCCCTGTTGAACATCTTTTAAAACATCCGCCTAAGCGAGAAGGCCTGATTAAATTTCTGCTGCTATTAGCGGTNTTGCTAGGGTATTTTGGTTATCTTAGTTGGGAGTATGGACTTGCGACCGGTGGTATAGTGGCGGCGTTGACGTGGAGTTTTTTTGTTTTGTGTACGCCTATAGCGGATGCTGGATTCTTACTTGATTTTCCTGTGCGACTTATCACAGGTNTGCGNATGTTTGTGACGGAGATATTAGTCTGGGTGATTGCTATATCTGTAAATATTGTAGCGTTATATTTTTCGCCTGATACTTATCAGCAAACTTTTTTAATGTCTCTATTTTATAAAATACTGACATCTCCGTGGCCGTATTGGAGCATTATTGGTTTATGCGCTTTGGGCACATTCCTCTCTGTTAAATTTGGTGATGAGATGATGGATGCTATTGCACATAAAGACCGTGATTATCATCATAAGCATAGTTTTAAGCATAAGCTTATTGCTATGGCATCACTTATTCTTGTGATTGTATGGGCATATTATCATTTAATAGAATCTCTAGGAGTGGAAATTCCGCAGCTATGAATAAGCTTTTGATTATTGGGGCTATACTTGGCTTTGTTTCTGTAATGATGGGCGCGCTTAGCGATCATGCTTTTGAGCTCACACCTGATAAAGCTGAGAGTTTGGCCACCGCTATTCGTTATAATATGCTTTATGCGATATTGGTTTCGACCATAGCGTTAGCTTCACCGGAGAAAAAAATGACGATGCCCGGAGTGGTTTTTGCCATCGGTACTGTTTTGTTCTCGTTCAGTATTTATGCTGCATTGTTTACTCGCATTGAAGCGCTCATTTATGTCACCCCTATAGGCGGGGTTACGATTATGGCTGGCTGGATAGCTNTAGCATATAGAGCGATCAGATATAAANATTAGTTCATATNGGCNCTCTTNGCATAAATGCATATGAGCGGNGATGGTTTTTCTTGCANGTANCGGTTAAGTCAAATTTTCGAACTCTTATAAAACTATACTCAGCGTTATCGAGTGCGTGACTTTATTGCTCAAAAATCCATCCTTCTTCAGGGTGTTTCCAGTTTTTGAATGGAGGTCTAGGGGCTCGATATGGCGGCGCAAAATTTGTAAAGTCGATATCTTCGGACTTGAACCATTTTGCTGCACTTTCAAATGTAAATGCTTTTTGATTTTGCCCTAGTGTAAGTGCACCATTATTACTTTGCAGATATTTTCCTGGATTTGAAATAGATTCAAATATGTACCTGTTTTCACCTTCAGCCTTAATCATCTTAAAGGAAGCGCTTTTACGGAAAGGCTCACTTTCATCTATATATTCAAATTTCAGGGTTCCATTATCCAGCACACGTAAAACCTTTTGATAATGTGACCAAACAAACCAGTCGGCGTAATTTGCGGCATATGGGTTAGCTGTATGATCTCGTGNCGGTTTTCCGTCTGTAAATGTGACAGGGCGCGCATGAGCAAAAGTCACAGTGTGTGCACCGCCGTCAAATCCAGGAAGGGTTAGGATTTGTGTTTTGGGAACTGTCTTCGCGGGTATGTAAACAATTCCATTGGAGCTTGCGTGTGATGGTAATTTTTCTAATGTAACAGTCCCGTGATTTGCATTTATAACGGCATTATCATTCGCCGCTTTTTGAAGGAGCGCGTTGCCGTCTTTTAGGTAAGCGCCCATATAAATATACTCTGCGCGCTTTTGAGCCTTGTTCCAAATTTCTTGTGCTTGGGTTGTACGCTCTTCATCAGGTTGCAGTAACCCCTCTGCTTCGAACTCAATCGCATCAATATTATTAATAATGTCCAGAGTAAAGCTATCTGCGTCACCACAAGGCTTTTGTTTTATTACGTTGTTTTCCGAACTTAAACATTGCCCTGACAAGGCGTTTTGTAACTTTATTGACCCATCATCTTGATTGATTTGCATGAACAGTTCAGCGCCATGGCCTCGGCAGGGCCTCTGAAGTACATCACCTTGCCCTGCGTCAAAAAGACAAGTTTTGCTATTTCGAGATGAGATAAGAAAGCGTGTCTGATCTGTACCGCCAAAGGCAAAATATTGATTTTTGTTTTCTGCGCTACAGTTTTCTAATTTAAAATCTCCATTTATGAATAAATTTCCTGTTGCACAAAGCTCACTATCTTTCAGTTTGATTTTTGCCGTTTGCGGTAATTTTTGTGAGGCAGAGAAGTTTACACTGACAGTCGGGATCCAGCGATATTTACCTTTCTCCATAGGATCTTCAGAGCAATCAAGCAAAACAAAGTTTTCGACCTGCTGTTTTGTATAGATTGGATATTGTTCTTCTATTTTATTTTTTGCCGCTTTTTGTTCTTTCGAGATTTGATTTTCAATTGCCGTAATGCCATGAACATCTTTTAAACGTTTTTCTTCGGCCTTTAAAACACCGTTAGACCAAATAATTGCCCCTGCGCCTTCGGCATATTTACGACGAATAAACGCAAGTCGGTCTGCTTTGTATGCATTCCAACGCCATTCATTTGGCACTCTTAAACGCCTATTTATTTCTGCCATAATGGGCTTAAGAAGGTCGTCTTGCTTTTTTACGTTTTCACGGTTGTAACGTGTTTCCGAATGTTTGTAATTACGAAGGCATTTACCCTCATGTGAGACCAATTCTCCGCTTGGAGAATATCTCCATTTTGCAGTATCAACACAGCCCCCAAAGTCAACAGGCATTAAACCATCTATTTTATTAACGCCGAGATTTGGCGCGAGGCATGTATCGTCTTTAGCCACTTCGACATTGCCGATATCGTAAAACTCTCCACCACGTTTTTGAACATTTGCCCAGTAGTCAGCGTTCTTTTTAATAATGCGTCCTTCATTGTCGAAGAAAAACGCGATCGCATCAATAATGGCATCATGTTCATTTGTTGTGCTGCAATTCTGTGTGATTTTTGCCCCGTAATAATCACTTGTTTCTTGCAAACAACCGCGCTCAGTACCGTCAGATTTATGATATTTCAACAACATACGATTATCTTTGGCACAGATTTTTAAAGTCTGATTCCAATATTCACCATGCTTACAATGGCCTGGGCTTTTACGTTTGAGCTGTATGGATTTTATATTGGAGTTAAATGTGCTCGCCATTTTGCGCACTTCGCTAATACGTGCGTTTTCTGCACGAATACGGTATTGCTGCCAGTCATAGATTATTGGACGGATTTTTTCTCGCGCAGCTTCCCATGCTTTTCTTGCTTTTTCGGCGGCTTTGTCAATAACGCCTTGAGCAACGTCATCGGCTGCATAACCTACGAAGCGAACNCCCTTTTTGGCATTNCCCCACCAGTCNCTNCAATTTTCAACGGTGTTGACCCAAGGGCGGTTGCCTTCATCTTTGNNTTGTTCAGGNGTCATGGATGCAGTTAAACAGTGNCCGTTTTGAACATTCTCAAAAACATATTCGTATTTAGTGAGTACATCGATTAACGGTATTTGTCCTGTTGTATCGATTTTATTATTAATGATTGGCCAGACTTTCCATTTTGCTTCTTCGTACACATATGCCGGCCAGCAATGACGGTTCATAACCGCGTTACTATTGGGGCCTGTTAGTCCAACACAAGGATAGACATGTGTATTCCAGTAAGCGGATCCCATAATGGATATGGTATTGTCTTTATCGAGTACACGAATTCTGGCATGTGTTCTAAGGTCTCTATCCAAGCCTGGGGCATCTCCACATTTAATAAGCCTATGGGGTCCACCATCCCACCAGTTTAAACAACGACCGCTCTGTACGTGCGTAATCTGACCGCGAATAGGTACGTCCTTAGCCAGATTCCAATCTGGTACAACGGAAGTCCCTAGCCATGGTGTTGCATTTTGACAGCTTCCCATAGTTAGAGCATTTCTTGAATTTCTGATGATACATTGATCACCATTTTTCAATTTCATATCGGCNGTGTACGTCCATTCTTGGTTTGAAGCACCGTATGCACAACGATGAACGTAGACATCGTCCTTTTTTAGACCGCTTCCCATATCCTTTAATCGCCGAGTTAGGCATACATTTTCGTTCGGTCCGATAAAATCGCCTCTTTTACCGTTATATACTTTTTTCACGGCTCTAATTTGATCTGTCACACTGTCCAAATGAAACTGGTTAAAGCCATTTCCTTTACATGCTCCAACTTTAAGCGCGCCTTTGGAAAAAGCTGGAGCCGTGTTGTAGCCTAGAATACTTCTTAAATTTGGGAGATGCGCAGTCGCCATACATTCGCCTAAGCTATCGCCTTGGCGTGTTGTGTTGTCAAATAGTACGACTGCGCCGTTCTCAAAACATTGCCTAAACATCTGATTCCAGTATCTTTCACCTGCAATACAACGTAGGGGATTAATACTGTACCACGTTCTTTCTGATGTTTTGAAAACACCTGTTACTGCGTCATAGCCGTCACTAATGGTACTTCCAACAAAGTTGGTGACAGCATTATTGGTTACAGCGTTAACAGCAGCATCTTTTAATTTCTTAGCTTGATCGTAGGCCGCACCGATAGCTTCACCCGCGCCAGGACCGAGAACAGGCACTTTTTCTAACCCCATTTTTACAAGGCTGATACCAGCATCACCTAAAGCTTCTGCTGCGTTTATAGGTGTTTGAGCAAGATCACCCGCATTCTTTAGTGTTTCTCCAGGGTTACTCAGCATATCCCCTAGATTTTCACCTAGATTTTCTGCGTTACCCAGTGGATCGGATATTACGTCCACTGTACCTTTTGCAATATCTTGAAATTTCTCAAAAATATCACCTGCACATTCAACCGGGTCAGGTACAGTCGGTTTAAAAGATGATAGTAGGCTTTGTGTCATACTTTCTGCTGTAAAACCGTTCAATGAGAGTGAGCCAGAAATATCAAGCGGCGGTACATCTGTACATTTACTGGGGCTGTTAAAGGATAAAGATGTACCGTTGAGTGCCATTGTGCCTTTACGCTTTAAAAGGCCGCCAATTGACACATCGGCAGCGACGCTTGCTTTTTGCTCAAGCATTGAGCCGCGTGTAACATCAAAATTTCCTTTTACGCCGAGCGAAATACCCGCGATTTCAGCGCCTGGCACTTCTAGGTTTCCGTTAAAGCGTAAATATTGTGGGCCACCAAAGAGCGGCATATTACCCGCGACGGTTATTCTATTCGCTGCGAACGGNGCGGGCGGGGTGACGCTACCTTCTACGAAATACCCGTCACGCAGGTTTATCTTGTATGTGCCGTTTGCTAAATTTGCTTTGACTAAACCGGCATCAATATTGAATGTTCCATCTACATGAAGGCCTAAGCCAAGGGGTGGTCGTTCTATATCTGGATTTGAAGGTGGTGTGCTGCCAGGGGTTCCAAAATAGAGTTGCGGGTTTTTAACACCAACCATAGCAAGTGGAGAATTTTCAATGAGTGAAAACATCCCGTTATTTGCATTTTCTAAAAGAGCTGTAAATTTATTAATGATATCTGGTGCATTGTTTTTTACTAGTTCTAGCGCCGGATCACCAAAGGTAGGAGCCTTTTCTAGTGCAACTAGCATAGCATCTTTAAGCTTTGAGCCGCTTCGAAATGCTAGGTCAAATACGCTCTTTTGTACGCGTGCCATGTCAACAGGTGTTAAGATAAGTTCGTCTGTATCTTTTGTCTTTGCAAATTGAACCGCGAGATCCGTTGGTACACCGCCTGCCCATGTTGTGTCTAAGTCAAAGACGAAGGCTTTGTTTGTTCCGCTTTGTGAGAAATCGGCGCGATCAGTATGNACGCCAACAGTTATNCCTTTTTCTTCTATCCCGAGTGCGATGGACGGGTTTTGAAAGCTAAAGCCTTCTAAGCCCATAGGGTCTTGCCATTGACCGTTCACGCTTGCACTTCCGGTCATGGACGTACCATCACTGCCGGCGCTGTAGGTTAAGGCAAATGTCCCGTCTAAATNTTGNACAATTGTTGGATCATCTAAACGGCGAGGTTTTATTTTTGCATCGGCAGCTATGCCGACTTCAACACTACTGGCGCTGCCTTTCTTTGACTGTACAAAGAGCTTTAAATTCGAGTCTTTAAATTCAATAAATTCTTTTATAAAGCCCGGAAGTGTGGGGGTAACTCCCTGAAGTATAGTGAAAAATCCTAATGATGGATCACCTTCACCAAAAACACCTCCGACCGATCCGGCGATATAAATTTCATTGGGCTCTCCTTTGGATGTTGTGCTTTTGATTCCAAAAGGTGTTTCGAGCATGGCCGGTATTGGGGTAGGGAATGATGATGGATTTATTTTCGTCATAAAGGTTAAGCCATCATCGACTTTCAATTTATGTGCTTCTTCTTCTTTAATTAGGCCCGCNAAAACATCATCATAAATCGCATCAGGAATATAATTTGCATCAAAGCTATCAATCGAACGCGGGCTGATAATCACTAGCCCTTTTGGTAGTGATATATCNCTAAATGGTTTCGGGATATCATCAATGATTTTGCCGATGGCGAGTTCTTTATCGTAATTCAGGAATAATGCTGCGCCGTCATTATCAAAGATAACTGCGCCGCGTCCATCAAACTCTAAGCCATTTGCATTGAATGCGAGATCACCGCCTATGGCATTTGTACCTAAAACAATTTTGTTGAATGTTGCATTCGCGATTTTTTCAGCACCAGAGGGAAGTGAGAGGAGCTCTGATACATTCAGGCTTCCTTCAAATGTGACTGCAGCAAATTCGGGATCGCCATTCAGGCTTTCAAAGTCAATGCTGACCTCTCCATTTTGTTTACGCAACACACCGTCGCCAGTTAGACTTATATTTTGACTAAAGGTTTTTCCACTTTTCTCAAATGCTGCTTCGAAGCCAAGATTGCTTATTTGAAATTCTGGAATTTTAAATGGATTATTCCAGAGATAATCTGATGTGAGTGCGATATTTAAGGAATTTTTATTTTCTGATGGCTCCTCATAGGTCAGAGTTCCATTAAGGTCTAGTAATGTGTTTTTACCAGGAGCCTGCATATTAGCAGCGGTTTCAATTTCGACCGCGCTGCCTTCAATATTTGAAAGTACGATCTCGCTATCTTTAAAAGTAATGATACTTTCTGGGATATTTTTGATTCTGAATGTGTCTAGCATACCGCGTAGTTCACCATTCATTTTATCATTTTCATCTTTAGCGAATACGCCGAATAAGCCAATATTGCCACTGACTTCTATATAATCTTTGAGCAAATTGGTTAGACGGCCTTTGAAGATTTTTTCGGGTGCAGTAAGGCCGCCAAGTGTGAAGCCTTTTCCGATAGTAAGCGCGTCATCTTCTTCTATGAGTCCCTTTAATAGTGGCTGCAGTTTTTCTGGCGCGTCCGAATANTTTAATTCTGTTGTAGGCTTATTGCTCCAAGCAATCAAAGCAGGGGCGAGTGTTATATCAGAGGCTTCTTTTGGAATGAAATCATAAATTGCTGATGGCGTTAAATTATCAAACTGTACGAACAGGTTAAATTCGTTTTCTTCGCGCTCTAAATAAGCTGTGGCTTCAATATTTTTATTTTGGCGTTGTAGCGCACCCGTCATTTCGGATGGTGTCAGGAAAATATCTTTGAGCGTAAATTCATCGACTTTTGGCATGTCTTTTAAGCCGGGTAAATCATTAAGAGCCACAGGGCCAGGGAGTTCAAATGACCAATCGGTAATTTCGAGAGTATCCGGCTTTATTTCGTAATCAACTGTACCAAATACATCTATATTTGCACGGTCGATAGTACTGTCGCTCCAAGTTGTTGTCGAAAGCGTACGCTTTAGCTCGCCATTGTCTTCTTTTTGTTCAAATACACCCGAAACGGCATATTGACGTACATTTAAGAAAGGTAAGCCAAAGGGTTTTTCCCAACCTAGCCCTTCACCTTCTGGGCTTTCAGCGCCTTCGTCTGATACACGTGAAAGTGCTTTGAGGGCAACATCACTAATTTCTTCAGCATTAAAAACGGTCGAGGCAGCAAAGCTGATTACGCCTTCTGTTTGTTTATTTATACCATTGCAAAGTACGTTAAGATCACCACGTACAGCTAGTTTTGCAACCATAGGAATATTTTTAATTCCGATTGTCTTTTCCGGCAGTTTCATATTCATGCCAGAAATAATCGAAGGTTCGATCTTTCCACCAATTTCCTTGAGTGTGAATTTAGCATTACTAAATTCAATCGCCTCTTGTGTATATGCAGGTTTGAAATTAGGGATTGGAAAACTCAAATCTAGACCTGAGAGGGCCGCGGTTGAAGTGCTTTCGCAGGCTTCTTTCTTATTGCTTGGACGTTTAGGGGCATTTGGAATGTCGAAAGAGAGATTATTTAATTGGCTTAGTTTAAAATGACCTTTAACCGTATAGCCAGCCTCTTCTATGCCGTATGCTTTTAAAACAGCTTTAGCGTTTTTGTTATTTGGATCAAATGTACCGATTACTGTTATGCCTGGATGCAGAGTAAGCGGGAAGAGACCTTTAAAGTCTTTTTGCTTTTCTAATAGTTTTGATAGAGGCGCAGGCATATCTTCGTACGCGGAATATTCAATTTTTTCTGCGTTTTCGGGTTGCATGTAAAACACTGCATTCGCAAGACCAAAACTGCCTAAATCCGTGTTTCGTATTTTAGGGATATAAGTGCCAAGGTCTATCGATGCGTGCTCAAGGCCTGCGATTAGAAGCGCGTCTTTTGGATCAGGTTGATGAAGAAGTGCGCGTACAGGTGATCCGTTGAGTTCAGCTGTACCAGCGATTGTATCTTCGGTTATCTCAACTTGACTGAGCTTAACTTTATCCGCACCTGGGACAGTTGATCCTAAAATATCGGCGAGCGTTTTATCACCTTCGGCTTTGAATGTCGTGTTATCTGGCAGTGAGCTGCTATCGACAGGTGTTGCGCTTTGTGCTGTACCTGCCATAACCCAGTTCAGGCTGTTGACGCCGAAAGCTTTTCCATCTGGTGTTACAGTAATTGCACTAAGGCGTCCTGCTTGAGCTTGCCATTCTCCGCTGTTTGGGTCCCGATTATAAACGCGCCCACCGCCAAGGTTTTTGTTTATATCTGAACCGACGATATAAAGTGATCCATCACCGCCTGCACCAATATCGCTTGCTTTAGGCGCTTTTGTGTCTTCTATCCATGTGCCGTCAGCATAAACAAATACAGAGCCGTTATTATCAATCCCCCATGGGCGGCCTTCGGGGTCTACATCTATGC
Organism: Micavibrio sp. TMED27; assembly: GCA_002167715.1. Classification (GTDB taxonomy): domain Bacteria; phylum Pseudomonadota; class Alphaproteobacteria; order Micavibrionales; family Micavibrionaceae; genus TMED27. The sequence continues at coordinate 170,955 of NHCG01000010.1, forward strand.
GATCTAATGTGCCTTTGACAGCTTGCCAGTTAATTTTTGTGGAACCATCAAAGGCGCCATTGAGTGTAATTTGGCCACCATTTTTATTTCTGGCACCTGCTAGCCAGATTTGGCCCCCGCCTATGCCTACATCATCTGCTCGGATGCCACTTGATTGCCAGCCTTTGCCAAAATTGAAGTATAATGCTCCGCTTTTAGTGATGGCTGCCGCACCGGCTACGCCTGCATCAATTCTTATAAAATCACTACGTCCGCCGGATGACTTCCAGTTTTGACCGTCCCATTGGTAGGCTTTTCCGTCAGCGCCGATAAACCATTGATTGCCATCATGGCTGACCGCAGCGTCTTGTCCGCGTGCGCTTTCTTGTTGCCAGTCTACGTTGGCGTATGCACTGAGGCTGATTGCGAGAAAAGAGCTTGCTAAAAGAAGTGTTTTGCGCATTTTTTAGCCTATTTTCCAAAATATACAGTTTGTGAGCTAGGGAAGTTCGCAACAATAGGATTGCCACGTGAATCAACAGCTACTCTCGTTACACCGTTTTTGTTTGTACGTACGAAGCGTTTGGTAGCGGGATCCCATTTTTTTAATACACCAGATGTGTTGACGATAAAGACCGTACCATCATGTCCGACGCCAATATCTTGCGCTTTATCATCTGCGTTATGAGAACGAAGTTCAAAGCGATCCGAGCTACTTACAAACTCGTAGACATTATATGTTGTACTTACGACCCATAGATCATATTTGTCTTTTCCTATGCCTACGCGCATGAATTCCAGTTGATCAAAGAAAGAAACATCATCTGCTTTTTCCGCTTGAAAAATTTCCAATTCATTTGCAGGAGCAATGTTAGCAATTGTCCCATCAGCCGCGATATCAATATCTGGCAATTGGTCATCATCGAGAGGAGATGCCATTACGGCTCCATCGAAATTCTGCGTTGTTTCTATAGATGGGTTTGTAAAGACGCTGCTTTTATATGTCAGTAGGTTAGATTGTATGCCGCATAGTCTAAGCCATTCACCGATGAATGATGTTATTGCAGGTGAAGGAGAAGACGGGGGTTTATCGCCATTTACTGATCCGCGAACCAAGTCATTAACAGAGATACCTACAAATAGGTTAGCGCGTTTTAAGTATTCAAGATGAGAGAAATTTCGTGAGACGGGGTTGTAAACCCAGTTTCGTCCAGTGCCATCATGACATGGGCTGTCATCGAAGCCAGTTGCAATGACGATATCATCGAAGCCTGATGTGATATCTGACATGCCACTGCCGAGGTTAACGCCTCCTGCGCTGGTTGGGATATTTACAGCAGTAAAAGAAATAGACTGTGTGATTTGGATGCCTGTATTGTTATTATTCTTGGCTTGTGTGATTTCTTCGGTAGCTTCAGTTTTTAGGGCTAGTCGTCTATCGCCGCTTTCATCACGTTCAAAATATCCAGATTGAAGAACAAGTCCGTTATTATTCAAAATCCAAGGCCGATCTTGAGGGCCAACGGCAACGCGAGCTGTATCGCCTTGGCGTATAATTTCGAAACTTTTATCATCTGGGTTATACTGGCGTAGGTTTGCGTTCGTATCAATAATAAAAACGCTACCAGCGGGACCTATTGCTATGTCCGCTGCGTTTATAGATTGACGCGTGCAGAGCCCTTGAACATCGCATTTAAACAGGCGTTTCATTGAGTCTATTGCCCAAAACTCTCCATTTTTTTGTGCAGCAATTTTCTGACCACGTTGCGGTAATAAAGAGAAAGATGTTCGCCTTTCTGAGAGTTTCGCTATTTGATTTTTATTGTTGATGGCTAGCACCTGATTATTTGCTGATAAGGCAATATCAATAAGGCTTAGATTTAAGTTTATGCTTCGCCATGCTTCGCCGTCATGCTCAATTAGGTTTCCTTGTGTGCCAATAGATAAGGGTAAGCCATTATCTTGGACGATGAGCTGGTTTACCTGCCCAGGAAATATATTGAAACGCTGTTCAGTATTTGACCATCTGCGAATTTCACCAGAAGAGTTTAAGCCAAACACACTGCCATCTGCCCCAATGGATAGATCTGATAGTAACGTATTATCAGGGACGCGTTCAAAAATAATATCGGATGTATCCGCTATATTGGCGGGATTTACTGCACCATCACCACGTTCGCCCTGTGATATGCCTTCTTGTTGTGAAGGAGTTGATAACCCTATAGCAAAAATTTTTCCGCTTTCATTTGTGCGCCAGATTTGTCCTGCATTTGCTGTAATGCTGCGCGCAGCAATTTGTGGGTATGTTTTCCAGCTGGCCGTGCCTTCTTGCCATTCATAAAGCCGGTTATCTTGTCCTGCTATGAAAATACGCCCATCTTGATCGGCAGTTATATCTTGTGCTTTTCCTATGACGCCAATCCAGGCATCATCCAGTTTGCGTGCGATATCGCCATTTTCTGCAATTCGCCATAGATTTTCTTTTCCATCAATAGCTAGCTTAAGCGCCTTATAATTTTCATTTGTCCATTTCTGTGTTTGAGAGTTATAGCTTGCAACATTTCCAGTGTTTGTGACGACATAGATTATGTTGTTGGGCCCTGCAATTAGCTCTTGTGCGCCTTGTCCTACTGGTTGCCAATTTGTACCAGTATAAGTTCGTAAGGTGCCGCTTTTGTCTATGCCCCAAATTTTCCCATTTGAGTCAATGGCAACGCGCTTTATGGATTTCCCTATTGATATCCAGTCTTTTTTATTTGGTTCAAATTTATACACGTTAGCGCTGTTATCAACTGCGACGACGCTTCCATCTGCGCCTATGGCTATTTCAGAAGCTATGCCACGAATGAGTGTCCATTCCTTCTCTAACGCTTTTGCGTTGAGATATGAAGGGGCAATAAGGTAACATGCCAAAAATATGGCTGTTAGGGCTAAAAGCCTTTTGCACGAAAGCAAAATCATAAGTGTTTATCCAGTTTTAGTAGAATAAAAAGTCTACTGCCTTACTCAGGCGTTTTTCATGGGTGTTTCTACTGTTCCAGTTTTCCATTTCGAAATCACCTGTTCTGAACTCATTAAATAATGAGTTAACTTTTGTTGTTTTCATGACCTCAGACATTGTTGACGGAGGTGTGAACCAATTCTTATTTAACTTTTCGAAAGCGTAGACAGACTTTTCAAATTCAGACATTGCTTGTTCGATGCGTGAACGCTCTTTTTCATCTTGGTTAACATATTGTGCGCGTCGAGGTGTTAGCATAATCAGTACGGATTTTCTAAATTCACGTTCTGCTTCTTTTGCAAAAAGATATTGAATAACAGGAATATCGCCAAGAAGTGGTACAGCATCACGAGAGTTTTCAGTATCTTTTTCACTTAAACCGCTCAGGATCAGTGTTTCTCCAAATTTCATAACAACATTGGAGTTAACGTTGGTGTTCGATGTATCTAAGCGAAACTCAAATTGCACTGAGCTACTTGGTGATGTTAGGAATGTACGTTCAGCATCAATTTCAAGTTTAATACGGTCATTTGGAAGAAATTCAGGTGTTACGCCAAGTTTTACGCCAATTTGTTTGTTAACAGATATTGATGACCCATCGCCGCCGGAGACAGCCGCCGCTACTACATCAGTTCCAGAAAAGAATTCTGAGCGTTCATTATCCAGCGCAACTAAAGAGGGACTGGCGAGAATTTCGTTACGCCCATAAAGCGTGTTGAAAATATTCAGAGAGTAATTAACCGCCGGTATTGAAATCATGTTTGAAAGTGTACGCGTATTTGTATCTGCATTTGCGCTGGTGTTGTCATCAATATTATTTGTAGCGAAAGAAAATCCTGGTGTGTTTGTGAGTGGATCGCCAAATTGAAGTTCTAGACCAGAAAGAAGGTTAAGGCCGCGATTTGTGCTGACATCTTCTTGAGTCTGGATGATAACAACATCCACAACAACCATGTCATCATTAATGAAGTCATCTTCTAATAATGGATCTATGGATGATACGTCAGAATTTTTTGCTTTTGCGCCTGGAATAGTAGATCTGCCTTTAGGAAGTGATTGTACGAATGAGGCATTTTTAATGAGCTCTTGTTTGTCCTGAGCATGAAAATTTTTCCAAGCATTTAAGCGCGCTTGAAGGAAGTTATATGTTTTAGGGCTATCCTGAAATTTTTGCAGTAGTTTTTCTGCTTCTACAGGTTGATCTAATGCTGCGTTCGTTAATATCGAAGCGCGTATGAACTTATTTTCTTCAGCTGCGCTCAAATCAAGTTTTTGAATTTTATCTAAAGAAGCTTTTGCTGTACGAGCGTCGCCTGCAAAATATGATGCGCGTGCAAGGTCGTACAGAATTTCTGGGTCGTTTTCGTCCATTATAGCGGCTTCGGCGAGTGTGGCTTGCGCAGCCTTGAATTTTCGCTGATCTAAGTAAGCTAGGCCAAGATAGTATTTTGCTAAGACATTGGTGTTATCAAATTTTGATGCCAGTGTGTAACCCTGTTCTGCATATTCAAAATTTTTCGCATTTCCGCCTTTAGCCATTAAATGATATGTGAGGGCATTAATGAAATGTAAGTGTGAGTTTCCTAAATCAAGTCTAAGCGCAGTGTTGAATAGTTGTGATGCTTCTTCAAAATTTCCTTCATCTAGAGCAACTGCGCCTTCAGCAACTAATGTGCGTGTTGATGTGTTTACTTTGTTTTGAGGAATAAAACTTGCTAGTTCAAATGGAAGTTGTGCACCGTCCTTGAGGTTATCACTATCGAAGTCAGAAGATTGCCATGAGCTATTTGAATTGCCTGTGAGTGCGGTCAGTGTGTTGTTGCAGCCTGACAGTAGTATTGCACAAGATGTAAGAAGAAGTGTTTTATTCATCGTAAACCTTTGTTTCGTATAAAAAATAGCTATAATTGTATGTGTTGAGTATCTATATACTACACATAATTAAAAATATGGATAGGGGTATGAGGTGTATTTTTTTTGTGGTGAAATTTGTGCAGGCTAGATGGCACTATTTACAGTGTATATTAGTGTTGTTCTAATATAGTAATATTATCAAAGCGGCTATTTTGCGGCTATTTTTAGACTAGTTTTACTCAGGAGGATTTATGAATCCTCCTGAGTTAGAGGGGATATTTATTCTTGGATTATTACAGCTTCTACATCGATTTCAGCTGATTCCATATAATCTTTTTCAATCTCTCCGCGAATTTCTACTTTAGTTTTATGATTCACAGGAGCTTTAAATTCGTCATTGTCAATTTCAACACGTATCTCGCCTGTTGCATCAACAAAAGTATATTTCTCTTCTGAAATTTGCTCTTTTACCGTGCCGATAAGGCGAACATATTGATCGTCCTTGCCATTTTCCAATACCTCGGACACTATTGTTATTTGATTTGCTGTAGGGCCGTTATATTGCGCAAAAGCATCTGTACTATGTGTGAGCATTATTATGCCCGCTGTCATAGCTTTCAGTGTTAAGAGTTGTTTTTTCACTGTGGTTTTCCTTTTTTAAATTGGTTTAAATTCTTCGATTTAACAATCTAGTTTTATTAGTGTAGGTGGCTCCAATGCTTATTATGATCATGACTTTTGATGGCTATTGGCTGCAGCGTCACACGTGATTGGTCACGTGCAATTTTCACTAATTTATTTTTAATGCTGAGACGAATTTTTTTGAGCTTAAGTAATCGCATCCAGTCTGGGATACGGCGCTTTTGTTCTTTTTCAATTTCGTTTTGGATTTGTGAAGATTTGTATAATAGCGATCTAAAGTACTTAACAGACATAGTTTTGTTCCTTTTATTTCGTTTTAAAAATGGAGTACCTATGTTGTTCCGGTTAGGTTAAGTAACCTTCCGGAAGATACTTCCGGTGCGGTCCGACATTCTGCAACACGAATATATATCCATATCGCAAGAGAGGATCGGTCTGCAGGTATACATACATGTATGTTTGTAAAAAGTTCCGTCAAGTGTGTGAAAAAATATAAATTTCATAATCTGTGATTATTAGCGCTAAATCTTTAGTTTTGAGAAAAGAAACCATCAGTCATAGGTGGTGATCTTATTGGTTGAAAAATCTGTTGTTTATTTTATATTCGCCCAGTATTAGATCATTAACTTTAAGTATGCATAAGAATGAAAAACATAAGAAAAAAAGCTACCTTTCTTGGTACTGTATTGCTCATGCTCGTTGTTTCAGCTTGTGCGATAAACGATCAGAATATTAATGCTGCAAAAAAAAGTGATAGTCAGGCAAATGTAAGTCAGCTTAAAAAAGCCCCTGAAAAGATTATTGTTAAAAATACCTATGAAGGACAAATGGTCGTCGGATGGGTGGAGCGCGTATCAGTTGGAGATTTGTCTTATAAACCAAAGGCTAAAATTGATTCTGGAGCGACAACATCGTCAATTAACGCTGACATCATTCGTACTTTTGAAACAGATGGAAAAGAGTTTGTTGTCTTTCGTGTTGATTTTGAAGAAGATGGTGGTGAACACGTAATTGAAGCACCAATCACACGTTGGGTAAGAATAAAAAGAAAGGGTGGGGATGACGAGTATATTCGCCGCCCTGTAATTGAAATGACGTTTTGTATAGGAAATAAAAAAATTAAAGAAGAGGTGAATCTCGCTGATAGAGGTCAGTTTATTTATCCTGTTCTCATTGGACGAAATGTATTAGACGGTCGTATGTTAATTGATAGTTCTAAAACATTCACAAAAACGCCCAGTTGCTCTAATTAGAAAATCATATTAAATGCATAAAAAAGAGACTGCTGTTGTTGTTTTGTTANTGTTAGCCTTAGGGCTTTCGATATTCACTTACCGTGTNGGCGTTTTAAAATTCCCTTTATTGCCTAATCAATCNGTTGCTAGCTGGCATGTGGAAATTAAGGTGATACTTAATGGTGATGGTGGCCCGTTGGGAGTGGAGGGTTTTCTACCACAACGTACAAATACTCATACTATTGTTGATGAAAACTATGTGAGCGATGGTTTTGGAACAACAACGAGAGAAGATAAAAACTTCAACAACAGAATTGTATCTTGGACAAAGCGTAGCCCTAAGAAACAAGAGATTTTATATTATCGTGGCATTTTATATGAAAGTTATTCGGCTAATAGCGAAAAAATTACAAACGTAAAGAATGTTAAAAATATAAATAAAAGACCACAATATGGAAGTATGGAGTTTGAATCTCTCCAAAGTGAACGAGAAGATTATGTCGCTTTAGGGAATTTGATAGAAGAATTACGTTCTAAATCAATTGATGATAAAAGCTTTGCGTTAGATTTATTTACTTATTTAGAAAAAAATGCGGAAGATGACCGTATTGTACAAATTTTAGAGTCAAATAGCTCTATATCGGATTTAAATGCTCTGAAAGTTTATATTTTAGAGCATGTAGGCATTAAAGCGCACCTGATAAATGGTATAGAACTCACATCCTTAGGACGAAATGTTACAATTGAAACTGCCGCAGAGGTTAATTTAGACGGTAGCTGGAAACAGTATGATCCAGCTTCTGGCGTATTTTTTTCAAATACTAATTTTCTTAAATTNTGGGTAGGTGATGAGCCTTTTGTAAAAATTGATGGCAATTATCAAGAAAGAGTAACCATAGCAGTTAAAAGGCATACCGAGAATGCTTTAACAGAAGCAATGTGGAGCGGAGATCCTGTTTTGGAAACGCTCTATAAATTATCAGTTTTCAATTTACCTGTTGATGTGCAATTGGTCTTTTCAATTTTATTGTTAGTGCCTCTTGGAGCCGTCGTTGTTTGTTTTATGAGGCAGATTGTTGGGGTGCAAACTTTTGGAACCTTTATGCCTATTCTAGTTGCGCTTGCCTTTAGAGAAACACAATTAGCTATGGGAATTGTATTATTCACTGTGATTGTATCTATGGGATTAATCTTCAGGGCCTATCTCAATCGTTTGCAGCTGCTTATTGTTCCAAGACTAAGTGCTATAATGACGATGGTGGTTGTTGCCCTGTATTTACTGAGCGTTCTAGCCTATAATATAGATCTTTATACAGGTTTATCTATTTCGCTCTTTCCGTTAGTTATTTTAACAATGTTAATTGAAAGAATATCTGTTTCTTGGGATGAATTTGGCGCTAGGCTGACAATAATTTCTATTGTAGGAAGTCTCTTTGTAGCTATTGTGAGCTATTACGTGATGAATAATTCGGTCATTGGCCATTTGATGGTTACTTTCCCGGAATTATTATTGGTCATGGTCGCTATCACCATTATGATTGGCCGATATAACGGTTATAAATTAACGGAATACTATCGGTTTAGAATGTTTGCTGAAGACGATCAAAGTAAAAGTGGTCGTTCATAATGTTAAATATTTTTAAGGTCCATAAAGCCCTTAAGCGTAAAGGCATTGTAGGGATAAATAGTAGAAACCTAGATTTTATTTTTCCTCTCAATGATAGAAAAAATTATCAATTTGTTGATGATAAAGTTCTGACTAAAAAAGCCGCTATTGAGGCTGGTATACAAACGCCACAGCTATATGCTCTTATAGAATATCAAGAGCAGTTAAAAAGGCTTCAAGATATCTTAGATCATGAAGCATATAATGATTTTGTTATTAAACCTGCCAAAGGAAGTGGCGGCGGCGGGATTATGGTTATTTCTGGACGTGGTTCTAATGGATATATTAGACCGAGTGGTAAAGTCATATCTTTAGAAGAAATTCGTTACCACATTAGCAATATTTTGGGTGGCCTCTATTCTTTGGGCGGCGTTCGGGATGTTGCTATAATTGAAAGACGTGTCAAAAATATTCCGCTATTTGAGAAGCTCTCATATCAAGGTGTGCCAGATATTCGTCTTGTTGTTTATAAAAATGAAACAGTCATGGCGATGCTTAGGCTTCCGACGCGAGGCTCTAGCGGTAGAGCCAATTTACATTCAGGTGGAATTGGGGTGGGGCTGTGCCTCGAAACAGGCAAAACCACAAACGCTATATTGCACAATAAGAAAATTGTAAGCCATGTTGATAATAATGAGTCTTTGATCGGGCAGCAAATACCTCAATGGCAGGAAGTCTTAGCAATAGGTAAAAAGGCGTCTGAAATATCCAATTTGGGATATGTGGGCGTGGATATAGTCATTGATGAAGAATATGGCCCTATGTTGTTAGAGATAAATGCGAGGCCAGGTATTTCAATACAGATTGCGAACAACATAGGGTTGCTGCAAAAGATAGGGTGAAAGCGCAAATGTATAGCGCAGCATTATTAGTTGCTTATTCCGTCGTGACACCTATGTTTCTTCTGGCGCATTGGGTGCACAGTTATCGTGATCTAGGCGGTCGTTGGAACTCTTTAATTTAAATAGGAAAAGTAGAACATGAAAGAAAAAACCGGAAACCGTTATTCAATCACCTCAATTCTCAATCATTGGGTTATAGGCGGAATTTTTCTAGCTATGATGATTTTTGGTTTTTATCTGGCTTATGCGGATATTCCTAGGGCAGATAAAGGGGCCTTAATGTTCTGGCATAAATCTATAGGGGCAACATTCATAGTGCTGGCTTTATGGCGTTTAGGCTGGCGTCTATCTCAAGGCTTTCCCAAAGATGTTGCGGTTATGCCGAAATGGCAAGGGGTTTCAGCACGTATCATGCACTGGCTCTTATATATTGGGCTTCTCATTATGCCTGCCTCTGGAATTGTGATGAATTTATTTGGTGGTCGTGACTTAAATATTTTCAATATTTTTGCCATTCCAGGTTTAGAGAGAAATGAAGTCGTAAGCAGTGGTGCAAGCTTTTTACATCATAATGCGCCATATGCAATCATGGCAATTATCACACTTCATGTGGCGGCGGCATTCAAACATCATTTCATTGATAAAGACGACACCCTTAAAAGAATGCTAAAAGCGGACAATATATAGTTTTGCTTTTCTTCGACTTCTTAGTTGTCTCGATAAGACAAAAATACCACCTGAGTAATCTACCATCATCTGCTTCATTTGTAGTTGATGAGGACAGGCTGTTAGTCTAGTGGAAGATTTCAAAGGTCTACATATCGTGATCTATGGAAGCGACCATGTGATGGAATACGCCGACACCTTTTGGAATCAATTCATCTGGGAAATCATATTGTTCGTGGTGTAAAGGCGGCGTGTCTTTGCCTGAACCGAGGCCAAACATTACACCTTTTACCCCTTCAAGATTGGTGAAGTAACCAAAATCTTCACCCCAGTCATTCGGTAATTTCATGTCTACATACTCCAAGGCATTTGCCTGTGCAGCCTTTTTAACAAGTTCGACGGCTTCGGGGTGGTTCATGTTCGCCATAAACGGCTCTACCGATTCAAATGTTGCACTAAGTCCATTTTTTTCGGTGAGACCATGGGTTTCATTGTAAGCTTTAATTTCACCATTCACCTTTTTAACGACACCATCCCAGAGTGCCGCTAGTTTTTCTGGCTCACGTGTGCGTAGCGTATAGTGTAGCTCTCCACTCCCTGCTTGTGTTCCGTATGAATTCGGTCCGCCAGCAGTTGCCCATGTTAAAGCCGCACGCTGAAATGTATCTTCTGTGCTCCCCGCAGCACTAATCTCTTCCATATAGGACATAATTTGCGGCATAATCGATGATGCGGCCACGGCATGTTGCGGCTCAGCAGCATGAGAGGTCTGCCCTTTAATTTTGATCACCATAGATTCCACAGATGAAGAGAATGCACCCTCCTTGCACAAAATACTGCCCATCTTTGCCCCTGGAATATTATGTAGCGAGAAGGCATAATCAGGCCTAATACTCTCAAACTTCTCGTCATTACATACTTCTGCTGCGCCTTTACCCGTTTCTTCTGCCGGTTGGAATAACAAAACCACTTCACCGCGCTCAGGGCGCTCGGCGCTATAAGCTTGTGCAAGCCCTGCAATCATAGTCATATGGCCATCGTGACCGCATTTATGCCCTACACCATCGCATTGGGATTTATACGGAAGGTCGGTATTTGTTTCATGAATAGGTAATGCATCAAGCTCTGCGCGTACCAGCACTCTCTTACCTTCGGATTTTCCTTTGAAAATTGCTGCTAGACCTACACCGCCTAGGCCCGTAACAATTTCATCGGGCTGCAGGTTTTTCAAAAACTCGTGAACTCTTGCAGATGTATTATGCTCATCACCTGAGACTTCAGGGTGTGTATGTAATTCGTGCCTAAAAGCGGTCAGTCTATCTACATCAATTTGAGGTTGGTCTGTCATTTCTAAATCCTTTTTTCCTTATGTCATTCCAGCTTCATAAGCTCTGATCACCGAACTCATAACATCAAGTCCCTTATTAATTTCTTTTTGGTCATTGTTACCGAACACGAGGCGGACCATCAAACGGTCCTGAATACCTGATGCATGCAAAGGCTGCGTAACCAAGCCTTGCTGCGCAAATTTTTCGAACAGTGATTTATTCAAAGCTGCGCCTTCTTTTTTATCAAGACTGTCCTGTCCGGTCACGGCCTTCGTGGCATCAATAAACATGCTATACCCAGCCTGCGGCAAATGCGGTATTTTTAAGGGAGCGGTTAGGGTTTTGCCCAATTCTTCGACTTTTTGAGCGACTGCCTCCACCTTGTCTGCGTACAGTGTACGGGCGTGTTCCAAATATTCCTTATTTAGATCATTAATAATCGATTCAACCATTTTGATATGGTTTGTTGTTGTTTTACGCCATTCATCTTTGAAGTGCGGGTAAAGTAATTCACACACCTCACTTGGACCGGTTGCACCCGCTAAATTGAGTTGCAGATTGCCGTATCCTTTCGAAAAGGTCGTAACGGCTAAAACATTATCCATGTCATCTATAACAGCAGGGAGTGACGTAAACTCTACGCATGGTGCACATGTTTCGCGGTATACCTCATCGTAGAATATAAAAATGCCATTTTCCTTACAGCTTGCATGAATATCTATTAACTCTTCGGCGCTGTATACGTGACCGCCTATGCTCGGATTTTCAAGAGGCAGAACCGTCGGTCGGTTTTGAAGGTTTTCAGATCTGCTCTGCGCCCATTTTTCGATGTCTTTTGCCGTGATCTTATAGCCAGAATCGTACTGCGTTTCCATGAGTGAGAGGTCGTCATCAGACTTAACCATCTCGCCACCAATTCTATTCCATAGCAGATAGCTGCCTTGGGGGCTGATAACGACTGTACTGCCTTTTTGATTTTTTACATTGCCTGATTGATATTCCGGTAAAACATCAACCAGATACCTAAAATAGTTGAACGTACTCACACCAATCAAAAAATTATCTTGGGGAATATCATGGCCGATTTTATCAGCGCAGTAATCCCGCATATTTTCAGTGAACTCAGGAGAAAACGTACTCAAATTCTGATAAGCCGCATCAGTAAACGGAACTAAAATATTTGGTGTCTTGTAAGCAGGGTTTAAAAATCCAGGAGTTCCTGTACATAGATTAATGGCATCCGGATATTTATCAGGGGCAAGTTCCTGATCTTGTGCCATGAGGTATAAAGCGTTTTGATTAAAGCTGTAACGGTCTTTTAACATTGTTTCATATGAAGTCTTAATGCTGCGGGTGTAACATATACTAGTAAATTATGTCAAGTTGCGTGGATTTTATGCACTTTCTAGAATCCCAAACGCCTTGTCTTTCTTTCCAACCGTTTTTTATCGTAAACCGTCTGAGAAAATAGCTCAGGAAAATGTGGTTTAGGGATTTCTCTGCATGTGTCGTGTTAACGCGCATCACGTGCTGCTCGGAACTCTAGGCTTAAGCGGCAGTGCTTGCATTCTATTGATAATTATTCTTCAACCTCCAAGTCTATAGGCGCTGTTGGTATTTTTATATGTCTATGAGAAATAGGAGGTAAGATGTTTTTATATTGTTGATTTTAAAAAATAAAATCTTTCCAAGCATTATTCTTGGCTTTAAAATGAGCATTAAAATCACTTTCAGGTTGTAGGGGTAGTGTATGAAAATATCTGGAAATTTGGCGTTATATTTTCTGCCGGTGGTTATTTGTTTATGTTCATCCGAGGCTATGTCGGCGGCGTTTCAATTAAAAGAGCAAAGTTCTTCAAAGTTGGGTAATGCATTTGCCGGCTACACTGCTGATGCGGATGACATATCAATCATGTGGCAGAACCCTGCGGCTATGACCATGTTTAAGGGCACACAATCTCTTGTTTCAACAAGCATTATTATTCCGAAAACTGAGTTAAAGTCTTCGAACACATCAAGCACATTCGGTTTTACAGGTACGGGAAGTGCAGGAGCACAAAGCGATATCGGACATGATAGCATACTCCCTGCATTGTATTTTATGTATGATCCGGGCGGTGATAAAAACTATCGTTTCGGTTTAAGCGTTAATAGACCATACGGTATGAAAACAAGTTATAACGCAAATGCAGTCAGTAGATATTCTGGATTAACTTCTGAAATCAAGACGATCACGGTATCTCCTTCCCTCGCTTATCAGATCAATGATAACTGGTCAATTGGCGGTGGGCCACAAGTTCAGCATTTCGATATAAGGCTCACGCGTGCTATTAACTGCGGAGAGATCGCCAATGTGAATTCGGCTGCTATATTCGGTACAGATGGTGGTGCTCTTGATGAAGACTGCCATGAAGATAACACTGCTGACGATATTGCTACAGGTTTTGTTGCAGGCATCCATGCAAATTATGACCGGTTTAAATTGGGCTTAGCATATCGTTCAAAAGTTACTCACGATCTATCAGGCGATGTTAGAATTACCCAGAGTAGCCTCGTGTCAGGAATAGCTGCTTTATCATCGACTGCTAATGAGCTTCAAAGCCAAGGCATAAACGCGAAGGTTACTACACCCGAAAACGTCAATATTGGTGCATCTTATGATTTAACTCCAAGTGTAACATTGTTGGCTGATGCTGTTTGGACACGATGGTCACACCTGCAAGATTTGGAAATTAATTATGATAACAATATCTTGGGCCAAAGCAGTAGATCGGATACTTTAAACTATGAGAACTCCTGGTTTTTATCGTTTGGAGTGGATTATGATTATAATGAGAATCTAACATTCCGTGGAGGTGTAGCCTATGACTGGAGCCCGATCCCCGAGGAGACACGCTCAAGCATCTTGCCTGACCAAGACCGCTTATGGCTTACGGCGGGTTTAGGTTACAACTTTAATCAAAGTTTTTCTCTGGATTTATCTTATGCTCACATAAGTGCAGATACGGCACTAGTCAGTAAAGAAGAAAACGTTGCGTCTGCTATTCCTGCTTTTGTTGGAGAGTATGACTCAAGTGTAAATATTTTTGGCTTACAGGTGGATTATAAATTTTAATTCGGTTTGGCGTATTTTTTAATAGCTCTAAATGAACAGCACATTCTGAGGAGCTTCCTAGCTTAAATTTTCTTTTATGCCTATGGATTGATGACTAAATGGCAGTGTTTGTAGTCGGGTGATAACTACTCTCAATATTTTTTCTTCAGGTTCGCTTCAGCTTTATAGCTCAGAATCAAAAATGTCGAATAATATAAGGACATTTTTTGATGCTGAATTTAAATTATTGTGAGAACGGACTGAATACGGGGCTTCTCTCTTTAAAGAAGGATAGTCCGCTCGCGCGTCTTAAGGCGCAGCCCAAGACTGTTTCCATCACAGGCGCATTTTCTAAAGATCGCGAGGAAGTAGAACGTTTTATCACCGATATTTACGCCAAAAGCTATAACGCCGAGATCAGCGTGCATTATCCAATTTTAATGAGCGTTCGTGATGAAGCGGGAAAACTGCTCGCCGCTACAGGGTTCCGTCCGGCGCAAAGTGAACCGCTTTTTCTGGAGCAATATCTGGATGCGCCAATTGAGGCGGTCTTAAATGCTCCGCGCAGCCAAATTGTCGAGATCGGCAATCTGGCTTCACAAGGCGGCGGCGCCTCGCTTTTTCTCTTTGCTGCTTTAGCCGCCTATCTAAATGATAAGAATTTCACCCGCGCGGTTGTCACCAGCACCGATTTTCTGGAGCGCCGTTTCAAGCAAATGGGGCTACAACCCAAGCGCCATACCAAGGCCGATCCGTCCTTGCTCCTGAGCGAAGGGGAGAATTGGGGCAGCTATTACGCGACCCAGCCACATGTGATTTCCGGCTCGGTTGCACATGGCTATAAGCGCCTGGAAAGACAGCTCGGCGCACACTATACAGATTGCCGTCCGCGGCTCTTTCCTCGTCTTCATTATAAGGACGCTTACTGATGCTATTTGAAAAAATCAAAAATCATGCACCTGAAAAAATAGCGTTAAAAGATACGGTGCGCAGCATTACCTACGGCGATCTGAACCTCGAAGTAGATGCGCGTATTGATGCGCTCTATGATGTCGACGTGCTCGCCATCGCCCTCGATAACAGCGTGGAATGGATACTATGGGATTTAGCGGCCATGAAAGCAGGCATTCCGTGCGTGCCTCTCCCTCCGTTTTTTAGTGAAGAACAAGTTTATCACTCCCTCCACTCGTCCGGTGTCTCGCACATCCTTTCCCCTGAAGGATTGCGGGAGACCGGCACGGGAGTGGTCGGACTGCTGACAGAAGGTACAGCGAAAGTGACCTATACTTCCGGCACGACCGGAACGCCCAAAGGCGTGTGCCTATCTAAAAACGCTATGCTGAATGTCGCGAAAAACATTGTTGATGTGCTCGGTGAAGAATTCGTAGGTAAGCATGTATGCACATTGCCGCTTGGCGTACTCTTGGAGAATGTCGCAGGAGTTTATGCAGGGCTTATGGCAGGCTGCACGCTGCATTTGCCGAGCCTTAAAAGCTATGGTGAGCATTACGCCGCTCTCTATGATGTGTTGAAAGACCGCGCTGCCAACTCTGTGATCCTCGTCCCTGAAATGCTGCGCACCCTTATGGCGCAAGTGGTAAATAAAGGCCCACTCCCGACCCTTAAATATATCGCGGTGGGTGGTTCTAAAATCGATCCATCCCTTATCATGCAGGCACGCGCCATGGGCCTACCTGTCTATGAAGGATACGGCCTGTCCGAATGTGCCTCTGTGGTTGCGCTTAATACACCGTATGATGATAGGGCTGGCAGTGCCGGAAAACCCCTGCCGCATATTAAGACGCGAATTATAGATGGCGAGATTTATATCAAGAATAACGGCTTTCTCGGTTATGTCGGCGAGACCGCACCGGACACCATTCATACAGGCGATCTCGGTGATATTGACGGGGATGGTTTCCTCTCGGTCACAGGGCGCAGCAAAAATGTGCTGATCACCTCCTATGGCCGCAACATCTCACCTGAATGGGTCGAAGCCAAACTTCTCGCTCATGCCGATATAGCGCAGGCTATCGTCTATGGTGACGGCGCATCCGAGCTAAGCGCGCTGATTGTCCCCGCGTTTGCAGGCGCCAATGTAAAAGATGCGGCCATCAGCGCCAATAGCACTTTGCCTGACTATGCGCGTATCAAGGATTTTACATTTGTTCCCCCTTTCACGCTCGAGAGCGGCATGCTGACAGGCACTGGTCGTCCGCGCCGTGAAACCATTTTAAAACACTATAAAAAGGAGAAAGCCTATGGACTTTTATGATCGATTGCTTAAAGAAACCGAAATCGCACGAAACGAACTTTACACTGTGCCGCAACTTACAGACGGCCTAATGGGCAATATTTCGAAAGAGACCTACATCGCCTATCTAACCGAGGCTTATCACCATGTATCGCACACTGTTCCCTTCTTGATGACGATGGGATCGAAATTGCCGCAATCCAAAAAAGCGATGCATAAAGCGATCATCGAATATCAAGAAGAGGAAGTCGGCCATGAAGAGTGGATCCTGAACGATATCGCCGCGGCTGGCGGTGATAAAGAAGCGGCGCGCGCCTCTACCCCTAACCTCGAAACGCAAGTGCTGATCGCTTATAACTATGACTATATGACGCGCAAGAACCCGATGGGGTTTTTCGGCATGGTCTTTATGCTGGAAAGCACCTCGACCCAGATCGCCAATAAAGGCGCGGATGCGGTGAAGGATAAGCTTGGCCTACCGCAAAAGGCTTTCTCATATCTCTATTCGCATGGCGAGTTGGATATCAGCCACATGAAATTCTTCGAGGAAACCGTGAACCAGATTACCGATAAGGATGATCAGGACGCTATTATTGAGGTAGCGCAAAATACCTTCCGCCTGTTTGCGAATGTGCTGCGCGCGATCCCGCATAAAGGGCAGGTGAAAAATGCAGCTTAAGGGAAAAACTGTTTTCATTACAGGCGGTACAGGCGGGATCGGTATCCCGCTTGTGAAGCTGCTCGAGGGGGCGGGCGCAAAGATTCATGCCTATGATATCGCGCGCGATGGTGACCTGATTGAAAACCTTGATAATACCTGCGCTTATCTCGCGGAAAATACGCCCGATATTCTTATTAATATGGCAGGATTTGTACGTTTTGATTATTGCGAGAACCAGCAGCTAGATGCGCTGATAGATCTTAATATGCGCGTACCCATGCGCCTTATTCAGGCCGTCCTCCCCGCCATGAAAGCGCGAAATTCTGGGCAGATCATCAATATCGGCACGATGACCTCGCTCATCCCGCTGCCCCATGTCACAGGCTATGCCGCCGCCAAAGGAGGTCTCAAAGTCTTTACCGATGCGCTAAGGAGAGAGCTGGGCGGGACGGATATCACCTTCACCCTCATTGCTCCGCGCGCGGTGAGAACACCTATGAATCACGGCCCCCAATGCGAGCTTAACAAGCGCGTAGGGATCAAGGATGACACGCCGGATATGGTCGCAGGCCGTATCTTTGAAGCCATTCAAAAAGGCGAGCGCGAGGTTCGGATCGGCTGGCCCGAGCGCTTCTTCGCATTCCTCAATGTTTTTGCACCCCGCATTATCGATCAGGGTCTACAGAAAAACCGAGAGATTGGCGAGGACATCCTTAACACCCACAACCAGACAATGGAGAAAGAAAATGAAAAAGAACCTAATCATAACCGCCTTACTGCTTAGCGTCAGCATCCCTGCCGCCGCTGAAGAATTCAGACCCTATAATATGGGGCGTGGCCTTGTTGACCCTGTACAAACCGCTGCGCCTGAAGGTGAAAAGGCCGACCCAGTCATGGAGGCGATAAAGCCACTGCAAGCTGAATGGGCGCGGATCAAATATCAAATCACGGATGAGGATCGCCAACTTAACGCCATACACAAGCTGGAAGAGCAAGCTGCTGTGATCACAGGCGCTTATCCTGACCGCGCCGAGCCCAAAATCTGGGAAGGGATAATCCTTTCCACCGATGCAGGAATCGTGAAGGGCATATCCGCTCTTGGAAAAGTCAAAAAGGCCAAAGAGCTTTTCGAAACTTCGCTGAAACAAGACCCGCGCGCTTTGGATGGCTCCGCCCATACCTCGCTTGGCTCGCTCTATTACCAAGTGCCGGGCTGGCCGATTGCGTTCGGCGATGACGAGGAAGCGGAGAAGCATCTCAAGATCGCATTGCAGCTTAATCCAGACGGCGTTGATCCGAACTTCTTCTATGGTGATTTCCTACTCGAAGATGACCGCGAGGATGAAGCCAAGCGCTATCTCAATCACGCACTCGAAGCTGCAGATCGCCCTGATCGCCCTCTTGCCGATGCTGGGCGCAGGCAGGAAATTCGCGCTAGGCTTGCTCAACTGCGCTAATAGTGCTGTATATATTCTATGAGATTACTTCTTGTTGAAGATGATGAAAATTTAGGCAAAGCCACGAGCGAGGGACTGCGAGAGAGTTTCGCTGTTGATTGGGTAACAAGCGCGGAAGAGGCTGAAGACACGCTCACTACGACCGCCTATGGCCTTGTTGTACTGGATATTAATTTGCCGGGTGCGTCAGGGCTCGAACTCCTCTCAGATCTTCGCACTGAGAAAAACCAGATCCCTGTGCTGCTCCTTACCGCGCGCGATGCTGTGCGCCACCGCGTGGAGGGGCTGAATGCCGGCGCAGATGATTATCTGGTGAAGCCCTTTGATCTTGATGAACTGATCGCTCGCTGCTCCGCCCTTATCCGCCGCAGCGGAGGGCAAGCCAGCCCCGTCATTACCATCGGCGATATTACTTACGAAGCGGCGAGCGGTCATCTGGAACAAGCGGGCAAAGCGATCATGCTCTCGGCGCGTGAACGCGCGATATTTGACAGTCTTGTCCGCAATCTCGGCCGCCCTGTCTCCAAAGAAAAAATCACCGAAAGCGTCTATGACTGGTCAAATGAAGAGATCGAAAGCAATACAATCGAGGTGCATGTCGCCGCCCTTCGCCGTAAACTGGGCAAAGAGCTTATCAAGACAATCAGAGGCGTGGGGTATATAATCGAGTCATGAAAAACTATTCCCTGCGCACCCGCCTGATCGCATGGATCAGCATCCCGATCATTTTCGCAACCCTTGCCGCACTGGCTTCAAGCTATCATTTCGCAAAAGAAGAAATTGAGGAAGTCTATGATGCGCAGCTTGTGCATTCCGCCAAGGTACTTCTGCAACTCACAGAGCATGAGATTCTGGAGGATGAGGGTTTTGATCTTGGGTTAGAAAACCCAGACCTACAGCATAAATACGAACGTAATCTGGGCTTTCGTATTTGGGCAAATAATGTGCTAGTAACCGAGTCCCCTACTGCCCAGAGCTTTAAAGATTTTGAAGCGCCGCCCGGCTTTTCTAACCACATTATAGATGGTCATGAATGGCGCTTTTTCGTCTTTTTAGAAGGAGAAAAAGGCATCAAGATTGAGGTTTCAGAACGTAATGATATTCGCTATGAACTGATTGTTCAACTCATGATCTCGCTGATTGTGCCTGCGTTAATGTTCCTGCCTGTGCTTATCCTGATTATCTGGATCGGCGTGAGCAAAGTCTTGAATCCTGTCGTGAAAATGGCTGCTGATGTGGATCAGCGCGGCAGTGATGATCTTTCCCCCATGAAAATCGAGGCGATGCCCGAGGAAATTCTTCCTTTCGCCGAGGCACTCAACAGATTGTTTGCCCGCCTCGAGGAAAGCTTCAAACGTGAGCGCGAATTTACCGACCATGCCGCGCATGAACTGCGCACACCTCTGGCCGCCATGAAAACACAGACGCAAGTGCTGATTAAAAAAGTCGGCGATAAGCCGGACTGCGCCGAGGGCCTCGCGAATTTGCAAGCCTCGATTGATCGCGCCGCGCATCTGGTGGATCAACTCCTCTCTCTCGCACGCCTACAAAATGAGAGCTTGCCGTTGGATCGCATGAATTTATCGGCGTGCGTAAGTGAAGCTGTGCGCGATTTTGAAAGCAGCGCAAAAGCAAAAGAGATAACATTGAGTGGGGATATTACCCCTAATATATATGCACAGGCGCACGAGGCCTCTCTCCCCATCCTCCTCGCGAACCTTCTCGATAATGCTATTAAATACACGTCAAGGGGCGGCAGCGTTACTGTATCATTGAATGCCGAGGGCCTTCTTAGTATCGCCGATACAGGCACAGGTTTAAGCGATACCAACAAAAAACGCGTTTTCGAACGCTTTGTTCGCGTCGATAAAACCGGACAAAGCGGCAGTGGACTGGGCTTGTCCATTGTTCAGTGGATTGCGAGCGCACATAAAGCCAAAATCACACTCGAAGATAACGCTCCCCACGGGCTGAAAGTCCTGATGCAATGGAAGGTGATGAAATGAATAAGCTCTTATTGTTTGGCGCTATACTTGGCCTCATATCCGTGATTATGGGGGCGCTTGGCGATCATGCCTTTGCGCTCTCGTCCGAACAGGCCGAAAGTATGGATACCGCCATTCGCTATAACATGCTCTATGCGATTTTGATTGTTGTGCTTGCTCTGCAGCCTTCAGAGAAAAAACTCTTCCTTGCGGGCTTTACATTTGCTCTTGGCACCAGC
Organism: Micavibrio sp. TMED27; assembly: GCA_002167715.1. GTDB lineage: Bacteria > Pseudomonadota > Alphaproteobacteria > Micavibrionales > Micavibrionaceae > TMED27. Next base: position 191,858 of record NHCG01000010.1, read on the forward strand.
CTCTTCTCCTTCAGCATCTATGCGGCATTAATCAGTGGTATAGCGCAGTTCACCTACCTCACCCCTATCGGGGGGATTACGATTATATTCGGATGGGCATTTTTGATATATGTTGCGCTTAAATCAAAAAAAATTGTCATACTGTAGATTGTCACACCGAGTTGTCGACTTGTCGAAATGGATGTGAATTATTCTGTGTGGTTTTAACGTTTATACTTTTTAATTTCTTGAATTTGTAACGTTTTGCTTCCTTTCGGTAAATCAACTTCTATTTCTTCATGAACCTCTCCTCCAACCAGAGCCATTCCCATAGCGGAATGCTGGTTAATGTTACCAGTGTTCACATCNCTTTGTGAGGAGACAATAGTCACGGTNCGTATTGATTGATCTGCATCACCTATAAATGTGAATTTCACAGTGTCNAACAGCTCCACTACATTATCATTACTNACNTCCAAGCGGTGCTCTTCTACATTTGCCGTATCAGCTGGCATTTNAAGGGCANGGGGCTGCTTCTGCTCTTCAAATAAGTCCTGTTGTGTCTGNGCAATCCGCTGCTTCATCTCGGCTATATTCTGAGCNTGCAGTTTCTTCGCTTCTTCTTTTTCGGCAAGTTTGCTCTCTATGCTTGNTTCGATATAATTTTTAAGCTTTTTAAATTCAGTGTCGGGGTTGTGGAACCAATCTGTTGACCAGATNCGGTATATTTTCCANCNTAAANCTTCAAGAACCTCCTGTCTGATACGGTCGCGATCACGTGCAGATTTACTGGAGTGATAAGCAGCACCATCACACTCNATGCCCATCAGGAAACCATATGGATAGTCAGGNTGACGAATGCCAAGGTCAATAAAGTATCCAGCTACACCAACCTGTGGGANCACTTCACAGCCAATGCTTTCGAGTTTTTCTTTCACACACACTTCGAAATCNCTATCNGGNTCNTNNCCCGTCANACTNNCCNGCATCAAGCTTTCCTTCANAAGCATANNCCAGATAGCCTTTGAGCGCCCGTAGNCCCANAGAGCTGNTTNGTGTAGTCACAATGTCATNAGGGCGTAAGGANGTGAAGAGCACCATATTATATTTCGCACGTGTAAATAACACGTTTAATCGTCTGTGACCTTGCTTNCCNTTGATTGGTCCGAACCGTTGCATTACCTGACCATCTTTNTTNGGCCCATAAACCGTGGANACGAANATNGCATCNCGNTCGTCACCCTGAACACTNTCAAGGTTTTTGACGAAAAACGGNTCTAAAGTACCGCTCCANTTTTGCNNGATANGCNTCNGCNNNNGGNTCNNTNNANAANAANCNNTNCATTTCTNCGTNNATNAANTCNCGCTGAGGCGAGTTCATCGTAGCAATNCCAAGGCTTTTATCTGGATNATCTCGCATGAAGCGTCTAGCCGCNTCCATNACAGCGACNGCCTCGTCAACGTTACANCTAGCGTTGTACGTNCCCCCTACGTAATTNCAATGAACTCCGAAATTCTCACTGCGATCTTCGGGTGANGGGAAAACAAGCANNCGATTATCGTAGAAATGTGANTTCGAGAAAGCTATCAGGCTCTCATGACGTGAGCGGTAATGCCACAGCAAGTCTCTNGTNGGCCTAAAACGTCCGAGNGCAAGGTCNAGAATTGACTCATTNTCAATTTTATCTTCATCTTCGTAATCTGCGTCNGTGAANGTTTGTTTGTTNAAAAANGCTGTAGGAGGNAGCTGTTTAGGGTCACCAACCACNACCACCTGACCTGAACGTGCAATAGCGCCTAATGCATCTTCTGGTCTCATCTGTGAGGCTTCGTCAATGACTACGAGATCNAATTTCATACCGTGGGTGTCTATNTATTGCGCAACAGATAGCGGTGACATCAAGAAGCACGGTTTAAGAGCCTGTAATGCTTTACCNGCCTTTTTAAGAAGTTTTCTAATAGGGATNGCNCGTGCTTTCTCTTTTAGAGCNTGATGCCTTATGAGGCCCATCTGNGTATANTCTGANACNCTCCCATGGCTAANNCCCTCTGGCGGACGTGATTGCGCCAGCTTGTATGCCAATTNTTCGCAATTCAATTTCAGGATTTTACGATCTAANGCTTGNAANTCTTCGCGTATACCNGTCAGTCGTTGTGGCTTGTAATCATCCAGAATATTGTGTCCGCCAAGNGCATCCTGACAAACGGTNCNGTAATATANATATTCGAATATTTCCGATGCTCTTTGGTANTCAAANCCTTCGGACTTCAATNTCTTGAGCAATTCAGCGTATGGCTTTGNTTTTGCGTCTTCNANAAACGCCATCATGCCNATTTGTGTATTNAGAGCCTCTTGATTGTCCAAAGAGCGTTGTATTCTTTCGAANAAATCGGAAATCGCCACATCTTGGAGTGTTTCGGCATTCAGATATTCTTTGACTTGTAAGCGGCTAATATCCTGCATTGTTTTNAGGATATCTTCCGTTCGATCCATCCGCGTTACGAGTTTCTGTAGAAAGTTGGATAGNTCACCAGCAAATGTNAAAAGCTGGNGCGAATGCGTTGCTATATCAAGNCTAGCAGGTAGTTCCAAAGCTTTAAGNTGTGTGCTCAATGCAATTGTTTCTCTTAGNGNTTCACGATTTGTATCNGCACNTNTGAAGAGNTCACCTATGGCGTTTTGATAGGCCGAATGTTCATCGTTGAGCTTGNGCTGACATTCCGCAACCTTCTGTGCGGNTTCTTTTATGATTTGTTCAAGCNTATCAAACGTAAGNTCTCCATGCGCTTCAACAGATTTTAAATACTCGTAAGTNNCCTGNTTAACTTTAAAATCAGNTTTGAGTTNTTCAAGAAACGCCGATAGGCTTTGNTGCTCATATTCCGCAATACCCTCTAACATCACNGTTGTATCAGTGCTCGCCGTTTCATCTTTAACAGCCTCAAGGTCAGACACATCGGATTTCAGCAGGAATTGTTTGATTTTATCCTTATTTTCATNCAGACCNCTGAANTCTTTACTGATGCTGGCAGCCCAATCATTAATTGCGCTCAAACCTNTGAAATCCGTATTTACGCCGTTAAATCCTGTTCCCGCTATTTGACGATAGCGGATATCATTTTCAAATGCGTTATGCTCTTCCCTGTAGGTTTTTAAACGCCTTAACCAGCTTGCGGCATCTCCTTTGTTGGCTTTATCACGAGATAAAGATAATGAGCGGTACGTTTTCCATGCTTTATGATATTTAGGCGTAAGATATGAGAGCACATTTGCGGTAGAGAGTTCATAAATAGCTTCGCCAAGTTCGTTNTCAGGCACATCGAAGCCTAGATCGAATACGCCTTGCAGCACCTCTTTTTGCTCTTTCAGGCTGTTTTGTTGGCTGACGGCTGCGCTTAGTATNNGCTTATTAGCCTCGTTGAGAGCCTCATNGTGACGCAAGAAAAGCAANTCNCGATCTATATCTGATAAATACNCAACNGCTTTGATCAGTAAGCTCAAATTTGAAAGATNGAGGTCGNAAACNGATGAACCGAAAACTTTTTTACCAACCTTATCAAATGTTTCGGACACTTTTNCCCACTGCCCGATTTGCTCTTCCTGTCGCTTAAGGGCGCTTTCCAAAATTTCCGATGTGTGTTGTGTTACATTAAGCTCCACGGCTTGTTTGCAGANCTTCTCGGCTTCCTTCATCGTCTCGATAAATGCGAGCGGGTCATTTAAGTCNGAAGATAAATCCTCTATGGCTTTATCATATACATCCAGCAATTCGGAAAGCTCTNTCGCCACAGTTAGNGCGTTTGGCGCTTTCAGANAATTCAGTAACGCGAAATCAACATCACGGTCTTTNAAATCTAGGATTTTTTTACAATCGTAAGCAGCCTGTCGCCATTNGTTTATTGTTTTTTTTGCCGTCCACTGAAATTCTTCTTCAAAACGCTTNACTCTCTGNATGAGCTTTTCTAGAGCTTCGCTACTCTCTTCAAACGACTGAATGATCTCTTGCGCCTTGAGGCTGCTTGCTTGTGCTGCACTCACTCCAGCCCANGGATGATCGTTCTGATCATATTTTNTGTTTTCGCGTTCGAGGTCTTCAAGTTGCTGTAATTCAGTNCATAGGTTNTCTAGTCGGCCTTTTGTATATGANNGAGCGTCCGAGATTTTGATTTTTTTGATGATCACAGGAAGATCATTTGCAACAGAACGGCGGTTTTGCTCCCCCCACAGTATATCGTGAATGGTCATGCCAGACGCACCGAATTCCTGATTAANAACGTCTGAATATTCACGTAGNTGTGCTTGCGCCTCTTTAAGTTCCGCCAGCCTGNCTTCTAAATCATGTGGTCTCTGGATAGATTTTCGATTTTCTAATGTTGTCGCCAAACTCGTTTTTATGTCCTTGAGCTTGGCNTTNGTTGAGTGTAGCTCAAAACAATANTCACCCAANCCNGNNTNCTGTAANCGGCTGTGAACAACGTTNAGNGCCGCCATTTTCTCGGCTATGAACAGNACTTTNTTATCTTTAGCAAGTGCATTGGCTATCAAATTCGTGATCGTCTGTGACTTTCCTGTTCCGGGCGGCCCCTTTATCACGAGGTTGTTACCTTTAAGCGCATCTACAACAGCACTATGCTGNGACGAGTCGGCTTCCACTATGAGGATGGGGGCAGCTTCCTCTACCTGAGGGTCCGTATCAATGTCATATTCAGGCGCATCATCGTTAACACCTATATTGGGATTTTCATTTCCACCCGCGATTAAACTTTTAACAATGTCGTTGTTCTCTATGCTGCCGTCATTAGGCCATTTTTCAGGATCAAGATCGTGATACATAACAAGACGTGCAAATTGAAATCTTCCGATTGTGATAAAGCGCCTTACCCGCCAGCCTTTCTTATTTGCGATTAGACGCTCCACTTTCGTCATATAACTTTCAGGCGTGTCGTCCTCTGAAAGATCGGGTAAGGATAGGCCAAATTCTTTTAATTTTTCGGCAAGCGGCAAGTTATATTGCGGCGCTTCACCAGAGGCTTCAACACTCACTAAAACCTCACCGTCTGCCGTTTTCTTTTCTGTTGGCGGGTCTAGCTGCATTAGAACAAGCGGTGCGAATACTGGTTTTTCAGAGCTTTCACTATCATAGCGTTCCAAAAAGCCGAATGCTGCGTAGAAGGTGTTAACACCAGTTTCATTGATGTCCGTATTGATATAGCGTCTAAGCCCTGACAGCTTATGCTGCAATTCTTTCGGCTTTAAAAGCGTTTGAATATATTCATCATAGTGCTTATCCGCTTTAAAATCTTCTTCAGAGGGCGTAGGCATATCATACTTTGGTTCTAACCCGTTTTCTCTAGCCCACTTGGCGTTTGATAACGGTTTCAACTCGTGGACGGGTGGCATGCCAAGCTTTTCACGCACCCTGTTTTTTAGATCACGTTCGATCTNCGCTAAATCATCGAAACTATCATCATTGTCGATAAGCTTCGCCACCTCTTCAAGATATATCTCGTCTGTCAGAGTGGCTTCACGAAAGTGTGTTTGGAATTCTTCACTTTTCTCATCGTGTGGTTCATCGTCAGGTTCGGGGAGGGGAAGGAAGGTTAGCTTCTCGCCTTCAATTAGAGAACCGTAAAGAAAGTCAGGTAATTCATCGATGATGCGTACATGCGTCAGGGCTTTTTCAGAGTGCCGGAAGTTTAGCAACGCATTACGGTTACTTAAATCGAGTAACCTTAAACGCAGTTCCTTGATTTTTTCTATAACGAGTTCCTGACGCGCCTCGGCAGTTTGCACAATCGACCCTTTCTCAATAAACGTTCATCACGCTTATTACATGTAAATACTCAAGATTGTATTATTGCCTGATACTAGCGGCTGAATAAGGTTATTTCAATGTTAAAAATTAAACGCATAATGGAGGTTGTTAAACTGTTTATGGTTGATTTATGATTTAGTATATAAATTGAGGTCTACTTTTTGTATGTAAGCCGATTTACTTCTTATTAATAAGTGTCACTTTATAAGCCCCTCTTTAAAGCCTTCTTCCAATGCTTGATTAACTTCCAAGATGATAGGAACAATGCTTGAAACAATATCTTTTTCTAGCTTAATGATGCTTTTCTCTATAGCCTCACTTTCACCATTCTCATAACTTTCGATCATTTTACTAACATCATTTGCACTGCGTATAGTTTTTGAATATAGGCGCGTCCATGAATCGGTGATTTTATCTTTCCTCCTCTTTATAGAAACATCCTTTTTATCCAATAAATTATAAATTTTTTGTCTTATTTCTTTATCGCCTGGGCAAAGTACTAAACGAATTGCAATAATCTTTTCTAAAACAACCAGTTCGATTTTTAANAGATTAGGCGTACGAGAGGCNTTGCCTAAATCTGAAAATNTTTCCCACTGTCTAACTTTCCACTCTCTTCTTGAACGTGCANTAACAGACATTACAACAAGTTCAAGTTCACTCGCGCTTTCGGCTAAACGTTTATTTATACTTTGATCGAATTCTTCTGAAAAGACAGCTTCACAAATGGGGTCAATTCTCATTGGTTGTTTTTCAATTAAAAATTCAAGTGCTGATCTATGTTTAGACCATATTTTATTAGCTAGTTCTTCTAGTTCTTGGCTCATTACGTATCTCCTCCTTAACATGCTGATATAACTTTCAACCATAATGCGCGCCGTATCATGTCCATGCGCTACAGCTAACCCTGATTCAATGGCATTAATTACAGTTTCAAAATTTATATGTTTCCACTTGTCTGATGAAGGTCCTTCATGGTCAGTTGGCGTTAAGAACATAAAAAACACTTTGGCTTTTGGATATGCCTCATTAACAATATTCCTATATTTTTCAAGCTGGCCCTTGCTCTCAGAAGACTCAACTTTAATTTCTATTGCAAATACTAAGTCTTCATTTATATGTGCCTTTGGTAAGCGAATAAAAAGGTCAATATTCTTCCACTCTCTTCTAATCTCCACATTTGATAGATCTGTTAAATGAAGATTGAGTGCCAAAATATCTTCATCGACTTCCCCCAATACCTGTTCAAGGAACTTCTTTAAGATTATATCCCCAAAGCCATGAGTATTATTCGGCGAGAGAATATCTGCCAAAAAATTAGAATGCCTAATTTCTGTACGTGCCACCTTTAATGCTTCAAAAGGGCAGTAAACATCTTGCGCACTAGAGAGCTGCATAAAATCATCATCGGCCATTATCAATTCTGATAATTGCTTACTATCTATGATATTACTCATTACTCTCTCCATATTCTCTTAATACATTTAATAGCAAAACCATCGCATAGGTATCTTGCTTACAATATTCAGTAAGGGCCTTCCATAGGGCAGGTAAATCATCACTATCAAAGACACCCTTAAGAAACGCCCCGTATTGCAACATAGCATCGCTGCCAATAGAGATTTCTAAACCGTCATAACTAAGGTCTGTAAATGCAGGTAACACCGACTTGATGGAGGCTGAGCTTTTTTGCTCTGGTTTATACAGCCAGCGTTTTTTGAACGGAACCAGCAAATCAATAATACGTGCGTTAATTCCCTCTATTGCTACAGCATGCTCAGGGAATTCAGCGGCCAGTTCATTGTTACGCGCAATTTCAAAAGCTTGATTATAGACAATCACGCTTCCCTCTTGTCCGCATAGCTCTGTTAGTCGCTCTACAAAATCTTTACGCGGATCAGATCGTTCTTTATGCAGGTATTCATGGTGCGTTAATTCTGCGCCCGGTTCTTCTTGAATATGTACTGAAAACTGAAACGGAATTTGTTGATACGGCCTTGTCCCATCAAAAAGAGGAATGGCCTTATTCACTGTTTCGTAATCCAGGAAATACAATGGATATTGCAGCTGATCTAAAAAGCCTCTGATACTGCCTTGATCAATAATAGTTTCATCATTTAAATAGCTCTCTACATCCAAAGCCTTAACGCCGCCAGGACGAAGATCGGCTGGAAGTTTTTCTAGTGCTACACCATGTTTTCGTGAGATTTCTTCGGCTTTGGGCTTCTGAAACACATTGTAAACGGAATAATCCGGCACGTGTTTCCAGCAATGATTACGGTAGTCACATTCAAACGGCGCAAAGCAATGCGCGCCAATCGAAACGTCCGGCTCCTTCTTTCTGTCAAGTACATAGCCAAGCTGGCCAGCAACAGATTCAACCTCACTTTGCCGCGCGAAGACTTCACCGGATATATCCTCTAATCTAAAAAGTGTCTGCGGATCAATATCGCCATCACGGACATAGCTATTATCAATCACCATCATGAAACATTTGCGAATTTTATGTCCGGCGCCATAAAAAACATGGTATTGAAACGCCATATCATCGAGGTGATAGTCTTTGACACTGGTAGAGCTTTTAACCTCAATTAGATCCCATTCATCGGATCCTTCTACGCGCTTTAGAATATCAATGCGCGAGTAGCCACCATCGATGGGATGCATTGCTGTGGCTTCATAAATAATATCGCTACCATCTTTAATCAATTGCTGTGTGGTTTCGATAGCACCCTTTATATCCCAATAAGCGTTAATGACCTCTGTGCCGCCATCAAAATAGCGCATAGCTAGCTCACCAATCTCATTACCTGTATCAAACCTCGCTTGCGTTTCTGCATCAATCTCCGGCGCTAAGTCTTTTCGATGGCGATAAAGCCAAAGGGCTTTGGGGCACTGTAAGCCTTTCACGTATTGGGATTTTGAGATTGTATATTCGGTCACAATATTTACACCTAAGAGCTCCAGCTTTCACTCAATGCTTCTGCTTGCTTTAAGCAGAGTTCAACAGCTTCATCTGCTTTATCTGGTGGGTACTTCCATTTTCTCAATGCTCTGCGCACGAGGTTACGAAGCTTTGCTCTCACATTGTCGCGGACCTGCCAATCAACTGTGGTGCTTTTCCTAAGTTGTGTCGTAACGTGTTTAGCGAGCTCTCTAAGGTTATTATCTCCTAGCTCTTTTACGGCGGACTCATTTTGGATAAGAGCTCGGTAAAAGGCGATCTCATCTGGGTTTAAACCAGAGTTAGCGGCAAGCTCTTCATCTTCGGCCATATCTTTGGCCATCTGAATAAGTTCTTCTATAACCTGCGCCGTTTCGATTGCACGGTTATGATATTTGCGCAGTGTTTCCATGATGCGATCAGAGTATTTTTTCTCTGACACAACATCAGTTTTCATGCGTGCTTTAATCTCATCACGCAATAAGCGCTCAAGTAAATCAACCGCCAAATTTTTTTCTTCAAGATTGGCCACATCTTCCATAAACTCTGGAGAAAGTAATCCAATATTGGGCTTATCCAAGCCAACCAAATTGAAAATGTCATCGACACCTTCTGCTACAATAGCATTATCTATAATCTGCTTTAAAGCTGAGTTCTTTTCTTCGTCGGTGCGGCGCTTGTCGATTGTAGTGAACTTGGTGATGGCGTTTTTTACGGCACCAAGAAAGGCTATTTCCTTCTTAAGCGGTGCAACTTCATCCATGGTACTACACAAAGTATAAGCTTTGCTAATGGCAGCCATTACATCAAGGAAACGTTTCTTACCATCCAGCTCTTCATTTGCACCGGTAGTGCCGAGAATATGGTTCATGGCTCCGGGTAATAACTGCAAAGCATCCTCTTCAAAGCCACTATAGTCAAAGCCATGCAACATGCCGCGCACAATATCCATTTTCTCAAGCAAGATGGAATATGCTTCATGAGTATCATGCGTTGGCTTGCCCTTACCATTGGATCCCGTATATGTTTTTAGGGCCTGCTTAAGTTCGTTAGCAATGCCGATATAATCAACAACGAGACCTCCGGGCTTATCCTTAAACACGCGGTTAACGCGCGCAATCGCCTGCATCAAATTATGCCCCTTCATGGGCTTATCTATATACATCGTGTGACAATTTGGCGCATCAAAGCCCGTCAACCACATATCTCGCACGATCACCAACTGCAAAGGGTCGTTTACATCTTTGAAACGTTTTTCAAAAAGTTTCTTTGTTTCTTTATTATAAATATGAGGGCGTAGTTTTTCCTTATCAGAAGCAGAGCCGGTCATTACGATTTTGATGGCGCCTTTGGTCGGGTCTTCATCATGCCATTCGGGCTTAATAGCAACGATAGCATCGTACATCTCAACGCATATGTCGCGGCTCATACACACAACCATACCTTTCCCTGGCATGCTTGCTATACGACCCTCAAAATGATGGACTAAGTCTTTTCCTACCTGTGCTACGCGAGGCTCGCTTCCCACCAGTTTTTCTAGTGCGGACCATTGAGATTTAGTTTTTTCACGCGAGGCGACATCTTCTTCATCCTCGATGATCTCATCGATATCATCGTTTAACGCCTCAATCTCGACCTCATTAATGTCTAGCTTAGCCAGGCGTGATTCATAGTAAATCGGTACCGTCGCACCGTCATCCACTGCGTCTTGAATGTCATAAACAGAAACATAGTCACCAAAGACCGCGCGCGTGTCTTTATCACCGGTATCAATGGGTGTGCCTGTAAAACCAATAAACGAAGCCTCCGGCAGAGCATCGCGCATGTGCTTTGAATATCCGAATGTATATTTACCCGTTTTAGGGTTCAACTTGGCCTTATCGCCATATTGGCTACGGTGCGCTTCATCACTCACCACCACAATATTTTTGCGCGTGCTTAATACCGGATGCGCTGTCTCATCGCCAAGCAATGCGAACTTTTGTACTGTTGTAAAAATAATACCGCCAGATTGACGTGAGGCCAGTATATCCCGCAGATCATCACGATCGTCCGCTTGCACAGGCATTTGCTTTAATGTTTCCGAGGCCATCTCGAAAGTATCATGCAACTGTCCATCAAGATCATTCCGGTCTGTAACAACAACGATCGTTGGGTTGTTCATTTCTGACTGTGCAAGCAATTTACCTGCATAGCAAACCATAGAAATCGATTTGCCCGAGCCTTGCGTATGCCAAACAACGCCCGCTTTACCAGCATCTTCACCTTGGGCTTTTGTTGCGGCAACAGTGGCCTTTACGGCCTCTCGCACGGCGTGGAATTGATGGTATCCCGCGATTTTCTTAATTGTAACGTCGTCGTCTTGCTCAAACAATATAAAATGGCGAATGTAATCCAAGAGCAGCTCTGGCTGGAAGAACCCTTTCACGAGCGTTTCAAGCGCATATTCAAACGCCGGGCGGTCTTTTTCGTGCGCAACCGTGCGCCACGCCATAAAACGTTCTTTATTCGCGGTTAGTGATCCAACGCGCGCTGTTAAGCCGTCACTCACCACCAATGCTTCGTTAAACGTAAACAGATCTGGGATTTCTTCTTTGTATGTCTGAATTTGTTGATAGGCGGACCAAATATCGGCGTTGCTATCGGCGGGGTTTTTAAGCTCCAGAACAGATATCGGCAAGCCATTAATAAACACAATTACATCGGGGCGGCGATTGCCTTTTGTGCCAAGGATCGTAAATTGATTAACCACAAGAAACTGATTATTTCCCGCAACATCAAAATCAATCAAGCGCACATAATCGGTTTTTTCCTCACCGTTTTTATCCTTAAACGTAACCTTCACGCCCTCTAATAAATAGCGATGAAAGGCCTTGTTGTTTTTAATCAATATCGGCGTTTCAGGCGTGGCCACTTGCCGCGCCACTTGCTCCAACGTTGCGGCAGGAATATGCGAATTAATCACGCCAAGGCGATCAACCAAGCGGTCATGCAGGATGATTTGGCGATAACCCGAGCGCTCCGGCGTGATGCCATCAGGTGCGATGTCATATCCGCAGATATAATCATAGCCAACGGACTTAAACCAATCGAGGCAAAGCTGTTCTAACTGGTCTTCTGTGATCATGAATGTATTCTTTCTACTCTTAATGTTTGACAGCGTAACATATTACGCTTTATACTATAGGTATGGATTGGGCTTTTCCCGATCGGCAAATAGGGGGCTGCGTAGCGGCGCCCTTTTGTTTTATCTGCTCTAAGGAAAAGATTTATAGCCACCCCCAATAAACTTTTGTGCAATTATATCATAAGCCCTGTTGTCTTGTTCAGGGCGTAATTTTCTCAGGGCAAGAGGTCTTGCAATCAAATCAGCAAGCTGCAAACCCGTAGAATTATGAGACTTTCCCGCGAATTTAATTTCAAATTCAATTTTTGAGAAATCCTTTTGAATATAGCCCCATGTGTTTTGATTGTTCACAATTCGGTAAAACTCCAGCTCTAGCTGCTCATCCTCTTGTTTGCCCCGCCGCTCAAAAACACAAGTTACTTTTTTGCCTTCTTCTCCCTCGCGTAATAAAAAAGCCAGTAAATTTTCCATGCACATTTTCAGTGCAATATCATACGGATTAAAAGGATCACTATATTGATTTCTTAGGTTCTCTTTTTGAATGACACAAGAGGCAACATGAAAAGGCGCATTCGCCATAATTTGACTAACGCGCTCTAAAAAACCTTCACGTAAAGCCCGATCAGAGCGTAGAAATGCAAAGTCATCTGTTTGTTTTCTCATTTCATGCTCATGGAGAACAACCTTATCATGCCCCCAATAATCAAATTTCAAACGTTGAATGGCTGGGGTGATGTATTCGATATAATCGCTTTTTTTGATAATGCATAAAGCCAAGCAAAACATAGGAAATTCTGGATTGATTTTTGCCAAATGAGGGTCACCCGATTCATCCGCATAAATAATGTAGTCGCTAAATTCAGTCATTGCTGCCCACCTTACTCAAATCAATTTCACCAGAGAGGAGTTTGGGGAGGAGTGTGTCACGGAGGTTTTCTAGTGTTTGGTTTTGATAGCAGTTAGATAAAATATTGGCCATCGTTGGTGCCAATAAATCATTAAAACGTTGCAATATAGAGTCGTCTGGTTTTGCTATATCTATCTTAGAAAAGTTTCTCGTATTTAAATTTAATGTTGCACTTCCACCACTAGCTAAATCATGCAAATGATCGTATGAGCCAAGCATCGAAAAATACAAATAGGGCGTATAGATTTCACTATTGGGAACTATGCTGTTAATTTGCTGGTTCGTTGCACTGTTCTCGCAAGCAATTAAAACTTGTCCAACAGTGGCTATACAACTAACACATACGCTACCTTTGGGGATTATTTTTTTCTTTTGTGTATTTGCTCCCTCCATCGTCAAGCTATCAGTGGTTTTTATTGCGTACATATTCCCATGCATGTCAGGTATTTTTATAAATGGGATATTGCCCCCATAATATTCTTTATTCTTTTTTGGCGGAGTCTTGCCGCAAACTATATCCCCCCATGATGATAAAGGCTTCACTTCCCAACCTTCTGGGATTTCGCCGAGTTCGGAGTCTATTAATGCATCGGGGAAGAGGGAGGCGGTGGATTTTAGGGTTTTGAGTTGTTCGGGGGGGAGGGTGTTTAGCTGTGCGATTGTTTTTCCGGCGATGGTGGCCATGGCGGCGCGTTCGGGGTCTTCGCCGTTTTCTTTGGCGGCGATTTTCGCGCGGGTGGGCTCAAAATCCACAAACCAGCTCTTAAACATCGCGCGGGCCATCTCCTCCAACGTTTGGTTTGTTTGACGGTTAACTAATATTTTTTGGTCAAGTGTAGATAATATTTCTACTACTTCTTGTTGTTCACGTTTGGATGGAATTCTAATTGAGAAAGTAGGAAGCTCTTTTAATGCTATGCGGTCAACGGTCGCCCCATGTATGGTCTTAGATCGAATTGTTTCTTGAAAACTTGGAGACAGATAAGCGTAAAGTAAATACTCTGAAACAACCTTATCTGCTTTGGGCCTTAGTAATCCCATACGACGCCCCAAGCATGCAGTAATGTTGGCAGGCATCAGTGCGGCATCTCCTAATCGGGTTTCATAAGAGAAAAGAAGGTCGCCCGCCTGAGGAGTAACTCTTTTCGTCCATTTAACAAAATCCTCTTCGCTTACATGAGCGGACTTTGATAAGTCTAGCGCTCCTCTTTCAAGACTTGAAATACTTAAAAAATATGGTCCAACTTCTGTTTTTTTAGGGGTCGCATGTGGTCCGTCATAAACCTCGGCTATATCTCCTATTGTTACCCAATAATCAGCACTCATAACCCAACCCCGCCAAATTTTTTTTGATCTCTGCTTCCAGCCTATCGCTTTCCTCAAACTGCCCCTTCAACTGCGCGGTCAGTCTCGCCATTTTCTCGGCGAAGGGCTCAAGGTCTTCCTCTGCATCGGCGGCGCCGACATAACGGCCGGGGGTGAGGACGTGGTCGTGTTTTTGGATCTCCTCAATCTTGGCGGACTTTACAAATCCCGCGACATCTTCATAATTCTCGCCCATTTGCCAGTTGTGGAAGGCGCCTGTGACTTGGTTTAAATCATCCGGCGTGAAATCACGCAGGACGCGGTCTTTCATATATCCTAAATTCCGCGCATCAATGAACAGGACTTCGCCTTTACGATCGCGAAGCTGCCGACCACTGGCGGCGGTGCGTGCGCCTTTATTCTTGGTTAAGAACCAAATACAGGCGGGGATTTGCGTATTGGTGAAAAGCTGCCCCGGCAGGGCGACCATGCATTCGACCAAATCTTCCTCAATCAATTTTTGACGGATTGCGCCCTCGTTATTTGTGTTGGAGCTCATCGAGCCATTGGCGAGCAATAAGCCCATAGAGCCATTGGGCGCAAGGTGGTGCAGCATATGTTGCAGCCACGCAAAGTTCGCATTGCCCGATGGCGGCGTACCGTATTTCCAGCGTGGGTCTTTATCGCTTACGCCTGTGTCCCATTCCTTCATGTTAAAGGGCGGGTTGGCCATGACGTAATCGGCGCGCAGATCTGGGTGTTGATCATTGGTGTAGGTGCTGGCGGGTTCTTTGCCGAAGTTAAAATCAATGCCGCGGATCGCCATATTCATGGCGGCGAGTTGCCATGTGGTGTGGTTGTATTCCTGCCCATAGATGGAGACATCACCGATTTTGCCTTTATGCGCGTTGATGAAATGCTCGGACTGCACAAAGAAGCCGCCCGATCCCATGGCGGGGTCGTAAACGCGGCCTTTGAAGGGCTCTAGCATTTGTACGATTAAGCTCACGATGGATTTAGGTGTGTAATATTGGCCGCCCTTTTTGCCCTCCGCCAGTGCGAATTGCCCCAGCATATATTCGTAGACATGGCCGAGAATGTCTTGGGAGTTCAGCGATGCGTGGGTGAAGGGAATTGTGGCGATAAGATCGATCAGCTCGCCCAGTTTTGCTTGGTCGATTTGCAGGCGGGGATAGAGTTTGTTTAATACGCCTTTTAGCTTGGGGTTGTCGGTTTCGATGGCTTCTAACGCATTATCGAGGAGGTGACCAATGGAGCTGAATTTCTTTGTGTTACCATCGGGGAGCGGAAGCTCTGCACCGCCGATAACGGTTTTGTTATTATCTTGCAGGAATTTCCAGCGCGCGGCGGCGGGTACCCAGAATACGTTTACTTCGGCGTAGTAATCGCGCTGTTCAAGTTCTTCTGCTATTTCTGCGGCGTATTCGTCTGATTCTGCGCCGCCATAATCTGCTGGGTCGAGGTAGTAGTCGTGATCTGGGTCTTTAAACTGCTCGGTTAGCTCATCTTGACGAATCTTGAAAGAGTCAGAGACGTATTTAAGGAATACAAGGCCAAGCACGGTGTGCTTATATTGCGCAGCATCGAGCGTAGAGCGCAGTTTATCGGCAGCATTCCATAGCTTTTTCTCTAGGTCGGATAGGAACTGCTTTTCTTCTTCGTTGGTCATTTTATTCTCTTTAAAAGTATTTAAGTTTTACGGCTACTGATCTGAATTCATTGAGCCATAATTTATACCTTTTTATAAATAGCGGAAATTACTTGCCCGTCATAGGCGAAAACGATTCTTTTCTACGCAGCCCGGTCAGCCAATAAGTTTCTTATAGTCACTAATATGTAGGGCTGCACTTTGTAACGTTTGAATTCTAAAAGAAAAAATGTCGTTATTATCGCGGCTGACATTTTTGCGGTTACGCATATACTCGGCCATTTCATCAGAGCAAAAACTTTCATCGTCTATGACCTGTGAGAGAGCGCTGTAGAACATTGCATTGTCACCGGGGTGATCTTTGTGCCAGGTATCCTTATCTAAAAAATTGTCAAAAATATTATGCATCTTCATTTATCCTTATTTGTTAATTTTGCTGCAGTATTTGAAAAAAGTCATAACCTCAAATCATCCTCGTCCAAATAAACAATCTGTATCCCGCCATTTTCTTTCGGATCTTTGGATTTGCTTTTCAGGGCATTCATTCGAAGGTCCGTGATCAACTTTATGCTTTTGTGGTCACCTTTCATCGCTTTAGAGATCAGCTTGTTCATGATGATTTTTTCGTATGGTAGTGTTACAAGTTCATCATTCATTTTCACTACGGCTTTTTCATCAAGCATTTCGAGGAAATCGTCATAGAAATCATCTAAAGTAGCGGGGTTATCGCTCTTTTTCGGACGCCCGTTCGGGTTGCCGGACTGGCCTTTTTTCCATTGCGTGTTTTTGGGCGGATTCTTATACCCTATTTTATCTGTATCACCCTGCGTCATTGCTCTCTCTGATTTTCTTTAACTCTGTATAGGGCGTGCCGCACTCTTCTAGGGTCGGCTCAATGCCAGTCATCTTCAAAAAGCGTTCCAGCGTTACATCAACATATTTGGGCTCAAGTTCTATTAGGCGGGCTTTGCGGTTGGTTTTTTCAGCCGCCAAAAGCGTGCTGCCGCTGCCCCCAAAGGCATCCAGAATAATATCACCGCGTTTTGACACATCACAAATGGCATCGGCGATCATTTGTGTTGGCTTGACTGTCGGATGATATTCTAGGCTTTCTTCGCGGTTTTGCGTGAAGGTGTTGATGCCAGCGTAGTCCCACACATTGGTGCGGTAGCGCCCATGCTTGCCGAGCTCAACATTGTTGATATGCGGCGCCTTGCCGTTCTTATAAACAAAGACCAACTCATGTTTGGAGCGATATAACGATCCCATGCCGCCATTATTTTTATTCCAAACGCATAGATTTTTGCATTCGCTGTAATTCTTCTCTGCGGCATAAATCAGATCACCTGCGTGACGCCAATCCATACATATAAAGTGAATGGAGCCATCTGTTGTATAGGCGCAGAGTTGTAAGAAAATATCAGATAGAAATTTACGAAATTCTTCAGCGCTCATTTCACCCGAAGCCATTTTAAACTCCTCATGCGATATTTTTCCTAGTCCGCAAATATGCCCGTTCACTGGCACGTTATAAGGAGGATCTGTGAATACAGCGCGGGCTTTTTCTTTTCCCATCAATCTTTGATAACTCTCAACCGACAGAGAATCGCCGCACAATATTTTATGATTACCCACTACCCATAGATCACCAAGGTTTGTGACAGGATTGTATGGCACCTCAGCCGGCACGTCTAATGGGTCGGCATCTTCTAAAACCTCCATTTGAAAGAGTGCATCGATTTCCGCATTCTCAAATCCTGTGAGTGAGAGATCAAAGTCCATATCGATGTCGCTAATATACTGCATTTCTAAAGACAGTAATTCTTGATCCCAGCCGGCATTTTCAGCCAGCTTATTATCGGCAATAATATAGGCGCGTTTTTGTGCTTCACTTAAATGCGATATATACAAACACGGCAACGATTTTAAACTTAACTTTTCACTGGCAAGAACACGTCCGTGCCCGGCGATAATGCCATTATTCTGATCGATGAGGATCGGGTTGTTAAAACCAAATTCTTGGATGCTGTTGGCAATTTGATCAATTTGTTTTGGTGAATGCGTTCTGGCGTTCGTAGCGTGGGGGATGAGCGCGTGAATATCGACATAGGTGACATTCATGTTTTCGTTTAGGTGCTTCATGTTTCAAGGGTGCCTCTGGTTTTAATCTTAAGCCTATTTTACCACTGGTCATAATTTCTGGCAAAGCGGACTCTGTTTCATTTATTATCAATAGGTTACGCGTTACGATATTTTTTAAATAAATGGGCCATTTTTAATTTTATTTCGTAAATAAATGAATTGAGCTTGAATGATTCGTCAAAGGAAGCATTTCTATTTCTCAGGAGGATTTAGAGATGAATGAGCTATCTTTAGAAGAATTACGAGGACGGTGGACAGAGGCCTGGGGCAAGAGACCACACGGCACGATGGGGCGGAGGATGATGCTGAAAAGTTTAGAATTTAAACAGCGGGAGAAAGAGGCTGACGGATTATCGCCGGAGCGACAGAATCGGCTGGATGAGCTTGTCAAATCTTATAAGCGTAACCCGGATGGTTTTGATAAAACAGCACAGCTTAAACCTGGAACCCGATTGGTGCGGGTGTATAATGGCAAGAAGCACAGTGTGCTCGTGAAGGCTAACGGGTTTGAATATGAAGGCGAGACCTACACCAGCCTATCAAAAATCGCCAACGAGATTACAGGATCACGCTGGAATGGCTGGTTGTTTTTTGGTTTGAAATAACCTATTCCCAGCCATTTAAGCTCGATTTAAGTTGTTGCTTCCTTACATACATATAAAAGTCATTCAAAATTTTAGCGTAATCATCAATAAAAGTTATACAATCGGTTGGCGAAAATAAGCTGTGCGATCCATGCGCTAATGAATTTCTGAAATCGGTTAAAATTCTAATAAATTCTTCTGGTTCGAGATGCGGCTTTATTTTTTTTAGATTTATAAAACCCTGACTGTGGGCTCTTCTTAAAAGTTTTTTGAGAGTGTTTTCTCGTTCATTGTCAGGCTTTCCAATATACCTTCTCAACCCAAGTTCAGCTGCAGCAGCAGCTTGCTTAAAGCTTGTCATGCCAAAGCGATAGTAAAAGAAAGAATACAAAAACAAGTTTCTAGATATTTCAAATTGAACCTTGACGTCATCATCAACGTCCTTAGATAACATAACATCTGAAATCATTTGATGATGGTGTAACAGGGCTTCATTTGGATCGGATATTGACAGAAGATTAAGAGAATCTGCTTTGAATATATCTTCAATACTTCTTAATTTTTCAAATTCCCACTGATCCATAATGTTCTCATTTTTCCCTCGACTTCCTCTTAAAAGGAAGCATGTATGGTTGTTATGAAGAGCATAGCAAAAACATGTGCAATCTACACGCGAAAATCTACCGATGAACGGCTGGATATGGAGTTCAACACGCTGGATGCGCAGCGGGAGGCGTGCGAAGCCTATATCATGAGCCAGCGATCGGAGGGGTGGAAAGCTGCGCCAACTCAATATGATGATGGTGGCTTCTCAGGCGGATCACTTGATCGTCCTGCCCTTAACTGTCTGATCAATGACATTAAGGCCGGTAAGATTAATATTGTTGTCGTATACAAAATTGATCGCCTAACGCGTTCACTTGCAGATTTTGCCAAGCTGGTTGAGGTGTTTGATGAACACGGCGTAACCTTTGTCAGCGTGACGCAAAGCTTTAACACCACCACATCAATGGGGCGTTTAACTCTGAATGTTCTGTTATCCTTCGCCCAGTTTGAGCGCGAGGTGACGAGCGAGCGTATCCGCGATAAGATCGCAGCCTCTAAAGCCAAGGGCATGTGGCAAGGCGGACGTGCACCGCTAGGATTTGACATTGAAAACCGCCGTCTAATCACCAATGAAGAAGACACCAAAGCGGCACGCCTGATTTTTGAGCTTTATTTACAGCTCGGCAGTGTCCGTGACCTTGAGGTGGAGCTGAAAAAACGTGGGGTTAAAAGTCGTAGGCGTGTATCGGAAAAAGGACTTCCGTATGGTGGGCGACACTTCAGTCGCGGCGCTCTTTATAGTATTCTGCAAAATCCCGTTTATATCGGCAAAATTTCTCACAAAGGCGAAATTCATGAAGGCTTGCACGATGCCATTATTCCGCAAGAGCTTTGGGACACGGTTCAGATCAAATTGAAAGAACAGGCGCAATGTCCTATAGGTGTAAAGGGAACGCGCCACCGCAATATGCTAACCGGACGTTTATTTGATGATCGTGGAAATCCATATTCCCCCGTATTTACAAACCATCGCAGCGGAAAACGATACCGGTATTATACAAACAAAGTATTGGCTGAAGATAAGGCGCATCCAGATTATCTGCGGGCGCGGTTTCCGGCGCATGAGATTGAAACGACGGTCGAGATGGCAGTGCGCAAGAACTTTCATGATTTTGTGCTCGAACAAAAATGTACAAATTTTGAATATCTACTTAAAAACCATGCAGCTATTCTAGCCTATAATCTGGTGCGCGGGTTAGTTTCAAAGATAATAGTTCAGCATAATATGCTGGTTTTACATCTTAAGCCGTTGACATTGGAAAGGCTCGCGCATGAACATCTGAATATTAGATTGAGTTGTGTGCCAGGAGAAATAGTGATTGAGGTGCCCTATAGATCAGAGCGAACTCATGACGGTGCCATAGTTATTCAGTCGGAAAGTAAAGATATTTTCGACTTGCCGTCTAAGGCGCTGAAAAAATTAATCCAGGGTGTAATTTGGCGGGATGAGCATTTTGACGGTATGGCGATCAAAGCCATTGCGCGGCGGGAAGGCTGTTCGCAAGATTACGTTGGTAGCGCCATCTTCTATAGCTTCAAAACCCTGCAAGCTGCTTTTTAATTCTCTGTTATTTCCCTGTTATTTTTAAATAGAATGTCCTGTAACTGAGAGTATCTCCGGTTACTCACTTTACACGCATCCATAAAATAAAAATATTCCCTGTTAATTCCCTGTTTATCAGGGAATTGCTCAAGGGTCACGCGGCGAAATGACCGTTTGAGAAAATGGGTGAGAAATAGGGTGTTTTGGGCATTCTCTGCGCGTGTCGGATCAGCGTGCATCAGCAAAGCGCTCGGAACGCCGGGCTTTACGGGTGAAATTCTCTATAACCGATGGATTGGTGGACTGAATGGCAGGGGCACCAGGACTCGAACCCGGGACCTACGGATTTGGAATCCGTTGCTCTACCAACTGAGCTATACCCCTATATAGGCTTTGCAGCCTTATTGAATGGGCAGAAAGTAAGCTTAAAAAGGCTAAAGGGCAAGGAAATTTTTCTCAAGACTTGCAATTTTATCGTACTCGCCCTATAAAAGCAGCGGAAGGCTGGCGGGCGGCGTTTTCGCCAACCCGGTCAGGGCCGAAAGGCAGCAGCCGTAACGAATTTCTCCGGGTCGTTCAGTCTTCCACCTTANTCTTTTCCCTTATNNTTCTGTTTGTAATACCCAGATTTGTATATATTAGGGGCGTGGCACGCTTGCTCTGCTCATGGAATCGCCTTATCTCTTAGGGTATGAGTGAAGAGAAAAAAGAAGCTTACCGNGTTCTCGCGCGTAAATATCGTCCGCTAAATTTTGATGAGTTGATTGGGCAAGAGGCACTTGTTCGTACACTTTCTAATGCCATTGAAAGTGGCCGTATTGCGCATGCTTTTATGCTGACGGGTGTGCGCGGTGTCGGAAAGACAACAACGGCACGTATTATTGCTAAGGCTCTTAATTACCGTGGCCCTGATGGAGACAGTGGCCCGACTATTGGGCCTACGGATGATTGCGAAATTTGTCGTGCTATCTCAGAAGATCGTCACCCTGATGTCATTGAGATGGATGCCGCGAGTCGAACAGGTGTTGATGATATTCGCGAAATTTTGGATGGTGTGCGTTATGCGCCGACAGAGGCACGTTATAAAGTATATGTGATCGATGAGGTGCATATGCTATCTAAAAACGCCTTTAATGCACTTCTTAAAACTCTTGAAGAGCCTCCTGAGCATGTNAAATTTATTTTTGCTACGACAGAAATTCGTAAAGTGCCGATTACGGTGCTGTCGCGTTGTCAGCGTTTTGATTTGCGCCGTGTTGATGTGCCAGCTTTGAGCCAGCATTTCTTANGTATTTGTGAAAAAGAGGNNGTGGCATGTGAAGAGGAAGCGATCACCTTAATATCGCGCGCTGCNGATGGGTCTGTACGTGATGGTCTTTCGATTTTGGATCGCGCTATATCCTTATGCGGTGATGATGGAATTAAGGCTGAACTCGTAAGTGATATGCTTGGTCTTGCAGATCGTGCGCGTAATTTGGATTTATTAGAGCATGTTTTAAGCGGCCGTATGGCGGAAGGNTTGTCTATCCTAGAAGATATGTATGCAAATGGCGCTGATCCTGTTCAGGTTGTGCAGGACTTGCTTGATCTAACACATGTTTTAACAAAGCTTCGTGCTGTACCTGGTGCAAATTTATCAGGACATGCATTCGCGGCGGATGAGATGAGCCGTGCTGCTGAGATGGCAAAGGGACTTTCCATGCCTACACTCTCGAAGACGTGGCAGATTATGTTGAAAGGGTTGTCAGAGGTTCAAGCCGCTCCAAACCCACAGGGCGCTGCTGAAATGGTCCTTATTCGTTTAGGTTATGCGGCTGACCTTCCGGATCCTGCGGATCTTGTGAAGCGTTTAAAAGATGGTGTTGCTGTATCTTCTGGTGGCCCTTCTCCTTCTGGAGTGGCTCATGGCNGTAGCGGCGTAACAGCAANNNNTTCGCACTCNGCANATAGTGGGNNGGCCGGGAATACATTGCCACAAGGCGGTGGAGATGGTGTACGTGCGGCCCTTGCTGTTGTTCCTGATGCACCGGCACCTGTTACGCATATTCAAAAATTGGAAGATGTGCATGATATTTTGTATCAAGCGAATGAAGTTGTTCTGGCGAGTAATGTTTTTCAATATGTTCATTTACTGAAGTTGGAAAACCGTGGAAATAGCGGTCGGTTAGAGGTAGCTCTTGCTGAAGGTGCACCTCCGCGCTTCTCTCAGGAATTGGGGCCAGCTTTGAGCCGTGTGTCGGGNCAGCGATGGATTGTTAGTGTTGTTAATNGCACTGGNCAGCCAACACTNGCNCAGGTGGAGNTNGCGCGCCAAGAAAAGGAAAAGGCAGATATTCTAGCTCTGCCGATCATGAAAGAAATTTTAGAAGTTTTCCCAGATGCNATCTATAAGGGCGTATCTGTAATTGAAGAAAAGAAGGANGAAACTGGTAATGTTTAATATGAAGAATATGATGCAGCAAGCGCAACAGATGCAATTTAAAATGCAAGAATTGCAGGAGAAATTTAAAGAAATGATCGTTGAAGGGGAAGCTGGTGGCGGCATGATTAAAGTCGTTATGAGTTGTGATCATAAGGTNAAGTCATTGGACATTGATCCTGTATTATTGGATGCCAATGATAAAGATACGCTGGAGGATTTAATTGCTGCGGCTGTTAATAATGCATCGGCTGCTAAGGATAGTAAGGTTAAGGAAGAGACTGATAAAATGATGCAGGATCTTGGGCTACCGCCGGGTATGCTTCAGGGCGGCGGTCTTCCGTTCTAATTGAAGGGGTTGCTCTTAATATGAAATTAGTCACTTGGAATATTAATTCTGTACGTCTTAGGTTGCCTCTTTTATTGCAATTAATGGATGAATATTCACCGGATGTTATCTGTTTGCAGGAAACAAAGTGTCAGGATATTCACTTCCCTCGTGAGGAGATTGAGGCTGCTGGATATACGCATATTCATATAAAGGGTATGAAAAGTTATAACGGTCTTGCGGTCTTGTCCAAAATACCGTTTGAAGAAACGGACATTTATGAACGTGTCGGGCGTGATGATTGCCGTCATATCTCTGTGAAAATTAAAGGGGTGTACCTCCATAACTTATATATTCCTGCTGGCGGTGATGAGCCTGATGTCACCATTAATGAGAAGTTTGCGCATAAGCTTGATTTTGTTGATGAGCTAACCAGTTGGTTCCCAAATACGTACAAGGGATCTGAGGATAAAGTTATTGCTGTTGGGGACTTTAATATCGCGCCATTGGAGCATGATGTTTGGTCGCATAAACAGCTTTTGAAAGTTGTCTCACATACACCTATTGAGGTGGAAAAGCTTAACGCTATGAAGGATGCTTTTTCTTGGGTGGATGTTTCTCGTGAATTTATTCCTGAAAATGAGAAGTGTTACAGTTGGTGGTCGTATCGTAATCGTGATTGGAAAAAGTCCAATCGTGGTCGTCGTCTTGATCATATTTGGGTCAGTGAACAGCTCAAAAATGGCCTAAAAGATCATGAGATACTTAGTGGTATGCGTGATCAGGAGAAGCCTTCAGATCATGCACCTATCATCGTCGAAATTGCCCTGTAAAATTAGCAATTAGTTTTGGATAAATTTGGCTAGGCAGTTGCTTTTTATTATTTTTTATGGCTATAAATGGCTGCTGTTAAAAATCACTGCAGCGGCCTTTTACCTCCCAGTCACCGTAACGAGTTGGTTCTTTTAGCCCTTGAGATTCGTAACCATTTATCTCTTTTTCTAGCTTCTGTTTTTCCTTGCCGGTTTCTGTATTTTTAGTTTTGTTTTTAGCATCGCTTTCGGGGGTGTTTTTATTGTTCATGACTTATCTGCCTAAATTATAGCTTATTTGTGTTAATTGGCTTGGATTCTCTTGTTTCCTGTTTATGATGTAGCGTTATTTTAATCATAATCAAAGAGATTTCAGTCCATGCTAGATAAGGTTCCAGAAGAGTTGCAAAATTACCGCCGTGAAATAGATGAGCTTGATGTCGAGTTTGTTGAATTACTTGTGCGCCGTTTTGAAATTGTCAAGAATGTTGCAGCGCTTAAGGCACGTACGGGAATGGATGTTGTTCAATCAGATAGAGCGGAACAGGTCAAGCAGCGTGCTTCTGATATGGCGGATGCGCAGGGGCTTAGTGGTGATTTTGTACGTAGCCTCTATGAGATGATGATTGATCATGCACATGTAATTGAGCATGATATAGTGAATGAGCGTCGATCAAAAGGTTAGTCATCATGAGTGAAGCACAAGATATTGCGGGTAGCGATGCTATGAAGCCGGAAGGGTACGCTGCGCGCGATGCTTCGTTATACCTTCTTTTGCATGTACTTCAGAAAAAGCAGCCATTAGATCAAGCCTTAGAGCGTGAACAACGTTTTAAGAATTTAACGGCGCGTGATCGTGGTTTTGTTCGTATGCTCGTGTCAACCGCTTTGCGCCGTATGGGGCAGATTGATGATTTGATTGCACGGGCAGTTGAAAAGCAGCTTCCTGAAAACATGACCCTTATGAATATTCTGAGGGTTGGTGCCACGCAGATTGTATTTATGGATGTCGCTGATCATGCGGCTGTGGATCTGTCTGTTCATTTATCGATTAATCATGGTCTTGCGAGCCGCAAGGGGTTTGTGAATGGTGTTTTGCGTACACTTACCCGTGAAGGGCGTACTTGGGTGCAAAAACAAGATGAAGTTAGGCTAAATACGCCGGAATGGCTTTTGAAATTATGGATTGATGATTACGGTTTTTCGGATGCAGCGCAGATCGCAGCTGCTCACTTATCGGAAGCTCCACTGGATATTACGATTAAGGATGAAGCTGACCGTAATTATTGGGCGAGTAATTTAAAAGCGACTGAAATGCTAACCGGTACTTTGCGTAAAATTTCTGGTGGTGCGGTCCATGAGCTTCCGGGGTTTGATGATGGGGATTGGTGGGTTCAGGATGCGTCTGCGGCTATACCTGCTAAGCTATTTGGGGAAATTAAGGGTCAAATTGTTTATGATCTTTGCTCTGCACCGGGAGGGAAAACGCTGCAATTAGCCTCCATGGGGGCAAATGTAAATGCGCTTGACCGTTCTGCTAACCGTCTTAAGCGATTGGATGAGAACCTTAGGCGTATGGGGCTTTCTGAAAAGGTGCGCGTTTTGACCGAGGATGCTGCGAGTTGGGCTTTGCCTGAGCCTGCTTCATTTATTCTTTTGGATGCGCCGTGCAGTGCAACAGGAACGATTAGGCGTCATCCCGATGTTCCGCATTTAAAGAATCCCGTTGATATAGAGCGGTTAGTGAGTACTCAGGCAAATATTTTGGAGAATGCTTTTGCTCAATTAATGGTGGGTGGTATTTTAGTGTATTGTACATGTTCTATCCAGCGTGTTGAAGGTGAAGTGCAAATTGATGGGTTTTTAGCGCGCCATGATGATGCGAAGCGTATACCGATTGTGGCTGATGAGTTAGGCGGCTGGGATGAGGCGATAAGTGCGCAAGGTGATTTGCGTATCTTGCCGTATCATCAAGCGGCGATTGGCGGTATGGATGGTTTTTACGTTGCACGTCTAACTAAGGTTTGATTTTATTAGGCCTCAATCTAATCGAGATCTTTTTTGTTTAGGTCGCAGGCTTTCCTGTTGATTTTATAGCGATTTGCTTCGTAATTATCAGCCCTGATGCCCATGCGCTTTACATCGAAAAGTGTATTCCAGTTCGATATATAAAAGTCTTCTTTTCCTTCTGTGAATTGCTGTATTTCAAACGCGGCGAGGAAGTTGAAATTTTCTTTTTTATAGCCTTTCTCTATTTCAATGGATAGAGGGACGCGCACTTTCCAAGTGTAAAGATTAGTCTTTTTGTTTAGTTTTTCTTTGGAAATTTGAATGAGCTGCTTTGGGGTTTTTCTTTTGTACCTATGCCAAAATTTTACTTTCATTAAAGCTTTTGGATTCTTTAAACGGTCTAGAATTTCATAATTTTCAAGCGCTGTTATGTAGGCTTCGCATCCATCGTGTGTGAATGTCGAGTGCGAAAGTAGGCGCTCATTTTTGTAGTGCTTATGTGAGAGGCTGAGGGCGTCTTTTGCTTGGTCAAATGCCCATTGTTTAACTTTTGTTCTGAGAATCTCTGTTTGTTCGCGTTTGTTGTCGAAACGCCCAGCTTGCACAGCGTTTGTGGTGGCAGACAAGATAAGGGTAATGATTAGAATAATACGCATTGGATAACTCTTTATGGGTTTTGCAATCTTAAGTATAAAATAAACCTTACTCTATAGTATGTAAATAAACTTTATTTACATGCTTACTGGCATGATTCTTTAGGATCTGCTAAAACTAATATAAGCAAGTCTATTTGCTACTTTATTCGTCTTACCCACATAATAAAAATATAGAATTTAAGGGAAATAAAATGCCACAAAAGCCTGTAAGGATTGCTCCATCTATTTTGTCTTCTGACTTTTCAAAATTAGGTGAAGAGGTCGCAGCTATAGATAAGGCGGGTGCGGATTACATCCATATCGACGTGATGGATGGTCATTTTGTTCCTAATCTTACATTTGGTGCGCCTGTTGTTAAGGCTATCCGCGGCGCCACACCTAAGCCTTTTGATGTGCATTTAATGATTGCGCCTGTTGACCCGTTAATTGGTGATTTTGTGGATGCGGGCGCTGATATTATTACAGCGCATGTGGAGGCAGGGCCGCATTTGCATAGAACTTTACAGGCTATTAAATCACGTGGTGTAAAGGCAGGTGTTTCACTTAATCCGCATACACCAATTGATGCTATAAAGCATGTCGTTGATATGCTGGATCTTATACTTATTATGACGGTTAATCCTGGGTTTGGTGGACAGAGTTTTATACCGTTGCTTGATAAGATTGAAGCAGCCCGTTCTATGATTGACGCAAGTGGGCGTGATATTGATTTGCAGGTCGATGGTGGCGTTAATGCGCAGACAGCTAAGCAGTGTGTTCAGGCTGGAGCAGATGTCCTTGTTGCAGGTAGTTTTGTTTTTAAGGATGGTCCGGAAGGATATGCCTCAAATATTCAGGCTTTAAGAGTGTAGTTGGGAGCAAATGCCAAGTCTGCTTAATCATATTAAAAAATCTGCGGGGCAGATGGCCTATGACAGTTATTTATATAGCTGGAGTTTAAGGGGGTATGTGCCTGAACGGCTTGTTGTTCGTCCCGTTGATCAATGGGCGGGTGAGAGCGAGAGAGGGGCGACCTTATGTGCTGGTGAATTGCCTGAAGCTTATAAGGGACGCGGTGCGGCTTTACATGATTTTGTGTTTTTACGTGATCTTCGCGCTTATGCATATACGAGTGGGCAAGCTAAAATGGTGCGCGCCCAAGCCAGGGCTATGATAAATAGCTGGATATTTAGTCATGGGCAGCGCTGGGAGCAGGACGCATGGAATTTAGGCGTTTGTGGTCAAAGATGTGCATTATGGATTAGTCATTACGAGTTTTTCTCTAAGTTAGATGATGATTTTGATGCAGGTATGGATGATGAGGATTTTCAGGACATATTCTTGGAAAGTCTTGCGATGCAGGGAGCGCATTTATCAAGCGCTTTTATGCGTGATGATGAGGATTTAGTCGGTTTAGATGCTTTATTTGCAATTCAGGGGCTTTTATATGTCGGTTTAGCCTTTGAAGGGTATGAAAAATACGTTGACCAAGCGCTTATGTATCTAAAAGAGCAGTTAAACACGCAGTTTTTTGGTGATGGTGGGCATAAAACACGTTCTCCTGTTGTTTTGTTAAGGGCATTAAGTGTTTTGCTAGATATTCGAGGTGCTTTGCAGGCAGGTGGCTATCCGCAGCCAGTGATCCTTGGTGAAGTTATTGAAAGAGCTGCGCAGGCTGTTTCTTTTTTCAGATATACAGACAAATCATTTGCAGGTTTTAATGGTGGATATGAATATGATCCGCAGTTGATCGATGCTGTTATCTCGCAAGCTGCTTGTAAGGGACGAAGTGTGAAGTCGTTGGCGCAAAGTGGCTATGAGAAAATACAGGTTGGCCGCACGAGTATCATGTTTGATGTGGGGCGTACACCCAGTGCACCATATGACGACTGTTGTCATGCTGCGCCACTTGCTTTTGAAATGTGTTACGGGCGTGAGCGCGTGTTTGTGAATTGTGGTACTCATATAAGTTCTCATGAATGGGCTGATGCACTTCGTGCAACGCCGGCTCATAGTTCTTTAACGCTATCTGATCGTAATGCCTGTGAGTTTTATGGTGAAGGTCAATTTGACCGTAGGGCAACGAAAGTTCAGTCTGTACGTAATGAGCAGCCTGGTTCAGGAGTGCTGGAGGCAACACATAATGGGTATGAGGGGCTTAATGGCTTTGTTCATAGGCGCCGAATTGCAATCGCTGATAACGGTTATGATGTTCGTGGTGAGGATATTCTAACAAGTCACATGATGCCTGCAGAGGCGTTAGATGTTGCTATACGGTTTCATTTGCATCCACGTGTGATGGTTTCGCTTATTCGAGGCGGTGAAGAGGCGTTAATAAGAATGCCGGGCGGAGCTGGATGGCGGTTCCATTTTTCTGGTGGTTCAATGGCATTGCAAGATAGTGTGTATCTTGGCGATGGGCTAAATGTACGTAAAACCAAGCAACTTGTTATTAGCGGGAAGTTTCTTGATAAAAAATGCAGGATATCTTGGGTGATGCGTAAAGAGGGTGCTTAATTTGAGTGTAGAGAAGGCTTACCCGTTGGTGCAAAAAAATATAAAGAAAGAACTTCTTTTACAAACTGAAAACCTTGTTAGATCTTATCAGCAATATGTGAACCAAGCGCAGGGCTTGGCGCATGAAGATGCTGTGGTTTATGGTTTTCGTGCGCTGATTGCTTTGGCTAATATGGTGATTGAAGAGCGTGAGGTTTTCGCTATTGAGCCATGGCACTTAATGTCTTTAGATGCGCCATTATCTTGTCCTGGCGAGATGTTATTACGTGTTCGTGATTATCGGGGGGATGTTATACCGCCATATCCTGCTGTTATGGCCTTTTATAATCACGGTTTTACTGCGCAATTGGATAATATTCTGTTTTTGGCTGCACTTGATCAGTTTATGAGAAGTGATGAGCGACAAGTTTCTATCAATGTATCAGCAAGATCATTAAGGGATCGGGGGTTTGTGACATCAACCTTGGAATGTTTGTCGACATTGGAGCTGGGTTCTGATGAGAAAATTATTATTGAGATCCATGAAAGTACACCTCATGTTGGTATGAACCAAGATGTTCTTAAGCTTTATCATAATTTGGGCGTAAGTTTTGCGCTGGATGATGTTGGTCTTAATATCAATGATATTATGCGTATCGGCGAATTTGATGGTATAGCCGATTATATCAAAATTGATCGGCATGCTGTTTGTGCTGAAAATGGTGCAAGTAACTCGCTAGAAAATGTGGTGAGTTTTGTCGAAAGTTTGATGCCTAAAGTTACTATTGTGGCGGAAGGGGTTCAGGATGCGCATCATGCTATTCGGCTTCGGAAGCGCTTTCCTGAAATCGCGTATGTTCAAGGGCTCTATTTACCTAGTGAGCGCAGTGTTTTTAAGCGTCAGTTAATTCGTGCGCAGTAGTTATTTAATTCTCGGGCTATTTGTGTGTAACGTAAATATTTATCACGCTTACGGTGGACACAGATACTATACGGACTTATTATACAAAAAGCATGTTTTCTACATGTCATAAATTTTTCTTTTTTATGTGATCGTGTTAAAATTATAAGTAATAGGAAGCTGTAATGTTTCGTTCTTTGACTATGGTGGTTGCGTCTTTGGCTGTAATCGGTTTTTCTTCTCAAGCACACGCTGGTGAGCCTAGGCTGTTAGGTGATTATGGTGCTTGGGAGGCTTATGTATTTTTCGAAAATGGTCAAAAAGTTTGTTATATGGCATCGCAGCCTACTAAAGCTGAAGGTGATTACACCAAACGCGGTGAACCTTTTGCTTTGATTACGCATAGGCCAGCGGATGATACGCGTGATGTATTTAGTTATATTACGGGGTATAATTATAAAACTGGTAGTGAAGCTAAGGCCATTATTGATGGTAAAGAATTTGTTTTGTACACGCAGGATGAAACTGCATGGGGGCCAGACCCTGAAACAGATACAAAACTTGCGGATGCAATTAAAAATGGATCGAAGTTAGTGATAAAGGGTATTTCCTCACGTGGTACACATACCACGGATACATATAGCTTAAGTGGTTCGAGTAAAGCGTATAAAAAAATATCACAAGAATGTGATGACTAAAAAATAGGTATTAAATCATATCGTCTGATGTTGATTTAAAATCTAACGCTTATGTATATGATAAAAAATTGAGTTTTGAGGCGTGTGTTTGTCCATGATTCTTTTTATCAAAAGTTTATTAAATCATTGGAATAGCGGTTTTATTGTGCTAAAAACCAGATTATTGGAAAAAAATAGTAAGTTACTTGGGTATGTTTCGGCAAATGCGAAAGCCTTCATATTAGGTATTTTGAAACTAGGGAGTTATTGTATGCGCCTTCTGGCATCGGCCAAATCTCATCTTGCGATGCATAGATTGTTGCCTTTGCGCCAGCGTTATTTGATGACGCGAGGGAATAGGCTGCGCTTAAGATATATATCTGGCGCTGTGGCTGTATGCTTTTTATCCGCTGGATTTGCAACATCTGGAGTATCTCTTCCGTTAAATGCTCTTGATGTTCCGTCATTTTCAATGGCTAGCAATGATGAGCATGAAGCTCCGCTAGATGTTGTTGCTAATTTTTCAGCTGAAGTACAAGAAAATGTTTCCTCTGAAATTGAAGAAGTTGTGACGGATGCCGCTGAAATTGCGGATGCGATATCACGCGCTATTCAAGAAGAGCAGCCAGTAAATACCAAAACGCCTGAAGGCAAAAATGTCTCCAATGTATTAAAAGCTAAAATTTCCGATGGGATACGTAAAGCGTCTCTTGCTCTTAAAAAGCCTGAGCAACCTCGTTTCAAAGAAGTTGAGGTTGCTAGTGGGCAGACTGTTGCAGGTCTTCTGCAAGATAGTGGTTTAAGTGGAAATGAAGCTTATTATGCTGTGAAGGCCTTGCAGCGTCACTATGATGTAAGAAAAGTCAAATCCGGTCAAAAAATTGGTCTTCATTATGAGCCAGATGAGAATGGCGGTATGGGCTTTAAGAAGCTTGAGATGAAGCTATCGCCTGTTAAGATGATTTCTATTACACGTGCTGGCCCTAAGTTGTTTACAGCTGATATTGAAGAGCTGGATCTTGTGCCTAAAAGTTATGCGCGTAAAGCGAGTATTAAAACATCTTTATATGGGTCAGCAGCGCTTGCTGGTATTCCGCAGCAGATAGTTGCTGAAATTATACGCATTTATTCATGGGATATTGACTTTCAGCGTGACCTAAGACGTGGTGACAAGATTGAAGTCATGTATCAAACTTATGAAACAGAAGATGGTGAATTTGCACGTTATGGTGACATTTTATATGCGAATTTGAGTGTGCGTGGTAAGGATATGCCGATTTATCGTTATGAAATGAATAATGGGAGCGTTGATTTCTTTCAGCCGAATGGCATGAGTATTCGTAAAACTCTTATGAAGACACCAGTTGATGGTGCACGTATTTCGTCTGGTTTTGGAATGAGAAGGCATCCTGTTCTTGGTTATAATAAAATGCATAAAGGTGTAGATTTTTCTGCACCAACTGGCACGCCTATTTATGCTGCAGGTGATGGAACGGTTGAGTATGCTGGGCGTAACGGTGGCTATGGTAACTATATTCGCCTTCGTCATAATTCGAAGCTTAAAACAGCCTATGCTCACCTTCATAAATTTAAACGTGGACTTAAGAGTGGTATGCGCGTTGAGCAAGGAGAGGTTATTGGTTATGTCGGTACGACAGGTCGATCCACTGGCCCGCATTTACATTATGAAGTCTTAATGGCTGGTCGTCAGGTTAATCCACGCAGCGTTGATGTTCCTACAGGTGAGCAACTCAATGGAAAAGAATTGGAGCGATTTAAGTCAATTAAAGGCGCTATATTCCAGGAATATGCAGCTCTTGTTGGTGATATGAAGTTTGCTCTTGCTGAATAGTTGGGGCAGAGCTATAGGGCAGATAATTTAAAAGCGCTAAATACTAGCGCTTTTTTTAATGATTATGATTTGTTTTCAGCTGTTTCGGCATTTTCTTCTTCATCTTTTATGATGCCGCGTTGTTTATTTAGCTCGATAAGTTTTTCTTCATAACGGCGCCTTGCTTCTTTCGACGGACCTTGGAAGTTTTTTTGCCTTGTGAGTATACGATCTCTGAGGTCATTAGCTTTGATACGGTATTCAAGTTGTCTGGTGTAAAAATCACAAACAGGCGTACTGTTGTCAGTTGTAAGAGTGTTGTCAACTGGTGTGCCGCAATGGTAAATCGAGTCGTCATATTCACCTGCAAATGCGACAGGCGCAACTGACAATGAAAATAGAGCTGTTGAAAGAACTACAAATTTACGCATGACATTCCCTTTCTGCTATTCATATTGTAACGGAAAAAAAACAGTGCCACCAGTGTTTTTATAATTCGTAAAATAAAGATTAGTTAAGCTGCAGCTTATAAGGGTTTCTTGAGTATTTTAGCTCTTCTATATCAAGATTATTTTCTTCATCAATGTTTTGATCAATATTATCAAAGACAGCGTCCAGAACGTTCGCGAGTTGATCAAGCCCACGCTCTTCCAACTCATTCTTATAATAGTTGAACATTAAGGCTGTTTTTTCAGGTGCTTCTTCGCTGATGTCATTAATTGATTTAATCAATATATCTAAAGCTTTGCCTGTATTCCCTTGCTTAATATGATCCATGGCGCGCTGAAGTTTTGTCTTAACCCACGGGTTAATATCAAAATGTGATAAAGACTCTTCTACTTGTGATTTCTGCGATAAATTTTCTGTGCTTTCAGCTGTGATGTCATTAATAACATTGTGCGCAAACATATTATGTGCTGCGCCAAAGCCTGCATTAATGTCAGGTGCTGTAAAACCGCTTCTATTTAGTACAATTGCCATATTAGAAAACTAGCATTTCCCGCTATGAAAATCAAATTTATTCAGTATGTGAGAGACAATAGAGGGCTGCAGTTTCAGCGCGAAGGATATTCTCTCCTAGGGATATCGATTTAATATTCTTATGTTGTGATAAATATTGAATTTCTGTTTCTGAAAAACCACCTTCTGGTCCAACTAGAAAAGCGCATGGCCTTTTGTTGATGCCTATTTTATTGGCGTTTTGCCGTTCAGCTGCCCAAAGGATTGGAAGGTTATAATTCCATGCTTCTATTTTTTCTTTTAAGGGCATTGTTTTTTCTATGACGGCTAAGGATAAACGCTCTGATTGCTCTGTGGCTTCTATGATTTGCGCTTGTATACGTTCGTTTTTGATTTTTCTGTTTTCTGTATGCTCTGTTATGACCGGGTGAAGATGTGTTGCGCCCAGCTCTATAGCTTTTTCAATGAGGAAATCTAATCTTTGTTTTTTTATGGGGGCAAAGAGTAAATGCAGTTCTGTTTTTTCTTTTAGGGGCGTTCTTGTTTGCTCAAGCGTTTTGAGGCTTGTACTTTTTTTCTTGAGTTCAGTTATTTCGCAGACCCACTCCCCATTTTCAGCATTGAAAAGTCGAATTTTATCGCCGAGGGAGAGGCGCATGACATTTTTTAAATAGTGTGTTTGATTATCGCTTAGGTTAATTAGGGTTGAGCTCGATAGGGGCTCTTGAGTATATAAGCGTTGCATTTTGTGCTGTTTTGACATAGGCGTTAGTGTATCTTTTTTTCTTATTAATCAAAAGATTATTTCTATTTAGATTTTGTTGAGAGCCATGTTTACAGATATTGAAAAAGGCGGATGGATAGAGCAAATGCCATCGGCAGTCAGGCCTTACTTATATTTATCCCGTTTAGACCGGCCGGTTGGCGTGTGGCTTTTGTTGTTGCCTGGGGTGTGGTCAATTGGTCTTTCATCTGGCTTGTCTGGGGTAGCGGCAATCTGTCTGTTTGTTGTTGGTGCAACGGTAATGCGTGCGGCAGGCTGTGTTATAAATGATATGTGGGACCGTGATTTAGATGCGCAGGTTGAACGTACAAGAGCTCGGCCGCTTGCCAGTGGTGTATTGGGGCTTAAGCAAGCTGCTCTCTTTCTTTTTGCGCTCTTACTTTGTGGTTTAATTGTACTTTTACAATTTAATTGGCTCACCATTATGCTTGGCTTTTGTTCTTTGCCGTTGGTTATTGCCTATCCTTTTATGAAACGGATTACTTATTGGCCGCAGCTATTCTTGGGGTTTACGTTTAATTTTGGTGCGCTTATGGGGTGGAGCGCAATGAGCGGAGCTTTGTCCTACTCTGCAGTCTTACTGTATTTTGGCGGGATTTTATGGACTATTGGTTATGACACTATATATGCGCATCAGGATAAGGAAGATGATGTGCTAATTGGTGTACGTTCTACCGCTCTTAAGTTTGGTGAGAAGAGTAGGGTTTTTGTTGGGGGGGTATACGCGGGATGTGCTTTAAGCTTTGCTAGTGCACTTTATCTTTATAGCCTATCTGTTGTTCTCTTTTTTATATCACTGGCCGTTATGATTTTTGCATTGTTTTGGCAAATGATGCGCTGGGACATGGATGACCAGCAGAGTAGTTTGAAAGCATTTAAATCAAACCGAGACTTCGGTTTGATTTTGGTTGTCCTGTGCTTTATTGGCCATTATTGGCCTTTAATATTTTAACTCGCTGATAAGTTATTAAGACGCTGCTGCGCAGTTACAAGCATAGCTAAATCCAGTGCTGCTGTTTTATGAAGTGCACCAAATAGTGATGATAGCTTTTGCATGTGCTCAGGGTTACTGTCTACCCAGCTTTGAGTATAGCTCTTTGTGTCCTTACCGGGCTTGCTAATATCTGTCAGGATACGCTTCGTGATAATAGCTTGTGCATTGTACAGTTGCTCAATAATACCGTTAGAGGCTTCGTATTGCCATGGTGTATTTGTCGGCAAAGTAAGGGCTTGGCTACGTAACCAATAGATTTGAAATTTCTCACCCACTTCGAAATAAGTTTGTGCTGTTTCTAAAATATCTGTGTTCTTATCTTTGCTGATACGAATAATGTCACATGCAGAAGATAGAAGAGGCAGAAGCGCAATTTCATTTGCAAGTTTCTTAGGGAGGCCATCTTGTATATTTTCTTCTGTACGTGCTTTTACTTCGTTCAAAAGCTCTTCAGGAAGTCGTTTTGGCAGACATTCTTTAATTGTCTGGATATCCGCTGTGAAATGTTTGATTTCACGGCCAATATCAAGTTTTCCTGTGTAACGTGTAAGGAACCACGAAATACTATGTTCACTTAGTTTTGCAATTTGGTGCATAGCCTTGAACTGAACAGCGGCTGGTACTTTATTGTCGAGGTCTTCGATTGAGTCCCAAAGTGATTTAAGGCCAAAAGCATCACGAACGATCAAATATGCTTTAGCGATTTGTTCTACGCTTGCACCTGTCTTGTTCATTTTCTCTTTCAAGAAAGTTGGCCCCATACGGTTGACCAAGGAGTTTGCCATTTGTGTGGCTACAATTTCTTTTGCGAGGCGGTGGCGTAAAATCTCTTCTTTATATTTTTCTTGAAGATCATCAGGGAAATAGCTGATTAGCCATTCACGCATATCCGGACTGTCTGGAATGTCAGAGTCTAGAAGATCTTGAGTAAAGCCAATTTTTGCATAGGAAAGAAGTATGCATAGTTCTGGTCTTGTTAGACCTTTGCCAGAGGTTAGGCGCTTTTCTATTGCCTCTTCATCTGGCAAGCCCTCTAGTGCGCGGCTTAAACCTTTTTCACGTTCGAGTTCACGAATGAAATCATTATGAACCTGAAGGTTATGTTTTGCATTTACACTTGCTAGGCTAATGGCCTGTGCTTGTTGATAGTTATTTCTAAGAACTAGATCAGCGACATTATCTGTCATTTTTTCTAGAAGCTTATTTCGGACATCAATATCCATTTTATGTTTTTGTTCGCTCATCACGTCACTGAGGAGGATTTTAATATTGACCTCTAGGTCAGATGAGTTCACGCCGCCCGAATTGTCTACGAAATCTGTGTTAATAAGGCCACCATTTTTAGAAAATTCTATACGTCCGAGTTGGGTTGTGCCTAGATTTGCACCTTCTCCAATGACTTTCGCACGAATTTTTGATGCGTTTAAACGAATGGAGTCATTGGCTTTATCACCTGCATCTGCATGAGTTTCGCTTGTTGCTTTAATGTATGTACCAATTCCGCCAAACCATAGCAGGTCTGTTTGTGCGGATAGGATAGCGCGCATAAGCTCGTTAGGTGTGACTTTGTCTTTATCAATATCGAAGCGTTCTTTAATTTCCGGCGTCAAGGTTAAGCTTTTTTCATGACGGTCATAAATGCGTCCGCCTTTAGAAAGCTTTTTCGTATTATATTCATTCCATCCTTTTACATTATCAAAGAGGCGTTTGCGCTCTTTCCATGATTCAGCCGGGTCCGGATTAGGATCTACGAAAATATGAAGGTGGTTGAACGCACCGATTAGGCGTATATGTTTGGAAAGTAGCATTCCATTACCAAATACATCACCGCCCATATCACCGACACCGACAGCATCAAATGGTTCTTCTTGTGTGTTGTGCCCCATTTCACGGAATAGAAGCTTAACCGATTCCCAAGCGCCTCGTGCTGTGATGCCCATTTTTTTATGGTCATACCCAGCAGAGCCACCTGAAGCAAAGGCATCATCAAGCCAGAATTTATATTCTTGTGATAGGCTATTGGCAATATCTGAGAAGCTAGCTGTACCTTTGTCAGCGGCTACAACAAGATAAGGGTCATCTCCATCACGGCGTTTTACATTTTTAGGCGGTACAATCTTTGTACCTTTTCTATTGTCTGTAATATCTAACAGGCCACGAATAAAGGTTTTGTAGCATTCAATACCTTCGGCCATGAACTCATCACGTGTTTTTGTTGCTTTTTTAACAACAAAGCCACCTTTTGCACCCATCGGTACGATGACTGAGTTTTTAACCATCTGCGCTTTCATAAGGCCCAGTACTTCTGTTCTGAAGTCGTCATGGCGGTCTGACCAGCGTAAGCCACCGCGTGCGATTTTATCTCCCCTGAGGTGTACGCCTTCTACTTTAGGGGAGTAGACGAAAATCTCTCTATATGGCCGTGGTTGCGGCATATCAGGGACTTTTGAGCAGTCAAACTTCATAGATAGCCAGCTCTTTTTGTCACCGTTATCGTTAGTTTGGAAGTAGTTTGAACGTAGTGTTGCTTCAACAAGTGCAGTAATCGTACGAATGATACGATCTTGGTCTAGGGATTCTACGTGCTCGAGAGCTTTTTCGATATTAGCCTTGATCGCTTCTGCTTTTTTCTCACCATCCTTTAGGCTTGGATCGTGATAAGTCAGGAAAAGATCAACAATCATACGACTGATATCTGCGTGGCCATTCAAAGTTTTTTCAATATATGGTCGGCTTAATGGGAATCTTATCTGTTTAAGATAGCGTACATAGGTACGTAGAATTCCGACTTCGTGCCATGTCATATTCGCGACAGGGATTAGGCGTCCTAAGGAGTCATTTTCGGTTTGTTTGTCCCATATCTTAACAAAACCTGTTTCAAAGTTTTCTTTGATTTCAGAAATATTAAGTGGTGCGTTTTCTTCTGCAGTTTCAAGAAGGAAATCATGCATCCATACGCTGTCAAAATCACCATCTGGTCTGATTTCAAATGGGTATTCAGAGATAGCCTTTAGACCCAAATGACCGAGAATAGGCATTACATCAGATAGGTTTAGAGGCTTTCCGCATGTATATACTTTTAAGCGAAGTTGATGTTCGCTGCATTTTTCAGTCTTGTACAAGTCTAGCTGTAATGCCTTTGTACGAAGTGCGTCTTCGATCTTACTGATATCAAAAACCGCCTGGTAGGCTTGATAGCGTGTCGTGTATGAAATCGGGAAGGCATCTCCATATTTCACAGCTTTTTCTGTGATATAACCTTCATCTTGATAGTGTTCAGCAAGGGCTGCTGAGAGGAGTTCCTGCCATGTTTGACCTGCTTCTTGTAGCTTTTTCTCTAGCTTGTCAGTGTCGAACTTTGGCTCTTCCGATTGCTTAATGTTGATGATGAACATCACACGAGCAAAAACGGAGTCATCAAGAGATGTTGAAAAGTTTACGCATTTACCTTTCAGCTCATCTTCTAAGATTGCGCACATTTTCTTGCGCAGCGTTGTACCAAAGCGATCACGAGGAATATATACAAGGCAAGATATATAACGTTTGAACGGATCTTTGCGAATGTATAGGGCAATGCGCTGACGTTCTTGCAAGCGCATAATACTAGTGGCAATTTCTAAAAGCTGTGAAGGCTCCATTTGAAATAACTCATCACGTGGATATTTCTCTAGGATATGTCCAAGCGCTTTGCGGTTATGTGAGTCAGGGATTGTGCCTGAAAGCTCAATGACTTGTTGAACTTTTTCACGTAAGTAAGGAACGTCGCTTACGCTTCTGGAGTAGGTTACAGATGTAAATAGGCCGAGAAAGAGTTTTTCACCTTTAACATTTCCGTCTGCATCATATGTTTTGATTGCAATAGCGTCCATCGGTACGCGTCTATGAACCGTTGAGAGTCGGTTGGTTTTGGAGATTGTTAGAGGCGCTAGGTTTTTACGTTTTTCTTGTAAATTCCTAGGAAGGCCTTCTTCGCAGTCGCTGATATATGCGGGGCGTATTTCGTTATGTAGAAGTCCTAGGCTTGATTTTTTCTTAGTGCGGCTTTTTAGCTCACCGTCCTTTTGAATGAACTCGTATTCGCGGTAACCTAAAAGCGTGAAGTTGTTTTTGTGCAGATAATCAAGGAAGTCACAATATTGCTGGACTTCACTTAAGGGGCGGCGCGTTTTCGCATTTGCAAGATCTTCTCGTGCTTGTGCTAAGCACTCTAGCATCTGAGGCCAGTCACGATTTGTAAGCTGCACATCTTTTACTATTTCATGTAAGCCATTTTCTAGCCTATCAAGTGCTTCTTGCGGTGGTGTATCTTTGATTTGAATATGGATATGAGATTGTTGGATGTAACCTTCTTTAGGTTCGTCACTTACATCAGTAAGCGTGTCATTATCATCATATTGGCTATACAGAATTGGGTGTACAAGAAGGTCGATTAGGAAATCATTATTATTAATTTCAGCAGCGATTGAATCGACTAAGAATGCATAATCATCACCGACAAAATCAATTGTCGTCATGCGCCCACTATTACCTTCTGTTTCATTTGTAACAGTTCTAATTTTAATTTGCGCAATACCTGATGTGCGTTTTTGAGCCATTTCACCGTGTATCTGAATGATGTCGCCTAAAAGCTCAGGGGAGAAATGGTCGGCATCGGCATCGCCTATATGCTCAATCAGTTTGCGAAGAAGCATTTTATTGTGAGCGTGTGCGTGTTTAGCGGGAATCGCTTTTAACGCTTTGTGAAGCATTGTTTCAGTGCGTGTCATTTTGCCGTCTTTTTTCTATTCTTTTTATACCGATCCGGTAACGTATGATACATGATGAACGTAAAATCAAGAATGATTTTCAATGCTGCCGAGCAACATTTCTATATGATTTTTTAACATATTATAATTCCATGCGCCACCCTCGATGATTTGGAATATTTCTTTATTTGAATCAATGAGGTAAGTCTTAGGAAGTGCGTGAATTTTAAATAGGCCTTTTGTTATTTTCTGCTCTTTATCATGTGCGATAATAATGTTTGAAGTTTGGGATATGTTTTGAGTTTTCAAAAAGCGGGTAATATTTTCTTCGTCTTCATCAGAAGAGAGCGCAATAAGCTTTACGTTAGCAGGATATTCTTGGGTGGCCTTTATTAAGGCGGGGAACTCTTTTATACATGGGGCGCACCAACTGGCCCAGAAATTGAGGATTATTATATCTTCATTTATGTCTTTAAAGGCGATTTTCCTGCCATCAATAGCATTGAATTCAAAATTTGTTATCTCAGTAGAAGGTGGAAGCGCTTTGTTTATATCATCAGTTCTAATAAAATGGAGCGCAAAGCTATAGGCTAGCGCTCCAATTGTTATTGCGATTAAAATTTCAGTGCGCATCATGCTGCTTTGCGCTGTTCCTGTGCTTTGGCCATTGTATATGCCCAATCTAACCAAGGGGTCAGAGCTTCAACGTCATCGCCAGATATTGTTGCGCCACACCAGATACGAAGGCCTGCAGGGGCGTCACGATAGCCAGCAATGTCGTATGCGACTTTTTCATCATCCAAAATTTTGCACATTGATTTAATGAATGGTGTTTTATCTTCATCTGCTAGTTCTTCGAACCAGCTATCAACGATTTTTAGACATACAGATGTCGTTGAGCGTGTTTCTGGAACTTCTGCTAAGAAATCAACCCAGCTTGTTTTAGCAACCCAGTTTTCTATGGCTTTGAAGTTTTCTTCGGAGCGTGCGATTGTTGTTCTAAGCCCACCAATATTCTTTACCCAATTAAGAGCGTCAAGCGCATCAGCGACAGCAAGCATTGATGGTGTGTTAATTGTTGCACCTTCAAAGATTCCTGTGTTGAGTTTACCTTTTTTAGTCAGGCGGAATATTTTTGGTAGTGGGCGCTCTGGTGTATAGCTTTCCAGACGCTCAACAGCTTTTGGTGATAGTACAAGCATCCCATGTGCAGCTTCACCACCAAGAACTTTCTGCCAAGACCATGTTGTCACATCTAGCATTTCCCATGGAAGATCGTATGCGAATACTGCAGATGTCGCGTCACAGAACGTAAGACCTTCGCGATCTGCAGAGATCCAGTCACCATTTGGTACACGAACGCCCGAAGTTGTTCCGTTCCATACGAACACGATATCGTTAGCTGGATTTGCTTGAGAAAGGTCAGGCAATAAACCATAATCTGCTTTGTATGTGTTTACATTTTCTAGTTTAAGTTCATTTGTAATGTCTTTTAGCCAGTCACTTGAAAAGCTTTCCCATGCGAAAACATCAATGTCACGAGCGCCAAGCATAGACCATAGAGCACACTCAAATGCGCCTGTATCAGATGCTGGAAGAATACCTACATAGTAATCTTCAGGGATGCCTAAAATTTCTTTTTGCTTATCAATTGCTTCTTTTAGCTGCTTTTTGAGTGGGCCAGCACGATGTGAACGGCCAAGTAGCGCGCCAGATAGGCTCTCTAAACTCCAACCCGGACGCTTTGAGCATGGTCCTGAAGAGAAACAGGGGTTTTTAGGTTTAATGCTTGGTTTTTCCATTGTTTTGCTTGAGCCTCGTCTATATAAAAAAAATACGTTCCAAGCGATAGAAAATTTAGGGCTTTTTGTCTAGTCCTTTTCTTAGAATAGAGGTGTTTTTATGAGTTTTGAATTTCGTTTTGTTAGAGGCGGTGAGGCTGTCAAAGTTGATGAAAAATTAATTCGTAGCTGCGGCTTAGATGTAAAGCCTGATTCTATGCCTAGCCCTGAAGAGATGAAGCGGTTAAAGAAGGCTGCTGGCGATGGAGTTGATGTATTTTGTGTACCTTCTCAATTTATTCCTAAATTAGCGCTGTTTGATATGGATAGTACTATTGTAGCTGCTGAGACGCTTGATGAGATGGCAGAAATGGCAGGGTATGGCGCTGAAGTGAAGGAGATTACACGCCAGGCTATGGTTGAAGGCGCTGACTTTGACACTTCATTACGCCGTCGTTTGGTGAAGTTGAAAGGTGTGGACGCTGGTTCTTTATTGCAGCCAGTCTATGAAGATATGAAGCTTAATGAAGGGGCGGAAGTTCTCATTCAGGGGCTGAAAGATCACGGCGTAAAGATTGTTCTTGTGTCGGGTGGTTTTACATTTTTTACTGAAAAAGTCTCTTCTAGCCTCAATATGGATGCACACCATGGCAATGTGTTGGAGATTGATGATGAGGGGCTTTTGACGGGGCGTGTTATCAATGATGCTGATATTGTGAATGGAAATAAAAAGGCAGAACATTTAGCCTATTATGCGCAGCAATATGGCGCTGATTTGTCTGAATGTTTATGTGTTGGTGATGGATCAAATGACTTGCCAATGATGAAGAAGGCTGGACTTGGTGTGGGGTATAGGCCTGCTCCGGGCGGTAAGGTTGAGCAAGAAATGAGCAATGTTATACGTGATGGAAATTTAGCTACTTTATTGAAAGTTATAGGGTTTTAAGGTCAATTTTGCTTTTTCTTTCTTTTTTATGTAATGTTTTGAACAAATTTAGTAATAGAAGGTAGTTTGATATGGCTGAAAAGAAGATCCCATCACAAGTTGAATTAGAAGATAATTTTTGGAAAGCGCACGATGCGGTCAAGGCAAAAGGGCCTGATGCTGAAAATGCTCCAAAAACTAAGATTAGTCATTATGTGAGTGCTGGCCGTTCAGCATATCCAGTTAGAGTGGCTGCACCTGAAACATAATAAAATCCACTTTATTTTATTCCATAATGTAAAAACGAATTATTAACCCCCTCCCTTTATGATTGGGAATAGGATATACTTCGCAAGTAGTTATTCTTTTCGGGTGCTGTCTGCGCCCTATATTTCTTATTATATTAAAGAGCAGGTTAGTTATGGGAACAAAGTGGTCATATGTTGTAACGGATGAAGAGCTAGAGAATATTTTTTCAAGCTATTGTACGGATTTTACAGCGAATGCTAAGGCTGGGCGTTATGGGCCGATTACTGGTCGTGATAAAGAGGTGGAAGAGGCCCTTCTTATTCTTTTACAAAAAGGCCGTAAAAACGTTGTGCTTCTTGCGCCTGCTGGTGTGGGTAAGACGGCGATGGTTGTGGCCCTTGCACAGCGTATTGCAGATGGTACTGTTCCAGATTATTTGCAAGATGCGCGCCTTATTGAGGTTGAACTAGCCCGTATGGCTGCGGGTACAACAAGTCCGGCAGAATTTCAGGAGCGCTTTATTCCTCTATGTAAAGGTGTGGCTGAGCGTTATCATGATCCGGATGCACC
This sequence comes from Micavibrio sp. TMED27, assembly GCA_002167715.1. Lineage (GTDB taxonomy): Bacteria > Pseudomonadota > Alphaproteobacteria > Micavibrionales > Micavibrionaceae > TMED27. The sequence goes on from NHCG01000010.1 coordinate 235,597, forward strand.
GAGAATTATTCTCTTCTTGGACGAAATTCACCAGATTATGCCTACATGTCATGGTTCATCTTATGCTGGTCTTTCGGATGTGATGAAGCCGTATTTGACGGCGGGTGATCTTTTGACGATTGGTGCGACAACGCTTGATGAATTTAGGGAGTATGTTGCGCTCGATCCTGCTATGGATCGACGTTTCCAAAAAGTTTTCTTGAGTGTACCTAACACGGTTGAGACATATAAGATTTTGCAAGCACTTCGCGGGGGGCATGAAAAGCACCATGGTGTTACAATTTCTAACAACTGTTTAATGACGATTGTACAGCTTACAGACGAACATATGCGCAAGCGTAATCAGCCTGATAAATCTATTATTACACTTGATGCTTCGATGGCTTATCAAGTTAAGAATTATGGCCGAGGTACAGAAGTAACACTCGATTCAATTTATTATATGATTGGTCGAGAGACAGGGCTTAATAAACGCGCACTTCATGACGAGCGAAAAATTCAACGTATTATGAAGCAAGTCGAAGAGATCGAAGGCGAAAAGATCAGTTACGATATTTAATTGCTCTATCTATTCTGCTTAGCGTGAATTTGTATTATCTTTTCGTGAATTTCTTGCTTTTTAAAAGGTTTCTTTATGTAGGCGCTCACACCTGCTTTTAATGCCATCCTTACGGATGCGGGATCAGCTTTGCCTGTTATCATTATAAAGGGTGTTAGATTGTTTATACGGCGAAGATCTTGAAGAATTTCTATACCAGATTTATATGGTAGATCCCAGTCACATAGAATTAAATCAATTTTACTAGCGCTTGAGATGACTTCTGATCCATGCTTTCCATCGGCTGCTACGAGAACCCTATACATACCAAGTTCATGTAGCATGGTCTTGATAGTAAATGCAGCGTTCTTATCGTCTTCGATAAGCAATATACGTAAGTTTTTAATACTCAAATCTATACTCTCTAGCTGGCTATACCTTGGTATAAATTAGCACAACTATGGATATGGTATAAGCTAAATCTTAAAAAAGTATTATACCTAAAGTATAGTGAGTTATTTCATAGCTTTGTAGACTTTGAAGCCATCGCCTTCATGGAGTTTTTCAGTGCTGTAGAAAAGGCTGTTTAACGTATCTTCATAAGGGAGCTGGATATTAGCTACCATGTAAAGATATCCATGTTTTTTTAGAGCGTTGTACGCACTTTTAATAAAGGCCATACCAATTGCGGGGTTAGCATTTTTACCCTCATGGAAAGGCGGGTTCATAATAATGAAATCTAGATTTTTGACATTTGTTCCTATCGTAATGTCTTGCCAGTTTGTAGAAATTATATCTGTATAGCTTTTTAAATTAAACTCCGCGCATTCAATCGCTCTTTTATCAGCTTCTATAAGTGTTAAATGTTTGATTTTTTGTGCTTTATTTAGAGTCTCTTTAGATAAATAACCGAAGCCGCATCCAAAATCAGCGCCTTTCCCCTTTAGGTCTTCTGGAATGTAATTTATTAAAATTTTTGAACCTTTGTCTATTTTGTTCCAGCCATATATACCCGGTTGGGTGCAGTAACCATTCTTGCTGGTCTGAGCGCCTTGATCTATTGCAGTTTTTACTGCGCTGGTATTCAATGTTTCTATATCCACCCAAACACATTTGGCTTTGTTTTTTGACAGGCTTTGTGGATTGTCTAACCCGAATTTTTTTAGGGTTTTGGCGATACGTGATCCGCCTGCCTTGTTGTCTGCGGCGGCTATAATCGTTCCTTTAGCTTTGAGTAAAGTCAGGCCGCGGGCAATTAGATATTCGCTTTCAATTTGGTTTTTGGGTAGTGCAATAAACACGTAATCAAAGCTGTTGTCCTCTGTAATTAAAGGGGAGCATAAATCTGTGCGTGATAAGCTGTTATATGAGGGTTTAAAAGGTTGTTCCAAGCTTAAGTTCGGTATTTTTTCCAGTGCGTTATGTTGATGTGCATTTAAAAACGCACATCGTGCAGAGGCTGGGATGGGCCTCAGCGCGCCTGTCTGAAGGGGAAAGAATAGTGTATCGAGTACGGCCTGCGTTATCATGATTTATGATATCTTAGTTGAAGAGACCTTTAAGCTTTTCGCTCGCTTCGTTCTTAAACTCTTCAAGCTTACCTTTTGTTTCGGAATTGAGGCTCTTTGTACCGATTTCCTTTAGTACGCTTTCAGCAACACCTTTGTATAGTCCTTCTTTAGATGCTTGCTTATTCACATAGCTTAAAAGCTGCGATGTGATTTGCTTTGTTGCTTTTTCAATGGTCACGCCATTTTCGCTGACACCTATTTTGTTGATTTGTGTTCCTTCGATGGAAATAGGCTTTAGAGTTTTGATGAAAGGAGAGTTTGTGTTGAGTGTGATTTTGCCGAGCTTGATTTGATCAATCATTACTTTAGTTGAACTTTTTGAATCAGATGTAGCATTTGTTTTATCGTCTGTGCCGGCATTTTTCTGTTTCATAGCGGCGCGCTCACCAATTTGTTTTTGTAGAGTTTGCGCGTTCGTCCCTTTTTCTGTGATATCGAGATGCATATTTATATCATCGACGGCAATGGTACCGATAGAAACAAGGCCAGCTTCAAGTGTCTTTAAATTCACTGAAGCGCTACTAACAGTCAGGATATGGTTAGATTGAAAGCCCTCAACATTTTCAATTTTAACTGATTTAACAGCTGCTTTTTTTTCAGATAAATTTATGTCTAAGTCGCCGATGCTGACTTCTACACCTAAGGCATCACTCGCTAGGTTTTCGATGATGGGTTTAGCAATTGAATTCAGGTTCATATATAAGTAGATACCACCGCCAAATAGTGCTGCAAAAGCTAGAGCGCTGAGTGAAAGTGCTGGTTTTGAAACTGCCATTTGATAAACCTTTATATACGAATCATTATAAGTTGAGATTTAAGGTTAGCCTGAAAAAATATAGATCATCAATAGTAAAGCCGCTTTACATCATAATAGATACATATGATATAGTATCTTTCTAAGGGTTTTTCTTTTCATTAAATGAGTCTGAAATTGGTTTCACGTTTTTTTGTAATATTCGCATTGTTCGCAATGTTTTTTCCATTTATGCCGGCCCATGCGCTAGAGGTGAAGGACGTACGTTTTGGTATCCATGAGGATAAGACGCGAATCGTACTGGATATGGATCAGGCTGCGGATTTCCAGTCTTTTGTTCTATCGGATCCTTACCGTTTGGTTGTTGATTTGCCGCGCTTTACATGGTCGGTTAAGAACTTTACGGCTAATGACGAGGCTGGTATCTTAGCTGTTCGTCAAGGGGCGTTGAAGCCTGGGGTGTCGCGCATAGTTTTTGATTTGTCGCGCTCTATGTCGATTCGCTCTGCTTTTGTTTTGCCTGCCAAAGGGCAAAAGGGTGATAGGCTTGTTATTGATATTGCCCGTATTGGCGTTGATGAATTTAAGCAGTTTAAAGGGCAGATTCACGGTAACCTAGATATTAATAATCCGCCCAATAATGCAGGGCAGTCCTATTCAAATAAATCTAAGTCTAAAGCAAATGCTGCGGTTAAAAATGATTATAAACCGCTTGTTGTTATTGACCCAGGGCATGGTGGAGTTGATCCCGGTGCTGTCGGTAAGGAAGCGGGGCTTTTGGAAAAAGATGTTGTGCTGAAACTCGCATTATCGCTTCGTGATGCGCTTGTAAAGTCTGGACGTTACCGCGTGAAAATGACTCGAAGCACAGATGTTTTTATCTCACTTAGGGGGCGTGTGAAATTTGCCCGTGATGCTGGGGCAGACTTATTTGTATCTATTCATGCTGATTCTATTGGCAATAAAAAGGTACGCGGTGCTTCTGTATATACACTGTCTGAAAAAGCATCGGATAAGCAAACTGCTGCGCTTGCAGCACGAGAGAATAAGGCAGATTTGATCGCAGGGATTGATCTCAGTGTTGAAGACCAGGATGTTGTTAATATTCTCGTTGATTTGGCGCGCCGGGATACTATGAACCAATCTAAGTTCTTTGCAGGTAAGTTAGCCACAGTTTTACCTAAAGAGGGTGTGCGCACATTAGAACATACACATAGATATGCGGGCTTTGCAGTTTTAAAAGCGCCTGATATCCCGTCAGTGCTGGTAGAGGCGGGCTTTATGTCGAATAAGAATGAAGCACGTATGCTAAATACTGAAACATACCGAAATAAGGTTGTAAGCGGCCTTAAGCGCGGGATTAATGCATATTTTGATCAGGTGCAAAAGAATCAACGCGAGTAGCTCTTATCTTTTCCGTTGTTCCTTGCAAGTGTTTTTTTGTTCCATGAGAGATAAAAAACACTTGAAAAACAATAATTAATAGGTAGTTTTTATTGTGTAACAGAAGTGATCAGCTACATTCTTTTGGATAAGGGTGTTGGTTCATCTTTATTTAACTCTATGAAAAAGTTTAAGAGGTCAAAATGAAAAAATTTTCAACAACACTTTGCATTCTAGGCACAGCTGCTGCTCTATCTGCATGTGGCACAACATATGATTCAGGCTCTAGCTATGCTACAGACCGTACAGCAGGTAATGCAAACGTTGCTAAGCCTGTAATGGCGGCTCCTGCTGAGCGCGTATTCCAAGAAGTTCAGATGAAATAATTCTTCGCTTCTTATATTAAGATTAGAAAGGCCGCTTATGCTTCATAAGCGGTTTTTTATTTTTGGGCAGAGCGTATGATGGAATAATCATTATTAACGCCTCATATTACTTGATAGTGTTTGGGTAATGCAGGACGTATCTATAGGATATTATGCCCGATAAATTGATAAACTATAAGGTGTCGTTATAGCGCGGTGATAGAGCGGTTTTTTGCGGTTTATCGATCTGCACGTTTTTACCGTCTTCCCCATCGTAGATTTCTTTTAACGGATCATTTTCTTTATCGCTGGCGTTATCTTCGGCGTTCTTGATTTCTTCATCAACGATAACCGAAGGGCGGCGGGCTATTTGTATCGGGTAGCCTTTGCGCTCTTTTACTGCTTCTCTGATAACTGGCCAGTTTAAACGGTCTTGGTGTTCGCCTGCTGTTTTGATGAGGTGCTGCATTTCTGCATCGGTGAGTTTTTGCTCTTCAGATGTTCCGTTTTCTTCGAAATCTATGGCTTGTTCGATTGTTGGGTGTGCTTCGAGGTAGAGCTTATCATCAATCCATGCTGTTTTAATGGGTTGGTTTACGACTTCAACGCGGGTGCCAACAGGGGCGACTTCGAATAATTTTGTGATGGTTTCTGGATACATGCGTATGCACCCTGAGCTGACACGGCGACCAATGCCAAATGGGCGGTTGGTTCCGTGGATCGCGTAAGTGGGCCAGCCTAGATAAAGAGCATGGGTACCAAGTGGATTTTCTGGACCGGGGCCATATGATGCTTTTAGTTCTGGGTCTTCTTTACGCATACGCGGTGTTGGGCGCCATGTAGGGCCTTCTTTTTTGCGTACTACTTTTGTTACGCCAAGCGGCGTGTCTAGTCCCTCACGCCCTACGCCAATTGGGAATGTTTTTGGTTCTGCGCCATCTTCTGGGAAATAGTATAAACGCATTTCCGCTAGATTAATGATGATGCCTTCACGCTTTGTATCGGGAAGGATATGGCGTGAAGGTAGGATAATCGTTGTGTCTTCGCCAGGTATCCATGGGTCAACATAGGGGTTGGCGGCGCGCATTTCTGTGAAGCCGAGATTATAGTCTCTTGCAAGGTGAATAAAGGTATCGATATCAAGGGCTTTATGCTCTATCTGATCGCCGACATAAGGCAAGTCATACTCAGCCTGCGCAATGCCTGTATTTAGGCTTAGTGCGCTTAGTGCTGCGATGAAACGGAGTGCGTTTTTCATGTCGTTATAACCTTTATATTTGCCTTAAGTTAGGCTGCCATTTTTGCTTCTAGATTTTCTACAATTTTATTCATGAACTCTTCTGTTGTCAGATAGCTTTGTTCACCACCAACAAGAAGGGCAAGGTCTTTTGTCATGAAGCCCGCTTCAACGGTATTGATGCATACACGCTCAAGATTTTCGGCAAAGGCGATAACCTCAGGTGTGTTATCAAATTGCCCGCGATATTTGAGCGCCGATGTCCATGCAAAGATGGATGCGATTGGGTTTGTTGATGTTGGATTTCCTTTTTGATGTTCGCGGTAGTGACGTGTCACAGTTCCGTGAGCGGCTTCGGCTTCAACGGTTTTTCCGTCTGGTGTTAGGAGCACTGATGTCATAAGGCCAAGTGAGCCAAAGCCTTGTGCAACGATATCGGACTGAACATCACCGTCATAGTTTTTACAAGCCCAGACAAAACCGCCCTTAGATTTTATAGCTTGTGCAACCATGTCATCGATGAGTCGGTGTTCGTACCATAGCTCTAGTGCGTCAAATTGTTCTTTAAATTCTTCGTCAAAAACGCGTTGGAATATTTCAATAAAGCGGCCGTCATATTGCTTTAGGATGGTATTCTTTGTGCTCATGTAAACAGGGTATTTACGAGCAAGCCCGTAGTTAAAGCAGCTGCGTGCGAAACCTTCGATTGAGGCATCAAGGTTATACATTCCCATGGCAACGCCTGGGGTCTCGAAGTTAAAGACCTCGTGCTCTTCTGGTTCGCCGCCCTCTTTAGGTGTGAAGACAAGCTTTAATGTGCCAGGTTGATCGACTTTTATATCTGTCGCTTTGTACTGGTCGCCAAAGGCATGACGGCCAATAACGATTGGATTTTCCCATCCAGGTACGTAGCGTGGAATATTTGAGGTTACAATGGGTTCACGGAAAACTGTTCCATTTAGGATATTACGGATTGTTCCATTTGGACTACGCCACATTTTTTTGAGGCCAAATTCTTCTACACGCGCTTCATCTGGTGTGATCGTTGCGCATTTAACACCGACACCATGTTCTTTGATAGCGTTGGCGGCATCGATTGTGATTTGATCATCTGTGGCATCGCGACTTTGAACAGATAGATCATAATATTTAAGATCGATATCAAGATAAGGCAAAATAAGACGGTCTTTAATCCAAGCCCAGATGATACGTGTCATTTCATCGCCATCAATCTCTACAACCGGATTTTTAACTTTAATTTTTGCCATGATATGTCTCCTTATCGATTCTTCGACTCCAATACGAATAATACAATATAGGTAGTTAGTTTACTGTGCCAAGAGCTTTTCTATTTCTTCTTCAAGTCGGTGGAAGGCTTTTTCAAAAATGCCGCTTTTCATGATGCGACCTTTTTGTTGTAAATAGATTTCGTACATGGTTGTGTGTGGTCCTACCTTACGGATAACAAAGCTTAGATAGGCTGAGTAGTGTGCGGATTTGTAGTAGGTATAGCTGGCTATGCCTTCATCAAAATCACATTCAACAGTTCGGTAGGTCAGGGTTTTAGCGCTAGCTGCTTTTAAATATAAGCCATCTAATTTCCTGAATTGTCCTGATGTAAACCCAGATGGATGCGCTGTTTTGGCAAAAGGTATAATTTCTGACATGTGGATATTATATCAGCTTTTCTCCTATTTGGGGAATAAAGCACTGGAAAGCGCATAAATTTTGGTTAATATTTCGAGCGAGTCGCTATATAAGGAATAACTATGTCTGATGTACTTTTAGAGATGGATGAAGCGATGCGCCAAGAGCGCATGGCAAATTTATGGAAGAACTATGGTTCTTACATTATTGGGTTTATTGTTCTTACAATATTGGGAACTGCTGTTTTCGCAGGGTATCAATCATGGAGTGAGAATAGGCGTATAGAACAAACAGATGCGCTTATTTCTATTCAGGAAAATCCTTCATATCCGGATAATATTTTAAATGGAGAAGCTGATATCAACGCTCTTGACGGTTCTGTGCGTGGTTTGCTTCTTTTGGGGGCTGCTGGATCTTTGATGGATTTAGAGCGCGCAGATGATGCGCTGGGTGTTTATGAGCGCGCTGCTGTTGATACAGAAATAGATCCGCAGTTCAGACAGCTTGCTGGTTTGATGGTTGTACGTTTGAGTTTAGGGCAGGATGATGCCGATAAAGATGAGCTTTTAGGTTATTTGACGCCGATTGTAGAGGATAAGACTTCATCTTGGCGCTTACATGCACTTTTGGAATCTGCGCTTGTAAAGGCACATCTCGGGCTTGATTACCAAGGTGCTATTGAAGACTTAGCGATAATCGAAGCACAGGAAAGTGCGCCGCAGTCATTGCAAGAGAAGGTTAAAGCTTTGAGCGCTCTTTATACACTTAAACTCAATAGTGGGGTTCAATAATGAAATTGCGTTTTGCCGGAGTATTGAGTCTTGTTTGTGCGCTTTCTTTAACAGCGTGCGGCGGAGGCAGTATTTTTAAGGATGAAGTACCACCCTTAAAAGGTGAGCGTATTTCTATTCTTGAGCTTCAGAGAATTTTGGAACCTGATGATAAAGTTTTAGATGATATGGGGCTTGTCACACCTAAGATGTGGAAGAATGATTTCTGGCCTCAGTCCGGTGGATACCCTAATCATGCGATGCAAAATCTTGTCCTTTCTGAGGGGGAGGTTGAGCGTATTTGGAGTGCGGATATTGGACAAGGATCAAAAGATGGTCTTCCTTTAACTGCACAGCCTGTCTTGGTTGACGGCTTTATTTACACATTGGATACGGACGGTCGTTTATCCGCGTTTGAATTAGATAAAGGTAAGCGAGTATGGGATGTCGATGTTTCAAACGCCAAAGAAGATGACCCAGTTATTAGCGGCGGTCTTGCGTTTGCGCATAATTTACTATTTGTAACGAATGGTTATTCGGAGGTTTTAGCTGTATCGCCTGAAAATGGTGATGTAGTCTGGAGGCAGACTATTCCTGCTCCATCGCGCGCTGCGCCAACCGTTATGAATGAGCGTGTTTTTGTTACGACATTAGATAGTCGCCTATTAGCGCTTAACGTAAGTGATGGTTCGGTTTTGTGGGATTATACNGGGATTAATGAAGATTCNGCATTGATTGGTGCGGCCAGTGCCGCTGCCAATAATGATATTGTTGTTCCTGTTTTCTCTTCGGGTGAAGTGACGGCTCTTCGCGTTGAGAACGGATCTGTTGCATGGTCAGATAGTTTGGCGTCAATACGTGGTTTTGGTGGNTTATCGGCTATCTCGGATATTAAAGCTCTGCCTGTTTTGGATAAAGGTATTGTAATTGCCATTGGTTTTGGTGGGCGTATGGTTGCGATTGATGAACGCAGCGGTGCCCGTATTTGGAGCCGTGAGATAGGCGGCGTAGAGACCCCATGGGTCGCGGGTAATCATGTTTTTGTTATCTCTAGCGAGAATCAGTTGATTGCTCTTGGGCGTGATACGGGCGCTATTCGTTGGATAAAAGAATTACCACGTTATGAAGATGAAGAGCTTTTGATTCTAAGTGGACCTATTTTTGCTGGTGGTCGCTTAATGCTGTTTAGTAACAAGGGACTTGTTTTTGAATTTGATCCAGAAACTGGTGAGATGTTAAGGCAGTGGGATAGTGGTCATGAGGTTTTAATCTCACCTATTGTTGCTGGTGGGCGTTTATACCTTCTGGATGAGGATGGAACGTTAAGTGCTTATCAGTAATGACGCTGTTTATAAGGGCTTTGAAATTTAATTTTTCAAATGTATGACGTCCGTATANTGATGTCAGTCCAACACACACAACAGCAATATGGACAAAATACATTCCTAAAAGCCCATTATCCATTGCATATAGAAGCCATAGTGCTTCTGCTAGGACGTAACCGAGTTTGACTTTACGATTATCNTCAAAAATTTCACATCCTCTGCACGCGATCAGNGCAGCTACAAGAAGTAGGTCACTTGGTCCTTGGTATAAAAAATAGGTTCCTAAACCAGCGAAAAATGCGCTGCCGATNAGTTTATATATGAGTTGGCGTTTTTCTTCAGCTTTGCTTACGATTTTGTTNCTNANNCTNTATTGNTACATNGANCCNGCNGNNGNNATNATGCCNGTTANNGCGCCTGCNTNAGAACCTAGNACGTAGAAATAAATTGCAGCTGAAAGACAGCAAAGAGCATTAAGCACAAGTGCTTGTTTTTTTGTGACGCTCAAGAATACAGCAGCGATAAAAACAATATATAAGAAAAAAGAAACCGACCCGATCACTTTTAAAACACCCCTGAAATATAGAAAGAGAATTAACTTCGTTAAGNTTAAAAATAGCTAAAAATATCTAAGATTTGGTTAAGTACGAATCAATTAATATTTCTAGACAGATGAAGGGGATACATGTACAAGCGTCATATGTTTACTTTAGCTTTAGTAGGACGCCCGAATGTCGGTAAATCAACCATGTTCAACCGCATTGCGGGCAAGAAATTAGCAATTGTTGATGACACGCCTGGTGTTACACGTGATTGGCGTGAAGCAGAAGGCTGGCTGTTTGATCGTGGGATGCGTATCATTGATACAGCGGGCTTGGAAGATAATTTTGATGACTCTATTCAAGGGCGTATGCGCCAGCAGACTGAACATGCATTGAAGCATGCGGATGCTATTTTATTTATGATTGATGGNCGTTCTGGTGTGACACCGCTCGATGAGCATTTTGCGCAATGGCTNCGCCGTCAGAAAAAGCCGATCGTTCTTGCCGTTAATAAGGGTGAAAATGCAAAGGCTATTTCAACAGCTATGGGTGAGGCTTATTCTTTAGGACTTGGTGAGCCTATTGCTGTATCTGCTGAACATGGTACGGGTATGGAAGATATTTANCATGCACTTAGTCCACATTATCCGGAGGAAGAAGAGCTTGAGGATGATGGTGAGGAAAGCCGAGATAATTTCGACAATATTGATGATATTGAAGGGCTTGAGGATTTTGAGTTTCAGCAAGAAGACATAGATCCAGAAAAGCCTTTGAAAATTGCGATTGTAGGGCGCCCAAATGTTGGTAAATCTACTTTGCTTAATGCAATTGTACAGGACAACCGCGTTATGACTGGCCCAGAAGCAGGAATTACGCGTGATGCAATTGCTGTGGACTGGGACTACAAAGAGCGAAGATTTAAGCTTGTTGATACAGCGGGTATGCGCCGTAAATCAAGAGTACAGGATGCGATTGAAAAGATGAGCGTTGAGGATTCAATGCGCGCTATTCGCTTGGCTCAGGTTGTCGTACTTGTCATTGATGGAAATGCTATTTTTGAAAAGCAGGATTTACAAATTGCTGAGCATGTTATCTCTGAAGGGCGTGCGCTTGTTATTGCTGTTAATAAATGGGATAGCGTCGAAGATAGAACTGATGCCCTTGAAGAGTTACAGCATAAATTTGATACTTCGCTTGCTCAGTTAAGAGACATTCCGTATCAAACGATTTCTGCACTTAATGGTAAGAATATCAATAAACTCTTGGATCGTGTTTTATGGACGTACGAGATTTGGAATAAGCGTATTAAAACAGCGGGCCTAAACAGGTGGCTTGCGAAAATGGAAAGTCAAAACCCGGCGCCACTTATTTCTGGACGTTCAAATCGTATGAAATATATTACGCAGATTAAAACGCGTCCGCCTACCTTTGCATTATGGGTTGCGCGTCCTGATAAACTTCCNGATTCGCATAAGCGTTTTTTGGTTAATGGATTGCGCCGTGATTATGATATTCCGGGTGTTCCTATACGCTTATTAGTTCGTAAATCTAAAAATCCATTCGCGAATAAGTAAAGACGCTTTAGAAATCTTTTAGATAATTGACGATGTCCATTCCTGTTTCGTTGACGAACATGAATGAGATTGAGATAAATCCGCCCATTTCCCATGGTATTCGTAGTGTATGGGTTAGTATATATGCTGCGTACACATAGTATATCAGTGTAACGAATAGGGCGTATGTTTGCATATCCTGTGCGGTGGCTATGTCAAAGCTCAGGCAAAAGAGTATGGGCGCGGTTAATGCAAACATTGCCAGTTCGAACCAGTTTGCAATGGTGATGTATTTATATAAGAAATCAAGTCTGTCGTATGATTTNCAGAATATGAATGTGAGCGCTAAACAAATAATNAAGCTAATTANAATTTTACTGCCGTGAAGNAAGAACAAGAGTTCNGCAGGGTATGTTCCATCTGACAGCATCACAATTGTTAGGAGCACTAGCGGNGTGATAATAAGTGGCCAGATAAAAGACTTTATCATCGTGTTNGTATCTGCACTAAAGTTTTCAAANCCGCGCGGCATGAATAAGAAAATTTCAAATATACCAAGTAGGTGATCTTTTACTGTATTAGCCATAGTCTACCTCCTGCTTATGTTTGCTATAGATAAAATATAACTCATAAATGGGGCGTTTTTATGGTTTTCGAATGGCCTAAAACTGCCGACTTTGTGTCAGTTTTTTTTTGATATGCTTAATTGCTAACTTTTCGGTCTTTAAGGTCTGTGATCTTAATGTTTTCACTTTTATTATTGTGGTCAATAAGTTCAACAGGGTAATCGCCTGTGAAGCACGCATCCTCGTATAGGGGCGCGTTATTATCACGGCCTTTCTCACCTAGTGCGCGATATAGACCGTCTATCGAGACATATTCTAATGTATCGGCCTTAATAAATTTGCAAATTTCTTCAACTGACATGCTATGTGCAAGCAGTTCATCCGTTGTTGGAGTATCAATGCCATAGAAACAGCTATAGCGTATTGGTGGCGAGGAAATTCTCATATGAACTTCTTTAGCTCCGGCTGCTCTGACCATTTCGACAATCTTTTTAGATGTTGTCCCTCGGACAATAGAATCATCAACAAGGACAACACTTTTCCCTTCGATGAATTTCCGGTTTGTGTTGTGCTTTAGCTTAACACCAAGGTGGCGGATTTGATCTGTTGGCTCGATAAATGTACGGCCAATATAGTGGTTTCGAATGATACCTAATTCAAAAGGTAGGCCACTTTCCTGTGCATAGCCAATAGCAGACGGTACGCCGCTATCAGGTACAGGTACGATTAGATCTGCGCCATCNACTGGGCTTTCTTTNGCAAGCTCAATACCTATNTTTTTACGGACCTCATAGATTGATTTTCCATCCATGATGCTNTCCGGGCGTGCGAAATATACNTATTCAAAAATACAAGGGCGAGGGGCTACCTTTTCTANAGGGCTAAAGCTTTCAATGCCTTCTGCGCTAATGATAACCATTTCGCCTGGNTCAATTTCTCTAACAAATTCTGCACCTATAATGTCGAAGGCGCATGTTTCTGATGCTAGTATGTGGCCATCCCCTAATTTACCGAGTACAAGGGGNCGGATACCATAGGGGTCACGTACACCAACGAGGCGGTTATCTGTATTTATTACAAGTGCAAAACCACCGATGATTTGCGATANAGCATCAATAATGCGGTCTTTGATTGTTTTTTCTTNGGATGTTGCAACAAGATGNAGGATGACTTCTGAATCGCCAGTAGATTGGAAAATNGAGCCTCTTTTAACGAGTTCTTTGCGTAGNGCCTGCGCATTTGTCAGGTTTCCGTTNTGNGCTACGCTGAAGCCNCCAAAATCTAGATCACCATAAAAAGGTTGTACGTTTCTAAGTGCGGGCTCACCACTTGTTGAGTAACGATTATGGCCNATAGCGATATGGCCTTTTAAGCGCTCAATAATTTCTCCTGCCCCAAATGTNGCACCAACTAAGCCTAGAGCTTTGTGAGCATGATAATTATTGCCGTCATAGGAGACGATACCACATGCCTCTTGGCCTCTATGTTGAAGGGCATGAAGTCCTAGGGCTGTTAAGGCTGCTGCGTCGTTTGANCCATAAACACCAAATACGCCGCATTCTTCGTGGAGCTTATCTANATTCTCTAGTGTTTTAACCGTCATTTTTTATTCTTCTGTATTTTCTCTAATTAATCTATCTAGTTCGTTTCTTGTTTCTTTCGAGTATCCNGCCTCGGGNGCGGTATCTTGAGTTTGCTTTTNGAGGTTTTCTTTATGTTCTTTTAAAAGATCGATTTGCTCTAGTTTTTCTCTAGCGCCTGTTTTTTCGATCATTGCATTTGCTTCAGTTTCTAATTCTGCGCGCATATTTTCAGGNATGAATTCTGTAATTGCGGCTGAAGTGCTTTCTAAATATACAAGTGTTTGTGCATCACCAATATATTTTTCTTTATCTTCTTTACTCATGAATAGGTGAGCTGGAAGATATAATAGNCCAAGGATCAGGATTCCTCTGATAAGACCAAAGATAAATCCGAATGTACGATCTACTGCGCCTAGTCCTACTTTCTTAACAGTTTCGGCTAGGTAGTGGCTAATGAAGGATAGAATTATTACAACGACGATGAAAATTAATCCATATGACAATACGGCCGAGAGGACATCATAAGGTAGGATATCGAAGAGTTTTTGAACTTCTTTCTCTCCTTCTTCTACGCCAAGCCATCCGTCTAATATGGGTTTTAATAATGGGCCACCGAAATATGCTGCTGCGCCGCCTCCAACTACACCAGCAATTGTTAGGACTTCGCGGATGAAACCGCGCAGAAAAGCTATGATTGCGGAGATAAAGAGAACAACGACAACAAGAATGTCTATAATCATTTGGGTATTTTTCGCATTTGATTGTTAAAAGCAATAAATAGGGCAAGCGCGTTTAAAAATCAAGCAATTAGTGGCATTGCTTTATGTGTGTATACGCTTCTTAGCCATAGGCTTGCACATTTGATGCTGTACTATACATGTCGGCAAGCATTTGTATGTTATCAATTTCTGATACGCGGATTTCATTGTTTGTTGATTTTCGCGCTTTTCCTTTATTTTTTGTTTTGGGTATTACAGCTTCTCTAAACCCTAGTTTCTGAGCTTCTTTTAGCCTTAGATCGCTTTGCGCAATTTGGCGTACTTCTCCAGCTAAGCCGAGTTCACCAAAGAATACGGTTTCTGCCGGAAGTGGGGCATTTTGTAATGCGCTTATAAGGGCTGCAGCCACTGCAAGGTCGGCTGCCGGTTCGTTAATACGGATGCCGCCTGCTATATTCAAAAAGATATCACACCCAGAAATTTGTAAGCCTGTACGTGTTTCNAGNACAGCNACGATCATGGCTAATCTATTTGGATCCCAACCAAGAACGGACCTGCGCGGTGCCGCAAGGGTTGACGGCGCGACNAGAGCTTGGACTTCAACNAGCATNGGNCGCGAGCCTTCTAATGCTGCGAGTACTGCAGAGCCTGCAACATTCTGGTTGCGCTGTGANAGGAATATTTCTGATGGGTTTAGCACTTCTCTGAGGCCTTCGCCGGCCATTTCAAAAACACCTATCTCGTCAGTTGGGCCAAAACGGTTTTTGACAGCGCGAAGGATTCTGAATTGGTGAGAACGATCACCCTCGAAATGTAGAACTGTATCTACCATGTGCTCTAAAACGCGNGGACCAGCGATTTGTCCGTCTTTCGTGACATGNCCGACAAANATTACAGCCATGTTCCNTGCTTTTGCATGACGNATTATTTCTTGNGCACTTGTTCTGACCTGTGTGACGGTTCCGGGTGCTGAGTCAATGTTGTCGATATACATTGTCTGTATCGAATCGATGATGAGTATATCAACAGGTTTGCTTCCGCTGCTTGGTTCTAAGGATGTTAGGATGTCTCGGACATTTGTAGCACTGGCAAGCTCAACTGGTGCTTTTTCTAAGCCAAGGCGCGCGGCGCGCATGCGTACCTGATCCATAGCCTCTTCGCCAGATATATATACGCAGCGCATATTGCGCTCAGAAAGTGCACATACTGTTTGTAATAGAAGCGTTGATTTGCCGATACCAGGTTCACCGCCAATTAAAGTTGCGCTTCCTGGTACTAGACCGCCGCCGCAGGTTCGGTCAAATTCACTAATTCCTGAAATGGCGCGTTTATAGTTGGTCGCTTCAAAGTCNCCTANGGGGGCGAGTTCTATTTTACGGCCTTTAGTACCTGTGCTTAAGCCTTTTGGAACCGCCTGTGTAGTGGTTAAGTCTTCTTCGATGCAGTTCCATTCACCGCAAGCTTCACATTTCCCAGCCCACTTATTTGTGACGTTACCGCATTGGTTACAGATATATGATTTTTTTGCCTTTGCCATGAATCTACTTATAGCAGAGATTTTAGAACAAAAAAAGAACATTTATATTTTTGCTTGTCGAATATTGATAGGAATTAAACCTATCTCTAAAAGCGTTTGCATAATACATCTCCTGTATGTATTGTCATATTCTTTTTATGGTCCTTAAAGTGGTGAGTTAAATGAGTGATTCTATGACCCGTGAAGAAGCGGAAAATATCCCAATGAAAATAACTGCGGAATATAATGCGAATACCAGAGCACTTGGTGATAAGGGGGTATTACATCGTGATCACCTTGTTATGCGAACAGCTTTGACTGAATTATTTACGAGGTTTGGTGCTAGTGACATTAAAGCTGTGGAAGTTGAAAATAACAATGAACATGGTTATTTGGGCTGGGTTGAGGCTGTTGTTTCAGGTGGGGCCGAGCATAAGAAGAGTTTTTGGCAGGCTCTTGATGAGGAAAATAAAAAATTTCAACAGTCTAATGGCGTAGCATATAAACCTTATCGCGTGTGTAGTGTCGGTTAAAACTTTTTGTTCTTATTTCTAATCTTGCGGCGAAGCGTATCTTTTTTGGCGCGTGGGGTATCTAATGGGGCGCCAGGTTTAACTGGGCGCTCAGCGAATTTGCCCAAGCATATCTGGCGATCATACATCGTGATAGCCGCGGCTACACCAACATTTACACAAAATTTCATCGGGATTTTTACGATGTGATCGCATTTCTCTTGCATCGCTTCGGAAAGATGCCCCATCTCAGGGCCAAAGACGTAAGCGGCACGAAGTGGATGACGGAAAGAGGGGAGCTCAATAGACTCATCGGTTAGCTCTACGCCTACAAGTGTACATTCCATCGGAAGCTCGAGTTTTGTGGCATGGTTATATTGATAGTATGGCATATGGTCAAATGCGCCAGAGGTATCTGAGCTGCGCATTGCGTCGATATCTACATCAGGTTTTATTGTAAAGAAAAAGCTGCCGCCAAAAGCGTGTGTAGATCGCGCAATGGTCCCTACATTTTGTTCTTTACTGATGTGTTCTACGCCGACGCCGAAATATCCACGCATTGTATTTATACCTTTTTTGAAATTTAATTTTGGGGACTATAGAGTTTTGCACCTGCTGATACTAGAAAAAATTATATTAGGGCTGTGATGTCCATTTACGATCTGTCGTGGCCCATTCGGAAATGTAGTCTGGTTGAGTGTCATGCAGCTCTTCATATAATAAGCCAAAATGCTGGTCTTTATTATATGGTACGATGGCACCGCTATTTGCAGGAATTGTGACAATAGAGGTTTCTTGCTCTTTTTGAATGGCTACTTTCAAACCATTAGGCGCAGCTGTTTTGATTTCACCTAAGAGCTGTATATCCGCTTTAATGTTATAATCTTCATCTAAGCGTTTAATGGTTAGGATAATTGTCTTTCCCTTCATCTCCTTGAGGGCGTCAGCGTCTATTTTAACGTCACAATCTATAGTATCGATTGATGAGAATCTTAATGCGATCATGTTATTTAACTGACGCGCACCGCTGAGTGCGTCTACGACTGAGATGAGTTTGTTACCAAAGCCAATGCGTAT
The DNA here is from genome assembly GCA_002167715.1 of Micavibrio sp. TMED27. Classification (GTDB taxonomy): domain Bacteria; phylum Pseudomonadota; class Alphaproteobacteria; order Micavibrionales; family Micavibrionaceae; genus TMED27. The sequence continues at coordinate 253,255 of NHCG01000010.1, forward strand.
TGAGCCATTTTTATACATTGCGCCGTCACAATCATTCCAGCTTAATGTTTCTGCATCTTGAAAGAGCTTTTTTGATATCAGTGTTTCTTTATTAAAGGATAGTGACTTAAAAAGTGTCTTATATATATGAAAGCCCGTTCCTAGAAATGCAGTTAACGCTATTAAGCTTGCTATAAATTGTTGATCTTCGCGCGCTTGAGAGGCTGAATAAATAATAGAGGTTGCAACAAGAACTAATCCAAAAGTCATTGTATACGCTTTGTGACCGGCTTTTACGTGTATATATCCGTCGTCATTTTTAACATTTCCAGCTTTGATCAATGTACCTGCGATTAGGTTTGATAAACCGATTATGAGCGCAACGAATATGACTAAAGCATCTTGGGGCCAAGTCGAAAAATCTTCGAGCATATTGAAGTGTTTCCTTATTTATAGTTTTGACTTGCACTTAGGCACTTGTGCATATATACACCGCATAAAGAATTTTTTAAATAACATAAAAGGATCGGATAATGGCTACAGAGCGTACATTTTCAATTATTAAGCCAGATGCAACACGTCGTAACCTTACTGGTGCGATCAACGCAAAGCTTGAAGAAGCTGGTCTACGTATCGTTGCGCAAAAGCGTATTCACATGAGCAAAGAGCAAGCTGAAGGTTTTTATGCAGTTCACAAAGAGCGTCCTTTCTTTGCTGAACTTACAGAGTTTATGAGTTCTGAGCCAGTTGTTGTTCAGGTTCTTGAAGGCGAAAACGCTGTTCTTAAAAACCGTGAAGTGATGGGTGCGACAAACCCAGAAGAGGCAGATGCAGGTACTATTCGTAAAGAATATGCTCTTTCAATTGGAGAGAACTCAGTACATGGTTCAGATAGCCTTGAGAATGCAAAGATTGAAATTGAGTACTTCTTTAATGCTGATGAGATTGTTGGCTAATTTAAAGCTCATATCTTAAAATTTTAAAGCGCTCTCATTTGAGCGCTTTTTTTATTGCCTACATATATCGCATTTTCCTTAAGGTGCAGGGCAGCATAAATACTTAATAAAAAACGTGACAATTTTTATTATGCATAATACTTTATTCTTCTAATGATTAAAGAAGTAAGCACAATTAATGAGGTCGTGAATGGATCTTTTGGGTGGTTGAAGCCATCACAAATCTTGTTGCTAAATGAAAAAAATCCGCATGATTATAATGAGCTAGCGCAATATTTTCTAAGTAAAAGTACAGAGGCGCGGGTCGATCAGAGAAGCATTTCAATAAATGAAATTATATATGCGATGAATGATCGGTCATTATCTAAGCAAAGTTTGCAGGCCGCTCAAAGGCTATATAGAGATCTTTCCGAGGTTCGCATTTTGACCGATAAGGTTGGTTTATATGTACAAGCACCCGATTATGAGAATGCTGCATCGAAATGGCATTATGATAGAAATGATCGAACAATCCTTGTGAAATATAATGGTGCAGCAACACAAATTGTGCTCGCTGAGGATGTTCTAGGAAGTCATGACAATGATATGTCACTGCATGGCGGTTTTATCGCATGTGATGTACGTCCTGATGCTAAAATTATAGAAATTGATAAAGGTTCTTTATATTCAATTTCAGGGACAGATAGGCTTATGGGTAAGCCTACTGCTCATAGAAAAGCACCTCTTGATGGACAGGTAAGCTTAACATTAATTGGGGAGCCCTGATTAGAGAGGCTAGAATGTTTCTAGCCAGCGCTCTATTTCTGTTTTCGTTAGCTCATTTGCATCAGCCAGTTTTTTGATTTCTTCAATGGCAGTTTCTTTATTTCCATCGCGCGCGAGCTTTTCCGCCTTTCCACTAATCTCTGCTAATAGTGTCATGCCGAAATTAGCGCACATACCTTTTAGTTCATGGCTTTTTTCGTAGAGTGCATTTGCATCGGCTGTTTCTAACATCTCTGCTAATTCTGCAATTATTTCATTAGATTTTTCTGTGCAGCTATCAACAAGATCTCTCACTTGGTCTGTTGGCAGGCTGCCCGCAACCATTTCTAGAAAATCAGGGTCGATCGCTTGGAAGTCATTATTTATTTCGTGATCCACAATAGTGGGTATTGGCTCAATTGGCGCATTTGTGTTTTCTGGTGTTTCTATTACTGGTTCAAGTGATGAATCAGGTTTTACAGGTACGTATTCATCTTCTGAAGAAGCCTGCTGTAAAGTAATGGTTTCTTGGTTTTCTTTCAGAGAATTTATAATTTCTGGTCGTTCATCCACACTCTTAGGCGGTCTGGGTTTATATTCATTTTCTGCGCTAGAAAGATCAGAAAAGGAATCAAAGTCTTCTTCAAATTCTTTTAATGAGATTGGAAGAGTAGGGCCGCTTGTTTTTTCTGATGTTTCGGTTGAAGAGGCTGCTTTGTCTTTCTTGTCTTGCGCTTCTTTTGTGAAAGGTGTTTCTTCCTCGTCGTGATTAATATGCTCAGGTAAGATTATTTCTTGTTCAAATTCATTGTTTTGAACATTCAAAAGCATAGCGTTGAGGGTTTCTGGATCAATAGGTTTAGGTAGGAAACCATTTATATTGGCATCAAAACAAGCTTTCTTATCCTCGGACGCTACGTTACCTGAAAGGGCAATGACGGGCGTTGATGCTATCTTTTTACTTGGTGAAAGTCTCAGGTTTTTAGTGAATGTCAGTCCATCCATTCCGCCTAGATTGATATCTGATAAAATGACATCAAATTGTTTTACATGGCAGACTTCTAGCGCGTCTTCTGCACTCGCTCTTAGGACAACATCATGCCCTTCTTTTTCGAGGAAACCTTTTAGTACGCGCTGGTTAATCTCGTTATCTTCAAGCACCATAATTTTCATTGGGCTTATAGATTCCTGTTGTGTATCTTTTTTATCCTCGGAAGGTTCGCTGGATTGACTACTGTTAGTTTGACCTTCTGTGTGCAATGTAAAGCTGAATGTTGATCCTTCGCCTTCTGTACTTGTGACTTTGATTTCGCCATGCATTGCATCAATCAAGCGTCTACAGATTGTTAAGCCAAGGCCAGTACCACCATATTTTCTTGTAGTGCTAGATTCTGCTTGTGTGAATGGAGTGAAGAGTGAGTTTTGTGCTTCTTTAGCAATCCCGATACCAGTATCTATGACCGAGCATGTAATGTGGAAATGCTCTTTCCCTTCGGCATCCGTGCTACTTCTGTGTTCTAGCTTTACTGTCACGCTTCCTTGCTCAGTGAATTTAATCGCATTACTGACTAGGTTAAGAATAACTTGTCTCAAGCGCGTTGGGTCACCTTTTAACTTTGCTGGGAAATTGCTGTCGACATCAGCTAAAAGAGAAATTGATTTTTCTGAGGCGTGTCCTGTCATTAGGATTATGACATCTTGAACAAGTTTAGGCATGTTGAACTCAATATTTTCGAGTTCCATATTGCCGCTTTCGATTTTTTCAAAGTCTAGAATATCGTTTAAGAGCGCGAGCATAGTATCACCAGATGTTTCCATGCTCTGTAAGTATTCATTTTGCTCTTTGGTCATCTGGGTGTTTTTAAGTAGACGGATCATGCCCATGATACCGTTCATAGGTGTTCTAACCTCGTGGGATACAACGGCTAGAAACGCCGATTTAGCGTTGTTTGCTTGGTCTGCTGCTGTCTTTGCTTTACGCATTTCTTCTGTTCTGAGAATTTCACGTTCTCTCAGTTCTGTCATTAATTCTCGTTCACGCTCAATAACGCGAAGTAGGCGTGCTTGGTCCGAGTTTTCTTTAGCTTGTTGAAGTCTGGCCATTGAGGCTTCTGCTCTTTTTTCTCTGGCCTTTTTGAGGTCGTCCTCTTCGATATCTAATTTTGTTTTATAGTAAATAGCAATGATGAAGATTACGACTTGTGTGGAAATCGATATCCAATAAAGGTTTGTATTGAAAGCGCTCGCTTTTAGGAATCCTAGCCCTATCGCTAGTAGAGATAAGAGTGCAAGAGCAAGTGCTGTCCATGCTCCTATCAGAAGGTAAGAGTCTGCTCTACGGGATGTAAGGGCTAGAACACAGGCCAGTGCAATTCCTATGAATGTTGATAATAGGATTGGCAAAAATGTTATAAGCATTTTCGCATAGATGTAGTTATCACTGATAAAGAGGCTAGCAATAAAGCCAATCATGATTAATGCACCATTCACAACCAGTGCCATCATTGAACGATCGTCTAAATCTGTATTGAGATAAAAGGCTTGGGAGGCGAGCCATTTTGTGAAAATAGCAGTGATTGAAATTAGAAAAATAATGTCTGGAATGATGCTGAATTCAGAATAAAAATTCTGTTGTATGGTATGGAAAACGGCGCTTTGAAGCAAAATGTAGGCACTAAAGATTGTATAGTAATATGCTTTATGTGTAAGGCTTATCGCTAAAACAACACCTGCTGCAATCAACATGAAGATTGTAAATACATTAGAGAAAAAGTGCCCTGGCTGTAGTGTTGAAAGATAGTAGCTTTGTGTCATTAAAGATGGGGTGATTGTATTTGGAAAAGCCCCTGAGTATTTGAGTTTGATAAGTAGGAAGTGTTGTTTTCCTTTTTCTAACTCTATCGTAACTGCTGTGTTTTTAAGGTTTTGATAGTTTTTATTTGTACTTTTTGTGTCGACAATAACTTTATTATCGGCACCTTCCATATCCATGATTACCATCTCTTTAATCAGGGCTAGGCGTCCATCGGATACATCACCGAAATTGAGTATCCATTCTTTTTCACTTGAATTGTTTTGAACTGTAAACCCTATCCAAGTTGTCGGTGTGTGGTTATTTAGGTTGATGGTTTTTTGATTGCTGAGTTTACCTTTGAGGTTGTTTTTATGCCTCAGATAAATTGTATTTGCGTTGAGGTCTTCCTCATGTATTTCCGTTATGTATGTATCGGCACCAAAATACTTTATATCAATACTGTCATTTAAGATTACAAGATGGGAATAGTCCTGCGCTTTTGCTATAGAAGCCAAAGAAAAAAGCAAAGTTGCACATAGAAATGCGAGAGTGCAAATGCGCCTTAGAGTAATGCTCATCATCAAGTGTCCTGAATGCATTCGTTATATTAGAAAGTCCAACTTATATAATAGCTTAAAACTATGAATGCGTCACCCGTCAGTTTTTGAAATAGGGTTTTAGGTTCGTTCGACTGCTATTTTTTTAATGGCATTTACATAGAGTTCATGCTCTTCAGCTCTGACGCGTTCTCCTAGTGTTTCATATGTATCGTTCTCCAACACCGGAACAGATATTTGAGCAATGAGACGTCCTTTATCGACCTCTGGGATTACATAGTGAATAGATGCGCCGCTCTGAGTTTCTCCAGCTGCGATGACCGCTTTGTGTACGTTATCACCGAACATGCCTTCGCCTCCAAATTTAGGGAGGAGAGAGGGATGTGTGTTGATGATTTGATCAGGCCATTGGCTAATAAAGTCGGCTGTTAATATGCGCATGAAGCCAGCTAAACAAATGAGATCGATAGGCTGTTTTGTTAATTCCTTTGTTATCGCGCTTTCAAAATCGTGGCGCGTCTTGAAGCTTTTGTGGTTTATGATAACGCTCGGTATGTTTGCGTTTTTGGCGCGTACAAGGCCATATGCTTCAGGATTGTTAGAGACTACAAGCTTTACTTTCGCAGGGTAGTCTTTGGCTTCGCAAGCATCAATAATGGATTGCAGGTTTGAGCCGCTACCAGAGATGAAAACTGCGAGGTTTAGTTTTTTTGACATGGCTTAAACGGCCCAGTTTTCTTCCAGACCGATTAGTTTAACTTCTTCGTCTTGCTTGGCTGTGATGCGTCCAATTTCATATACGATCTCACCAGAGTTTTTGAAAGATTCAGTCAATGCGTCTTTTTTATCGGCAGGGCAGATTACAATCATGCCAATACCAGTATTGAGCGTAGTCGCGAGATCCGATGGCTTTAGCTTACCTTCTTTTGTTAGCCATTTGAATATTTCAGGGAGTTCCCATGTACCAGTGTCTATTTCTGCTGTCACATTTTCAGGCAGTACGCGTGGTACGTTCTCTAGGAGACCGCCGCCAGTAATGTGTGATAATCCCTTAATTCCGCCAATTTCTTTCATGGCTTTGAGGATTGATTTCACGTATAGGCGCGTTGGGGTCAGGAGGAAGTCGGCTAGTTTTTGGCCATCGGTAAAACTGGCTGGTTGCTCATAATCGAGATTGTCTGCTGAATCTATGATTTTGCGAACGAGAGAAAATCCGTTTGAGTGAAGGCCGCTTGATGCTAGACCAAGAATGATATCCCCTTCTTTGATCTCTTGTCCTGTAATGAGCTGGTCTCGTTCAACTGCACCTACGCTAAAACCTGCTAGGTCATAATCACCATCAGCATAAAGTCCTGGCATTTCTGCTGTTTCACCACCAATAAGTGCGCAGCCAGATTCTTCACAGCCTTTTGCGACGCCTTTGATGACGTCTTCTGCCACATGTGTATCAAGGTGGCCAGTCGCGAAGTAATCAAGGAAATAAAGTGGCTCAGCGCCTTGGACGATAATATCGTTTACGCACATCGCAACGGCATCAATACCAATTGTGTCATGACGGTTTGTATCAATGGCAATTTTAATTTTTGTACCAACGCCGTCTGTCCCAGATACGAGGATTGGGTCTTTATAGCCTGTTTCTTTTAAATCAAACATAGCGCCAAAACCACCGATTGCGCTCATTACGCCAGAACGGTTCGTGCGTTTGATATGTGGCTTAATATTTTCGACTAAATCAGCCGCTGCTTCAATATCTACGCCAGCTTGTTTATATGCGCTATCACTCATTTTTCATTGCCTTTAAAAAGTGTCTTCAAATGTAGGGGCGCACACTGTATAAAGGTCTATACCCATAAATAAGTGAGGCACCGCTAGTCAATGACCACATTTTGTAAGCTTTTTCGTATATTTTGTATAGTATTTTCCGCAGCTTTTTTTGTGGTAGGCGCTGGAACAATGGCTGTGGCCTCAAATTCAATCTTCACTGTTGATAATGTAGTAACGGATGTGGAAGCTGCTAACGCGATTGCGGCACGAGAGAATGCATTTCAGCAAGCGCAGGAAGTCGCCTTTAAAAAGTTAGCTCAACGTATGTTGTCTCGTTCTGAGTTGATAGGTTTTGAATCGCCTACTGGCTTAGCTTTATCCGCACTCATTCAAGATTACGAAGTGCGTGATGAGAAGCTTTCAGCAAAGAGATACAGCGCAATTTACAAGTTTAGATTTAAGAGCGATAAAGTTCGTGATTATTTCGATAAAAGTGGTGCGAATTACAGTGATGTTGCGAGTAAACCGTTATTGATTCTTCCTTTTGTTCAGAAGCCTGAAGGTGGTGTAACTATTTGGGCGGATAATAATGAGTGGCTGAAAGCGTGGAATAATGTGCAATACCAGGATGCGCTTGTACCGGTTCTTGTGCCAATTGGGGATCTGATGGATGTTAATGACATTGGTGATGATGAGGCGCTTACTTATAGTAGCCGTAGGCTGCAAGCTATGCTTAGGCGTTATAATGCGAGTGAGGCGGTGATTGCTATTGCTAAGGAAATAGAAGGCGATAAGTTGGAGGTGCAAATATACCGTACTGACCGTGAACAACCAGAACATGTTCATCAAATATTACAGCCTATTTTTTCTGAGGAAGTTGTGAATAGCCTTGATATTTCACAAGTTGAAAAGAAGGTTGATATGACAAAAACTTATGATGAGGCTGTGACGAAGGTACGTGAAGCTCTTCGTGAAGATTGGAAAGAAAAAACAATCGTTCAATCAACAGATAACGGTAGTGGCCGCGTTGCTGTGGTTGTGCAGTATAATTCAATTAATGAGTGGACACAGATACAGCGTGCCTTAGGGCGTGTTGATGCGATAAATGATATTGAAATAAGAGATTTGTCATCGCGAGAAGCTTATCTTCTATTGTCTTATCGTGGTGGTTTTGAACGGTTAAACATTGCTTTGCAGCAAGCGGACATGAATTTGTTTGCAAGGAACGATGAAAATAACCGTCAGGTTGTTTATGATCTAGCTTATCGAAAATTTGGTTCTTCATCATATAAGCGTGTGCAGACATCCCCTCCAGCTGCTTTAGATTCTGGTGCAGCTTCACCTGGTGGATTTGGTGAGAATGATCGCTATAATGCTCAGTTTTAAATAATGTTGTTTGGATTAAGGATTTGCCATGAGTATTCGTAACCAAGCTTATTTTTGGTTAGGCGCTTTTATTCTTTTAGGAGGGTTTCTTTACCTCTTTAACAATGTGCTTTTGCCATTTGTTCTCGGTGCTGCCATAGCTTATTTGCTCAATCCACTTGTGCGGGCGATGAGTAAGTTAAAAATAGCCCGTGGACCCGCTAGTCTTATGATACTTAGCGGTTTCTTGTTTTTCATTTCTTTGGTCTTGTTGATTATTAGTCCGCTTCTTTATAAGCAAAGCGTTCAGCTATATGAGGAGCTGCCGGACTATATAAGCCGTTTAGCGGTTATGGCAGAACCTCTTACTTATCAATTAGCGGAAATGATGGGGCAAGATACCGAGAGTGTTGATCTTGGCGCTTTGTTTAAAGATGTTGTGTCTAAGCATTGGGGCGCCGCGTTATCTAGTGCGGGCGGTATGGCTAGCATTGTTGCTGGTAGTGTTGCGGCTAGTGGTCAGGCGTTAATTGATTTGATTTCTGTACTTGTTTTTATGCCGCTTGTGGCTTATTTCCTCATGATTGAGTGGCCTAAAATTATGAAATGGGGAGAAGATATATTGCCGCGTGATCATAAAGAAACGATCTTAGATTTACTCTCACAGATTAATCAGAAAATAGCTGGTTTTGTCAGGGGGCAAATTAGTGTCGCGTTTTTATTGGGTATTATTTATGCCGTCGCTTTGACAATAGCGGGTTTAAAATATGGTTTCTTGATCGGGCTTATGGCTGGGCTTTTATCTATTATTCCTATGGTTGGCTCACTTGTCGGCCTGGTTGTTAGTGTAGTTGTTGCTTGGTTCCAATCGGGTGAGCTTGGCTATGTTGCATTAATTGGAGGTATCTTCTTAGCAGGGCAAATTTTAGAAGGTAATGTCATTACGCCTAAACTTATTGGTGATTCTGTTGGTTTGCACCCTTTGTGGATTTTCTTTTCACTGCTTGCTGGCGGAAGTTTATTTGGCATCGTTGGGATGTTTTTGGCTGTGCCTGTGGCTGCAAGTTTAGGTGTGCTTTTTGCATTTGCTCTTAATCTCTATAAGGCGAGTATTTATTATACTGGCAGCGGAAAAAATCTGTCTGCTGATGAAGAGACGCAAGGCAGTGTGGATGGCTAGTAATCCTGAGCAAATTCCTTTGAACTTAAGCTGTCGATCAGCTTCTGGTCGTGAAGACTTTCTNATCGGTGCGTCCAATCGTTCTGCTGTGGAGTGGATTGATCGCTGGCCGGATTGGCCNGCTCCGNTACTGATTATTAGCGGCCCNGCNGGTAGTGGAAAGTCCCATTTAGCGGCTGTTTGGCGTGAACAAGCCAATGCTTTTGATNTTAANGCNAAAGAATTGTTTGANTATAGTGCTAAAGAGTTGTCTGAAAAAGGNGAGGCTCTTTGTATTGATGGTATTGATCTCGCTATTGGCTCTAGAGAAGCNGAGACGACNCTTTTTCACCTNTATAATATTTTNAAGGAAGAAAAGCGTAGTTTTCTTGTTACGACACGCCTCAATATCACGGCTGCTGATTTNCAAATACCTGATTTAGCGTCTCGTTTTCGCGCAGCGCCAGTTGCAACAATNCAAAGCCCTGATGATATGCTGCTNGGGTCTGTTTTGATTAAATTATTTTCNGATCGTCAGCTGAAAGTTGGTAATGATGTTATTAAATACATCTTACCGCGAATGGAGCGTTCATTTGCGGAGGCTGGGTTACTTGTTTCTAAGATGGATGAGCTTGCATTGTCGCAAAAACGAGCGGTTTCTATTCCGCTGGCACGGGATGCTCTTGCTTGTCTTTACTAGAATTTTGTTTTCTTTTTTGTGAAGGCCAAATAAAAAACTTTAATGTGAGTGTTGTAACACCAAAGGCTAAGGCCACAATATTCCAGATGATGATTGAAATCAGATTCAGGGTGATTCCATAAATTAACCAAAGTGCATAGGAAGCGGTAAGCATTATAAGCATTACTGTAGAAACATTAGCGCTGTCTTTTTCTCTTATAATCTTAATAGATTGAGGCACTGTACTAAATGCAGTGAGGAAACCAGCTAATAATCCTAATATTTCAATGGNTTGCATGTATTATATCGCCTGCATTATGTGAAGGCATACTCCGTTTTCTTCGAATGTTTTTACNGTATCAAATTTTTCTTTCTTTGCCCAATCTTTAAATGTTTCTTGTGCAACTTTTGGTGAAGAATTGATGAGCATTTCTTGAGGGCCATTGTCCCCATTTCTAAAGTCTAGTGTTAGATAATGTGCAAGAATTCCACTATTCTTATCGAATTCAACACGGAACGCTGTGTTTTCAGTATCAATTTCTTTAAATGGTGTATCTCTTTTTATAGCGTGAGCTAAATTGCTAGCAAATCGAGTTTGCCCAGCATAAGCGGCTTCTATTTTCTTAGCGTCTGTATTGGCGTCCTGCGTTACAATAAAGAAGTCACCTTTCTTCAATGAGCCTCTTACGGCCTTGAAGTGAGAGCGAATAGACTTTTCTGGTGTTAGTAAGTTATCGTTTTTGTCTCTTTCAACGGGAGCNTTTACAATAGTTCCACCGAACATAGTTGCAACGGCAACGGCATCTTTTTGATCATTTGGTCTCGGAACTGTGAAGCCNTTAGTNAAGAAGTCAATTCTATTGGTGCTATATGGTGTATTGTCTGGAAGGTTTTCTTCCATAACCGGCATAGACGTTGTGAGATATTGTCTACTTAAGTCATATGTGGCAGCTGCAATTACTTTATTAAAAACACTTGTTAGCTTGATGTCTTTTTGTCTAAAGATGTCGTCATTACCAATGCCTAAAAAGCATAGTATTACAGGCTCAGGAATAATGTTTGGTATTTCGTGTGTTGCACGCTCAACAAGAGCAATTTCNGCAGCGGGAATGTAATATTCTGGATGTTCATTGAGGAATTCTACCCACAGCTCAGCACCACGAACTGGATCATCTTCGTGTTCTGGGTCTGAATATTCTCTTTCACCTAAGCCGCCTTCTACTTTTCTCAGCTTATGATCCAGGACATCATTTGTAAAAGCTTCGTTGAACGTAGCTTTATTTGCTTTTCTTTCTTCTTCCACGTCTTTAACTGCTGCTAAAGTCACTTTACTGCACCCTTAATTATTGTCCTATTTTATAGGATCTGTTGTTTCCGACCACACCGAGTCGAATTCTCTTTTATAAAATTCTGCAATATCTTTACTATGGATGGCGTAAACACGAACTGTATCAGCTTTGAAGTTAATCAGTGCTGCAGTGTCACCATATATATAGTATGAAATACTGTTGAATTTTTCTTTATTTAACCATCTGTAGTTGGCGTATTCATCAGCCGTNAANTTTGTATCGCCTTCNTGCACAATGATACGGTAACGCGCCTTGATTTCATTCATTCTGTTTTGNTGGGTTTGGACATANTCGCCTTCCCATTTGATGAATAGATCCTCGCTTACATTATTTACAACTACTTCTCTTTCATTCTCTGGAANTTCTCTAAGGTCTTCATAGACTTTAATTAGAAATTTNACGAATTCTTCTGGACCGTTATAGATATTAATTTGGCCGCTTCTTTTTCTAAGTCCGCTTGTGCCTATAAACTCGATGTTTGCTCTATCAAAAGCCGCTTCAATTTTTTTCAAGGTTTTAGAGTTTGGTTTATTCGTACCATTTTCTATACGTGCGATACCTGTTTGCGAAAGATCCGCATGTTCTGCTAGATCTTGCTGACTCCAGTCTAATAATGCACGTGCAGCTCTTATTTGCTCAATTGTTAACATCTATATATTCCTACGATTGGAAGCCGTGGCTCCAATGTATTTTCTCCGTATACTTGAAAAGTCTGCATTTTATACGCCCCTTTTTATGGTTTGTCCACCCTTTTTTTAATATGTAAACCTAACTTTTGTTATAAAAACGACATTTTTATACATTTATTATAACTTTTCATTGACTCCTAATATACGCTGCGTTAGACACACTCATCGAAACAAAAAATCATACGTATTTCGGCCTCTCTCCGATACAAGTTAGATTTTATGTTTTTTGAATCCCCACACACGTAAACTCCGGCCGGCTAGTTTTCTAGTTGGCCTTTTCTTTTTACGCAGTAATATGATATGCGGTAACTCTAACAATAATTGTGAGTGCTGTATATGCCTGAATTACCAGAAGTGGAAACTGTGTTGAGTGGGTTAAAGCCTGCCATGCTGAATAAGGAGATTGTAAGTCTTCGTTATAATCGCGAAGACTTACGTTTTGCTTTACCTCTGGATTTACCAAGTCTCCTAGAAGGGCGAGTCATTACGTCCATGATTCGTAGGGGCAAGTATATCTTGTGTTTTGTAGAGAGTGGTCATGGTTTCGTTCTTCATTTGGGGATGTCTGGCGTTATTAAAGTGGTGGAGCCAGATCAAGACTATAAAGCTGAGAAACATGATCATGTTGTCTTTAAGATGAAAAGCGGTGCGACAATTGTTTTTAATGACCCGCGCCGCTTTGGTTTTTTAAAGCAGACATCGACTTCTAATTGGATGAATGAAGAGCCATTTGTAAAGATGGGGCCAGAACCATTGGGGAATGAATTTAACGAAGAGTTTTTGAGAATGGCTTTGTTATCTAAGAAAGCACCTATTAAATCAGTGCTTTTAGATCAGCGAATTGTTGCTGGGCTCGGTAACATATATGTCTGTGAGGCTTTGTTCTATTCGGGTGTTCTACCTGAACGCGCCGCGGGTGATTTAAAGGATGATGAAATATCACTCTTATATAAGTCTATATGCACTGTATTAAGAGAGGCTATACAAGCAGGCGGGAGTTCCCTGCGGGATTATAGAAATACAAAAGGGAAAATGGGCTATTTCCAGCATCATTTTGCTGTTTATGATCGTGAGGGTTTTTTGTGCCCTCAATGCCACGAATCGGATATGAACGACATGTTACCAATAGTACGAATTGTACAGTCAGGACGTTCGAGTTTTTATTGTCCACAATGTCAGCAATAACGTGTGTATTAAGGTAGGGGAAAATAATGTCAGGCTTGTGGATATATTTTCTTGACAATGGGGGGGTGGAGAGCGTATTAATCTCCATCTCTTGAATAAAGACTTTATGTTTTGTGTATGCATGGCATGAAGAATAGAATTTAAAAAGGTAAAATAATGGCTAATCATAAGTCTTCTAAAAAAAGAATTCGTCGTAATGAGCGCCGCGCTGAGATCAATGGTTCTCGCATGAGCCGCATTCGTACATTTGTTAAGAAAATCGAATCTGCTTTAAATGCAGGTGATGCTGTTGCTGCTGAAGAAGCATTTAAAAACGCACAGCCAGAAGTTCAACGCGGTGTTGCAAAAGGTATTATTCACAAAAATACTGCAGCACGTCGTTTGTCACGTTTGTCTACACGCATTAAGACACTTAAAACTGCGGCATAATTTAGCAGTCTTTTCGATAATACCCGTCGGTATGTTCGTCTGGATTTAGCGGAAATATTTTTTTGATTTCGTCCTTATGGTTTTGTTCATGAGGGCGATTTTCTGTTTTAAATCAAGGGTTTGGGTAATATTAAAACTTTTTTAATGTTCTTGTTTTATTCGTATTGCATTGCTCCATTTTTTTATAGTAGGCTGTTTTTATCAACGAAGAGATGAAGACTTTAGATCTTTTGATCAACGTGTGTTCAAAGGCACGCGGTACTAGAATTGTACCTATTGCCTTCGAAATGCACCTTTTGAGGTGTGCGGGTAAATAAGCGTTTTTTCTTATTCATTTCATTTGGAATGGGGGGAGTAAGAAGAGGAGCTGGGAGACCTTAAACTTTAAAATAATAACAATAGATTCAAGAAAAACACTTGAAGCAATGTGCTTTGGTGAGTGGCTAAATTTGGCTAAAATTTGACTGAATATACTGTGTATCAAAGGTTTTGGGGTAGAAACTGAATTTTATAACTTGATAGGAGAGGATCAATACATGTCAGACGTTGCGGGTAAAACAGTCGCTTTAATCAGAGGAAATGCAGAGTATCAGGAGGCCTCTTTGGAACCTACGCCAGAAGTACTGAATCTATGGAAAAAAGTTCATAATGATATGAGAACAGAATTTGGCGAAGCCATTTTCCGTAGCTGGCTTAAGCCTCTTAAGCTACAAGCTTTCTATCATGGCACTATGGAAGTATCAGTTCCTACACGTTTTATGCGTGACTGGATTCAAAACCATTATGCAGAGCGAATCCTTGCAATGTGCAGTGAGTCGAGTGAAGAAATTAAGCGTCTGCAGATTGTAGTTGTTCAAAATGCGATTATTGATGATGAGCCATTCAACTCTGCTGAAGTTAGTAAAGCGAATCAGAATAAGAAAATTGATATTTCTGAGATTTCCTCTCCGCTTGATGAGCGCCTGACATTTGAAACATTTGTTGTTGGTAAGCCAAATGCTCTTGCACATGCTGCTGCGCGCCGTGTAGTTGAGAGTGCATCTGTACCGTTTAACCCTCTTTTCCTTTATGGTGGTGTTGGTCTTGGTAAAACTCACCTTATGCATGCTATTGCGCATGCTATTGAAGAGCAGAACCCGGATAAGACAGTCATGTATTTGTCTGCTGAGAAGTTTATGTATCAGTTTGTTAAGGCAATCAGAAGTGATTCGACTATGGCCTTTAAGGAGCAGTTCCGCAGTGTAGATGTTCTTATGATTGATGACATTCAGTTTATTGCTGGTAAAGAATCAACACAGGAAGAGTTTTTCCACACATTCAACGCTCTTGTTGACCAGAATAAGCAGATTATTATTTCAGCAGATAAAGCGCCAAGTGACCTATCAGGTATTGATGAGCGTTTACGTTCACGCCTTGCATGGGGACTTGTTGCAGATATCCATCCAACAACATATGAGCTACGTTTAGGTATCCTACAGGCGAAGCGTCAACAACTTGGTGCAGATGTACCTGATAGTGTGCTTGAGTTTCTTGCTCTTAAGGTTACAAGCAATATCCGTGAGCTTGAAGGTGCTCTTAACCGTATTGTGGCGCATGCTGATGTGTCTAAGCAGGAAGTAACGCTTGAGACTACACAAGAGGTGCTTCAAGACCTTCTTCGTGCACATGATCGCCGTATCACGATCGATGAAATTCAGCGTAAAGTTGCTGAGCATTACAATCTACGTATGGCAGATATGCATTCAGCGCGCCGCGCACGTAATGTGGCACGTCCACGTCAGGTTGCGATGTATCTTGCTAAAATGCTTACTGCACGTAGTTTGCCAGAGATTGGTCGTAAGTTTGGTGGCCGTGATCACACAACTGTGATGCATGCTGTGCGTAAGGTTGAGGAGCTGATCGAAGCTGATGCACAGATAGCACAAGATGTGGATGTTGTTCGCCGCGCTTTAACTGGCTAAGCTTCAACGCATTATAATGAGTTTCAAAAGCGCCTTTTGGGCGCTTTTATTATGGTTTTTAAGATGTCAGAATCTTATTAACCAGTTCAGGGATGGTTTGGCCGGCTGGACCGGTTATATGGTCGTGAAAAGCGCCAGAGACATTTGATGGCTCTAGATTACATTCCAGTGTCACACTGCCATTCATTTGTGCATGTTGCACAAAGCCTGCTGCGGGATAGACATTTCCAGATGTGCCGATTGAGATAAATAGATCGCACTGTGCTAAAGCATTGTAAATTCTATCCATTTCATAGGGCATTTCACCAAACCAGACTATATCAGGTCGTAAGCCGCCACTCTCACCACAGCTAGGGCAGGGTGTGTTTGTGAAAAGATCGTCATGCCATTCGATTTTCTTTACGTGCTCATTCATTTCACCACCTGCACATTTTGTGCAGAAGATTTTGAGCACTTCTCCATGCATGTGGATCAGGTTTTTACTGCCGGCGCGCTCATGAAGGTCATCAATATTTTGTGTTACGATCAGAACCTCACCATCCCAGTGCTTTTCTAGCTTAGCTAAGGCTTCGTGTGCGGGATTGGGGATGACATCTTTAACGCCTTTTCGGCGTAAGTTATAGAATTTTTGTACAAGGTCAGGATCACGGTCAAAGGCTTCTGGTGTTGCTACATCTTCGACGCGGTGATTTTCCCATAGACCGTCCGAGGCACGAAAAGTTGCCAGTCCACTCTCTGCTGATATGCCTGCGCCCGTTAGGATTACAATAGACTGACCAGCTTTAATTTGGTTTAGAAGTGCACTCATGGATTAAACCTCTTTTGTTTCGCGTGCCTCCAATACATTTCTTTTAACTATAATTGAGATAGTTGAAAAAACGAATCGTTTTTCTTTTTTGAAGTGTATAGTGGAGGCTATGAGCTTTGATTTGAAAATTATGAATGCTGATGATGTGCCAATGCGCGGCGTAGAAGCGGTGTGCGTTCGCCCGCAGGTTTTGTATCATTTTATTTGGCGTTGTGTTTTTACGCTTATATTCTTAGGATTTATTGCGTGTTTTTTTGCACATTTCTTTCATGAGCGCATTGTCTTGCCGGTAGGTTTGCCTGAACAAATCTATGATTTTTATGAGCTTTTAGAAGTGCCAGCGGCGCCTTATGTTACAGGGGTTTTATCGCTGTTTTTTCTTATGTTTATGAAGATTTCAGCATCTATGCACCGTAAATCTAAGATGCCACGTTCATGGCTTATATATGCGACTTCTGACGGGATTTATGTGCAGTATCGTTCATTTTTGAATCAAAATTTTGACCTGCAAGATGATACTGTCATTTATATTCCTGCGTCGCTCGTTTCATGGATGCGTGAGGTTCAATATTTCGTTAAGGGGCATGATTCTACTGCTTATATGAAAGGTGTTGAGATATCGGTTAAGAGGTTGGATCAGGATTTGATTCAAGGGGCTGTAAGTGCAGAACGATTGCGCCGCTCTTCTTCGGGTGCGCGCTGGAATGATTTTCCTGTTAGTGTCAGCGAGGATAATATTATACGCGTCAAATTCTCTGTTATGAAACCAAAGCCGAAGCGCTTTATTGAGGCTGTTGGGCGCTGGTATATGACCAAAGAGAAGGCGAAGCTTGGTAACATTAGCGCGAAGCAGCGTTTCATGGTGAAACATAAATGGGAAGAAGATGATATTCGTCGCGCTATTGAAGCAGGTAGTGTAATTGAGGCTATAAAAATAGCTAGACGCGTCCGTAAAATGGGGCTTAAAGAGGCTAAAGACTATGTGGAAAGCCTAAGAACAAAGTAATTATTCTGTAGCTCATTTATTTGACATAGTGCGTGTTTTGATCTATTGTCTTCCGCATGAAAAAATCATCAATTAAAGAAATTCCGGAAGATTATTACAGTAATCCGCGTATACGATATGCAGAATCACTTGAGGATTCTATTAAGCATTTGCCAAAGAATAAAGATGAGCCAGATAGTGCCCGCTTGATTTATATTCCTGGCCGTCCATTAGATGAATTCAAGGTGGTCTCAGAAATTGGTTTTGAAGCTGTTCGTGATAATTTGAAAAGGGTTTCCCAATTTTACGATAAAAGTCACTTTGAAGAATGGTGTGATCAGCAAGAAGAAGAGCAAAGGCCTTTATTGAGCGCTGTTTATAATAAGCTGAGTGAGATTAAGGAATTTTATTCGGAGCATTTATCAGCATCGCCAGATCAATTTACACTGACTTTTGATGGCAATAGAGCCTTTCATGATGATGCTCGAGTGCCATATGTTATTCATTATGCTGCTTATGGATTTGGAAATGAAGCGATTATTGATGAGCTGACTGAGGATCAATATGACCAGATTGAGAATACAAATCAGGCTGTTGGGCATCGTGGTATATTAACAAAACCGGGTGATGTGTTTGTTTATGTGAATTCTGAGCGTGGTGTTAAAGATGGTAAGAGGGACTGCACATCAGTTAAACACCGTGGGTATTATTATGAATCGCCAAGTCATGGTTATTCTAATCAATCGCTTAGATTTTCAATTGGATCATAAAACCTGGCTGCGTTATATTTAACATAGTGTTTTGGTTATTTTGGGGTGCTGCGTATGAACAATTTTCAAGTAACAGAAAAACCAGAAGATTATTACAGTAATCCGCGTATACGATATGCGGAATCTTTTAAAGATGCTATTCAGCATTTACCAAAGAACAAAGATGAGCCGGACAGTGCCCGTTTGATTTATATTCCTGGCCGTCCATTAGATGAATTCAAGATTGTTGCAGAAATCGGTTTTGAAGCTGTTCGTGATAATTTGAAAAAGGTTTCCCAATTTAACGATCAAGGTCACTTTGAAGAATGGTGTGGTCAGCAAGAGGAAGTGCAAAGGCCATTATTGAGCGCTGTTTATAATAAGTTGAGTGAGATTAAGGAATTTTATTCGGAGCATATATCACCATCACTAGAGCAATATACGGTGGCTTTTGATGGAAAACAGACATGCTTTCATGATGATGCTTTAATACCAGATGTCATTCATTATGCCGCTTATGGATTTGGAAATGAAGCGATTATTGATGAGCTGAGTGCGGATCAATATTATCAAATTGAGTATTCAAATCAGGCTGTTGGACATCGTGGTATATTAACAAAACCTGGGGATGCGTTTATATATGTGAATTCTGGGTGTGATAAAGACGGTAAAGCAGATTGTACATCAGTCAAGCACAGAGGCTATAGTTATAAGTCTGACTGTAAGGATTATTTAAATCAATCGCTAAGATATTCTATCGCATCGTAAGGCCTAGTTATGCCATTTGTGGCGGCTATCTATATAGTTGTCACGTTTTTTCTGAATGTTTTCTGTATTAATTTTAATGCTCGTTTTTTTCTTTTTTTGCGTGTTTTCTAGTGCGGGTTGGCATTGTTCGTTTTTATTTTGTTGAGGCTTCGATTCTTCTTCATGGCTATGATTACCGTCACCATGGGCAAAAGCGGATGAAATGAAAGGTGGCGCTATCAGAGCTGAAGACATTATAGCGGTTAGTATGGCGTGTTTCATTTCATATTTCCATTTTGATCGAGTTGCTATTTGGAGATTTTAACATAAGTGTGCTGTGTTGGTTAAGAAAAATCAGCGGCTTAGGGTAACTGTTAATAAAAAAGCTTTTATTAGATTGACCCGTTTAGAAAACCTCCTTAATTTAGCTTCCATGACTGAAATAAGATATAGTTTAGAAGATGTAAAAGCGCTTTATCAGCGCCCTTTGCTTGACCTTGTATTTGAGGCGGCGCAGGTTCACCGCGAAAATCATAACCCTAATGAAATGCAGATGTGCACTTTGCTCTCGATTAAGACGGGCGGTTGTAGTGAGGATTGCGGTTATTGTTCTCAGTCTATTCATAATGAGGCAGAGCTTGAAAAAGAGATCTTGATGAAGACACAGGATGTTCTTGAGCAGGCGCGTAAGGCTAAAGAAGCTGGTTCAACGAGATTTTGTATGGGCGCTGCGTGGCCGAAGGTTCTTGATGGGCGTGCGTTTGACCGTGTATGCGATATGGTTAAGGGGGTTTCCGATATGGGGCTTGAAAGCTGTGTGACGCTTGGCATGCTGACTGAAGAACAGGCACAGCGTTTGGCGGATGCTGGTTTGAAGGCTTATAACCACAATTTGGATACTTCACGAGAGTTCTATGACAAGGTTGTTACGACGCGTAATTATGATGACCGTTTAGAGACTTTAGCGAATGTGGCTAAGGCCGGTATATCAGCATGTAGCGGCGGTATTTTAGGGTTGGGTGAGAAGGAAGGTGACCGTGTGTCTTTGCTACATACGCTTTCTAATCTTGATCCGCAGCCTGAGAGCGTGCCGATCAATATGCTTGTTCCTGTCGAAGGGACGCCTATGGCGAATAACGAACGCCTCGATATATTTGAGTGGATTAGATGTATTGCGGTTGCTCGTATATTGATGCCCAAATCTATGGTTCGTTTATCTGCTGGTCGTCTTGAGATTTCTAAAGAAGCGCAAGCAATGGCGTTTATGGCAGGGGCAAATGCGATTTTTACAGGTGAAAAGCTTTTGACGACAGCAAACCCGAAGGAAGATTTTGATTATAAGCTTTTGGATGAGTTAGGCATTAAGCCGCGCGCGCCATATAAGGATGAAAATCAAATGATGCCAGAGGAAGAAAAGGTTGCGACAGGCTGTAATCGTCCTGGCGGTTGTGGCTGTGTAGGAGAAGAGGCAGAAGCGGCTTAAAGATACTCCTATCTACTGAATGAAAATGTAAAGGCCGCAAGTGCGGCTTTTCTTTTGAGAAGTACCCATCAAATAGCTCTGATTTTCTAAATTTCCTTGAAGAATTAGCTGCTTTTCTATAGTTAAAATGATTATGGATCATTTAAAAGAAGCACTTATGCGCCTTGAAAATAAAGGGCGACTGCGCAGTTTGAGTAGCGCACAAGGCGTTGATTTTACATCTAATGATTATTTAGGCTTTGCTACGCATCCTGAGCTTGTAAAAGCTGGTGAATTATTCTTTTCGCAAGGTGGTGCTGTTGGTTCTGCTGCGTCGCGGTTATTGCATGGTTATATGGATGAGCATTTTCAGCTTGAAGCCTATGCAGCTGATTATTTCGAAGCGCCGGCTAGTTTATTTTTTTCGACAGGGTTTCAAGCCAATATGGCGCTTATGAGTGCTTTGGCACAGCGCGGCGATGCCATTATTTTTGATTCACTTATTCATGCTAGTAGCCGTGATGGTATTCAAGCGAGCTTAGCGAAGCATTACCGTGCGGCGCATAATGATTTGAATGCTTATGAAGAGGCACTTAAGAAAGCGCGCGAAGCTGTTAAGGGGCAGCTTTGGGTGGCTGTTGAGGCCGTCTATTCTATGGACGGGGATGATGCCCCGTTAGACGAGCTTTACACGCTTTGTCAGCATTATGGCGCGACTTTAATCATTGATGAGGCGCATGGCGTAGGTGTTTGTGGGGCTACCGGCAAAGGTGTTTCTGAGGCGCTTGTTAAAACACACGGCTATGATGGAATTATTTGCGTTCATACATGCGGTAAAGCTCTTGGTGCGGCAGGTGGTTTAGTGTGCGCGTCCAAAAGTGTAATTGAATATTTGGTGAATACGGCGCGTGGGTTTATTTATACGACGGCGCCTATGCCTATTCAGGCACATATGGTGCGCTGTGCACTTGAATTGTTGCAGACACCACAAGGGCAACGTCAGAGACAAAAGCTGTTTTCTAATTGTGCAGCCCTCAAAACGCATCTTGGTGGATTAGGGTCGCATATTGTACCTGTAGTTATTGGTGAAGATCAGTGCGCAGTCAATATCTCGGATTTTATGAGGGATCGGGGATATGATGTGAGAGCGATTAGGCCACCAACGGTGCCGCATGGATCGGCAAGGCTTCGTGTTTCTCTTAATGCGGATTTGAGTGTAGAAGAGATCAATGGGTTTTGTGATGCGCTGAGCGAGGCTCGTTCGGTTATAGAAGGGAAGGCAGCATGAGTGCACAATATATTATTTCGGGTACGGACACAGGTATTGGTAAAACTGTTGTTTCGGCCATGCTGACTTTGGCTTTGGATGCCTCATATTGGAAGCCTGTACAATCTGGTATTGAAGGCGGAGTTGATACGCGTGCTGTGCAAAAAATGACGGGTCTTCCTGCGGATAGGTTTTATGAAGAAGGGTATGTTCTGACTGAGCCTCTCTCACCACATAGAAGTGCGGAAATTGATGAAGTTAAGATTGATGTTGAAAAGCTTGTTCCCCCAAAGCATGAAGGAAATCTAATTATTGAAGGTGCGGGCGGTTTGATGGTGCCTTTAACGCGAGAGAATCTCTTGATCAATCAATTTAAGAAATGGGGATTGCCTGTAATTTTGGTAGCACGCACTGGCCTTGGGACAATAAATCATACTTTGCTATCACTTGAAGCTCTCTGGAGCCGTGATATTCCGGTGCATGGTCTTATTTTTTCAGGTGAGGAAAATGATGATAATATGCGTACTATCTCCGAGTTTTCCGCAGTAAAAGTTCTTGGCCGTGTTCCAATTCTTGACACTGTTAATAGTGCGGGGTTAAGTAAAACATTCGATAAAAATTTTGATCTTAAGGATTTTGTGGTTTGACTAGGTTTTCTCCTGTATGGCACCCGATGACTCAGCATAAGACTGCTGGGGATGCGCTTCATGTGGAACGCGCAGAAGGGGCTATATTGCATGTTCGTAAAGGAGATGTAGAAGGTCAAACACGCCCCATCATTGATGGTGTGTCTAGCTGGTGGGTGAATACGCATGGGCATTGTCATCCCAAGATTGTTAAGGCTGTGCAAGAGCAAGCTGCAAAGCTTGAACAGGTGATTTTTGCAGGCTTTACCCATGATCCAGCGGAAAAATTAACACGTAAATTAATTTCGACAGTACGCACTGAGTTTAGACGTTGTGAAGGCAGTGCATTAGAATTTGCCTTTTATTCAGATAGTGGGTCTACGTCTATAGAAATTGCCTTGAAAATGGCTATTGGGTATTTTGCTGAAAAAGGTGAAAAACGTCACCGTATTATTGCGCTGGACGGTGGTTATCATGGTGACACGTTCGGCACAATGTCTACGGGGAGCCGCGGCGTATTTAATGAGCAGTTTGAACCGTTCTTGTTCGATGTAAAACATATGCCATTTCCACGTAAGGGTATTGAAGGTAAGGTTCTTTCTTATTTTAATCGATATTTGAAGAAATATGGCTCTGAAGTTGCGGCGTTTGTTTTTGAACCGCTTGTTCAGGGGGCGGCTGGAATGCGTATTTATTCGCCAGCTGTTTTGAAGAAAATGGCGAGCATGTGCCGTGAACATGGAATTTTACTGATCGCTGATGAGGTGATGACTGGATTTGGCCGCACTGGTTCGATGTTTGCGTGTTCAAAGGCTGGCTTTAAGCCTGATCTTCTTTGTTTATCCAAGGGAATAACAGGCGGTTTTCTTCCAATGGGGGCGACATTAGCAACGCGCGAAATTTATAAGGCGTTTTATAAAGATACCAAGGCCGAGCAATTTTTTCATTCGACATCTTTTACCGCCAACCCTATGGCGTGTGCTGCAGCTGTGGCTTCGCTTGAGATTTGGGAAGATGAGCCAGTTCTTGAAAATATTCAGCGGGTTTGTGAATCGCACCGACGTGCTGCTGGTTGGTTTTCTGCGCGCCCAGATGTGGCTGAAGTGAGGGTTAAAGGTTCTATTTTTGCAGTTGAGGTTGAGGATGATAATGGCGGTTATCTCTCTGATATGGCGCAGCCGCTTTATGACTTTATGCTGGATAATGGTGTGCTTTTAAGGCCAATCGGGAATATTGCTTATATCTTGCCGCCATATTGCATTAAAGAGGAAGAGCTAGAGAAAATATACGAAACCTTGTGGCGCGGACTTGATATGGTTCGGGATCGAGGTAAGAAAAAAGCTTCTGAGGATGATGGTAGAGCCGCGAATGAGCATAGGCGTTATCAGAATGTCGCTTAATTAAATTATTAATAATATATTAACCTTGTTTTGCTATCATCCCCGTGAGGAATGTTCTAGGGACAATGTATTAGCATGAGTGTAGATTTTTTAAATGATGAGGCTCCGTTTTCTTCTTATGATGAAGACGGTACCGTAGCCCAAGCACAGCAGAGGTTCCCTGGCTCTATAAATGCAGATGATGCGTGTAATAGTACAGGTTTCTTTGCTTATCTAGAAAAATATCATGATAAAGATTTAGCCAAAAGATATGGAGGCTATTATGCGCAGGCCGAGAGCCTGAAGCGTGCGCTTGATGAAAATCCAGAAATTTTATCGTCTTTATCAAATGGTGCTCTTGCCAATATGAGTTCAATATTGGGGCAAAGTGGACACCCAGATGTTAAAGACCTCAATTTTCTAGTTAATAAAGAATATAATGTTTTTGAAGATGCTGATTATAAGGCGTTGGATTTGCAAAATAAATTATCTATTACAGAAAAACTCAGGGCAGATCCTTTGGTAAAACATGCGAGTGAGCATTGGAAGGATATGAGCCTAGAAGCACGTTTAGAAGTGGGGCAGCGCATCCATGATTTGCATAGTGAAGTCTATGGGTATGAGTCTTTAGTTGTTAAAGTTGAACATATGAAAGATGAGACTGTTAGTGCGCGTGTTAGTCCGGATGGTTTCGCTTATAACACAAATACAGGCGATCCTGACAAAGAAGATCCTGCGATTATTGATAATGATTTCGCAAAATTTTTACAAACAAGTATTCATGAAAATGAACATAATTTCCAAGTGCACATGATGCGGCAATTTAGGCAAATACACGCTGAAGAACTAAGATGGGAAATTGAGCGTGGTCTAATTCCTGGAGAAATGAGCGGTTCAGAATATGAAGAGCGTCAGAAGCATATGGCTGCTTGGGCTGATAAAAATATGCCTGATGGTATGAGTGACCCTTTAGTTAAAGGTATTATTGAAGGCTCAGGCATTCGTGAAGTTGCTGAAATGATGGATACTAATTTTTCATTCTATAAAGCTTTATGGGATAGGGGGAGCAGTGAGAGGTATGAAGCTGTCCCGCAGGAGAAGCACGCACATCACGCATTTATGGTTAAGAATGCTGTTCTTGAAGAGGGGGATACTATGCGCGCTCTTTTAAAGAAAGAGTTAGATACCGCTCTGGCTGATGGAGAAGATATTCAATCGAATAGAAGCGCTATTTTTGATGCTGAGGATATTTCATGCAAGCAAATTGCTAGTCCTATAAAACCTCAATGATTTCATTCACGCGTGGATAAGCTGTTTACAGCGACTTTTTTGACCTTTGCAGCCTAAAAACGCTGTGATAGCATCCGATTCTCATAAGTAATATTTTTGGAAGAGATGGCCATGAAGTTGAGCATTGAGCGCGCAGCGCTACTTAGATCATTAAATCACGTACAAAGCGTTGTAGAACGTCGTAATACTATTCCTATCCTTTCTAATGTCAGGATGGCAGCTGAAGATGGTGTTTTATCTTTAGCAGCAACTGATATGGATATGGAGATTAATGAGTCCGTAGCTGCGAATGTATCAGCACCAGGAGCTACAACTGCGCCAGCACATACGCTGCATGATATTGTTCGTAAGCTTCCTGATGGTTCTGATGTTGAGCTGGAACTAAATGCTGAAGGTACACAAATGAGTGTTAAAGCAGGGCGTTCTAATTTTAAATTGAGCTGTCTTCCTGTTGCGGACTTTCCGGAGCTAGGGGCGGCTGATTTGCCAGTTAACTTTACAATACCTGCAGCGGATCTTCGTGCGTTGATTGACCGTACTAAGTTTGCGATGAGTACAGAGGAAACACGTTATTATCTAAACGGTATTTATCTGCATGAAGCCGAGAATGAAGGTGTTCAGGTTCTTCGCGCTGTAGCGACTGATGGTCACCGTCTAGCCCGTTTTGAAATGCCACTTCCTGAAGGTGCGGCGGGTATGAGCGGTATTATCATTCCGCGTAAGCTTATTGGTGAGCTGCGTAAGCTTGTTGATGAAGCGGCGGATACGATCACGATTAACCTATCTGAAAGTAAGATACGCCTTGCTTTTGATCATATCGTTATGTCCTCAAAGCTCATTGATGGAACATTCCCTGATTATCAGCGTGTTATTCCGCAAGGAAATGACAAAATCGTTGAAATGGATGCGAAAGCGCTTACGAGTGCAGTTGACCGTGTGTCTACGATTTCTGATGGTAAGTCACGTGCCGTAAAGATTGCTCTTGCTGGTAAGCAGATGACTATTTCTGCAAGTTCTGCTGAGGCAGGAAGTGCGACAGAAGAAGTTGAAGTGAATGGTGAAACAGATATAGAAATCGGTTTTAATGCACGTTACCTTCTTGATATTACTTCGCAAATCGAGGGTGAAGGCTGCCGTTTTACATTGGCAGATCCAGCTAGCCCAACGATTATTCAAGATAATTCAGACCCAAGCGCGCTTTATGTTCTAATGCCGCTTCGTGTCTAAGACACTGTGCTGTAATAGGCGCTTTTTAATTTAAAGAGGCCAAAAGCTATGAGAGAGATTGTATTTATTGTCTTTGTTGTGCTTTTGGCCTTTTTGTATCCTCATCTCAAAGGTTATTACGAGCAAGTTCAAGCTTATCAAAGTCAAGACCCGCGCAGTG
The DNA here is from genome assembly GCA_002167715.1 of Micavibrio sp. TMED27. GTDB lineage: Bacteria > Pseudomonadota > Alphaproteobacteria > Micavibrionales > Micavibrionaceae > TMED27. The sequence continues at coordinate 279,565 of NHCG01000010.1, forward strand.
GTTATTTTATTGTCAGTGAGCCTGTGCTTGTTGAGACATCTCCGCGCATTATTGAGGCTAAGCTTATCTCTGAGACGTCAAGGCAAATGCTCTTTGAGGTAACTTATGTTATACCAAGTGCTGCGAAAAAAGGGCGATATACGCTCAGTGTACACCCTGATATGAGCCATTGGATGTATTCCAGTAATGAACTTGTGCGCGGTGAGCCGCAAACTGTTGAGGTGCGCGTTAGTTTCCGTCCTCAGCAAGCAGACGTGACGAGTGCTTCCTCGACAATGATGAAGTTTTATCTAAGTCATATTAAGGATGGTGCATGGGGCGGTTATGTGTATCAAAAAGATGTGCCATATGAGAAAATTTGGCGTTAAATGCCCATAGTTATAAAATAAAGGTGAAAATATGAAGGCTGTATTCTTAGATTTAGCAACGTATAAGCAGGGAGAGGAGCATGTTGATCTCCTGAACGCCGCACATGATAATTGGGTGCTTTATGATGGTAGTACACCAGATGAACTTGTTGAGCGTATGAACGGCGCTGAGCTTGTTATTACCAATAAATGCAGATTAACGCGTGAAGTTATAGAGGCGTGCCCTGATCTGAAAATTATTATAGCAGGTGCTACAGGCGTTGATAATATTGATGTCCAAGCGGCTAAGGATAAGGGCGTCATCGTCTGTAATGTNCGNGGTTATTCTACGTCAGCAGTGGCGCAATATGTTTTTGCAGGTATTTTGACGCTGCTTAATTCTTGTTCAAAATATGATGCGCTGGTNAAGAGCGGTGCATGGCAGAATAACCAAAAATTCTGTTTGCTAGATTATGACATGATAGAGCTGTCCGGTAAGACGATTGGTCTTGTTGGTTATGGTGATATTGCNGGCGCCGTTGAAAAAATTGCTCTGGCTTTTGATATGCATGTGCTTCGAAGTGAGCGTAAGGGCGCTAGTGATATTAGNCCAGGGCGCGCAGCATTTGATGATGTTATTCGAAATGCAGATATTTTATCGCTTCATTGTCCGTTAAATGATGATACACGCGGGCTGATAGGTGAGGAAGAATTATCACTGATGAAGGATACAGCTATTTTAGTGAATGCGGCACGNGGTGGTGTTGCTGATGAACAAGCTTTGGCAGATGCTGTTCGAGATCAAGAAATAAGCGGCGCTGTTGTTGATGTTGTGAGCCAAGAACCGCCAAGAGATGGAAATCCTCTTNTGGATCCAGACTTAGAAAGAGTGATTATTACGCCGCATTGTGCATGGGCCAGTGTTGAAGCGCGCCTTAGATTATTTGAGCAAGTTAAAGAAATTATTGCTTCATATAAGGCCGGCGCGCCTATAAACCGTGTGGTTTAATTATTGAAAACCCTTATTGAGTGTCGCGTCAAAACCAGCATCAATTGTGAGCTTCTCTTGAAGTGGATTGAAGCCTACTGAATCTTGCGTTGAATTAAAGCCACCAATTCCCGCTTTTTCGTAATTTTGAAGTGGTTCGGGAAATTTGAAACCGTTTTTTAGTGCTCCCATAATACTACCCTTTCTGTTAGATAGATAAAAACTTTGTCATTACCGTTCAATTTTATAATTATTATTTAATGTGTAATCTGGTTTCTTAGCGCTAAAGCTATGGCAAATTATTGAGCAAAGCTCACTTGGTGAGAATTTTGCTTCATTTTCGTTTTTGGGCTTTTTTACGGCTTCATCAAACGTTACTTTGCTCATCTTTTAGTACACCTTTCTCCAGAATTAACATCGCGTTTTCTGTTGAAGTTCCGCTTCCATCATGACTTCTAAACATGATTTTATCGGGGTCTTCTGTATTCTCTTTAGGCATTATATGGAATAAAACTTTAGAATTCGTTAATGAGCCTAAATCCATCAGGTTTTTTCTACCATTGAGAAGAGAAATGATGTTCATGACTTTTTTTTCAGTTAAGTCAATGTCTTCGGAGGTGTCGAGTAGGGTGTAATCACCAATAGGTTCNTAATCGCTTTTTCCCTGCTTCCACATGAAGATTTGAAAAGCGTGGGGAATAAGCGGATTACGTTTGTACATAAAGGCGGGTTTTTCGCTTTCAGTGTTGAAATCCATACTCATGACTATATAGTAAGCGCAAATTCGAATTTTTAAAAGGAGTATTCGTGATGAGTGCAGTGCCACAGACTTTAGAAAATGATTATTGGGTAGCGGATATCTCGCTTGCTGATTTTGGTCGTAAGGAAATTGAACTGGCGGAATTAGAAATGCCAGGTCTAATGGCGACACGTGAAGAATATGCAAAAGAACAGCCACTTAAGGGTGCGCGTATTGCTGGTTGTCTTCACATGACAATTCAAACAGCGGTTTTGATTGAAACTCTTACAGCTCTTGGTGCAGAAGTGCGCTGGTCATCTTGTAACATTTTCTCNACACAAGANCATGCAGCAGCCGCAATTGCAGCAAGCGGAGTTCCTGTGTTNGCGAAAAAAGGTATGAGCGATGAAGAGTTNTGGTGGGCGATCGACCAGACNATTAAAGGTCCAAATGGTTGGGTTCCTAACATGATTTTGGATGATGGTGCTGACCTNACTGTNCGCGTTCATGAAGAATTCCCAGAGTTAATGGAAGACATCAAGGGTATTTCAGAAGAAACAACAACAGGCGTTATGCGTCTTGCTGAGCTTGCTAAGCGTGGTTCACTTAAAGCGCCTGTAATCAATGTTAATGATTCTGTGACGAAGTCAAAATTCGATAATAAATATGGCTGTCGTGAGAGCTGTGTTGATGCGATCCGCCGTGCNACAGATGTTATGATGGCTGGTAAAGTGGCTATGGTTTGTGGTTTTGGTGATGTAGGTAAAGGTTCTGCTGAATCACTTCGTCAGGCTGGTTGCCGTGTTATGGTTTCAGAAGTTGATCCTATCTGTGCGCTTCAAGCCGCTATGGAAGGTTTTGAAGTTGTGACTATGGAACAGGCAGCACCAAAGGCTGACATCTTTGTAACAACAACAGGTAACAAAGATATCATTACTGTTGATCATATGCGTGATATGAAAGAAAACGCGATCGTTTGTAATATTGGTCACTTCGATAACGAAATTCAGACTGAGCCTCTTCGTAACATGAAGTGGACAAACATCAAGCCACAGGTGGACCATGTTGAGTTTCCTGATGGCCACAAGATTATTCTTCTTGCTGAAGGCCGTCTTGTTAACCTTGGTTGTGCAACAGGTCACCCATCATTCGTAATGAGTGCATCATTCACAAACCAGACTTTGGCACAGATCGAGCTTTGGAATAATTCTGAAAAGTATGAAAACGAGGTTTATGTTCTGCCTAAGCATTTGGATGAAAAAGTGGCTGCGCTCCACCTTGAGAAAGTTGGTGCTACACTTACAGAGCTGAGCCAAGAGCAAGCTGAATATATCGGTGTTGAAGTTAAAGGTCCGTTCAAGGGCGAAGCTTATCGTTACTAATATATATCTGTAGATTAGAGTTTTTAAAAAGGCGCTGTCATAGGCGCCTTTTTTTAGTTTTTTGATGATGATTTTAATGAGAGCTATATGGTATAAAGTGTTGAGTTTAAAGGAAGTTGTTTTTTATGTTCATTTTAAGAGTACATTGTAAAGATCAGCCAGGGGTTGTGGCTGCTGTTGCTTCATCTTTGGCGAATGCAGACTGTAATATTGAGGAATCAGCACAGTTTAATGATCCGCTTTCGGGATGTTTTTATATGCGCGTTGTGTTTAAGCCCTGTGTGGATGGGGCTGAGGGTGTTTTCAAATCAGGGTTTGAGCGCATTGCTGAACAATATGAAATGAACTGGGAAGTTACGCCGCATAAAGTACCTCTTAAAACACTTATTATGGTGTCTAAGGCGGATCATTGTTTGAATGATATTCTATATCGTTGGCGTACTAAGCACCTTAATATCGATATAGTTGGTGTTGTTTCTAATCACGAAACAGCGCGAGAACTTGTCGAGGGACGTGGTCTTGATTTTCATTACCTACCTGTAACGCCAGAGACGAAAGTTGAGCAGGAACAAAAGTTGCGAAGCCTTATTGATGATACAGGCGCTGAGCTGACTGTTCTTGCGAGATATATGCAGATATTGTCCGGTGAGCTATGTAATGATTACCGCGGGCGTATTATTAATATTCATCATTCTTTCTTACCTAGCTTTAAAGGCGCAAAGCCATATCACCAAGCGTATGAGCGCGGGGTAAAAGTGATAGGTGCGACAGCGCATTTTGCGACTGAGGATTTAGATGAAGGTCCAATTATTGAACAAGATGTGAAGCATATAGATCATTCCCTTGGTCCGCGTCGTTTGCAGACCATTGGACGTGATATTGAGTCCAGAGTTCTATCGCGCGCGATTGAGCTATATTCCGAACGCCGTATTTTTATGCATGGGCGCCGCACAATTATCTTATAGTTTTTTAGACTCTATTTTTAATCCTTGACCCGTGATAGCATGGCCATGTTGTCATGATTAGTTATGGGAGAAATTATGCGCCGTTTATTACTTTTAGGAGTGTGTTTAAATGTTTTGTCTGCGCCAGCTTATGCTGATGACATTACCGTTAGCACTGATTTAGCAGCCGTTACAGTCTATACTGATCGTGCTGCTCTGACACGTAGTGTGAAGGTTAAAATTCCTCAAGGTAAGCATACGATCATTTTCGAAGAACTCCCGGCTAGTTTAAGTTCAGATTCTTTGCGCGTNGAAGGTGANGGTGATGCTNAAGCNGTTTTAGGCGCNTTGAGCAGTAAAGTCGTTTATGAGCAAAAGCTNGTGAATGAAAANGAGCAAGCNNTNAATGACCANCTACAAGGCTTGCAGCAAAAAGAGAANATTCTTCGCGCTGAACAGCGCGTTCTGGATACGCAAAAAGCGTTCTANGANAATATTGTNAAGCAGACAAGTAACCGCGTAGAAGAAGAAATTTCCGTTTATGAATTTAATACGGACAAATGGATTGGCGCGGCCAATACATTGCAAAAAGGACTATCTGAAAATTTACAAGCGCGTTTCGCAATAGATGACCAGCTTAAGGCACTTAAAGAGCAGATTTTAAAAGTTCGTAATGAGCTNAANCAANTNCGNTCTGGNCGNAGNAGTTNTTATGAAGTGCGTTTGCCTGTTGAGATGGAAGAGGCNGGTGAGCTTAATTTAGAGCTGAGTTATCAGCAGCATGGTGCGTATTGGCGCCCTGTGTATGANGCACGTTTAGATACAAAAACGGGTGAGCTTGAGCTTNTTCAATATGGGTCTGTNACACANAATACAGGCGAAGATTGGACAGATATTGNNCTNACNCTTTCNACTGCGCGTCCNCATCGTGGNGCGAGTGCNCCTGACTTATTCTCTATGTGGGTGGATTCTTATGACCCTGGAAAAGCGATGAGAGTTTCGAGTGTGCCGAACGTCAGAGGTGGCGCTGTAATGGATATGGCAATGCCAGCTACTTTGGGTAAAGCTGAAAAAGCGGANTTATACGGCGAGCAGGAAGCAATGCTTTCATCTGTTCGAGAGGTTAAGAANGCNGCGNCGCAGGCTGCACANATNGATACNGGNGGNNTGACGGCGGAATATATTATTCCGGGGCCATCAAGTGTGAAGATGGATGGAAGTGAGTCTAAGCTTTTCATTACTTCTCTAGAGGTTGATACGGAGCTNGAGCGCCATATAAAACCGCANCATTCAAAGAATGCTTACCTTGTTGCGAATATGGTGCTTGAGGGTGAGGATAATACAATGCTACCTGGGATGGTGAATTTGTTCCGTGACAATGCCTTTATTGGTAAGACGAATGTTCAGCTTATACGTTCTGGACAAGATTTCGGTATGAGTTTTGGTATTGATGATCAAATTGAAGTAGAGCGTAAGATACTGAAAGATGAAAAAGCGCAAAGCGGTATGTTTGTAGGTAAGACAGATGTGCTTGAACGTCACTATGTTACTGAAATTGCAAATTTACGCAGTGATGCGGTGAATATCGTTGTTGAAGAGATCGTGCCAGCTTCGCGTAATGAGAATGTTATTTTAAAGCTTGTACCAGATGCTACCTCGAAAGGTTATAAAATGGATGCCGATAAGGTGAAAGGTCTTGTACGCTGGTCATTCTCATTGGGCGCTAAAAATGAAGAGGCTGTTAAGCTAGGGTGGCAATTAAGCTGGCCACAAGGGCAGCAAATCACTGGACTTAGGTAGCGGTGATTCGCTAAACTGCTTTTNGCATGAGCACGCATTCTAAAGATACTAAATCCAAATTATGGCAGCGTTTAGGCGCGTACTTCTCTTCTTCTCATAAGGAAGAGGAAGCGCAGGCTCGTATTCAGGCTTTTCTTTCTGCATTNCCGGGCGAATATTGCGGGTGGGATAAAGATGGNCAAGCTGCGTACTCATCTGGTTTTTGNAAGATTTTAGGCATTGAGCGTGTGAAGAGTTTGAGTGATGTTCAGTCTAAATTGGCNCCATCAGACTCTGCTGCGCTTGAAGGTGTATTTGAACATTTGGAGGAGAAAGGTCAGTCTTTTGAAATTTATGTTCATACCTATGAAAGCGGAAAAATCCTCAAAGTGACAGGCTCGCAAGGGCGTGATCCTGATGGGCGTGAAAAATATAATGTTATTTGGATTGAAGATGTTACGGATGAACGCCAAGCATATGAGCGCTTAGAAGAAGATAAGCTGGAACAGGAAAAGCGAAANCGTTGGTTTGAAATTGCTTTTAATAGCATTATGTCACCGCGTTGGCTTAGGGCTAAGAACGGGGAGCTGATTTGGGTCAATAAGGGGTATAGCAATCTTGTGGGCTATACACCGCGCGAGGTTATTAAGCGCCAGAGTGAACTTGCGGGCGCTTCACGAAAAAAAGGTAAGGATAAGGAAAAAGTCCTTTTAGGGCCTGAGCTAGCCGAGGAAGCACTTCAAAAAGGTAAGGCGCAATCATCTCAAGTTCATGTGAATTCTGGGGGGCAAAGGCTGCTCATGAAAATTACTGAAATTCCGATGGATGATTATGATATGACCCTCGGTGTTGCAGAGGATATTTCTGCGGAAGAACAAATTCATACTGAGCTTAAACGTCACCAAGCGTCAAACCTTGAGCTTCTTGAGCAGCTGCATTCTGCGATTGCTATCTATAGTGATGATCAACGACTTGAGTTTTATAATTCTTCATTTGCACAGTTATGGGGGCTTGAAGGTGGTTGGCTTAATACTAAACCGCCTTTGGGTGATGTGATGGAAAAGCTGCGTGAGACACGCAGATTGCCTGAGCAAGCGGATTTTAGAAGTTTTAAGAAAAGTTGGCTAGACATGTTTACGACATTGATCGGACCGCATGATGATATGCTTTACTTGCCGGATGGTTCTGCGCTTAGAATGTTGGTTATACCGCATTCTATGGGTGGTTTGATGATGAACTTCGAAGATGTGACGAGCCGTTTGGAACTTGAATCTTCTTACAACACCTTGATCGCTGTTCAGAAAGAGACACTTGATAATCTTGGTGAAGCCGTTGCTGTGTATGGTGGTGATGGGCGTTTGAAGCTGTGTAACCCTGCATTTGGTCGTTTGTGGAATCTTCATCCTGAAGATCTAGAAGGTGAGCCACATATCAATACTATTGTTGAAAAGCTTAAGAGCTTCTTTGGTGAGGATGATTGGCCTAGAAGGCGTGAAGAGTTGATCTCAAAGACACTTGACCGTGTCATGCATGAGGGACGTTTCTCATGTCTTAATGATGTTAATATTGATTATTCTACTGTTCCGCTTCCTGATGGTGGCGTGTTGATTACCTATAGTGATGTGACAGACTCAGTGCGTGTTGAGAATGCGCTGCGTGAAAAGAATGCAGCATTGGAAGCAGCAGAACGTCTTAAGCTTGATTTCCTAGCGAATGTTTCTTATCAGCTTAGAACACCGTTGAACGCTATTATGGGCTTTAATGAAATATTGGAGCAAGAGTTCTATGGCCCTCTAAATGAAAAACAGCACGAATATACACGTGACATGGGTACTGCGTCAGAAAAGCTCTTATATCTTGTTGATGATATTCTTGATCTTGCAACACTTGAGGCGGGTTATATGGATATGCAGATGGAGGATGTTTCTGTTTACCAGCTTATGAATAGTGTAGAGGAGCTNGTCATTGATTGGGCGCGCAANGGTGATGTTCGCATGCGTCTTAAGTGCCCTAAAAATATTGGTAAGGTAAATGTGGACCGCAAGCGTATTAAGCAAGCTATTATCAATGTTATNCGAAATGCGATTAATTTTACNCCNTCAGGTGGCTTGATAGATCTATCAGCGAANCGCATTAANNACGGTGTTTTGATAACTGTGCAGGATAATGGTGTTGGCATGCANAGGGAAGAGCGTGAGCGTGTGTTTGAACCATTTGANCGTGCTCACAAAGGGCCGCATGAAGTGCGCTCGCCTAGAGGTGGTGCGGGGCTGGGCCTTTCTTTGGTGAAAAATATTGTTANTGCGCATAATGGTGAAGTCACNATTGAAAGTGAGCTTGGCCGCGGTACTAAGGTTATTTTGTTNCTGCCATTTACATCGATGCCATCAGCTTTNAAGTTTGANGATGANAATAAGGCAAGTGCTTAANTTGTTACTCTATTGATTATTTATTTGGNTTTGNTGTTTTTGTGCCGTCCGCTTCGAAGCATTCAGCCCACATGGTTACACCTGTATCGCTNGCATTTCGGTCACTTTTGAGGACTATTTTTCCCATATCAACACGTGTTTTGCATTCAAAAACGGGGAAGAGACTTCTCAGTGTAAGTGTTAGTTGCCTGTTTGGAAGGAAGGGGCCGTATGTACAGTAATCTTCNGATTGGTTTGGGCTCAGTCGNAAGTTAGAGCGATGGCGNGTCTTAATGCCGTCAGCATTGGTNTAATAATCTGTGATNATGCTNCCCAATATCATNTGGTCGGCTGTGTTCTCAATCTTGAAGCAGATTGGCTCACTCACCACGTCAAGGTTTTCATTTTGTGCATAAGAAATATGCGGCACAAATGAAATAATAAAACTTGCTATCAATAGTCTCCACATTCTTCTATTATAGCATGAAATTAGGGTTAAGTGCATGAAAATACTAAGTTGCAGTGAGGCGGACACAGTTGCAGCCGCCAAGGAACTTTTACCGAAATTACGTAAGGGATCGCTTGTTTATTTACATGGTGATTTAGGGATGGGAAAAAGCGTGTTTGCGAGAGCTTTGCTGCGCTGTCTTTGTCAGGATGAGGACATGGATGTTCCAAGCCCTACATTTACACTTGTTCAGATGTATGATGCACCTGATACAACTGCTTATCATTTTGATTTATACCGGATTGAAGACCCAGAAGAGATCTTCGAACTGGGATGGGAAGATGCGCGTGCGAACGGCATTACAATTGTTGAATGGCCGCAGCGCTTGGGCGAGTATATGGTGCGGCCGCATTTTGATGTGACGCTTTCACACAGTGATGAGGGAGAAAATGCCAGAGAGATTGAGGTGATTGAATATGAGTGATAACCCTAAGGAAGCTTATATCCTAGCGGCAGGTATGGGAAGTCGTTTACGCCCATATACAGATAAGGTGCCTAAGCCTATGGTTAAGGTATGGGGATGCCCAATAATTGATAGATCGCTAGATGCACTAGCCGCGGTTGGCGTCGAGAAATGCGTTGTTAATACGCATTACAAGGCTGATGTGCTTCATCGAAATTTAGCGTCGCGCACTGAGCCTGAAATTATTATTTCCCATGAAGAGGGGGCACTTTTAGATACTGGCGGCGGTATTGCTGCTGTTAAAGATGAGTTTGATGCACCATTTTATGTCTTGAATGGTGATGCAGTATGGGAGGATGCCCCTGCACAAAATTTACTTTCTTCATTGGCTGAACAATGGGACAGCGAAAAGATGGATATCTTAATTGTGTTACAGCCAGTAGAAACGATGAAGTTAACGGAAGGGGTTGGCGATTATGATATTGATGAGAACGGGCGCGCTATAAGGTCAAAAGATAAGAGCGGGGCTTATATGTTTACTTCACTTAGAATTAATGCGCCGCATATATTTGACAATGCACCGCAAGGGGCGTTTTCTTATCTGCAGCTACTCGATGAAGCACAAGCGCGAGGACGGCTTTATGCACTTGTGAATGATGGTATGTTCCATCATATTTCTACGCCAGCTGATCTTGAAGCCGTAAATAATATTGTGCAAGGACGTGGCTCAGCATAAATGGTTTATGAGAGAGATATATACAATATTCCTGCAGGTGCCCCGTTCCTAGATGGGTTGGCTCGTTATATTCTGTCTGGGGATTTCTATGATCTTGAGCGCTTAAGTGAGGTTAGAATTCTATTACCAACACGAAGGGCCTGCCGTGCTTTGCAGCATGCTTTTTTAAATTCTCAAGATAATCGTGCAATGATCTTGCCTCGTTTTGATCCTCTGGGTGATGTGGATGAGGAAGAACTGTCTTTGTCTCTTGCTGGTTATGATCGTGAACTCTCTGTGCCGCCAGCTATCTCACCGCTTAAACGTCAGATGCTGTTATCACGTTTGATTCTGGCGCGAGGAGACTTTGATCAAGGGGTTGATCGAGCTTTAGCGCTTGCGAGTGCTTTATCCTCATTTATGGATGAGGTTTATACAGAAAATTTAAGTATGGCTGATCTTTCCAAGATTGTACCGCATGAATTTTCAGATCATTGGCAGGTTACACTAGAATTCCTAGAAGTGATTAGTGATGTTTGGCCCAAAATTCTCGCTGAAGAGGGTGTTATTGATGCGATTGATCGGCGCAATAGACTGCTTTTATCCTTAGCGGAATTTTGGGATAAGCACCCTCCTAATGCGCCTGTTATTGCTGCGGGTGTAAATGGCTCTATTCCTGCTACGGCTGAGCTTTTAAAGGTGATTTCTAATATGCCGCAGGGCTGTGTAGTATTGCCGGGTTTAGATCAGGATATTGACGATGAAAGCTGGAATGTTTTAGAGGAGACGCATCCACAATATGTTCTTAAGTCTTTGCTGCAGCATATGCATGTGAAACGCTCGCAAGTTAGGCTCTGGCCTAATTTAGATGAAAGCGCCGCAAGTACACCGCGGGTTCAATTAATGCGTGAAGTTATGCGACCAGCAAAGACAACAAAGCGTTGGATTAAGTTGTCTGATGAAGGCGCAGCTATATATGATAAAACTTTGAGCGCTTTTGATGATCTTCAATTATATGAATGTGATAATGAATGGGAAGAAGCGCAACTCATATCGGTATTGTTGCGCGAAACGCTTGAAGATGAGAAAAGAACAGCGTGTCTAATTACGCCAGATCGCGGTTTAGCAGGGCGGGTTGAGGCTGCTTGTCGTCGCTGGGGTATTGAGGTAGATGATTCTGCTGGTTCGTCACTTGTACGAAGCCGTCTTGGCTTGTTAGTGCTCCAATCTATAAATGCTGTGAATGAGCGTATATCACCTTCTTCATTAATGATTTTGCTGCAACATCCTTTTATGCGTTGTAGTCTTAGCCGCGCTGAATATTTACGAGGCGTTAGTGCTTTTGATATGTCTGTGCGCGGCGGGAAGCCTGCTGCTGGGTTTTCTGGTATACGCGCCCATATTGAATCCGTTGAGCATATTGCAGATGATATTAGAGAAGAAGCTCTTGGCTTCCTATCGGCTGTGGAAGGTGTTTTTGCATCGTTTTTAAATAATTTTATACATCAATCGCGTTACTCTTTTATCAATGTTTTGCAAGCGCATTTGAAGCTTTGCGAGGCGCTAGTACGGGGTGATATTGAAGAAGAGGATGGTTCTAAAATTCTTTGGGGCGGTGTTGAAGGGCAATCGGCCTCTGCGTTTTTCTCTGAGCTATTAAGGCATGCTAGTCAGGTGGAGGAGCTTAGTCTTGATGAGTATGAAGGAGCGCTGAATGTTTTTATGAGCAGCGTAACGCTTCGCTCTTCGTTTGGTATGAATCCTCGCGTCCAAATACTGGGGCAAATTGAATCACGTATGGTAGATGCGGATCTGGTTATTTTAGGCGGTTTAAATGAAGGTGTTTGGCCTGCTGACCCTGCTGCTGATCCTTGGATGTCACGCCCCATGCGTAAGGATTTTGGTTTGGCAGGTGTGGAAAGTGCAATTGGTATTGCTGCACATGATTTTGTGCAAGGTGTTTGTGCGCAAAATGTTGTGCTTACGCGTTCTATGCGTCAGGGTTCGTCACCATCGGTCCCATCGAGATGGTTGCAGCGAATGGAAGCCGTTATTGAAGCTTTGGGTCAGAAAAAATCTGTATTACTTGGCGGTGAGCAAGCCCTGAATTGGGTCCGTAGTCTTGATCATAGTGATGAGTTTAATCCTGTTCTAAGACCTGAGCCTAGGCCTGCGCTTTCTGCTCGTCCTAAACGTTTATCTGTTACACAAGTTGAGACATTATTACGTGATCCGTATTCTATTTATGCGCGCTCAGTTCTGAAATTAAAGGCTTTAGATAATATCGAAGAAAGCGTAGATGCAGCGGTTAGAGGTAATTTTGTGCATGATGCTGCGGAAATTTTTTCTAAACGCTATCCTGATAGTTTGCCAGATAATGCTGCGCAAATTTTATATGATATAGGCCATGAAATTGCTCCTCAATATGCTAAAGATGAAGCGCAGTGGGGGTTGTGGATGCCACGCTTTGAGCGTTTGTGTCATTGGTTCATAGCACGTGAGAAGCTTTGGCGTGGGCAAGGTGCGCGTTCACTAGCGCATGAGGTTAAAGGAGAAGTTCAAATTTCACCTGATTTTGTATTAAGTGGGCGCGCAGATAGGATTGATCGTTTAGCAGATGGAAGTGCTGCGCTTATAGATTATAAATCAGGAGGGAGCTTTTCGATATCTGCACTTAAGAAAGGTGAGTTGCCTCAGTTGCCGCTCGAAGCTTTGATGCTCTCCAAGGGTGGTTTCAAAGGGCTTAAGGCGAGTGAGAGTTCTGTTTTGTCTTATTGGGTCATGAGCGGTGGACGAGAGCCGGGTAAGTTATTTGAGCTGAGTAAAGGTGTTGAAGAACTTGTCGAGCAGATTGAGACGAATTTATCTGAGCTTATTGAACGTTTCGAAGATGTACAGACACCATATCTGTCATTGCCGCGCACTGAGCAAGCGCCGCGTTTTAATGATTATCTTCATTTAGCGCGTGTCCAAGAATGGGCTGCGCTTGACGATGGTGATGACAATTTCGGGGAGGCTGTGTAGATCATGAGTATTGAAGCATTATCCACGTTAGCTAATCAAACAGCGGGCAAAATTGATCCCAATATTCCGCAGAGGCGTGCATCTGACCCTGACAGCTCGGTATGGGTTGGGGCATCTGCTGGTTCTGGTAAAACAAAGGTATTAACAGACCGCGTTTTACGTTTACTTTTGCCACGGGATGATGGGCGAAGTGGTACAGCTGTTTATAAAATTCTTTGTTTGACCTTTACTAAGGCTGCTGCAAGTGAGATGGCGCTGCGGGTCTCTCAGATTTTGGCGCGCTGGGCAGTTATTCCTTTGGATGAATTGTGTGAAAAGCTTGAAGGTCTTTATGGCCGCGTGCCACGTGAAAATGAAATTCTTGCTGCTCGGCGTTTGTTTGCGGATGTTGTGGATGCACCAGGTGGCTTAAAAATCATGACGATCCATAGTTTTTGTCAGTCTATTTTAGGACGATTTCCTGTTGAGGCGGATATTAACCCCCAATTTAAAGTTCTTGAAGAAAGTGATGCAAGGGAGCTTATGAATAAAGCTCGCATGCAAGTGATTTCTAAAAATAATTCCGGTGATGAGAATGCTAGGTTTAGGCAAGCCTTACGCAATGTGTCTTTGCAGCTTAATGAAGAACAATTTGGTGCAGTACTGAGCAGTTTTTCTTCACACCGAAGACAGTTTTTTGAAATGCTGGCAGATAGTGGTGATGTTGAAGGTATATATCACCGGTTATGCAGTGTCTTGGAGATTGATGCCAATTTAAGTGAAGAAGAAATCTTATCACGTTTTTGTGATAGCTCTTTTTTTGATGAGGACGGTTTAAGACAGTGCGTGTCAGCAATGTCTAGCTCTTCAACTAAGAAAGAGCCTCTTTATGCTCAGGATATTCAGCATTGGCTAGATAGTGATGTTGAAAAACGTGTAGAGGGGTTTGAAGCATATAAATCTATATTTCTAACGACTAGTGGTGATTTACGTTCATCAAGTTTTCCTTCTTCTAAGACGGCAAAGACCTACCCTGATGTTGCTGATATCTTAGCAACGGAGGGCGCACGTATTTTACGTACTCTTGATCAGATTAAGCGGGTTAAAACGGCGGTGTTAACACGTGATATTACATATGTTGCAAAAGATATTTTAAAAAATTATGAGCGTCTTAAATCCTTTGAAGGNGGNTTGGATTTCGATGATTTGATTGATAAAACCCTTAAGCTTTTAGTAGGAAAAANAGGCGCTGTTAAAAATAGTTCATGGGTTCAATATAAACTNGATCAAGGTATTGATCATATTTTGGTTGATGANGCACAAGATACNAANCCAAACCAATGGGGNATTATTGATGCGTTATGTGAGGATTTTTTCTCAGGGCATNGTGCGCGTGAAGATGGAGAGCGTACNGTCTTTGTNGTAGGNGATGANAAGCAGTCCATATATAGCTTCCAAGGTGCGTCACGNGAAATGTTTGAAAAAATGCGCGGTCATTTTGCACAAAAGGTGCAAGCATCAGGAGCNCGGTGGGANCCTGTNTCGATGGATGTATCTTTCCGTTCGGTTCATGCCGTTTTACAGGCTGTTGATAGNGTTTTTAGTGATGATACAGTTCGCTGCGGTGTTAGTAGNGCTCATGTNCAACATTATGCTTTTCGAACAGGNCANGGCGGGCTNGTTGAAACNTGGCCTGTATTTCAAGCGGATGACNTTAGCGTTCAAGGCAGTCTATGGGATGTGCCGGTTGATGTNCAAACNGTNAAAAGTGGTTCTCAAAAATTAGCTGATTTTACGGCGCAGCAAATTAAAGGCTGGATTGATAATGGAGAAATTCTGAAATCACATGGGCGAGCTATACAGCCCGGCGACATAATGGTTCTTGTGCGCAGGAGGAATGCATTTGTTGCACAACTTTCACGCGCGCTTAAAACGTTGGGTGTAAATGTTGGCGGTGTTGATAGAATGGTTCTTGGTGATCAGCTTGCGGTTCAAGATATGATGGCAGCTCTTCGTTTTGCGTTGCTGCCGCAAAATGATCTTAACCTTGCTTGTTTGTTAAAGTCTCCTTTTATAGGTATGGATGAAGACGGGTTATTTGATCTGGCTTATGACCGCGCTAGTGATTTGTGGTTAAGAATGAAAGAGGCTGGTGATGAGCGTATTTTATCTTATC
Source organism: Micavibrio sp. TMED27 (assembly GCA_002167715.1). Lineage (GTDB taxonomy): Bacteria > Pseudomonadota > Alphaproteobacteria > Micavibrionales > Micavibrionaceae > TMED27. The sequence goes on from NHCG01000010.1 coordinate 294,957, forward strand.
TCAGAGAGCTCATTTTATTATCACGAAGAAAAGGGCCATATGATGTATTAAGTCATATTTTACAATCACCGTGTCCTGCTGATGAAGTTTCTGGGCGTTGCGCGCTTATAAAACGGCTAGGTACTGATGCGCTTGATGCTGTAAATGAGTTCATGAGCGCCGCTTTAGAATTTCAGCATAATAAAGGTTCATCGCTGCAGCAATTTGTGTATGAGCAAGATCAATCAAATACTGAGGTGAAACGTGAGCAGGATGAAGGCGGTGATTTTGTTCGTATTATGACTGTGCATGGATCAAAGGGTTTGCAAGCGCCTATTGTGATTTTGCCAGATACGACGAGCGGTGTTTCTAATGCTCCCCACAATGCGGGTGAACGCGTTTTATGGCCTGAAGAAAGTGGATTGGATGTACCGATATGGACGCCTTACAAAGAATTAGAGACAAAAATCTATAGCGAAATTCGTTCTGCTAACCGAGAGCGTTTAGAATCTGAGCATTACCGCCTTCTTTATGTTGCTATGACGCGTGCGGAAGACCGTCTTTATGTAGGTGGATATAAGGGCAAGAATGATATTGATGAGAGATGCTGGTATAATTTAGTTCAACGTGGATTAGCAGTTCATCCTGATCATGAAACGTTAGAAGAAGGGTTGCTGCGTCTTTCATATGATCAAGTCAGTGACGCTGATCGAACACCAAAAGATCGCGTAACCAAGGTTCATAAATCAGAATGTCCAGCTTGGCTATATGAGAAAGTTCACACAGCAATAGATATGCAGGTTGATGTGCTTAACCCGTCCTTATTAGAAGAGGTCGCGTTTTCTCCTGTTTCTGATGATCAAAATGGAAAACGTTTTTTGCGTGGTAATCTCACGCATAAGCTTTTGCAAATTTTGCCGGTTATGGATGCTTCTCAGCACATGAAAGTCGCTGAATCTTATCTTAAGCGCTTTGGCCAGGATTTAAGTGAATCTGTTCGACGGAATATCGCAGAGGAAACGCTTAAAGTTTTAAGTCATCCTGATTTTTATGAGATATTTTCCTCAAAAGCGCAGGCTGAAGTACCTATCTCTGGTGTTATTGACGGTGTTGGTTTTATTAGTGGTCAGATTGATAGGCTGTTAGTCAGTGATGATCGTGTTTTCTTTGTTGATTATAAGACGAATAGGCCGCCGCCTCAGCGTGCCGAAGATGTGCCTAAGGCGTACCGCAATCAATTAAATGCTTATGGGGCTATCTTGCGTCAGATATATCCAAATAAANCGCTGTACGGGGCGCTTTTATGGACTGATGGGCCTAACCTTATGCCCATCGAGATTGAGGTTTAATCACTTCTAGGTCTTGACGCGTCTATGGTTCGCGCCATATGTTTTATATAATTAATTTTGATCATGAAAGGGTTGTAAAGATATGTCTAGCGTTGCTGTTGATGATACGCAGTTTGAAGCTGAGGTTTTAAATTCAGATAAGCCAGTTGTGGTGGATTTTTGGGCTGAATGGTGTGGACCTTGTAAGCAGCTTTCCCCTTTGGTTGATGAACTAGCTGGTGAAATGGCTGATAAAGTTAAGGTCGTGAAAGTGAATATCGAAGAAGCACCGGAAGCGCCTACTAAATATGGTGTTCGTGGTGTTCCGACACTTATGATATTCAGGGGCGGTGAAGTGGTCGATACCCGCGTTGGTGGTATGCCTAAATCACAATTAGCAGAATGGATTGAAGGCGCTTTATAAAGCGCCTTTTTTTATGGGGGATGTTACATGAGTGCGCCAGGGGGCCATAAGGGGTTTAAGCGTTTAGTGAGTGCGCTTGGGTATTCTTATTTTGGGTTAANGGCTTGTTTTGTTTCTGAAGANGCTTTNAGACAGGAAGTTTTTTTAGCNCTTCTNCTTATTCCTNTAAGTTTTTGGATCGGCGAGACAAGCGCAGAAAAGCTTTTACTNTGTTCGAGTGTCTTGCTCGTTTTAATCATAGAGTTATTGAATACCGCTGTAGANCGCGCAATAGANCGTATTTCTTTTGAAAAACATGAATTATCAAAAGAAGCTAAGGATATGGGNTCAGCCGCAGTTTTACTATCCCTGCTTTTGGCAGGGATTGTATGGGGCGTTATATGCGCTGATAAGTTTTTGTGATTATTTCTGCATCTCAGCTGATAAAACCATGATCATTTGACGGCCTTCAAGCTTAGGCTCAAGATCAGTTTTACTGATGTCTGATAGTTCTTCTTGCATGCGTTTTAACAAGTTAAGGCCAATGTCTTGGTGTGCCATTTCACGGCCACGGAAGCGCATTGTCACTTTGACTTTATCGCCTTTTTCAAGGAACTTACGTGCGTTTTTCATTTTGACCTGATAATCATGATCTTCGATACCTGGTCTAATTTTAACTTCTTTTACATCGACTGTTTTTTGGTTTTTACGGGCTTCAGAAGCTTTCTTCTGCTGCTCGTATTTATATTTACCGTAGTCGAGTATCTTACAAACGGGTGGGTTTGCATTTGGGGAAACTTCTACAAGATCAAGGCCAGCCTCTTCCGCTAATTGAACGGCTCTTTTAACTGGCATAACGCCCAGCATATCACCTTCCGCGTTAATTACGCGTACTTCGTCTACTGTAATGTCGTTATTTGTCCGCGGTCCGTCATCTTTACGCGGCGTTGGTCTTACTGGTCTTGCGATGGTTATCTCCTTTATGTTGTTTAAATCTTAAAAATACTATCACGAAAATGTATAAAAGCTATTAATAAGGCGCTTTGCTCTGTTTTACAAGCTCTTCTAGAGCTTCATTAAATGATTGAATGGTTTGATCTTTAGATCCTAACCGGCGAATGGCCACTGTTTTTTCTTCTGCTTCACGGGCGCCAACAACAAAAAGATTTTGCACTTTTGCTACTGAATGCTCGCGCACCTTGTAGTTGATCTTCTCGTTACGGATATCTATTTCTGCACGAATGCCAGCGGCTAAAAGCTTTTCATAGATTTCTTTTGCGTATTCATCGGCTGTTCCTGTAACTGTTGCTACAACAACCTGAACAGGGGCTAGCCAAAGTGGAAGCTTACCTGCGTAGTGTTCAATCAATACGCCTAAGAAGCGCTCAACAGAGCCTAAAATAGCGCGGTGTATCATGTGCGGCGAATGCTTGTTACCATCTTCGCCTACATATTGAAGGTCAAGGCGATTAGGCATATTCATATCAACCTGAACAGTTCCGCATTGCCATTCACGGCCAATCGCATCACGTAAGATAAAGTCGAGTTTAGGTGCGTAAAATGCGCCGTCGCCTTCATTGAGCACCCATTTCATATTGATGCGGTCTAAGACTTTACGAAGTCCTGCTTCTGCACGGTCCCAATCCTCTTCGCTACCAATGCGTTGCTCCGGACGTGTGGAGAAGTTAATAGTGATGTCATCCGCTATACCTAGATCTTCATATACTTCACGGATAAGATCGCACATTTTAACAACTTCGTCTTCGAGCTGCTCATGCGTACAGAAGATATGCGCATCATCTTGTGTAAAGGCTTGAACGCGCATAAGGCCGTGACGAGCACCAGATGGTTCTTGACGGAAGACGTGACCAAATTCGGCTAAGCGAATTGGAAGTTCACGGTAGCTGTGAAGCTTTGCTTTATAAACTTGTGCGCCGCCAGGGCAGCTCATAGGTTTGAGCGCTGCTGGATTTTCAGTTTCACCTTCCCCGAAAATAAACATATTTTCGCGGTACTTATCCCAGTGGCCTGAAGCTTTCCANAAACGTGAATCTAAAAGCTGTGGCGTATTGATCTCTTGGTAGCCAGAAGCACGTACTTTGCGTCGCATGTAATCCATTAATGCTGTGTACATTACCCAGCCATTATGGTGCCAGAATACCTGACCTGGCGCTTCATCTTGGAAATGGAAGAGATCCATTTGATTGGCGAGTTTACGGTGATCACGCTTTTCAGCTTCCTCTAGCATAGTGAGGTGCGCTTTTAGCTCTTTATCATTGCGCCAAGCTGTACCGTATATACGCGTTAGCATGGCATTATTGCTATCGCCGCGCCAATATGCGCCGGCTGTACTCATGAGTTTAAATGCACCAACTTGTTTAAGTGTCGGTAGGTGAGGGCCACGGCATAGGTCAATAAACCCTGTGTCGCCTTGGGCGTAAAGCTGGAAGTTATCTTCTTGATCCGAAGCTTCTATAATCTCAACTTTATATGGCTCTTTTCGTTCTTGAAATGCAGCGATTGCTTCGGCTTTTGTGTTATAGCTTTTTTCAATAGGCGCATTGCTCTCTTTAATGCGGCGCATTTCTTTTTCAATTGATTCTAGATCTTCAGATGAAAGTGGTTTTTCAAATTCTACGTCATAGTAGAAACCATTATCAATTGTTGGGCCTATAGCGAGTTTTGCACTTGGGTATAGGTTTTTCACTGCGCGGGCTAATACTTGAGCGGCCACAGTATGGCGCATAATCTCAAGTCCTTCGTCACTATCGAGTGTAATGATAGATAATGCAGCATCAGCCGTTANAGCATCACTTAAGTCACGCTGTTCACCATCTACTGTGATAGCAACGGCAGCTTTTGCGAGGGATTTTGATATATTTTCTGCAATTTCTAACCCCGTAACGCCAGCGTTATATTCACGTGTTGCGCCATCTGGTAGAGTAATTTTTATTGTTTGTGTCATATCTGCTCTCGCTTGTTTCATAACAGCAGAAATTAGCGTTCATTCATTGCGTTATCAAGGGTTTTAATGAAAGGTTTTAACAAATATTGCATTACTGTCTTTTCACCTGTCAAAATATCGACGCTTGCGACCATACCAACAGTAATCGGAAGTGTTTCTCCGTTTCTTTTTAGTTCTGTTTTATGTGTGCGCAGGCGCACGCGATAAAAGCTTTGNCCGTCTTCTTCTTCGACAGTATCTGCTGAAATGTCTATGAGNTCGCCTTCTAGTCCGCCATAGATNGANAAATCATAAGCTGTNAGCTTTATAACGGCTTGTTGTCCGGGGAAAATAAAGGCACGGTCAGATGGACGAATCTTGGCTTCTACAATAAGTTGGTCATCCATAGGAACGATTTTAATAATGTCTTCGCCTGGACGTACAACGCCGCCAATAGTGTTTACTGTTATTTCCTGAATTGTGCCTGATACAGGTGATCTTAGTTCTGTACGGCCTTTACGTTCTTCTAGAGCTGAAAGGCGTTCTTTAATCTCGCTCATCTCTATAAGGGTATTTGAAAGTTCGGCTTGCGCTTGCGCTTTCATGTTTGTTTCTATTTCATTGATACGGGCTTCTGCTTCATTTATTGATGCTTTTATGCGTGGGATAGATGAGGAATAGCCATTAAGCTCTGTTTGTTTCTCTTTAATTGCACGTTTTAGCTGTTTTAACTCTAATGGTGGAGCTGAGCCACGTGCGACGAGAGGTTCAACCATAGCCATTTCTTCGCGCTGTAAATCTATGACGCCGCGCGTATCATTGATACGTGTTTGTGTTTCTCGCAGTTCTTGCTTTCGTTGATTGAGTTGCTGCCTTAGGACATCCATCTGTCCAATTTTTGAAGAGCGGTTAGCTCGGAAAGTGTTTAGTTCTTCTGTTACACTTTGTGGTGCACCTTTCATCACTTCTTCGGGGAAATCAATTGTGTCTTTGCCTTCTGCCTCTGCTTGAAGACGTGTGATTGAGGCCAGTAAGCCAAGATAACGGGCTTTATTAGCACCAAGATCAGACGATGCTTCAATCGCGTTTAAACGTATTAGGGGTTGGCCTGGCTTTACGATATCACCTTCACGGATAAGGATTTCTTCAACTGTACCGGCATCTAGACTTTGTAAGGCTTGAACCTCGCTAGAGGGTATGATTTTTCCATCGCCGCGGGTTACTTCGTCAAGTGTTGCCCAGTTTGCCCAAGCAACAAAAATACCAAAGAAGGCACATATTGCGAGTAAAAGGAAGTGCTTTGAGAGCGGCAGGTCATCATCAACGTCAAATGTTCTTAAGGCATGTGCTTCCATTCTATCGGCACGCTCTTTGGCCCAATTCTGTCTGATGCCACTCCATACTGGTTCATCGTTAATGGTTTCATTTTGCTTTTCTTTTAGTGAGGCTAACTCCTGAGGGGTTAGCTTTTTAGGGTCTATTTTACCAAGTGGCTGTTTTTGTGAATCGTCCATTTTTTTACCTTAACTAGAATATATCTAAGCCGATTGAATTGAGGATGACACCTACGAGAAGAATCAGGATAAGTACAGCAGCGATAACAAGCATATAAAGCGCAGCGATAGAGGTGACACCCAGTGTCATTGCTGCGGCAACGATGCGACCATCTTCATTTCTTGCTAGTCCGATACATCCAAACATAATGCCTATAAGTGCGGTTATGATGATGATAATGGGAAGAATATCAACTGGATTGAACTTCTCTGGCGGTGGTGGGGGCTTCGCCGGGGTTTTATATTCTTCACCTTTTATCCCTTTGACGACTTTGTCTTTTATATTGCCCACCATTTTAACAGCCGCATTTTCAAGGGTTTCAGTGATTGGCGGCGGCGGCGGAGTGAAATGTTCGTGTATCCACGGAAATGCCGCAGACAGTGAGAAGGAGAAAAGAGAGATAAACATGCCAATGACAGCAAATGAAATCGTTATAACTTTTTTTGTGTCATCACTGTTTTCATAGGCGTTTGATAGGGCTTGTGAATCGTCGTCTCTCATTCAATTAGACCTTTGTGTTCTCTGCGGCGGATCCGTATTGACGCGCTTGCAATTTACTAATCACTTCATCTTTTGGACCGAAAGCAACCAACTTACCATGATCGATGAGAATGAGTTTATCGACGAGGTTTAGCATGGCGCCTTTGTGTGTGATCAGAATTGTTGTCTTGTTTTCACATACTTTAAGAAGGCGCTGTTTTAAACGGCTTTCACTTGCTGGGTCCATAGAGGCTGTCGGTTCGTCTAGGATAAGTATGGGCGGATCATAGAGTAGTGCTCTTGCGATTGCGACGGCTTGTCTTTGGCCACCAGAAAGGGCTTCGCCGCGCTCACCTACTTGTGTATCAAGGCCTGCTGAGGAGTTTTTCAAAAACTCCATAACACCAGACAGCTCCGCAGCTTTTAGAACGGCATGATCAGGTGCTGTTTCGTGCCCCATTGTGATGTTGTCGCGAACTGAACCATAGAAAAGCTGCGGGCTTTGTTGTACAGCGCCGATGTTCCGGCGTAAATCACCGGGATCAATCTGGCGTACATCAGTTCCATCTATTTGAACGGACCCTGATGTCGGTTCGTATAGGTTTATAAGAAGGCGCTCTAGCGTCGTTTTTCCAGAACCAACAGCACCAATAACACCGACCTTTTCGCCCGGCTTTATAGTGAAGTTCAAACCATTTACAGCCGGTGTGGATTGGCCGGGATAGTTGAAGATTACATCACGAAATTCAACTTTACCCTGGATGTGTGGTTGAGTAATGAAATGTTTGCCTGCTGGACGTTCAACATTCTTTTTCATGAGGTCATCGAGTTGGCGAAGGGATTCACGTGATTGACTAAAGCGTGTTAGAAGGCCTGCGACTTGTGCAAGCGGTGCCATTGCACGCCCTGAGAGGATTACGCAGCCGATAAGGCCGCCCATACTTAGTGAGCCTTCATTAATCAAGTAAACACCGACCAGCACAATAATGGCACTTACGAATTGTTGGACAAGCATAGCCCAGTTCTGTGCGAATGATGAAATTTGACGTGATTTAACAGCTGTTCTTGAGGCTTTGTCTGTTAGTTCTTCCCAATTCCTTTGTGTATGGCCTTCTGCGGCTTGAACTTTAATAGTTTCAAGGCCGATAATCGTTTCAAAGAGAAGAGCGTTTTTTAATGCACTTTCATTGAGGGATTGTTTAATGACTTTGCCTAATGGTTTTTGGAGGATGAGGCCCATACCAACAATAAGCGGTATAGCGGCAAGTGGTACAAAGGCTAGAGGGCCACCAATAAGCGCTATAAAGGCAATATATAAAAATACAAATGGTAGATCGATCAGTGCGACCATCGTTGCCGATGTGAAGAAGTCCCTTAGTGTTTCAAATTCTTTCATATTTGAAGCAAGGACACCTGCACTGGCTGGGCGGTCGGTCATCGTCATGCCCATAATTTGCTCGAAAAGTTGAGACGAAATTATGACATCGGCTTTACGACCAGCGAAATCCAGAAAATGGGCGCGTAAATTTCTGAGTAAGAAATCAAAGAAATAAACAGTTAGGATACCGATGAGAAGTACCCATAATGTATCAAGTGCGGCTTCTCCGTTTGGGACGACGCGGTCATATACATTCATCACAAATAGCGAACCCGCGACACCAAAAAAGTTGATGATAATGGCTGCTATTCCGACTTCACTGTAAAGTGTGCGGTGCTTCCAAAAGGTTGCCCAAAACCAGTTACGCCCTGTGTCTATAACAGCGGGGCCAGCGCGGTCATCACTGCGTGCAATTGGACGGATGAAGAAGCTATAGCCATCATATAACGCTTCAAAGTGCTTTTTGGAAATTTCCTGTCTTTCATCAGGGGTTTCCGGCATCTGAATGATGTATGAGATTTTTTTCTTTTCGCGCTTAATATCCCATAGGATGCAGGCTTGCCCTTCTTTTAACGCACAGATGCACGGTAAGTTCGGTGCAATTTTCAAGGCGTCTGCAGAGCGTTCAGCAAGTTGTGCGTTTAGGTCAGCGCGTTGCGCTGCACGAATAAAGACTGAGGGTGTTATGCCAGCGCTAGAGACAGGGAGGCCAGCTGTTAGGCCATCATTACTGGTGCGGCGACCATAATGGCCAGAAAGTATGCGTAGGCAATCAATAAGCGGTGTACGCATCGCGATACGATCCGCTTGTAGTGGCCAACTATCTGTTTGTTCATGGGCGGGGGGTGTTGAAGAAGGGGAGGGTTGTTGCTGCTGATCTGCGCTCTGGTTAGCGTCTTTCTCAGGTTGTTCCTTACTCACTTAATGCCCCTTCCTTAACGGATAATGGAGCCTCTAGCGAGCCTCCATCTTTTCATCGAATGTCCATGCATCTTCTGATGCGATTTTGCTCTCTCTAGGATACTCTAGATCAAGCGTTGGTAGCAAGGTACCTTTTAATGCTAATAGTCTGTATATTGCGAATACTTCAAGGAATTCAGCATTAATAGTGTTAGAGCGTGAAACGAATAGCTCGTTTTGTGCATCTAGAACGTCCAGAAGTGTGCGGCGATCCAAATTAAATTGGTCTTTATATGCTTTAACCACTTCAACGTTTGCATCAGCTTGTGCCGCAAATTGACGTGCACGTTCACCTGCTGAGATCATTGAAGCCCATGTTTGGCGGACATCATTTTCTACAGAGCGTGCTGCTTCTACGCGTGATTCTTTAGCTTGTTGATGACGGTGAATAAATTCACGTGAGCGCGCAACATCTGCACCGCCGCGATATAGATTCCAGTTCATCACAAATAGAGCTGATGCACTTGTGTCACGTCCATCAACGCCGCCAAGATCATGTCCAGTACGGCCATTTACTTGAAAGTCTACCTGTGGGTAGAAGCTCGAGCGTGTTTGGATACTTTCGGCATATGCAACTTCGATGTCAGCTTCGAAAATATCGAGTGTTGGACTGTGCGTTAGTGTTTTTTGAACTTCAGCATTCACATCAGCGGCTAGGGCTTGGTATGGAATGACAGGCATTGTGAGCTCGCCAGCTTCATCACCAGTTTCTTGCTTGTACTGGCTTTCTGCATTTCTTAGGGCTTGGCGTGTACTTGATTCAGTAGCTTTTGCTTGCGCTAGACGTGCTTTTGCTTGTTCTAGGTCAGCTTGTGTTGAACGGCCGCCACTTACGCCTTGTTGGATTTGGTCAAGAATTGAAATGTGCTCAGCTACGTTTTGACGTGAGATAAATAGGAGCTGTCTTTGACGAAGAACTTCTAAGTATGATTCAACAATAGCAAGTCCAACAAGTTCCGCTGTTTCACGAACGCGGTGTGCCGAGGATTCTGTACGCGCTTGTTGACGGGCAACTTCGTATTGTGTGTCGAAACCATCAAATAGCATTTGTGTTAGTGTAATAGATGTCTCTACGCGCCACATGCTTTCGTGCGTTGTACCATCAGTATTCGCACGTGATGCAGGGTCGTCACTGTATTCGTAACCAGTATCGGCACGCATATCAATTGATGGAAGGTAAAGTGCTTTACCTTGCTCTAACTCTTCGTCTGTGGCGCGGCGGCTTGCTGCTACGACACCATATTCAGGATTTGTCGAAAGGCCTGTTGCCACAGCATCACGAAGTGAAATGCTCAAGGCAGGACTAAGTTGCTCTTCTTGTTGTGCTGATGCTGTTGGTATACCCATACCAATGATCGCAATTGTCGATGCTGTTAGGAATAATTTTCCAAATGATTTATATGCTTTCACAGCGAAAATCCTCTTATTTAACTAAATTTAAAATGAAACCCCGATAACCATAATATACGAAGACCATGTTATGCATGTTTTCCGTAGCTATGCAAGTCTTAATGCTTTGTTTTCTCTTTTGAAAATTTGATTAATATTCGTGAAAAGAACATGCGAAGGTTTAATTTAATCTTCGCATGTCCTAACTATTCTTAGATACTTGATTCACCATTATTTGTGATGTCTTCAATGTTCAAGCCGGTTACAGCCTCAAGTACAGCAATTTCTACGGCTGTTGCTGGGCCTGCTGCGCCATCAACATCTACGGAAATAGTTGTATTTCCACCGCTTTCAGTTGCAAAGACAAAATCATCAATGCTGTCTTGAAGTGCGTCATAACCTTGTAAGAGGCCGGAAATATCGAGCACATCCTCACCTTGGGTGAAGTCAGTGATTGTATCGACGCCATCAGTAATGTTTTCAAATACGAAGATGTCATCACCGCTACCACCTGTAAGAGTGTCGTCACCTTCTCCGCCAATGATAATATCGTCACCTTCCTGAGCGTAGATAACATCATCACCTGCACCACCAGAGATGATGTCATCGCCACCTTCTCGGCCTTCACCTTGAACATCTATTGATTCACGTGCAAGGCTGTCAGCATTTTGACGGATATAATTGATCGTATCTTCTCTGTCCCAGCTTGTGTCATTACCTTCGCCATTTTCTAGTTTGGTAAAGACAGCCCATCCTGCTCCAGGATTTACGTCTAGGTTCTGATCATTCGCTAGATCATCTGTATAGACAGAGTCACCATAGATAATGTCATCACCGCCACCGCCTTGAATAACATCGCTACCAACATCTGACATTTCGTTGATTGGGTTGCTGCCTGATAGAACGATATCAATATCATTGGCATCATCGATGTAAATCGCTGTTCCTGACGTATCGATTACGTTGAGGTTATTTGTGTTTGGAATATTAACACCAACAGCTGTGACCTCGCCGTAGCTTTGTAGAGTGCCGATTTCATCAGTGTTGTCACCGTATGTCTGGCCGCCAATATTTACGTTCGTTCCAGAAAGCTCAGCATAGATGATTTGATCTTCTTCAACGCCGTTTCCTGGCGGGTTCACAACATTGCCATTATCATCAAGGTGACGGTTAGGTTGACCATCAGAGATGAAGAATGTTTGCGTGATCGCATTTCCACCAATTGGTTCGCCGCTTTGTAACCACTGGATTGCACTTTGCATTGGTGCTTCATAGTTTGTGAAGCCACTTGTTTGCAAAGAATCTAGATAAGCATATGCATCATTCAGTGCGTTCGGATTTGTGAAATCAACTGTGAATGTTGAGCGTGTATCTGTTGAGAAGGCAACAAAGTGTGCTTTGATATTTCCATTTTGGAAGCTGTCAAAGTCATTGATGAGGTTTTTAACCGCAGCAATAAGTAGCTCAACACGGCTTGTTTCACCGTCGCTAGGGTTGTTTTCACCCATAGAGCCAGAAACATCCAAGATATACACGAAGTTATAGTCTTGGCCTTGTTCTACTTCTACGGAGCCACCTATATCGCCGATAAGAATATCTTCTGCACGGTTGCCGATAATCTCTTCTTGACCGCCGCCTATTTCCCAAGGTGTTGTTTGACCGTCAACATCATCAACGTTTTTACCAACGATAAGAAGCTCTTCTGGTGCTTCGATGCTGATTTTTAGCGTTGTTGTGCTTGGGTCGCCATCAGTATCTTTCATAGTGTATTGGAAATTCTCAATGACTGTCGTTGAGTTCGTGCCATTTGATACAAACTCATAGCTACCATCTGCATTGATCGTAAGGGTACCATTGTTACTTTGGATAACTGTTGGTGCGGCGTCTGTTACTTCGTAATCAACACCGTCATAACGGATATTTGTTACAACAGCGTCATTGTCTTCGCCGCTATCATCGTTTGCAAGGATGTTGCCATTTACTGTCGTTGTGTCTGGCGAAATGATTACATTATCAGCAACCGCTCTTGGTCCGTCATCATATATATTAACAATGATGTCTGTAGTTGCTTGATCATTATCTGCATCTGTTGCTGTGACGCCGAATGTCATTTCAATGACATCATTTGGATTTGTTGGATCCGCATGATCGATTTGTTCAAAGAGAGTAAAGGTATAATCTCCAGTATTCTCGTTGAGGTCTAATCTAAAGATAACAGTGTCGCCAGCGACACCTGGGATTGTACCAACATAGCTGTTGCCCNGAACNCTAATCGCGATTGGAACACCATTAGATGTGAGGGTCCCGTCTTTTGCACCAGTAAAGCTGACAGTGTTTGTACCNGAAACAGTGATTGTTCCTGGGCCGTCACCGCCAAATGACGCTGTAACTGTACCGCTTGCACTGTCGTTACCGATTGGTGCTTCGCCATCGATGTCTGTTTCATCAACGCTNACTTCTGANCCTGTGATGTCTGGTTGGTAGTCAGTATTCTTTACAGTGATCGTGAGTGTTGTTTCACTTGGGTCACCATCAGTGTCTTTCATNACATATGTGAAGACTTCGTCTATATCACTTGTGTTTGTGCCATTTGGAACATAGGTGTAATCACCATTAGCCGAGATAGTTAAGGTGCCATATGTGCCATTAATAACCGTGCTTGTACCCGGTGTGACGGCTAGTGTTTGAGAACCGAAAGTGATTTCAGTTACTGCCGCATCATTGTCTTCACCGCTATCATCATTCGCAAGTACATTACCGTTTACGCTTTGACTATTGTCTGGCGTCATGATTGTGTCTGCGACTGCCTGAGGTCCATCATCATAGATGCTGACATTGATTTTTGTATTCACAGTGTCGTTATCTGAATCTTTGACAATGACATCAAATCCAAGCTGAGCAACGTCATCAGGGTTTGTTGGATCTGCATGATCAATTTGGTCGTAGAGTGTAAATGTAAATTCGCCAGTTTGCTCATTTAGAACAAGTGTAAAGATTGTTTTNCTGCCTACGNTACCAATGTAGCTATTGTTGTTTGTTGTTACAACAATNGGCGTTCCTGCAGAGGTTAGTTGGCCATTTGTTACNCCAGCTAGTGAGATGTTNGCAGGGTTGCCAACAACGAATGTACCCGGTCCATCAGAGCCNAANTCAGCTTCAACNATACCGCTTGCACTGTCGTTACCGATTGGTGCTTCGCCNTCGATGTCTGTTTCATCAACTATTACATTCACTTCTTCAGNTTCNGGNCGGTCATCAGTNTCTTCTAAGCGAATATCCAGCGTGACTGTGCTTGGGTCNCCATCAGCATCTTTCATGACATAGCTGAAGCTCTCGGTTACGATGTTTAGGTTTGTACCATTTGATACATATTCGTAATCNCCGTTCGCACTTATTGTCAGTGTACCGTACTGGCCTTGGATTGTTGTNACTGCACCTGGTGTAACAGCTAGTGTTTGTGTNCCNAAAGTGATTTCGCTCACTGTTGCNTCATTGTCTTCGCCGCTATCATCGTTTGCTAAGACGTTTCCGCTTACGCTCTGGTNTCCACGAGCAAGTAGGGCATTATCNGCAACCGCTCTTGGGCCNTCNTCGTAGATATTAACAANGATGTCTGTAGTTGCTTGATCATTATCTGCATCNGTTGCTGTGACGCCGAATGTCATTTCAATGACATCATTTGGATTTGTTGGATCTGCGTGATCGATTTGTTCAAAGAGAGTAAAGGTATAGTCTCCAGTATTCTCGTTGAGGTCTAATCTAAAGATAACAGTGTCGCCAGCGACACCTGGGATTGTACCAACNTAGCTGTTGCCCTGAACNCTAATCGCGATTGGAACACCATTAGATGTGAGGGTNCCGTCTTTTGCACCAGTAAAGCTGACAGTGTTTGTACCGGAAACAGTGATTGTTCCTGGGCCGTCACCGCCAAATGACGCTGTNACTGTACCGCTTGCACTGTCGTTACCGATTGGTGCTTCGCCGTCGATNTCTGTTTCATCAACGCTGACTTCTGANCCTGTGATGTCTGGCTGGTAGTCAANGTCTGCNACATTNATCGTTAGATCNGCTGTTGTGCTGTCACCGTCGGCATCTGTTAATGTGTATGTGAAGATATCAGACACATTTGATGTTTGTGTGCCATTTGATGTGTAAGTAAATCCGCCATTTGCACCGATTGTCAGTGTACCATGCTGGCCAGATATTGTTGTTACTGCGCCTGGTGTAACAGCTAGTGTTTGTGTACCGAAAGTGATTTCAGTCACTGTTGCAATTACATCTTCGCCGCCGTCATCGTTTGTAAGAACGTTGCCTTGGATCACATTTGTGTTTTCTACAACTGTAGCTGTGTCGTTGACCGCAGATGGGCCATCATCAAGAATGTTGATTTTGATTGATGCTGTGTCTGTGTCGCCATCAGAATCAGTTGCTGTGATGCCGAAGTTGATAGCAATAGCATCATTATGATCAGTTGTGTCTGGGTGATCCAGAGGTTCAAGCTGTGTGAACGTGTAGTCGCCTGTGGTGGTGTCGATGTCTAAAGTAAAGACAGTAACGGCGCCGCCATTTATTGTACCAACATAGCCATTAGCTGTTGTTGTGATTGTTACTGCTTGACCTGCAGATGTAAGAGGTACTGATGAGCTNGTTACGCCATTATATGATAGTGTTCCTGGCTGATCTGCNCCAAAGTTTACATCAACAGAACCATTTACGCTGACGCCCGTATCAAGGTTTGTTTCGTCAACTGTTTCAACGCCTTTACCAACTGTTGGTGTGGCAATTTCAGGTTTGCTGTCTTTGATCTTGATGTCGATGGATGTGTTTGCACTATCCTGATCGTAGTCATTGATACGCACATCAAAGCCAAGGATGATTTCATCGCTNCCTGCTGCATGATCTAGCGGAAGAGATTGATCAAAAGTATATGTTCCGTTTGCTTCGTTTATTGTAAGGCTAAAGACTGTGTCAGCGCCGCCATTGATTGTACCAACATATCCGTTCGAAGTTGCTGTGATAGTGATCGCAGCGCCGCCAGAAGTTAGGTTCGGTGTACCTGTAATTGATACATTGCCAGTCGTTGTTAATGCGCCTGCACCATCTTCACCATAACCGAAGTTTAATGTGCCTGACACGGAAGCTGGAGTCGAGCTCGTGCCTGTGTCTTGTTCACTGATTTCAGCAATAGCCGGCTTATCAATAGAAGGGCCATCATCAAGAACATTTACAGTGATTGTTGCGTTACCTTTGTCGCCTTCATTGTCCGTTGCCACTACACCGAAAGTTAGCTGGATTGCATCATTTGGGTTTGTGCTGTCTGCATGATCTAGGGCTTCAAATTGTGTGAAAGTGTATTGGCCACTAGTCTGGTTTAGTGAAAGTTCAAANACTACTGTATCGCCCGCGATACCTGGNATTGTNCCAACATAGCTGTTGCCTTGAACGCTTACTGTTACCGCTACACCATTTGATGTGAGCTGNCCGTTTGCTGCACCAGNGAATGTGAATGTGCTTATCTCGTCTACAGAGAATGTGCCTGGTCCATCTGAACCAAAGTCTGCTTGTAGTATACCGCCATCCTGATCNGAGCCAACTGGCGCGGTGCCGTCAATATCTGTTTCATCTACAGTCGCTGTCGCGTTGTCAACTTCTGGTATGTCATCTGGAGCTTCGATATTAATTGTAAGCTCAGCTGTACTTGTATCACCGTCAAAGTCAGTGAGTGTGTAGGTAAAGCTCTCGGAGACTGCGCCTGTATGCGTGTTATTGATGGTGTATTCGTAAGAACCATCAGCGTTGATTGTTAGTATTCCGTATGTACCGTTAATGACAGTGCTTGTGCCAGCTGTTACTGTATTGCCTTCAATATTGGTCAAAGCTGCTGGTAGATCTTCACCAGTATCATCGTTGTTCAGCACGTTTCCAGAAACTGTTGTTTGTTTCTCAGGTACGGATGCAGTGTCATTTACGGCTACTGGGCCGTCATCTGCAATATTTATTGTGATTGTGCTTGTGTCGTTGTCACCGTCGCCATCTGTTGCTGTAACGCCGAATTCTAGCGTAATAACGTCATTTGGATTTGTTGTGTCGGCATGATCAAGTGTTTCGAATTGCGTGAATTCATATGTGCCATTTGCAGGGTTGATTGTCAGTGAAAATACAGTTGTTGTTCCGCCGTTAATTGTACCAACATATCCATTAGCTGTTGCTGTAATTGTTACAGGCTGTCCATTTGAGCTTAGCGTGCCGCCAGCAATTGAACCACTTGATGAATATGTATTTGAAGGTGTTACTGCGCCAGCACCGTCATTTCCGAAGTCTATATTAAGTGTGCCCGAAACTGTTATGTCACTTGTGTCGAGGTTGCTTTCGTCGATATTTTCAATACCAGCATTAACAGTTGGTGTCGCGAATTCTGGTTCGCCATCGACTATATTTACGATGATAGCTGTTGGTGCTGCGTCACCGTCGTAATCTGTTACATTCACGTCGAATTGGAGTGAAATCGTGTCGTTGCTGAGATCATGGTCCAGTGCGCTGTTTTGTGTAAATGTATACGCACCAGTTGCTGGGTCTATATTCAGTGTGAATGCAGGTGTTGCTGACCCTGCGATAGTTCCTACATAACCTGTTGCTGTTGCAGTGATTGTTATAGGTTGACCACCGGATGTTAGAGATGTTGTTCCAGAAAAAGAAGAGGAACCAGCAGGCTCTACCGCGCCTGCACCGTCATTTCCAAAATCGACAGTTAGAGTGTCGTTAATAACGATTGGACCTAGGTTATCTTCATTAATTGTATTTGTGTCTGTTGGCGCTATTGCTGGTGCGTCATCTAGAACACTTATAGATATTGTTGCTGGTGCGGTGTCACCGTCGGCATCAATTGCATCTACACCAAATTGAAGCTCAATGCTGTCATTTGGATCTGTGCCATCAGCGTGATCGATTGTTCCAAGTAATGTAAATGTATAATCACCGGTGACGGGGGCAATTTCTATTGTGAATATATTATTTCCGCCTGCGCTACCTTCATAGCCTGTTGCAGTTTGCGTAACAGATATAGGGACGCCGTTTGATGTTAATGTGCCGCCTGATAGTGATCCTGTGTTGTTGAATTGACCATTTGGTTCAATTGTACCTGGGCCATCTGAGCCAAATTCCGCTTGGATAAGTCCATTGACTGTTACAGGTCCTAAGTTTGTTTCGTCTACGACCAATTGATCTGGATCTACAATCTCAGGATTGACGTCTATAATTTCAGGTTCACCTTCATCTTCATCTGGGAATAGAATGTCATTATTGAACTCTACGCCATATTGAAGGGCTGTTGGATCGATAGGACCAACAGCATCAAGAGCACCAACCGGTGTAATGTCAGGGTTTGAGAATGTGAAACCGCTATTTTGATTTCCAGTATCTCCTGCTGCAGGTTGAATGTTGTTTAGTGCTTGAGCTTCGCCTGCTGCAGGTTCAATTCCAGCAATTTCTGCTGCTTCTTGATCAAGGGCCGCTTGTTCGATTTCAGAAGCTTCTTCTCTAATTACTGCTTGGGCGCTTTCTAGCTCGTCTTCATTAGGTGTTTCGACAGATACTATAGTAGGGGCATTAGTATCACCAAAAAGGATTGGGCTGTTGTATTTTGCTTCGTTGTAATTCTCTATTATAATAGAAGAACCATCTGCAAACGTAATTCTTAAGGTTTCACCTTCTGTATTAATCGATTGAGTCTGCGCTGCTGTGAAATCGAATTTATAAGTTTGTTGTGCTTCAAGTGTTACAAGCTTTTCTGTGCCAGCTTGCGGCTTCACAATTAGTTCCGCATCATTGTATAACGCTGTATCGCCAGTTGTCTCTACCCCGTTGATAGTTAGAACGTCTTGTTCTTGTACCTGTGTGTTCGATGTGATCTGTGATGCTGCCCCTGCATTTTGATCTGTCATGTTACTGCTCCTTGATAGCTGTAATTAAAGTTTTGTACTCTTCTAATAGTTGCCTTACGAAGATATGCGCGCTGCTACTTATTTATAGAGTAGCGTGTTTGTATACTATTTGCACATATTATGTCAATACCTATGTATGCCCCAATGTCGAATAAGCCCTATACCTAGCCTATTGTGGGGTGAATAGAAAAGAATTAATTTTTGTTTTGCGCACTTTTAATGTCCTTGTTTTTTTTAGAATTACTTTTGAAGTCCTCGTAAGTGAAAAATACGTGACTAGTATTAAATTTTTATAAATATTCTCATTCTTCTCGATATTTTTTTGTTGAATGAATTTTTATAGTTGAAAAATATAACGGAATAGCCGTATTTTGAGTACTTAAATAGGTTTTGGGTCTTATGGGTTTCTATTTTGATAAAATGAGTGTTTTAGTTGTTGAGGATACGCTTCCTATGCGTACCTTGGTGACTACTGTGCTGGAAACTCTTGGGGTTGGTCGCGTTTTTACTGCTACGGATGGTGAGGCTGGCTTTCAACTTTTTTGTGCGAAGAACCCTGATGTTGTGATTACGGATTGGCATATGGAGCCTGTGAACGGCATTGATCTTGTAAAGCGGATACGTATTAGTGAGCAATCAACGCATAAGACTGTGCCGATTATTATGATGTCTGGTTATAGTGCATATCCACGTGTATCTATGGCGCGTGACGTTGGTGTGACAGAGTTTCTAGTCAAGCCATTTTCTACTGACGATTTAGCGAAGCGCATAGCGTATGTCATAAACAAACCTCGAGATTTTGTTGTTAGTAATGATTATTTTGGGCCGGATCGTCGTAGGCGAATGGATGATGATTACAGCGGTAAAATGAAGCGTGAGAGCGATCGTAATAAAGTTTATCTCTGATCTCGTTTGTCGCGCTGCAAAAAAAACATTCCCAATTTCTTTCCTTTTTTTACAATCTTTGGTATAGTGAGTATTAGGGTATGAACGTTTATTTTAGGGTTACGGTATGACTTTAAGTTCTCAAACAAGAGCNAAAAATAGTGAAGCTNGTATTATTAAGGCTGATTATTCTCTGCAAAAGCGTATAGGTATTGGTCCGCTGGANAAGGNNAGGCTTGAGCGTTGCCGTGAAGTTGCNGACAATATGAGTGTTGATTTTGGNCCTGTGGCGGGNGTCTAGTCTNGAGGCGCTGGCTGAGGCTGTTTCTGAGGCNCGTAAAGGAGAGCTTGAGACAGATGCTNTNAANTCNATGATGACTGTTCCTGTNATGCAGCTCAAGGCAAATGGAGCGATGTTTGATTATCCTTTGATAGGAAGTCTTGCTAACATTATGCTGAGTTTCTTGGAATCTATTGAAGATTTGGACGAAGATGCGATTTCTATCGTTTCTGCCCATCATAAAACGCTTTCCGCTATTGTTGCTAAAGAGCTTAAAGGTGATGGTGGTAAGTATGGCGTGCTCATGCAAGATGAGCTGCGCGGCGCATGTAAGCGATATTTCACAAAAAGAAAACTTCAATAGCTCGTTTTGTAAAAAGTCGGTGAAAACCTGCTGTATACTTTGTTTTTTCCTTGGTTTGATCTTTGTTGATTGTTATAAATGAGTGTTCGATTTGTAAGAATCGCATGCAAATTTTATGCAATAAAAACAAAGGTTTAATTTTAAATGAGTGAATCAGTTCAAACCAATACCCCTGTCGGCGGCGATAATGATGAATATGGAGCGGATTCCATTAAGGTTTTGCGCGGCCTTGACGCTGTGCGTAAGCGCCCGGGAATGTATATTGGTGACACGGATGATGGTACCGGGCTTCACCACATGGTTTATGAGGTGGTTGATAATGCGATTGATGAAAGCTTAGCCGGTTATTGTGACCGTATTGATGTGATTATTAATGCTGATGGTTCTGTGACAGTTAAGGATAATGGTCGCGGTATTCCTGTTACGGAGCATGCAGAGGAAAAAGTGTCAGCAGCGCAAGTGATTATGACGCAGCTTCATGCTGGTGGTAAATTTGATAGTAACTCTTATAAAGTTTCTGGTGGCTTGCACGGTGTTGGTGTTTCGGTTGTAAATGCTCTTTCGGAGCATTTGGACCTTAATATCAAGCGTGAAGGTAAAGAATGGTATATGCGCTTTAAAATGGGGGACCCTATAGGTGATCTTGAGCCTATTCGTGACCTTGAAGATGGAGAGCGCACAGGTACACAGGTAACGTTTTTACCTTCGCCGGAGACTTTTACATTAACAGAATTTGATTTCAAAACGCTTGAAAACCGCTTGCGTGAACTAGCTTTCCTGAATTCAGGCGTGAATATTTATCTTACTGATAAACGTGGTGAAGGGGAAGAAGGCGAAATTCAGTCGCATCTTCATTATGAAGGCGGTATTGANAGCTTTGTTCAGTATCTTGACCGNTCTAAAAAAGTAATTGTTGAATCACCNATTGCAATNAATGCACATGATGANGTGAGTGGTGTGTCAGTTGAGGCNGCGCTAGAGTGGACAGATGCTTATCATGAGACAATGCTTTGCTTTACAAATAATATTCCACAGCGCGATGGTGGTACTCACCTTGCTGGTTTTAGGGCGGCTCTAACGCGTGTTATNGGTAAATACGCTGAAGAAAANGGNCTTACCAAAAAGGATAAGGTTAAGCTGACTGGAGAAGATATGCGCGAGGGNATGAGCTGTGTTCTCTCAGTTAAGGTTCCAGANCCTAAGTTTAGTTCTCAGACAAAAGANAAGCTTGTCTCATCTGAAGTTCGTCCGGTTGTTGAGGGTGCGATTGCTGAAAAATTAGCTGAGTGGCTAGAGGAAAACCCAGCTGAAGGTAAGGTAATCGTAAGTAAGATTGCAGAAGCAGCACAAGCACGTGAAGCAGCGCGCAAAGCGCGTGAGATGACACGCCGTAAGGGGGTTATGGATGTTTCTAACCTTCCTGGTAAACTTGCTGATTGTCAGTCGAAAGACCCTTCTGTTTCNGAAATTTTTATCGTTGAGGGGGACTCGGCGGGTGGTAGTGCCAAGCAGGCNCGTGANCGTCATAATCAGGCTATTTTGCCTCTTCGTGGTAAGATCCTCAATACTGAGCGTGCGCGTTTTG
This sequence comes from Micavibrio sp. TMED27, assembly GCA_002167715.1. GTDB lineage: Bacteria > Pseudomonadota > Alphaproteobacteria > Micavibrionales > Micavibrionaceae > TMED27. The sequence continues at coordinate 316,426 of NHCG01000010.1, forward strand.
ATAAAATGCTTTCTTCTGAACAGATAGGAACATTGATTACTGCTCTTGGTACATCAATTGGTGAAGAAATGAATATGGAGAAAATCCGTTATCATAAAATCATCATCATGACAGATGCGGACGTTGATGGTTCGCACATTCGTACGCTTCTTTTGACTTTCTTCTTCCGTTATATGCCTGAAGTCATTGAAAATGGCTATCTCTATATTGCCCAGCCACCGCTCTTTAAGGTTAAGCGTGGTAATTCAAATGAGGTATATATCAAGGATGAAAAAGGCCTTGATGACTATTTGATTGATTCTGCGCTGAACGATTTATCAGTAATTGATGGAAGTGGGGCTACACGCGCTGGTCAGGATGTACGTGACTTGCTGCTTCAGTCTCGTAAAATACGTAATTCTATCAATGCTTTAACGCAGCGCGCAGGTAATAGGCGCGTCGTGGAGCAGGCAGCTATTGCAGGTGCTTTTGATGATGGTGTACATACGAATGAATCGGCAGGACAGGCGCTTGCTGAAAAAGTGGCTGAACGCTTGAATAGTATCGCGGCCAAGAATGAGAAGAATTGGCAGGGTAAATATACGCTTGATGGTGGATATACATTCTGGATTACATCCCGCGGTGTAACTGAACGTGTTCAGATATCGTCTGATCGTATTCGTTCTTCAGATGCGGTTCGTCTTCATATGTCGAGAGATTGGCTTGTGGAGGCGTTTGATAAGCCTGTTGAAGTGAAGCAGGGTGATAAGTTGGTGGCAAATGTAAATGGCCCAGCGGCGTTATATGACCGTGTAATGGAAGTCGGACGTAAAGGACTTGCGATTTCACGTTATAAGGGTCTAGGTGAAATGAACCCAGATCAGCTTTGGGAAACGACACTTGATCCAAATGTGCGCACGCTATTGCAGGTGAATGTGGCGGATGCTGTTAAGGCCGATGAGATCTTCTCAACGCTTATGGGGGATGTGGTTGAGCCGCGCCGTGAATTTATTCAAGATAACGCCCTCAAAGCAGAGGTAGATGCTTAAATAGCAACTTTCAGTATAAAGTAGTTTGAAATTTGTAATAGTTTGTTATGCTTACGCGATTAGTTAAAGGCATTCGTGCATGCATGATCGGTATAAACTGTACTATATTGCTATCATCCCCATCTGTTTTGCGATGGTGAAGCCTGTTTTTGGGCAAATTTATGATCAATCAGCCTTTATGCCAGAGAAAAAAATCAAATTATCGCCGGCCTCAGGTGAAAAAAAGCTTGTCTCAGAGCAAGCTGCCGAGGATTCTCATAAACATAAAGAGGCTTTTAGTGATGCTGAGCTTGATGATGTAGAGCCGGAAGCAGGAAGTCTGGTGGATGTGGCTGCAGAAGATGCAGAGGTGGAAGTTCAAAAAACAATTCAGCTTAAAGGGCGAGCAGCACAGAGTGCTCATGAATTATTTGGTCATTATGAATTGGCGTCACGTATGCAGTGGCAATGTGAGCGTAATAACAGCGAGGAGCACTGTTATTGTTTGCGCAAAGATAGTTGGGATAGTTTTATAAGAGCCTTTGAGTCCTTTTCAATGCGTTACCCCGAATATCAGATGCAAAAAATTTCTTATAACTATATTGATGTTGATGTGCATTTTGATGGTGTAATGCCATTGAATAATTTAAGGGCTCTGCAGCAACATTACAGCGGTTATACGTGTCCATAAGTGCGACTTGATTTTCCAGTAAGTTATACGTAGAAACTATTTTGTTCTAATTTTTAAGGTGATTTTGTTATGGGAACTTTAGCAGGGTATTTAACTGATGTGGTTGGAGATGCATTCGGGCAAATGAATTTGCCTAGAGAGCTTGGTGTTGTTCGAGTATCTGATCGCCCTGATTTGTGCCAATTTCAATGTAATGGAGCTATGGGCGCTGCTAAACATGCGAAGAAGAGCCCGCGTGATGTTGCTATTGAATTAGTTGGCCTTATAGCTGCGCATGATGCTGTGGAAAAGGTAGAGATTGCAGGTCCTGGATTTATCAATATCGATGTAAAAAAATCTTTTATTAACAGTTTTTTGTCCGAAAATAGCCGTAAAAATCTCTTTGGTTTTGTACGTGTTGATAATTCTCCTTCTGTTGTGCTGGATTATGGTGGGCCGAATATTGCTAAAGCTATGCATGTGGGGCATTTAAGAAGNTCTATTATNGGNGATACATTAAGACGTATNTATAAAGCTGCTGGGTACAATGCTATTGGTGATGTCCATATGGGCGATTGGGGTACACCAATGGGGATGATTCTGTCTGAATTAGAATTGTTAGGTCATGAAGGGCCCGTTACCATGGAAATGCTTGCTGAAATATATCCNAAAGCATCGGCGGCCTGTAAAGCAGATGAAGNGCGNATGGAACTTGCGCGCTCTGCTACTAAAAAATTACAAGATGGTGATGTTGATGCGACTAAACGCTGGCAGGAATTCATTGATGTTTCTATCGCGGGTATGAAGAAAAATTTTGACGCGCTAGGCGTCTACTTTGATGAATGGAAAGGCGAGAGNCATGCGCATCCATTTATTGCTCCGATGGTTAAAGATCTCAAGGAGAGATCTATTGCCGTTGAGGATCAGGGGGCTGTTATCGTTCCTGTTAAAAAGAATGATGATAAAAAAGAGTTTCCTCCACTTATCTTGCTCAAGTCGGATGGCGCTGTTTTGTACGGTACAACGGATCTTGCGACGATAATTGACCGTGAGCAGAGTTATCAGCCGGTTAAGATTGTCTACTGTGTTGATCAACGTCAATCATTACATTTTGANCAGGTATTTAGAGCAGCGCGTATATCAAAGATTGCCGAAGGAACAGACCTNATTTTTNCAGGCTTTGGGACTATGAACGGCCTAGATGGAAAGCCGTTTAAAACGCGNGANGGTGGTGTNATGCGTCTTGATGATCTTATTGAAATGGGNCTTGAGAANGCNCGTGCTCGTCTCAGTGAAGCNAATTTAGATGAGTCTATNGATGAGCAGGAGCGTGAAGATATNGCGCATAAGGTGGCTATTGCTGCNATTAAATTTGCNGATTTACAAAACCAACGCCAAAGTGACTATATATTTGANTTNGACCGTATGACAGCTTTTGAGGGTAANACGGGGCCNTATCTTTTGTATCAGGCAGTTCGTATATCTTCTTTGTTACGCAANGCGGACGTGTTTGATGANGANGCTGAATTTATTATTGGNGAAGATGAGCTACCATTAGCGTTATTATTATTGGAGTTTGCTGACCATTTTGAAAATGCGCTTAAAAACCATGCNCCGCACGTTCTTTGTGAGTATGTNTANAAAATNGCACAAGCTTTTAGTTCTTTTTATGGTTCATGNCATATCCTNTCTGAGGAAGATCANNNNGTACGTGCATCACGATTAAGGCTCTGTGCTGTTACTAGGAACTATATTATAGCCATATTAGGCCTTCTAGGNATTGATGTNCCTGAAAGAATGTAGGTTTANTNCATACTCCTATATATNATTTTATATCTGTTGTTTATATGGCTTATATCGGCTANAATNNCGATATGATAGGGCTNAAAAATATTCATATNACACCGCAAATNCTTAAACAGGTTGCCTCTATTGATGAATTTAAGGGGCTTTGGGCGGGTTTGGATGAGCATACGACAGCTCTTAGCCTTCTTGGTGANGTTGCGTCNTATGGGCAAGCATTTCATAACACNCTTATGGAGCTTAAGGGGCATGAGATTACATTGCAGGTTCTGTGTGCTCTACATGNNAATATAATGGGTGAAAANGGNGGGNGNGATCTNCGTAGTGCNCCGTATGACATGGTTATCCCNGTTTTTGCNGGTGATGGCGGTGAGATTGAAACAGCNGCGCCTGATGATATTGANCCTTTGCTTGTAAAGCTATTNTCGTGGNTTGATNATGAGCTCAATAATNAAGANGGCATTCATCCGCTCATCGCAGTTTCTNTTTTTTCATCTGTATTTTTACAAATTGCACCTTTCTATGATGGGAATATGAAGTTACTCAGGCTTTTGATGGTTATATATCTTTTGAAGTCTGGATATGCTTATGTACCGTACGTACTTTTTGATCCTATTATGCTTAAAAAGGGACGTGATATTTATCACGCACTTTCTCAAAACCAGGATAGTTTAGCGAGTGGTAAACCAGATTGGTCATCCTGGTTACAATGCTTTTTAGGTGTGTTGTATGAGCAGAAGAATATTCTTTTGGATCGTTTGCGTGAAGATAAAAAAGATCTATCGCATTTACCGACTTTATCAGCTCGTATCATGAAGCTTTTTGAAGAGCATAAAAGGCTTCAAATGAAGCAAATTATTAAATTTACTAATGGACGCCGTGCAACTATTAAATTACGCTTATCTGAGTTAGTTGAGCAAGGGTATCTAAAAAGACATGGTAAAGCACGGTCTACTTGGTATTCACTTGATTAAAATTTCATATACATACTCATGTATAGGAAAAATAACCTATAAATTCGTGAAATAATACTATTTGTATCGTAAATATGATAAATTATTTTCATAATTGACTATTTAGGATTTTTTTCTCTATTAATTTGGATAAACCTTAATTTAAAAGAATATAAAATTAAAGCGATGTTTGAGACTGTCAAAAGAAGAAGGCAGAGAGTATCTGAGGTTTTATCTGCGTTATCTAATGTAGATAGGTTGCATATAGTTTGCTTACTATCTGATGGTGAGGTATGTGCTGGTGATCTTGCTAAGAAGACAAGAATTAAGCGTAGTTCTATGTCACAACATCTTAATGTTCTTAAGGATGCTAGGCTGATTACGTACAGGCGAGAGCATAGAGTATTATATTACTCTATTTCTGATCCATTAGTTCATGAGTTATTAAATACAGTTGAAAATTCATTCTCAGTAGTTGTTGATGTGTAATTGGCTAAGTCTTAGCCAATTAATTAGCGGGCTATGAGAACGTAATAGAAGTGATAAGTATTGCTTGAGCCTTCTATGCATCCAGCGTTTACGCCATTTAGAATGCCGCCTGTATCTGATATGGACGCGTTATAGGTATAGTCACCAGTAAATTTTGATGTGATATCAAAATTATTGTCAGCATCGTCAGGTGGTACATTTAGATCAATGCCTTGCTCATAATTTAAGGCAACGCACATATCAAATGTCAGATTGGGAAGGAATAGGGCGAGGTCAGTGCATAGATCATTTGGATCGTCACATCCTTGGCCCAAGATTGTGTTGTTAGCGTTTATAAGCCACAGGGATCCGTCATTTATATTTTCTTGAGGTTTTAACCAGGAAATACTTCCACCAACTATATTAAAGACCTTGCAGTTACCATCGCTACAGTTCGCATTTGTGTAGCCTGGCATATTTACAAATTCAAAACTGATGTCAGTTTCAGATATATTGTGTCTTCGTAGCTTATTGACTGCACGTTCTACTTTCTGTGCGAAACTAATGACATCAGCAGCGGCTATTTTGAGCTCTCTAGCTGTCATTTTAACAGTGCCATCATCTTGCATAGAGCTAGAGACTGTGAAAGACAGCGCAGCAAAAAGTGCGACGCCAATTAGCACAATCATTAGCACATTACCGCTTTGTGAATTTTTGTGCTTTATATTGTAGTTTCTTCTATTTTTTTTCTTCATTCTCAGATGGTTTTTTGAAGAGTTTTGCGCTTGCTTCTTTACCTGCATTCTCAACAATGGATCGGATTTCTTTTGGTAGATCTGCTCGCTTCATTTTCGCTCTTGGTGGAGCGGCTGGCTTTTCCGTTTGGCCATCTTTAAAGAAGTTCATAGGTGCGCCGCCACTTTGCTGTTGTCCTGCTGGCGGTGTAGGCGGTGCTACTGGTTCTTTAGATAGATCGTTATTAAGAGCGTGGACTTCGACCAGGGCGCAGATTCCTCTATCAACGCTGGCGATCTCTTTCTCTTTAACTTTACCAAAACCTTGAGCGATTGCATCTATTTCATCAGGTGTTTCTGCCTCTACATCAGCACGGCTTGCTCTCCATGATTTATTGACCATAAGATCGCGGAGCTTTGTAATAGAATCCGCATTTTTCATTAACTCATCATCTGTAGGTGGCAGAGAGAGGAAGCGTGTAACGCGCATAGCTTTCGCAAAGCCTGGGTTTGAATAAAACATGCCGCAACTCACGACAGCTTCACCATATGTCACAACGGCTTGACCTTCTTTAAAGCCGCGAAGCTCTTCGTAGTTTGCTCTTGGTCGGGATTGTACGCCGGCCTGCTGTGTGTCGAGATAAGTCTTGGTTCCGCCTGACATCTGAAAGCCTGATACCTCTGTTACGAGTGCGGAGCCAACTGTTTTTTCGAAGAATTCTTTTGTTTCTGTTGGGTCTTCTAGTTTGCCGAAGATTTTAATGTTACAGTTCGCTGTAATAGAGTTTGCTTCTTCACGGACACGCTTTTTCATCGCAGGTAAGTCCTGACCAGAGAAGATTAAGCAAAAACCAAGAGAACGTGCCTGCGCAGCCATAACAGCCATACCTTCGGCTGTATAGTAACCAACTTCGTCAAAAACAGTCATAAATGGTGTTGAGGAGTGTGTCGGTTTGTTTTCAATCACAGTCGCTGAAGAGCCTTCAACGGTTGAGCCAAGTGCAGAGCCCATCATCCCCTTAATCGTTGCTGCCACGATTTTACCGAGGTTAGCGATCTCATCACCTGATTTCTCAAGCGCGGGGATGAGCACGATCAGAATGCGGCGGTTTAGAACAACATCAACCATGTCCACGTCTGCGGCTTGTGTGTCAAAAATATATCCATAGTCATCACCAAGAGACTGGAGTGATCTGGTGAACTGCATAGCTAGATAGCCATGCTGTTGACTTGCTGTTTGTGTGTCTGGTGGTGGTCCACCGCCTTCTGGTGGTTTTACATCACCGTTATCATCATAGGCGCTGGCAACAAAACCAGGAAGTGTTTCAAGGTAACCATTAATACCAGAGCGTATTTCTTCTGGTACAGCTTCGTCACGTGCGAGGCGAATAACACGGTTTAGTGAAAGGCTATCACGAAGGAGCTTTACAGAAAGCTGCATGTCTTGGTTGTCACGCTTCCATGTTAAGACAGGCATCATTGCAGATACAAGCGAGATCGCACGTTCTGCCCACATTGCGTTGTCACCGCCAGAATCAGGCATAAGGGATACAAGCATGTTCGTTAGATATGAAGCAGAACCGGATGAGAATGGGTTCATGGTGTTTGATGGCGCAGCAACATCTGAGTTACCGGTCATGTAGTTCAAAACAAGTAGATCGTCATCACGGCCAAAACGACGAACGAGAGATGAGAGAGATGACCAAAGATCTGTATCCGCTTTACCATCAACATAAACAAAGCCTGAGCCCCAAGCCATAGCGTTTGTCACTGTTGATTTTAGACCTTCTGTTTTACCTGCACCTGTTGTACCAAGGTATAGGATATGAGTTCTGGCATCTGAGTTCGTAAACCATACTTCTTCGTTAGTACGTTCAACATTACCCATATAAAGAATACCCTCAGCTTTTCCTGCTTTACCATTTCGGCCGTTATTCGGGTCTTTAAAACGAGCGCCGAGGGGGAGTTTAAATGCTAATTCTTTACTTCGTGTTTTAAGCCATAGAAAAAATAGTAGAAGACAGAGCATAATGAGGTCTGCAAATGCAAAGGCCCATTCATTAAAGTAGATGCTTGCACCTGCCGTTAAGAAAACGGCTGCAGAGTAGTTTTTGCTAGCAAGTGCATCAGCAACCCTTACAAGTAAGGGGCGCACGTCCCGAAGCATTTTTTCGGGATTATGTTCGTACTTATGTTGATCAATTGCCATAGCTTAGGTGAATGCCTTTAATTACTGTGCTTGTAAGAATGCATCTGCTGACATTGGGACGCCAGATTGTACAGGTGCAGCTTGCTGTGCTGGTTGTTGTGTGCTTGTGCTTGATGCCTGCTGTATTGAAGCTGGGGGTCTAGGTCTTAGGCTTGTGGCACCATTTACTAGGATAATTAATACTAGAACGCTACCGATTACGATGGCCCATTTCTTGCCACCCGATTTTTTCTGAGCATAAGCGGGGGCGTAGTTTACGTTAGCAGCATCTGCTCCTGTTGGTGCTTGCCAGATTTGACCTTGAGCATTTTCCATGGCTTTTGAAGCGGCAAGTAGGCCTTCTACTGCAAATTTTTTACTTTTGAATGGAGCTATGTCTATATTTTCGCCGCGCGGCGTTTTTAGAATGAGGGTGTAGATGTCTTTTTCTTCGTCTTTTTTGACTTCAAGGGCGGACGCTTTTGCGCTGCTTAAGTCCATTTGCCATACGACTGGGTTTTCTGCTTCTGGTAATGAAAGGATAAGCTTCCCGTCAACGACATTGGCGCTGGCGCTTGTTTCTTCTTGCTTTTTGAATAACGTATTTAACATTCTGTTTTAACTCCTAGTTTTTAACTTTTATGTGTTTTATATGGCTTTCTTAACGCCTTTTTTCTTTGAATTGCTGTAATCAAGCTGCGGAATTGGACGTGCTTTGATTGACTGCATGTATTCTGAAATCGTGTCGACAGCGTCCTCGACTTTAGGGACTGGAATTGGTCTTTGTGTGAGGCGTTCTGCTTTAAAATGTGACATCGCACCAATGGCCTCTAGGTGGTATGATTGGCGCCCAAGGTTGTTTAGCGGGTACCAAAGAGTTCGGTTATGTGCGCGAAGCCATACAAATGTTGCGGGGGCTAATACGCCGCCTTCTTCTCTGGCTGTCATAAGTGCTCTTAACATCGCCGTGGTTATAAATGCGTGGCGATTACATTTTGCTAGAAGCTCTCCTGAAATATCTTTGTTCTTTATAATTTTACGCGCTTCATTCAGAAGTGTTTTATCATTTTTCAAGTTTAGCCCTGTTTTAAATTCCCAGCATGTAGCGAGACGGCCGAGCATATCATCGGCTTCGTCACGTTTTCTTGCTGATTTCAGGCAGAACGCAGCAAGCAATACTTGCATATACGGCTCTAGTGCCATTGGACCTTTCCAACGTCCAATCAGTTGTTTCTTGAATTCACGTGCGGCGGCTTCGCGGTCCAGGTTTCCATCAGGAATAGGGATACTGTTGTAAGCTATCCATTCTTCAGGGCCGAGGGCTTCTGCGAATAGAGGAAGTTCAGCAGGGACAGGTGAACCGGGTGGGCGCGGCGGCTGTGTTGCTGGGTTGAACTTTACGAATGGTGAAATTACGGGGAAGTTAAAGGCTTGGCGGTAGATCAAATTCTCCAGACCCATGCGCTGTCTGTAATATGTACGGGGCCCTTTGAATATGCACCATATGCAACCAAGTCCGCATATGAAAATGAAGAGATGTTTCAGTGGCTGCATGGCCATTGCACCGAACATTGACAGGTGCGTGTAGGTTAATTGTTCTTTTTTGAATGCATCAACGCTTACAAATGAGGCTTCCCAGTCATATTCTTTACCGTTGAAAACGAATCTTGCTCTTTCAGTTTCCATGCCGAGAATATCAAAAATGGCATTTTGGGCATAGATAAACCAGCTGATCACCCACATTTCTGCATAGCGAATCCAGCGCACAATATTACGAATTTCGGTATCGTAGTAATACCAAAATAACCAGCCAATAGCCGCTACAGCGACTAATAGCATGGCCCAACCTATCGCATTTTCATGCAAAGTATTTTCAGCTTGTTGTCCGCCTGACAATGAAACTCACCATTACTTATTGTTTTAGAATACATAACCCAACGCTAAAGATATCAAAAAAAATATCTAAACACTACTATTGCTTAAGAAGTTTTAAGTTTGTTTTAAAGTTTTTTTTAATTTTACTCATAAAAAGCCTTTGCAAATGAAATAAAGTTTGATATTACACTCAGCGTTCCCAGTAATTGGGAGCCACGATATAGGCGTTGATTTTTTTTGATGTTATTTGTTCAAAGAAAAATTAAAGTGCTTTTAGGTAGTGTGCCGCAATAGCTCAGTTGGTAGAGCAGTTGATTTGTAATCATCAGGTCCGCGGTTCGAGTCCGTGTTGCGGCACCATCCTAAAACATCTAATATCGTTTCTTTACATTGTTGGGGTATAGCCAAGCGGTAAGGCAGCGGTTTTTGGTATCGCCATGCGTAGGTTCGAATCCTACTACCCCAGCCATTTTTCCTTTTTTAATAATTACTAAGAGATAAAGCCCAGTTTTCAAATTAGGCAGGACTTAGTGTTGAAATGCTTCGAACTCATCAAATGTAGAAATCTCGGCGACGAATTTAATAAGCACGGCGATTTATGATTAGAGTTGCGGATGAGATACGGTTCATGCCCAGTCAAACCAATTGAAACTCTTCAACTACGGCAGTGAGCAATCTTTATAGACTGGGGATTAATTGTCCTCATTCTCCATATACATAAAGTTTTTGAAGATAAAAGAACTAGTTTTAGGGTCTAAAGATGCCATTACGTCACTAAATTCTGTTGCCACTCTACAGGCCTCTCTTGGAGGTATCTGCGTCAAATAATCAAGCTTCTCAAGATTTTCTAACGGATATCCTTTTTCTTGATACCTAAGTATTATGATTTCGAATATTTCTTCAGCACTGCCCGCTCTAGGAGGTATGGAGGGGGAATTGATTGCGCTTTCAATAATGTCTGCTTTCATATCCGACTCTTTTTTAATAAATTCAGGTGTTATATCTTCCGGTGTGAAATTTGGCTGCCCGAGAAAATACGTCACACATAATTTTGGTTTGTTTTTGAATTGTTTTAACACTTCATAATTCCTATTTAGCAGAGCATGAGTTTTTTCATCTGATGCTGCAGGAAGATGCTTCTGAAAATATTTTGAGACGATTTCTACAGACGCGGCCTGCGATAACATCATGACTTGATCTTCAGGCGCATTAAAAACAATGTCTTGCATTTTCTGAGCCATAGCTTCTCTGGCATCTGGATGGTATTGAAAAATAACGGTGAAAAGTCGCTGCCGTTCTAATTCCTGCATTACACTTTCTAATGCTTGCACTTGATATTTATGGGCGTATGCTTCTTCAACATACGGCTTAATTAAACGGGGAACTTGGAAAGATAGTACAACAAATACAATTACTGCATACGTGAAAAGCTTTTCGTTTTTAAAAACCTTGGAGAGAGCGGTGCCCATTAATGCTCCAATCAAACCGCCAACAGCTCCGAATGCTGCGCTGACAATAGCTCCATTGATACGTCCACTCGATAGAAATAAATCAACTAAAAAATCTTCCATGTCTTCCCCACATTTAAAATTCTATCAAGAGTTTAACGATATCAAAGAAATTTACCAGTCGTAAACTTGTGCCGTTAAAGACACCGTTCCAAAAAGGTCATTCTGGTAGGGCATGTGATGTGTTGTCAAAAAACAACTGTGGGGACATAGTTTATTTAAGCAATCAGTACATCCATTTTTCTACATATATTTGATTAATTTAAAATCCCAAGAAATCAATTATTTCAAGATGATCTAGTAAAATGCTGGTGCCAATAATAATTAGGCAGATTCCGCCCAGTGCCTCTGCAATTTTTCCTGATTTTAGGCCAATATAATGCCCGGTCATTATGCCTGTTGTTGTCATGACAAATGTGGCTGCTCCTATTGATGTTGCGGCGATCAATATATTGGCATTTATTAAAGCGAGGGTTACGCCAACGGCCATGGCGTCAATGCTTGTGCCAATTGCCGTTAAAATAAGCATGCTTAACTTATGTTTTTCTGTTTTGGGTTTTTCTTCTTGAAAGCTTTCATAGAGCATTTTTCCGCCGATAATGCCGAGGATACAAAAGGCAATCCAATGATCAATAGATTCTATGAAGCCGCTTGCGGCTACGCCCGCAATCCATCCGATGATGGGTGTTAGTGTTTCGACTAAGCCAAATATTGAGCCCACTTTTAAAGCTTCGGATATTTTAGGCTTGTTCATGACGGTGCCTTTACTAACTGATGCAGCGAAAGCATCAGCAGACATGCTAAAGGCCATTATTGTCGTTGAAATTATTCCCATTTTACACTCTTTAGTTAGATTCCAGATACAAATAGCCTGTTTTGTTCAGGCTATATGTAATCGGTCTCGCCAAGCGTAAAACGCCGATTTAGCCACGCAGTATGTGCGAGTATGTTGACTAAATCCCAAAGGAGGCTACTCCCCAATAACGATTGGAAACTAACAATAAGCGTATTAAAAGGCAAGTAATTAATGTTTTTCTAAATGCGCGGCCTTTTGTTTTTTGGTAGAAAGCATTGCAGTAAAATGAAATTAATATGTATATTGATTGCATGTCTATTCTAAAAAAGCGTACCCTCGTTGCTTCGGCCATGTTTATGGTTTTATTTGCTTCATTTGCATATGCTACGCCAAAAATCCCTTTAGGCGAAGAGGTTAGGGGAATAAAGCTTAGTGGCCATTTAGCGGGCAGAAAAGTTTATAAATTAGGTGCTGATATTAATGCGCCTGGATGCTGGCAAGATTCTGTTCAATGGACAGGTGAGGCGCTTTATTTTGGAATATCGTCTATCAATTTTTCTGAACTCGCCTCAGGAAACGGTTTTAAGTATAAAGCTGAATGCAAGTTACCAAGCGTTCAGGAAGATGGGCGCTTTGATATTTATAAAGCGACATTAGAAAATGGACGCTGGAAGCTTAGTAATCAAATAAAGCTTAATTCCGTTGAATCTGATGCTGCTATTGGTGTTGACGGTGCGAATATTGCTTTTATTCGGTTTTTCTCTCCGCCAAAATCATTCGATATATATTTATCGAAAAAGGATGAGCGTGGCGCCTGGACGCCGCCATATCCATATTCTTATAATTCAAAATGTAAAGAAGATAATCCTATTTTGTTCGATAATGGTCGCAAAATTATTTTTGAATCGAACCGTGCTAATCCTCTAGGAAGCCGATGTGAAAGAAGCTCGGAAAGTATGAGTTTGTGGTTCTCAAAAATTAGTGAAAATGGGCACTGGAGTGAGCCAACCTTGCTTAAGGGCGATCCCAATAAAGGTGAAAAAAATACGCAGCCATGGATGGATGAAAATAGCGGTTACCTTTATTGGACAGCGGATAAAGAAGGCAACGCAATCAAGCGTGTTTTGTTTCATGAAAGTCATGCGATGACTGGTTCCGAAGTTGTTTTAAGCCCTAATTTGCTTGGGTTGGTAAATGGAAGCGCGGATGGGCAAATTGTCTTTATCGGTGAGTATTCAGAAGTAAATGACTATGTGTTTATTGCTTGTGCTGAGGCTAGCCAAGGCGGAAATTTCATGAAAAGGTGGGATATTGATATCGATATTTGTGTTATCCCGCCTAATCAATAGTGTCTGCTCTGGCCTTGTTTCAGGGTAGATTGTTTGCTGATTTAGTTTATTCTTCTTTCAATAACTCTTCAATTTTGTTTTTTATCTTGTCTGAAAACGGGTTTACCTGTGATCCATAGCTTTTGCTTAAATCGCCATTTTTATCGATTATAAATTTGTGAAAATTCCATTTAGGAGAGGATTGTAGGAAGGCCCCTTTTTTCTGTTTGCTGGCCCATTCAAAAAAGGGGTGCGCGTCATCTCCATTTGTGCTGTATTTTTGTGTAAGGGGGAACGTGACACCGTATTGTTCCGATGTGAAAGCTTTGATGGTTTCAAGATCGCCCGGTTCTTGTTTACCAAAATCATTGCATGGGATGCCCAAAACTACGAAACCACGGTCTTTATAGGTTTCGTATAGCTTTTGTAGATCTGTATATTGTTTTGTAAACCCGCATTGCGACGCTGTATTTACGATTAGGATGACTTTACCTCGGTATTTTTCCAGAGTGAAATCCTCGCCGTCGATCGTTTTAAAGCTGAATTGATAAGCGTTTGGAACAGATTGTTTCATATGTTTTTCCTCGTTTAGCGTCTGGCTTTGTGCTTGGGTTATAGGGATGTGGCAAGCTAAGGCTATACAAAATGCCAATATTGTAAAATATTTGATTTCACGGTTTTTTATCATTTTACTGGTGCTCTTTAATATGGGGCTATAGGTGAAAGATAATGTAAAGTGCGAGTGTGGTCATGACTATCAATGAGATATTGACCCTGAGGCGTATATACCACTGATCTAATATTTCTGCGTCATAGAGCTGTTTATCTATGAATAGGAGATAAAAGAAGCATATCAGGATGATGCCGAAGCTAATGGGTGTGTTTACTAGCACTGCAAACCACGCGAATAGTGTAGAAATATTGCTATGTATAAATAGGTTGATCGGAGCCTCTTTGAACATGTAAATGCCCCAATGGATTCCTGCAATAAAGGATACGATCACCGCGCTATAAGTGAGGATGATTTTGTTAAAATTAAGTGCCGTAAAGTCAGGCTGTATGAACGGGATTATAAGACAGCCTAAGAAAGGGAGTGCGCCAGCGTAGGTTAGAAATTTTGCGAGAATGGTTTTTTCTATCATAATCGCGGCTCCTTTATAGTTTTTCTACTCAACTGTATGCTCTGTTTTTTATTCATATATTAAGGATAGTGCTTATGTGTATGTGTACAAATTAAATTCTTGTCATGTTGGTTTCATGTCGGAAGGGTGTGTTTATCTTAAAAAGATGTAATTTTTGAGTAACGCAATAGTTAGGCATTATTCGTTAAAGTAATGTGTAACCTCATTTATCCTTAATTTTGGAATGGAGCCTGATTATGCCAAAAAAGAGAATTAGATCTGTAGTTCGTACAGCTTATGCTCTTGCACTACTTGGAATTACGCCAGCTAGTGCTGGTGATTATATTAAAAGCGCTGTACCTAATGCAGAAAAAGTCGGGCAAGGGCGCCTTACCTATATGTTTTGGGATGTTTATGATGCTGCACTTTATGCCCCTAATGGATTGTGGAAGGCCGATAAGCCTTTTGCGCTTCAGCTTTCTTATTTACGAGAGATTGATGGTGAAAAGATTGCTGACCGTTCTTTACAAGAAATGCGTGAACAGGGTTTTACTGATGAGGGTAAGCTTGAGCGCTGGCACAAGGAAATGAAGAAGATATT
The DNA here is from genome assembly GCA_002167715.1 of Micavibrio sp. TMED27. GTDB lineage: Bacteria > Pseudomonadota > Alphaproteobacteria > Micavibrionales > Micavibrionaceae > TMED27. The sequence continues at coordinate 331,478 of NHCG01000010.1, forward strand.
CCCTGATGTTGATGAGGGGATTGTTTTGACGGGTGTTTTCACAAATAAAGGCGAAACCGTTTTTTATATGGATTCGACAGAAATCGGGCGCATTGAAGACCCAGAGTTTGGGCCGTCTTTTTTCAATATTTGGCTGAGTGAGAAAACGAACTCACCCAAATTGCGTGAAAAGCTGTTGGGGGTTTCATGAATGATAAGCCATCAAATAGCTCTGTTTTACAATATAGTATACTCGCTCTCCCATTAGCTTTTGCTGGGCTTCCGCTTTATATCCATTCACCAGATTTTTACGCACGTGATTTAGGGATGAGTATTGGCCTTATCGGTGCGATTCTTTTGGCAATACGTTTGCTCGATGCTTTTCAGGACCCATTGATTGGTTATTTATCTGATCGGCATGCCGATAAACGATATGTGATTGTTTTAATGGGGGTGGTGATGTTGCTCATAGGGATGGGAGCTGTTTTTTATGGTCCGCATTTCGCCGTACCGCAGGCCTTGTGGTTCACAGTCTCAATGATCTTAGCAACTACGGGCTTTAGTATTGTGACGATTAATATCAACATGATTGGTGGTTTTTGGCATGATGATCCGCAGCAACGTACACGTATATCGGCATGGCGAGAGGCTTTTGGGCTGGTGGGGTTATTGATTGCTTCTGCCTTGCCAGCGATCTTGCAAAATTTTAGGCCAGCTGAAGAGGCCTTCCGTATTCTATTTTGGGTCTTTGGCGGCATAATGGTTGCTGCTTTTATAATGTTTACACGTTTTATGAGCCGTATTTCTGCTGGGCATATGATGAATAAAAATGACCCGCAAAGAGGGTTTTCGTTTTTCTCTATCCTTACAGGTCCAGATCGTCATTTTTTTGCGGTTTGTTTTTTCACGCATTTGGCAGCGGCTATGCCGGGTGTGATGGTTTTGTTTTTTATTCGTGATTATTTGCAGGCAGAGAGTTTATCTGGGCTTTTCTTGTGCCTTTATTTTATATCTGGTGCGTTGTTGATGACGGTTTGGGTTAGGTTGGCTAAGCGAATTGGAAAAGAGCAAGCGTGGTTTTGTTCCATGATATTGGCAGTTTGTACATTTGTTTGGGCGTTTTTCTTACAGCCAGGTGATGTGGTTGCATATGGGGTTATTTGTGTGCTTTCAGGTATGGCTTTGGGTGCGGACCTTGCTCTTCCGCCCTCTATTCTGGCGGATCGTGTGACCAATCAAAAAGCACAGACACACGCGACACAATATTATGCGTTCATTGCCTTTATTCCAAAAACAGCGATAGCGATTGCTAGTGGTATTTCATTTTTGCTTTTGGAGTATTTAGGATTTGTTGCTGGTGCGGAAAACTCTTCTAGAGTTCTTGCTGGAGTGATTACTCTTTATGCGCTGGTTCCATGTTTTATTAAACTAGGTGCGGCTATATATTTGCGCACTTTATACAAAACCGAAGGAGATATAGATGACGATATTAAAGAGCGTTCTGCTTATTAGTGCTTTTGCGTTATTAAGTGGATGTGCAGGACCAACGCTTGATCACTATAAAGGCTCTAAGCCAGATTTAGATCTTAAAGAGTATTTTTCTGGGCCTATTAAGGCATGGGGAATTGTACAAGACCGTAAGGGACATGTTACACGCCGTTTTGATGTGGAACTGGTAGGTTCATGGGACGGTGATACTGGCACCTTGGAAGAGCATTTTGAGTATTATGACGGCAAGACGGATAAACGGACTTGGACTATAAAAAAAATAGCGAATAAGCGCTATGAGGGGACTGCTGGCGATATCATAGGCAAGGCAGATGGGGAAATTGAAGGTGGAGCTATGCGCTGGGCTTATGAAATGGATCTTGATGTCGGAGACAAGACATATCGTATTAAGTTTGATGATTGGATGTTCTTAATGAATGATGGTGTACTGATTAACCGTTCTTATTTAAAGAAGTTTGGGTTTACTGTTGCTGAGCTTACACTTGTGATGCAAAAGCAGGATGAGAAATGATAGATCTTTCGCACTTTCCTTTATCCTTTAATGTCGCTGTTATTGGTGCGTCAGGCGGTGTCGGGAAAGCGCTAGCTGAGCATTTAGATGCGCATAGCCAAGTGAATAAGCTCTATTGTTTTTCAAGGAGCTCAGATGAGCATATTTACTTAGACCTAAGCGATGAAGGCAGTATTCAGCAAGCAGCTAGTTTTGTTGATGTGCCGTTGCATTTAGTTATTGTTGCAACGGGTGTTTTACACAGCGCTGACTTCATGCCTGAAAAAAGTTTAAGGGATCTGGACGCTGAGACAATGCGTAAAGTGTTTGAAGTGAATACTATTGGTCCTGCCTTAGTTGCAAAATATTTCATACCGCTTATGGCGCGAGAGGGGAAAGGTGTTTTTTCAGCGCTATCAGCCCGTGTTGGTAGTGTGTCCGATAATAGATTAGGTGGATGGCATAGTTATCGCGCTTCTAAAACTGCTCTTAATATGATTATAAAAAATATCTCTATCGAAGCCGCACGAAAATATAAAGAACTGGCAGTTATTGGGCTTCATCCGGGGACTGTTGATACGGGTTTGTCTGAGCCTTTTCAAAGTAATGTGTCTGAAGGAAAGCTCTTTAGTCCAGAGTCTTCAGCGCGGTATTTATTAGATGTAGTAAATTTAGTGCAGGCATCAGATTCCGGTAAGGTGTTTGCGTGGGATGGGCAGGAGATTGAAGCATGAATAATTATACTGATAAAAATATATGGATTATTGGCGCTAGTTCAGGAATTGGACGCGCTTTGGCTGTTGAACTGTCACGCCGGGGAGCGACTTTGGCTTTGTCTGCGCGGAGTGAAGGGAAACTTCAAAGCTTGAATGAAGAACTAGGCGGTGGGCATATTGTCTTACCTTTTGATGTTTCTAATACCTATTCATACGAGCAAGCGGCGCAAGAGCTTGAGAGGAAATTTACGCGCATTGATAGTACTCTCTTTTTAGCAGCCCTTTATTCGCCAAATTCACTTGAAGCTATGGATATAGACGAAGCCAAGGCCATGGTTGATGTGAATTTGAATGGTGCGCTTAATACTATCCACTGTGTTTTACCGATATTGAAAAAGCAAAAAGGCGGACAGCTTGCACTATGCGGTAGTGTGGCAGGATATCGGGGGCTTCCTAATGGACAGCCTTATAGCGCTACGAAAGCTGCTGTTATTAATCTAGCCGAATCTCTCAAGGCTGAGCATTCTGAATTTGATATTAAGGTTATCAATCCTGGCTTTGTTCGCACGCCGCTTACAGATAAGAATGATTTTAAGATGCCGATGATGATTGAACCTGAACAAGCGGCCGGAATCATCGCAAAAGAGCTTCTTACATCACGTTTTGAGATTCATTTTCCCAAGGGCTTTACTTTTTTTCTTAAGTTCATCGCATTATTGCCCTCGCGTTTATATTTTAAAATTGCCCCTAAAACGCAGCTTTGAATTATATCCAATTGTTTTATTGATGCCCATTTCGAAATAACTTGAAAAAATAACCAATTAAGTACTTGATTTAATCTCTCAAGGCATTAGATAGTACTTAATTGACCAGTCAGTCATTTTAAGAGAGGGCTCGATATGACTATAAAATCAAAATTAATTATTGGCGTGAGCGCGGCTGTTATCTCGATTGGTGCATGGTCAATCTATGAGGTGACAAAAGTTCAAGCAAGCGAGGAGGCTGCTGCTCAAGCGCCGCAAGCTATGCCTGTTAAGGTGAGTGTTATTAACCCAAAACCAGTTAAGCTTTGGGAGAATTATTCGGGGCATATTGTTGCTGTTGATCAAGCAGAAGTACGGCCGCAAGTTACAGGGCGTATTGTAGAGATCAAGTTTGAAGATGGACAATATGTTGAAAAAGGTGATGTTCTCATCGTTATTGATCCTCGTCCATTTGAAGCTGTATTACAGCAAGCAGAAGCAGCGTTGATCAGTGCAAAAACCGCAGAGGACTTCGCAGTTAAGGAATATGAACGTGCTCAAAGCCTTGTGAAAACAGATGCGATTTCAAAAAGCTTATTTGATGAGCGGCTCAATGCAAAATTAAATGCTACTGCTCTGGTAAAAGCTGCTGAAGCGAGTGTGAGTGTTGCTAAGCTTGATCTGGATTATGCCTATATAAAAGCGCCAATTGCGGGAACAGTTAGCCGTGCAGAAATTACTGAAGGGAATTTAGTTCAGGCAGGGCCTAATGCGCCGCTTTTAACTTCTGTCGTTGCTGATGAACGCGTGTATGCGGATTTTGAAGTTGATGAGCGTACATATATTGAAGCGAAAAAGAATCAGAAAGATGGTAAGGCTGATAAAGTTCCTGTGAGGCTGTCTATAGAGTCTACTGAGCATATTGCCGAAGGATATATTCAAAGCTTTGATAACCGTATTTCAAGTGAAACAGGCACAATTCGTGCGCGTGCAATTTTTGATAACAAAAATAAGTTTTTATTGCCGGGTATGACCGTGAGTGTGTCGATGGGCAAGAGTATTGCTGGTGATGCTATTATGCTGACTGAACGTGCGATTGGGACAAACCAAGATCGTAAGTTTGTATATGTAGTCGATGAGCAAAATATAGTGAAATACCGCGAGGTTAAACTGGGAGAAAGTGTCGACGGAGCGCGATTAATTCTTTCAGGGCTTAGTAAGGGCGATAAAGTTATTACGGAAGGGCTCGTTCGTGTGCGTCCGGAAATGCCTGTATCACCTCAAATCCAAGAGGATTAGGAACGAAATAAGTTTCGTTCATTGAATAAGAATATAGTTATAATATGGAAGGCTAAACGCCATGAATCTCTCAACAGCATTTATTGATAGGCCTATTTTTGCCGGCGTGATTTCATTCGTGATTTTTTTGCTTGGGGCAATTGCGATGTTTCAATTGCCGATCTCAGAATATCCTGAAGTATCACCGCCTTCTGTTCAGGTAAAGGCAAGCTTTCCAGGAGCCAGTCCAGCTGTGGTCGCGGAGACGGTTGCTACACCTCTTGAGGAGCAAATTAGCGGCGTTGAAGGCCTTATATATATGAACTCATTGGCAACAACGGATGGTCAAATGACATTGACCGCTACGTTTGCCATTGGAACCGATGTGGACTTAGCGCAGCAACTTGTGCAAAACAGAGTGTCTCAAGCTACTCCGCGTCTACCAGAAGTGACGCGTGATTTAGGGGTGACAGTTTTAAAAAGCTCACCTGATTTGACGATGGTTGTTCACCTGAAATCACCTAATAATAGTTATGACTCTCTTTATCTTCGTAATTACGGAACGATTAATATTCGTGATCAGCTTGCTAAAATTCCTGGTGTTGGGCAGGTGCTATTATTTGGTTCTGGTGACTATGCAATGCGTATTTGGATTAATCCTGACCGTGTTGCTGAACGTGGCATGAACGCATCTGATGTTGTAAATGCTGTACGCCGTCAGAATATTCAAGCGGCAGCTGGTGTTATTGGCGGTCCTCCATATGATGATAATTTGGAACTTCAATTACCTGTAAATGCGAAAGGGCGCCTTGAGACGCCTGAGCAGTTTGAAGACATCATTATTAAGCGTGATGAAAATGGTGTTATTACGCGTCTTGAGGATGTCGCAAGGGTCGAGTTGGATGCACAGAGCTATTCATTGCGATCACTTTTGAATAATGAACAAGCTGTTGCTATTCCTATTTTTTCTGCGCCTGGATCTAATGCGCTGGAGTTGTCATCGAATGTGCGCCAGACAATGAAAGAGTTGTCGAAGAGCTTTCCTGATGATTTGGAATATTCGATTGTCTATGACCCAACGGTTTTTGTTCAGCACTCAATTGATGGTGTTATTCATACACTGATTGAGGCGATTATTCTGGTTGTTATCGTTGTTGTTGTATTTTTGCAGACATGGCGTGCTTCTATTATTCCGTTGTTGGCTGTGCCTGTTTCTATTGTGGGTACATTTGCGATTATGTTGCCACTTGGTTTTTCAATTAACGTGCTGTCTCTCTTTGGTTTGATTCTAGCCGTTGGTATTGTGGTTGACGATGCGATTGTTGTTGTTGAAAATGTTGAGCGAAATATTGATGAAGGAAAGAAGCCACGTGAAGCGACAGTTCAGGCGATGAAAGAGGTTACTGGGCCTATTATCGCGACCTCGCTTGTTATTGCGGGCGTGTTTATTCCCATTGCATTTATTAGTGGTTTGACAGGCATGTTTTATAAGCAATTTGCCCTGACCATTGTTATTGCTACTTTTATTTCTACGCTCAATTCATTAACGCTTAGCCCCGCTATGTCTGCGCTTCTTCTAAAGCCAAGAAGTGAACAAAAAGACTGGTTAACACGTTTGATGGATCTTTTGTTCGGCTGGTTCTTTAAATGGTTTAATAAATTCTTTGATAAGAGCCAGAATAAATATGCGACAAGTATTGGTTTCGTTAGTCGTCATAGAGCTTCTATGATGCTGTTATTTGTGTTGCTCGTTGGTGCTACATACCAAATGTTTACAATGGTTCCTAAAGGCTTTGTCCCTATGCAGGATAAGCAATACCTCATTAGTTTTGCTCAGTTGCCACCTGGTGCGACACTTGAGCGTACTGAAGAAGTCATGCGTAAAATGGGTGAGATTGCCATTAATGAAGAAGGGGTGGCTAATGCTGTTCAGTTCCCTGGACTTTCTGTGAATGGTTTTGTGAACTCTTCGAGTGCAGGTATTGTTTTTGTACCTCTTGATGATTTTGAAGAACGTACATCACCTGAGCTTAGTGCTGGCGCGATTGCGATGAAGTTGCAGCAAAAATATGCGGCAATTGATGAAGCGTTTATTGCGATTTTCCCTCCTCCTCCTGTGCGCGGTCTTGGTACGACTGGCGGGTTCAAGTTGCAGATTGAAGACCGTACGGACCTTGGTTACGAAGCATTAGATGATGTGATGAAGCAGGTGACAATGAAAGCGTATCAAGCACCAGAATTGAGCGGTGTTTACACGAATTATAACATCAATGTTCCGCAACTATATGCCAATATAAACCGTACAAAAGTTGAACAATTAGGTTTATCAGTCGATGAGATATTTAGAACGATGCAGATTTATCTGGGCTCTATTTATGTGAATGACTTTAACCAATTTGGACGTGTCTATCAGGTTATTGCGCAGGCTGAGAAAGATTATAGAGCTACTCCTAAAGACATTAATAGACTTCAGGTGCAGAATGACCGCGGACAAATGATCCCATTAGGCGCTGTTGTAGAGGTGCAGGAGAGCTTTGGTCCGGAGATTGCGTCACGTTATAACTCTTATAGATCAGCAGATTTGAATGGTAACCCTTCGCCGGGCTATTCATCTGGACAGGCGCAAGATGCCATTACAAAAATTCTTGAGGAGACTCTTCCTCCAGGATTTGAGTTTGAATGGACTGAGCTTACTTATCAGCAGATTCTGGCAGGGAATACAGCGATCTTTATTTTCCCGCTTTGTATCTTCTTCGTGTTCCTCGTCCTGGCAGCTCAATATGAAAGTCTAACGTTGCCTTTAGCTGTAATTATGATTGTTCCGATGGGGATTTTATCAGCGATTGTAGGTATTTATTTTACTGGTGGGGATAATAATATCTTTACACAGATCAGCCTTTTTGTTTTAGCGGGACTGGCATGTAAGAATGCTATTCTTATTGTTGAATTTGCAAGAGAGCTAGAGGACCAAGGGCGCAGTATTATGGATGCAGCGGTTGAAGCTTCGCGTCTAAGGCTTAGGCCAATTTTGATGACGTCGTTTGCATTTATTATGGGCGTTATGCCACTAGCGTTTAGTGTTGGTGCAGGGGCTGAAATGAGGCAAGCTATTGGTATTGCTGTATTTTATGGGATGCTGGGTGTGACTTTCTTTGGTTTGTTCTTTACACCTGTTTTCTATGTGCTTGTTAGAAAAATCGAAGACACAATAAGACCGAATAAGAAGGCTTAATCATGAAAAATTCATATAGGAAATATCTATTACTTTTTACGGCCAGTTTTTCTTTAACTGCGTGTGTAACGGATGAGCTAAGTCTTTCTAATATTAGTATGCCTAAGCTTTGGAGTGTTGAAACCCCTAAAGACACAGTTAAAATCGAAGATGCGAAGTATTTGAAATCTTGGTGGAAGCGATTTAATGATCCTGTGCTTGATACTTTAGTTGATAAGGTATTGAGCGATAGTCCAGATCGTTTAATCGCAGAAGCTCGTGTGTTAGAGGCCCGAGGGATACAGCGCACTGCACGCTCTGTGTTGTTTCCTCAGGTGGGTGCGAGTGCATCATTAACACGTGAAGATTATGATGTTCAAGGTTCGGGGCTATATCCAGAAACATTACATGATGCGCGTTTTGATGCGTCTTATGAACTGGATATATTTGGCCGTAATAGAAGAAGTTTTAGAGCTGCAGATGAAGGACTCCTTGCCCTTCAAGAGGAATATCATGATGTTTCTTTAACTTTAATCGCTGAGGTTATGCGTAGCTATATTGATTTTAGAGAGGCACAGCTCCAAAAGGCTATCGCAGATAAAAACCTTAAAGCTCAGGAAAAGACGCTTTCACTAATTCAAGAATTAAAAAGAGTAGGTGAAGCGCCATTATTAGACGTGGAAAGAGCCAATAATCTTGTGAATAGCACGCGATCATCTATTCCTGAATTTAACAGAGCAGAGAAAAATGCGCGCTTGCGTATTAGTATCTTAACCGGAGAACTGCCTGAAAAGCTTGTTGATCAGCTTGATAACCAAGCTTCAATACCCGGTGCTGAGCTATTACCAGTTATGGTTAGTCCAGCGAGTGTGATTGCGCAGCGTCCGGATGTTAGAGCCGCAGCGCATAATTTTGCGGAGGCTACAGATTTAAAAGAAGCCGCTGTTTCTAATCTCTTTCCATCATTTTCTATAAGCAGTTTTTATGGTGTTACAGATAGTGTGATATCAGGAGGTACAAACATTTGGAGTGCGGCTATTGGTACGGCTGTATCTTTGATAGATTTTGGACGGATAGAGGGGCAAATAGACGCGGCAAGTGCACGTGAAATGCAAGCTTATCAACTTTACCGTAAAACGATTATTGAAGCGGTTGTAGAAGTCGAAACGGCTTTGAATGATTATTCTAATATCTCTGAAAGTCAGAATTCACTTCAGCAGGCCTATATTAGTGCTGATAAAGCTTTAGAGCTATCGCAAACGTTATATAAAGAGGGAGCTGTTTCCTTTTTGGATGTTCTAGATGCGCAGCGTAGTGCTAACAACGCGGAGGCAGAATATCTTAGGGCTAAAGCTTCTCAGTCAGAGAGCTTGGTGCGTTTATTTAAAGCGCTTGGTGTGTACTAAGCTCTTCTTCTTAATGCTTTGAAACTTTTTTATCCCTGATCTCTTTGAGTTTAAGCTTAAGGTGGTTGATACGATATGGTTTGTAGAGCATGGGGTAATTTTCGATATGTTTTATGTCAGGTACAGAAGCGTCTATATAACCAGTTGTGAAGAGTAACTCTATCTCAGGCTTAATAGACTCTATTCTTGCAGCAAGCTGTACGCCGTTTAATTCACCCGGCATAGTGATATCTGTAAAGAGAATATCAATTTCATCTTTATATTTTTGAAATATTTCAAGTGCTTCGTCGCCTGTGCTGGCTTCTATAACTTTATATCCCATTTCTTTTAGCATTGTTGATGCTACAAATTTAATCTCCTCTTCATCCTCGACTAGCAGGATTGTATCTGTGCCTTTGAAATTTTGATCTATAAAATCAACTTCAATATCGTTATGCATGTTTTTATTTTTGTCTATTTCTTTTGTTGGGAAATAGAGGGAAAAAACTGTGCCATGATCCTTTTTGCTTTTAAATTTTATGGCGCCTTTTGATTCTTTTATAAAGCCGTAGACAACACTTAGCCCCAAGCCTGTACCTTTGCCTATTTCTTTAGTTGTAACAAAGGGATCGAATATGTTTTCCATGACATTTTCATTTATACCTGTGCCAGTATCCGCAATATCTATTCTAATATATTCTCCGGGGGGGAGGTCTAGCTCTATAGCTTCTTCTTTAGATAGCTGAATATTTTGGGTTGATATATCTAGCTTTCCACCGTCTGGCATAGCATCGCGGGCATTGAGACTAATATTTATAAGCGCGTGTTCAAGCTGTGAGGCATCTACACTGATTGTCTTTATATTCCCATCAAGATTGAGAGTGATATCTATGGATCTTTCTAATGTTCTACGGAGAAGGCTTTCAATCTCTTCTATCATTTGGTTCGGGTTTAGCGGGACAGGTTCTAAACTTTTTTGACGGGCAAAAAGCATAAGCTTACGCACTAAGTTCGCGCCGCGTTCAGTTGTGTTTTCAATATTTTTAATTCTGTTCAGTAAATCTTCTCTGTTAATTTCTTCTTTTTCACATTGCATATTTACATCATGAATATTGCCTAAAATTACAGTTAGTAAGTTATTGAAATCATGGGCTACACCGCCAGTAAGGTTGCCGATAGCATCCATTTTTTGTGAGTGTAACAAGATTTGTTTTGTTTCGTGGTTTGCCTTTTTGAGCTCAAAGACTTCTTTTGCTTTTGCTATGGCAATATTCAGTGTGTCTCTGGACATATTATTTTTCATTATATAATCCTGAGCGCCGTATCTGATTGCGTCTATGGCAATGGCTTCACTGCCTTGACCGGTCATCATTATAATTGGGGCTGGGCCAAGGTCACGCTGTTTGTCATAGGTGGATTTTAGAACGCTGATCCCATCCATATCAGGGAGCATATAATCAAGGAATATATAATCTATGTCATTACGATTATTTATGGTTTCTAATGCTTCTTTTGCAGTTTTAAGCTCTATAAATTCAATATCGTTGTTATTTCGAGATTGGACTGATCGTTTAATTAGCATGCGGTCGTTAATGTCATCATCAATTATTAAGACAGCCTTGCCCATTTTTACTCCTCTATGGTTTAGGTAAGTTTTACTCGGCAAAATATTCTTTTTGTATTCATATTACCTAGTAGTTCATTAGATATTATTTCAGCTCAAAATGCAGCAATCATAAGCTTTTGCATACAACCGCACTTATTTCATGTATGGCACGTCTCTTGCATTATGTAAATTATAAACTAAAGAAGGGTGTATGAAATGAATGTAAAAGCAGTCACGAAAATGAAAAGTGGTTCTAAGATAATTATTGTCGGAGCTTGTTTAAAGGTTACCGATATTGATGAGCGTTATTTATATAAAAAACCAGTCGATAGTTATAATGAAGCTCATTTATTAGATACTAAAAAAATCAATGTTAATGGGCTGTCATCCAGCTTTATAGGAACGCGTTTGCTAATCCTTGCTGGGGTTTTAATTTTCTTTGGAGCGTTTGTTTCTGCAAGTTCATCGCAGTCAGGTGTATTTGAAAAGCTCAATTTTAGCGATAGCTCAAAATTGGAGGGTATGTTTAAGGATAAGAATGATGATCTTGCATATGCCCTTAATGCACTAGAAATAGGAGCGGAATAAAAAACAGGCTCCTATAAGGGAGCCTGTCTTGAAAAATTATAAACCTAAATTCTTAGAATTTCTTAGATAGAGAAACGAATAGACGGCGTTCAATATCTGGTCCTGGTGAAGTTTGTGTATCAGCACTTTGAATATTTGTGCCGTGTACAGCAACTGTTACACCATCATCAAAGTTATAGGCTACGCGGCCATTAAAGCCTACATAGCTATCAACATCGCCGTAACCAGTTGTAGATGTTGTGTTTGTTGTTGATGCATATGGCTGTGTACCTGAGAGGTAGTATGCGAGTGCATCTGCTTCCCATGGTCCTGAAGTATAACCAAGGTTAAACTTCACCTGGTGCTGTGGTGTGCTTTCTTCATATTCTTTACCGACATTAAGAATGCCTTGTGCATTTTCATTACGAAGATCATCAGAGATGTACTGATAAATGTAACCTAATCCCCAGTTCCAGTTTTCTTGGAAATCACCTTTAAGAGCAAGTTCCAATCCAATTGTGTCACTGTCACCAATGTTAAGTGTTTCTGCAATGCCTGTGGCGGTTACGTTCGCACCAATAGTTTTTACATCTTCAGAGCTTTGGTAGAATAAAGCTGAACGGAAGAGGCCGTTATCGATGAAGTCTAAGTTACGATCCCAAGCTAGTTCGTAGTTTGTTACAACTACTGGCTCTAGGCGCGGGTTACCTGTGAAATATGCAAGGCCTGCACCTCTTAGATCAAGGTCAATACCAAATTCGATCAAACTCGGTACTTCGAGGCCACGTGCTGTACTTAGACGAAGAGTGTCTACATCACTTGCTTGGTAAACAAGACCGCTATTATAGCTTATCTCTGTAGAGTTTTGATCAAAGTCATTATTTGTGTAACCAGAAGCGGCGCCACCTGCAAATTGACCTTCACGCTCTAGCTGAAGATGGTCAACGCGTAAAGCATTTGTCCATGATAGTTTGTCATTGATTTTCCAATTCCACATACCACTTGCTGCATAGACTTCATAGGAAATCTCAGCACCTGTGTTTTGTAAAACGGATGAATTACCTTCTGATGTTACTTCATTTTTACGGTATTCTAAACCAGCACGCACAGTGTGTTTTGGATTAAGCTCTTTTGTTGCACTTAGCTGTGCAACGAATACTTCGTTATCAAGCTTATCAGCATCTTGGTTGTTATCCCAATCAAGGTAGTTTTTATATACGTTAGCCTTAATTAGTCCCCAAGATGTGTCCGCTTCGTATGTTGCTTTTGCTGATTTTGTTTCATATGAGCTATCGAAGAAACCTGAGAGAATATTGTAGTCACCTTGCTGTGCATTTGAACCTGAAAGTTCTACTCTTAGCTGTGATTTGTTTGTTAGCTGATACAATGCATCAAGGTTAATCTGTTCTTGCTCAGGGTCTTTGATGGAATATGTACCATCTGTTTCAAACAGGGCGGTTGTTTCATTTCGATCACCTTCCATTGCATCAGCGCGGCGAATCCCTGCTGAAACACGAACACCAAGCTTATCGTTCAGCTTCATTGATTGAATGAAATGTGCTTTACGGAAGTCTTGTGTACCAACAGTTACACCCGCAGATGATTCATCATTATAAAGTGGGTTGTGTGTAACGATGTTGATCACGCCGCTCACTGCGTTAAAGCCGAATAGAGCTGTGTTAGGGCCCTTAACAACCTCGATCTGTTGAATTTCTTCTAGTTGTACAGGGATGGTTGACCATGCAGTAAAGCCATAGTGGTCAAGATAAACCTGACGACCATTCACAAGGACCAGCATTCTTTGTGATAGTGGCTGGTTATAACCACGTACGCTGATGTCATAACCTTGTGTTGATGTTTGAAGAACGTTTACGCCATTTACTTTACGTAGAACTTCTGCAAGATCAACAGCACCAGAACGGCGAATGTCTTCTTGAGTTAAGATCTCCATTGTTACAGGTACTTCAGAGGCACGCTGTGGTTTACCTGTTGCTGATGTTGTTACAGGTTCACCAAAAAGTTCCTGCATAGTAGCGTAGTCAATACTTTGTGCATTCGCTCCTGAGTGTGCGGCCAGAGTAAGTACTGCACATGAAGCTGTTAGTGTGAGTAATTTTTTCATTTTATCTCTCTCCAATTTTAAATTATTTCTTTGTGATCATCATGCTAAAAGCAGAAGCGAATTCTGTTCCCGTTTTGCCTGCTGCGGCTGTGCTAACGAGAATGTCTACGCTTGGCTCAGTTTTAACAACAAGCACGCAGCCACCACCAAGGCATGCTTCGTCAGTTGATACTGTTAAGCCGCCATTTGCTGCTGCTTTATCAAGAGCTGCACCGTAAATGCTGTTTGCACCGCGTGTTACAAAAATAACTTTTGATGATGCAGCGCCAGCTGAAGAGACTTTATTACCTGTTAGCTTTACTTTTTTGCCAATACCGCCAGAGGTTAGTGTGATGATTTCATCTGCATGGGCTACAGAATCAGAATTGCTTGGGTCAAATAATACGTCCATTGTAATAGCGCCGCTTGGGCCACCGTTAATAAAGCCAACTGCTTTTGCTATGGTTTCAATGTCTTTTTTACTATCTGCATACGCTGGTGCGCTAAAGAATGCCGAGGCAGCCAATACCAAACCCAGTTTTTTTAGGTTTTTGATATGATTCATTTTTTTTCCTTTCTTTGGAACCTTAAAAGAACTCAATAGTTTCGCTAAGTTCTACGGGTAGAACTAAAAAATTTCGGAATTATCTACGCAGTATTGAATTTCCCTGATACACATATTCTGATATACTGTAAAGTGAGTGGGATAGTATTCCTCAATTTCCTGTGTATATATAAAGAATTGAAAAATAAAAAAATTAATCAGACAAGGATTGTTCTAAATGATTAAATTAAAAGACATATCATTATTCGTGAAGTTATTGCTTCCTATTATTTCGTTAGTTTTTCTTATTGGTGGCATCGTCTTCTTATCAAAAGTGAGTAGTGATCGTCTTATTCAATCCCAAAGAGCAATTGCACAAAATGGTGTGCAGCGTGTCGCGGATGTATCTGAACTTCTGGAAACGTTTCAAAGTATCGATGGTAAATTTTATAGATACTTGATTAAACAATCGACTGGTGCGCTGGAAGATGGTGAAGATAGGATGGCTGAGCTAAAGCAAGAGGCTATTGAAATTGATGCGAAGCTTGAGAAAATGCTTCTGTATGTTGCAGAAAAAAACAAGGAACAGTTTGCAAAACTTCGTAAAGATTTCAAGAAGTATGTGATCGGCTTAAAAGAAGATGGAACGGAAAGTGGCGAAGGAATTTATGATATCGCTATTTCTATGATGGAGTTAGACGTAGAGTTCTTTCTTACAAAAGGTGTGAACGGATATACTGGCGTTTATAATGAGTTTTTAGCCTTGTTGCAGCAATTGGAAGAAAAAATCCTTAATGATGCAAGTTTGCTCGTAAATAATAGCGAGCAGGAAGCCCTCAAATTCCAGAAAATGTCTATGGTTTCTACAATTATAGTCGCATCAACTATGGTGCTTATAGCTATATGGCTTGTATTGGTTGTGGTGCGTTCTATTAAAGATATTTCAGCGGCAACGGTCTTGCTTGCAGATGGCGATATGAATGTTGATGTAAATGCCTTAAGCCGTAAGGATGAACTTGGGGCGATTACTAATAGTCTTGAGCGCTTTAAAGAAAATCAGATGCAGGTTCGCAGGCTCTCTGAAGAGCAGGAAGAGCTGAAGGTTGAGCAGGAGAAACAGCGTAAACAAGACATGTTTAATCTTGCTAATAATTTTGATGCACAAATTGGTGGTCTTATTGGTTCACTAACAACCGCATCGTCTAAATTACAGTCGACGGCTGAAACAATGCGCAATATTGCAGATGAAACATCTAAGGCTTCGAATGAGGTGGCGCTTTCTTCTGATGCTGCTAATGCAAATGTAAGTACTGTAGCGGCGGCTATGGAAGAAATGTCAGCGTCATCCAACGAAATTAGTTCACAGGTAACGACAGCTAAAAATAAATCGAATGACACAGCAACGGACGCTGCCAACGCGAACGAAACAATTGGTAATCTTAGCCACTTAGTTGAGAATATCGGTGAGGTTGTGACGGCGATTAAAGATATTGCTGAACAAACAAACCTCTTGGCTCTTAATGCAACAATTGAAGCAGCGCGCGCTGGTGAGGCTGGTAAAGGTTTTGCGGTTGTTGCTGATGAAGTGAAGAAGCTTGCGAGTGAGACAGCTAATAAAACTGAAGAGATTAGTGTTCGTATTTCTGATATTCAGCAAGCGACACTGGATTCCGTAGATGCAATGGGCCGTATCATTCATAACATTTCTGATATTGATGGTTCTGTTACCGGTGTATCTGCCGCTGTTGAAGAGCAAAATGTTACCAATAAAGAGATTGTGCGTAGTATTTCTGAGGCATCGCAAGGTGTGCAGCAAGTTGCACAAATTATTTCTGAGGTTAATCATGGTGCTAAGGAAACTGAAAACTCAGCAGATTCTGTGCTGGGGGCCTCGAATGAAGTGGCTCGCTTATCCGGTGAGTTGCAAAGTTCTATTTCTACTTTTCTTGAGGAAATTAGAAACGACAACTCTGTCTAAGTTTTTAGTTTTTATATTTCAAATGAGCCGCGGTGTTTTTACCGCGGTTTTTTTTATGGCCTGAAAAAAAATGGCGCCTGCGGGGAGAGGCGCCATTTAGGGGGGGATTATTTATTTAGTTCTTCAATGATTGCATATCAATGACGAAGCGGTATTTTATGTCTGATTTTAGTACGCGTTCGTAGGCGGTATTCACATCTTGCATATTGATAACCTCAACATCCGAAACGATATTGTTCTCTGCACAGAAATCTAACATTTCTTGCGTTTCTTTTATGCCGCCAATGAGTGAACCTGCAATAATTTTGCGTCCAAAAACAATGCCCATTGTGTTCATTTCGGCAGGGGATGCACCTACGACAGCCATAGTTTTCCCAAGTTTTAACAAGGGAATATAAGGGTCTAGGTTATGTGATACTGGGATTGTGTTGAGTAGGAAGTCAAATGTTCCGGCGTGCTTTTCCATTTGTTCTTCATCGGTCGATACAAGAACTTCTTTAGCGCCTAGTCTAACGGCATCTTCTCCTTTTTCTTTTGTGCGGGTGATTATGATTACTTCTGCGCCCATTGCAGCAGCTAGCTTTACACCCATATGGCCCAGGCCTCCGAGGCCGATGACACCGACTTTATCCCCTGGCTTAACATTCCATTGTTTAAGTGGGGAATATGTTGTAATGCCAGCGCATAAGAGCGGGGCTACAGCTTTGGTATCTAGATCTTCGGAAACATTGAGTACGAAGTCTTTATCGACAACAATTTGTGTGGAGTAGCCGCCTTGGGTGATCGCGTCTGTGCTATGTGGATCTGGGCTACCATAGGTCATGACCATGCCTTTTTCGCAATGCTGTTCTAAATCTTGTTTGCATGGTTCGCATTCACGACATGAATCAACCATACATCCTACACCGACGAGCTGGCCTTCCTTGAATTCCTCAACGTTTGCACCTACAGACGTTACTCTGCCGATAATTTCATGGCCCGGAACGATAGGGTATGTCGACATGCCCCAGTCATTATGTGCCATATGAATGTCACTATGGCAGATGCCGCAATATTCGATGTCGATTTGTACATCATTTGCTCCGACCTGACGGCGGTCAAAGTCGTATGGCTTTAGGGCATCTTTATCATTATAAGCTGCGTATGATTTAGTATTGCTCATTTGTAATTATCCTTTCTATGAGAATTTACAGACGTCCATACCTTTTTTGATAGCTGGTCTTTCAAGTAATTTATCGCGCCATTTTGAGATGTTTTTATAGCTGTCTAGTTCTAGACGTTCTGCTGCTTCGTAATACACATCTAAACATACGATCCATGGCATGATAGCAAAGTCAGCGATCGTGAGTTCGTTGCCAGCTACATATTCTTGACCGTTTAATTGCGTTTCTAGCACCTTTAGAAGACGTTTAGCCTCTTTTTCGTATCGTTCCTGTCCATAGGATAGATCGCGTTCCTGAGGCGCGTATCGTGTAAAATGGCCCAATTGTCCGAACATAGGTCCAAGGCCAGCCATTTGCCACATAAGCCATTGTAATGTTTTTGAACGCTGAACTGGGTCTTTGGGAAGGAATTTACCAGTTTTTTCAGCAAGGTAAATGAGTATGGCCCCTGATTCCATGACGGCGAATGGTTTACCATTGTCACCAGTTGGGTCAACGATAGCGGGGATTTTTGAGTTAGGGTTTATGGCTATAAACTCATCTGTGAATTGATCGCCTTCTCTTATGTCGATTGTGTGGGCATCATATTCCAAGCCCATTTCTTCAAGGGCAATGGAAACTTTCTGTCCGTTTGGTGTTGCAAGGGAGTAGAGCTGAATTTTATCTGACATATCAATCCTCAATTCGTTGTTAAATTTGAGTTAGTTTCGTGTCGTTGAAAATCAAGTATGTACCGATTACTTTTCTATATAGACCCCATGGCAATAGATATTATAGCTACGGTCAATGGCCTTATCATATTCTGCGCCAGTAAGCTCATTCTTTTGGATGTAGTTAATTGTTGCATTCATCAAGCTTCCCGCTACTTCACAGATGTAGTCACAGGGGAGGTCCACAAATTTTTTCTCATCTATTGCTCTGATTGCAGCATCATTAATGTCAGAGAAAAAATCTCTGCCTTTAGTTATGACCTCTGGGCTTAGGATTTGGGAAGTGGTTAAAAGATCTATGACTGTGTAATCTCTGGGGTTTGTGCATGCCCAGCCAATATATCCCCTCCATAGATTATAGAAGATTTCTTTTACATCGGCGCTAAAGTCTATGTCGTTTATGATGGCTTGGCTGATGATATATTTGATATGAAGATACATTGCGTCGATAAGGTCTTGCTTGGTCGCAAAGTAGTTAAAAAGCGTTCCATTTGATACGCCAGCATTTTTGGCAATTTTTGCAGTCGGCACGCCGACACCGTGCTCAGAAAAAAGCTCTATTGCTGCGTTTAATATTTTTTCTTTTTTATCACACATTTTCTATTTCTTGACTAAATAGTCAGTTTTTATTTTGTCATGTTAATATATAGAAGTTAAGCAAATTCTATATATATCCGCCTGAATACAATAAAATGTAGTACAATTATCTGATAAGTGAAGTTTTATATGGGGTAAACTATGTCATCACTCGAAAATAAAACGGTTTTTATCACAGGCGGTAGCCGCGGAATCGGACTTGCGATTGCTCTGCGCGCCGCGCGTGACGGCGCGAATATCGTTATTGCGGCAAAGACCGATGCACCGCACCCAACGCTTCCTGGTACTATTCACAGTGCTGTGGAGGAAATAGAAGCCGCAGGTGGACGCGGTCTTGGTATTAAGATGGACATCCGTGATGAGGATAAGGTTGATTCTGCCTTTAAGCAGGCAGCGGATCATTTTGGCGGCATTGATATCTTGATAAATAATGCCAGTGCTATCTATCTGGCGGGCACTGAAAAAGCCAGCATGAAGCGTTTTGATTTAATGCATCAGGTCAATGTGCGCGGAACCTATCTGGCCTGTCAAAAGGCTTATCCATATTTAAAGGCGGGAAATAACCCGCATATCCTTACGCTATCGCCGCCACTAAATATGAAATCAAAATGGTTTAAGGACCATGTGGCCTATACCATTTCTAAATATGGGATGAGCATGTGCATGCTTGGCATGGCGGAAGAGTTTAAAGCGGATGGCATTGCGTGTAATGCCCTGTGGCCGCAAACCTTAATTTACACGGCGGCGATGAAGATGGTCGGGGATATAAAGCCCGAATCTTGCCGTAAGGAAGCGATTGTTGCCGACGCGGCGCATGTTATTTTAACGCACGATGCATCTGACGCCGCCAATACAGGCAATTTTTACATTGATGAAGATGTTTTAAAGGGGGAGGGTATTACCGATCTTGATCAATATGCCTATGACCCAAAGGGTACAATAATCAAAGACTTATATTTGGATTGATTATTTTGTAAAGAATGGCATTAAACAGTTTATCGTTCATTTATAATCACCTATTTTAAAATTTCCTGCGCCTAAATTATCAGTAAGTTCATTTGTAAAAACTGCCACACTATTGCTACCGTTAAGTCTAGCCTTGTTTTTTTTCAAAGCAGTAAGCCAAGGTAAAACCTCATCAATGCCCCATGTCACAGATTCATCGGTAATCTCGACCGATATGGATTTAAGCGAAACGCCATCACCAAATAGCTCTTCGAAATTATCTTCCATAAGATATTTTTGTGCTTCGACACTAAAACGCCCACCTTTTACAAGTTTTACGCTTAGAGGGTCATTCAAATCGGTGAACGTACAGAGGTCTGGATAACGCTTAGACTCCATTTGCGCCTTCGTACCGATCTCCAAGCTGCTGTAAAACTCCGCACCTTCAATCATACCTGGAGGAGGCCCCGCAATTGTTCTTGTGACTGCTGCATAAGCCCCAGATCTTATAATTGCAAAAACAGCACCTCGCTGCCCTAAATCAATAACAACGGCTTCGCCTTTAACATCAATTGTTGAGTGGTATGGACGCGACGGGTTATGAGGACGCGGCTCAAAAACCATACTAACTTCCCGCACTGCGCTGCCGCTCTTCACCCCTTCAGGCGTATCAATCTCAACAGTCATCTTATACCGCCAACTATAACGCTTGTTATTGTCCGATAACTCACTTGCTGCATAAGTTAATCCAGCCAGTACACAAACGCTTATAATCGCTAATGTTATTTTTTTCATGCTCACCCCTAATTCAGCTCACTTAGCGGTGCTAAAATACTCTCAGATATTTGTTGATCAATATTGTAGGGAAATTATGTGTGAAACTCGTTATATAATCCATCTAAAAACTACGTATTAAGTTTATATTGGATTTCATTAGAAGAGTAATTGGCATCCCGTACGGGATTCGAACCCGTGTTGCCGCCGTGAAAGGGCGGTGTCCTAGGCCTCTAGACGAACGGGACGCAAGTCATTGCCTTGAAGACTTGCGTGTTATAATGCGAACTGAGGGTAAAAGGCAAGTGTTAATTTAAAAAAAAATCAAAGTTTTTATATCTGTGAATATTTTTTGATGTCTTTGATGAAATTTTTAAGAAAAATGGTAGCGGTGGAGAGATTTGAAATCTCTTTTTATATCAATGACTTCCTTTAAAAACAATAACTTAGTATGCCTTTATTCCTATTAAAGGTACCACGTGTGTGTACCAGTTTTCAAGTCTTGTATGTTAGTGTAGATAATGCATCTAAAGCCAGTTTTTTCTTGCCATTTACATTCTTGTTATTGGTGTATTTTCAGTTATTTTATTCATCCGTGTGGTACTTTCACATTATTTTTATATATTTATCTTTGGAATTCTCATGAAAACATTTGATACAACCGTAAATGGGCTGAGGGCAATAGCAATATTATTGGTGATGGCTTTTCATTATGGGCTTGTCCCTTTTAGTGGAGGCTTTGTTGGTGTTGATGTTTTTTTTGTTATATCGGGATATGTTATTACACTCAGTGTTCTTGAGCGTTTAAGGACTAAGAGCTTTTCAATTCTAGGATATCTCAAAAGCCGTTTCTTTAGAATATTTCCAGCACTTTTATTTGTTAGTTTTTTTACCGTAATTGCCAGTGCTTTTATCCTATTTCCATCTGATGCTTATCGTTCCGCTTGGCATGCATTATCTTCCATTTCTTTTGTTTCAAATTTTGTTTTCTGGAAGGAAATTGGGTATTTTGATGTTGATAATGAGTTTAAGCCATTCCTTCATACGTGGTCATTATCTGTTGAGTGGCAGTTTTATCTTTTATGGCCAATTGCGATTTTTATCTTGATGCTTTTGAAGCGCTTTTCTATTCCTCTTCTCGTTTTAGGGATTATTGTAAGTGTCATAGCGTCTACTTTGCTTTCTAAATATTCTAATTTTGTTTTTTATATGATGCCTTTGCGCGGCTGGGAATTTGCTCTTGGTGCTTTGATTGCGTTTGTGCCTAGTGATAACGGGATTAGGAAGGGCTGGCCTATTCTATCTGTTTTGGGTGTTTTGGGGGTGTTTGCCGCCTCTTTGATATATGACGAGAACACGACGTTCCCTAGTTATACTGCTGCATTACCATGTGTGTCTGCATTTTTAATTTTGTTTTTTAATAGAAGATATATCGAGCCATTTTTCTCACTCACTATCTTTCAATATTTGGGTAATATATCTTATTCTCTTTATCTCTATCACTGGCCAGTATGGGTGTTGTACAAAAATGCCGTATATAGAGATTTGGGACTGTCAGATTTTGGTTTGATATTAGTGATTGTATTTTTACTATCTCATCTTTCGTACAAATATATTGAGCAACCTTATAGAGCTAGGAAACCTGAATCCGCTAAACGGCTTAGTTTTGTACTTGTGTGTGTTGTATTGCTTTGTTGCGGTGTGTCTTATTATATTATTAAGACTGATGGGAAGACTGGGCGTTACGATAAAAGCGAAATTGCTTTAATTGATTATTTCAAAAATAAAAACGAAGCCTATCAAGAGAAGTATGGTGTCTTTTATCCTTTAACGCCGGACGAAAAGTGGTCTGCGGATAAGCATTTAAATATCCCATGCTTGTATGATGATTACGTGCTCAAGTCAGGTGATGACCCGAAAATTGTTGATCGTGTATTTTATAATAATTCTCTGCATGAGGACAAGCATGGCAGTTATCTAGTTATTGGTGATAGTAACGGTAAAAATGTATATGAAGCACTATTATTAGCATTCCCTGATAAGGGGTTTAGTCTTTTAATGAATTCAGGGTGTGCTGCTGTAGAAGCGCAGAATTGTTTTCCTCATTTAAAAGAGCAGCTTCAGCTTTTATTCTCTAAGGCAGATATCAATGGGGTTATTTTAAGCTCACGGTATTCTTATCAATCAATAGAGGGGGTGGATACAATCGTGCAGTACCTTCGTGAAATCAATATGCCATTTCTTATCACTGGAGCTACTCCAATGCTTCGCCGTACTATAGATATGGTTATGTTACATAAGGGTGTTGGTTTAGGTGAAAAGTTTATTTTACCGCTTACAGGTACTTATTATCATCCTGACATATTTGAAAAAGACCTCGTGTTAGAGAAAGTTTCTCAAAATTATGAGGGGTATTTCTGGGATAAAAAAGCTGTGCTTTGCCCAGATAATCAATGTGTGCTGATGGATGAGGAGGAAGGGAGCCCGCTATATTTGGATACTCAGCACCTTAGTGATGTCGGTATAGAAAAACTGGTCGAG
Source organism: Micavibrio sp. TMED27 (assembly GCA_002167715.1). Classification (GTDB taxonomy): domain Bacteria; phylum Pseudomonadota; class Alphaproteobacteria; order Micavibrionales; family Micavibrionaceae; genus TMED27. Next base: position 354,315 of record NHCG01000010.1, read on the forward strand.
AATATGAGGAATAGTAATGCTTTTAAGAGATTCTTTGGCTCGCAGAACTGATTTTAAAGATTGTGGCACTCTTGAGCGGTAATAATATACCGCGCCACGCCTATATAAATTTGTGTGTCCAGACACTTTTTCCATACCTCGTGCGTACCAGTTATGTGTACCAAAGGCAATTATAAGCTTCTGTAATTAAATAGGTTATTGATTTTATTGGAAGAAAATTGGTAGGGAGGAGGGACTATGAGTGATACATTAGTGCATTGATGTATAGTAATTATACCTGTTCACGTTTATTTTGATGCCCCCATTTATGCCCCCTATTTATTCTTTATTAGTTTCTGTTTTTACCTTGGTATTTTTTTCGGTATTATTGCTGTGTATAACAAGGTTATCAACTCTGGCGTTCATAGCTCTAAAGTCGTCAGCAACCCGATTTTCTAAATTTTGATATTTATCAAAAATATATTTGGATTCAGAGTTAATCGTTTCATTCAGTTTGGTTAGTTTGCTATCAAGGTGGATGTAGATAGTGGCGGCGAGGACTATAACAGTAAGTAACGCACCTACATACCTCCATAGATTCTTAACATCGCTTTTTAGCTCAGCATGGTCAGAAGCGGGGGTATAGCTTTTATTAAACTTTTCCGTTTGTTCAGTAATCTGTTTTTGAACTTCTCTATCAAGTTGCGATTTTAACGCGGGGGATACAGAAGGAGGCGCTGGAGGATAAATTGGCTGAGGGGTATCTTTACTCACAGTGCCCCCACTAACTTTGTAATAGCAAAATTTATTTCTTTAGAGTTATCGGATAATTCTAATGCTCTTTTTATGAGATCTTTGGAGATTTCTGTTATCTGCTCCTCTGATAAATCTCCAGCCTTAGCAGCAGCAATAAGGCTATCGGAAACCTCAAGGATTTCATTTGAAATTCTCAAGTCTTGCGCAGCATTTGAGCGAGCAAGAGAAAGTACCCTGTACCAATCATTTTGAGTGTCTGCTGTCATGATTTCTTTCTAAATTGAACGTCTATTGTGATTGGTCCTTGCTGGACTTGTGTGCGTAATATTAGTTCTTCGCCTAATTTTGTTATTTTAACGATGCCACTGTAATTTTGCGGTTCTCTTGTCATGACCCCATTTGCATTCATTAACCCAACTGTGGGCGGGGTGTCTTTAGGGTCTAGTAAGGCTTTAAAGCTCATTTCTCCATTTTTAGGAGTGCTAAATTCAGCATTCCAAATAACTCCTAGAGCATCTACACCTGTTAAAGTGTTGTTTTCTACTTTTGCTGAACCGAAACCTGGTTCATAGAAATTTTCAAGTTGGGGTGACGACGCGTATGTAACATCATACATTCCTTGTAAATCATCCAGTGTAATTTCTTGAGACATTTTAAAACCTACTTATTTTGTATTCGAAGCCAGCATATACAAAAACTCCAAAAAATCTAGTTTTTGTGTTTATGGCGTCAGTCCGCACATATACGACAAGAGAACATATGTGCGGATATACCCCCTTCCGTCCCCCTAAAGGGGGAGACACACACTTCTATTACCATTTCTTTTTCATTTTCTGCATTAGCAGCCGTGAAAATTTGAACATTTCAATTCAGATGGGGCTTTGGTAGCAGAAGAGAAGTTCTTGCTTTTTTTACCATTAAAAAGCACTATCAGGATGAGTTTGCGTTTTCGCAAACTTGGGGCTTAGTAACCTCTCAATTACATGCGGCTGGCATCAGCCGTTAGTGATGCGTTTTCATTAAAGACGTAATCACAGGATGCCGCTCCTTCGGTCTTATGGCCGGGAGCGGCGGCTATGTCCAAGGCTCCGGCTCAAAGGCCGTCGGCCATTTGTCATGTGATTGATGGTTACTAACTCCCGGCTACCAAGAGGTTTTCTCTTGGTGGCCTGTTAGATTTTAAGGCTAAGGGGTGGTTTATGACAGATCTTATCATACGATTTATGAATACGATTATAGGCTTTACAGCAGGAGCTTTTGTGATTGGTGGTGGGCTAATGGGTATGCTTTATGTTTTGGATGAAGATCCATTACTAATGATTTTTTATATCCCACTTGGATTAATTATTGGTTTAATTGCTGCTACTATTATTCTAGGTATTCCGTTACTGGCTTTACGGATAAATCAGAATCTTGAAGAAATTAATTCAAAAATAAAGGCCGATTAGAAATGAAGAAATCACAAATATTTTTTGTACTAGCATTCTTAATGCTAGGTTATTGGGCAACACATAATTATGACGTAAACGCCTCATGCTACGACATTTTAGAAATAGGCAAACCGCTCCATGGCCCGATATTGCTTGATAAGTGCAAAGGCAGAACTTGGACGCTTGTTCAGGATGAAACTACTCTAACTCAGCTTGGGTATGTTTCAGATGATGGTGAAGATGAAGAAATAAATACGGTCGTCTGGACTAGAGTTCCCAGAGGTGGGGGAGTTATAACTTTTGGCGACAAAGATAAATAAACTATTTTAAGCGTTGAGCTGCAGCTTGTTTTTGCTCATTAGTCATCTTCCTTTTGTGAAAAGGGTTCTTACCCATGCGATAAGGCCATAAGTCGCAGTCTTTAGCTGCACACTTTTGAACTTCTGAGTATTTGCCAGCACAGCAGTCGATACATTTTTTTCGTATGACCTTTAATAGAGGCTTTTTTGTGTGACCGTGTAAATCTTCCATGTTTGTTCCCTCAGCTAAGAAGCGATCGACCGTTGATTGATACGATCTTGCATCCACGCGTCTATTTCACTCTCTAGCCATCCGACAGAGCGAGCGCCTAAGTTGATGTTTGCTGGAAACTTGCCTTCACTTATGCTGAGATAAATAGAACTTCGGCTCAAACCAGTACGCGCCATAACGTCTGTTAATCTCAGGAAGCGTTCTTTTTTAGGTGTGTCTAACATTTGTATCCTTTCTATGTTTGTCCAAGTGGATACAAATATTTTTAATAGAATTTAGGCTGTCGCCATAAAGATGATGGAAGGAAAATTCCTTTCAGAAAAATTAGGAAATTTTCTGATCGTGGCGCTCTTTGTGTGTTTCTTTAATAGCAGTTTCTATTTGAGAGATTGTGACATTCGGGTCTATAGGTTCAATAATGAATTTTAGCAGCTCAGAATCGCCTATTTCTCTTTTCGATATGTATTCGCCTTTGTGGTAACGGCTTTGTTGAAACTTGTGGCCTATAATTTTTTCCAATAGGCGTTCAATTGAAATCACCCAATGATTAAGAGTGTTGCTCTTTTTAAAGCTTCGAAATCTACTATATTCAAGCGAACGCTTAATGGAATCTGAAATTACTGACAATAATTGCATTGTCTTAGTCGGCGCATCGGTTTTATTGAATCCAAAATGCTTTTCATCTCTTATTTCAGGCAAGAACCCCATTAATGAGGGATAATGAAATTTAATTTGCTCATAAAAACCATTAACCAATTCGTTACTGAAATTTTCAGATTGAAAAACTTTGTCTAATGAAGACTCAGCTTTTTCTATGTGTTGAAGTGCTTTTTCAAGCTCTTCTTTTATTTTATGGGGAGGCAATGAATCGTAAAAATTATAACCGCGTATGTAGCTTCTTGCTGATACAGAAATTTGTTTCTCTAGTTCTACTTTCAAGCTGTGGTCTTCAATATCCAAAATATTGAACAGTTCATCAAAAAATTCAGAAGAATATGACTTTTCATTTCCAAGTGGCTTGATGGCTTGAGTTTCTGCTTTTGTCATGATGCCCTCAATTTGTCGAGGTGGTCTGCCCACCATTGCATCATTTGGCGGCGTTCGTCCAAATATTGGGCGTGGTTGTAGGAGGCCCTGACTTTGTTGTTATCTTGCCGTGATTGTTGAGCTTCGATGGCATCGGGGTTGAAACCGTGTTCGTTGAGGATGGTGGAGGCTGTGCCTCTCATGCCGTGGACTGTTAACTTGCTTTTGTAGCCCAAGCGGTAGAGGGCGCGGGTCATTGTGCCGCTGCTCATAACGCTGCGTGGATTGCGCTTTTGCGGGAAGACGTATTCGAATACGCCGTTCATGCTTTTTAGTTCTTTTAGGATTTCCATTGATTGCCTTGATAACGGCACAACGTGGGGCTTATTCATTTTCATGCGCTCGGCAGGGATGCGCCATTCGGAACGATCAAAGATAAATTCATCCCATCGGGCTTCACGTAGCTCTGTGTGGCGAATGAATACTAGCATCATAAGTTTGAGGGCAAGCTTGGTTTGTTTTTCACCGTCGAAGTTTTCAACGGCGCGGAGGTATTCGGGGAGGTCGTACTCTTCAAGGTGGGGGTTATGTTTTACTTCCTGCCTTAGAAGGATGTCTCTGGGTTTGATGTGCAGCGCCACGTTGCGATCTGTAATTTCTTCGACAACGGCATAATCAAGAACGCGTTTGATATTTTGGTATGCGCGTTTGGCTATATCGAGTGCGCCACTATCTTCGATGCGTTGGACACAGCGAATAACATCTTTCGGGGTAATGGTTGCAACTGGGTATTTGCCTAGGAATGGGAAGACGTGCATTTCAATTCTGCGCCATGTTTTAACAGCGTGAGTTTCTTTCCATGTTTGGCGTTGTCTTGCGTACCATTGCTCGGCAACGGATTGGAATGTGTGTTCAGCATCTTTAAAGACTTGCTGCTTTAGTTTTTGCTTTTCGTGTGAGGGGTCTTTGTTGTCTTTGAGAAGGGCTTTGGCTTCAGCTCTCATTTCTCGTGCTTGTGCTAGTGATACATCGGGATATACGCCAATGGCGAGGCGTTTTTCTTTTCCAGCGAAGCGATATTTCATGCGCCAATATTTTGAGCCGTTAGGCATGACCTCAAGATACATGCCTTGACCATCGGCTTTGCGATAGGCTTTTTCTTGTGGTTTGGCGTTTTTACAATCTATCTGCGTTAGGGGCATGTGGGGGCATTTCTTTTGGTGAAAATTCCTTATGCCCCCAAATGTGCCCCTTTATGCCCCCAGATGTCAATAAATTTGCTGGGATGCCTGTGGATCAAGCGCATCTCGTAACCCTTGTTTTTCAAGGTGTTTTGGACGTTCCGGGATTTCGTTGGAAGAAAAAATGGTAGCGGTGGAGAGATTTGAACTCCCGACACAAGGATTATGATTCCTCTGCTCTAACCCCTGAGCTACACCGCCACGTGTGATAGGGCAAATTTAAGTCGCTTATATGGCTTTTTTATAGTGCACTTGTCAAGCCTTATGCGCTGTTTCATCCAAAAAAATATTTAAGAAAATTGAAATGTTGCATTGCGTCACAGTGCCTTAGTGTACTTAGCTCTCATACGCGCTATAATATTAGTATGGCTTAAAAAAATGGAGATTCAAATATATGAACACAAATAAGACTTACCCGCCGTCAGGTGAGATCCTTAAAGGTATTGGTATCACTGAAGAGAAATATGAATCGATGTACAAAGGCTCGATTGAGCAACCTGAGGTGTTCTGGGCTGTACAGTCAAAAAGAATCGATTGGTTCAAGCAGCCGACAATCATTAAAAATACAAGTTTTGAAGGTGATGTATCTATTAAATGGTATGAAGATGGTGTTTTGAATGCCTGCTTCAACTGTGTTGATCGCCATTTGCCTAAGAAAGAGAATGATGTTGCACTTATTTGGGAAGGTGATGACCCAAATGATGATGCTAAGGTTACGTATGGAGAGTTATTAAGCGAAGTTTCCCGGCTTGCGAATGCGCTTAAGGCTCTGGATGTAAAAAAAGGCGATCGCGTTATCATTTATATGCCGATGGTTTTAGAAGCTGTGTATGCGATGTTAGCTTGTGCACGAATTGGTGCTGTACACTCTGTTGTTTTTGGTGGGTTTTCACCAGATGCGCTTAGAAACCGTATTGATGATTGCGAAGCGAAAGTCGTTTTGACAGCTGATGAAGGTGTGCGAGGCGGACGTAATGTACCGCTTAAGTATAATGTTGATGCTGCTGTTGAAGGAAGCGGTGTTGAAAAAGTCTTGGTACTTAAGCATCGCGGCGGTGATATTAATTGGAATGAAAGCCGTGACATCTGGTGGAACAGTCTTGTTGATGCGCAATCAGATGTATGTCCATGTGAAGAGATGAACGCTGAGGATCCTTTATTTATTCTTTATACATCTGGGTCGACTGGAAAGCCTAAGGGGGTTTTGCATACAACAGGCGGTTATATGGTTTATGCGTCATTAACGCATGAGGCAGCCTTTGATTACCGTGAAGGTGAAGTCTATTGGTGTACAGCAGATGTTGGCTGGGTTACTGGACATAGTTATATTGTTTACGGGCCGCTGGCTAATGGGGCTACGTCATTGGTATTTGAAGGTGTGCCTAGCTACCCTGATTATAGCCGTTTTTGGCAGGTCGTTGACAAGCATCAGGTTAATATTTTCTATACAGCGCCGACCGCTATTCGCGCATTGCTTAGGGAAGGGGATGGTCCTGTGACGAAGACCTCTCGTAAGTCTTTGCGTGTTTTAGGGACTGTTGGTGAGCCAATTAATACAGAGGCATGGCTTTGGTATTACGAGGTTGTTGGTGATGGGCGTTGTCCTGTCATTGATACGTGGTGGCAAACGGAAACAGGTGGATTTATGGTGACTCCGTTGCCGTGTCATACATTGAAGCCTGGTAAGGCTATGAAGCCGTTCTTTGGTATTAAGCCTGCCTTGGTTGATAATGACGGAAATATACTAGATGATGATGCTGAGCGTGATGAGCGCGGTGCTATTGAGGGTAATTTTGTTATGCTTGATAGTTGGCCAGGTCAAATGAGGACTGTTTACGGTGATCATGAGCGCTTTATTCAAACATATTTTTCAACATTCCCGGGTAAGTATTTCTCAGGTGATGGCGCACGCCGTGACCGTGATGGAGATTACCGTATTACCGGTCGTGTTGATGATGTGATTAATGTGTCTGGTCATAGGCTAGGAACAGCTGAGATCGAAGATGCATTAGATGAGCATCCTCAAGTTTCTGAATCGGCTGTTATTGGCTATCCTCATGATATTAAAGGGCAGGGTATCTATGCATATGTGACTTTGTTTGAAGGGGTTGAGGCAACAGATGATCTGAAAAGGGATATCGTTAAGACTGTTCGCTCTATTATCGGGCCAATTGCAACACCAGATATTATTCAGTTTACGGAGTCACTTCCGAAAACACGTTCGGGTAAGATTATGCGCCGTATATTGCGTAAGATTGCAGCGAATGAAGAGAGTAGTATTGGTGACACGTCTACACTGGCGGATCCATCGGTTGTTACGGACCTTATTAAAGGTAGAACCGCCGTTTAAGCCCNTTTAAGGNTNTTTATACATAAACTAAAACCCTCGTGTGATTGTGCCGNGGGTTTTTGTATTTTAGCTAGGGCTNACTNTTTGNTGTGATGAAGAAGTGATTTGAACTTTTTCTTCTATATTATCTNGTGGGGTNGTTNNTGGCTGCGTATTTGTGCCATTTGNATCTTTGGTTTTATTTAGATCTTCCCAAATTGGACAGGTTGGTTGTTCTTGATCTGAGCACTTAAAGTGGGGGTTTATTTTAAAGCCTTTCTCTCCACTTTCTTTAAAATCATAATACCTAAGCGCTCTTTGCGGTTCATTATAATATTTACTCATGAACTCATTCGTGGCCGTAATGGTGTCATGTTCGTCACTTAATGTATCATTGTGTTGCTGCTGTATGTGATATAACTCGTGAAAAATACTTCTTTGAATTGAGAAAGGTGCGAATTCATTAGTCTCATCCGAACTTTCTATTGGGTAGTTTTTGTTTGTATCCTCTGTCGATAAAATTACAGTGGGTGGAACAATGCCATTATGAAGGGCCTGGCTATGTGCATCTTCTGAATAAAGGAAATGAACTTTTCCGGTTACAGATAGTTTAGCAGTGTCTTCAATTAAATTCTTACCTTCAGGTGTTGAGTAAATTTCATTAATAGCTTGCATGAGCATATCAAGGTCTTGATCCTTGAATGACGTCTTCTCAATGAGTTCTTTTTGCCCATTTGGCGTTAAGTCACTGATATCAATGCCTATAACGCCATTTTGAATGAAAGTGTTTATGCTCATGCAAATGAGATTAAGTTGTAAAGCTTAAGAATTCTATAATAAAAGTTTTATAGGTGATTTTTAAATCATGCCTACAGCTGCTTTATATAGATCAAGCAGTTCATCTTCTTCACGGCGCTTGTCTGTATCTTGCTTACGAAGTGATACAACTTTTCTGATGATTTTAACGTCAAAGCCAACACCTTTTGCTTCGGCATAAACTTCTTTTATATCTTCCATGAGAGCGGCTTTTTCTTCTTCTAAACGTTCAATACGCTGTATGAAGCTAAGAAGGCGTTCACCACCTACGCCGCCTACATCTTTAGGCGCTTGGTGTTCGTTTTGAGTTTGTGTTTCTTCTTCCGCATGTGGGAATTCTGCAACATTTTCGGACATTGCGTGCGTGCTCCTTTAAAATAACCATCTGTGTTTGAATAGATGTGATTTTATCTATGCTTATTCAGATGTCTAGGTTATTTGAAGGATTGCCCCCGTGTTTCTGGGGGTTATTCTATATTCTGAATTTTTGCTGACCAGCGTTCGACCATCACTCCAGTATCTGATGGTGCATCTGCTGTTCTTCCAAGTTGAATACGTATAGTCATGCGTTGATTTGTTGGTTCTTCACCCGCTTTATATTCACTAATTCCATTATTCATGTAACTGATCATGATTGGTACATCAAAAAGCCAACGGTAGCGACCATCTATAGGGCCTGAATTCATTAGAATAGGTGTTCCGCTTACGAAACTGCGTACAAAAAACTTCTCCGTTTTTAAAACTCTGAGAATCTTACTGGTATTTAGGAATGATTTATATTCCTCTTTTCCTTGCTCATCGAACGTAGTTAAGATTCTCTCTAATGTTTTTTCGTAGTCTTTTTCTTGAAAAACGAGAGAGTTGCTAATGATTGTCGATGTTACATCCGCCATTTCTCTTGGCTGTCTATGTGCCAATTCTAAAGGTATTTTGTTAATGCTTAATGCTTCGACTTTCGTATTGTTCTCGATAGGATCTGCAAAAGGTGCTCTTAGTGTGATGCTTGGGTCTTCCTCTTTTTCTGCTAAAGACGGAAAAAAGAATTCTAAAATTCCTGCATGAGCATTAGAGATGTGGACGTTAAATGAGAAGCCTACTATGAGTGCGGTTAATAGAATTTTTTTCATTTTTTGGTTTTTATCCTGCTAATTAATTTGCCGAACTTCATTACATTTTCTATGCGCCGATCGATAAAGGCCCTAAGTGCAATAAGATCATTATTACTATTAAACCAGTAAAGTGTTGATGAAACAATAATGCCTGAGAGTAATCCACGTTTTGTATAACGGTTATAATCGGTTGATATATCGCCTGCCCAATTCCAGATATGGTCTGCTGATCTCCATACGAGTTTTGTAGCTTGTGGTTTCCGGGAAGGGACCAGCCAGAATGCTGCGCTTTGTTTTGTCGCTTCTTGATAGTTGCTTAAAAATTCGAAGCGCTTCATGAGTGCCGTGGATACACGCTCTCTTACTGAAAGCTCTTGGGGATCAATGTCTTGTAGAGCTTTGAGCATCTCTCTATCTGCTAGGTCTGAAAAACTATCTAGTACATCTAAAAGTTTATCTGGGAAAACAATGCGGGCGACCGTGTCTTTATGGCCGGCTTCTTGGGCGCTTTGGATTACATTTTCCCAAGTCCACCCGTCAAATTCTACATTGGGGAGGAGCGCAAGGATAATCTCATCTTTTATCTGTATGACATCTTCATGTTTCATACNGTTATTATATGCTTTTTTTTGCTGGACATTCCAGAGTAAACACCCATTTATATCAGTATGAGCGCTGATGATAATGATGACATTTTAAAAGAGAACGGTTTTGGCCGAAAAATTGTCCGTTACGGAAAAGTATCTGGGACGATGGCAGGCTTAGCCACAAAGCTTGCTGGTGAAAAATTTCTAGGTCTTGGTATCGATAGGCCGGATCATGCACGTCAGCTAACCGCAGCCTTAGGAGGGCTTAAAGGGCCTTTGATGAAGGTTGCTCAAATTCTGGCAACGATTCCTGAGGCGTTGCCTCCAGAATATGCTGAAGAGCTGAGGCAACTTCAATCTGATGCTCCGCCTATGGGGTGGCCATTTGTTCGTCGACGNATGAAAACTGAACTTGGTGCTGGTTGGGANAAAAAATTTGGNGAGTTTGATAAGGANGCTTCTGCTGCGGCTAGTCTTGGACAAGTCCATAANGCGACATCATTATCTGGGGAAAGACTTGCGTGTAAATTGCAATATCCCGATATGCGCAGTGCTATAGAAACTGACCTAAAACAACTCAAGCTTATTTTCAGTATATACGAACGATATGATAATTCGATTAAGACAGCGGATATTCATGAGGAGCTATCTGAACGTTTATATGAAGAATTAGATTATGAGCGTGANGCCAAGCAATGCCGTTTATATGAATATATGCTGAGAGATGAGNAATCTGTTCATATACCGCATGTNTATGATGATTTNTCGACAGATCGTTTATTGACGAGTTCTTGGCTTGATGGGGATAAGATCCTNAACTTTAAGGACGCTGATAGTGAAACGCGTGCGACCTTGGCGTTAAATATGTTTAGAGCGTGGTACGTACCACTTTATAATTACGGTATTATCCACGGTGATCCGCATCTTGGGAACTATACTGTTCGTGAAGATTACTCAATTAATTTACTCGATTTTGGTTGTGTACGTGTTTTCCCGGCAAAATTTGTCGGCGGTGTTATTGATCTTTATCATGCGCTGCAAAGGCAGGATAATGATTTAGCGGTGCATGCCTATGAAACATGGGGCTTTAAAGACTTGTCTAATGAGCAGGTTGAAACCCTAAATGTTTGGGCAGGTTTCCTTTATGGTCCAATTTTAGAGGATAAAACCCGGGTTATTGGTACGGCTGATGGGGCTATGTATGGCAAGGAAACAGCTGAAAAGGTTCACAAGCGTTTAAAAGAGCTTAGTAAAGAGCGCGGCGGCATTTCTGTGCCGCGTGAGTTTGTGTTTATGGATAGAGCCGCACTTGGTCTTGGTTCTGTGTTTATTCATCTGAATGCTGAGGTTAATTGGTACCGCATTTTCAATGAGTTAATTGAAGGATTTGATGCGCAAAAACTTCATGACACGCAGCAAGCGGCATTGGCCAAGTTTGACTTAGCATAATTTAGATGTTTTTATTCTCAATATGCAGTTTTGATACTTTAAGTTCCTCGATGAACTCATTGAAATGATTCTTTTTCTTAATTCTTTATGGAATTTGGAAGTTAGGGATCTTTCTTTTTATGGGAATTCTTGGGCAGTTTTATAAGTAATGGTTAATGAATTATGTCCTATCAAGGGCTATATCCCCAATTTTTCTNATACAAAATCTTTTTTCGCTAACAAATTGTAAAGGTTTCAGTCTCATAATTAAGTATACAAATTTTGAGACTGACAGTCGGGGACACTGTATGGAACTGGGCTATTTTTTGCGTTTATCCAGGAAGGATGAGCAAAATCAAGAGATTATCTCTAAATGTGATAGTAATATGAAGAGACGAAGCGAGCGCGGAAATGTGTTCTTTACGCTCTTTGGTGCTGTTGCTGTGGTAGGGGTACTCGGCGCTGGCATTATGTCGACAATGCGCGGCCCGCTATCAACAATGGTTGATGTTAACCGTATTGAGCAAGCAAAGTCCGAGGCGCGTGTTGCTCTAGGGATATTATTGCAAGATGCCGTTGGTAACGATCCCGATGGTGATGGTCTTACGGAACCTATAAACCCGCAAAGCTGTAGCGATATTTCTGGAAATGGTGGCTGTGTCCCTTCTTCATCTGGTGCACCTAAGTCTGACCCTTGGGGTAATGCATATAAATATTGTGCATGGAATAACGGAAGCGATAGCGGCTCTAGTGGCAATATTTTAGCAGGTGGCGGGACGACCACGAATATTGCTGTTGCCATTTTGTCAGCTGGTCCCGATGGGACATTTAGCAATGAATGTAATAATAGTTCTGGGTCCCCTGCTTATGTTCCCTCGCAGTCTGAGGCTTCTGGCGATGATATTATTGTCGCAATGACCTATACCGAGGCCATAGCTGGTTCTGGTGGTCTGTGGACACCGACTACGGATATTGCCTCTGACCCTGCCGCTCAAATTGATAGGCATGTGGATTTGACGGGGAGCGTGTCTGGCAGTTCACTTGGAAGCGCACAGTTAAGGCTAGGCGCTGCTTCAATGTTATTACCATCGGATAGCGTTTTGACAACGTGTAACTCTGCAAATGATAATTTGGTGCGTGTGAATACAAGCGCAAACCCAAACCGTATTGAGATTTGTGACAATGGTTATGGCGATTGGGTTGGTGCAGGGAGTGTTTGGATTTCTAATTCTGGTGATGAAATTTATTTTGGCACTGGTGGCTCAACACAGGTTGGTATTGGAACTAGTTCACCTAGCTATATGCTTGAAGTCGCAGGGACTTTGCATTCAACGGGTAATATGACGACTGATGGTGTTTTTACAGCAACGGGTAATGTTTCTGGTGCTGATGGTATATTTAGCGGTGATGTTAGCGGCACAAATGCGACATTTACAGGTAATGTTGGTGCGGTTGATGGTAATTTTACCGGCGATGTATCAGGAAGTGATGGAATATTTAGCGGTGATGTATCAGGCCTAACGCTTAGCATTGGTAGTTCTGGGCAGATGGGGGTCGATACAAATGGTGATATTACGGCTCCTAATGCTACGCTTAGTGGTGATTTAAGTGCTGCGAATGGTAGCTTTAGTGGTAATGTGGATGCCGTTAACGGAACATTGACAGGTACACTAAGTGTTTCTGGTACATCTAATTTACAAGGAAATATCGAGAATTCAGGCGGTGATGTCACTGTTGGAGATAACCTCTCTGTCACTGGCACTTTAGATGTCGATCAAGATGCGACATTTGATGCGGATGTGATCGTTCAGTCTGGTGATAGTTTAATTCCGCCAACTACATGTACATCAACGCAAAAACTGACATGGGGGACCAATGGTTGGAGTTGTTCAAATGAGACAGCTGGCCCAGGTGGCAGCGGCGTTGCTATTAACCTTGATGATCTTGATGATGTTTCTGCTGGCTCTCCATCTTCAAATGAATGTTTAGTTTATAATGGAAGCAGCTGGGCTTCTGGTTCATGTACGGGGGGCGTCGCGGCGATTTGGGAAGAAAGTGGCAGTGTTATTCGTATTGCTAATTCAGGTTATTATTCAGGTACGGATTTTGTTTTTGGTTCGCCTCAGCTGGATGATGATGGTGAAGCGACACATGATGGTCGTTTCTTTTATGATAAATCGCAGGAAGCTTTTAGAGCCGGCGCAGCAACTAACGCTGCGTGGGATAGTGCAAGTATAGGTTTCCGAAGTCAGGCTATTGGTACTAGCCCGACGGCCACGAATACAGGCAGTATAGCTATAGGTAATTTTATCCGGTCTTCAGGACAAAATGCTACAAGTTTTGGATATGATACCCACGCATCTGGTGATTATTCCATGGCAATTGGTCTAGCAAATTCTTGGGGCGGCAGTAACCCTGAGGTTTCTGGAACTGGTTCATTAGGCATTTTTATGGGGAATCAGAGAGATTATAACCTTTCTGTAGATAACCGTATGGCTCTTGTCGGTGGTGATTTCCTTATTGATGATGTCGGCGCAACAGGCTTACAAGGCTGTTTAAGGTATAATGGCGGCACATCAAAATTAGAATATTCAGATGATTGTTCTACATTCACGGCTTTTACAGATGCTTCTGGTCTATGGACGGATTTGACAGGCGGTCGAATTCATTATGGTGATACCGGTACAGAACAGGTTGGTATAGGTACAAATACCCCGCAAGCCACACTCGATGTAAATGGTGGTATCCGTGTTGGGCGTGTGACAGGAAATGCCCCTAATTATATGGTTTTAAATGACCTTGGTGATGTTAGTGCCGCTAGCCCAAGCGATGGTGATTGCGTCATATATAATAATACGACAAGCGCGTGGGAATCTGGGGCATGCGCCGGCGGTGGTAAGTGGCTGGATGGCGCTACAGTCGGGGAGATTTATTATAATGGCGGCAATATTGGCGCTGGTTCGGTAACAGACCCTGCTGTTGCGATGGATATTGGCGGTACTTTAAAGGTTGCGGATGGCGGGGAAGCTTGTGCGGCAGGTTTAGAAGGTGCAATTCGATATAGTGCGGGTGTATTGCAGTTCTGTGATGGTTCTAGCTGGCAAAATGTTTCAGCAGCAGCAGGCGGTGTTACGCTTCAGTTTGATAGGGTTGTAGAAACCGATATGGATATNAACGGGTCTACATGCGGCGCTCCGCCATGTTATAGCTCGGCAACAACCTTCACATTATCTAATGTGGGTTCTGTTGCATCGGATGCGTTGACAAGTTTGAGCTTTACGGGCCAAACATCAAATTTTGATATCACATCGAATACGTGTACAGGGGCAACGCTCAACGCTGGCGATAGTTGTTCTATTGTTGTACGAGCTACGGCAAGTGGTAATGCAAACTATAGTGCGCAGATGGAAGTTGCACACCATAATTTACCACGATTTACAGTATCTGGTGCAGCGACGAGTTTTGGCTGTGCGCCAGGAGTGGCTGGTTGGGGCGGTGTTGTTGTTGTCTGTGATTATTCCGGCCCAGGCGAGCACCTTGTGACAACAGAAAGTGGCTGTGGTAGCGCGACAAATGAACCTACCTGTAGTGGAAATGATGGTCTTACGCGGCAGTGGTCATTAGAGGATGTTGATTTGAATGCAGGTAGCACGTCAAATGGTGCGCAAAATAGCGTCAATGTTCTTAATTACGCACGTAATGGACAATATCCAGCGATTGAACATTGTGATGCACTTGTTCATAACGGAGAGAGTGATTGGTTTCTTCCTGCGCCTAATGAACTTGTTACACTTTATAACAACAAGGGTGCTGTAGGAGGTGTGTCAGGTTCAATATACTGGTCATCGCGTGATTTAGGCGATCGTGGGGCCTCGTCTGTTCGTATGTCGGATGGTACTATTTATGTCAGTAATACGGGTGCATATGAAAATAAGCAAAGCAGCCATCGTGTTCGATGCATGCGCGTAGAGGGGGTTGCTCTTCCATCGCCATCCAATGATACTTCACCGAATAGATATAGATTTAGAACACGGTTTGCTTCAGCGGCAGGCGTATCGACGAGCTCTAATACGGTAACTATTAAAGGGATTACACCGGGCGCGCCGATCAGTATTTCTGGTGATGCTTCGGCTGAATATTCGATAAATGGCGGTGGCTTCACAAACGCAGCTGGAACTGTTGATTGGGGCGATACGGTGCAGGTGAGGATGGATAGCCCTGCTATCGGTACCCGCGTTGAGGCCACTGTATCAATTGGCTCTACTAACTCTGAATATTCTGTGATTACGGAAGGTGATTGCGGTGGCGTGGGCTGCGCAGGGGTTGATAAGCGAGTTTTTGTAACAAGTGGAACTACACGCGGGGATTTGACAGGTGTTGGTGGTCCTGATGCGCGCTGTCAATCTCAAGCAAATGCAGCAAGTCTAGGCGGTACATGGGAGGCCATTATTACAACGGGTTCTAGTTCATCCTCTTGGGCTGTTAACCGGATGGATTATAACTGGGANCGCCTTGTAAATATGAACGGTGATGTTATCGCTGATGATCCGACTGATNTGTGGAACGGATCGATAGATAATAGTATTAATTACACGCAATATGGTTCGGCTATTACGAATGAATTCCGTGTTTTATCGGGAAGTGATGCATACGGTACTTACAACACCAATGGGANNTGTAGTAGTTGGAGTTCAACGGGCTCTAGCGGNCGACTTGGTGATCCATCGCAAACAAGTTACCGCTGGATGGACAATATGACCNATTGTAACCATAATGCGCGTCTTTATTGTGTTGAAGTTAATTCNCCAACTGTAACNCTNAGCGCGANNCCNTCATCNGGTGCAAATATGAATGTGACAGGGCCAGGGGCGCCGGCAACAGGCACTGAAGTGGTTTTCACCATCGAGAATACAGGTACAGCCATTAGCGCGGCCTTGGGCGTTTCCCTTACAAATTCAACTAATTTTTCTGTTACGACTGACACCTGTACGGGCAATACATTAGCTGTGAGCTCGACATGTGATGTTGGCGTTACACCGCAGGCATCAGCGGATGGAAATTATTTTGGCACTTTGAGTGTCGAAGATGGAACCAATAACGCACAAGTGAATATTGGTATGTCCGGTGTGTCGTCTGGTTTTGGTGTAGCTGTGGCGCAATGGTTAAACGGTGTTGATGCAGGTGATATTTATTACAATGGCGGATATGTTGGTATTGGTAATAATGATCCAGATGTAGCCTTAGATGTCGTTGGCACATTGAAGGTTGCCAATGGCGGTGAAACTTGTGCTGCCGGTCTAGAAGGAGCGATCCGTTATAATGTTGGTGTTTTACAGTTCTGTGATGGAACAAGTTGGCAGAATATATCATCGGCGACAGGCGGAGTTGTTCTTCAATTTGATCAAATAACCGAAACAGGTATGGATATTGATGGTTTAACCTGCGGTGCACCTCCTTGTTATGGTACGACGATTAGTTTTATTCTGTCTAATGCTGGAACGGTAACATCCGACACGCTCAATACATTTACGTTTACAGGTGATACTACCAATTTTGATATTACGTCTAATTCATGTAGCGGTGCTACGCTAGCTGCGGGGGCCAGTTGTCAAATAGATATCCGTCCGACGGCGTCTGGTAATGTTAGGTATGATGCGCGTATGGAAGTTGCGCACCATAATAATCCAACATTTGATGTTGCGGGTGAAGCTAGTGGGTTTGGGTGTGCGCCTGGACTGCTTGATACGGCGACATATGGTGGTGTAATTGTCGCATGTGATTATGGCGGGGCAGGAAATCACTTGGTTATAGATGAAGGCGGCTGTGATGGTTCAACTAATGAGCCGGTATGTGCGGGCGGTACAGCTGCACCTTCGCGTGTCTGGGCATCATCACCATATGATGCGCTGAGTATTGGTTCATTGACGTCAAGTACAACTGATGGTGATCAAAACCATGTAAATATATTAGCTTATGCGAATGGGGATACGAGCATGTTCCCTGCGGCGCAATATTGTGAAGACCTTGTGCTTAATGGCAAAAGCGATTGGTTTTTACCAGCGTCAAATGAGTTGGTAGATGCACTTAATGATACTTCGACGCTATCTGGCGGGCTTAGATATTTTACATCACGTGAAGATTCTGCATCTGATAGAGCTTGTTTTGTAAGTGGAGGTGGAGAAGTTTGTAATTCAAATAATGGCCGTAAATATGTGTCAAACCGTGTTCGCTGTATGCGTGTTGACGGTGTTGCTCTACCGTCAGCGCAAAGTGATAACTCACCAGATGTGTCTATGAATTATGGTGTGCGCTTTGAAAGTGGTTTTGCAAGTAGCGCTGGTGTAAGTACAATATCATCGACTGAGACTGTTTATAGCATTACTCCGGGGACAGCTATTAGCATTACTGGAGGTGGTGCAGAATATTCGATCAATGGTGGTGGATATACGTCTGCTGCTGGTACGGTTTCTAGTGGTGATACGATTACAATTCGTATGGATAGTCCAGCGGTAGGAACACGTGAACAAACTAATTTAAGTATTGGCTCTGAAACATTTTATTATTCAGTCATAACATTACCGGATTGTGGCGGTATTGGATGTACAGGCATTGATAAGCGTGTATTCTTCGGAACGGGTACTCACAGTAGTAATGTAGCCAATACTACTTTGGATGCAGACTGTCAGTCTAAGGCCGATACTGCTGGACTGGGTGGTACATGGATGGCAATCACATCTTCTGACTCTCCGTCCAATTGGGCAGTGAACCGTATTGATTATAACTGGGATCGCTTAGTTAATATGAATGGTGACGTGATTGCGACGAGTCCGCAAGACCTATGGGATGGCACGATTGTGAATCCTATTAACTATGATGAAAATGGTGCTTCTCTAGCCAATGCGAATGTAAGAACGAATTCATATGCAGATGGTGTATATCGACCAAATGGATATGGACATGCATCAAAAGTTGATAGTGGCTGGATTAGTGTTGGCGGTAGTGGTGTGTTATCTGGCTTATATTGTATGGAGGTAACTGTAGGGGCTGTTACGTTTACCTCGACACCGCCTTCAGCAGCTAATATGAATGTTATTGGCCCAGGGGCGCCATCTACTGGTACAGAGGTTGTGTTTACGATTGAAAACACTGGTTCAACGGCAACTTCGCTTTTAGCTACGTCTTTAAGTAATTCCGTGAATTTTCAGATTTCAACTGATACATGTTCTGGTAACTCAATAGCTGCCGCTGCGACTTGTACGGTTGGTGTTACGCCACAATCGTCTGCTGATGGAAATTATTTTGGTACATTAACCGTTGCTGACGGGACTAATAATGTGAATGTTGGTGTCGGATTATCTGGTGTTGCTTCTGGTTTTGGTGTTGCCGTGGCGCAATGGCTAAATGGTGATGATTCAGGTGATATTTATTACAATGGTGGAGCTGTTGGTATTGGAACAACTGACCCTGATGTTTCTCTTGCTATCGTAGCGACCGATGCGATGCTTATCCCCGTAGGTACAGATGCGCAGCAGCCATCAACACCAGTGGAAGGTATGATCCGCTATAATAGTGAAAATGATTATTTCGAAGGGTATGTTGATGATGGTAGTCCAGCTTGGGAGCCTATAAATACTGGTGCAGGCGGTAAATGGATAGATGGGGCAACCGTTGGTGAAATCTATTATGATGGTGGAAACATTGGTGTTGGTACTATAACTGATCCTTCTGTGGCTTTGGATGTTGGCGGTGATATTGAATATACAGGCACGTTGACAGACGTTTCGGACCGTCGCCTGAAGGATAATATAAAGGCGCTATCACAAGGTGGTTCATTGCTTGATCTTATTGACCAGATAGATACCTATAGTTTCACTATGAAAGATGATGCTTCGGGGCGCACTGAATTTGGTGTAATGGCTCAGGAATTAGAAAAGGTTTTCCCAGAACTTGTTCATACTGCTAATGACGAAATTGGCACGAAATCGGTGAATTATGTCGGTTTGATTGCCCCTATGATTGAGGCGACCAAGGAGCTGAAGGCTGAGAATGAGGCGCTAAAGGCGCAGCTTGCGGAGATTAAAACGGCGCAAACTGAAACGAATGAAGTGCTTGCTGATCTTGGCTCGCAAGTGGAGCTTTTGAATAAACTTGCCCATGCTAACACGAAGTCTGAAGCGTCTGTTCAATCAATAATTATGCTCTTACTTGGTCTTTTGGGCGGGTTTGGTATTGCGGGTGTGTTCTTCATTCGTAGACGTTCAAATTAATAGGGAGGTTCTAGCTTATATGAAACGCCCTTTAACCAGATTTGTTAGATTTGGATTTGCTCTTTTATCTCTTTTCTTTTTTGCAGGAGACGTTTTTGCGCAGGATTATTCGTCTAATTTAGTTGGTCATTGGACGTTTGATGAGACGAGCGGAACTGTTGCAGCTGATAGTGCAGGCAGTAATAACGGTACAATGGCAGGCGGATTGACGGGTGCGAATTCTATATCTGGCGTGGTTGGAAACGCTTTACAGTTTGACGGGGTGGATGACGAAATATCTGTAGGCTACGTACCGGGCAATACAGGCACGATATCTATGTGGTTTAAATCTGATGGTACATTAGACTCTTCAACTCCGGATGCTCCGATACTTGAGGCTAGTGGGGGAACAGGACGCAATACAGTCTTTAGAAAAGATTGGGCAAGAAGTGGTATAGGGGGGGCGCGTTGTAATGGTAATGATGGAAGTATTGATTTTGTAATTACTCCGGCCTCAAATAGATATTCGAACGCATGTACCTCCACAACATCATGGACCGCCGACCAATGGTATCATTTGGTGGCTACATGGGATGGATCTAATCAATTGATGTATGTTAATGGCGTTTTAGAAAGTACACATTCGCAATCACGTACAGGCGGCTGGGGGAACCTAAAAGTGCAACTTTCATTTGGCTCACATGGCGGGGCTGCTGATGATTTGAGGGCTTATGATCGTGTTTTGAGTGCAGAGGATGTTGCTGCTCTTTATGATTATTCAATATCTGATTGCTCATCGCCTTCTGGAATGGTCGGTGAGATTAACTTCAATCAAGTTGACCGTATCTATCAATATTGTAATGGCAGCGCGTGGATTGGCGTGGGTAAGAAAGATGAGAATAGTTCTAGTGTATCTACGGCTAATTTGATCGCGCATTGGGGGCTTGATGAAAGTAGTGGGTCGCAAGCGAACGACTCTTCGGTCAATAGTTATACTGGTACTTTAAGTGGTGGGCTTAGTTTTGTTAATAACTCTGTTGCGGGTGTTGTAGGACGGGCTTTGGATTTCGATGGTGTTGACGATAAGGTTAGTATTTCTAGTTTTACTGGATTAACGGCGCCGATGTCTTTTTCTGCATGGATTAAGCCAGATCTGTCTGCTACGACCAGTAAGCTCTCTTATGCTGTTCGGGGTGATAATACAAACTTTTATATCAAATGGGATAGTAATTTTGGACCTGAAGCCACTTTGGGATTCTTTTCAACGACAGGCTCAAATGTAAATGTGTCAATTGGTGATGTTACCCCGGGGCAGTGGCATTATATCGCCGGTACTTTTGATGGAACGACCTTGCGTGCATATAATAATGGTGTTGAGGTTGATGCCAGTCCCAATAGTTTAGTCCCTAGAAGCACGGCAACACCCAAAGCGAATATAGGTGAAAATTTTGAAGGGAGTATTGATGATGTTCGTGTTTATACGCGTGTGCTTACTCCTGCTGAAATTCAGACTATGTATGATGATTTAGCGCCAACTTGCCAAGCTCCGAATTCTGGGCTTGTGGCGTATTGGAAAATGGATGAAACCACTGGCACGACGGCAGTCGATGAAACGGGTAACAATGATGCCGCTATGCAAGGCGCGATGGCAGCGAATACAGCTACTGGTGCGGGCGCGGTTGATACGGCTTTGTTCTTTAATAATAACCAAATGACTGTGCCTCATCATGCCAGTCATAATGATCTGAGTACTGGCTATACGATTGCGGGCTGGTTCTATTTTGATAGTACGCAAACTGGCACTATTTTCCCAAGCATAGTGAGTAAAAACAACAATAGTGGCGGCTGGGGGGATAGTTTAGTCTTTGGCCGTACGAGTGCAGGTGGGAATATTGTAGGCGGGCGTGTTCGCCTGAATGTTACACATGGACGGTCGACTGGTTCACCAAATGCAAGTTATACAGGCTGGTCCTATGAAGTTGACCAGTGGGTGCACGTGATATTGACCTGGGATGGTTCTACGGTGACTTGGTATAAAAATGGCGTTGCAATCTCTACTACAGCCGTAACTACACCGCCAGATACGTCAACAGGTGATTTGCGCATAGGTAGTGGCCGATATAATTGGAGTAATGATAATTTTCAAGGTGGGTTAGATGATCTTAGGATTTATAATCGCGTCCTGAGTTCCAATGAAATATCTGCTCTATATGGCGCTGCTGGAGGGCTGTGCTCTCAGAGTAATTGCGCTAACCCTATGGGGGCACAAGCTGAATTAGTCTTTAATACGTCACATAATACGATGCAATATTGTAATGGTGAAAATTGGATTGCTATGGGGCCATCCGGTGATGGCGGCAGCGGCTGTATCTCTCCTGTGGGCCTTCAAGGTGAGTTGATTTACAACAGCTTTTATAATGTTTTGCAATATTGCGAGGGAGATGAGTGGGTTGCTGCTGGACGTGGTGATATTCCGTCCGTGCCATCAACGGGTTTGGCTGCGCATTGGACATTTGATGAAACGAGCGGGATAGTCCTTGCAGATAGTAGCGGCAATGGAAGAGACACCGCAGTTAGAACTATTGACCCGACATCTGTTGATGAAGATGTTTCTGCAACTACGGTTGCTGGTAAGATTAGTAATGCACAGCGTTTAAATGGTGGTGATGACCGTATATATGTGAAAAATGATACGCATTTTATAGCTGGTGCTAGTGAGGCCAGTATGTGTCTTTGGCTGAATTTACAAGCCAGCTCAATTATTCAAGACTATTCCATTATGGGTAAGTATAAAGTCGGTAGTACTGATGGTGGTTTTTGGTTTTGGGTAGATGAGGAAGCTAATTACAGTGGGCGCACTAATACAATATCTTTTGCGCCTAATCTTTCAGATACATATAAGACCATGAGAGTTGAGGGCGGAGCCAGTAATTTAGTAAGCCTTAATCAGTGGGATCACTATTGTGCGACTTTCTCAGGTGGGAATTTTATAAGAGTATATAAGAACGGTATTTTAAGTAATGAAAATTCGAGTACTGTTCCACCAACCATGGGAACCGATACGACTTTACCTTTTAAAATTGGTAATGAAAATTCGAATATCCGGGGCTTTGATGGTATGTTTGATGATGTTCGTATCTATGAGCGTGCGCTATCTTCATCCGAAGTTCTTCAGCTATATGATGCGACAAGGTAAGTTTGCTCTTGCAATACATCGCTTTATTTCGTTAATCCTATATTTATGCGCCCGTAGCTCAGGGGATAGAGCACTGGTTTCCGGAGCCAGGTGTCGCAGGTTCGAATCCTGCCGGGCGCGCCATTTTCTTTTGTACAAATTTATCATTTGTATCTTTTTTATCTAAACCTTGTGTCCTGCTTATTTGGGGTGAGTATTTTAACTTCGACTACTGTGAGTATTATAGGGCTCTATTCGTATATTTTTTTTCTTTTAGTTTTCATAGAATTTTAAGTGAATTTGTGTATAATTTAAGATGGTAAATATGGTTAAAAAACAAACTTATAGCTATTTAAAATAATAGTATGCATGATTGATATGAATAAAATATATACTAAAGAATATATAGAGTATTTATTAGAGGTTGGATTTGTTAAGTATTACGAAATTGATGGTAATGCTGACCTTGAGGTGGATATAGATGATTTGCATTGGGTGCAAAATATTGAAGCATCTGCCGGTGAGGAAGACGGTAATTTAGCTTCTGAATTTGTTCAAATTATTAATATTGATAAATTATCACAAGACAATATTAAAGGCTTAGAAAATTCTGAGTACAGAAATACTCCTGATTTAAGTGGTGGTTCTAATTTTCAAGTAGCGCGCAGCTTTATATCTGAGCCAGATTATATTGAAGCGTATGGTGTATTATCTTTTGATTTTTTATCAAATGCTTCTGCTAGTAGGTATTTAAATGACGCTTCACTTTTTTCTGCACATATTGACTTCACACCTCACCAAGCTGTTTATAATGGCTTAGATTTAACTAGTAAGGTGTATTTAACGCAGATTTCTATAGATGAAACGGAAAATCTAGCACCTAAAGCTTCTTATGATTATTTTTCTACATTTACTGGAGTATCAGTCAGTGGGAATTTGTTGGTTGATAATGGTTTTGGAGAGGATTCTGATATAGATGGCGGAAGTTTATCTGTTGTTTCAGGTACTTTTACCACTAGCTCTGGCAATTCAGTCACGGTGTCTTCTACGGGGGATTTTGTTTATTCGCCGTTAATTGGCTATACGGGCGCTGACAATTTTTCATACGTTCTTGTTGATGATGCTGGTGCACAAGATACAGCGAGAGTTGATCTTCATGTATCTACGGCTGAGTTGGTTACGCGTATTAATTTTTTAGACGCTGTCTTTTCCGATTACGGCGTAAGTCATAATTTTAGTGATGTTTACTCAGTTGCGGATAATGGGGCAACTTTGCATTTAGCTGACAATACATGGAAGGATATTGCGCTAGATTACACTGTTACAGAGAATACCGTTATTGAATTTGATTATTTCTCTACCAAAGAAGGTGAAATCCAAGGGTTAGGGTTTGATACGGATGATAGTATCAGTAGTGGCTCCACTTTTAAACTCTTTGGTACACAGGGGTGGGGCAGAACTGCTTATGAAACATATGATGGTAATGAAGGCTCTTGGGTGCATTATAAAATTGCAGTAGGAGCAGCTTACAGAGGTGATTTTGACCGATTGTTCTTTGTAAATGATGATGATCATTATGTTGGAGCCAATGGCTCATTTAGTAATATTATTATATACGAACCTGGAACGGATGGAGCAGATACCATGACGGGGCACACTGGCTCTCAGACGTTGATGGGGCATGGTGGTGATGATCTGATTTATGGATTAGATGGTAATGATGTTTTGTATGGTGGTTCTGGTATAGATTTCTTATTTGGTGGTCGTGGTTCTGATACCTTTGTTTTTGATGATATTAACGATATAGACCATGTTCAGGATTTTGACCTTAGTGAGGGAGATGTTCTTGATATCTCTGCTCTTCTGAGCGGATATGATCCTATTACAGATGCTATTGAAGACTTTGTTACCCTTACAAGTGATGGTAACGATACTTTTATTCATGTAGATAGTGATGGCAATGCAGATAGCTTTACTCAAGTCGCAACATTGCACGGCGTTACAGATTTGGGGGGCGTTGAAACCCTTGAGGATAACGGCGTTATTGTATCTATATAATTCATAAATTCCTTTTAGCTTCATAGTTATAAATTACATTCATGTAGGTGTGTGCTTTAAAAAAATACTTTTTAAAGTTGTTTCTTGATTTCTACATTTCAAAATGTTCTGATTTATCTTTACGAAAAATAGGATGCTATGGGGGTTTTATGAGGTTTATTTTTAGTGCTTTAATTTTGTTTACAGTTCTGTCTTTACCAGCATATGCAGAAAATGAAGTGAAACAATTTAATGAGAGGTGTGAAGAGGCTGGTAAAACGGCGTCTTTTTGTAACTGTGCTTTAAGTGCCTTTTCGGATCAGATGCGTAAGCGAGATACGAGAAAGCTGGAAGAAAGTAAACTGCATTTGAAATATAGTACGGATACTTTGCTAGCAGATCCAGTTATGACCCAGGGAAAGATTGATGCTGTGTGCGGATTATATGATGAGGCGCAAGCTTATGATATAAAATCAGCACTCGTTAAAAGGGAAAAAGGTCACAGTCATGCCCGCCAATGGGTTGATAAAAAGTTAGCTGTGATGAAAAGAAAAGAAGAATTAGTGATGAGTTACGGTGCTTCGAGACAGACGAATGGTGCACTTGCAGCTGGAGATTATTGCAAACTTAACAATGAAGTAAACCAAATGTCTCAGGACCTTGCTGAAAGTAACGATGTTATCTATGCAAGAGTACGTAGGATGATTGAGTGGCAAGCTGGGCTTCAGCCGTTTTTTAGTAGTGCTTATAAAGCTGGCTGCAAATAAACTTTCTTTATAAAGGTCGGAGGCGTTGATGTTTTCACATAAATTTATTTATTTTCTGGTTGTTTCATTATTGTGTTTGCAAGCATTTTCGAGTGTATCTTGGGCTCGGTATCGTGGTGAAAATGCGGATAAAATGATGACATTGGCAAGTTTTCCAATCTTAGGTGTCACAATTGATATGAAAATTGGAGATATTATACAAAAGCTTGAGGGGCAGGGGTATAAAAGCGATTGCAGGTTTAATGCATGCCAATTACGTTCAGCTGGCTTTGTGTTTACTCTTGTGCATTCTAAGAAGTCATTGGGAAAAAGGAGTGCTCAGCCTGTCTTTGATCGTAACGCTACTCCAGTATCAATCGGTATAGGTAATGTTACAGACTACTCTATCTGTAAGGATGCGAAAGAATTGATAAAAAACTATTGCAATAAGGATGATCAAAAACAGCCGTGCTGGACTAATAATTTTGGCGTCACCAACGGTAATATGTCAGCAAATGGCAAGAGTGATGACGGTTATTTATATAGTGCGACTGTGATGCTAAACCCAGGTAAGACATGCAGTGTGGGTATAAAACGCCTTTGAATTCCTAGTTTTTATTTTTTATATACGTCGTGATATTTGTTGAGAGATTTATTGTGAGTCTTGTCGGTATGTAAATTTATTTTCTTTTTATTTCATTATCTTAGCCAATATTATCTAATACTGTCTGGTGTGGCGATATTCTCTATTGTGCTGGATGTAGAGTTGTTTAATTGATTTTGTTCAGCCTCTCTCTTTATTTTTTCGAAAGCTTCTTCAAATATTTCTGGGGAGAGCTCTTTGAGAAAACGTTGGTCACGCCTTCGCATTGAGACATCTTGCCCGTTGGACATTTTTTTAAACGCATTAGCTGCGCTTTCCATGAAAACTTCTTGTTGATCTCTTGCGAGCCTACTATAGGCTGATTTTGTTTCCTTAATATCTGCTTTTGAGAATCTGAGGCTATTCATTATTTGTCGCTGGTCATTTGGTGGCAAATCTTCGAAGTTTTCTTCGATGCTTAACATTAATAACTGTTTTTGGATTATTTTAAACTCGCTGATAGTCTGGGTCATGCCCAAGCAATCTTGGCTATACATATCGCATGAGTCTTTTATTGCGTTATAGTCGTCTAGTAAGCTTTTATATTCTTTTGGAAAATTAGTAATTTTAACGTCTTTGTCCAAGTATGGAGAATATAAGGCGTTGTTTTGAGTGGCGGGCGCTATCAATTGTGGAGGAGCTGACCCGTCTATTTCACGGTTATGGAGTGANATATAAATTTTGTCATTATCACCAATTATATAGAATTCAGGTGATGTATTTTCTTTTTGTAGTAGCTGCTCGAGGTAGTCTTGGTCATAGGGGTGCTTGATTGGTACCTCATGCCCTGCGAGCAAGAGTTTTGCGACTTCTTCTGTGTCTGCTTTTAAATATTTGTCAATTGCCATTTAATCAGTTACCGAATATTTTTATGAAGTATACATATGAATACTTAATCNTCGGTAAAATTATTTTTTTGATAGATTTACTTAATGCACGGTCTTTTCAGTCGATAAATCGACTTCTTTTGTTAAGCGTGCTTCTTCAAATTCTTTTAAGAGAATAAAACCATCTTTGGCGGCGATAGCTATTTCACGGCTTGTCATTGCTGCAATTGAGCCGAGGGGAAGTTGATGTTCTTCTACCCAAAAATCGTGATCGTAAACAACCCAGAGCCTNTTATCAAAATCAGCAATAGAACCAAAACGCCCAAAGGCGCGCGCGGTTTTATCAATTTCTANGACACTTTTGCTCCAATTAAGNAGGCGATCGCTATCGGTTGGTGCTTTGTAATGGCTGGCTTGCGCCTTATCTTGCGGCGTTGCATTCGTCCAGTAATCATTAATATTGGCNATAAGATCCGATATGAAGTCNGGAGCGTTTATAGCGACTTTCGCGGTGTAGCTTTCAACGGTTTCATTGGGTGTTAAGCTTATTNTTTGCTGTTTTAGAATATCACCGGCATCAAATTGCTGCGTCATTTTATGGGCGGTAAAGCCCGCAGCATCCTCAATATTATCGCGNATAATGAAAGGGAGGGGCATCATGCCGCGCCCTTTTGGTAGGTATGTGGGGTGAATATTAATCGCTTTTGCTTTCACAGCTTCAGGGATTTTAAAAGCGTAGCCCGCNGCTAAAANGAGTTCACATCCATNATCTTCNAATTGTTTGATGTGATCTTCGTTTGCAGGCGAAAGGATNAAGGGTACGTTTTTCGCTTCTGCTAAACGCTGAGCAGCTTGGTTGAAGTTAAAGATATTGTCACACTCAAAGCTCATAACACCCATAAGCTCGTGACCGTCTTCTAAAAGTCTGAAAATTGATGGGAGCATGAAATCATAGCCAAAATATACGAATTTCATTGGTGGAACCTCTTTGTTGTCTGAAGATGTTGATTGTNTTTGTCGCAGTTTGAAACAAGCTTAAGGGGTTTAGGCTTCTTCGTCAAAAATGCTTAATAGCTCGTCTGAAAGTTCGGCTGTCGTTTCGATAATTTGAGCGCTTGCGCGGTACTGCGTTTCGGCAATNGTTAAGTTAACGGCCTCTTCGGTTAGGTTTACATTGGGTACGCCGATAATGCCTTGGTCGTCGGCAAATGGCGAATCTGGAGAATAAACTGGGGTGAAGCGATCCGATGTTCGCTCAACGATACGCGTGCTGACCCCGCCATTTTCAAGTGTAGAAGATGATGTGGTTAGGGGCGTATAAGGCGCATTCTCGTTGTTTTNTAATGAACCCGCGGTTGTGACATTTGCAATATTGGAGGCGCTAGCCGTAACGCGGCGCGTTGCTGATTCTAGTCCTGTGAGTGCAATATTTAATGTGTTATTCATGACTACCATTATACCATAAAAATTGTTAAGATTGTATTTCTTGCCCGAGGGTGCGGGGGATTTAACAAAGGGAATGATTATGCGCTTATTTACTGGTANTCAGGTTTCAGCTTTAGTATTGGCTTTAGGATTAACAGGCTGCACTTATGGTGGCTATAGCTATGGTGAGTTTGTGAGGGATATTTCGGAGACAGGCGATAATCTCTGGGTTCCTGCTGAGAGAGATACGGTACGCCCGCTTCTTAATGTTGCTAAGCCNCCGCATAATGTTGCNTGGGATAAGGATCAGTGGAGACCTGAGCTTTGGACAGAAAGCCGTGATGGTGATCANATGGCTGTTATTAACGGTTTTTATGAGGCNGGAATTGTTTTNGATCAGACCGAGGAAACTTACGGGCCTGTTTTGATTGTTGGACANGCGTTCATTGAATTATCACCGCAGGAACAGCGCCGCGTTGCAGCTTATTTTGATGATGTTTTCAAGGTTACAGAAACNCATCCAACGAAGTCTTACCGTATAGACTTCCTCGTTCCTTCAACACATTTGTATAAGCGCATTGGNCGCTATACTNAGGATGGCTTNCAGCTTCAATAAAATTANGGGCAGGGCATGTTAACGGCATTTTATGCAGGAATATTTGGTCTTGTTCATGTGATATTGACGCTNCTTGTTGTGCGTCAACGTTTTAANCATTTATCCCTTTTTGGAACGGTCAATCACGAAGGGGAAGAGGTGCGTGAGCTTACGCGCACAGTGCGCGCCCATGGTAATTTTGTGGAAACAGTGCCGATTGCGCTGATTATTATGCTCTCGGCNGAGCTTTCGGAAGTTTCNTTTTTGTATCTTCATATTGGCGGTGTTTTGCTTATCCTTGGGCGTTTGGCGCATGGTTTTGCNCTTTTGAAAAATAAGCGTATGCCCTANAGGCCAGCNGGNATGATCTTAACGCTNCTTTCTATATTNTGGCTTTCTGCTCATGCNCTCTTTGCTGTTGATTGTCAGGCTGTCTTTGCTTGCCTCGGTTTTTGATCGGTGNNGNGTGTGAAAAANTGGCTNGTTTGCATAGTGGTTNTTGTTGTTACTGNGGGCGCAATCGCTTTAGCCTTGCATAATGCNAATATTAGTAAGGATAAGGTTTACTCTTGGCGNTATAAGATGACNGATGAGCCAGTAACAAAAAAAATTCTTAAAACTCTTACTTGGATACCCCATTTTTATGACCGAGGAAGATTAGATGGGAACAGGTATGGCGATGGCGATGCGAAAAACCGTCTTGCTAACAAATTAAGTTCAGGATCGTTTACAACAATAAGGGAGTATTAAGGCCATGAATGCGAATCTTTTAAATGCTTTATTATCTATGGATGCTTATAATCTTTATTAAGTGCGGCTTTTGAGTTTTTCCCTGTAAAGGATATAGAGCTGTGCGGTCATGATGAGGGCAGCGCCGAGGTAGATCGGCCAGCCTGGTGTGTCATGCCAGATAAAGATATCGAAAAGTGTAGTCCAAAGCAGCCCGGTAAATGTAAGCGGGGATATCAGTGTTGCTGGCGCCAAGCGCAGGGAGCTTGAAAGGCAGAGTTGTGCAAAGCCGCCAGATAAAGCGATGCCAAGTATATATGCGTAATCAATGCCGGATGGAATTTTACCAACAAAGGGCATGAAGAGAGCGCAAAAAAATGATGCGCCGATTGTGAAGTATAGCGTTACTGTGAATGAGGATTCTGTTTTTAGTCCCCTTAGAACTGTTTGTGCGCCGGCGTGTGTGACGGCCGCGATAATGGCAACTAAACCGCCCAGTAGCGGGATCTGTCCGCTTGGTCCGACGATGATGGCTACGCCGAGTAAGCCGATGAAAATTGCGCCCCATCTGTGTATTCCGATTTTCTCTTTTAGGAAAAAGTAAGCCAGAGCCGGTGTGAAGAGGACTGATGTGAAAAACAGCATTGTTGCATCACTTAATGGCAGCATGGATATGGCCTTAAATGTAATGATAAGGCCGGTTGATCCAATAAATACACGTAGCGCCATGAGCTTTGGCTTCTTTGTTTTGATTAAATCGGGACGCTTTTTGATAAGGATATAGGCAATTAAAGGAACTGCGAATAGAGCATTTCGATAGAAGGCGATGGCGATAACGTGATGATCGTTATTGTAGAGCAGTTTTGCAAAGGCAGACATTGCCGCAAGGAGTGCGAATGCGGATAGGCCATAGAGTACGCCAAGGGGGATATTGTCCTTGGTTTCTATTTCGGCTGATGCCTGTCTGTTATCATTTTTTAGCGTGCTCATAAGCGTAATATATAGCCGTACGGGTTATAAAGTATAGGTGTATGTGCGCAATATTATTAAATTTTTGTATCGCTAATTTTTATGTCTATTATTTCATATCAATAGATTAGCCATAATTAACCGACTTTAGGGTTTGTTATTTTTGTATTTAACTAATGTTATCCAAATTAAATTTTGAATTTTGTATTTTAAAAATATCTAAGAGTTGAAAACCTCTCTTAACTCTTTTTTATAGTTTAAGTTTTAGTATCGCGTAGAGAGTTAGATATGAGTA
Source organism: Micavibrio sp. TMED27 (assembly GCA_002167715.1). Classification (GTDB taxonomy): domain Bacteria; phylum Pseudomonadota; class Alphaproteobacteria; order Micavibrionales; family Micavibrionaceae; genus TMED27. Next base: position 385,234 of record NHCG01000010.1, read on the forward strand.
CAAAAGAGCCAAGCGAAGAACAATCATTTGAACATGCAAAAATTCCGTATGTCATTAAGGATTATATAAGTCCAAATGGTTCGCATAACACTATTAGAATGGATTCTATTGATGATCCGCGTGCATATGGCGCGAGTAGTGAGCTTCAGCAACAATTATATACGATTTTAAATATCCTTATGGATGATAAAGAAGCTGCGCATGACATTAATAGCATGAAAGAGCGCGGTTTTTTCTTTGTGCTGGATGATTATTTTCACGGTGTAGATAATGAAGTTCATGAAATATTACCTGTCATGTCTATCGCTAATGAAGCTCGTGCTAGAAACTTAGTTCAAGATGAGCACGGACATGAAACAGCTGCAAGACATATTCATTTAGCCCGTCATGAGACAAGGCATGGTAATCAACCCAATGAATATAATGCCTTTAAAATTTTAAAGCTTACGCCCTTAGATGCTATTAAGAATGTCATTGTATCGGAAGCCGACGCGCAAGCAGAGGCCGTTTTGCACGCTGTAGATTATTATAATCGCACAGATTCACCGGCGATTATTCAATCTATGTTGAGTGAGAATTATGTGTTTCAAAATACTATGCAGCAGGCAGTAGAGTATGATGGTTCTGCTTGGTTTCATCTTTCGGATGAGGTTTATGACGCGAATATTCGTGCGGCAGCTTTCTTAGGGTGGATGGATAGTGCGGGTAATAGTGATCATCAGCAAGCGATAAAATCATACGTGAAACATGTTGCTGTAAAGTATGAGGCTGCGCTTAATCTTTCTGAAGCAAATGAAAAAGAAGTTTCAAATATGCTTAATGCATATTCATCGCTGGATGATAAAGGTAAGGCTGATTTGGCACAAAAGCTTCGTGATTTTAATAATGATTTCGAGAAGTATTGGGGCGTTGAATATCTTAACTCACCATTGGGCAGTGATGCTAAGGCATTCGACTTAAATGATTTAAGGCGCTATGCGGATAGGCAGTTTTCTGAAAATTATGTTGATAGAACTATGGGTAGGCATAGTGAAGCGTATAATTCATTATTAAGTGGGGATGCTAATCAGCTTGGTGCTCTACTCAATACCAATATAGATCAAGATCAACTGAATGATTTATCTGGGCTTAGGGATAGGGTTGCTTTGTTACATCATGAAAACCAGCAGCGTTTTGAAGCTATTTTAGGGGCTCATCCAGATGTTGATGCAGAGCATGTTATTGGTTCATCAGCGCCTAATTTATCTGTGGTTTCTCCAAAATAAAAGCCCTCGATAAAAGAGGGCTTTTGAATTCATTTTATAGCTTACTTAGAATTAGTTCTTGGCTTTGTCTACAAGCTTGTTTTTACCAATCCATGGCATCATAGAGCGTAGGCGGTTACCAACTTCTTCAATTGGGTGCTGCGCTTCTTTTTCACGGATCTCAACTAGGCGCGTTAGGCCTTCTTTGTTTCCGCCCATAAAGTCTTCAACGAATTTACCACTTTGGATGTCTTCTAGGATCTTTTTCATTTCTGCTTTTGTATCTGATGTGATTACACGTGGGCCAGATACGTAGTCACCAAATTCCGCTGTATTTGAAATTGAATAGCGCATGTTTGCTAATCCGCCTTCATACATGAGGTCAACGATAAGTTTTAGTTCGTGTAGACATTCAAAGTAAGCCATCTCTTCAGGATAACCTGCTTCAACAAGTGTTTCGAAACCAGCTTTAACTAGCTCAGCAGTACCGCCACAAAGAACAGCTTGCTCACCGAATAGGTCAGTTTCACACTCATCTTTGAATGTTGTTTCGATGATACCTGAGCGACCACCGCCCACTGCAGATGCATATGAAAGAGCAAGTGCTTTGGCATTGCCTGTCGCGTCTTGTGCAACAGCGATTAGGCAAGGCACGCCGCCACCTTTTTGGTATTCGCCGCGTACTGTGTGGCCAGGACCTTTTGGTGCGACCATGAATACGTCAAGGTCTGCTCTTGGTTTGATTAAACCGAAATGAACATTGAGGCCGTGCGCGAATAGTAGAGCTGCACCTTCTTTTAAGTTTGCTTCAAGTTCATTTGCGTATAGATCAGCCTGATATTCATCAGGTGTCAGAACCATAACTACATCTGCTTCTGCTGCTGCTTCTGCTGGTGTTTTTACCGCAAAGCCTGCACTTTCAGCTTTTGGTGCTGATGCTGAGCCTTCGCGAAGGCCGATAGTTACGCTTTCTACGCCGCTATCTTTGATGTTTTGTGCATGTGCGTGTCCTTGTGAACCGTAGCCAATAATTGCTACTTTTTTGCCTTAATTAGGTCTTGATCACAATCTTTGTCATAGTAAACATTAAGGGATAGTTGTGTTTCGCCGCCTAGGGCTGTCGCTGCATCCGCCATTTTTATTACCTTTGTTTTAATCTGTTAGTTTTATGCACGCATAGAACAGCTTTTTGCGTTAAAGATCAAGGGAAACCTTGCATATTTTTGGGTAATTTTGTTGCAAATGAGGTGGTTTTTTATAATTTATGCAAAAAGAGCTTTGTCTTATCTTTTTTATTGTTGCTTAAAATGCCTGTGAAGTGATTTGTAAACGTTCTAATTGATTAGAAGCTGAGACTTTATAGGCTCTTACTTCTAAGTAGTCTGGTTTATCTAGTTTAGTAAAACTCTTACCAGTAGCGATTGATTCTAGCGCACGCATGAATCCTGAATGTGTTGAAATACTGACTATACCGTTTAAAATTTCACCACGCTTATGCTGATCATTTAGGGTTTGTATTACATTAAGCGCACGTCTGTTTAGTGTTCTTATATTCTCACCTTTTGGGAATGGGGTACATTCAACACCATTTTTAATTAAATTTAAGCTGTGAGCCATGTTGAATGAACACACAAGAAAACGTGGTAGAGCAGATAATTTTAGAGCAAGGTTTTCTTTTCGTCCTACCCAGCTGCCAAGATTGAGTTCATCAACGCGTTCATCAACTGAAAAATTCACATTTGCTGTAGTGTTAAATTGTCTCTCCAGAATGGCTAATTCAGTTTGTATCGCCCTTGGGCTTGGGGAACTTATACGTTTGCACTGTTTAGGAATTGTTTTCGCCGCGATATCTAGTTTTTCTAAAGTCTGGGCTGTATTGACTTTTAGGGGGTAGTCTTCTTTTGATCCATAGACTGTTTTATGCGGTATTATTGGTTCAATATGCCGGTGGGCATATATGATGAGTTGCTTTTTATCATTACGCATTTATGTTCTCCGGTGCTTTTTACAGCCATAAATTATGATTACGTAATGCGTATTCTTCGCAGTTTTTAATCTAAATCGTCATGGGTTGTTGCACCCCTTGAAATGGCCGCAATTCCTGTTCGGCTCACATCAACAAGGCCTAAAGGCTTCATTAAGTCTATGAAGGCGTCAACTTTTTCTGTTGTGCCTGTGATTTCAAAGATAAACGATTCTAAAGTTGAATCTACAGGCTTTGCACGGAATACATCCGCCAGGCGAAGTGCTTCAATTCTTGTGTCTCCTGTTCCGGCGACTTTAACGAGTGCAAGCTCTCGCTCTACATGTGGGCCAAAGATTGTAAGGTCACGAACACGCTTAACAGGTATAAGTTGCTCTAGCTGTGCTTTTATTTGAATGATGACATCGGGTGTACCACTACAGACGATTGTGATACGGGATGTTGTTTCTTCGTGATCTACTTCAGCTACAGTAAGGCTATCGATGTTATAGCCGCGGCCTGTAAAGAGGCCTATAACACGTGCGAGCACGCCCGGTTCATTACGGACTATGATCGCTAAGGTGTGCGATTCAATATTCTCTTGCTCTGGGCCAGGAGCATAAACTGATTTAGTGCCTCTATTTCTTTTACGTGTCTGATTCATGCGATATCTCTAACAAAAATATTTTAAGAATGGAAGTTCTTTTGCCTGTATATGTGAAGCTGTTTTTGGTGAGGGTAGAGTGTTTTTATCTCTAAACATTCTTCTGGTTCCCACCCTGCACTGAGTTTAAAGCGATTACATGTTACTAGGGCATTTCTCTTAAGCTCTTTTTTCAATTTTTCACCCATTCTTCCCATGTCATAGATTGTAAGATACATAACTGCGGCGTCGATATCTTTTAGGTCATAGTCGTAAAAGTCCGTACGTATATAGTGTGTGTTGGTTAATTTTTGTGCTTTGCTCTTTATTTTTGCTTGCTCTATTGCTGCTTTTGACCATTCTAGGCCAATTACCTCTGCTTCAGGTAGGGCTTTTGCTATTTCTCTTGTGAATAGTCCATTTCCGCACCCTATATCAATTATTTTGAATTTCTTATCGTTTTTTTCACTGTGAACCTTATATTCTTTTTGTAAAATTTCGATAATTCTGCGCCTGATAGCTGGAGCTGTACGTATGTTTGGCACCCCTTTGTTAAATATAAGGATGTAAGCTTGCCAAATGAGCATGAAAAGGAGGAGTGGTGCTAGTATGCTGTTAACTGTGTCCCAAATTGACATTGTAATTAGCCTTAAATTTATTTGATTTTTAGTCGTGTGTAAAATTAAAGCGTAAAAATTATAGTGGTTGTACGCTTTAATTTATCTATTAATAACAATACATTGTCCAATAATGGCTATACTAATGTTTTGTCAAAGGCTGCAGCATCTGGTGATAGTATCATTTCATTATGTGCTTTTCCTGATGGTATCATTGGGAAGCAATTTTCCTTCTGATCAACACAAACATCCACGATTGTTACACGATCGGTTTTCATCATCTCTGCAATTACTTTGTCTAAATCGTCAGGGGTTTCTGCGCGTAAGCCAATGCCACCATAGGCTTCGGCTAATTTAACAAAGTCAGGCAGGCTTTCTGTATAGCTTTCAGAGTAGCGCTCGCCGTGCAGTAATTCCTGCCATTGGCGTACCATTCCCATCCATTGGTTGTTCAATATAAAGATCTTTACAGGCGCTCTGTACTGAACGGCGCAAGACATTTCTTGTATGTTCATAAGGATAGAAGCTTCGCCAGCTACATCCACTACAAATGCATCTGGGTGCGCTATTTGAGCGCCAATTGCTGCTGGTAACCCATAGCCCATAGTGCCAAGTCCACCAGATGTCATCCATCTATTTGGGTGATTGAAAGGCAAGAATTGTGCGGCCCACATCTGGTGTTGGCCAACTTCTGTAGTGACGTATGAATCACGTGGGTCTGCTGCCATAGCATCGCGCAGTTTTTCTAGTGCATATTGTGGTTTTATTATTTTATCGTCTTTTTTGTAGGCGAGAGAGTTTTTCTTGCGCCATTCATTGATTTGTTTCCACCATATGTTCAATGCATCTTGATCGGTTTTATATTGTTTTCTTTTCCAAACATCGATCATAGCTTGTAGTGCTTTTTCTGCGTCGGCTACGATAGGAATATCTACCTTTATATTCTTGTTTATTGAACTCGCATCGATGTCGACATGAATTTTTGTAGATTTTGGCGAAAATTTATCTACCCGACCGGTTACCCTGTCGTCAAAACGTGCTCCAATATTGATCATTACGTCACAATCATGCATTGTCCAGTTTGCTTCGTATGTGCCATGCATGCCCAGCATGCCTAACCATTTGTCATCGGATGCTGGAAAAGCCCCTAATCCCATCAATGTTGAGGTGATAGGAAAATTTGTTAGTTCTACTAGCTCTCTTAGTAGCTCTGATGCCTTTTTTCCTGCGTTTATTACGCCACCGCCAGTATAAAATACGGGACGTTTCGCTTGTGCCATAATCCGTACTGCTTCTTCAATTGCGTGCATATTGGGTTCAGTTACAGGGGTGTACGTCTGTTCAACCTTGGGTTTATCCTTTTGGTATGTTCCCTTTTCGAATTGAAGGTTTTTGGGTATGTCTATTACTACAGGACCTGGCCTACCAGAGCGTGCAACATGGAATGCCTCATGTACTTTTGATGGAATCTCGTTGGCGGTCTGTACTAGATAGTTGTGTTTTGTGCATGGCCTTGTTATTCCGGTTGTATCGGCCTCTTGGAATGCATCTGTTCCTATTAGGAATGTTGGAACTTGTCCGGTGATGCAAACTAGTGGAATCGAGTCGAGTAGAGCATCTGTTAAGCCTGTTACAGCGTTTGTCGCTCCGGGCCCTGATGTAACCAATGCGCAACCTACTTTGCCTGTAGAGCGCGCGTAGCCTTCCGCTGCGTGGAGGGCACCGCCTTCTTGACGCACTAGAATATGCTTTATTTTATCCTGATTTTTAAAAATCTCATCATATATTGGAAGGACTGCACCGCCAGGATAACCGAAGATAACTTCGACACCTTGTTCAATGAGAGCCTGTATAACCATCTCAGCGCCAGTCATTTGCTTTTCATTTGTTTGTGCTTCTTGTTCTTTCAAGTTTGCTTGTGTCATCTTTCTTTCCTTAAATGAGGATTTTCTTTATCAGTGTTATGCGTTATCAAACGCCTTTTTTCAATAAAAAAGCTCCGCTTAAAAGAAAGCTGGAGCGATTATCAAATAAATCAACGCAATTCCATCAGGTTGGTAATTCTTCTATTTGAAATTGGAGGAAGATATATAGCCTGATGGTTTTGCGTTCTTATCTATAACTAGAAATTGAAGGGTGTAATCTCAACAATGTCTGTATATATTCATTATAAACATATTTAATTTTATACGGTCAATCTATTTTGTAATTTATTTTATATATATTGCTATTTTTTTGATATTTTATTTCTTATATTTGGTTTTTGAACCATGTATTCTGACGTTTAGCGTAATGGCGTGTTTTTGTTTTAGCTGTTTCTATTGCGTCTTCTAGGCTTGTTTCACCCTTTATGTATTCTCTTAATTGTTTAAACCCTAATGCTTTTGCCATAGGCACGTTTTCATTGATTTCGCCATCATCTATTCTCTTACTAAACTCCTCTGTTTCTTCTAGTGCCCCTTGTTTAAGCATTATATCAAAGCGTGCATTACAGCGTTGATATAGCTGCTCTCTTGTAGGGAGAACTTTTGTAATAATAAAGTTCCATTCTTCTGGCGGAGTTTCACGTGGTAATTTTTGCCAATCAGCTAATGATTTTCCAGTCGCCTCTATTACTTCCATTGCTCTAATAATACGGGCTTTATGGTTTACATGAAAACGTTGTGCTATCTCAGGGTCTCGCTTGTATAGCTCATCATAAAAAGCCTGTGCGCCAAGCTTATTATATTTTTCTACGACTTTTGTTCTTATCTCCTCGGGTATATCTGGCATGGGGGATAGGCCATCAATTAGGGCTTTTATATATAGTCCTGTACCACCGCATATGATGGGTGTTTTATTCTCTTTAATTGTTTCTTGGATCTTTGGTAGTGCTATCTCACGCCAGTTCCCTGCGCTGCAAATATTGTTGGGATGTAGGTGTTCATAGAGTATGTGTGGTATTTGATCCTTATCTTGTTGTGGTGGTTGAGCAGAGAGAATAGGGAGTGCATCATATATTTGCTGGGAATCGCAGTTGATGATTACTCCATTTAATTCACTGGCTTTTTGCATAGCGTGCGCGGACTTGCCGCTTGCTGTTGGTCCGCAAATTATATGAATATCGATTTTGTTCATTCGTTTTTTTTATAGTTAACGGTATATTTTTTCAATTCTTCATTTTGCTATTGATAATCATTCTCATTAATTGTAATTTTTTATGAGGAGGTAAGTTGTATGTCTGGTAATGATTTTGAAAGAATGATTGAAAGTGCAGCTATTGAAAATGGTTATACAGTTAAGATGCAGTGCGGCGTAAAGGACGTATATTTAAATAACCGTACTGGTGATCAAATTTCTGTATTATTACCAGAATTTTTGGATGTGAAAATGGCGGCTTTGACGGCTTTAGAGTTTTATAAATAAATGTGCAGTTGAGATGATTAAAAAAGCCCCTAAAGTTATAGGGGCTTTTGTTTTATCTTTTGGATGAAGGTTATTAATCTTTGTCATCAATTTTCAGGGCGAGGAAACGCGAGCTGCCTTCGCGGTTAATTAATAACAATATAGCAGTGCGATTTTTTTCCTTCGCTACTTTAACAACTTTAGAAAAGTCTTTTGTAGACTTCATCATTGTTTGATTCACCTCAACTATGACATCGCCCTCAAATAAACCTTTTTGAGCTGCTTCAGAGCTAGGCTTTATCTTGGTCACGACAAGGCCGTTTACATTGCTGTCGATGCCATATTGAGTGCGAATGCCATCGTTCAGTTCAGTTAACGTGAAGCCGAAATCTTCCATATCAACGCCATTCTGTGCGGGCTTTTGATTTGTCGGGGCATTTTCCTCAATGAGGCCAGTTTCTTCGGCTTTTTCAAGTTCGCCGATATTGACTGTGGTGGTCGCCTTCTTGCCGTCGCGCCAATAAGTAACTTTAGCTTTTGAACCAATTTTCGTTTCCGCTACAAGGCGAGGAAGCTCTCGCATTTCTTTTACTTTTGTGTCGTTAAGCTCAAGAATGATATCTCCAGCTTTCAAACCAGAAGCTTCTGATGGGCCGCCTTTTGTTACGCTGGCAACAAGTGCGCCAGATGTATCAGGTAGGCCAAGGCTATCTGCAATTTCTTCTGTTACATGCTGAATACGAACGCCAAGCCATCCACGTCTTGTTCGGCCATATTCAATTAGCTGGGCTATAATTGGTTTTGCTAGTGTTGATGGGATGGCGAAGCCAATCCCGATAGAGCCACCAGATGGTGAGAAGATAGCTGTATTAATGCCGATCACTTCGCCATCTAGATTGAACATAGGTCCACCAGAATTCCCGCGGTTAATAGATGCATCTGTTTGCAAGTAGTCATCATATGGCCCTGAATTAATATCACGGGCTCTTGCTGAAACGATACCGGCTGTTACTGTGCCGCCAAGACCAAATGGGTTACCAATGGCAAGTATCCAGTCACCAACACGAATTTGATCGCTATTTCCTAATTTTACTTCACTAAGTTTTTTGTCAGTTTCGACTTTTAGAACAGCTATATCTGTTTTTTCATCACGACCGATTATTTCTGCATCAACTGTTTGGTCATCATGAAATGTAACACGCACTTCGTCCGCATCGTTGATGACATGATTGTTTGTGATGATATATCCACGCTCAGCGTCTATGATAAAGCCTGATCCTAATGATGATTGTGGTTGAGCTTGGAAACCTTCTCCCCCGCGTCTTTGAAGGAAGTCCTCAAAGAAATTTTCAAAAGGTGAGCCTTCTGGGAAGTGTGGTAGACCTTCTGGGACTTCTTGTAAGTTAACTTCTGGGGCTTTTTGTGTCGAAGAAATATTTACAACAGCCGGAAGTAACTTTTCAGATAGGTTAGCAAAACTATAGGGTCTTGTGTTTGGTGCTTGCGCTTTATCCTGAGCGAGTGCTGGTGCTGTGACTGCAGTGGTTCCAGCTATAGATAGGGTAAGCGCGCATATAAATACAGAAACTGTCTTACGCATATTGTCCTCATTTCTTGATTGAATACGGATATAAGTTAGGACTAAGGGATTGTCAGGTCAACACTCGTTCGAAGAAAACACCTGTTTAGACGGTATAAAAAAAGCCGCTTGATTGCGGCTTTTAATTTCAATGATTTACACGATAGTTACTGTTTACTGAAGTGTTTAAAGAATTCACTGTCAGGTGAGAGAATTAAGCGTGTATTAGGGTCCGCAAGTGTATTGGAGTAAGCTTCCATTGAGCGAATAAATGAATAGAACTCTTTATCCTTATTAAAGGCATCGGCGTAAATCTTGATTGATTCTTTATCACCTTGACCGCGAAGTACTTGGCTATCACGCTCTGCTTCGGCGATTAAAACAGTTCTTTCTTTTTCAGCTGTTGATCTAATCTCCAGTGCGCGCTCTTCACCTTTAGCGCGTGTTTCGGTTGCGCGTTCTTTGAGTTGCGAGATCATTCTTCGTACTGTTGAAGTTCTGAGATCAGCAGTTAGATCGGCGCGGACAATGCGCACGTCGACAATCTCAATCCCTAGATTGTCTTTCTTCACGCTTGCATTAACACGCGTAAGAATGTCTTGCATGACTTGCCCACGTTCTGCTGAAAGAAGCTGTTGCAAGCTTGTTTTACCAAGTTCGGCTCTTGTCGCGTCGTTTAGAATGTTTTCAATACGTGAATTAGCTGCGCCGATTGTACGAAGAGTTTTTAGAAATTGAAGGGGATCAGTGATCTTATAGCGTGCAAAAGTATCAAGGATGATTGGTTCCCCTGTTACATTCGCAATTGAAGAGTTGTCTTCTTCGTTCTGCTCTTCATTATCGTTTTTAGGGGAGCGAACGATATTCGCGCTAGAGATAACAACTTGCTCTGGCGCCGGGTCGACCGAGAGAATACGTTTATCAAAATACTGAACACTTTGAATGATCGGTAATTTGATATGAAGGCCTGGGTTTTTAATTTCACCTACTGGAGAACCAAGTTGAAGCACGATAGCTTGTTCACGTTGATCTACAATATAGAAGATTTGGGATGCGCTTATTAGGCCTATAGCTATAATCGCAAGTAATGCAACGAGTGTTTTATTCATTTTATTTATCCTTGTCTTCTGTATCTTAGCGTTTGTTTGACTTAGAGCTAGTTGCTTCTAGCGGTAGGTATGGAACCGCGCCGCCTGTGCTTTTGCTATCTAGGATGATTTTATCTGCGTTCCTTAGGACATTTTCCATTGTTTCAATGAAGATCCGTTCTTTAGTAACGTCTTTACCGCTAAGATAGGCTTCATAAACTGATTTAAAGCGTTCGGCGTCACCGTTTGCGCGGGCTACGATAGATTGTTTGTAGGCCTCTGCCTCTTGCAGTTTTTGAATAGCTTGACCGCGTGCTTTAGGAAGGATGTCTTCACGGTAAGCATCTGCACGGTTTTGCACATCTTCTGCGTCCTGCTTTGCGGACTGGACGTCTTGGAATGCATTTTGTACATCTGGGTGAACTTCAGCACGTTCGATTAGCACATGTGTGATATTCACGCCTGATTTATACTGGTCGAGGTTTTCTTGTATAATTCTCTTAGCGGCATCGGCAACGCTTGAACGTGCAGTTGTGATGATTGGAAACATGTCAGTTTGTCCAACAACTTCACGGATTGCGCTTTCTGCAACTTTCTTAATGGTGTTTTCTTGGTCGCGAATTTCGAAAAGATAATCTTCCGCGCTTTTAATATTCCACTGAATTACAAGATCGAGATCCACAATATTTCTATCAGAGGTTAGCATTAGGCTTTCTTCTGCTATATCGCGGCGTCCTGATTGACCTGATCTGGAAAAGGCTTCTTGGAAGCCGATATTCATCTTACGAATTTCTTCAACGTTAACGATTGTTGCGGTTTCGATAGGGGCAGGGAAGTGGTAACCAGGACCAGGTTCGCTCTGTGTTCTAGACCATGCACCGAATTTCTGTACTACGGCATATTCACCAGGTTGAACGAAATATATGCCACTAGCTAGCCAGAGAGCAAGTACACCTATTATCGCGATGAGGAATAAAGGGGCACCAGAAAAGCCGCCTGGCATAATATCTTTTAAGCCTTCTTGTGCTTTACGAAGTACGTCATCAAGATCAGGTGGTTCGCCGCCACCGTTATGTCCTCCGCCATTTCCTCCTTGGCGCCCTCCATTGTTGGGTTTTGAATTGCCCCATGGGTTTTGTCTGTCGCGTCCTGGTCTTTCTTTACGGCTCATCTTGTATCCTGAATTTCGTTGATATTTACCCATCAAAGAGTATATGCCTATCTAGAATATTCTATTTGTTCTTTAAATCAAGTGATCATCGTGAGGAAATATGCCTAAAACGACGCAAATTTTAAAAGCTTTAAGTCAGGTCAATGATCCTGATAGTGGTCAGGATATTGTCAGTTCGAGGATGGTGTCTGGAATTCAGATTTTAAAGGGCGGACAAGTTGTCTTTATGATCGAGGTTGATCCAGCGCGTGGGGCTATGTTGGAGCCTATGCGTCAGGAGGCTGAAAAAGTTGTTTCTAAGCTCTGGGGTGTGAAAAAAGTGAGTGCTATTTTAACGGCTGAAAAACAGTCAGAAGCACCTAATAGAGACGTACAGTCTGGTGAGACTCCAGTGGCAAAATCAGCTCCTTCTAAAATGGATCCACATGGTATGGACAAAAACCCGGTTCTTAAGGTTAATGCAAAAAATATTATCGTTGTTTCTTCAGGTAAGGGGGGGGTTGGTAAGTCAACTATATCAATGGGTTTGGCTAAGTGCTTGGCTAATAATAGCCGATTAAAAGTTGGTATTTTAGATGCTGATATCTATGGCCCATCACAGGTGATACTATCGGGTCTTACGGATGAGAAACCTAAGTTTACTGATGAGAAAATGATCATACCACCGCGTATAAAGGTGCAAAATAATCCTTATGATATACAGGTCATGTCAATCGGGTTTATGGTAGATATGGCGAAAGCATTAGTTTGGAGAGGCCCTATGGTTCAAAGTGCAATCTATCAGCTCTTCAGAGACGTACAATGGGGAGGTGATGACGGATCGGCACTTGATATTTTGATCGTTGATATGCCACCTGGCACAGGAGATGCACAATTAACTTTAGCCCAAAAAATAAGTGTTGATGGAGCGGTTATTGTTTCAACCCCGCAGGACCTTGCTTTAGCTGATGCAAGACGCGGCGTTGAGATGTTTAATAAAACAGGCGTGCCTATTCTTGGTTTGATTGAAAATATGAGCACACATATTTGCTCTAACTGTGGTCATGAAGAACATATTTTCGGTCATGGAGGCGCTAAAGAAGAGGCGCAGAAGCTTGGTGTGCCATTTTTAGGTGAGGTACCTTTATCAATGTCTATACGCCAGAAAGCTGATGCGGGTGAAGCATTTGATTTACCAGACGCTATTGTTGATGCGATTAAGCAAAAGGTAGCTTAAATAATAAGGGAGTGCGGAACTTAGCCTTATCCTCTCTGTATTAGTGGGCGGGGGGTGTCTTCTGGGATGCTTCTGGCTAACTTTTGTGATTGAGTGTTTATAAAGCTGGCTGGGGCGAATACGGCTTCTAGGCTGCTTTTTATAAGGTCTATAAGTTCCCTTAATTCTTTGAGTTGTTCTGCGCTGTTTTTTGATTGTTTTATATTTATGATTTTTTCTAAGAGGTCTTGAATTTGTTGTTGTTTTTCAGTCAGCGCCTCTAATTTTTCAATGTTTTCAGATAAGAGCTTTAGTAGCGATTCTATCTGTTCTAGAGCTTTGTTTATATTATTTGAATCCTCTAAAGCGTTAGCAAAAATTATCTCAAACATTGTGAATGCTGTTTCATTCGGTGCAATTAACATAGAGCTATATTTGAGGGTGTAATTGCCTATACTTATGGCAGCACTGAGAATGTTTTTGAAATTCTTGGGGGGTAATGGCTTTTTATTTATAAACTGTTCGGCTAATTCATATGTGTCTTCTAAAATTATAGCTTTAAGCTCATAATTTGGGGGCGTGATAATATCTACTAGAATCTGTTCAAATTCTGGGAAGGTTAAGGGTAGAATGTCATCGTATATTTCATCGTTTATTTCTGGCTCTTCTTTGATAGGGGCTATTTTTCTTTCAAATAGGGCTTTTATTTGTTCTAAATCACCTAAATGGATTTCTTCATTCTCGTATAGGATGTCTTCGATTTCATCAGTGCCATCATCATCTATATATATAGGCTTTACGAATAAAGCCCTACTGAATTTAATGAGTTCTATGAGCTCGGAAGTAGACATATAGCGATCCTTATACAACTATTACTAGTGGATGCTAATATGATATTTATTTTCGTTCAAGGGTATAAAAAGTGAATGCTGGGCGATCTTTTTCAGCCTCCGCACTATGCTCTTCCTTCTCTATAATATTCCATTCATCCCAGTTAAGTTCAGGGAAAAATGTGTCCGCATCATATTCTCGATCGAGAATAGTTATATAGAGGCGTTCTGTGTAGGGTAGGGTTTGTTTATATATTTCGCCGCCGCCTGTTATAAAGACTTCGTCCTTAGCATCATCTTGGGCAATTTTCTTTGCGAGTTTAATTGATTCTTCTATGCTTTTTACGCGATGCGTGGATGTTTTGCTTTGTGGTTTCGTCCCTACATTCTCCATATCTTTATGAATTTGAGAAGCTTCACTTTCAGGGAGGTTCTCATAGGTACGACTTATGACGATATTGGCTCTACCTGGTAGGGGTTTACCGAGTGATTCATATGATTTGCGGCCCATGATTATAGGCTTGCCCATAGTTGTTCTTTTAAAGTGTTTTAGGTCTTCGGGTATATGCCAGATCATGGCATTTTCCTTACCGATTGCATGATTTTTTGCAATGCAAACTATGGATGATAATTTTATATTTGTCTTGTCATTAGTCATGTTTTCTATATAAGCCAATATCATGGAAAAAAATAGTCATGTAAAAATTTTTCTAGATTCAATTGAATTGCCGTTGCGTATCGGGATTTTTGACCATGAGAAGAATGCGCCGCAGCGTGCTGTTGTGGATTTAGAGCTTTATGCGGATCCTAAGACTTATCTTAAGACGGTTAATCTTGAGACAATTATTGATTATGGCGTTCTTTATGAGGCGATTAAAGCTTGGGCCATTAGGCCGCAAGTTCAACTAATAGAAGATTATTTGAAAGAGCTATTAGATCTTTGTTTTGAGCATGAAGCAGTGAGTGCTTGCCGCGCCTCAATCAGAAAACTCGATGTGTTTGGTAAGGATCAAGGCGCTGGCGTAGAGGTATTTATGCACCGTGCGGATTGGGTTTAGTATTTGATTTTGTTGGTTTATTTGTACGTTTGATTTTATTTGGCTTCGGAGCTGTGATGTTTATGGCTTTGTTCCATTCATGGAAATGAACAGATAATTCAGATCTAGCTGTGATGATTGCCTTATCTGCTCCTCTTGGTTGGGCATTGAAAGTTGTCACGAGGCCATTATCATTTACGCTTAAGAATTCTCCTGTATCTAGTGTGATATTAAAGCTATGAGTTGGGTGCTGTGTTTTGTATCGCGTAGCTTTGAGGCCAATCACTGCATTTTGAAAGCCAGGGTTTAATTCTCCGCGGTTTCTACCGCGCTCTCCGCCTGGGTCTTTAGGTGTTGTTGAAATTGTAATGCGTGCATTGGCCGGTAAGGTCACATTTACGAGTGAAGTGTTTCTAATGGCCTTGTTTCTTAGTGTGCTGCCCCAAACCTTGACGAGTTGAATAGTTGTGTTGTCGCCAAAAGTAATTGTGCTTTCTTTTTTGGGGTGCTCCAAATCACCGTCAGTTTCACGAAGGATACTCAGTGTCATTTTTATTACCTCTATTATTTTATTATTATTAATTTGAGGTGTTTTTAGTGGGAGAGTGGAGAAAATGTCAAGTTAAAACACTAATGTCTACAGTGGCATTAGTGTTCATACGTAAAGCTGACATTGGGTTTATACCGCGACTGGTGCTTTTATATGTGGGTGAGCTTGATAATTTAAGAGCTCAAAGTCGTCAAATTTGAAGTCAAATACAGATTTTATATTCGGGTTAATCTTCATTTGTGGTAGGGGATGCGGTTCACGACTAAGTTGTAGTTTTGCCTGTTCGAAGTGGTTAGAGTATAGGTGTGCATCTCCGAAAGTGTGAACAAAATCACCGTATTCAAGGCCGCATTCTTGCGCAATCATCATCGTGAGTAGGGCGTACGAAGCGATGTTGAATGGTACACCGAGGAAGATGTCTGCACTACGTTGGTATAGTTGGCAGGACAGCTTATTATCAGCCACATAGAACTGAAAGAAAGCGTGGCAAGGCGGTAGAGCCATCTGGTCAACTACGCCAGGATTGAAAGCAACGACTAAAAGTCTGCGGCTGTCAGGATTGTTTTTAATCTGATCGATTACGTTTTTTAATTGGTCGATAGTCTGACCATCCGCTGTTTTCCAGCTGCGCCATTGTTCACCATAAACAGGGCCTAAATTACCGTTTTCATCGGCCCATTCATCCCATATGCGCACGCCGTTTTCTTTAAGGTACTTTATGTTTGTATCTCCAGCGATAAACCAGAGTAGCTCATGTATGATGGATTTTAAGTGGCATTTTTTAGTTGTTACTAGCGGAAAGCCTTCAGAGAGATCGAAGCGCATTTGGTAACCAAAGACTGAGCGCGTGCCTGTGCCTGTACGGTCTTCTTTATCGGTGCCATTTTCTAATACATGGCGCATAAGGTCGAGATATTCTTTCATACTCATTAATATGGGTATTTTTTCGTATTTTTAAAAGTTCGAGAGCTCGTAGAGCATCAAAATTCTGTTATTAGTTTTTTTGTTTCTTTTAGTTGTTTTTGTATCTATATGTGACTTGTTTATTTTGTGGCTATTATTAACTTATTCGCTTTTGGCTTATGTAGCTAATTGCTAATTTGTTTTTTATTTAAATTCTCGACAATAAAGTGCAGGCTAAATATAATTAAAGTGCTGGTTTTCCAGTTATGACACTAAACGTTGGTGTGGAATAAACGTTGCGGACCCGGGGGCGGTACCCGGCGGCTCCACCATTTAACATTTTGAATGTTAAATGGCGGGGCCGAAATAGGATCGACGCGCGCAATAAAGACATTATACGGTGTTCGGCATTGTATCCGCCGTTATCGGGCTATTATTACAAATGCAAATGATAATTTTGTGTTCGTAGCAGCTAACGACAACTCTGTTGTTGAAGGTGAAGGTCGCATCGCTGCTTAATTGAGCAGTAGTGACAGCTACATAGAATTCTTAGGGAATTAACCTCCCTTAGTGGGGCCCGAGCCGAGCCTAGCAACAGAGTCGGCTCATTTCTATTTGAGCAATATTATGGCTGAACCTTTTTTTGAAATCCCTGAGCTTTTATATTGGCTTTGTTTTTTTATTGGGACGGCTCTCCTCTTCACTCCCTTTTTCTGGTTACATTCCTTACTACCTAATAATAAAGGTAGTGAGAGTTTGTTATATTTTACTGGTGCTTCCATTATGCGAAGCATCTTTGTACTTATTGTTTTTTCAATTATTCGGGTTTGTTTGGCTGGGGCGGTGGTTCAATCTCTCTTGACTGAGCTTGTGCTCTTATTCTGCTTTGTTTCGTATTTTTCACTCATTAAAGCTGTGCAGAAAACCGATTTTAAGGGTGCGGTGCGCATATATATGGATGAAGCAAAAAGTATTTTATGGCTGATTCTCATTGTGTTGATTTTTTGGGTTGTTGTTTTTAGCCTCTTTAAAATGACACTATGGCTTAATACGTTAGGGGTTATGTTGCCGTTACCCGTTATGGTGTTTTGCTCTGCACTTTCTATATTTATTTTATTGTATTTTTATTACAGGAAAGTTGAGATTAGCCTTAGGGAAATAAGGGAAATNCCTCTGAAATATCATGATTTATTTTTGCCTATTCTCGCTGGCCTGACGATTGGTGTTTCACCTTTGTGGCTTTANAATCTTTCCGTTGATCCTGAGGCTTATGAGAGATTTAATCCTCCTCCTAAGTTGAGAATAATATGACTGTATAGTCTGTTATTTTTTTAAAAGGACTCTTGATTTATATTAGTAATATTGCGACACATAGAATGTGATGATAGAAGACGAAAATATACTTAGATATGACCGAATGGTCGAAACAGCTTTACGTGGTGTTGTTAAGGCATCGATTAGAGAGATNATCTCTTATCATGATGAGCATGGTGCAATGCCTGGTGAGCATCATTTTTATATTACATTTTTGACTGATTATCCTGGTGTGAAAATTCCGGATTATCTTCGTGAACGTTATCCTGGNGAGATGACAATTGTTCTGCAGTATCAGTTTACGGATCTTACAGTTAATGATGAACGTATGACGGTTGAACTATCATTTAATAATAAGCCTGAACTACTAGAAATTCCGCTTGCTGCGATTAGTATTTTTGCGGATCCGAGTGTTAATTTTGCTCTACAGTTTCAGCCTGTTGGTGATGCTGCTGAGGATGCGGACCTATCCATTTTGGATGAGCTTGATGATGATGGCCCTGATGATGATGGCAATGGNGGTGGCTCTTCAAAAGGTAGTGGTGAAGTTGTTTCACTTGATAATTTCCGTAAGAAATAATGTCTAACGAAGGTTCTTATAAAGTCCTTATGAAGCGCGGCGAGTTTGTCGATGAAGCGCGGTATAATGAGGATGGCTCTGTACGAACAGTCCCTTTTAAGCTCTATTACCCCTCAGGTGAGGGTATAGAAAAAGCCCCAGTTATTTTTTGGTCTCATGGTTATGGTGGTAGCCGCGATGGTGCGAGTTTTATCTCTCGTCATCTAGCGTCACTCGGTTACGTCCTTGTGCATCTTACACATTATGGCACGGATAGTAGCTTGTGGGAGGGTAAGCCGGGGCACCCTTGGGATGTTCTTAGAAAGCTTAAAATCAGCCGTGAGACAACGATTAACCGCTTTTATGATGTTCCTTTTGCTTTTGATCAGATGATCAGTTGGGCGCAGGAAAATCCAGATGTTGGCGCTATTATGGATTTTGAGCGCGTAGGGATGTCTGGTCACTCGTTTGGGGCTATGACGACTCAAGTTATGGCGGGTATGAAGTTTCCGAATGCGCAGCAAGAGTTATTTGAAATTAGAGAGCCTCGCTTTAGTGCGGGCATTCTTTACAGTCCTGTTCCCATAGGGCATTTAACTGATGTTGATCCAGGTCAGCTTTATGGCGGTATTGATATTCCTTTGTTGCATATGACTGGAACTGATGATGCNTCGCCGCTAGAAGATTATGGTTACGAGCACCGTTTAATTATTCGTGATAATGTTCCACGTGATGACCAATATGTTCAGGTTCTAGAGAATGGGGATCATATGGTATATAACGGCACGCGCGGTAAGCTGGTTCAGAACCCATATCGTGAAAGGCATGAGGCAGAAATAATTGAAGCTGTTACGCATTTTTGGAATGCTCATCTTAAAGATGACCCATTTGCAATGGACTGGGTTAAGCAGAACTTAGTTTCTTAAAAAGTCTTGATTTTGTAGTGAACTGGTCTAATTCATTCACTNTCTCATAAGGTGTTATAAAGATGTCAGATTACGCAATTGAAATAGAAAATCTCAATAAAATATATAAAGCGCGCGGTAAGTCTCCTGAAAAAAGGGCGCTTCGTGATGTTTCGCTTAAGATTCCTAAGGGCTCTATATTTGGACTTTTGGGTCCTAATGGGGCGGGTAAATCAACGATAATTAATATTATGGCTGGGCTTGTGATGAAAAGTTCGGGGCANGTTAAAATTTGGGGATATGACATTGATGATAATGTTCGATGTGCAAAGTCNTCAATTGGCATAGTGCCGCAAGANATTAATGAAGATGCATTTTTNTCGCCTGCACGAACNCTTGATCTTATGGCTGGTTTTTACGGCGTTCCTANAGCGGATAGGCGTACTGANGAGCTTTTAGAGCTTGTTGGNCTTGCTGATAAGGCNAATGCTTATGTTCGGACGTTATCGGGTGGTATGAAACGCAGNTTNCTTGTNGCNAANGCTATGGTGCATTCGCCGCCAATTCTTGTTTTGGATGAGCCGACTGCNGGTGTTGATATNGAGCTGCGTAAACAGCTTTGGGATAATGTAAGGGCGTTAAATGAGAGNGGTGTTACGATTTTGTTGACCACGCATTATCTGGANGAGGCNGAGGANCTTTGTGATGAGATTGCTATTATTAATCATGGTGAAGTGGTTACTTGTGAACCGACAGAGGANCTTTTNAGCCGGCTTGATAATAAAACAATTCGTTTTCGCTTGGATGTTGAAAGACTCGCTGAGNTNCCTGAAACGCTTAANGGNTTCTCNGCGGAAAAGNNAGGTAAGCGTAGTNTTGTCATTCGTTANAGCCCTAANGAGGTGAAAGTCAGTGATATGATNGGCGCTATTCATGNTGCGGGCCATACTATTCTTGATATTTCAACGGATGAGAGTGATTTAGAAGATGTGTTTTTACAGCTTACTCAAGAAAAAGCGGCGTAGTTTAGATAAAAGTCTTTTTAGCTCTTGATTTTATATTACAGCAACGTTATAAACCACAATCCATTCGTTATGAAGACCTCGTCTTCTTTATTTAATTGTCGCGGGATGGAGCAGTCCGGTAGCTCGTCAGGCTCATAACCTGAAGGTCGTAGGTTCAAATCCTACTCCCGCAACCAATTTTTTCCAATAAAATCAGCACCTTACAAGGTGCTTATTTTTTATTAACCCCTCCCATGATACAATAAAATGTATCGCACAACACTCACACAAAACGCACAGTGTGTTTGAGGGGAATCAAAGATGGAAAGACACCGCATTCTAGGCGACCAAGTTATCCTTTATCAGCGCAGCGAAGGCGGCGCTTGGCATTGCTCCACATTCCTTAATGGTAAGGAATGGCGCAAAAGCACAAGGCAAAAGAGCCTTGGCCGCGCCAAGGATGAGGCTACGGATTGGTTTAATGAGTTACAGGCGAAAAACCATCTTGGTGAACTAAATACGGGAAAGAATTTTTCCCAAGTCGCCAAGATGTTTGAAAGCGAATATGAGGCTACAACAAGAGGCCACCGCAGCCCGAAATGGGTGCAGGGGCATAAAGACCGCCTAAGGCTTCATCTACTTCCCTTCTTTGGTGATATGCACGTGGGCGATATTACAGCCGGAACGGCTCAACAATATCGAGCGCATCGTTTGACCGAGCCGGAAGATTATAATGAAGAAGAGGCTGGCAAACCTTGGAAGCCGCCAGCGCGAAAAACCATACATAACGAGATTGTGACGTTAAGCCTTACCCTCAAAACGGCGCATCGTCACGGCTATATTCAGCAAGTGCCTGATCTATCCGACCCATACAGGCGGCACACAAAGGTAAGCCACCGCCCTTGGTTCACACCGAAGGAGTATAAACAGCTTTATACAGCCACGCGGAAGAACGCGGCCAATCCTAAAAATCCGCGCTTTAAGTGGTATGCGGAGCAACTCCATGATTTTATCTTGTTCATGGCCAATACGGGATTGCGGCCAGATGAGGTTAACCAACTTGAGTTTCGTGACGTAGATATTGTCACCGATGAATGGAGTGGCGACAAAATTTTAGAAATTGAAGTGCGCGGGAAGCGCGGCGTTGGCTACTGTAAATCTATGACGGGGGCAGTCAGGCCGTTCGAGCGTTTGCGCGACCGACCACGGCCAACCGATGAAGGGGAGCGGCCAGTTAAGCCCACGGATAAACTCTTCCCCAATGAATTTAAAAAAATGTTCAACGGCATTTTGACTGAGAATGACTTGAAGTTCGACCGCGATGGAAAAGCGCGGACGGCCTATTCCCTTCGCCACAGCTATATTTGTTTTCGTCTGCTAGAGGGTGCAGACATTTACCAGATCGCGAAGAACTGTCGAACGTCAGTCGAGATGATCGAAAAGCACTATGCGGCGCATTTGAAGGACATGATTGATACATCGCTTATCAATGTCCGAAAAAGCAAGCAAGCGCCGAGAGTGCTTGGCGTTGAGGAAGATTAAGCTCGCTCAGGCGCGAAAGGCAGCTTGAAGCGCCGATAGGTCTTGCCCGTTGGGTATTAAAAGACCTAGGCGGAACTGAATTGCATTGCAGTAGTTTCTTACCGGAAGTCGCATAAAAGCGCATTTTTGAGTTTAATGCGTTTTTTGCGTTGACAGATGGAGTTTTTGGGCGTAAAAACTGCATTATGAGATTTAAAACAATAAATTTAGAAGCTGTTACAGACGTTAAGACGGGCTTCCCGCTGAGAAAAGCTGCAAAGGAAGACTTTTCTGGCGATGCTGTGTTGGTGCAGATGAAGGATGTTGATCCGCTTGCAGGAGTGAACTGGAGCGATGCTATCAAAATAAATACAAAAGGCAGCCGCAATCCTGATTGGCTTAAAGAGGATGACGTACTGTTTGTGGGGCGCGGCAGTCGTTTTTTTGCTGTTCACGTATCCTCTGTGAAAAAACATAGCGTTGCGTCCCCTCATTTCTACGTTTTAAGAAACAAGAAGGCAGAAAAAATATTGCCTGAATTTTTAGTCTGGTTTTTAAATAGTACGCCAGCACACAAATTTTACACGTCCAATCAAGAAGGCTCGGCGCTCCCCTATCTGAGTCGGAAAACATTAGCGGCCTTGCCGATAAAATTACCAGACCTCGAAACACAAAAGAAAATCATAAACATATCTAAATGCTGGAATCATCAGCGACAATTACTGGAAGAACTTACCGAGCAAAAAGACGCATATATAAATGCGTTGCTCGAACAAACCTTAGAAGGAGAAGCAGCATGAGCACAGGAAAAACAACCCAAGATGAAATTAATGGCGTCCTATGGAAGGCCTGCGACACGTTCCGTGGCGTGATCGATGCCTCTCAATATAAAGATTATATTTTGGTCATGTTATTCGTAAAATATATCTCTGACGTATGGGAAGAGCGTTATGACGAGCTTAAGGAGCAATATAAAGGCGATGATGAGCTAATAAAACGTCGCCTGCAGCGTGACCGCTTCGTCATGCCTGATGGTTGCCATTTTAAAGACCTTTATAACGCTCGCGAAGAGAGTAATATTGGTGAGCGCATCAATAACGCGCTGTCACAAATTGAAGATGCCAACCGTGAAAAATTACAAGGCGTATTCCGCAACATTGATTTCAACAGTGAATCCAATTTAGGGCAAACCAAAGACCGTAACGGTCGCCTAAGGCATTTGCTAAATGACTTCGCCGATCCGCGTCTTGACCTTCGTCCCAGCCGTATCGGCAATCAAGATATTATTGGCGATGCGTACGAATATCTGATTTCAAAATTTGCTGCGGGAGCAGGTAAAAAAGCGGGTGAGTTTTATACCCCTGCCGAAGTTTCTGAGCTTATCGCTGAGCTTGTAGACCCACAAGCAGGAGAGCGTATTTGCGACCCGACATGTGGTTCTGGCTCTTTGCTTATCAAGTGCGGAAACCAGCTCAAAAACCGTGGCATTAATGACTTCTCTCTGTATGGGCAAGAAATTACAGGCTCTACATGGGCGCTGGCGAAAATGAATATGTTTTTGCACGGCATGGATAATGCTCGTGTGGAATGGGGTGACACAATCCGCAGCCCGAAGCTGCTGGAAAATGACCGCACCATGAAATTTGAAGTGGTTGTCGCTAATCCCCCATTCTCCCTTGATAAATGGGGGCATGAGGATGTGAGTAACGATGCTTATAACCGTTTTCACAGAGGTTTGCCGCCAAAGTCCAAAGGTGACTATGCCTTTATCTCTCACATGATTGAAACCACAACGGCGAATTCTGGCCGAGTGGCGGTGGTTGTGCCGCATGGTGTTTTGTTCCGTGGCGCAGCCGAGGGCACAATTCGTCAAAAACTTATTGAAGAAAATTTGCTTGATGCGGTCATCGGCTTGCCCGCCAACTTATTCTTTGGCACAGGCATTCCAGCGGCGATTGTGGTGCTCAAGCGCAATAAAGCAGACAAGAACGTGATGTTCATTGATGCTAGCAGCGAATATAACAGCGACAAAACCCAAAACCGCCTGCGCGAAGAAGATATTGCGAAGATTGTTGCAACATATAAAGAGCGTCAAACGATTGATAAATACGCTTATTTAGCCAGCACCGATGAGATCAAAGAAAACGATTATAACCTCAACATTCCGCGTTACGTCGATACGTTCGAGGAAGAGGAGGAAATTGATATCAAAGCCGTTCAAAAACGTATTGTCCAGATTGAAACAGAACTCGCAGAAACCGAAGCCGAAATGCAAAAACACCTTAAGGAGCTTGGTTATGCAGCCTGATGGATGGGAGACAAAAAATATAGGCGAATTCATGGACTTCAAAAACGGGGTGAATGCTGACAAAGATGCATATGGAGAAGGTGTTAAATTTGTAAATGTCATGGATGTTTTTGACCACGATTTTCTATTGCAAACAAATGTTCGCGGTTCAATGACAGCTAATGAAAAACAACAAAAAGAATACTCTGTCTGTCATGGAGATATTTTGTTTAATCGTACCTCCGAAACTGAAAATGACATTGGAATGACAGCCGTTTATATGGATGATCAGCCTATTATTTTTGGAGGATTTGTAATTCGCGGAAGGCAGAAGAACCCAGTTTTATTACCAGAATATGCAGGGTATTGTTTTCGCTCAAGCGCGGCAAGAAGGGAAATAGTTCGACGTGGACAAGGGGCTATTCGTACGAACATTGGCCAAAAAGATTTGTCTCTTGTACCTATTCTTGTGCCACCCAAGCTCGAGCAACAAGCCATCTCAGATGTTCTTTTAATGTGGGATAAAACATTAAAATCTACCAATAAATTGATCAAAGAAAAACAAATGCAAAAAAAGGCGTTGATGCAGCGCCTCCTCACGGGCAAACACCGCTTCCCTGAATTTGAAGGGGAGGAATGGACGACGCTAAAAGCTGATCAAATATTCAAAAGTTTTACAAAAAAGAGAAATGAGAATGAGCCTTTATTAGCAGTCATGCAAGATATTGGTGTTGTACCACGCGACAGTCTAGACAGGCGCGTTGCCATGCCGGATGGCAGTACTGACAGTTATAAACTTATCGTTCCGGGTGACTTTGTAATAAGCTTGCGTTCATTCCAAGGTGGGCTCGAATATTCCAGATACAGGGGCATTGTTAGCCCTGCTTATACGATTTTGAAAAGCATTCGGCCTATCAATGATGATTTCTATCGCCATTATTTTAAATCTTATGACTTTATTGGACATTTAGCCGTTGCAGTAATCGGAATTCGTGATGGAAAGCAGATAAGCTATGATGATTTTTCATTTATGAATATCCCTTGCCCAAGCGTGAAAGAACAACAAAAAATCGCCGCTGTTTTGAATGAAGCCGATAAGGAAATTGACCTTCTGACGCAAAAACTAGAAGGTTATGAGGAGCAGAAAAAAGGCCTGATGCAACAACTCCTCACAGGCAAAAAACGCGTCAAACTCGACCGTCAGGAGGCCGCATAATGTTAGTTTTAGGATTCAGAACCTCACCTACCGAAGTGCGTTATGCTTTGCTTGAGATTGATGGGCAGGATGCAACTTTCACAAACGCAAATGGTGAAAACCGCCTTAAATTCCCGAATGGTATGACAACAGCGGATCAAAAACTGCCGTGGCTGCATAGCGAATGTGAGCGTATTTTACGCCAGAATCAAAATATCGAAGGCGTTGTTATCAAAACCAGTGAGTACGGCAGAAGAAGTGAAACCGCCAATGTTCGCTTGGCCACATACATGGAAGGCGTACTTATTAATTTAGCGGGACAAAAAAATATTCCGTTGTCAGTAAAAACTTATGCCTCATTAGGGACTAGTAGGAGTGCCGTAAAAGCTTTTGCAGCAGCAAAGGCAGGGCAAAGTCAAACAATATGGAACGAGCAAATGGCTGATGCTGTCGCGGCGGCTTGGGCTGGGAGGAATTAGATTTGTATTTTAACCCGCCTCTAACTCCAAATGAGCAGCTTTATAAGTTTACCCTGATTAATCGTATAGGCACGGGGAATTTTGGAGAAATATGGCTCGCGCAGGATGAAAGTATTAATCGGCAGGTAGCCGTGAAAATATTAGACGCATCTCAAGCCGCGATTGATGAACATATTCAAGAGGCGCATCGTGGCAATCTTATGGATCATGCTAATTTAGTAAAAATTCATTATGCAGATGCCACTACCCGCAAAGGAACGAATTTATTCTTAATCGCTATGGATTATCAACCAAATGGCTCTCTTATTCAAGGTTTGAACGCAGGGAACTTTATGCCAATAAAAACTGTATTGCCAATAATATCAGATGTACTGCGCGGCTTAGAATTTCTTCATGAGCAAGATCTTTATCACAATGATATTAAGCCTAAAAATATATTACTTGGAAACAACGGAGAAGGTATATTAACGGATTACGGTATTAGCGTAGCTGGAGCAGGACAAGCATATGTTACGCCCACGGGTGCTTATAAGCTGCATACCGCGCCAGAATTAATTGCCAATAATCATATTAATGGCCAAACGGATATTTATCAGGTTGGCTTAACGATGTTTAGACTTTTGAACGGCATTGGAAAGCTGCGCGATAAACTTAATTCATTAGGTGAAGCCGGATATTACCAAAAAGTAGAAAGCGGCAATCTGATCCAACCTAAAGATTACCTGCCGTTCATTCCTCGTAATTTAAAATCGATCATTACAAAAGCTACGCATGTTGATCCTACGCAGCGTTTTCAAACACCCTTAGAAATGCGACGAAGACTTGAAGGCCTTAACTATGTCGGTGACTGGACGTACACGCCCAACGGTAATTACATGGGGCACTGTGTGGCAAATGAATATCGATTTGAAGAAAGCCGCGTTGGTAATGGTACATATAATTTTACAGCTTTTAAGAAAAATAAAAGTTCGCAAAATGAGAGGCGTATGGGGGTTCTGTGCAAACAACGAGCAACAAAGCAGGAAGTTGAAAAAGCGAAAAGAGACTTTATGCAGAAGATTGTAATGGGGAGTTAAATGGCAAGACTTTTTCCAAACGATATTGGCACACGTCCGAGCGGTAAGCTTTTGTTCGAAGAAGTGCACCCAAACTATAACGAGGTCTATTATATTCCCCCTGACGTTGCGTTAGCGGAAGCTGGCCTAGACCCTGCAAAAGCAGAAAGTTATAAAAAGGGAATTTTGGATATTAACGGCCAAAATGATTACGTCACAATCATTCCCATTAACACATTACCGACACATAAGGATTTTTTACAGGGAAAGTATGCAGACCTCCTGAGTATTACGCTTGATGGATTTGGATATGGAGGCGCTAAAACTGAAGATGAGGTAATTGACCTATTAGAAAATCTACCGTCTTGTTTTGTTAAAGATTATGATTATGGCCTTGGTCTTCGAAAGGATTATCGTTTTATCGTCGATATTTTAGAGGATTTAAATATACAAACTCTGGTCATTAGCAAAAAAGACAGCACCTCGATTGATGAAAAAGGAACTATTTGTACAATAAAGTATTCTGACTTTGAACAAATCCGTAAAACGATTGACCGTATCACGCGGGAAGCGAGGCAAGTCTCAAGTGAAGTTAAAAAAATATCAGCTCATAATGTGCTGGCATTTTTTCTAGAAGATGAGACAAAATACCCCCATAAGGACATTAGAAAGCAAGATGGTACGCTTGCTCGCCTGATTGCAAAGTCATCACCCGTCTTACCTGTCCACTTATCTAAGGTGGAGCAAAGCGCAGCTATTGATCTCGTGAGCAGCAATAAAAGCAAAATGGCAAAAGATCAGCCCGAAGCACTCGTAAAACTCCGCAATGATATTGATCTCGTAACATTAGAAAAACTTGTCCAGACCTATGAAGAGATGCTCGCCAAGAAGTTAAGTGAAGACCGTTGGCAAGCTCTGTTCAATGAAAATCCATTTATCCTCAATATGGCCTTTGGATGCCCCATTATAAAAATTCAGGATCAAGCGTATGTTGGTGGTAGAAAAATTTCTGGATCAGGGGAAAAGATTGCTGATTTCCTTGTGAAAAATAGCTTGAGCAATAATGCTGCATTAATTGAAATTAAAACACCATCAACATCATTGCTAAATAAAACGTCTTATAGAGACGGAGTCTATGTTGCATCAAAAGATTTATCAGGATCGCTGAACCAAGTTTTGGATCAGAGGCTTAAATTTCAGCAAAATATATTTGCTATTAAGAACAATTCAAAGCTGTATGCCATGGAAACCTACCATGTGCAAGGGTTCTTGATTGTAGGCACAATGCCTACTGAAGATGATAAGATTAAGTCTTTTGAGCTTTTTAGAGGGAATTCAAAAGATATAACAATTATTACATTTGATGAATTATTAGAAAAGTTGAAACATCTGCATGCTTTTCTATCGCCTAATTTGATGGAGAAGAATTGATGGCCGCCAACGAATATTTAGAAGATTTATCATCACTCTTACCTGCGCTTCAGTTGTTGCAGAATTTGGGCTATGAGTATTTAACGCCATCTGAAACGGTAGCACTGCGTGGCGGAAAAAGGTCAGGTTGTGTACTTGAAGAAGTGCTGAGCAAACAGCTTGCCAAGATCAACGGCATAGAATTTAAGGGCAATAAACACACTTTTTCAGATGCTAATATCAAAAACGCCGTACAATCCATCTCGCACATGCCATTTGATGCACTGATGACAAACAACGAGGCGATCTATGATCTTCTGACGCTCGGCAAGTCCTTTGAGCAAACAATAGACGGTTATGCGCGCTCTTATTCACTGCAATATATCGACTGGAAGAACCCAGAGAATAATGTCTTTCATGTAACGGATGAATTTGAGGTTGAACGCCGTAACAGCAAACAAACGCGCCGCCCAGACATTGTTGTTTTTGTGAATGGCATTCCGTTGGTTGTTATAGAATGCAAGCGCCCCGATTTGAAAGACGCGGTTAAGGAGGCAATTAGCCAACAACTTCGCAATCAAAAATCAGATGAAATTCCTGAACTATTTACGTTTAGCCAGATATTAATGGCTCTAAGCCAAAATCAGGCGCAGTACGCGACCACCGATACGCCCTTAAAGTTTTGGTCGGTCTGGAAGGAAGACGAAGAAAGCCATGAAGAGCCTGAGCTTCGCAAGCTTATCAATGCATCGTTGCCCACCAAAGCGCAGGCTAGAATGTACTCGGAACGCAACGAGCATCAACGCCGCTATATGGAGAATATTGCAAGCTCCGGTGAGCGCCTTGTATCCCCACAAGACTGGGCGATATATAATATGCTGCGCAAAGAGCGGTTATTAAAGCTCATTTATCAATTCATTGTCTTTGATAATAAGGTAAAAAAGATATGCCGTTATCAACAGTTTTATGCGATTAAGGCGACACTAGATCGTGTAACCAAACAGCGGGGTGATAGCACCCGCCAAGGTGGTGTTATCTGGCATACTACTGGGTCAGGAAAATCCCTCACAATGGTAATGCTGGCGAAGGCACTTGCCTTGGAACCTTCCATTGAAAATCCTAAAGTAATATTGGTTACTGATCGTGTAGACCTCGACGATCAAATTTACGACACATTTAAAAACTGCGGGAAGCAGGTGAAACAGGCTGAGAGTGGTGAGCATTTGATTGAATTAGTTCACTACAATAAAGCCAACATCATCACTACAATCATCGATAAATTTGAATCAGCATCAAAGAAAAAGAAAATCCGTGATGAGAGTACTAATATTTTCGTTTTGGTTGATGAAAGCCATCGCTCACAATACGGAATTGCTCACGCTAAAATGCATAATGTATTCCCAAATGCCTGCTATATAGGCTTTACAGGAACACCTCTTTTAAAAAAGGAGAAAAGCACGGCAAATAAATTCGGGGGCTTTATTCATAAATACACCATGAATCAAGCTGTTAAAGATGGAGCGGTTGCCCCTCTTATTTACGAAGGCCGCATGTCGGAGCTTCATGGAGATAAAGATCAGCTTGACCGTTGGTTTGAGCGCATAACTTCTAATCTTACCGATGAGCAAAAACTAGATTTAAAAAAGAAATTTAAACGCGAAGAAGAGCTTAGTAAATCTGATGCTCGTATAGCTGAAATTGCATACGATATCGCTGAGCATTATAAATCTACGTATCGCGGAACAGGGAAGAAAGGGCAGCTAGCCGTTTCCAGTAAAGAAATGGCTATTAAATACCTCCGACTTCTCGAAGGTTTTGGAGTAGAAGTATCTGTTATAGTTTCGTCGCCAGATACAAGGGAGGATCATACTTCTACCGATGAGTCTGAAATCCCTGCTGTCCAACAATTTTGGAAGGCCATGATGGCAAAATATGGCAGCGAAAAAAAATATGCCGATGCCGTTACTGATGCATTCAAATATTCAGACACACCGGAAATAATAATCGTGGTTGATAAGCTGCTTACGGGGTTTGATGCTCCGCGCAATAGTGTTCTGTATATTGATAAGCCGCTTAAAGAACATAATATTTTGCAGGCTATTGCTAGGGTTAACCGTTTACATGAGGGCAAAGAATACGGCCTCATTGTTGATTATAGGGGTATCTTTGGGGAGTTGAATGAAGCTATCGACACTTATCGTGCACTAGAGCGCGAAGGCTTTGATCCTGAGGATATTGAAGGCACTATCACGGATGTTACTGAAGAGATCAAAAAACTTCCGCAACGGCATACAGATTTATGGCAGGTATTTAAGGAAGTTGAAAATAAAAACGATATTGAGGCACTTCAAAGGCATTTAGAGCCACTAGATGTTAGAGAGGAGTTCTATGAACATTTGAAAGAATACGCAAAAACACTACAACTTTCCTTGAGTAACTCCAAATTCCAAGATGAAACGCCTGAAGATAAAAAGAAAAAATATACTGATGATCTAAAGCGATTTTTAAATCTGCGCGCTGCAGTAAAGCAGCGCTATGCAGAGAGCATAGATTATTCCTCCTACGAACTTCAAATTAGAAATATGGTGAATAAGTATATTGGTGCAGAACAGGTCAAGCAACTTATTGCCCCTGTCAACGTATTTGACACAGAAAACTTTGAATTAGAACTAGAAAAAATTGAAGGCGAGGCCGCTAAAGCAGATGCTATAGCATCGCGCATGAAAAAAACCATCACGGAAAAGATGGATGAAGATCCGGCTCTTTACAAAAGATTGTCAGAATTAATCGAGGAAGCAATAGCAGACCATCGCGCGCAAAGGCTATCTGATGCCCTATATTTGGAGCGCGTTAAAAACGCTCTTGATGAAATGAAAAAGCAAGGCACTTCTTCTTTGCCAGTATCATTGGCTGGATACGAAGATGCCAAAGCATATTATGGTGTTATTCTGGATTATTTGCCATTAAGCAGCCCAACAAAAGCGAAAGAGGATATCGCCGCTGATATAGCGATCCGCGTAGAAGAGCTTATAAACACTCACAAGATTAGAGATTGGGTGCATAAGATCGATATTCAAAATGCTATGATTAACTCCATAGAAGAGTATCTTTTTAGTATGAAGGGGCGTTATGACTTAAGCTTTAGCTTAGGGGAGCTTGATCAAGCCCTTGAGTTTTTGATCAATACAGCGAAAAGGCGCGAGGGCTATGGAAACTAACCTTCACTCAGTAGAATATGGCAGATCGGAAATTATTTTTCATCTTAATTTCAAAGATCGAAAAACGTTGGCGATTCATGTTCATCCAAATTGCTCTGTTGTCGTTGATGCGCCGGATAACACGTCTTTAGACAAGATTAAAAATAGAGTTTTCAAGCGGGCTAAATGGATAAGGAAGCAGCAACGATATTTTGAGCGTTATCCACCTGCCTTGCCTGCTCGAAAATACATCTCTGGCGAGGCTTTTAGATATCTAGGCAGGCAATATACCCTAAAAATAGAACGGAGCATCATTGATGAAGTAAAGATGCTTAGGGGGCAGTTATATGTGTATGCGACATACACTAACTCAAAGCATGTAAAAGAGCTTGTTGATACATGGTATCGAAATAAAGCAAATAATGTCTTTGAGGAAAGATTTTCAGAATGTTTAAAACACGTGAGCAGAAAAATAGACATTGAGCATGATGGAAATTTTTACTTGCGAGCCATGAAAATGAGATGGGGGAGTTGCTCTAAAAGGCACTTGATTACCCTAAATCCAGAATTGATTGGCGCGCCTAAAGAATGCATTGACTATGTAATAGTGCATGAGCTTTGTCATTTATCTGAACATAATCACAGTAAGGCGTTTTACAAGTTGTTAGAAAAAGCTATGCCTGACTGGGAAAAACGTAAAGATAGGCTTGAAACATTGATGGAGCATCGTGCTGTTTAATGCTTCTTGAAAAATATCTGTACTGACATCAAGAATCTCTATAAATAGTGGAAAGTCACTGGCCATAAAATATATCAATTTTCCGTAACCAAACCTTAATCCTCCGTTGTTATTCTAAAATAAGAAGAATGTTAATAGCGCACTTACGCAAACTCCGTTTGCAGCGCTAAAAACGGCACGGGGGATTACTGCGTAATGGCAATTTATCATTGCTCGTTAAAAGTCTTTTCGAGGAGCGAAGGCCATTCGGCTGTTGCAGCCGCCGCCTATCGCTCCGGTTCAATCCTCAAGGATGAACGCGCAGGCAGAACCCACCGCTATCACAAACGTACAGGCGTGGCAGATACGTTTATTCTCGCGCCGCCTTCCGCCCCGAAAACCCTTTTATCCCGTGCCGTTCTATGGAATGCGGCAGAGGCCAGCGAAACCCGAAAAAATTCCCGCGTGGCGCGTGAGGTTATCTTGGCCTTGCCGCATGAGTTAAGTGATAAAGCCCGCGCGGAACTTACCCGCGATATGGGGCTTTATCTGCTTGAACGCTATCGCGTGGCTGTGGACGTTGCCATTCACAGCCCTTGCGAGGGTGATGGTCACGACCCTCGCAACCACCACGCCCATCTTTTGTTTACGACCCGCGAGATCACAAAAGACGGGCTTGGCGCAAAGACCCGCATTCTCGATGACAAGGTTACTGGCCCCCAAGAAATCGAGGTCATTCGCGAAGTGTGGGAAACACTGGCGAATGATGCGCTGGAACGCGCAGGCTTCCCAGATGCGAAGATTGACCGGCGCACATTGGAGGCGCAGGGGCTAGACCGCATCCCCCAAACCCATGAGGGCAAGGCATCGAAGAATGCTAGCGCCTATCAAAGCCTTTTGGCCAAAGACTTCAAAAAGGCCGATAACGGTGATGATGATGAAGACGGTGAAGAAGGCTCAGGTGAAAAAAGCTCTTCTTCCAGTTCATCATCCGGCGGCGGAAGCGTCCATAATTTGCAAAGCAAAGTACGGGAAGACAGCCAAGGCCGTAAAATTGATTATCCCGCCCTTGATAAGCAACAAATCCGCAGCGCCTTTAATGCCGAGATCAAAGCCCTGAATGAAAAACGGGCAACGTTTGGCGATAAGCCCTTGAAGGAGCAAATCGCGCAGCTCGACAGGCTGATGGAACGGCTCGACAAACGGCTTGAAAAGCTTCAGCAGATTGAAACAAAAACCACCCTGAAATCAGTCATAAAGGAAACAATCGCCAGCGCTGTGAAACTGGCGGCGAATTTTTTAACGTGCCGCGTTGAAGTAAAAGCCAGCCTCAAACTCACCACAGAAGAAAAACACGCCCGCACAGAGCGCCAGTTTACCCGTTATGGCCGCGACTACCGCGAAGGGCTGCATAATCAGATCAAAGAGATGAAGCAGAATATTGTTCTTGTAGAGGCCAAGAAAGAGGACTTTCGCCGCTACAAGAGCTTTGTCGATAGGATCGACATGGAAGTGAAGAAACACGCCCCCTCAATTACAGCCCCATTTAAGGAGCAGGCCCCGCCCAAGCAGGTCACAGACAAAGAAATTAATCTCAAGCTTCACCTGAAAACCGAGATGATACGCGCCCAGATTCCGGCTGAATTTAAGCCACCCACGAAGGCAGCGCGTCAGACACTAACGGCATCGAGCGCCGTAAATAAAATCCCTCAGGCCAAGGGCGAGCCTATCAAGATTGATAAGACTGCTTTTGCTGCGCCGGAAGTAAAACCAATAACGGCAGTTGAAACGCCTCGGGCAAAACCTGAAATAAAATTGCAGCCTTCTAAGGCAGAAGCGCCGCCGATCAAATCTGCCTTCGCAAGCAAAGCCGAAGTACAGCCAACACCAAAGGCGCAGGCCGAATATAAACAGCTCACGCCAGTCAGGATTAAGGCATTGGAGCAAGCGATAGCCCAGAGGCAAGCCACAAAGACACAAGCACCAAGGCCAGAAGATCGTAAAAGCTGGTTTACACCCGCAACAGAAAAAACAAAGCCCATGACGGATGCGATTGATCGGGCTATCAGGCAACAAAGAGCCGCCCAGCCTTCGCCGGAGCGCCCTAGTACCCAGACGCAGGAGAAATTTTCAAAGGCGCAAGAGCGCCCGCAAAGAACAACGACCTATAGCGAAGTTAAGGAAAAGACATGGGCTGAAGCCGAAACTAAACGCGCTAATGTTCCGCCGCAATATCGGGCAGAACCCTATGTGGCAAAATCCGAAACACCAAGGCAGGAAAACAGGGCAACGGATGAACCCAAGACTCAAACCCAAAGCGCATTCAGTAGCGCGGCAGAGGCAGAAAACGCCCCTAAAGCCGCAAACCCACGAATGAGTGATACATTCAACATGAAATCAGGCTTTAATGCCGCCGCTGATAATGAGCCGGAGCAAAAGCCTGACGATGCGCCAGAGGCGGAGCTTTAATCACGCCCCTCAAAATGGGTGTAATCGGGTGTCTTATTGGCTTGTAAATCGGGTATAATCGGGTATAATCGGGTATGAAATCGGATATATAGGCTCGATATGCAAGAACCCAAAATCACCGTTACCCAAGAGATCGTCAAACTCATCGCCGAGATTGACGAGTTCAAGGGCAAGTGGGAAGCCTTAAAAAATATGTCGCCGGAGCGACTTCGTCAACTTCGTAAAGTCGCAACAATTGAAAGTATTGGCTCATCCACGCGGATTGAGGGCGCGAAGCTAACGGATATGCAGGTTGAAACGCTGCTATCAAATTTAACCTCCACATCATTCAAGAGCCGTGATGAGCAGGAAGTGGCAGGATATGCCGAGGCTATGGACACAGTTTTTCAAGCCTATGAAGATATGACCATAACGGAAAACCATATCCGGCAACTGCACCAGATCTTATTACGGCATAGTAATAAGGATGAACGCCATCGAGGCGATTATAAAAAGCTTTCCAACAATGTTGTGGCCTTCGATGAAAACGGAAAAGAAATCGGCGTTGTTTTTGAAACGGCTACGCCGTTTGATACGCCTCGCGAAATGGAAGAGCTGGTAAGTTGGGTCAATAAAGCCCTTGCAGAAAATAGCCTTCATCCGCTTCTTGCTATAGCCATTTTCACAGTCGTATTTCTAGCCATACACCCGTTTCAAGATGGAAATGGCAGGCTATCCCGTATCTTGACCACGCTTATGTTGCTGCGGGCTGGATATAGTTATGTGCCTTATGCTTCGCTTGAAAGTGTGGTCGAAGATAACAAGGATTTATATTACAAGGCACTGCGCCGCACGCAAACAACCCTCAAAGGCGACAAACCAGATTGGGAGCCGTGGCTTAGGTTTTTCCTGCGCTGCTTGAAAAAGCAAAAAGCAAACCTTGCAGCAAAAGTAGAGAAAGAAAAGGCATCGGATGATACCGTATTGCCTGCATTATCCGTGCAAATACTGGAACTGTTTAAACAGCATGAGCGATTGAGTATTGCCGAGATTGTAGAGCATACCAGAGCGAACCAGAACACTCTGAAAGTGCGCTTGCGTGAGTTGGTCTCTTCTGGCCGCATTCAGCGCCACGGTAAAGCGCGCGCGACTTGGTATGCAAAAAATTGAAGTTTTTACAGTTTTTTGAGGTTAAAAAATTATTTTATATTTAGATATATAACTGCTAGTAACGCATTTATTTTACATTCTTGTCGTAACGCTCTTGTGCCTTACTCATGGTGGGGTAATTTTTTTCCGCCCAGTCAGCAAGAGCTTTGACGGGCTCTATCAGAGTTTTCCCAAAAGGCGTTAAGGCATACTCTACGCTGGGGGGGGTGGTTGGAGTTACCGTGCGTGAGACTAACCCGCTGCGCTCTAGTTCACGTAAGGTGCGTGTGAGCATGCGCTGCGAAATTCCATCGATGATTCGGCGCAATTCATTAAAACGTATTGGTGTATTACAAAGTGCACCTACAATCTGCATGCTCCATTTATCACCGACAAGGCTTAACACCTCTCGAACACCACTTGGGCAGTTAGAGCCATGTTGAATTTTATCCTGAGTATTGGGGGGAACATCTGTGTGACCTAATGACATTTTTGTGCCTTCTTGTAATTGTTTTTGGTGGTTACTATATTGCACTAAGTACCTATAACTACCTTAACTTAAATATATAGACAAGAGGCACATTCATGACAAATATTCTTCACATTTCATCAAGCAGCGATATACAAAGCTCTGTCACACGTCAGATTGGCGCTGTCACGGTGGCTGATTTAAAAGCAGCCTCACCCGATGCTAAAATTATTGAGCGTGACTTGGTCAAAAACCCAGTTCCGCATATTAATCCGGAATTTTTGGGCGCGATGTTTTCTGGTCAGCCTGATGCCCCTGAGTTGAAACTTTCTGACGAGTTGATTGATGAGCTGTTTGCGAGCAATATTATTGTGTTCGAAGCCCCTATGTATAATTTTGGTATCCCATCTGTGGTTAAGGCATGGGTTGATCATATCGCGCGCGCCGGTAAAACATTCAAGTACGGAGAGAACGGTCCTGAGGGTTTTCTGACAGATAAAAAAGTCATACTCGTGCTTGGCAGAGGTGGCATCTATACAGAAGGACCAATGAAGGCTATGGAGCATCAAGAAACTTATATGCGCACCATTTTTGGATTTATTGGTATCACGGATGTAGAGGTGATTTATATTGAAGGCGTAGCTTTCGGGCCGGAAAAAAAGGCCGAAGCACTTGCTGCAGCAACTGAGCGCGCTCATTCAATCACGCAGAAGGCTGCCTAATTTAAAATAAGTTAAAAAGGAACTATCTTATGTTACACACTACAAAAAACACGGCTCGTATTTTATTGGCCTCTGCGGCGCTTACGTCATTTGCCTTGCCTGCGTTGGCGGCGGATACTTACACACTTGATCCGATGCATACGGCGGTCACATGGCATCTCAACCATTTCGGCTTTTCCAATCCGTCTGGTAAATTTATGAATGCGGATGGTGTTGTCGTTTTGGATCAGGAAAATCCCGCAGCGAGTAAAGTGAACATCACTATTCCTGTTGCTGCCATTGATAGTGGCGTCCCCAAATTGGACGAACACCTCAAAAGCAAAGATTTCTTTGACGTAGAAGCATTCCCAACCGCTAGCTTTGTCAGTACCAAAGTTGAGGTTACTGGTGAAAATACCGCTATTGTGCATGGGAATTTGACGCTGCATGGCGTGACCAAGCCAGTTGATTTGGATGTTAAACTTAATAAGCTTGGCGAGAACATGATGAACAAAGAAACAGCCGGATTTAGCGCTACAGCTATGATTAAGCGCTCTGACTTTGGTATTGTGATGTACTTGCCAGCCTTGAGTGATGACGTGCGGCTTGATATTGAAGTTGAAGCGAATAAGTAGGAGCATTTTTATGCATGCAAGACTCCCGACTTATTTCATCAGCCATGGCGGCGGGCCATGGCCATACATGACTGGCAAGTTCCGCCATACGTTCGATGTGCTGGAAAAATCACTCGTCGATATGCGCGCTGAACTCCACGATAAGCCAAAAGCGATTCTGATCGTTTCTGGACACTGGGAAGAAAAAGGTTTTGTAATTTCGTCTGGCGCAAAACCAAGTATGGTCTATGACTATCACGGCTTCCCGGAATATCTCTATCATATTACCTATAATGCTCCCGGCTCGCCAGAATTGGCGAACCATGTGCAACAGTTGCTCCAAGAAAAAGGAATAGAGGCGTCGCTTGATCCTGAACGTGGTTACGATCACGGTACCTTCAGCATAATGAAGCCGCTTTATCCAGATGAGGATATTCCCGTGGTCCAGATTTCGTTAGATGCTAGCTATGATCCTGATCTGCATCTTAATCTCGGCCGGGCGCTCGCCCCATTACGTGACGAAGGTATTTTAATTATCGGCAGTGGCCTTAGCTACCATAATTTGCCAGCCATGCGGGGCACTAGCGGTTACGAGCCCTCACGTCATTTCGACGCATGGCTACAGGAGACTCTGGTTCATTCGCCATCAGATAAGCGCACAGCACGTTTGATCTCATGGGAGTTGGCCCCCGCCGCGCGTGAGGCCCATCCAACTGAAGATCACCTCATTCCGCTATTGGTGGTGGTTGGTGCTGCGGAAAATGAGCCGGGTGCCACGACCTATCATCAGAAAGATTTCGCAGGCGGACTTACGGCATCGAGTTTTCGCTTCGGACACGCCCCTTAAATCCCCAATCACCCAGAGATCTACTAGAACAATAATACGTTCAAGACGATCATCCATCTGAAGAAAAACTGTTCATTCTGCTTTAGGGTGCGTAAAAAGAAGAAAGCATGCAGCAAAAGTAGAGAAAGAAAAGGCGTCTGATGATGCGGTCTTGCCTGCATTATTTGTGCAGACACTAGAACTACTTAAACAGCATGGTCTGCTGAGAATTTCAGATATTCTTGAACATACTGAAGCGAACCCGAACACGCTTAAAGTGCGCTTGCGTGAGCTTGTATCCCCTCGCCACGGCAAAGCTCGTGCGACATGGTATTTTTTAGTTTAAGGAAAAAATCCTAGCCTAGTTTTTTAACGGTACAAAACTCGGCACAAAACTTTTGTGTGGCTTTTGTGCGAGTGATTTTTACATCTTATAAAAGAAACCTGATTTCGATATTTTGAAGATAATTGCTTGGTTAGAGAGCGGTTCACAAAAAACCTGAAGAGCATGGCTTTTTTATAAAAGTCGTGTCATTCTTGCGTAAGTGTTTGTCCCTATTGCCGAAATGGGTGCGAATCAGCCGCACAAATACTCGCACATTGTTATGGCAATAGTTAAATTATCGTTTAAAATCAATATCTTATTAAATAGCCTTTTAAGCTCATAACCTGAAGGTCGCAGGTTCAAATCCTGCTCCCGCAACCAATTAAAACAATAAGTTAGCCGCTTTTGAGCGGCTTTTCTTTTGGGTTGGTGCTAGTTAAGCTGTCGAAAGTGGTGGGTAGCAGGGGCGCTGTTAGTGTTGGCCCCTAGCTATATCGTATGTTTTAGTTTGTGGGCTTAATAAACTTTAGTGTCATACGGTCTGATTCACCAATGGCTAGGTATTTTTCATCATCTTTTTCTTTGGCACGAAGTGATGGGGGAAGTGACCATACGCCATCTTTATAATTTGCTGTATCTTTAGGGTTTGCGTTTATTTCTGATTTTTCTACCAGTTTAAAGCCAGCTTTTTCTGCGAGTTTGATCACATAATCTTCACGAACATAACCACTGAGTGCTCTTGGGGCTTGTTCTTTATCTGTTTTTGCACGATGTTCGACGACGCCAAGTATGCCGCCTGGTTTTAAGGCTTTGTAAAAGCTAGTAAAGGCGGCTTCACCGGAGTTGTCCGCCATCCAGTTATGAACATTACGGAATGTTAAGACGCGGTCTGCGCTACCATCTGGTGCGACTGGACCTACATGAGTTGGTGTATCCATGACGGTGTAATGCACTTCACCATATAATTCTTTATTAGCGGTCATGGTCTTACTTTTCGCGTTGAGCCGTGGTGCATAAGAGCGTGCTGATTCATCTGAAAAAATTGCAAGGTATAGTGTGCCGGACTCTTTTAAATAAGGTCCAAGAATTTCAGTATACCAGCCGCCTCCAGGGTTTATTTCAACAACGGTATGCTCTGGTTTAATATCAAAAAATTTTAGTGTTTCGATGGGGTGGCGGAATGCATCTCTGGTTTTGTTTTCGCTAGATCTGTGGTCGCTGTTTACTATTGTTTGAAGTTTGCTTTCTGCATGTGATATGCCGGAAAAGGCAATTAAGCTTATGCATGCAGCTAATCCGATAAATTTACGCTTCATATGATTTTCTTTCTTTAAGGTGTTGTAATGAATTGGAAAATTTTATTTTTAAGCTACCACTGTGTGCAAAATTGATAAATAGAATGAACTTATTTACAGAGAATTAGGCAGGATATTAGGAGGATTGGGCAGGATAAAGCATACTGGGCATACTATATTACATTAGTAATTATATATAACAGTCGGGCGCGAAGAAAAGGCGCATAACTTTTTAAACATATGGAGATTAAAATGAAAACTATTGGATACGCGGCTCATTCATCGGATGCACATATGGTTCCATATCATTTTGAACGCAGGGATCTGCGCAGAAATGATGTTGCGATTGAGATACTCTATAGCGGTGTTTGCCATTCTGATCTTCACACTGTTAATGGTGATTGGGGGCCTCAGCCATATCCGCTCGTGCCGGGGCATGAAATTGTAGGTCGTGTGATTGAGGTTGGTTCTGATGTTGAAAATTACAATGTGGGCGATAATGTTGCTGTTGGCTGTATGGTTGATAGCTGTCAGGACTGTGATCAGTGTCATAGCCATGAAGAGCAGTTTTGCCGTAATGGTATGACGCCAACATATGGTGCGCCAGACCGTATTTCAGGTGAAACGACACAAGGTGGATATTCTAAGCATATTATTGTGCGTGAAGAATTCGTGTTGAGCGTGCCAGATGCGCTTGATATTTCAAAGGCAGCGCCGATTTTATGTGCGGGCATTACTACATATTCACCGCTTCGTTCTTGGAATGTGACAAAGGGAAGTCGTGTTGGTGTTATTGGTCTAGGCGGCCTAGGACATATGGCGGTTAAGCTTGCTGTCGCAATGGGGGCAGAGGTTACAGTTATTAGTCGTTCGAGTAATAAAGAAGAAGAGGCTAAGGCTATTGGTGCGAAAGGTATTCTTGTTTCTAAGGATGAGGATGCTATGGACGCAGCGGCATCTTCGTTTGACTTTATTCTTGATACAGTGCCCGTGAAGCATGATGTCAGCGTTTATACGCCGTTACTGGATGTTGATGGTACATTAACAATCGTAGGTCAAGTTGGTCCTATGGACGAATTTATGAGCTGGCCGCTTATTGGTGGGCGCCGCCGTGTTGCAGGCTCTTTGATTGGTGGCATTAAAGAAACTCAAGAGGTTTTGGATTTTTGTGCGGAACATAATATCCATCCCGAGTGTAAGATTATTAAACCTTCGGAAATTAATGATGCATTTGAGCATCTATCAAAAGGTGATGTCGCATACCGCTTTGTTATGGACATGTCTCAGTTAGCAGAAGACGCAGCATAAACGAAAGGAAATCATCATGTGTAGTAATTGTAATGACCCAAGCCACAAGCCCGAGATAAAAGGTCTCGATCGTCGTAAATTCTTGGTTAACGGGGCAGGGATTGCCGCAGCCGCTGCTGCTACACCTATCTTGGGCGCGATGGCGCAAGGCACTGAGGCTCCATTTAATTCAGAGGATTTGAACGAAGTCACGGCGTATGGCGTGAGAAGTGCAACTGGTGCGTTTGAAAAAATGACAATCAAGCGTCGTCAGCCACGTCCTGACGATGTCGTGATTGATATTCATTACGCTAGTATATGTCATTCTGATATTCATACAGTACGTGGTGATTGGGGGCCGGTTAAATATCCGATGGCGCCTGGCCATGAAATGACAGGCCGCGTTGTTGCGGTTGGTAGTAAGGTTACTAAGTTTAAAGTTGGTGATTTTGCAGGCGTTGGTTGCATGGTGAATTCATGTATGGAATGTGAAAACTGCCTGGATGATCGTGAGCAAAATTGCCTGAATGGTACAACGTTTACCTATGGCAGTGATGCGCCAGATGAGACAGCAGGCCAAACACAAGGCGGTTATTCTCAGAAGATTGTTGTACCTCAGCACTTTGCTGTGCGTATTCCACCGGGCGTAGATCTTGCTGCGACAACGCCGCTTCTATGTGCAGGGATTACAACATTCTCGCCGCTTCAACATTGGGACATTAAGCGTGGTCAGACGATTGGTGTTGTTGGTCTTGGTGGATTAGGGCACATGGCTTTGAAGCTTGGTGTGTCTAAGAAAGCCGATGTGGTCGTCTTTACGACTACTAAAAACAAGATTGCCGATGCTAAGAATATGGGCGCTAAGGATGCTGTACTTTGGAGTGATGAGGCAGGGATGCGCAAATATGTAGGCGCGTTGGATTGGATTATTTCTACTGTGCCTGTTGCCTATAACATGGGGCCGTTTGTGAACCTTCTTAAGCTTGATAAAACGCTCGTGAATGTGGGAGCGATGGGCCCGATTGAAGGTGTTAGTGGTAATGCGTTGGTCTTTGGTCGCAAGAATATTTCAGGCTCATTGATTGGCGGCATGGCTGAGACACAAGAGGTCGTGGATTACTGCGCATCGCGTAACATTAAATCTGAAATTGAGATGATCACACCTGATCAAATTACGGCGGCTTATGACCGTGTGGTTGGTAAGGATGTGCGTTACCGCTTTGTGATCGATATGAAAAAATCAGCATAAGATAAGGTATTGATAATGAAACCACTTAGATTTTTTACGCTCACACTACTAACGGGAGCTATAACTATGACATCGAATATACAAGCAAAAGCGCAAGAGGCTGAACGCTTAACGGTAGAGCAGCAGCATATTATCAGTGTGGCGGCTTATACCGCTAATGGCGATATTGACGCACTTAAGGCGGAGTTTTCAGAGGCATTGGGAGCTGGGCTCACCGTCAACGAGATCAAAGAAGTTTTGATCCAGATGTATGCTTACGCTGGCTTTCCGCGTAGCCTTAACGGTATTAACGCGTTTTTAGCGGTGCTGGACGACCGCAAAGAGCAAGGCATTGAAGATGTAATCGGTGATGATGCAACGCCCGTTCCTGCGGGTACGGATATGACGGCCTATGGTAATACTGTTCGTAATCAGCTTGCGAATGCTGATATGAGCGATAACCAAGCGGCCTTTGCGCAATTTGCGCCTGTGATTGATGAGTATCTAAAAAAGCACCTATTTGGTGAGATTTTCTCTCGCGATGTATTGGACATCCAGCAGCGTGAGCTTGCCACACTGGGCGCGCTGGCCTCTATGGACGGTACGGCTGCTCAGCTTGGTGCGCATATAAATTTTTCTTTGAATGTCGGAATTACGCAAGAGCAATTGAACGATTTCATTAAAGTTATCGAGCAAGAGCTTGGCGCTGAGAAAGCTGCAGAAGCCAAAGCGGTGCTAGACAAGATTACGGCTGAGTAAAGGAGCATAAAATGAAAAAACTATTTTTACTAACCACAGCAATACTTGCCCTAGGTGTACAAGGTGCCTATGCGCAGGATGCTGAACAAGCGAAGGAGGAGAAAGCAATGGAACTTCGTAAATTTGATGAAGCTAAGGGCTTTGTTGGCCCTGAAGATTACTTCACCGGTGAAGTGAAAGTGGATGAGCCATTTTCATCAGGCGATGAATTTAAAGACTATCAAGGTGCGATGGTGCACTTTGAAGCAGGTGCCCGCACAGCGTGGCATACGCACCCAAAGGGCCAGACGATTTATATCGTGTCTGGCGAAGGGCGCGCGCAAAGTGAAGGCGAGCCTGTACGTAAACTTTTGCCGGGCGATGTTGTGTGGTTCCCAGCGGATGAAAAGCATTGGCATGGCGCAGCACCGGGTAGTGCAATGTCCCATCTTGCGATCCAATCCGCGAATGAGGCGGGTGATGTCGTGACTTGGTTAGAGCAAGTTAGTGATGAAGACTACACACAAGAACCACAATAAAACTAAAATATAAGGATTTAAAATGAAGTACGACTTTACTGGTAAAGTGGCGCTGGTTACTGGCGGCGCCGCAGGGATGGGCTTGGCCGCATCAAAGGCATATGCAGACGCAGGCGCGGCTGTAGCCGTGGCTGATATCAATCTTGAGGAAGCGCAGAAACTCGTCGATGAAATCACGGCTGATGGTGGAAAGGCCATTGCGATTAAATGTGATGTGGCTGATGAAGCGCAGGTCAAAGCGATGGTTGATCAAGTGATTGCTGAGTTCGGTCAGCTAGACATGGCCTTTAACAATGCGGGCATTCAAGCGCCAGGCGGCGCGACAGATGTGTCACACACCACAAAAGATATGTACGACCTTGTTGAAGGTATCAACCTGCGCGGTATCTGGAACTGCATGAAGTATGAGCTCATGCACATGCGTGAGCGCGGTACTGGTGCGATCGTGAATAACTCCTCGGTTGGCGGCATTGTCGGTCTTCCAGGCCGTGCAATTTACCACGCGACTAAGCATGGCGTTATCGGCATGACTAAAAGTGCGGCGCTAGAGGTCGCGCAAGAAGGCATCCGCATTAATGCTATTTGTCCGGGCACGATTGAAACACCAATGGTGAAAGAGATGCTGGATAAAGAGCCGGAATTGATGAAGGAACTTGCGAAGGTTCAGGTGATTGGCCGCCTTGGTCAGCCAGAAGAGATTGCCGCGGCGGTTATGTGGCTCAGCAGTGATGAGGCTAGCTTTGTCATTGGGCATTCACTTGTTCTGGATGGCGGGTTTACGGTGCACTAAACGTAAACCTAGCGCTTGATACTACCGCGATACGCTTTAGGTAAGTGTTAGTATCATTAACAAAAGGATAGAAGAATGGCTGAACAAAAAGTAGTAATTGTAACAGGTGCAGGATCGGGCATGGGCGCAGCTACGGCAAAGCGCTTTGCAAAAGACGGGTATAAAGTCGTTATAAATGGACGCACACAATCCAAGCTGCAGAAGGTGGCGGATGAGATCGGCGGTGATGAAGTGCTTATCGTGGCTGGTGATATTTCAAACCCTGAGGATGCGGCCAATATTGTTCAGCAAACGATCGACAGCTTTGGCCGTTTGGATGTGCTTGTGAATAATGCGGCGATTGCCATCTTTAGTGCGATCGAAGACCTCTCTCTTGAGGATTGGAATAAGCAATTATCGATCAATACAACTGGCCCATT
The DNA here is from genome assembly GCA_002167715.1 of Micavibrio sp. TMED27. Taxonomy (GTDB): domain Bacteria; phylum Pseudomonadota; class Alphaproteobacteria; order Micavibrionales; family Micavibrionaceae; genus TMED27. Next base: position 429,910 of record NHCG01000010.1, read on the forward strand.
TTTGATGATTAAAAATGCCATTTCGCATCTGGAAAAAAGCAAAGGCTCGATTGTAAATGTTTCCTCGGTCTCTGGTCTTGGTGGGGATTGGAACGGGTTTGCGTACGATGCAACCAAGGGGGCTGTCAATATAATGACACAAGCTTTGGCACTTGATTTTGCCGCAAAAGGCGTTCGAGTAAATGCTGTCGCACCCAGCTTGACGGACACTGATATGGCAGCAATGGTCACACAGGATCCGGAAACGCTGGAAAAGTTTAAAACACGTATCGCCATGAAGCGTGTAGGTCAACCAGAAGAGGTTGCTGACGTGATCGCGTTTTTGGCGAGTCATGATGCGCGATTTGTTACAGGTACAATTTTACCCGTTGATGGTGGATTAAGTGCTTCAAACGGTCAGCCGAACATGAGTGAGTAAAGCCGTGGTTAAATTAGCGCTGCCAGCTTTTTGTTTCGTCTTAATAAGCGTTATAGCTTTGAGCTGGCAGGCATTGGCAAATGAGGATGTCATGAAAATAAAAATAAGCATTGAAGGTGGTGATGTGTTAACGGCGACTATGGAAGATAATTCAGCCGCACGTGACTTTGTGTCATTGCTACCAATTACCTTAGAGATGAATGATTTTGCGGGAACAGAAAAAGCGGCGGGTAGTTTACCAAAAAATCTAAGTACAGAGGATGCACCTCAAGGACATAAGCCTGAAGCTGGTGATTTGGCTCATTATGCACCGTGGAATAATTTGGCAGCCTTTTATAAAGCAGATAAGTATGCGGGCGGTCTTGTCCTGCTTGGCAGAATTGATGGCGACCCGTCCGCCTTGGACATTGCATATTCCATTACAGTGACAATTGAGCAGTTAAATTAACGAGAGTCAGGAATACACAGAAATGTCAGCAGTACAACAACCAGTTTCAAGTTCTAAATTACCAGCATTTTTCTTTGGGCACGGAAGCCCGATGAATGCTCTAGAGGATAATGACTATACGCGTGCATGGCAGGCTATTGGTAAGGCATTGCCACGACCACGTGCTGTTTTGGTGATTTCTGCGCATTGGTATGTTGGAGCGACGGCTGTTACCGCGATGGCACAGCCCCGAACAATTCACGATTTTTACGGTTTTCCGCAAGAGCTTTTCGATGTTGAATATCCGGCTCCGGGGCTTCCTGAGCTAGCTGGAGAGATATCCGAGTTGGTGAAGCCGACATGGGTCGGTGCGGATGTAGACCAATGGGGCATTGACCACGGGACATGGAGTGTGCTTACGCATCTTTTTCCTGATGCTGATGTGCCTGTTGTTCAGCTTTCTATTAATGCGCTAAAGCCATTAGAATACCATGTTGAGTTAGCACAGAAATTATCGACGTTACGAGATAAAGGTATCTTAATTTTAGCGAGTGGGAACGTTGTTCATAATTTAAAGTTGGTTGACTGGAAGGCGCAGAATAGCGGAACAGATTGGACACAACGATTTGATGAAGCGGCCATTCGGCAGATGGCTGAGAACCCGAGTGATATTCTTAAATTGCTTGAACATCCTGATTACAATTTGGCTGTTCCTACGCCGGATCATTTTATTCCACTTCTTTATACGGCAGGGCTTGCTAGTGTGGAAGAAGGAAAGGCTAAAGCCATCATTGAAGGGTATTCTTTAGGCTCTTTATCGATGACTTGTTTTGGTGTCGGTACTGATGATTTTTCATGTGTAAAAGGCATGAATTGCGCAACTCTGCCAAGAGATGTTCCTAGCGACAAGACGAATACTTAGATGAAAAACAATGTCAAAGAGTAATATTAAATTTGGTTTTGTTGCCGCGACGTTATCTTTATGGATGGCGTATGCGGCTTCAGCTGCGCCCATTCCTTTATATGATTTATATCACCGTGAAAATGATGTGAGCTTAAATGATCTTGCGTTGACATCAGTGTTCTATTTTGCTGGTGCTGTGTTTGCGTTGTTGATATTTGGCCGTATATCAAACCATATCGGGCGCAAGCCATCGGCCCTGTTGGTGTTGGGCTTGGCTGCACTTTCGACGGTGATGTTTTTAGAAGTGGATAGTGCGCTGCCTCTTATTGCAGGGCGCTTCTTCTTAGGGGTGGCTTGTGGATTAGCTTCTAGTGCGTTAACGGCTTATGTCGCAGATACTGCGCCGGAAGAGCCCGCGTGGCTCTCACCGACTATCATCAGTAATGCTCCCTTTATTGGTCTTACAGTTGGTGCCCTTATGTCAGGTGCGCTCGTTGAATATGGGCCGAATGCCCGTCATCTATGTTATTTTGTAATATTAAGTGGTTTAGTAATTTGCTCGGTTTTAATTGCACTTAGTAAGGACACCGTAGAACGCATGCCCGGCCTTGTTAAATCATTACGTCCGTGCATGGTGTTGCCACAGAAAGATCGCCGGTTATATCCTGTGGCGGCGGCTACCTTTGTTGCGACATGGGCGATGGGTGGTTTTTATCAAGCATATGGTCCATCAATAGCTGCGCAAGAGCTTGGCACACTCAATACTTTTATGGCGGCGCTTGTGTTCTCGGCCTATTTGCTTCCAGGGACTGTTGGTAGTGCTGTCACTGCGAGGCTTACACCTACGCAAACTCAGCGGCGGGGTATGGTTGTTTTTACTCTAAGTGTCGCTGTGTTAATTTACATGATGCATCTAAATCACATTCTAGGTTTTTTGATTTTTAGTTCTATTGCTGGTGCGGCTCAAGGGGCTGTGGTAACGGGGAGTGTACGGTCATTAATGGTTGGTGTTGAGAAAAAAGAGCGTGCAGGTGTTTTGTCGGTAATCTTCGCGACCTCTTATGCTGGTGCAGCTGTACCGACATTGATAGCGGGACGGCTCAGTAATTATCTTGATCTGTTTGAATTAACGCTATGCTACGGCGCGTTAGCCTTAATAGTTTGCGTGATAACATTGCTCTTTGCACATGAGCCACAATATAATGAAGTGAGTGAGGTTTAAGTTATGAGAACAATATCAAATATTGCACAATTTCATGCACTGGATGAAGCTGTGCAGGTTCCTGAGCCTGCAGACCTAAAGGAGTTGACCCGTTTGTTAGGGAAGTATGCGCCGCATGATGATGGATTTGAGTTGATTAAGGATGGCGTTCAGGTTTACCGCGAGTCTAAGCTAAATACAGAGCGTTCGTACATGTTATCACGTCCTAGTGTGTGTATTGTACCGCAAGGTGCAAAAGCGGTGAGTTTATCTACTAACGGGTTTGAGTATGACAATTCGAAGATGGTGGTTTACGCTGCTGAAGTGCCAATGAATGTGCGTATTACGAAGGCCTCAAAAGAGGAACCGTATTATTGCATGGTTATTCCTATTGACCCTGCTAAGCTGCAGGAGCTCAATATAAAGGTTTTTCCAAATGGAGTTCCAAAAGCCCATAAAACGAGCGCTGTATACGTTGGTAATAGCAATCCTAAAATTGTAAAATCGGCTATTCGTTTGATGGAGACAATAGAGCAGCAAGAAGACGTTGACTTGCTTGCTCCACTTATCGTGGATGAGATCCTTATTCGGCTTTTAAGAAGTTCTGCAGGTGCGCAAATAGCACAGATTGGTGTTACGGACTCTCATGCTGAAAAAGTAAACAAGGCTATTGCTTGGCTAAAAAGTAATTTTTCTGCCCCGATTAAAATTGAAGACTTAGCAAAAGCTGCAGGTATGAGTGTTTCCTCTTTCCATACGCATTTTAAGTCTATTACAGATATGAGTCCTTTACAGTTTCAGAAAACATTACGCTTACAAGAAGCTAGAAACTTAATTAGGACCAAGATGAAAGACGTTGGCAGTGCGGCACTTGAGGTTGGTTATACGAGTACTACTCAATTTAGCCGAGAATATTCTAGAGAGTTTGGTGTGTCTCCATCCAAAGATAAAATGAGCATATCATAAATTATCTTATGCTATCTATTTTATGGTGTTACCCCATGCCGTGTAACTATTAGCGGTGCCTTTGGTATATTCTAATTGAAGCGATAGATTTTTATAAAAAATTCTATATATTCGATTTATGGCGAATTTATGGATTAATATTGTGAAGCCTAAGGGCATTCATGCAAAGTGGCTTATCTTTTTAACACTTACATTGTTATTAGCGTTCGGCGCTTTAGGGCATTTTGATATTGTTCGTGAATATTTAGATACTGAAGCGCTTACGTTTAAAGCCGGCGCTTTCGAGATTAGTGCTTATAGGGCGCTTAAATCTATACTTATTGTTGTTTTGATTTTTTGGCTAGCGGCTATTGTTTCAGACTTTGCTGAAAAACGTATTGGTGAGTTCAAAAAAATCAGAGCAGCCAATCGCGCTCTTATTCTTAAGATTGTTCATATTGGCATTTATATTATTGCAGCACTGTTTGCACTAGATATTGTGGGCATAGACCTTACAACATTGACTGTTTTTAGTGGTGCACTTGGTATTGGTCTTGGCTTTGGTTTACAAAAAATTGCTTCAAATTTTATTAGCGGCCTTATTCTGTTGTTTGAGAAATCTGTAGAGCAAGATGACTTGATCGAGTTATCGGATGGTACATTTGGTTTTGTTCGTAAGGCGAATGCTAGATATACATTAATTGAAACATTTGATAGCCGTGAAATACTGGTGCCGAATGAAGATTTGATTACAAATCGTGTTGTGAATTGGACGCTTACCAATACTAAAGGCAGAATTGAAATTGCCATTGGTGTTTCTTATGATTCTGATATTGAGAAAGCTTTAGAATTGATTTTAGAATCTGCTAAAGAGCATCCAAGATGTATTAATGACCCAGAGCCAAAGTGTTACCTGCGTAACTTTGGTGAGAGTTCTGTAGATATGATTTTACATTTTTGGGTGGCTGATGTGGCTGAGGGGCGCTGGGTACCGCATAGTGAGGTTATGCTCTCTATATGGAGGAAGTTCCATGAGCATAAAATCCAAATTCCATATCCGCAGAGAGATTTGCATATAAAAAGCTCGGAAATAATTAAGGTGAATAATCATGCATAATGAAAAAGGTATAACGCATGCTGTCACGATTGAAGGTGACGGTCATGGAAAACCGCTTGTAGGCGAAGCTATTTCTCAGACAATTAAGGACGACGCCTTAGCGTGGGTTCATCTGGATGCTAATGAACCGAGTAGCCGAGAATGGTTGCAGCGTGAACTGACTTACCTTGATAATATTATTATTGATGCTCTTCTTGCGGAAGAAACTCGGCCACGTATTCTTGAATTTGAGAGTGGAGCCTTGATGATTTTGCGGGGTGTTAACCTGAATGAAGACTCCGAACCTGAGGATATGATCTCGATTAGATTATGGGTTGATGCGCACCGCATTATTAGTGTTCACAGGCGTCCTTTAAAGACCGTGCAGGATATACAAAAGCGGTTGAGTGAAGGTCGGGGGCCAAAGAATTCTGGTGATTTTGTTGTCCAATTGGTCGGCCGATTATTTGAGCGTATGGAGCCTGTATTCTCTGGCATGGATGAACGTCTTGATGATATCGAGGAATTAGTAATGGACGCTCCAGAAGCTAAGGAAAGACAGGTAATTACTGAGATACGTAAGCAAGCTATCGTTTTTCGTCGCTATATTGCGCCTCAGAGGGATATGATCTCACACTTGCGTACATCTGAACAGCCGTGGCTTGATCAAACTCATAGGCGCCGTCTACAGGAGGCTATGGATAGGGTTATTCGGTATATAGAAGATTTAGATACTATTCGTGAGAGGGCTCAGATTGTTAAAGATGAGCTATCTAATACCCTTGCGGATAGAATGAATAAAAATATGTATGTGTTGTCAGTTATAGCCGCTATCTTTTTACCTCTAGGCTTCTTAACAGGTTTGCTTGGTATAAATGTGGGAGGAATCCCTGGTTCTGATAACGGTGATGCCTTTTATGTTTTCTGTGGCATATTGATGTTAGTCGTAGCTTTACAAGTTTTACTATTCAAAAAGATGCGCTGGTTCTAGATTTTTTCTATTAAGTTGTTGTTTTTATTCGAACTTACTTCTTGTTGCTTTTAGTGAGTTGTGTTTATTTAACTATTTTTTGTAGTTTTTAGGCTACAATGTTATTTATTCATGCCCTCATTTTATGTGCGAATTTATATTTTTTCACCTAATTTCTATGTCTCGTTATTGTACATTTACGACCTGTATCGTAAATGTATTTTATGTCAACACATTCTTCTCAAAAGACGTACGAAAATCAGTTTTTTGTAATAAAATGTTATTTAAATGCTACTTTAATAAGCTAATTAGTTTAAATGTCACTATAAGAAACTTTTTATATAAGGGGTTGAATTATTTTTTTACATTAGTTTCTACTTATATTTTGGTGAGGAGGTGAAAAAGAGTTGAAATATTAACGATTATCTTTATATGGACTTAAAAAAATATAAATTATTTAGTATGTGTATGTGTGAATAATTTTACATTTTCTAGAGAATGTACTGAGTGCTTTTAAATTTAAGACCGTAAGATAATGCGCTCTATTTTTACATGCTAAGAGCTTGTTAGAATATTATTGAGCAAATTTATATTTATTTTTATTAGTGATATTTAGATTCTGATTAGGAAGGTATCAACGAAATTATACTTTTGTTTGAGGTTGCGTATAAATTTTTTGACGATGAAATTCATGTAAATTATTTTGAAAAGAATTTACATGTTTAAAATATGTTATTTAGTTAAAATAACACTGCATTCAATACATATCGTATTTAAAATCTTCTTCCTATTGATATCGCGCCAAAAATGGACGGATCTTTCTGGTTGTCAAATTCTTTTGATCTCCATGTTACTGTGTATGATAGCTGTGTTCGGCCGTAGGTATAGCTTACACCAGCATTAATATCATTGACGATGTGTTTTTTATTTACGGATGGGCTTTCCGTGAAAGTGTTTCCGTCGAGGAAGATGTTTCGTGCAATTGCTCTCGTTTCTACACTTGTGAAGAGTGACCACGAGTGTTGATTTTCTGGTACCAAAAAATACCCATTTCCTGGCATGGCAGGACGTACACGTGGTGGGGGGGATTGCCATTTATGCTTCGTTGGTGTGATGCTTAATGTCATACCGGCTGAGCCATAAGTGTAAATGTTACCGGCAGAAAACCCAGTGAAAGGATCTGCGCTGAAAGTTAGGTCGCTAAACTCTTTGCTATATGCACCTGGCCAGACTCTTTCCCATGATAAGATAACGCCAGGTTCATTCTTTAATTGGTGATCCCAGCCGGCAGGGTTATCTGCATCAATGGTATTATGTACGAATTTTTGCACCTCTTTACCTAAAGCTGCGGGACCTATTACGCCAAGGGTCATTTCTAATTGGTCGATGTGATTGTCTTTGAGTGTGGTGAAGCTGGCTGAGCCGTATAAAAATGCGGCATAAGGCCTATCGCTTGGATCGGGTGTTTTTGTTGTAATATTTTCAGGTGTGTAGAGGTTTTGTCCTATAGAATATGTAGTAGAGCTGGTTTCATTAATGCTTATCAGAGGTAAGTAGTTTGTAATGAAATAAGCGGTGTCAGGTGGTGTTGAAGCAACATCAAAATATGTGAGGCGTGCTCCATTCGTATAATTTTGGTCTGTTCCCGAGCCAAACAGGTCATTTTCAATTGTAAAAGTTAAGAATTGATCTTTGTTGTTTACAACTTCGTTAGGTAGACGGTCTTGTAATGTTTTTGAATTTTCAGCTAATGCGCCATTTGAGGGTAAGCTTAATGCTATTATGGTAGTTAAAAGCATTGTTGTGCGTATTTTATAGGTTTTTAAAGGGCTGTGCATACTAGCGCTGCTATATTTGTATGGTTTTGTTGAATTTGGCGTAGAATAGTGAAGTTTAGTACTGTGTCAATATGCTAGGCTAGCTAATGGGCTGGCGTTGTAATTGTGTTTTCAAACTCTGTATCTGTATTTTGATAAGATCTATCATTTCCAGCCTCTTTGTATAGTACATTTATATCGTCCGAAAAGGTTTTATTAAAATCATGCTTAACTGGCACTTCTAGAGATTTTTGAAACCCTTTTGAAAATGAACGCATATATTCAATCGAAGTTCCCTGCACTAAGTCTTTATCTATGATTTGGTATAATTCCGGCCCTTTGTAACCTGCGTTTTCTAGTGCGGTTTTATAATCAAGGAAAAGTTCAAATGGTTTACCATTCATCGTTTCTAACTTTTGATACGCTAGAAGTACTGGTAGTTCACTTTTTACAAAGACACGTTCTGGATCTGAGTTTGGGGTGACGGTTACGGCGTGGCCTGTTGCGTTAGCGGCATATTGTGCAGAGTAGTGGTCCCAAATACCAAGCGCACGTGATTGGTCTGACTGTATATAGCCGTGCATAATATCGCTTTCTGTAAAGGGGCTGTTTTCGGCATCTAGGGAGCGTGCTAGGTGAGCGATAAAGGTGCCTTCTTCGATAAATTGCGTTGCTTGAGTATCAGCAATACTTGCCAGTTGTAATGAGCTTTGTGTTAGTTCAGCCGTGTAGCTTTGATATCCAATGTTTTTAAGACGGTTAACTTTGCCGCTAGCGAAAATATAGCCTTTAATATGGTCTTTTTTGCTTGGATGTACTGTCGCGCTCATGCTTTTAGCTGACTGAATAAGGTTTTCTGAAGGGATATATTGTCCTTGTTCAACAGCTTTAAGAACGCCCAGTGTCATTGCTATACTGCCGTGCGCTTTTTCAAGTTGTTCTATGTATTTATCTGAAACTTTATTCATGACCAGTGCCATTTATTTTGTCTTGCATGAGGATGTATTTTTACCACAATGTCGCCGATACGACTCGTATTGTGCTTCTCTCCAAAGGCAGTGAGTGCTTCACTTATATGGTTTTCTATATCGTTGTCGTTCACGTTTTTTAAAGGAGGGTGGTTTATTGTATTTACTTCCCATTTAATATTAAAACGCCACTGACCGTCCTGATCTTGAAAGCGGTCTAATATAGTTTTTTCACATGCAAACTTTATCTCTGTTCCGTCTAAATCAAGTATGAAAGGATAAATTCCATCTGGTCCAGCAGGAATGTCGTTTAACGTGTAGTTACGTTCACGATCTATTGTGAACGGACGATATATTTCAGTGTGATCGTTTTCGTAGGGCATTTTATAATTCTTTTACTATACATAAGACTATATCCATGATTGGAGTAATAGGCTAGAAAAAAAGATCATTTTTTAGTGTTTGTTAAGTCTATTTGCTTTTCTTTTTATTTTTTATATTAGGACGAGAAGATTATTTTTTGAGTTATTTTCATTTAAATTACACTGACGTACATATTATGTAATCTAATAGCGTTTTTTCTTATATATAAAACTATCCGTGTTGAATATTGATTTTTGCACTTTATTTATGTGGCTTTTAGCTAATATGTAGAATAAAATTGCAACTTAAGTAATTGTTTTTATTTAATAAATAAATTTCAAATTTATTTTGCTCTGTATGTGTGGCTCAATATAATGTGATTTTTAGGCTTTTATGCCTAATTTTTGGGTTGTTCAGGTATTGATATTTGTATATTTCCTGCTTTTTTGTTTGATTATGCAGAAGTTGTTATGTGCTTACAGTATATGGGGTTCTAAGCATTTAGAATTTAATTGTTCATGCTATTTTCAAGTTAATAAAAAACCCGGCTGAAATAGCCGGGTTTCTTAGTGAATTTATATTAGATTAGAAGCGGTATGAAACACCGACACCAACAATCCATGGGTCTAGCTCAACTTCACCAGTAATAGTGTTGTTTACTGTTGCATCCACATCAAGCCATACTTTTTTAACGTCAAAGTTTAAGCCCCAGTTATCATTTAGCCAATAATCAGCACCAGCTTGAAGTGCGAAGCCAAAGCTTCCGTCTGCATCGAGTGATGTAACTACACCGCCTGCGGCATCTTCAGAATATGGAAGTGTGTAGTTAATACCGGCACCTACATATGGGCTGAATTTAGCTTCACGGTCTAGGTGATATTGCAATGTTAGGGTAGGTGGTAAGATCCAAGTATCACCTAGATCTAGGTCTCCGAGTACACTGTTTTTAAGTTTAAGATCGTGCGGTGAAGTTGCAGCGATAAGTTCAAGTGCCCAGTTGTTTGTCATGAAATATGTAACATCAACTTCTGGTACAAATGCATTGTCAGCATCAGGCTTACCGCCAATTGTAGTGTGACCGCCATCATCTGGAATAACACCAATTGCACGTGCACGAATTTGGAAACGCTCTTTAGCTAGAAGATCAGTACCTGTAACATCTCCAGCATGGACAGGATTTGCGAAAGTCACTGCTGCAGTTGTAGCGAGCAACGCTAGTTTAGATAGGGTTTTCATTGTCTTAATTCCTTGTAGTTCAACAATTTGAATGGATTATTGCATATTTGAAATGGAGTATGAAGACGCAGACGATAGTATTAATTGATTATGATCAATTAATTGCAAATAAATGCTTATTTACTGTCTCTATTTTGTGTTTCATCTGGGCTTGTGTGCTGTATTTGCTCTTCTTCATCTATGAGGATGCGCATAGCTGCTCCGTCCATATCGTCATATTGCCCAGACTTTAGGCTCCATATGAAGGCTACTAGGCCTGCAAAACCTAAAAATACAGCAAGGGGTATTAGGAAGAAGAAAACGCTCATAACTTAAAGTTTACCCTGTAAGAGTTGCATATTACAATAATGGATGAGCCTGACATAGCAATTGCTGCGATTAAAGGTGTAGCGTAGCCCATAAATGCAATAGGTATCGCTATGACGTTATAGATGATTGCGAGTGCAATATTTTGTTTGATTAGGCTGAGTGAAGTTTTAGAAGCTATATAAGTGTCGTAAATAGGACTAGTTTTGTTGCTCATGTACACAATATCTGAATGCCTCTGAGCTAGTTCAAGGGCCGTTCCTGGCGCTATTGAGGCATCTGCTAGCGCTAATGATGGTGTGTCATTAAGTCCATCGCCTACCATAAGGACTTTTTCACCGTTTTCTTTAAGGTTTTTAATGAAATTATATTTCTCTGTCGGTAGCTGTTCTCCACGGTGTTCTTCTATGTTCAAAGCCTTTGCTACCTTTGCTGTCACTGTTTTTGTATCTCCTGATAGGAGGGCCACATTTTTACATTTTTTTTGAAATTTTTGTACTGTTTCGTAAGCGTCGTCTTTAATTTTATCCTCAAAATAAAGTGGTGTACGTTTTCCGTACTCATCTTGAAGCCATAGCTCAGTATTAGGTGTTTTAGGTGCATTTTTATCACCGCAATAACGTCTATTACCAATCTTTATAGTACAATTTTTATATTTTGCTTCAATGCCTTGACCCTTCACTTCCTTTACTTCCGATATGTCTCGTATTTTATACTGATTTTGCTGTATCGAAAAGTGGTTTTGTGCATATTTTCCTAGGGATTTGCAGAGTGGGTGGTTGGAATTGCTTGCGAGTGCAGCTGATAGTTGAATGTCTTGATCATTGTACACGCCTATCAGCTCAAGTTGCCCTTTTGTTAATGTACCTGTTTTATCGAAAATTACCGTTGTTATGGAGGCTAATTTCTCTAAAGCATCACCTGATTTGAGGATAATACCATTTTTAAGGAGTTTTGATGTTGTTAAAACTTGGACAACAGGGACAGCTAAGCCGAGTGCACAGGGGCAGGTAATGATTAAAACTGTCACGGATATCATGAGAGCGTCCTGCCAGCTAACATGTACGTATAATGACCAATATAAAAACGCGGCTATTGCAATTAGATGTACAATTGGGGTGTAATATGAAGCGGTTTTATCAGCTATTCTAGTGTAATGTGATTGATATTGTTGGGCTTTTTCTGTTAAGTCTATGATATCAGATAGCAGTGTTTGTTTCGCTTCTTTACGTACCGTAATTTTTATTGGTGCGGCTATATTTAAGGTTCCAGCATAAACAAAATCATCTTTTTTTACATTTTGTGGGAGTGTTTCTCCTGTTACCAATGAGGTGTCTATTTCACTTTCACCTTCTAATATGACGCCATCGACAGGTAATTTTTCTCCTGCTGATAACAAAATGATCATATTTTCTTTTAATTCGCTTATAGGCATACGCTTTATGTCATTATCTATTATGACATTTGCGAATCCTGTTAGTGATGATAGAAGTTCTGTGGCAGTGCTCGTTGCGTGTTTTTTGGCTCTAAAGTCTAAATAACGTCCAATAAGTAAGAAAAAGAGCAGCATTACACTAGAATCGAAATAGACATGCTCTGCGCTATTAATAACTTCGTATAAGCTGATAGAGCTTGCAAGGAACAGTGCTACAGTTATGGGCACATCCATATTGGTATGACCTTTGTGTAGTACGGAAAATGCTGAGCGGTAAAATGGACGGCCAGCGTAGAGAAGTGTAGGGATCGCAATAATTGCAGATACCCAGTGCAGAAAATCTCTCATAGCCGGACCCATAGTCTCAGCATCGGTCATCCAGAGGCTTACAGATAGGAGCATAATGTTTCCCATTGCGAAGCCTGATACACCTAGGCATAAGAGTAGGAAACGCTCCTGTTTTCGTACTTCACTCTGTTGAGTTTCTAAATTATAGGGAGCTGGCTGGTAGCCAAGGTTTTCAATCTTTTTGACAAAATTATTTGCCTCTTCAGGTTTTCCTGTCCATTTGATTAATAATTTTTTAGTTGAGAAGTTTAATCGCACATAAGTAACATTCTTTTCTTTCCTTATCGTGCTTTCAATCTTTTGTATGCAGGCGGCGCAATATATGCCGTTTGCTAATAGGTTTATACTTAGCTCACCCTCATTTTCTGTGGGGGTTGCAAGTGTATCGTAGCTGGCTTCAATTGCTGTGTTTACTTCAGTATGAACAAATGGTTCTTTTTGAATGTTCTGTTTTTCCATGTCGCATTTAGTTGAGCCTTCCATTGTCCTTTGTAAGGAAGTTGCTCTAGGTCTGTTACATAGAGGCCATTACCTAATGCGTCAAGTGACGAAAAAATATCGGCTTTATCGTTTACAAGGCGTTTGAAGGCTACTTTAATTTCTGCCCCCTCAATGGGAGTGCCAAATTCATCGTTAAGTTGCCAGTAAAATTTATTATTTTTTACAGTGATCTTATTTTTGTAGTTTGGCTGGTTCCTTGAATATTCAAGGGTTTCGTTATAATTAATGCCTTTTTTATAAGCGTCTTCAATAACAAGGCCAGGTTTTGAATCCAAGGCCACTGTAATAAATATAGTGTTTACAGCAAATACGAGAGCGAAGAATGCTATAAACATCCATAGAACGTGAATACCTTTCAGTTGCTTTTGCTGGGAAGTATTGTCCATCTTTAGTCTCGTCTAGTGATGAATACGCTATTATATTCTGCAGTCTCAAGAGTTTCTTTATCTTTAACTATGAACTTTATATCTAATGCTTTTTGAGGCTCTATAGGAGCTTTTATATACACTCGGAATGAGCCAACGCTATCTGCTGGAACAAAGAGATCGTTTTCACTCGCGTCGCCTGCAGCTTTGATATCAATTTGGGAGTTTTCTATGCCATCAACATGAAGTGTAAAATGCTTATGCTCATGTGTTTTATTTAGAATCTTTAGGACATAGCCATTTCGAATATCGCCATTTGAAAGCTGTACAAATACGGGAGCGCGGTCGCGAAGTATGTGTAGCTCAAGTGGGGATCTAAATATCAGTGCATATAGCATTATGCAGCCGACAAGTGTCATGATTCCACCATAATAGAATGTGCGTGGACGGAAAAATTTAAATGTAGAAGCGTGGTGTGTTTTGTGCGCTCCTTCTTCGCCGGCTTCTTTTCTTAAGCGTGCGCTTTCTTCCATTCCTGCAGGGGTGTCATAGCGGATTAGTCCTTTTTCTAGCCCTATTTTTTCCATTACGCCATCGCATGCATCAATGCATAGGCCGCAGGCAATACATTCCATTTGGAGGCCATCGCGAATATCAATACCCATAGGGCAGACCTGAACACAAGCTGTACAATCAATGCAGTGCCCTCGGCCATCCCAAGTCTCACCTTTTTTATGCTTTCCACGCTTTTCACCGCGTGCTTCATCGTACCCAATGATGAGTGTATCTTTATCGAACATCGCAGATTGGAAACGTGCGTAAGGGCACATATATGTACAGACCTGTTCGCGTGCATATCCAGCCATGATATATGTGCTTAATGTTAAGCCAGCAATGAATGATAGGGGGACAGGGGATGCCTCTAGATTAATGATATCTTGGATGAGGGTGGGGGCGTCATTAAAATATAAAACAAACGCGCCGCCCGTGAACATGCCAATTACAATCCAGATGGAGTGTGTTAGAGTTAGCTTCCATATTTTNTCAAAGCTCCAAGGTGCAGCAGCGAGTTTACGGCGTGCGTTCCGATCACCCTGTACAAAGCGCTCAACCCAAACGAATAGATCTGTCCATACAGTTTGTGGGCAGTAATAACCNCACCATATACGCCCTGCTANTGACGTAATGAAGAAGAGCATAATGGCAGCAAGAATNAGGATGCCAGTGAGNATGTAGACTTCTTGAGGCCAGATTTCTATAGAGAAGAAATAGGCACGCGGGCCATATAAATCAATAAGAATGGCTTGGTCTGGTGCNTTTGGNCCACGGTCCCAGCGAATAAAGGGGGAGAGATAATAAATGCCCAGAGTAAAGGCCATGACAAGCCATTTAATAAGGCGGTATTTACCCCAAACTCTTTTGGGGTAAACTTTTTCTTGTTTTTCAAAATACTGGATGTCNCCAGCTTTATTTACAGCTTCTTCGTGCTCTTCGTATATCTTTTCAGAATTAGTTATCTTGCTCGGTGTCTTGTCCGTGGTCATTGTTGTTGCCCTCCATTGTGAGCTGCTCTTCACCGCCGCCTAGCTCGTGTAAGTAAACAGCAAGCTGACGAATTGTATTACTATCTAATCGGCCTTCCCAATTTGGCATTACACCGCCTCTAGCATAAAAAATAGTTTCATACAGGGTGTGTCTGTCGCCGCCATAGAGCCAAATTTTATCTGTTAGATTTGGCGCACCAAATTCATGGTCACCTTTACCTTGTGGGCCGTGGCAAGATGCACATTGNTTTGCAAAGATCTCAGCACCTTTTAATGTGAAAGCGTCTTTCTTAGGGTCTGATAAAGCGAGTACAAAGTCTACGACTGTTGAGATTTCTTTGGCACTGAGTAGGCCGTCTTTACCAAANGCTGGCATTTGAGATACGCGTGTATCAATGTGTTCTGCTCTAATNCCATATTTAAGAGTTTGTTCGATATCTGCTAGTTTTCCGCCCCATAGCCAATCATCATCATTTAAGTTCGGGTAGCCTTTTGCGCCTACACCGCCTGCACCGTGNCATGTCGCACAGTTATCTTTAAAAGCTGAGGCTCCGCCAGCATTCGCAAATGCATAGAGTTCAGGGTCTTCAAAAATTTCTTTGTAAGATGCATTTTCAAAGCGCTTTAAATATTGGCTTTGGCGTTCAGTGATTTCTGCTTGGTTTTCTTTAAGCTCGTTAANCTGTGTATAGCCAAGTGCACCTTTTGTATGNCCACCAGGTACAGGCCATGCAGGATAGAGTGTGAAGTAGATTACGCCCCAGACTATTGAAGCAAGCCAAACCCANAGCCACCAACGTGGGAGAGGGTTGTTCAGTTCTTTTAGACCATCCCACTCGTGTCCTGTTGTTTCTACGCCACTTACGTCATCAATTTCTTTTTTGTGATCGTCGCTCATTTATACTACTCCGGTATATGTGTCTCGAGTTTGTTTTGTTCTTTGATATCTAAAGGNATGNTTGCATGTGCGTCATATTTCTTCTTCGCGCCNGGACGGAANGTCCATAAAACGACAACACAAAAAAATGTGAAGAAGAAAAGTAGGCCAATTAGNCCATAGTNAGCACTNGCAAAAAGCTCCTTCATTACTCATTTCCTTCAATATTNTCAGCAGCCTTAAAGTCAACCATGGTTCCAATAACTTGAAGATANGCTACAAGTGCATCCATTTCTGAAACAAGGTTAGGNTTGCTGTCAAAGTCACGTGCATTAACCTTTTCACCATAACGGTTTGTTAGGCCTGTAATGTCTGCTCTTGCTTCACCAGTAGCTTGAGTAACCATGTCTTGTTTANCGAACTCGATCATTTCATCAGTATATGGAACGCCAAGGACGCGAAGTGTTTTTAGATCAGCTGTCATATCCAGTTTAGCACCGTTATGCAGGAGGAAGCTATATGAAGGCATGATTGATTCTGGTACTAGGTCGCGTGGCTCTTTTAAGTGNGCTACGTGCCAATCATCAGAATATTTACCGCCAACACGCGCTAGATCTGGTCCTGTTCTTTTTGAGCCCCATTGGAATGGGAAGTCATACATGCTCTCAGCAGCTAGTGAATAGTGACCGTAACGAACAACTTCATCACGNAGAGGGCGCACTTGCTGTGAGTGACAGTTATAGCATCCTTCNCGTATATANATATTATATCCAGCTAGCTCAAGCGGCGTATATGGACGCACGCCTTCTACTGGCTCAATAACTGTCTCTTTTCTAAAGAGGGGAAGGACCTCAACGATACCGCCAATTGATACAACAATAATTGTAAATAAGAGCAGAAGAAGAGAGTTCTTCTCTAGTTTATCGTGATTGTTCATCCAGCTCATGCTGTCGCTCCTTGTGCTTTAATATTGTCTTGGTTTTGTTGCTCTTTAACATTTACGTCACCGCGGATTGTACGGAAAACGTTATAAGCCATGATAAGTGCACCTGATAGGTAGAGTAGTCCACCGAGTGCNCGAATAGCGTAGAATGGTTTCATCGCCATTACACTCTCAACGAATGAATATTCCAAGAAGCCCATTTCATCATATGAACGCCACATTAGGCCTTGCATGATACCGGATACCCACATTGCTGTGATGTAGAATACGATACCAGTAGTCGCGATCCATAGGTGCATGCTGATTAGCTTTGTAGAATACATTCTCTCACGGCCAAATACGCGTGGGATCATGTAGTAAAGTGAGCCAAATGAAATGAAACCAACCCAACCGAGTGCACCAGAGTGCACGTGGCCAATTGTCCAGTCTGTGTAGTGAGATAGTGCGTTTACTGCACGAATAGACATGAGTGGGCCTTCAAATGTAGACATACCATAAAATGCAAGTGCAATAATAAGGAACTGAAGGATCGGGTCATCTCTAAGTTTATGCCATGCACCTGAAAGTGTCATAACACCATTAATCATACCGCCCCATGATGGCATCCAAAGCATAATAGATAATGTCATGCCTAGTGTCTGTGCCCAGTCAGGAAGAGCTGTGTAGTGAAGGTGGTGCGGACCAGCCCAGATATAGATGAAAATCAAAGACCAGAAGTGAACGATAGAAAGTCTATATGAATAGACAGGACGATTTGCTTGTTTTGGCACAAAGTAATACATCATACCCAAGAAACCAGCTGTTAGGAAGAAACCAACCGCATTGTGACCGTACCACCACTGAATCATTGCACTTTGAACACCAGAGAATGCTGAGTAACTCTTTCCGCTTACAATNCCTGTTGGAAGTGCAAGACCATTACCCAAGTGAAGAATCGCTACAGTTACGATAAATGCAAGATAAAACCAGTTTGCCACATAAAGGTGAGGTTCCTTNCGGTTAACGATAGTCATAAGGTAATTGATGAAGTAGGCAACCCATACAATTGTNAGCCAGATATCAACGTACCATTCTGGTTCAGCNTANTCTTTACCTTGTGTGTACCCNAGTAGATAGCCCANNGCNGCCATGACGATAAAGGCTTGATAACCCCAAAATGTNAAGTTTGCGAGTTTGTCNGACCAGAGCCGAACACCNCATGTTCTTTGGACTACGTAGTAACTNGTNCCNAAAAGCACGTTACCACCAAAAGCAAAAATAACTGCTGATGTGTGGAGTGGNCGTAGNCGGCCAAAGTTGANATATGGTTCAATATTCAGATCAGGAAAGACCATTTGTGTGGCGATAAACACACCAGCTGCAAACCCGACTACACCCCAAAATACTGCGGCGATAGCGAATTTTTTGAGAACCTCGTAGTTATATTTATTATCTTGGTTTTCGATCATTTGTCTTTCCTTTTCAAAAAACCATTTCTTTTAAAAGTCTATAATTAATGTACCAGCTAAAACAAAGAGCCAAATAGCACTAATTGCAAGTGCCCCTTGAGATATCCTCTTAAAAATCAAGGGATAACGTTCTTGGATCTTGTTTGCTCCAAATGCGATGAGGAATAAAGCAGGCATTGTTCCGATTGTAAAGGCCGACATTGCAATTGCTGCATCAAAAATTGTATTTGCTGATGCACTCACCATTAAAGCGGATAACACAAGACCACATGGCATAAAGCCTAAAAGTATGCCGAGCAAGTATCTTTTGAACGGGCCAGGGTTATATGTAAGTGCTTTTGATGCTTTGTTTATCCATTGGAATGGCGGGCTTATTGAGATGCGCGCNGCCCATGGNAATATGATTGCTAAATTGGGAAANGCGCTGATGGCAAATATGATCGCTGCGGTCATGAGGAGCGGTACAGTGATCAGTATTTTGTAATCAGAAAATAAAAAGGCCATATTGATAACGCTATTTACGATAATTGCTAACGCAACATATGTTGTCATTCGCCCTAAATGGTATGGAATTAACATGGTCTGACTGATTTTTTTCAGTGTCAGTCCTTCGTGCTCGTTTTTGCTTTGTGTTGATGTTTGCGCAATAATAAAAGGTGAGCACATTGCTGCGCAGTGAGTCGTGCCGCCAACGAGGCCAGCGAGGAATAAGCTCGTGGCCATACCATTCGTGCTCGAAATGAAAGTTAAACACTGCGCTAAAAAATCCATATTATGTAGGAGCTCCTTTTAATATACTAATATAAACACTATGGGCTTTTACCTTGACCAAAATCAAATTTCGACCTAGATAGATTAGCGAAATTATATTGTTATTTGAAACTGATTAATCATGTGTGCAACTACTGAACAAGAATTACGCCAATATCCGTTGTTTCGCAACTGTAGTGATTCGTTTTTTACGGATATGGCTAATGATGCGCATGTTCTTAAAACTTCTAAAGGGCAAGTGTTGTTTTTGCATGATGATCCAGCGGAAAGATTTTATTACATTTCCTCTGGTTGGGTGAAGTTATTTCGTGAAACTCTAGATGGGGCACAGGCGGTTGTTGATGTGTTCACACGGGAAAATATTATTGGTGAGGGGGCTTTGTTTGAGGATAATATTTATCCATACACGGCCGAGGTTGTAGAATCGGGATCGTTAATATCACTGAGTCTTTCTATATTGAATAGGGAGCTACAGTCTAACAACCAGTTTACAAATGATATGCTAGGGTTTATGGCACGAAACAAACGCCAAAAAGATAAGGAAATTGAGCATATATCTTTGCAAAACGCTCCGCAGCGAATAGGTTGCTTTATACTTGGATTTTTAAATAAGACAGAAGGGGAGGCGACTATACATCTCCCTTATGATAAGACTTTAGTTGCTTCTAGGCTTGGTATGCAGCCTGAGACTTTCTCACGTGCATTAGGGAAGCTCAAGGTTTCTACAGGTATTAATGTGAAGGGCGCTACGATTGAGGTGAGTGATATTGAAACTCTAGTATCTTTCTCTTGCGTTGCTTGCTCTGCAGAGTTTCCATGTAAGGAGTTATGCTCAAAGTGCTAGTGCTTTTTATGCTATAGTGCTAAAGCTTGTTAGCAGTGTGTATTTGCAGGCTTGAGAATTGACAAATGTCAAATACTAGTTTGCATCTATTTTATAGGTTTCGGCAATGAATGAAAAAATAAATATAAACGACATGAATGTAGAGGCTAAACCTTCTTTTTTTTCTAAGTTGAAAAAACCAAGTAAGAAGATGTTTTGGGCTTGGATTGCTTATCAGACTGTTAAAGGTACTTTGACAACGTCTTTAATATGGATACCTCTAATTTACGCATGGTTTCATCACTTTTAGGGTATAAGTTTAGGAGTTGATCTCGTTGGATTGACATCGCTTAGTTCCTGCTTCACATATAACTTATGAGCAATATGAATAGTAAAGCTGTAGCTGTTTTGGGTGGCGGTATAGTTGGTTTGCTGTGCGCATATGAATTATCGCACGCTGGGGCGCAGGTCAGTATGTTTGACCCTGCGGGCTTTGTTGCTGAAAATGCGAGCTATGTTGCTGGTGGCATGCTTGCGCCATATGCAGAAGTTGAGCATATGGGAGGCTTATGGATTGATGCTGGGCTGGAGGGGATTTCTTTTTGGAAGGATTTTGCCGAATCTTCCAAGAGTAATCTTGATTTTGCACAGAATGGCAGTTTGATTCTTGCGCATGCTCAAGACCGTTATATGCTTGAACGTTTTAAATCACATATCTTACGTGTCGTTGGCGGTGATGTGATCTCGGATGATATTCTTGAAGATGAAGCCGGCTTGTTTTCAGGTTTTAAGAATTACTTTGTGATTAAAGGGGAGGGGCATATTCATCCTCGTCTTACCATGGCGGAAATTTATGAGCAGTTAAAGGCACGTGATGTTTGCTTTTTAAACGAGGCTTGTGATCCGTTGGTTGTGAGTGATGCTTATGATTATGTTATTGATTGCCGCGGTATGGGCGCACGCGTGGATGATGAAACTTTGCGTGCTGTAAAGGGGGAGCTTGTTATTGTACGGAATAATGAGTTTAAACTTAGAAGGCCTTTACGCTTAATGCATCCACGTTATCCGTTTTATATTGTGCCACGTAAAGATAATGTTTTTATGATTGGGGCAACACAGATTGAATCTGAAGGTGATGGTGTTTCNCTTAAAAGNGCGATGGAGNTGTTAAGNGCGCTTTACTCACTTCANCCTAGTTTTGGAGACTCGCAAGTTCTNGAGATCAGGAGTGGATTACGCCCTAGCTATCCTGATAACCTGCCAATGATTAAAAGAAGCGGTAATATTATTAGTGCAAATGGCTCTTTTAGGCATGGTTATTTGATGTCTCCTGTAATGGCGCAGGCTGTGAGCGCTCTTGTTTTTGGGCAGGAAAATGATTATATCAAACTTCTAATGCGTGAGGTTTAATATGAAGTTAGTTGTAAATGGAGAGGCTGTTAATTTTGATGCGCCGCTTAATTTATATGATGTGCTAGAGCAGCAAGGTGTTGTGGAGATGCTGATAGCTGTGGCTCGTAATGGAGAGTTTGTTCCCAAGGGTGAGTATAAGCTTACGGATTTGATTGATGGTGATGAAATTGAAATAGTATCACCGCAGCAAGGTGGGTAGATGAGTGATGTTCTTAAAATTGGAGATGTAAAGCTAAGCTCACGTTTGTTCTTGGGTACTGCTCAATACCCGTCTCCAGAAATATTAGGAAAAGCTATTGAGGTATCTCAGCCGGGTGCTTTAACTGTCTCGTTACGCCGTGAAAGTGCTGCTGGAAAAGGGCAGGATTTTTGGAATATCCTTAAGGGGTTTGACATTCCTGTTTTGCCGAATACTGCTGGTTGTTATAGCGTTAAAGAGGCTGTTACGACCGCAGAGATGGCACGTGAAGTTTTTGATACAAACTGGATTAAGCTTGAAGTTATAGGGGATGATTATACACTTCAGCCCGACCCGTTTCTATTATTGGAAGCGGCGGAGGACCTTGTTGATCGTGGCTTTGAGGTTTTTCCTTATATGACTGATGATGCGGTTTTAGCCGGTAGATTAGATGCGGTGGGATGCCGTGTACTTATGCCTTGGGGGGCGCCTATAGGTTCTGGACGAGGACTTAATAACACATTTGCTCTTCAGCTTATGCGCGAGCGTTTTACGTCACATGTTTTGGTTGTTGATGCTGGAATTGGTGCGCCGTCTCATGCTGCAGCGGCTATGGAGATGGGCTATGATGCTGTGCTTTTGAATACAGCTGTTGCTAAAGCGGGGGAACCAGTTGAAATGGCCAGGGCTTTTGCGCTTTCTATTGAAGCTGGCAGAGCCGCTTATCTGTCTGGAATTATAGAAGCGCAAGATCAAGCCAGTGCCTCCACACCGCTTATTGATAAGCCTTTTTGGCATCAGCATGGTGGATAGATGGATTTTTCACGTTATCAAAGGCAGCTAGCTCTTCCTGATATATCTTATATTGATCAGCGCCGTCTTAGCGATATGCGTATTTTAGTCGTTGGAGCAGGTGGTCTTGGTTGTGCGTCACTTCCTTATGTTGTGGGCGCTGGCGTGGGGCACATCACTATTGTTGATGATGATAAGGTTGAGTTATCTAATTTGCACCGTCAGGTTCTGTATGGTGGCGATGATATCGGCGCACCCAAATCCATAAGATCCGAATCGTATCTAAATAAATATAACCCCGATGTTGTAGTAAAGGCTATAGACCAGCGTTTTACGGATAGTTTTGATGTTGGATCTTATGATCTTCTNGTTGATGGTAGTGATAATTTTGAGACGAANTCATTACTTAATCAAAAGTCTATTGAGGCGAGCATTCCATTGGTAAGTGCGAGTGTACAGCAATATAGTGGTCAGGTTGGTGTGTTTGCGGGGTACGCGAAAGATCAGCCTTGCTATCATTGTTTGTTTCCTGAGCTTCCGACGGATGCGTGCAATTGTAATGATGGCGGTGTTTTGGGGAGTGTGGTTGGCGTGATTGGTACGCTTCAGGCTCATGTCATCTTATCATTATTACTTGGGCATGGTGATGTAGAGCCTGGCTTTGTTTTTACAGCTGATTTAAAGAGCTTTCGTTTTAATAAGCTTAAGTTATCAAAAGATACAGGGTGCGGTATTTGTGAACAGGGTAGTGCTGAATATATAGGATTTAAAAAGGAGATTGAAATGGCTGAACTTGTTTCTCTAGAAGAGCTGAATAAAAGAGATCATATCGTTGTAGATGTGAGAACAGATGCAGAGGTTGCTGATGATCCAATATTAGGTGCAAATGGGGATGTTATTCATATGGAGGTGTCGACTGTACCAGCCCGCTATGAAGAGCTTCCTAAGGATAAGCTGTTGGCATTTGTGTGTGCGGGTAATGTTCGCAGTGTTAAAGCGGCTGAATACCTTCAGGGTATTGGGTTTGATGCAGATATTTGCGTTTTGGATAAGTTTTCAATTCCAGCATAAAAAAACCGCCCTTATAANAATGGGCGGCTTTTGAAACTTTAGGTTNNAATGATTATGCTGCTTTNGCAGCTTTTTCGTTATCGATACCTTCAAGAATAAGTTCTTTTGCTTTTGCTGAACCTTCCCAGCCTTTCATTTTAACCCACTTACCTTTTTCGAGGTCTTTGTAACGCTCAAAGAAGTGCTGGATTTGCTCAAGTAGGCATTCAGGAAGATCCGAATATTCATTTATGTCATCGAACATTGGGTGTGTTTTTGACACAGGAACAGCAAGAATTTTTTCATCTTGGCCACCATCATCTTCCATTACAAGAACGCCAACTGGACGTGCGTGAATAACCGCGCCAGGAATGATTGCGTGCTGTGCATAAACAAGAACATCAACAGGGTCGCCGTCACCGCCAAGTGTGTTCGGAATAAAGCCATAATTCGCAGGATAGAACATTGCCGTATGCATGAAACGGTCTACGAAGATTGCACCGCTATCTTTATCCATTTCGTATTTTACNGGGTCACCACCTTGTGTGTTTTCAATNATAACATTTATTTCATCGGGTNCATTCTTGCCGGGTGCAATTTTGCTGATATCCATGATCTTTTCCTTACATTCGTGAAGATTGAAATTCTTATGGTCAGATTCATACAAAACCCCTTACGGAAGGGCAAGGGGTTTTCTTAAGCTGAATATATTTATGGAGTTATTTTAAGCGACTTGTGTCACCAGTTGCTTATTTTTAATTTTACGTTTACCGAAGCTTAGTGGGCGAAACATTGATGGTTTTGTTTCTTCTTCAATGAATTCGCTATATGACGCAGTGCGAGTTTTTCTGTCAATTTTTTCTGGAACGAAAATTACTCCTCCAGATACTGAGGCATAAGACTGCATTTGTTTGCTCCTTTGTTAATTATCAAATGGAGTATAGCGTTTTTTTTAAGCTAAAACAAAAAGTAGACGTGCGCTGCACAAGCTGCGGTGCAATATAAGGGCGCGCTTATAAAATAAAAGGCCGCTTAAATAGCGGCCTTTAAAAAACTTTATCTTTTAGCTTAAGGATTAAGCTTCTTTTAGGTTGCCTGCAGCTTGTTTGCCGCGGTTTTCCTGAAGTTCAAATTCGATCTTTTGGCCTTCGTTAAGTGTCTTCATGCCAGCTTGCTCTACAGCTGAGATGTGAACGAAAACATCGCCTTCACCATTGTCTGGTACGATGAAACCAAAACCTTTTTCAGGGTTAAACCATTTTACTGTTCCTGTCTGTGACATAGGAAACTCCTTCTTTTTTACGTTAAAATCAGCACTTTGGTTATCGGTATTCAGCTGATTCTAGGTCAGTAAAGTAGAGTTCCAAAGTAGTTCTATTAGACGCTGAAAATAGATAATAAGCAAGGAGATTTTAAGGCTGTCTATCCTAAATTCTTTTGCTATTGTATTTTGTCATGTTTGAGCAGTTTTATCTTTTAGGGACTCGGCGTTTTTGGCCTTTGTTTGTGGTGCAGTTTTGTGGTGCATTCAATGATAACTTTGCCAAGTCTATTTTCGTAGTATTGATTGCATATGGTTATTGGGATCTAGGTGGTTTGTCATCACAAATGCTAGTGTCTTTGGCTGCTGCAATTTTTATTTTGCCGTTTGTTGTTTTTACGCCGTATGCAGGTCATATTGCGGATCGATTTGATAAGTCTGTTGTTATCCAATTTACTAAATGGGCTGAGCTTTTAATTGTTTTAATAGCTGTCGCCGCTTTAGTTTTTGAATCGATGTATATTGGTCTTTTTTCTTTGTTTTTATTTGGCGTCCAGTCTGCTTTTTTTTCACCATGTAAATTTGCGATTTTACCGTATCATTTGGAGGAAGATGAGCTCATTAGTGGGAATGCTTTAGTAACGAGTGGTACGTACATTGCCATTCTAACTGGTGCTATGGTTGGGGCTTTTTTGGCTCCATTTGGATCTTTTATATGCGCTTTAGTCATTGTTTTATTTTCTTTAATTGGTTTGTACGGTTCGTACCGGATTCCTGAAGCTACTTCTTCTTTGGNTGTTGAAGTTGGATACAATATTTTAAAACCCATATTTAAGGTTTGGAGAGAANCTTTGCAGCAGCCGCCTGTCGTTTTGATTTCAATTTTTGGNACNGCATGGTTTTACTTTGTGGCTTCTAGTTATCATGCTCAATTTGCAAATTACACAAAGCATATTATCCAAGTTGATAATGTNGTCTTAAGTTTTTTTATGGCGCTTTTTTCAATAGGGATTGCTGTAGGCGGGCTTGTTAATCATCAGCTCTTGAANGGGNGTATTTCGACTAAATA
The DNA here is from genome assembly GCA_002167715.1 of Micavibrio sp. TMED27. GTDB lineage: Bacteria > Pseudomonadota > Alphaproteobacteria > Micavibrionales > Micavibrionaceae > TMED27. The sequence goes on from NHCG01000010.1 coordinate 455,379, forward strand.
TGTNTCTGTATCTGTTTTTCTTTTTGGGGCATTTGGTGTTGATTTTTATTTTGCTAGCCAGGGCTTTGTAGGTGGCAATGTAAGGACCCTTATGGGGCTTGGATCATTTTTAAGCACGTTNCAAAGTTGGCGTATCATATTTGATTTGTTTTTTATCGCGGTGCTCTCTGGCGTTTATGTGATACCTCTACGTGCAATTGTTCAATTATATGCAGCTAAAGATGTTAGNGGGCGNGTNGTTTCAAGTTCGAATATGGCGGAAGCTNTTTTTATCTTANTGTCTGCACTGTCTGCGATGGCGCTGTTTTCATTTGGCTTTAATGTTATAGAATATTTATTAGTGGTGAGTATTTGTTCGTTCTTTGTCTTCGTAGCCTTGTTTTCTTCTCGTAGTTTTCGTAGCCTAAGATAATTAATTTATAAGAGAGTAGTTATGCCGCTTTTACTATTTGCGATGGAGCAAGAAAGTCAGGATGTTTTTTCAGAGTATGATTTACTTCATACGCAGATTGGTAAAGTAAATGCGGCGTATTCCTTAACACGTTACTTGGCGCAGAACGATAAGCCAGACCTGATTGTTAACCTTGGTACTGCGGGCAGTAGAAAGCACAAAGGTGGAACGATTGTAAATCCCACTTCATTTGTTCAAAGAGATATGGATGTTACNCCGCTCGGTTTTAAGTTGGGGCAGACTCCATTTTCNGATGATCCTGTNGTNTTGGAGTATGGTCANAGTGTTGATGGCTTAGTCAGTGGTGTATGCGGAACCGGCGATAATTTCGATGTTAGCGAAAAGGCACTGGATTACGATGTCGTTGATATGGAGGCTTTTGCGCTGGCTTTGATTTGTTCGCGTGAAAAGGTACCATTTTTATGTTTGAAATATATATCTGATGGTGCAGATGGTGACGCACATGAGGATTTTAATGTAGCTTTATTAAGGGCTGCACGTGGACTTAAAGGTGCATTGAAAGGGGCTGGTTACTAATGAGCGTTCAAACTTGGAATAAACTTTTAACATATGGCTTGGTTTTAATACTCGGTATAGCGGGGTATTTTGGTTATGGCTTTTATCAAGATTATGCCGCTAATCAAGAGGTTAAGAGATTAGAGCGTATTAAGGAGCAGACACGTTTAGCCAATGAAAGAAAAGAAGCTGAGCGTATTGCACGTGAAAAAGAAGCAAAAGTTTTAAGACAGTTGGAGCTTAAGCAAGAGTTTGAGGTTTTTCTTAATGACTTTTTGAATGAAGTTAGGGCTAAAATCAGAAAATATCGTGAGAGCCGCCGTATAATGGATGACCTACTTAAACCGGCAAACCTNAGGAGCNGAAAGTTCGTCAAGGAAAACCGTGGNTTAGGTGAAGCTACTATTATGAGTTTGAGCTTGCANGCTGATGCTATTATGGCTGTATTTGATAAGGCGCAAAAACGNTTTGAATCTGANTTTCAGCAATTTGAAAATGAAGAGCAAGCAAAGGTTAATAAGTCTTGGGCAGAAGTCTGGGGNGAGCAGCAAGAGAGATATAAGTTATATTTTGCGACTGATAAGGAAGTGCTGCAATCAATTCAGGATTTGTTAGTTTTCTANAGAACATATATGAAATCCCTTAGAGTNGATTTTGAAAAAGATATTGTTTATATGGCAGATAAGCAAACAGAGATTGAGCACCGTAATCTTTTGATAAAATATAACAGTCTTCTATCTTTGCAGGCCGAAATGTTTATGAATTTTGATGAGGAAATTAATCCACCTGCGGANAGTGAACTTGATNCAGAAGTTGATTTTCTTGGGCGATAATTTTTCGTTTAAAGCTGGCTAGTTGTTTTAATCCATCCGCCGCCAATAACACGATCATCGATATAGCAAACGGCCGCTTGTCCGGGTGCTATACCGTATTGTGGGGTCTTTAATATAACTTTAGTGTCGTCACTGCTCCCTAACTCTAAGGTTGCTGGTGTTGGCTGCATTACAGACCTGAACTTTACATTTACATCAATAGAGCTCTGTTCTTTGTTTTTTATTAGCCAGTTACAGTTGTCAATGTGAATGACATTTCGTGCGAGTGCTTCTTTAGGGCCTACTATCACTTCGTTTTTATCAGCATCTATGCGGATGACATAGAGTGGTTCGTTATTTTCACTTATACCGCCTCCAATGCCTAAGCCTTTTCTTTGACCTATTGTGTAATTAATTATGCCCTTATGTTGACCAATTATACGGCCATCAAGGTGGACGATGTCTCCGGGGGTTTCGCTTTCAGGGTGGATGGATTTTACTATTTTTGCATAGTTACCGTCAGGTACGAAGCATATGTCTTGGCTATCTGGTTTATCAGCAGTGATTAGCCCAAGTCGTTCGGCTTCTTCACGTGTTTTGGTTTTACTCCAGCCCCCTAGAGGAAACCTTAGAAAATCAAGCTGCTCTTGCGTGGTTGCAAAAAGGAAGTAGCTCTGATCTTTTGCGTGATCGTGAGCACGGTGAAGCTGTGCATGGCCGTCTTCACTCAGTGTGCGCTTAATATAGTGGCCTGTTGCCATGCAATCTGCACCGAGGTCTTTTGCTACTTTTAAGAGGTCTCTGAATTTTACAGTTTGGTTACAAGTTACACATGGGATGGGGGTTTCGCCGCGGATATAGCTATCTGCAAAATCATCAATTACAGACTGCTTGAAGTTACTTTCGTAATTGAGAACATAATGTGGGAAGCCTCTTTCATCGGCTACTTTTTTGGCATCATAGATATCTTGACCGGCACAGCATGTTTTGCTTGCTGTTGTCTTTTCGCCCATATCATATAGCTGAAGTGTGACGCCGATTACGTCATAGCCTTGCTCGTGAAGAAGTGCAGCTGCAACTGAACTATCGACGCCGCCAGACATGGCAACGACAACACGTGTTTCTTCAGGGGTTTTATCAAATCCTAGGCTATTCATTTTATTATCCTTGTTCGAGGGCTTTATATATTATTTTCTTAGAAAAACTCAAGGATATTGTGTGTTTTAGCCCTTAAGAGGGGATTTTGACTATGAGGCCTTTTAGTTTGTGTGTGATTTTGATTTGGCAGCTTAGGCGTGAATTCTCTGCATTGAATGGAGACATTTCTAAGATATCAAGTTCTTCTTCACTTTGTTCATTGACTTCATCTTCTTTAAGTATTTTTTCAAATCTGGGGTCTATGTGAACATGGCAAGTCGCACAGGCCATACAACCTTCGCACACGGCGTCTATTCCCTCGATGTTGTTGAGTTTTGCGGCCTGCATGAGTGAAAGGTTTTCTTGAGCTTCTATTGTTTTTTCGTGCCCATTTGAAAAAATAAAGGTGATTGGAATAGTCATTACTGGGCTACTCGTACAGCAATTTTTTTAAATGCTTCTATGAAATTTTCTATGTCGTCTAGGGTCGTTTTCCATCCCGTTGAAATTCGAATGGTCGCGCTTGCTAAGGTATTATCTACGCCCATGGCTTTTAAAACATGGCTTATTTTGACTTTTCCGCTAGAGCAGGCAGAACCATTTGATACACAAAATCCATCGAGATCTAAGGATATGAGTAGGGTATCACTTGACGTTCCTTTAAGTGAAAATAGTGTCGTATTGTTAGCCCTTGGAGCGCTTTGTCCGTGTATGGTGATGCCNTCAATTTTTNCGAGTTCNGTTTCTAATTTATCTTTTAGGTTTTTNAGTCTTTCTTGTTCTTGATCCATGCTCGCTAANGTTTCGGTTAACGCGGCGCCNAAACCTGAAATTCCTGCTACATTTTCNGTNCCGCCNCGCGCTGATTTTTCTTGTCCNCCNCCGTGNAGTAAGGTGGGAGTTATNCCGCAAAACCCAATGGCTAATGCTCCAGTTCCTTGCGGTCCNCCAANTTTATGTGCNGATAGGGTTAGGAAATCTATACCGAGTTCTNGCATNTTTAGATTGATTTTTCCCAGTGCTTGAGCTGCGTCACAGTGAAATAGGGCGCCGTGTCTATGAATNAGTGCGCTAGCTTCTTTAATAGGCTGNATAACACCGGTTTCATTATTAATGGCNATAATGGANACGAGTGCGGGTTTTTCCTTGATTAGAAGTTCCTCTAAGGCNGATAANTCAATTTGACCTTCTNTATTTACTGGAGCCTGAATTGNGTTTTTTACAGCTTCTAGAACTGCNGGGTGCTCAATGGCGCTCGTGATGACTTTATCATTACTGAAATGCTGTAGGACAGTATTATTACCTTCGGTCGCGCCACTNTTGAATATGATTTGAGANGNTGGAATCNCCAGATGCTGCGCTAAAGTTTCTCTTGCNTGCTCTAATTTTTTGCGTCCTTCGCGTCCTAAGCTGTGAACTGATGATGCATTTAGGGGGAATTCTATGGCCTCTAAAATTGATTTTTGTGCTGCGATTCGCATTGGAACGGTCGCATTATAGTCTAAAAATATAGGCATTTTAGATGTTTTATTTTTCATAAAAAATTATCTCAGTATTATTAATGTGTATTATTTTCAATAACTTATAATTTATTACTAGACATAGCAATAAATCTAGCTTTATACCAATTTGCTATGTGGTTTAACTGCATACTATCTTAAACTAAAGAACCGAAAAGGGAACTTTATGCCAGAAGTAATTTTCAATGGCCCATCAGGGCGTCTTGAAGGTCGGTATTCTCATTCTAAAAATAAAAATGCACCCCTCGCACTTGTTCTTCATCCAAGCCCAGAATATGGCGGAACAATGAATAACAAGATTACTTATAATATGTTTCAGGCTTTTGCTGCACGTGGTTTTTCTGTGCTGCGTTTTAATTTTCGCGGTGTAGGTCGTTCGCAAGGCGTTTATGATCACGGTGAAGGTGAGCTCTCAGATGCTGCGTCTGCACTTGATTGGATGCAAGAGATTAACCCGAATGCCCCTTATGTTTGGGTTGGTGGTTTTTCATTTGGTGCCTGGATTGGCATGCAATTATTGATGCGCCGTCCAGAGATACAAGGTTTTGTATCTGTTGCGCCGCCAGCAAATACTGAAGACTTNAGTTTTCTTGCGCCATGNCCAACGTCTGGTTTGATGCTNCAAGGNGCTAAGGATGATGTGGTNCAAGAGCCTGCTGTTGCTGATCTTGTNGAGCGTTTGCACCAGCAAAAAGGTATTGAAATCGATTACCGTGTAATGGAGGGGGCAAACCACTTCTTCCATGGGCATACTGATCTATTAGTTGATCATATGCATGACCACCTCAATAAAGTAGGTGCAGGTATGGAAGTACCAGTTGATGGTCAAATGGAAGAAGTCGCTTAGCGCTTTTTTCTATATTTTATAGATTAGGCCGGTTCGTCCGGCCTTTTTATTATTNTGTTANGNTGTTTTTAACCTCGTCAACATGTCCTTTNACTTTGACCTTTCGCCAAATATTNTGAACTTTNCCTTCTTCATCAATAAGGAANGTTGTGCGCTCTATGCCCATATATTTTTTGCCGTACATAGCTTTTTCTTTCCATACGCCGTAGCGCTCGCATGTGTCGCTATTTTCGTCGCTAGCTAGTGGAAATTTAAAGTCATATTTTGCTTTAAAGTTAGTGTGTTTTTTTGTTGAGCATTTTGAGATTCCAATGATTTGAGCGTTTAGTCTCTCGAACTCCGGGTGTGCAGCACTAAAGTCGCAGCCTTGTGTTGTGCAGCCAGGTGTGTTGTCTTTTGGGTAAAAGTAGAGGACAACCTTTTGCCCCTTGAACTCTGAGAGTGTTAGCTTACCATCATTATCTGTTGGAAGAGTGAAATCGGGGGCAATATCGCCAATATTTAATTCTGTCATAGATTTAGCTCCTGTTTTTATGAGATAGTGCCTTTTCAACATAGATAAATTCAAAGAGACTATAAAGGCTAGGCTTTNTATTGTGCAGTTAAGTTTTTTTAATTTTTGCAAACGTTCGGTATGGCACTGTATGGAGCTGGCGATGTTCGTACTTTTGTGCGTTATTCTTATCGCTGGTTTTGGTGTTTGGCGTTTATCTTATGCCCCGCTGAATATTGAGTTTGCAAAAAGTTTTGTTGAGGACTCTCTCGCGGAGGCAGAGACCGATATTCGTGTATCGTTTGGAGAACTTAATCTTCATTGGCCCAATTTAGGTGAGCCGATTATGTTGCAGGCTAAGGATGTTAGTGTTGTAAATAATTCGGATACTCAGCTTTTGCAGGTTGGTTCTGCGCAAATTGGTTTAAAGGCAACGAGCCTTATGATTGGCAGAATTGTTCCTAAGGAAATTGCCATTGAAAACCCTTCTTTATTTGTTACACGTAATGGTGTTAGCGATTTTGATTTTGGCTTTGCTATGCCAGAAAAAAAAGCTAAAGCTGATGTAGAGAAAATGGATAATCAGAGCTTCTTAAAGGAGCTCATAGATATTCTTTATAGGGATGATGTGGGCACATCTGCATCTTCTCTATCAGAACTTGCTACCTTTAGAGTTGTTGATGCTTCAATTCGTGTTGAAGATAACGTTCTTAATTTTTCTTGGTTAATGCCTAATGCGAATTTATCTTTTTCAAAAGATGAAGCGGGGTTAAGAATCGATGCTGATGTGCAGCTTCCTTTTGAAGCGCAGGGTAGGAGCGCTAAATTTCGATTGGGGGCGTTACTAGATAGGCATAGCCGAATGATTGACTTTGGTGCTGATCTACAAGACTTCTCACCGCAAATGCTGGCTGAGCTTATGCCTGATCTCGATATTCTTGCAGAGCAGCGCTTTTTATTTAATGCAAAACTAAATGGAATGCTTGATGAAGAGTTGGCTGTAAGGCGTTTGGTTTTTGATCTGTCTTCAGACCAAGGAGAACTGAATATTGAGGCGTTATCGGATGATGCTGTTCCTTTGTCTGATATATCTTTGAAGGCACACTATGACAATGCATCCAGATTTATTACATTTTCAAATTTTGGGGCGACGATAGGTAAAGTTNCTTTTATGTCTAGCGCTGAGCTNGTTTACAATGANGGGGAAGTTCGTGGGCCATTTAGACTTGATATAGAAAAGGTNCACCATGANGATATTAANCCCATATGGCCAGCCGCTCTTGAAGGGGATAATAGTGAAGAGTGGGTTATTCATAAGCTNTCGAAAGGNTTGTTTCAAAATCTCTATACACAGGCAGATCTTGTCCTGAAGAGGNACGAAGATGGTTGGGATGGAGATGTGGAAAGGCTAGTTGCTGGTTTTGAGTTTGAGGATCTTGATGTTAATTACCGTGAACCTTTGTGGCCTATTACTGATGCTTCTGGAAACGGTCGTTTTGATTTAGATACACAGACTCTTAGAATAAATGTTGATGACGCCAAACTTCGTGAGATGAATGTCACCAAAGGAGAGCTCGAATTTATTGATATTATTCGTGTTGGAGCGGGAACGGCTGATATTAATGTGGAGCTTAATGGTCCGTTTAAGAATACCTTGAATTATGTTGCTGTTGAGCCAATCGGGGTTAAACCTGATTTTATGATTGATAGAGTGTCTGGTCATGCTGATCTTAAGGTGAATGTTCAGTTCCCAACAGTTAGTGATATTCCAAAAGAGGCTGTTAAAATTGATGTGTTGGGAAAATTGAGTGATGTCGTTATTCCTAATGTTGTTAAGGGGCTTGGTTTAAGTAAGGCGTCTTTGGATGCGAAGGTTAAGAACGGTCAGTTTAGTGTTAAGGGGAACGGGCTTCTTGATGGCCGTAAAACTATTCTTGAGTATGATGAATTCCTATCTCCTAAGGGGAAGGCATTTTCGAGCCGTGTGAAGGCGAAGCTTACCGCTGATGAAGAGCTTAGGAAAAAATTTGGTATTGACTTGAGCTTGTTTATGAGTGGCCCTGCGGGCGTTGATGTGACTTATACATCAAAAGGCAGTGGTAATGCTGTCATTGATGTNAATGCGGATTTATCGCAGTCCTTACTNTATTTTGAGCCGTTCAAGTATGTGAAGGCTAGTGGCAGGGGGGCGCAAGCAATTCTTAAGGCACAGATGAGCGGCGGTGAGTTAAAGCGTGTCTATGATTTAAATGGTTCAGCGCCTGATGTTGAAATTAGTAATGCTGAGATAGATTTTCGGGGGGCTGGTGATGAAACAGAGGTTAGTGGCGGAATGCTACCCAGTTTCACAATAGGTGAAACACGCGCGAAAGCAGAGTTTGAGATTGGTTCTAATAATCGTATGAAGATTATTATGAGTGGTCCGTTTTTGGATATGCGTCCTTTTTTAGATAATAGTGAGACAAAGAAGGAGGCTTATGAGGGCCCGTCTATGATGATGTCCATTGATGTTTTAAAGGCTCGAACTTCTGATACTGAAACAATTGATGCTGCGAAGATGTATGTTGATATTGATCATCTTGGAAAGTTTAACCAGTTAGAAATGGATGCTAATATTGGCGCTGGTGATCTGTATTTGAGGTTTAAGCCGGATGAAACGGGGAAACGTACCTTTCATTTTGAAGCGGATGATGCTGGCGCAGTGTTGAAAGCCTTTGGTTTATATAAGGGGATGCGCGGCGGTTCGATGAAGATATACGCCAAGCCGGTACGTAGCGTTTATGATAGAAATCTTGTTGGTAGAGCCGAGATCGAGAATTTTCGTGTTGTAGATGCACCAGGGTTAGCGCGCTTGTTGAGCNCTATGTCACTGTCTGGTTTAGAGCAGACACTAGACGGTAAGGATGGTTTAGGGTTTTCTAGAATGCAGGCAGAGTTTGACTGGCTTTATCGTTATAATGGTAGTCTCTTGGTTCTTAAAAATGGCCGTACATCAGGTAATTCTCTGGGGTTAACATTTGATGGTACATTTGATAACGCAAAGCAGAAATTAGATGTTGAGGGAACGGTCATTCCACTTTCAGGAATTAATGATGTAATCGGTTCTATACCGCTGCTTGGTGATATTATTACTGGCGGGACGGGGGCGCTTATTGCTGCTACCTATACCATGAAAAGTGATGGCCCTGGTAAGGAGCCTGTCGTTTCGGTTAATCCACTTTCTGTTTTGACGCCTGGGATATTAAGGCGTGTACTATTTGAGGAATAGGACTGTACGCTTTTCTTCTCTTAGGAAACGATTCGTTTGGATAGTTTTGTGATTGCCTCAGCCAGTATAGGGTGAGGCATCATAATGCTAAAGCTGATCCTAGCCTCAGTTCGAGGCTAGTAAGCTATTAAGATTTAATTTTCACAAGTGCGTGCTTTTTCTTGCCGGCAGAGAGCTTTAAGTAATTTTCGCTCGTTAAATCCGCTTTTGAAGCAACGGCTGCTAGGTCATCGATTTTATTATCGTTCAATTTTGCACCGCCGCCCTTGATTAAGCGTTTTACTTCACCTTTGCTTTCGGCAAGACCTGTTTCAACAAATAGATCAGCAATAGATATGCCATTTGAAAGTGTTGCTTCATCTATTTCAATGCTTGGTAGATCGCTTCCAACACTACCTTGCTCAAACACTTTAGCTGCTGTTTGGGCAGCTTCAATAGCGGCATCTTCGCCGTGACACATTTTTGTGGCTTCGTGAGCGAGGATTTTTTTAGCTTCGTTAATCTCCGCACCTTCTAATGCTTCGAGCTTTTTAATCTCGTCCATTGGAAGTGTTGTAAAGCGACGAAGCAATGTACCAACCATCACATCCTCTACGTTTCTCCAATATTGCCAGTAATCATAAGGGCTGAGCATATCAGCATTTAGCCACACGGCTCCGCCTTCTGTTTTACCCATTTTTCGGCCGTCTGGTGTTGTTAGAAGTGGCGCCGTTAGCGCGAAGAGGCTTTGACGGTGAGCTTTTCTACCAAGTTCAACGCCATTGATAATATTGCCCCATTGATCGCTTCCACCCATTTGCAGTGTACAGCCATAGCGTTTGTGAAGCTCTACGAAGTCATAGCCTTGCATCACCATATAGTTGAATTCAAGGAGAGATAGTGGGCTTTCGCGTTCTAAGCGTGTTTTAACACTATCAAAGCCTAGCATGCGATTGACGGTAAAATGACGACCATAGTCACGCAAAAATTGAAGATATTTCAATCCATCAAGCCAGTCATTATTATTGACCATGATTGCATCTGTTTCTCCTTCACCATAGGTAAGGAACTGCTTGAAGCAGGTGCGCTCTAGTGCTTTGATGTTGTTTTCAATGTCTTCATTGCTGAGTGCTGAGCGTTCAGCGTCTTTGCCCGTTGGGTCGCCGATTTTAGCTGTGCCGCCGCCCATGAGTGTAATCGGTTTATGGCCGCATTGTTGGAACCAATATAATAGCATTTGTCCGGTAAGGTGACCGATATGCAGGCTTTTTGCTGTTGGATCAAAGCCTATATAGGCACTTTGAGGTCCTTCGCATAGTTTTGCATCTAGGCCTTCTAAATCTGAGCACTGGTGTATAAAGCCGCGCTCGTTTAAGATGTTTAAAAATTCTGATTTATATGTCTGTGTCATGAGGATTTTATAATTATGAGTGAAGCAAAAGTCTATAGGGCAATTGGCTTAATGTCGGGTACGGCTCTCGATGGTGAAATTGATATTGCATTGATTGAAACAGATGGTCGGTCCTTTGTTAAGCCGCTGGATTTTTATGCGCATCCTTATGACATAAGCGTAAGGGACGTTGTAAGGGGCTGTTTTGGAAAGCGTAGTGAGGATGAGCAAACGCGTAAGGCCGAGGAGTTAGTTACGCATCTTCATGTACAGGCGGTTAAATCTTCGGGCTTTAAGGCTGATGTTATTGGTTTTCATGGTCAAACAATTACGCATGCACCTGAAGACAGTTTTACTTGGCAACTTGGGGATGGAGCAATTCTATCTAGAGAAACAGGAATCAGTGTTGTTAATGATATGCGAAGCGCGGATGTTAAAGCTGGAGGTGAGGGGGCGCCCTTATTGCCGCTCTATCATAAAGCGAGGGTGAAGGTTTCTGATGAAGTGCCTTCGGTTGCTATATTGAATATAGGCGGCGTTGCGAATATTACGTATATAGATTTGAGCGGAGATTTACTCGCCTTTGATTGTGGGGCGGGTAATGCGTTGATGGATGATTTTATGCGTGAGCGCACAGGAGAGGCTTTTGACCGTAACGGAGAAATTGCTCTCAAGGGGCGGGTGCGATCGGATTTCGTNGATAAATGGTTGGATCANCCTTTCTTTTATAAAANGGGGGTTAAATCNGCAGACCGTAATGAGTGGTCTTATGTCGAGCATGATGTTCAATCGTTATCGCTTGAAGATGGTTTGGCCACGTTAATGGCGTTTACTGTTGCAGCTATTAAAAAAGCTGATGTGGATGTATTGAAAAACTCACCTCATTTTTATGTTTGTGGTGGTGGTCGTCATAATAAGGCGCTGATGCACGCATTGGATAGCAGTTTAGCTGGTGGGGCTGAGCATGTTGAAGTGTTAGGCTGGAATGGTGATGCTACTGAAGCGGAAGGGTTTGCTTATCTAGCTGTGCGTTCTCTTTTAGGTCTGCCGCTCAGTTTACCTAGTACGACAGGGGTTTCTAAGCCTATAACTGGTGGTGTACATCATATTTTTTAATTAGAGTTCATTACTGTGTTTATCTTTAAGCTCTCTTTTGGCTTGTTTTTCTCGTGCCTCTTCATTTAATTGCTCAACATAGGCTTCAAATTTCTTTAGTAGCTTTTCCTTTTCCTTAATAGGAAGGGCGTTGAATTGCTCTTCTGTTAGACCTTCTTTGTCTAAGAAGGTTTTAAACATTCTCTCTTCTGGTGTTAGCTCCATATAGTCTTGGAATTTTTCTACAACTTGGTCATAGGAGGCTTTGTCATTATTCGTATCTGTAATATCTGACGTATCGGAGTTTTGCGCGATGATCTGTGTGTTGAACAAAGTAAGAGCCTGTGTGGACTGGTGACTGCTAGGTATTTTTTGAACAGGCTCAGCGGCAATTTTTTCACTCTGTGCAGTGCTTTGTAGGGATGTTTTTTCCTCGTTTTGTTTTGATGGGGCGGTAAAGGTATCACTTTTTTCATTGGCTATTTTCCTTGAATTGGCAAGGTCAATGGGGCTGAAGCCGTTATTGATCTGTGATGAAATCGTGCTCATAAATACGCTCCTAAAAAAAACTGTAATAAGAACAAGCAGGTTTTGTGCCAGTTTTTTGATTGGATGCTTTGTTAAATAACGCTATAACTCTGCGCATGGTAATTAAATCGGCGAGTAAAAAGACTATTCAGGAGGCTGCTTCAATTTTGATTGAAGGCGGTTTGGTTGGGATGCCGACCGAAACTGTTTATGGTCTTGCTGCTAATGCCTTAGACGATAAAGCGGTCGCTAGTATATTTGAAGCTAAGGGGCGTCCTGCATTTAATCCATTGATTATTCATGTTCCTGATCTTGAAGCTGCTCAGAACTATGTTGAGATCAATGATCACGCTAAAGCGGCGGCAAAGCGATTTTGGCCGGGTCCGCTGACGATGATCTTACCGAGGAAAAGTGGCTGCGGCATTTCAGAACTTGCGAGTGCTGGACTTGAAACATTGGCGATAAGAGTTCCTAACCATAAGGTGGCTATAGAGTTACTTAAAAGCTGCGGGGTGCCATTAGCCGCGCCAAGTGCAAATAAATCCGGATCATTGTCTCCGACTAGTCCTGTGCATGTGCATGCCTCATTAAAAGATAAAGTCGATATGATTTTGGCTGGTGGTGCCTCTGAGGTTGGTCTGGAATCGACTGTGCTTGATTTAAGTGGAGAGGCTCCTCTTGTGCTTAGGCCCGGTGGAATAAGTGCTGAGGATATCAGTGAGGTCTTAGGTGTAAACGTTGATTATGCTTATCTGCATAAGGAGGGGGAACAAAAGCCCAAGTCTCCGGGCATGCTTTTGAAGCATTATGCACCACGTATTCCTGTACGGATAAATGCAGTTGATGTAGCAGAAGATGAAGCTTTGCTTGGTTTTGGTTCTTTAAAATTTATGGGGGTTAAGGGCGGTGGTTTTGCTAAAGACCTGCCAGAAGAGCGCATTAGGAATTTGAGTGAAGAATCGGATTTACATGAAGCGGCTTCAAATTTATTTGCGATGCTTAAAGAACTTGATGATAGTGGTGCACGCGCTATTGCTGTTATGTCTTTACCTGATGTAGGAATAGGTAAGGCCATTAACGATCGGTTGAGGCGAGCTGCTGAAGGATGAAGAGGAGAGCATAATGGATAGGGTAAAGTATCTTTTGTCATTTATTTTATGGCCATTACTTTTGGGGGTATGTGTTGCAATTACCTATTATGGTTTTGCTAAAGATGAGACAGTTTTGCTCATGGGCGTTGGTATGAACTCGTCAATCCTTTACTTTAACGTTGCGTATCTTTTCTTGATCGTGAGCCTTTGGAGGCTTGAGATCTGGATGCCTCATGAACGTGAATGGCATAAGCCTGACGGTCAGAACTTTGCCTCTATTATGCACACGTTATCCAGTAAGGGAACTGTGCAAGGACTATTGCTATATGGAGGTACAATTGGTCTAGCTGATATGTTTGATAATGGGACACTTGGTTTTGGATTGTGGCCTAAGGATTGGCCAATGTGGGGGCAGGTGATTTTGGCTCTAGTTGCTGCTGAATTTGGTCTTTATTGGGCACATAGATGGGCACATGAGATGGCGTTTTTATGGCGTTTTCATGCTGTGCATCACAGTGTTACTAAGTTATAGTTTTTGAATACAGGTCGTTTCCATTTTGTGGATAGCTTGGTTAGTATTTTGCTTGGTCTTGCAATTCTTTTGCCTCTTGGTGCGCCTATGGAGGTTGTAAAGTGGATGTCTGCTATTACAGCTTTTATTGGGATGCTTACGCATTGTAATGTTGAAATGCGCACAGGGGTTTTAAATTATATTTTCAATACGCCTGGTCTTCATAGATGGCATCATTCAAAGGAACTGCACGAGGGTAACCGCAATTATGGTGAAAATCTTATGTGCTGGGATCTTTTTTTTAACAGTTTTTATAACGCAGACTATAGGCCGCCAGTTGATATTGGTACAAAAGACTATGTTCCAGTTTCATTTTGGAAGCAGCTTTTGTGGCCGTTTTTGCCAAATTCCATAAAGAAAAAGCTGCAGCCAGATTTCGAGCCTCTTCCATTTGGTCGTGAAGAGGATAAACCTAAGCGTTTCGGCTTTTAGACTTTTCAACTTACGTGTGCATGTGTATGCTTGGTTGTGTTTCTTCAACATATTAGTGAGCTTATGCGTAAATGGGTAAAGTTGCATTTATAACGGGGATCTTGGGTCAAGACGGCGCTTACCTTGCTGAATTTCTTTTGGGTAAAGGGTACGAAGTTCATGGTCTCGTAAGGTGGGATAGCGGCTTATGTTCTTATGAATATTACAGCCGTTTATATTCATTAGATTTGATTGATCGTATTACTCTTCATGAAGGGGATATGATTGATGCTAATAGCCTTAATCATATAATTAAAAATATTCAGCCAGACGAGATTTATAACCTGGCTGCTTTATCACATGTAAAAGTTAGTTTCGAAACGCCTTCGTCTGCTCTGCAAATTAATACGGTTGGCACGCTTAATGTCTTAGAGTCTATAAGGATTTTGGGTTTGGAGGATAAGGTTAAGTTATATCAGGCATCGAGTTCTGAGATGTTTGGCTCAGCCCCTATGCCACAGAATGAAAACACAGCGATGCAACCTTGCAGTCCATATGGCGTAGCTAAGTTGGCGGCATATCACCTTGCATGTGTTTATCGGCGTTCATACGGTATTTTTATTAGTAATGGCATTTTATTCAATCATGAAAGCCCGCTGAGAGGTGGGGATTTTGTTACGCATAAAGTGACGCGCGGTGTTGCTGAAATATCTAAGGGTCGTTGTGATCCAATCCGTCTCGGAAATTTGGATTCTGTTAGGGACTGGGGAGCAGCGCAAGATTATGTTCGTGGTATGTGGATGATTCTTCAGCATTCTGAAGCGGATGATTTTGTTTTGGCTACGGGTCGTTCTCGAAGTGTTAGGGATTTTGTCAGTGCATCTTTTAAAGTCATTGGTCGTCAAATTGAGTGGAAATATGAAGGGATAAATGAAAAGGGGATTGATAGCCAAACAGGTGAGGTTTTGGTTGTTGTTGATCCGGAGTTTTTTAGGCCTATAGAACTTGAATATCTTTTAGGTGATCCTACAAAGGCAAAGGATATTTTGTCGTGGTCAGCTCAAATATCATTTGATCAACTCGTCCAGGATATGGTGATGGCGGACATAGAGTTATTATCTATTGAAAAGAATAATGCCGTAGGCCGTAGCTATGCACAGTGACGTGGATTGGCTTCACACCCCTTATGAGTTGGCTGGAAAGAGGGTTTGGGTTGCGGGTGCTGGCGGTATGGTTGGAGGTGCGCTTATCCGCCGTCTAAGGCGGGAAGAATGTGAATTAATTACGGTGCCTAAGCGAGAGCTTGATTTAAGAAACCAGCAATATACACATGATTGGATTAAGGCGAATAAGCCTGATGTTGTTATTCTTGCGGCGGCGCGTGTTGGTGGTATCGCTGCGAATGATAAATATAGAGCGGATTTTCTATACGATAATCTGATGATCGAGGGCAATGTTATTCACGGTAGTTATTTGTCAGGTGTTGAGAAGCTTCTTTTTTTAGGCTCATCATGCATATACCCAAAGAATAGTTCGCAGCCTATTCGTGAATCTGATCTTTTAACAGGGGCTTTGGAAACTACGAATGAGTCTTATGCTGTGGCTAAGATTTCGGGGATGAAGATGTGTGAGGCTTATCGTCATCAATATGGTTGTGATTTTATTAGCGCTATGCCTTGTAACCTTTATGGAGTTGGGGATCGTTATGATGTATTCAACTCTCATGTTATACCCGCACTTATTATGAAGATGCATGAAGCCAAGATTAATGGTTTGTCTGAGGTGAATTTATGGGGCAGTGGAAAGCCCCGGCGTGAATTTTTATACGTTGATGACTTGGCGGATGGTTTGATTTTTTTAATTAAGAATTACTCTGGGGCAATGCATGTCAATATAGGGGCTGGTGAAGATATCTCTATTTCATCTGTTTCGAATATGATTGCGGAGCTAGTGGGCTTTAATGGCCGAATTATTTTCGATTCCTCTATGCCTGATGGTGTTTATCAAAAATTGATGGATTGTACATTGTTAAGGCAGGCCGGATGGAGGCATAGTATTAATTTGGCAGATGGCTTAAGGCTTGCTTATAAAGACTATCTAGGGCGTATGATTACTTAATTTGCATTTGATTATTATAGTATTCATCTTTCTGTTGGATTTGTGTTTTTTATTCGTCACATTTTGATATATTTTTGTTATTTCTTCCTAAATTTCTGTGACTTATCTTGATTTTCTTGTTGGTTTTTTATTTTTACGATAGAATTAACTGTTACCAAAAAATTTGAAAAATAAAATAATGACAAGTGGAGGTGCATATCATGATACGTTTTTATGGTTCTGCGTTACTCGATGCGTATACACCCCGAAGGAACTGGGAAGAGAATGTTGTTCAAGTCTGTGTGGAGGCTTGTGAGTGCAGCGAAGACCCGCTCGGTTACCGTGCGGTTTTTTACATTTATGATGAGGAATTAAGTGCTGAAGAAGCATGTAGAGTGTTCGACAATAATTTTGTGGTTGGGGCATCTTTTCTCGCTAAACGTCAGGCTAATTTAAGCCGTAGTGGTTATAGCGCGCCTATGACGGATAAAGCGATTAGCCTAATTGAAAATAAAATAGGCAGAAATTTAGTCTAGGTAAGTTTTTAAAATTTATAGTTTCTTTTATAGATGAAATTAACGGCAGCTTTTAAATCGTAAGTGTGTCGTTAATTTCAATTTGGTATCTAATAATATAAATCTACGCAATATCACTATTGCGGTTTATGATGATATTTCCTTAAGCGGCTTTTTGAATGAGTCCTTCACGTCTAAGGAGGGCTTCTTCATCAGCGCTTCGCCCTCTGAATCGTTCATATAGAGCTGAAGGCTTTTCCGTTCCTCCTTTTGAAAGGATGTGCTCTTTATATGCATCAGCAGCTGCTTTGTTGTAGAGCCCTTTTTCTAAGAAGAGTTCAAAAGTATCTGCATCCAGAACTTCGGCCCATTTATAGCTATAATAGCCTGCTGAGTATCCACCAGCGAAGATATGAGAGAAGCTGGAAGAGGTTGGGCCGCCATGACGCTCAAAGAGAACACAATCTTTCACGGCTTGGTCTTCAAACTGCACAACATCACTTATATTTTGGGGATCTGTTGTGTGCCATTTCATGTCGAGTGTGCCAAGTGATACTTGGCGTAGTCCTCCCATGCCGACCATAAAATTCATTGCTTTTCTGAGTTTGTTGATCAGCTCTTCAGGGAGCTTTTCTCCTGTTTCATAATGGCTTGCGAACATATCTAACGTTTCCTTTTCGTAGCACCAATTTTCTTGAAGCTGCGAGGGAAGTTCAACAAAGTCCCAAAGAACTGAAGTTCCAGAAAGTGATCGATACGTAACGTTTGATAATAGGCCATGAATGGCATGTCCCATCTCATGGAAAAGAGTGGTTACTTCGCCGTGAGTAAGGAGCGCAGGTTTATCGGGTGTTGGCTTGGTGAAATTGCAGACGATGGCAATAACTGGACGCTCGACTTTACCATTATAGAGCCCTTGGCCTCTATATGCTGTCATCCAAGCGCCTTGCTTTTTACCAGTGCGCGGAAAAAAGTCTGCAAATAGAGTACCGATAAAGTCGCCGTTATCTTTATCAAATAGCTCATAAACGCTAACATCTTTGTGCCACTTTTCGTAGCCTTGTCCTTCTTTAAATTCNATATTAAAGAGTTTAGAGAAGTGATCNAAGCAACCNTTTAGNACATTTTCTAGTGGTAAATATGGACGGAAATCTTCAGATGANAAATCAAANAGCTTNTGTTTTAGTTTCTCGCTGTAATACCCAATGTCCCATGGTTTAAGCTCTTCGCTCAAACCTTGCTCTTTTGCAAATTCTTGCAGTTCTTTGAGGTTTTTAATTGCGGCAGGCTTGTATGTTTCTTTGAGTTTTTCAAGGAAACTAAAAACGGTTTCAGGCTTTTCTGCCATACGGCGCTCTAAGGTGAATTCAGCATGGTTTTCATAGCCCATTAATTTAGCACGCTCATGCTTTAGGTTTATAATTTTGAGTATGTTATCGCAGTTATCATATTCGTCGTTATAGGCACGGTTAGAAAAAGCGCGCCACATTTGCTCGCGTAGTTCTCGATTATCTGCAAACTGAACGAATGGGATGTAGCTTGGATAATCTAAAGTGAAACGCCACTGTCCTTCTAGGCCTTTTTCATCAGCGGCATGTGCTGCGGCATCAATGGCTGTTTCGGGAAGACCTGATAGGTCAGCCTTGTCTGTGATGATAAGCTCAAAGCTCTCTGCTGATTTGCTTGCGTTATTCATAAAGGCAGGGGAAAGGGTNGAAAGTGCTTCGTTTATTTCCCTTAGTCTTTTCTTTTTTTCTTCGCTTAAAAGTGCGCCTCCTCGAACAAAGTCCGTNTAGCTCTCTTCAAGGAGAGTTTTTTGTTCAGTTGATAGCTCAAGAGAATCTTTATCATCGTGCACGGCTTTGATGCGNGCAAATAGGTCTGGATCTAAGATTATGTCACTTGAAAANTTAGAATTGATAGGCCCCATTTTTTCTGCAAGCTCNTGTAAATCATCGCCGCCGACNGCTGAAAGTTGATTGTAAAAAATACCCAGAACAGTTCCTAGTGTTTCACTAGCGGTTTCCATGGCTACAATTGTATTTTCGAATGTNGGNTTNTCACTGTTATTCTTTATCGTTTCATAATTCGAACGTGCTTCGTTTATNGCGGCTTCCAAAGCTGGAAGATAGTGTTCAGCTTTAATCTGNTCAAAGGCTGGTGCTTTGTTNGGAAGTGTTGAAATTTTTAGAAGCGGGTTATCAGTCATTGAATGTCCTCTTTAGTGAAAAGCGTTTGATGCAAACTATTGCAAAACTCTTGGAAATGCGTCACATCTATTTATTGTTCTAACATATATTATATGGATCAAAATGTCTGGTACGCCAAGGTCTAAAGAGTTTGATGACGTATATTTTTCTGTAGAAAATGGATTAGCAGAAACACGCTATGTGTTTTTGAAGGGTAATGATTTGCCTAATGCTTGGAGTGGGCGAGACCGTTTCGTTATTGCGGAAACTGGTTTCGGAACGGGGCTTAATTTTCTAGCCGCTTGGAAAATGTTTGAAGACACTGCAGAGGATGGGCAGGAGCTTGACTTTATCTCTGTGGAGAAGTTTCCACTGGATAGGCAGGAGATCGCTTTATATTTGCAACGTTGGGGGGATGAATTTGATGGTTATCTTGAGCGAATGCTTGAGATTTATCCTGCGCTTATACCAGGGTTTCATCGATTGAATCTTAATGATCATGTGCGGCTAACTTTAATTGTTGATGATGTGAATTACGCATTTTCACACATAGATGCAAAAGTAGATGCATGGTTTTTGGATGGCTTTAAGCCCTCGACTAACCCTGATATGTGGAGTGAAACTGTGTTTGAGAATATGGCGCGCTTAAGTAATATTGGCAGCAGCTTTGCGACATTTACAGCTGCTGGGGCAGTTCGTCGTGGATTGAAATCTGTAGGGTTTGATGTGGAGAAGGTGCCGGGTTTCGGGTCTAAACGTGACATGAGTGTAGGGCGTTATACGGGCGAAAGAGTTCCTCAGAAAAAGGAGGGGGAATGAAGGTCGCTATAATCGGTGCTGGCCTTGCTGGCTGTGCTTTGGCTTATGTGTTCAAAAAAAGCGGTGTAAAGGTTAAGGTTTATGAAGCGGCGGATAAAATCGCGGGGGGGGCTTCGGGTAATGATGTTGGCTTGTATAATCCGCGTTTTTTTGCCGAAAGAAATCCTGAGAGTGATTTTTACGCTGCGGCTTTTGCTTTAGCGATTAGGAGTTTTTATCGCTTTGATGATGTCGGTTGGAACGATTGTGGTGCATTACATTTAGTTACAAATGGACAAAAAGAGGGGCGTTTTCCTAAGACTGTGAGAAGTTGGCAATGGGAACCTGAACATATGCGAATGGTTGGTGCCCAAGAGGCTACTGAGATTGCCGGCGTTCAAATAAAACAAGATGCACTTTATTTAGATGATTCTGGCTATATCTCACCGCGAAAGCTTTGTGAATTTTACATGCGAGATGTTGATATCGAATATGAAGCGGATATAGCTAAGTTAGATGATGTTGAGGCTGATATTGTTATTTTGGCAAATGGTTATGGCGCTAAAAGCTTTGTACCGTGGCTTCCGCTTTCAAGAGTTAGAGGGCAGCTTAGCTATTACACGCAAGGTGCAAATTCAAGCGAACTTAAGACTGTGCTTTGTTATGGTGGATATTGTACACCGTCCATTGGTGGGGTGCATGCAGTAGGCTCGACATTTCAGCGTGGTGAAGCTGATTTGGAACTTAGAAGTGATGATGATGCGGATAATTTATCAAAGTTAGAAGCTGTTGTCCCTAAACTTGCGTCTGGCTTTGAGTTTGTAAAGGCTAGAGCTGGTGTCAGGACAACGGTAAAGGGGCATTTCCCCATTATTGGTAAGGTTCCGGCTGTTGAGAACCTCTATGTTTCAACAGGGCATGGATCACATGGGATTTTATCAAGCCTTATGGGGGCTTATTTATTAGTAGACATGATATTAGAGCGCCCATTATCGTTGTCGAGTGATACTGTTCAGGCGCTTTGTCCTTCTCGATTTGAAGTTTAATTGAAATGCTGGTTGTGGGTACGTCAGCGCATGAGGTTAATAGAGATTGACGCTGTGTGACGAGTGACTATGATCGGCGATAATGAATGAATTTACTTTCACTTATGATCTGCTTATATGGCCATTACTCACGTTTCTTAGTGTGATGGGGATTATCCCATGGGTGAGGGTTTGGGCAAAAGAAATTGGTTTAGTTGATAAACCTAACTCAAGAAAAGTTCATGATGGTTTAATTCCGCTGATTGGCGGAATTGTTGTGTTTCCCGTGTTTATGATTAGCCTTTTGATCGCGGGGTTTCCAATCGAAAAGCATTGGGCTTTGTTTCTTGCTATTACAATTATGCTGATTACTGGTGTTATTGATGATCGGCATGAAATACGATCATGGATTAAGTTTGCTATTCAGTTTGTCGCAGCTTTCCTAATTGTGGTTCCTGGTGGCGCGCAAGTTTTTCAGTTGGGTAATTTATTTGGTTTTGGTGATGTGGGGCTTGATTTTATGTCCTTGCCATTTTCAATAATTGCGGTCGTGCTTTTGATTAACGCTATTAATTTAATGGATGGTTTGGATGGTCTTTCTGGTGGTACTGTATTTATAATTTTAGGATGGTTTTTATATGCCGCTTATGGTGGCGGTACGGAAGGGCAGTTTGTTTCTATTATGATGTTAATGGGGGCTATTGCAGGCTTTTTGACTTTTAATATGCGCGGTCCATTTAGGCGTAGAGCATCCGTTTTTATGGGGGATGCGGGAAGCTTGAGTATGGGCCTTATGGTCGCGTGGTATGCTATTACGCTTTCGCCTGAGCATGCGCGTGTGATTGAACCTATTTCCGTAGCTTGGGTGTTGGCTATCCCTATATGGGATGAATGTGCGCAGTTTTATCGCCGTGTGAAAGAGGGGCGTCATCCGTTTTCTCCAGATAAAGGGCATTTTCATCATCATTTTTTGAAGGCTGGTTTTACGCCTAGGGCAGGCGCGCGGAGTGTTCTTATTATTGTTTTCCTAGGTGGTCTTATTGGGGTTTTTGGTGCGCAATTTTTACATGTACCTTTGCCAGTTTTGACTGTTGTTTGGATTATCGGGATTTTGGGTCATATGACCTTGTCTCGTAATCTTGAAATATATCCAGCATTTATAAAGCGCTTTTTTAAAGTTGATATAGAGAACAATTCTTAAAGTATATCAAGTGTGGATAATGGCGATGGATTGTTTTAGATCCCTTGATTTGAATCGGCTCAGCTTTTCTAATTAAATTATCACTTATAATGATTCAGGGTTGTTCCATGCTTATTAAGCCTTTTAAAATTAAACCAACATATTGTTTGTTGTTAACTAGTGCACTTGTGTTAAGTGCGTGTGCTCTTGAGGAATTAACGCCGATGGGGTCTGGTGGAAAGAAGGTTGAAACAGCCGAGGATCTATTGGCTGCTGAAGGTGAGTGGAAACTTGTAGAAGAACAAAGACCTAAAAATCCATTACAAAAGCATATGGATAGCCGAGACCAAGTTGTACCTTGGAAAACCTCTGGGAGTAGGGATTATACTGAGTCTGCTAAGAGCATGCACGTAGATGAGGATATTCATTTCCGTGTACTTAGACTTGAGCGTCAGATGGATACAGTTCGGAGCGATTTGGATAAGATTGTGCCTAAGTTGGCCATGGTTGAAAATAAGCCCGTTGCTGTGGCTGCTAAGACTAAAGTCGCTGCTAAGCCAGCTAAAAAAGCGATGGCAGTGACTAAGCCTAAGATGGAAGCTAAAACAGTTAAGTCTTCTGTTGGAGGTGCGCTGCGCGTCATGAAGGTTCGTCATGGTGTACACCCTGATAAGTTTCGTTTAGTTCTCGATATGAGTAAAACGCCAAAATTCACTTATGATTTGGACAATACTGAGGGGCTTTTAATTGTTGAAATGCCTGCAACTGGATGGAGTGCTCCTATGTCGAAGAGCTTTGGAAACCACCCCGTTGTGAAAAGTTATAATGCGCAGATTGATGGATCGACGGCACGTATGATGATTGAACTAAAATCACCGGCTAAGGTTACTATGGCTAAGGCATTTAAGCCTAATCATGTTCATGGTGATCGCTTGGTTTTAGATATTGCCGCACAGTAAATACTTAATTTTTTTGATTAGAAAAAAGCCGCTGCAAAAAATGTAGCGGCTTTATTTTATGTTCTATTTATATTCTGCAATTTATCTGGGGGTGTCGTTTTTATCTTTCACCCATTTATCCATGAGTTTTGCGGCTGTGATGTCGCCGGTTACATTAATTGTTGTTCTGCACATATCAAGCAAAGCGTCTACTCCAAGTATTAGGGCTACACCTTCTGTAGGTACGCCAATTCCTACAAGTATTGTGGAGAGGATTACTAGACCTACGCGTGGAGTAGCAGGGGTGCCGATTGATGCACCGACAGTCGTAAGGATAAGTAGAACTGTCTCTAGAATGCTTAGCTCTATACCAAAAACCTGACATAAAAATATAGCGGCTATTCCTTGATACATTGCTGTTCCATCCATGTTTATGGTCGTACCAATAGGAATTACAAAACGGCTGATTTGCTGACGAATGCCTAGTTTCTCTTCACATGCTTTTATCGTGAAAGGCATTGTTGCACCGCTTGATGCTGTTGAAAAAGCTAGCAGTTGTACTTCACGTATTTTGTTAAGGAAACTCACAGGGGATGTGCGTGTGAAGAGTGCTATGAATATGAGGTATATCACTAGCATGCATAACAAGCCTGCTATGACTGTTATGGTATAGAGGCCGACGCTCATAATGGCTTCTATCCCGAGTTTGATGGTAACGCTGGCGATCAGACCGAATACAGCTATAGGGGCGATGATCATGGCCCAGCTTATAATTTTCATGCAGATAACCTGACCTGAGACACATAGATCCTTAAAAGGGCGTGCTGTTTCTGATGGAATAGTAATAAGTGCGACCCCTAAAAGTATGGAGGCTATTACTATTTGCAGCATATTTTTTTCAACCTGTGCTTTTGTTAAGTTGCTCGGCACGAGGTTAGCTATACGATCCGGTATAGTGAGGTCTTCAAATGTTGAGCCAGGAATTCGTTCAGCGGCTGCACCTGAATCTATAGCTTGTTCGGCGACTAAAGGGTCGATAAGTGAGCCAGGCTGTACGATGCTAACGAGGCCTATGCCGATTGTGATTGCGAATGTTGTTGTAAGAATGAAGTATGGGATGAGTTTAAAAGATATACGTTTTACGAAACCTAGATCTTTACTCTCTGCTATCCCTAAAATGATAGAGCAAGCTATGAGGGGGACGATGACCATTTGAATAAGGCCTAAAAATATAATGCCCGGAAGCGCGAGCCAGTCTGATGTTGTTCTGAGCCAGCCTTCATCCCAGAGGCCTAAACCATCTGGAGATAATGTGAAGCCAATAATAATTCCGAGAAACATCCCAATTAGGATTTTGACCCATAAATCTTGAGCGATAATAAAGTCGGTTGATTGGTCGATAGATTTGGCTCTGCTAGATTTTTTCTTTGATATAGGCATTGTTCAATTTTTTTCGAAGGGTTTTGTTTTTTCACACGTAATATCAGTAACAATAAACATCTTGTAAGGAGATTAAAACCATGAAGCGATCATTAGTTGCTATTTGTTCTGTATTATTACTAACGGCTTTACCTGTACATGCTGATGAGGGGCGGCCACATAAAGGGAAAATGTTTGAAAGACACGATACAAATGGTGATGGTGTTATATCAAAAAGTGAGTTTTTAGCGCATGCAGAGGAACGTTTTTCTAAGATGGATGCGGATGGAAATGGAGAAATTAGTAAAGAGGAGGCTAAAGAGGCACATAAGAAACGCAAGAAAAAGTTCGAAGAATGGAAGAAGAATAAGGACTAAGCGTGCTATGAGTCAAAATATCGTTGCATTCAATTAGCTGAAAGCGCATAAAGCGTTTTATGGCTGATGAAATAGACATAACAGATGAAAGCCTGATGGGACGCATATGTAATGGTGACCATCAGGCTTTTGAGATGTTGGTGAATCGTTATCATCAGGTTTTATATTCTGCGGCGTTTAGAACGTGTAATGACGTAGATCTTTCAGAAGATGTTGTTCAAGAGGCTCTTTTGAAGCTTTGGAAAAAACCACAGAGTTTTGACTCTAGGAAGGGTGTTAAGCTCAGTACTTGGATGTACCGCGTAGTTGTAAACTTAACTCTTGATAAGCTGCGTGCGAAAAAAAGGCGAGGAGTGTGGAGTGATGATACAATAGACTCTATAAGTGATGACCGTATGAGTGCCATAGAGCAGATGGTCATGAATGAAAGGCAGGAGCTTTTGGAAAAAGCTATTATGAAATTGCCGGAGCGTCAACGTGTTGCACTTAACCTATGTTTTTTTGAGGGGCTAAGTAATAAAGAGGCGGCCTATATACTTGGGGTTGGTGTTAAGGCAGTAGAATCGCTTTTGATGAGGGCGAAAGCAAGTTTGAAAAATAACTTAAGTCCGTGGAAAGGGTGAATTGAAATGGGGTATGAGCTAGAGATTGAGGAATTAATTAGAGTTCGTTATCAGCCAAAAGCGCCTGTTGGACTTGCGCAGCGTACGGTGGACGCCGCTAAGGTTATGCCGCAGAGTGCTCGTGTACGTTCTGAGGGGGTAATAAGCCGATTCGTGTCGTATGTAGCTAGTTTTGTTGATGATGTGCTTTTTCTGCCGCAGCCAGCTTACGCTACCGTTCTTTTATTGGTCGGTGGTTTTTTAATTGGGGCCAATGGTGATTATATCGCTCTGTCGGATGACATTAATGTTAGCGGGTTTTCTGATTATCTATCAATAGATGATGATTTTACGGCCGCAGATTTTTTAGCTGAGGAGCTTAACTGATGTTAAAAGGTGCTTTTAAACTTAAATTACTGTTCACGATTTCTTTTATTTTAAATATCGTTCTTTTGGGGTGCGCAGGCGGAATTGTTTATAAACGTATGAAGCATACTGGCTGGAACGAAATGCGTGCAGATCTCTCGCCAGAGGCGCGTAATCTTGCTGGCCGCCATTTTCAATCATCATTCCAAGATATTAAAAAGATAGCGAAAAAAGCTCGTTTTGAGCGCCGAGAGCTAGTTAGAATTCTATCCGCTGAAAGCTTTGACCGTAAAGCTTTTGAGGAGGCAGCTCACCGTTTAAATGGCTATCAATCGGACATTATGTTGATAAAAATTAAAACTACGGGTGATCTAGCTGAACAGCTTTCAGTTGAGGATCGTCGTATAATGGCTAAGCGTATGGTTAGTATGTTAGAGGGAGTTAAGCGTAAAAAGAGAGGGCGCAAAAAGGGGCGTGATGGAGATAAGTTTCGTTCTCACGAGGATGTCTCAAAGCGTATGGGAGGAATGCATAAAGATGTTCCTTTGGTTGTTCAGGGGCGAACCGCTGAGGATAACGATAAGCGTAAGGTAAACGTAAAGAAGCCAACTCAAAAGCCAAGTGTGGTAAATGGAAATTCTAAGCCATCAAATGAAGAAGGTGGTTTCTGGAATTCAATTGATATTAAGCCGGATTATACGAGCCAAAATGAATAGGCTCATCTCCATCTTTCCATAGAGGGAATTTGGGCATAATCGCTTTAAATAGTTCTGAGTTCAAATGTGCATCTAGCCATTTTTGTAAATGTGGTAAAGGTAGCGCGCTGAACCTCTCCTTATCAACGTGGGCAAATTGACGAATAAAAGGAAAGATGGCTATATCAGCTAAAGTTTGTTTGTCGCTTATCAGGTATCCGTTCTTTTCAATTTCGTTATTTAAAATTTTGAGGATTTCTACAGCGTGTTCAAAAGCGTTAGAGCAATCTTCATCAGGGTATCTGTTCGGATATTTATAATGATCTAAATTATATTTAAAATTCGTATCGTTTAGTTTTATTAAATCTTCGTATTGACTGCTCAGTAATGATTTTGGATCGCTTTGATTTAGTGCCCATAGCATGATATCCAGGCTTTCATCTATGACGTCTCCGTTTGAGAGCAGTAGCACGGGTACTGTCCCTTTAGGAGAAATTTCGAGCATATGTTTTGGTTTGTCTCTTAGTATGATTTCTCTTAGCTCTACGTTAATGCCGCTGCAATAAATAGCTAAGCGTGCGCGCATGGCATAAGGGCAGCGACGAAAAGAGTATAGAATAGGGAGTTTAGCTGTCTGCTTACTGTTCACTATATTTTTCAGCGTAGAATTTTTGACGATCACGAAGTGCTTTTTCACGATCTGCTGTTAAGCTGTCTTTACAGTGATGGCACGAAATGCCTTTTTCGTACTCAGGCCTTTTTGTGTCTTCAGCGCTCAGTGGTTCGCGGCATGCATGGCAAACCTTCCAATCACCTTCTTCAAGTCCATGACCAACAGATACGCGTTGGTCAAATACGAAACAGTCGCCTTTCCACATGCTCTGATCAGCAGGGATAGCTTCTAGGTAATCAAGGATACCGCCCTTGAGGTGGTAAACATTTTCAAAGCCGTGCGCTAGCATATAGGCTGATGCTTTTTCGCAGCGAATGCCTCCTGTGCAGAACATGGCTACTTTTTTATGTTCTTTAGGGTCCAGGTTATTTTCAACCCAATCAGGAAACTCTGTAAAGATTTTCATGTCAGGGTCTATTGCACCGTCGAAAATTCCGACTTTTGTTTCATAGTCATTGCGCGTATCGATAAGAACTACGTCTGGATCACTGATCAGTGCATTCCAATCTTCTGGTTCAACATATGTGCCGACTAGCTTATGCGGATTTGCTTCTGGCTTTCTTAAAGTAATAAGTTCTTTTTTAGGGCGAACTTTAAAACGGTTGAAAGGTTGTTCTGAAGCGTGTGAGAATTTGAATTCACAGGCTGGCTCATTTGCGGAGCGCACCCCTAGTTTTTCATCAAGAAACGCGATCATTTTATCCATGTCATCNGGATGTGCTGCGATTGTTCCATTTATGCCTTCAGGNGCAAGGAGAAGCGTGCCACATATNGATGGGACATTCTGNTCTGTATANCCGTATATTTCTTCACGAAGCTTTTNAATATCTTCGATAGGAATGAAGCGGTACATAGCCGCGACTTTGTATGCGTATTCTGTTTCTTGTGTCATGGCGGCGTTATACCCAAAAGCGTATTTAAATGCAATAAACTTAGATAAATGACTGCGTTTTTACAAAAAATAANATGTGTTAATTCGATGCTTATATTTCTCTAGAAGACGCAACCCATCTCTGAAGAGTATGGAATTTTGTTGAGCCATCTTGATTCTTTGGTGCTTTTTCTAGAAGTGATCTTTCATGGATTGAAAAGGCATCTGGGTTGCGGTCATAGTGCGCAACAAGCTCAGGTGTGTTTATAAAGCTATCTAATGGTGATGTGCTGTTTGCAGCTTTTGTAATAAGATCCTTTAGTCTTTTTTCATCCATAATATTTCCCCTATATAACCAGTTAACTCGTATGAGTGGAATTTGTATCAAATGTTATGGCTAATACGCAAGTTATATTTAGCCTCAATATTCACTATATTTGNTGTNATTATTCATCAAGTTGTGAGCGCAAGAATTCAAAGAGCTGGATTAAATCTCTCTTTTGTGGCGCGTTGATATTCCATACGATGCCAACTTGCCGTGTGGGTTTGGGTTTTTTAAATGGAGTTAATGCCACATTATCNGGCATTGGTGCATATTTAACGACCATATTNGGAAGNAGTGTTACGCCGAAACCGTAGCCAACCATTTGTATGAGTGTCGCAAGGCTNGTTGCNCTGAANGTTTTTCTTCTTGANGGGAGTTGTAATTCGCATGCCGCCAAAGCATGGTCNCGCATGCAATGACCTTCCTCGAGTAGTAGGAGTTCTTCTGGCTTTATATCGTTAATGGAGAGGTTTTTTGGCAATGCTTTATCTTTAGGTGAAGCAAGGTAGAATTCCTCTTTAAACAAGTTGTGATGTTCCAAGCCTTCGGTATCGAAAGGGAATGCNAGNATGGCTGCTTCTAGTTGACGTTTGTGNACTTTTTCGACTAAACGTTCGCTGATATCCTCGAATATTTGCAGCTCTAAATTCGGGTAAGCTGTTTGAAGGCTAGGAAGTATGTTCGGTAAAATATAGGGCGCAATTGTAGGNATGACACCNAGGCGAATCGTTGATGATAGAACTTGGTTTTGTGCTTTTGCTTTTGCAACGATAGAATCAACATCCGATAATATGTTNTTAGCGTTATCTGCTACTTCGTTTCCGAGAGAGGTTAGGGTGATTTTNCTTCCCATTCTGTTTACCAGTTGTTGACCTAGTATATCTTCTAGATCTTTNATGCCNGCACTAAGGGTNCTCTGTGTAACGTTGCAGTATATGGCGGCTTTGCTGAATGATTCCTCTTGTTCCAAGGCGATTAGGTAGCTGAGTTGTCTGAGTGTGGGGCGCGCCATAGTTGGTCTTTCATCGCTTTAATGAATGGTTTTTGTCATTTTAATCGATTTTTTCGATGAAAACTAGAGGAATTACTTGCTGGTTTTTACACTGATTTCCATTCACAATTTTAATGCTAACTATTTAGTTTTCGGATTTATTTTATCTAGGACGGATCAAAGAAAGGATTATGAAATGGCTGTTGAACGAATTCAAACTGGTGGAGGTTGTCCATTCACAGGAGCGGGTGCTAAACATGCTGCGGGTGGTGGGCAGCGAAATAAAGATTGGTGGCCTAAGCGTTTAAATCTAAATATTTTGCGTCAGCATTCTTCACTTGTGAATCCTATGGGGCCATCTTTTAATTACCTAGAGGAATTTAAGACACTAGATTTTGATGAAGTCAAAAAAGATATTTTTGCCCTCATGACGGATAGTCAAGAATGGTGGCCAGCCGATTATGGGCATTATGGTCCGTTTTTTATTCGTATGGCATGGCATGTGTCGGGTACATATCGTGTAGGTGATGGCCGCGGCGGCGCAGGGCAGGGGTTACAGCGTTTTGCACCGACGAATAGCTGGCCTGATAATGTAAGTTTGGATAAGGCTCGTCGTTTGTTATGGCCTATTAAGCAAAAGTACGGCAAGAAGCTGTCATGGGCGGATCTCTTCATTTTGACTGGCAATTGTGCTCATGAATCTATGGGATTGCCAACGTTTGGTTTTGGCGGTGGCCGTGAAGATGTTTGGGAACCAGCAGAAGATATTTATTGGGGTGAGGAAGCTGAATGGATGGGCGATGCTGCACGATATAGTGAGAGTAATGATGAGGACCGTGTTCTTGAAAACCCATTGGGTTCATCGCATATGGGGTTGATTTACGTTATCCCAGAAGGCCCAGGCGGTAAGCCTGACCCCCTAGCCGCAGCGCAGGATATTCGTGAAACATTTGGCCGAATGGCAATGGATGATGAGGAAACTGTGGCGCTTATTGCTGGTGGTCATACTTTTGGTAAATGTCATGGTGCTGGACCTGATTCTCATCTGGGGGCGGAGCCTGAGGCGGCTAGTATTGCTGAGCAGGGGTTAGGCTGGAAAAGTTCTTATAAGAGTGGTAAGGGAGTAGATACGATTACCAGCGGTTTGGAAGGTGCATGGACCCCGAATCCAATTCAATGGGATACGGGATATTTTGATATGCTGTTTGGTTATGAGTGGGAGCTTGGTAAAAGCCCAGCTGGGGCTCATCAGTGGCATGCTGTAGATGTTAAAGATGAGGACTTGGCGCCAGAAGTTGATGGATCAACGAAAGTACCAACGATGATGGCGACTACGGATATCGCTTTGCGAGAGGATCCTATTTATCGTGAGATTTCTGAACGTTTCCACAAAGATCATGAAGCGTTTATGGATGCTTATGCGCGTGCTTGGTTTAAGTTGACGCACCGTGATATGGGGCCAAAAGTTCGCTATTTAGGTCCAGAAGTGCCAGAAGAAGATTTGCTGTGGCAGGATCCAATACCGGCTAATGACGCATCTTTAAGTGATTCTGATATTTCTGTTTTAAAAGAAAAGATACTGGCTTCTGGTCTATCTGTATCCGAACTTGTGTCTGTAGCTTGGGCTTCGGCTTCTACATTCCGGAACTCTGATAAGCGAGGGGGCGCGAATGGAGCTCGAATTGCTCTTGCGCCGCAAAAAGATTGGGAAGTAAATGAGCCTGAAAAGCTCTCTAAAGTTTTGGATGTTTTGAAAACCATTCAGGATGAGTTTGGTAAGCCGGTTTCACTGGCGGACCTGATTGTTTTGGCTGGATCTGTAGCTGTTGAGAGAGCCGCTAAAGATGCTGGTTTTGATATAAGTGTCCCATTCAATGCAGGGCGCGGTGATGCTTTGCAGGAGCAGACGGATATTGAATCATTTGAGCCATTAGAACCATCTGTTGACGGTTTCCGCAATTATGAAAGGGCTCGCTTTAAAGTTTCTGCTGAAGAGTTCTTGATAGACCGTGCGCAGCTATTAACTTTAAGTGTACCGGAGTTGACTGTTCTTATCGGCGGTTTGCGTGTTTTAGGTGCAAATTATGGTGGAGAAAAACATGGTGTTTTCACTGATCGTGTTGGTACGTTGAGCAATGATTTCTTTGTGAATTTATTAGATTTAGGCACTGAATGGAAAGCGACTTCGGACGATGAATGTGAATTTGAGGGCATTGACCGTTCGAGTGGTGCTGTAAAATGGACTGCTAAGCGGGTTGATCTTGTGTTCGGTTCTAATTCGGAACTTCGTGCTGTTGCGGAGGTTTATGGCTGTGCTGACGGTCTTGAAAAGTTTGTTGAGGACTTTGTTGCGGCATGGGTAAAAGTTATGGAACTGGATCGTTTTGATTTGAATCCTAGCTATCAGTAAGTTTGTATAACTTAGTAAATTCGTGAAGGGTAGCGCTAAATCCTGCAAAAGGGTTTGCGCTATTTTTTCGATTCAACTTAGTTCTTGTTATTGATTTTTTCGATTTGTTCTATCGTTAAATATTGTTGGTAATTCGATGGGGAATCGTGCAATTTTGACGTCAATTAATGAGTTAAACTATTTATATGGAGATTATATATGCTAGGTATTGGTGATCAGCTTCCTGAATTTGAAGTAACGGGTGTTAAGCCAGGTTTTAATTATCATGAAGAAAACGGTGAGAGCGCTTTCGAAACAATTACTGAAGAGAGCTTTAAAGGTAAGTGGAAGGTTTTCTTCTTCTATCCAAAAGACTTTACATTTGTTTGTCCAACTGAAATCGTTGAGTTTGCAAAACTAGAAGAAGACTTTGCTGACCGTGATGCTGTTGTTCTTGGTGGTTCTACAGACAATGAATTTTGTAAGCTTGCATGGCGCCGTGAACACGCTGATCTAAATAAACTAAACCAGTGGTCATTCGCTGACACAAATGGTTCTCTAGTAGATGGTCTTGGTGTTCGTGAAGTAGAAGCTGGTGTTGCTCTTCGTGCGACATTTATTGTTGATCCACACGGTGTTATTCAGCATGTATCTGTTAACGGTCTGAATGTTGGTCGTAACCCTAAAGAAACACTACGTATTCTTGATGCACTTCAGTCTGATGAGCTTTGCCCATGTAACCGTGCAGTTGGTGGTGACACAATTGATGCATCATCTGTTGCAAATGACATGCAAAAAGCAGCTTAAGTTACATTAAGTCGTATTTTTATTCGAGCGGTGTTTGATGTCGTCGGATGCCGCTCGTTTTGTATCTAAACTAAGGAGAAAATATATGTCTATTGATAATCTAAAATCACAAATTCCTGCTTATGCTAAGGATATTAAACTTAACCTTTCTTCACTTGCTGGCGATGAAACATTAGATCCGCAAAAGCATTGGGGAACATTTGTAGCCTCTGCATTGGCTACACGTAACTCAGAGGTAATTGAGGCTGTGATGGCAGATGCTAGAGCACATTTGTCTGAGCAGGCGCTAGAAAGCGCAAAAACAGCAGCGGCATTGATGGCAATGAATAATATTTATTATCGTTATGTGCATTTAGCTTCGAATAAGGAATATGGCACTATGCCGGCTAAACTTCGTATGAATGCGCTTGCTAACCCTGGTGTTGAAAAAGTTGACTTTGAGCTATGGTCATTGGCTGTATCTGCAATAAATGGCTGCGGTATGTGTATTGATGCACATGAAGCTGAGCTTAAAAAAGCGGGTATGTCTGCTGGTGATATTCAAACAGCTGTGCGTATTGCATCTACTGTTCATGCAGTGGCTGCAGTCCTTGATGGTGAAAAAGCACTGGTCGGTGAGATTGCTCAAGCAGCTTAGAAATGATAATAATGTTTCGTATTTTTAAAAACGTCCCTTAGGGGGCGTTTTTTTTATTGCTTTCTTTTTTTTAGGGGCGTAATTAACAAATCTGTTGTAGGTCAACTCTTATGTAAAAGAAATGGTTTTTACTATGTTTGCAGTAAATGTAAAGGTTGTTGTTGATGACGCTTTCGAATGTGAAGGCGCCGTTTGCGCATGGGTTGAACCATCTAAAGTAAGAGAAAAATAAAAAAATGTAGGCGCCCATAGAGGCGCTTTTTTTATGGCTGTAAATATTGGTTGGTATAGTTTGAAGGTAATAAAATGGGTTTGTCATTTGGTTTTAATTTTTTGAATAGAATTGGTCTTACATCAAAAAGACCTGTTGTTGATTTCGGAAAAGAAGTTGTAAAGGCGAGTAATGAATTACGTTCTCGTGAGAACGAGATGTATATTCATGAAGTTGATACTACGCGTTTAGACGGTTGGGGTGACGATAATAAGCTCTTTAGTGGCCTTCGTAAAACACAGTCGGGGTATGACCTTATCACTTATGATACTGAGCATAAGGTCTATCGCTATTTTGAAGTGCCTTCTCTTGATAAAGGGGATCTCATTCGCGGTGAAGATGGGCGTGTGCGTATAACGGATAGTTTCTTAGATGGTGAGTGCGCACAGCCTGCTGTTTTTTATGCACCGGAAGTTGATCCTGAGAATATTGAATTTAAAAAAGAATATTACGATAAAATTGAGCCTGTTCATGAGAGGGTAAAGGCAAAGCACCTCGATAGAAACCAAAAGCACTATACTTTGCACCGTGCGGATATTAGTGACCTGCCGGAAGACTTTATGAGTTCTGTTAATATTGCTACAGATACTGAGGTTTGGACGAATGGCTGGCTCTACTACGTTATAGATAGAAAGAATAACGAAGAAGATAAGTATAGAGTTGATTATTACATTCCAACGCGCCGTGCACATGGAGGCTTTATTCCAGGGCCTTTGAAGGATTTGTTTGACTGGAGGCGCGTTAAGCATAATGTCGGTGAAGATATACACTATCAGCGTGCAATTGATGTGATGCAAAATCACTTTCAGGGAGTGGATGAGCTTCAAGCAGGGCTTAAATATGAACGTGGTTTGCGGACTGTTTTCGAAAATGCCGTTGAGCATGAGGGTAAGATCGATGTTATTTTGCAAGAAGAGCATAAATTCTGTGACACCGGGCTGAAGTCAGCTTGGTATAAAGCAAGACGGGGAATGCGTTATCCTATT
Organism: Micavibrio sp. TMED27; assembly: GCA_002167715.1. Lineage (GTDB taxonomy): Bacteria > Pseudomonadota > Alphaproteobacteria > Micavibrionales > Micavibrionaceae > TMED27. The sequence goes on from NHCG01000010.1 coordinate 489,639, forward strand.
GAAAACCCATATGTTACTGGGGGGGCTGCTCTGGCTGGCGCGTTTATGTATTACTTTACGGGTAAGCCTGAAGCGGCTGTTGCTACGTCTGTGTTTGTTGAAGTGTTTGCGCACCCAACCATTAAAGCGATGACTTATGGTGCGCGTCAGGTGATGGGATATGTTGGTGAGCCGCGATGGTACCGGGGAGGGAATTGCTCTGATGTATTTAATACGGGTAACCTAAAGAAGAATAAAACTAACCCAGACCCTAGAACTTTTGATCCGGGTGATAATATCGTTCTTAATTTTGATGAACGTTATATTCCTGATAACTCTGTTATCGCTCCTATGGACTTTAATCCAGTGAGTTTGAAGACTCATATTATGTCGCATGGTAGCCAAGGGGTGCCTTGTCCACATTCGGAGCATTGGAGTAAAGGTAAGGTGGAGCTTCGTATATTTGCTGATGGGCTAGTAAGGCTTAAGATGGATCTGGACGATGGATCCGCGATTTATTTAGCGCGTTACAGAAGTGATGCTGTTAAACGAAGTTACTTTGATATGGATCAACATTTTAAAGAGCAGCTTCATGATGGAATTTCTATTGTTCGCAAGATGAGCAAAATTGATAAAGGGGTCAAAAAAGGATGCTCTTCTATTCAACGAAATGTGAGTTTAGAAGCTTCGATAGAGTTGGTTAAGCAGCTTTTAGAGAGTAACCAATATAACATGACTGAGGCGCAGCAGGGTCATTTTTTAAGTAATATTGAAGCGTATTTACGTGTTCCTAATTATGCTTATCTGGATTATATGCAAGAGCAAGACCGAACTTCTGTTGCATATTTAAGCGGCGATATGCAAAAGCCGCCGTCATCAAGTGTTGTTATTTAATTTTGCGGAGGGAGCTGGTGTACAAAGACTTCTCTATGCGGGTATGGGATTTCTATATTATTAGCTTTTAGCATGTCCCAAATTGCAAACATCACTTCGCTTCGAATATTTGTTACACCTTGCTCTGCGTCTTTTATCCAGAAACGTAATTTAAAGTTTAAAGAGCTGTCGCCGAATTCTGCAAGGTGACAAACAGGGCCGGGATCGATACAAATTCGTTCATGTGCCCCTGCGACACATCCTTGTGCCAGCTCTTTTACCAAATGTGGATCAGCATTATATGAGACGCCAAAAACTACCTCTAAGCGTATGAGGGAGTTGCCATGACTCCAGTTTACGACTCGTTGCGTAATGAACTCTTCGTTGGGGATTAGGAAAGATTTATTGTCTCTGGTTACAATTTCTGTGTAGCGCGCAGCCATTTGATTTACCCAACCAAATGTTCCGTTGGGAAGCTCAATAACATCCCCAGGCTCAATTGATCTATCAATAAGCAGAAGCATGCCAGAAAAGAGGTTAGATATACCTTTCTGTAAACCAAAACCAATACCAAGACCAATAGCACCACCAAAAACAGCGAAGAGGGAGAGGTCAATTCCTGCAGATGTTATGCCGACAAGCAGCGCAATCACAATTAAGATAACGCGCACGACTTTTGCAATGAGGACCTGTGAAGAGCGACTAATGCTTTTGATTTGAAATATACGCTGCTCTGCAAAGCTGGAAATGAATATGGCAGAGTAGAGCAGGGCAAAAAGAAGAATGATACTTTTTATGACGGCAAGTGCTGAGATTCTAAACTCACCAATGCTAAAGGCTAAGCTGTCTAACGTAATCATGGTTTCGTCTAATATGCCAATAATGCTGAGCACTGCTATGGTCCATATTGAGAACGCGAAGAAGTTTCGGGCAGCGTTATTCGCTATAAACTGAACGGCAATACGAATTACAATCCAAGCTAGCAGTACCTTCATTACAATATTGCTAAGATCCGTATTGATACCAAAACTAGGTAAGGCAAGCGTCTGCGATGAAATGAAGAGCAAAGATAATGCGCAGATAGGGAGTATTAGTTTTATAAGATTTCTATAGATACGTTTAACGGCTGATGGAATTTTAAGCGTATCAATTTTTTCTAGAAGTTTATCTTTGTAGCGATGGTAGATAAACAGCGAGGTTATATAGACAGCAAATAATAGAGCGATCTGATAGAAGGTGCTAACTGTCATAAGGTCTTCGTTAATCCAAGTTAAAGCACGATCAATTAGATTTTCGGGTTTAGCTTCGTTAGCTAAACGTTCGGCATTATCTATTAGATTCTCTGTATTTTGTGCAGCCATATATAATGGCTACACAAACGAAGCGTTTTAATCAAGATTAAGCACTAATGAGTGCAGCAGCTTCTTTGGGATATGTATCACGGAACTTGTCATCTAGTGAATCTGGGTTTGCTAGAAGACGGAAGAATATCGGCCCAACAAGTATATCAACGGCCATTTTTGTATCTATGCCACGACGGAATTCTTTTCCTTCGATCCCTTCTTGAATAGAGAATTCAATAGCATCAACCATTGGTGCAATAAATGTGTCTGTAAAAACTTTACGCGCTTTATCGTTGCCTTGAGCTTCGCTGAAAAGTTGTGCGATGGTCGCTCCGTTTTTACTCGCGAGCAAACGGATAAGCTTATCAAGCTGCATAACTACCGCTTCGGTATTATTCTTCGGTGTTGGAAGTGGGCTTTGAATGCCTGGCTGATTGATGAGTGCGTCCATTACAACAGCTGTTTTATTTGGCCACCAACGGTAAATTGTTGTCTTTCCAACCTTAGCTTTTTTGGCTATCGCTTCAATAGAGAGTTCTTGCACGCTCATGTGAAGTAGAAGGTTATTTGTTGCTTTTAGGATAGCGTTTTTTGATTTCTCGCTGCGTGGACGTCCTTTACGAACATTTGAATTTGCCGCAGATGAATCTGAATTTTTTGCTTCTGAAGATTTTTTCGCAGTAGTACTCATGTTGATAATCACCCCTTCACGCCCAGTATCTGTAATTACTTGACGTATCGTATGTTTCAATATGTTAGATTTGAGATAGACAATGCCCCGTTTCGGTTTCTAATGCAAGAGTGAAATGAAAAAAATGAAAGAAAATCCACTAGGCTTTTTAGGGTATATGATTTAGAGTCCTTAGTTAAATTTTAAATATGGTGAAAAAATGGAAGTTTGGATTCTTTTTAATGAGGATGTGAACGGTTCTTCTGCCGAGGCACATGAAATCAGACGCTTTCTTGAAGAGGGGAAGGAAATGGGGATAGATGTTAAGGTCTATCATCCGAACCGTTTTGATTTATTGGTGACTGCAAAAGATAGGCACGCAGTACTTATCGATGGTCAACTTGTACCGCTTCCAGACTTTGTTTTACCCAGGACCTATGTAATTGATACTGGGTATTTTGCTCTCGCAGTTGTTAGGCAGCTTGAACGTCTAGGCGTGAGGGTATTTAATAAATCAAACTCTATTGAAATTGTTGCCGATAAACTTCATACGCATCAGGTGTTGTTAGAGAGTAGTCTACCGACACCTACGACGATGCTTGCTAAACACCCTATAAATATTGACTTGATCGAGCAAGCGATTGGTTTCCCTATCGTTGTGAAGACTTTGCTTGGCGTAAATGGGGATGGGGTATTTTTGCTGGAAAATCGCAAGGCATTTGAAGATTTTATTCAAATGGTATCGCAATTTAACGATAATGCACAAATGATCTTTCAGGAGTTTATAAAGGTCAGTAAAGGGCGTGATTTACGTTTATTTGTTGTCGATGGTGAAGTGATTGCTTCTATGGAGCGGCGAGCGCCTGAGGGGGGCTTCAAAGCTAATTTTTCTCAAGGGGCAAGTGTTTCAAGCTATACGCCAAATCAAGAAACTAAAGATCTGGCTATTAGAACTGCGAAGTTACTTAATCTCGAAGTTGCCGGTATTGACTTATTATATACAGAAGATGGCTACACAATATGTGAAGCTAATTCATTTCCTGGCTTTAAAGGGCTTGAAACGTGCTGTGATGTCAATGTCCCACGAGCAATTTTTGAAGCGATGCAGCGTAAATACGATAAGGCCAAAGGTGAGCCTGGTGAGGTCCTGGACCAACCTGTTGTGGATGAAACGGACCTTCAAGACGCTTTCATTTCTGCTGAGGCTTCTAATTACTACTAATTTCTGGTTGTTTAGGCGGTATAGGTTTTACGAACGTAATAGGGGCATCGTCTAAAACTACGATACGTCCACGTTGATATGATAAGACGGCCAGTCCGCGCTCCACAGTGCCGTTAGACCTGAAACGGAAAATTCCATCTATGCCGGCGAAGCCATTAGGGTTTGCAATTGCATCCGCGCCGAAGGCTGGTCGATCGCCTGTAGAGAATCCTTGTCTTGCAAGTGTCGCTGCTAGGGCTGTTGCGTCATAGGCTAGGCTTGTCAGGCGTGGTGCTTTTTTACCAAAAGTGCGCTGATACTTATTCTCAAAATTTTTGCGTGAAATAGGAGACGGTGCAGCAAACCATGCCCCCTCTAAGTTTTGTTCTGTTGCAAGGGCCGGATCGTCTAAAAGACCCGTTCCGATGCGAATGACGCTTCTTGGGGGGAGGTTATTATGTGTTAGAAGGTTTGCTATAGAACGCGCATCCTCTCCGCCAACCGGCATCAGCACAGCATCATATGGACGGCTTGCAAGTGCATCTTGCGCTTTGCGTGCGTCAAAGTGTGTGAATGCTCTGATAGTTGGAGCTAAGTTAGGGCTGTGAGGATGGAACGAAACATTGTCTGTGACCTGCATGCCATATTGCGGGGCGAGCCTGCTAAAAGAATTAGCTACAATTTGACCATAGCTATTATCTGGTGAAAGGATGCCTATAGTTTTTACATTATTTCTTCCGGCAAATTCTGCAACTCTCTCTAGCTGGTCAAATGGCATGAAGCCCATGATGAATGTATTTCTGCCGGCGAGTGTCCAATCAGTTGAAAACGCGATCATGTTTATGCCGCGGCTTCTAACGACAGGTTGAACAGCTTTTACTGATGTAGCAAAGAGTGGGCCTATTACAAGCTCTGCACCTTCACGGGCTGCATCTTTTGCGGCTTTGCGTGCTCCATCTGGGGTGCCTTGTGTGTCTCTTGGGAGGATGGAAAAGCTTGGGTACCCAACATCAAAGAGCGCCATTTGCGCAGCATTTAACATGGCATTACCAATATCGGCATGCTTACCACTTAAAGGAAGAAGGATTGCCACTTTAGTTGGTGGGAAATCTTGCACTTGTTTTAAGTTATCAGGGATACGAAAAGATGCTTGCTGTTTGCTGTCACCGGCGGGAGATGAAATTTCACCAGGGGCACTACTTGCTGGTGCGCGTTGGGCGGATGGGATGTTTTTATAGCCTTTGCCAGTGACGCATGCATTTAAAAATAGGGCAGGTATGCACAGGAAGAGCAGTATAAATTTACAGTTCTTAATTGTATGCATTGGTGCCTCACTTTATTGTACAAAATATGTCTAACGATTCTCATGACTTTACAAAAAAAGATAACGCATGGCTACTCCCTGATTATGTGTCTAAGGGATTTCGTCCCGGAATTTATTTAGTGGCTACGCCCATAGGCAATATGCGCGATATGAGTATTCGTGCACTTGATGCTTTGGCCGCGGCGGATATTGTCGCGTGCGAGGATACGCGAGTCAGTGGAAAGCTTCTGAAGGCATATGGGCTTTCAAAAAAACTTGTTTCCTATAACGATCATAGTGATGAGAAAAGACGGGATATGCTTATAGAGACAGCGCGCAATAAGGTCGTTGTTTTAATTAGTGATGCAGGTATGCCATTGATTTCCGACCCGGGCTATAAGCTGGTTCGAAGTGCACAGCAAGCCGGGTTATATATATCCTCTGTACCAGGGGCAAGTGCTCCATTAACGGCGCTGCAGTTATCAGGATTCCCGAGCGACCGATTTAGTTTTATTGGTTTTTTGCCTAGTAAGAATGCTGCACGTAAAGCTGTTCTTGAAGAGTGGTCTAATATAACGACTACACTTGTTGCGTTTGAAACATCGCCTAGACTGTTAAAGTCTCTGGCTGAAATTCAAGTTGTCATGGAGGGACGCGAGGTGGCTGTTACTCGTGAGCTCACCAAAATGTATGAGGAAGTGCGCAAGGGGACTGCCGCTGAATTGATCTCTTATTATGAGGGTGAAGGGTTGCCAAAAGGTGAGATTGTTTTGGTAATTGCTCCTCCAGTTGCCAGAGAAATAGAGCAAGATGACCTGAAAGCTATGCTACTAGAAGCGATGGAAGATATGGGTACTAAGGCCGCGGCAGCACATGTGGCGTTATTAAGCGGAGTTTCAAAAAAAGAGCTTTATGACATGGCGCTTCAGGTTTCCAAGGAGCGTGATAGTGAGCTTTAATCGATGCTTAGAGGGAAAACGCAGTGCTTATGATAAAGGGGTTCAAGCTGAAAAACTCGCGGCAAGGTTTTTAGAGCGTCAAGGGTTTGAAGTTATCGAAATGCGATATAAGACAAGTTTTGGAGAAGTTGATATTGTTGCTTACGATCCAAATGAAGATCTGCTTACGTTTGTAGAAGTTAAAGCTCGTAGCGATTACAGAGAGGGTATTGAGGCGATTAGCTTTAGATCAAGAAGAAGAATTGAAAAAGCTGCACTTAGTTTTATATCAAATCATGAGGCCTATTGGGATAGCTCAATGCGTTTTGATGCGGTCATTATTTCTGAACGCAAAGGGGATATTTTGATTGACCATCTAGACAATGCTTGGATGAGTGGTCAATAATGGGGCTTCAATGTCCTTGATTCTATGGGGTGTAAATCATGAATAATAAATTAATTGGATTACTAGCTTTCTCTCTTTTGGCGCTGCCGTCCTGTACTGCGGTTGGTATTGCAGCTGGAGCCGGCGCTACGGCAGGTATAGCGGCTGTGCAAGAAGGTGGTATTTCTCGGGCTGTAGATGATGGTCGTATTCAGCTGGAAATCAACGATCTTTGGTTCAAGTACAGTGTTGAAGCGTTTCGTAAGCTTGATATGACAGTCAATCAAGGGCGCGTGCTTGTGACGGGGGTTGTTCAAGATCCTGAGCACAGGGTGGAAGCGATTAGATTAGCTTGGCAACCAAAAGGTGTTAAACAGGTTATAAATGAGGTTCAGGTTGCTGAAAGTGATGGGATTACAGGGTTCTTCCGTGATAATTGGATATCGACACGCCTTAGAACCGAGCTAACATTTGATTCTGATGTTCTTTCTATCAACTACAATATTGATACTGTGCAGGGTAATGTATATCTCATGGGATTTGCTCAAAGCCGTGCTGAGCTTAATCGAGTTATTGAAAAAGCGAGAGGCATTTCAGGTGTACGAAGTGTCGTAAGCTACGTTAAGCTAGTAGAAGGTGCTGAGAGCACGAATGGATCGCCCAATTGGACTGATGGCCCTGCTGCTGGTGTTGAAACAAATCAATAAAATTTATATGAGGGTGTAAAAGTGGATCAAGATTATAAAGATTTTGAATTTGATCCTGAACAGCACCTTATTTTGGTTTCCAAGCAGGAAGATGATGAGATAGATTTGTTTATGTGCGCTTTGGCATTTTCCGCTTTGGATCATGAAGGTGTACATTTACAGCGATATATCCATCATATTGAGACGTTAACCCGTGATGTAAAATCTCACTACGAGTCGCTGTTGAAAAAAGACTATCAAGACGGGGCTAGCCTTAGAATTCGGGCTTTGCGTGATGTTCTAGTTGATGATTATGGTTATATCGGTGACGCTCAAAACTATGATAACCTTCAAAATGCTAGTTTGATTCATGTGATTGATCGTGCCAAGGGATTACCTGTTGCGCTTTCTATTCTCTATATTTCTGTTGCGAGCCGTCTTGGTTGGGATGTCGTCGGGCTTCGTTTCCCTGGTCATTTTTTGTGCCGTATAGAAATGGCCGGGGAGAGGATTATTTTTGATCCTTTTTCTGCAGCTCTATATATGGATGCCGCATGTTTGCGCCAGCTTTTGAAAACATCGTTAGGGCCTAGTGCTGAGCTGTCGAGTAGTTTTTATGAGCCTGCAACTTCGCGTGAAATATTAATACGTCTTGAGAATAATCTTAAAAGTCGAAAAATTGAAGCTGAAGACTATCAAGGTGCACTTAAGCATGTTTTGCGTATGATCAAAATTGCACCGAAAGATTACCGTCTTGAATTTGATGCAGGGGTTTTGTTTGCTAGGGTTGAGCAAACGCAGGCGGCGATTAAGCATCTCTCTCTGTATTTGGAAAAGGCACCTAATGGTCATCATAAACATGATGCTGAACTACTTTTGATAGAGCTTAGGCAAAGCCTTAATTAATTGATGACTTTTACCTTCATTTTGATTTCTATCCTTGCGAGTCGGGTTCGAACATCTTATTACTAAGATTATAAGGCCAATTGTTGATTCTATTGTCGGAAGGAGAAGATATATGTTAGCCCGTTATTTAATGATATTTGCCGTTATGATTACGCTAGGTGCGTGTTCGACAACAGATGATGGATCTGGTATGCAGGGTGATGTTCCTGTGAGAGATGGGATTTCTGATGGGCCTTTAGGGGATATCTATCAGGATGGNGCTAGTCTTGCTACACCTGCTACTCAGCAATACCTAGAAGAGACTGTTGGCTCGACTGTTTATTTTGGTTATGACCGTTTTGATGTTGATAGTGCAGCCCGTATGACGCTTGAGAAACAAGCCGCATGGCTTGCGGAACATCCTGAACTATCTATTACTGTTGAAGGTCATGCAGATGAACGCGGAACACGTGAATACAACATGGCTCTAGGTGAGCGTCGTGCAAACTCTGTTAAAAATTATCTAGTAGCACTTGGTGTAAGTCCATCACGTATTATGGTGGTTAGCTATGGTAAGGAGCGTCCAATTGCTCTTGGTGCTAATGAGAGCGCGTGGTCAAAGAACAGACGCGGTTTCACAACTGTAGATTAATAGGATAAAGAATGCGCTCATTTAATCGCAATACTTTTAAAAAGGCTCGGCTATGTTCGGGCCTTTTGGTTCTCGGTCTTGGTGTTGTTTCTTTTATGGCTCCGAGTTATGCGCAATCTGGCTATGAGCTTGATAACCGCATGAAGCGTTTAGAAAATGAAATTGAAACGCTTAGCCGTGCTGTCTATAGAGGTGAGCAACCTCCTGCGGGCAGTCTTCCTTCTTCAGGTTTGAATGCTGCAGATATAGAAGTGCGCTTGCAGCAGATTGAAAGAGAAATGCGTGAGCTTCGTGGCATGCTTGAAAAACAAGCTCATGATGTACGTAAAGTGCGTTCAGATATGGAGCGCATTACAAGTGATCTTGAACTGCGTATGAATGAACTTGAAAAGAAAGGGCGTTCAAATTCTTCGTCTGCTTATAATCAAGCGACAAAAGAACCGAGATATACGGCGCCTAATGCTTCAGCAAATACAGCGCCCGAGCCACGGGAAACGCAATCAGGTGGAGATGAATATAGTTGGAGTTCATCAAATAGGCCTAAAGACAGTCTTGGCACTATTACACGTGATGAAAGTGGTGCTACTGTTACGGATAAGGATGAGGCAACATCACTATATGAGAATGCCTTTGCGCTCATTCGTAATCGTCAATATGGCGGTGCAGAAGCTGAATTTAAGCGTTTTTTAGATACATACCCAAAACACGCTCTTGCTGGGAATGCTAAATACTGGCTAGGTGAAACATTTTATGTGCGCGGAAAATTTGATGAGGCTGCCAAGGTTTTTGCAGAAGGGTATAGAGAATACCCTAAAGGCTCAAAAGCGGCTGATAATTTGTTGAAGCTTGGTATGGCCCTTGCCGGCTTAGGTAAAACAAGTGATGCATGTATAGCGCTTCAGCAACTTGATAAGAATGAATTTTCTGGAAATGCGTCTGTTAAATCGCGTGCGCGTCAAGAAGCTAAAAGGCTTGGTTGTTAAGCGACGTAGTTTCAATATCTAAAGGGGGTTTGAAAAAATTATGGCTCCTGATGACTTTAAATTAGAGTTAGAGCGGTTAAATTTACCAAATCGTTTAGCGGTGGCTGTTTCTGGCGGTGCAGATTCTATTGCGCTTGCTTATGCTTTATCCAATTGGGCTGATAAAGATCTTCATATTCTTTGCGTTGATCATGGTTTGCGTNAGGAAGCAGCCTCTGAAGCCTTATTCGTATCACAGTTTGCCGAAAGTATAGGNGCGCAATTTCAAGCNTTGAAATGGGAGCATGATGGCGTAAGNTCTAGGGTTCAGGAAGAGGCTAGGCGTGCGCGTTATTCATTAATGGCCGAATATTGTGNNGGGCANAATCTTACGCATTTATGTCTTGGACACCATATGGATGATCAGGTTGAGACTGTTCTATTTCGTTTGGCTCGTGGGAGTGGTCTAGATGGCCTTTTGGGCATGAAGTCCATAAGTGATTATAGTACTAATTTGAAACTCGTTCGTCCTTTTTTGAGTTTTGAAAAGGCGGAACTTGCTCATCTATGCAACGAATATGGTCTTGATTATATTGATGANCCTTCAAATCTTGATGAAAAATATGCGCGTGTTCGCATCAGAACTCTTCGTGAAGGGCTTGAGAAAGAGGGGTTAAGCACAAAACGTTTGGGTGTCACTATTAAAAGGCTCTCACGGGCGCAGGAGGCCCTTGAGGTAATGGCTGATAATCTATATGAAAATGCAGTTTTGGAGCGCAATTCGGGTCGTGTTGTATTTGATTTCTTGTCGTTTGCTAGTAACCCTTATGAGTTATTTGTACGCTGTATTTTTAGGGTTTTTCGAGGGATGGTTGGTGAAGGTGCTTATCAGCCCAGAATGGAGCGTGTAGAAGAATTATGCTCTGAATTACTGGATTTGGATAATGCTTTTCGTAAGAGGACACTGGGTGGCCTTATTTTTAGTCGAAACGATAAAAGTGGTGAAATCATTATTGAATGTGAAGCAGAGCACCGTGCGCGCAATGGGTAGAGTTATACGTTATTATTCACTCTAAAATCGACGTCTTTTACTTGTTTCTTGAGATAAAATCTTTATCTTAATTTTATATTCAATTTAGAAAGGGCAATTTGTCGTGAATGGATTTGGGAAGAATATAGTTCTGTGGCTCTCTGTTGCTGTGGTTTTGCTATTCCTTTTTAATATTTTGCAGAATTCTTCAAGTACTGGTGCGAAGGGTGGTAAAGGGCTTTCNTATAGTCAATTTATGGCTGATGCGCAGTCAGGTGAAATAGCTAATGTCATGATTAAAGGGCAGGAGCTTTTTGGTGTTTATTCATCAAGTGGTGAGCGTTTCAAAGTTATGGTTCCGCCAAATGAGAATGTTGTGGAGCGCCTGANAGATACCGCTGTTGAGATTTCAGCTGATAAAGAAGACCCAGAGGAAATGAGCTTTGCAAGCATTATTGTATCTCTATTGCCTGCTATTCTAATTATTGGTGTTTGGTTGTTCTTTATGCGTCAAATGCAGGGTAAGGGTGGCGGTGGCGCTATGGGGTTTGGTAAATCTCGCGCACGCCTATTGACCGAGGAAAAACATGGCCGTGTTACATTTAATGATGTTGCGGGTATTGAAGAAGCTAAGCAGGAGCTTGAGGAAATTGTTGAGTTTTTGAAAGACCCACACAAGTTTTCACGCTTAGGCGGTAAGATTCCAAAAGGTGCTCTTTTAGTTGGTTCTCCTGGTACAGGTAAGACACTAATCGCGCGTGCTGTTGCTGGTGAAGCGCAGGTTCCATTCTTTACTATTTCTGGTTCTGATTTTGTTGAGATGTTTGTTGGTGTTGGTGCTAGCCGTGTTCGCGACATGTTTGAACAGGCAAAAAAGAATGCTCCATGTATTATCTTTATTGATGAAATTGATGCTGTTGGTCGTCATAGAGGTGCNGGATATGGCGGGGGTAATGATGAGCGTGAGCAAACATTAAACCAGCTTCTAGTAGAGATGGATGGCTTTGAAGCCAATGAAGGTATCGTCATTATTGCAGCGACTAACCGCGTTGATGTGCTTGATAAAGCCCTGCTTCGTCCAGGTCGTTTCGATAGGCAGATTCATGTTCCGCTTCCAGATGTTAAGGGGCGTGAAGAGATCTTAGATGTTCATATCAAAAAAGTACCGTTGGCGAGTAGTGTTCGTACAGATGTTATTGCCCGAGGTACGCCAGGCTTTTCTGGTGCTGAGCTTGCAAACCTTATTAATGAGGCTGCGTTGCTTGCGGCCCGAAGAAATAAGCGCGTTGTCGGGATGGAAGAGCTTGAGGACGCGAAAGATAAAGTGATGATGGGCGCAGAAAGGCGTTCACTTGCTATGAACGAAGATGAGAAGAAGCTTACGGCATATCATGAAGCTGGCCATGCTCTCGTCGCGCTTCATGAACCGGAAAGTGATCCAATTCATAAGGCAACTATTGTGCCGCGAGGTGGTGCACTTGGTATGGTTATTCGTCTGCCAGAGGGTGATCGTTATTCTACATCACGCGCAAAAATGGAAGCTAACTTGTCTGTAGGTATGGGCGGGCGTGTTGCTGAAGAGATTATTTTTGGTGATGATCAGGTGACGAGTGGAGCTTCAGGGGATATTCGTCAGGCGACACGTTTAGCACGTGCAATGGTCACTGAGTGGGGACTAAGTGATAAAATCGGTATGATTGATTATGGCGATGATGAAATGGAATATCGTCAGAAGCGTATTTCGAGCGAAACATCCTCGGCTATAGAATCTGAAGTTCGACGTTTTGTTGATGAAGGTTATATGAAGGCGAAAGCGATTTTGACGGAGAATCTAGATGATCTTCATAAGCTTGCTAAGGCTTTAATTGAATATGAGTCGCTGACGGGCGATGAAATCAGGGATCTGCTTGCAGGTAAGCCAATTATCAGAGATTATGACCGTAAATCTGATGATGATACGCCGCCGCGTTCATCCGTGCCTTCGAGTACGCCGCTTAGTGGTGGTGAGCCNCAGGGCGCTTAAAAGGTTTTTTGATAGTTTTTTTGATTTATAGAAAGCTCCGAAAGGGGCTTTCTTTTTGGCTTTTATATGTTTTCTCTTATATGTTGTAATTTTTAATATGGCTATACATTATCGTTGATAAGGCGTTAGCTGTAATTAATTGAGCTTGGCTGATAGACGTAGACATTATAAATATAAGATATGACACGAAAATATTTTGGAACAGATGGTATTCGCGGGCAGGCAAATAGTTTTCCTATGACTGCTGAAATGGCGATGAAGGTTGCAATGGCGACGGCTCAAGTCTTACAGGCGAAGCATCCTGGGCAGCCGACGCACCGCGTTGTTGTTGGTAAAGATACGAGGCTATCTTGTTATATGCTTGAACAGGCCATAACGGCTGGTTTTTTGTCGATGGGGATGGATGTTATTTTAACTGGTCCAGTTCCAACGCCTGGTATCTCTATGTTAACGCGAAGTCTGCGTGCGGATATTGGTGTGATGATATCGGCCTCACATAACCAGTTTCAAGACAATGGCATTAAATTATTTGGTTCTGATGGTCGTAAGCTTGATGATGATCTTGAGCGAGAAATTGAAGCTAAGCTTGATGGTAATGACCTGGATAGTGGCTTGGCAGCGCCAGATCAGCTCGGTAAGGCTGCACGTTTGGATGATGTGATTGGCCGTTATGCTGAAAGTTTGAAGCGGTCCTTACCTCGTGGTGAGAGTTTTGAGGGNTTNAAGGTTGTTATNGATTGTGCTAACGGCGCTGGATATAAAGTTGCGCCTCAAGTCCTTTGGGAGATGGAAGCGGATGTTATTCCGATAGGCGTTGAGCCTAATGGGCGTAATATCAATGATGGATGCGGTGCAACTGCGACGCAGATGTTGCAAAAATTTGTGGTTGAGTATGGCGCTGATGTTGGTGTTGCCCTTGATGGTGATGGTGATCGCTTGATTATGGTCGATGAAAACGGTGATAAAATTGATGGTGATCAGCTCATGGGGGCTATGACTTTGGCTATGCATGAGGCTGGCAAGTTAAAGGGCGGGGCATTGGTTGCGACTGTGATGTCTAATCTTGGTTTAGAGCGTAGGCTTGAAGAGGAAGGGCTAAAGCTTGTTCGCACTGGTGTAGGGGACAGATATGTTTCCGAAGCTATGCGTGAGGGTGGTTATAATATTGGCGGTGAACAATCTGGGCATATTATTTTATCGGATTATAGTTCCACAGGTGATGGCTTATTATCTGCGCTTCATGTTCTTTCCTATCTTAAAAANTCAGGTAAAAAAGCGAGTGAAGCTTTGAATGTGTTTGTACCTGTTCCGCAATTACTTAAGAGTGTGCGTTATGATAATGGATCACCACTTGAAAAAGATGAGGTTAAAGAAGGCATTTCAAAGGCCGAGGAAACCTTAGCAAATGATGGCCGTGTTTTGGTCCGTGCAAGTGGTACGGAACCTGTTATCCGTGTTATGGCTGAAGGTGATGATCAGGCGCGTGTGGAAAATGTGGTTTCTGAACTGTGTGGTGTCATTGAAAAGGCATCATGATTGGTTGACTTTCTAAGCGTTAGTGCTTATTTCCTAGGGCATGGATATGCGTGCAAAAAATAGCGGTCTATTACCAGCTGGTTTTGAAGATCTGCTTCCGCCTGATGCGGAGGCGGAATATGACGCTATTGCTAGCTTAATGTCCGTCTTTAAAAGCTTTGGGTATGAGCGTGTTAAGCCGCCTATTGCTGAGTTCGAGGAAAGTTTGTTTTCTAGCGGTGTCGGCTCTTGTATTGCTGATGATACATTTCGTGTTATGGATCCTAAAAGCCGTAAGATGCTTGCTCTTCGAAGTGACATTACAGCGCAGATTGCACGCATAGCAACATCTCGTCTTAGTGATGAGCGTCGTCCGCTTCGTTTAACTTATGCCAATGATGTTATTAGAACTGAGAGTTCTCAGTACCGCACACAGCGACAGTTTACTCAAGTCGGTTGCGAAATTGTTGGTGTTGATAATGTTCATGCCGATATTGAGGCGGCTGTTGTCGCTTTGAAAGCCCTGTCAGTTCTTGGCCTTCCTGTTGTTACAATTGATTTCTCTTATTCAGCTTTGTTTCATGCTTTGATGAAGATTACAGATGCAGGAGAAAGTGAAATTGATGTTTTACGTTCTCAGTTTGCAGGAAACCCTGAAAAGGTATTTGATGCTCTTGGCGCTTATGAATTTAGTGATGAGGATGCTGCTATTATAGCTCGGCTTAAAGGGGTTGTTGATGGCGTTTCTAAAGCTGTTGAAGAGCTGGAGTTGTCAGAATTTGTTAATATCAGCGTAGATCCTCTTGAGACGCAAGGCTTTGAATATCATGATGGTGTCTCCTTTACATTTTTTGCGCAAGGTGTAAGAGGTGTGTTGGGACGAGGTGGACGGTATAAAGTCGAGGGTAGTGCAACTGAAAGTGCTGTAGGCTTTACTTTTTACATGGATACGGTTCGTTGCGGATTGTTGACTGGGGCAACTGAAGATGTTGTTGAGGTTGGCGAGGAATGTTCTTGGCGTGAAGTTGCAGTTATGCAAGCGCAAGGTAAAGTTATTAAACGGAAGCTATAAGGAAGAAAACAGATGGCGAATGTGGCAGTAATTGGTTCCCAATGGGGCGATGAAGGTAAAGGCAAGATCGTTGATTGGCTATCTAGTCGCGCTGATGTTGTTGTGCGTTTTCAGGGCGGGCATAATGCTGGTCACACTTTGGTTATTGATGGTGTTACATACAAGCTTCATCTGTTGCCATCAGGTATGGTTCGTAAGAGTAAAATCTCAATTATCGGAAATGGTACGGTCATTGATCCTTGGGCGCTTGTTAAGGAGATGGATAATGTGCGTGCGCAAGGTGTTGAAGTGACACCAGAGAAGTTGAAAATTGCTGAAAATGCACCTTTGATTTTACCGATTCACTCTGCTTTAGACGCTGCCATGGAAAATGCACTTGGTGCTAAAAAGATTGGAACAACGGGACGCGGTATTGGTCCAGCATATGAGGATAAAATTGCACGTCGTGCTCTTCGCGTTTGCGATTTGGAATATCCGGATGTGATGAAAACTAAGCTTGAGCGCATGATGTTTCATCATAATGCTTTACTTCGTGGGCTAGGTGCTGAAGAGGTGAGTGCAGATGAAATTTTTGACCAGCTTATGGAGGTGCGTGATCAGATCTTGCCTTACAAAGCGGTGACTTGGAAGATTCTAGATGAGGCGCGCCGCGCTGGTAAGAAGATCCTCTTTGAAGGTGCGCAAGGTATGATGCTTGATGTGGATCATGGAACATATCCATATGTGACATCTTCGAATATGGCGGCTGGTCAGGCGGCTACTGGTTCTGGAATGGGGCCTGATGCTGTAGGTTATGTATTGGGAATTACAAAAGCTTATACAACACGTGTCGGAAGCGGGCCTTTCCCAACTGAGCAAGAAAATGAAATTGGTCAATTTCTTGGTGAGAGAGGTCATGAGTTTGGNACTACAACAGGTCGNAAACGACGCTGCGGCTGGTTTGATGCGGCATTAGTGCGTCAGACTATNAAACTTGGCGGTATACACGGTATTGCCCTGACTAAGCTTGATGTTNTGGATGGCTTGGATGAGATTAAAATCTGTGTTGGTTATGAGCTTAATGGTGAGCGTATTGATTACCTTCCTGCAGCACAGGCTGCGCAAGCAGATCTAAAGCCGATATATGAAACTATGCCAGGTTGGAAAGAAACAACTTATGGTGCGCGCACTTGGGGAGAACTTCCTGCGGCTGCTGTTAAATATGTTAAGCATGTTGAAGAGCTTATTGGTGCGCCAGTTACGTTACTTTCAACGAGCCCAGAGCGTGACGATACGATCCTGATGCAAGACCCATTCGAAGGTTAAAGCCTTTACTAGGTTTTAGCCGATTGGATGACTTTCGCATCGTAGGCTATCTTTTCAAACATTTTGACGAAATGTTGATCGAGGTGTGATGTCATTTCCTCGGTCATGATTTTGATCGCTTTTTCAGTCGGCATTGGTTCTTTATAGACGCGTCTATCTGTTAAGGCGCTAAACACATCTACCACAGCTGCCATTCTTGCGAGTTCGTTTAAGTCCTTGCCCTGTAAGTTGTGTGGGTAGCCTGTACCATCAATCTTTTCGTGATGTTGTTCGGCAATGATGCGCACCCCCTTGGGAATGTCATCGCAGGTGTCTAGGTAGGTCATGGTTTCTGCGACATGACTCTTCATGATTTCGAATTCTTCGTCTGTTAAGCGTCCTGGCTTATTAAGGATCTCATGAGGAATCATCATTTTACCAACATCGTGAACTAACCCACCGCTTGATAGTAGGAGTTGTTCATCGTTATTAAACCCTGCTTCGTGACCTAGAAGTGTTAGAAGTGTTGCTACGCGCATTGAATGGGCATAGGTGTAGTCGTCATGGTTTTTAACACCATCAAGTATGCTTAAGAAATCACCTGTTTCTATAGCATCGACTAACGGTTGGCAGTTGTCTTTTACGCTATTAAACTCAACTGGCTGGCCGCTACTTATGACGTTTGATATATCGCTAAAGATCGAAGAGCTTTGTTTGAGTGCATTTTTTTGTGTTTCTGGGAGTGCATCCCATTGACGTTCTACAGCTTGATTGAGTGAATTTGATACTGTGTTTAATAGAGCTTGTTTTGAATAAGGGCGGGAGAGGGTTGCGTTTGCTCCAGCTTGTTTTGATTTCTCTATTTTAGGATCTATTTCTGAGCCTGCGATATAGATGATTACAATCTCTTGCTTTTGATCGATTTCCCTTATTTTATGTATTATATCAACGCAATTCTCTGGTGAGGTGTTGCCTGTTATAAGCATCGCCGCAGGGGAGCCTTTTTTGATTTCTTCAAATAAGCGGCCTGTGTTCTCAAAGCAATCTATATTGTATAGATCTTGTAAAGCTTTACTGACTTTGCCGCTATGCGATGTATCTGCATCTATGATCCATACATCACGTTTACTGTTTGAGTGCTTCATTCTTTATTATTCTGTAAAAATGTACAATTTAGAATTTCATTATATCAATTATATCTTAAAGATAAATTATTATAGTTTATTACTCCCTGTTTTACATTTGGTTTGTAGACAAGTAGAATAAAACAATAAGTGCTATAGAATATAGCTCATATTTTAAAGGATTTTATCAATGAATGCGATGGTGTAATGGCCGACGAGGTTGAAGAGAAAAAAGAAACCGAAGAGTTAGCTGAAGAAAAGCCTGTTTCACAAAAGAATAGGTCGGGACACGGTGTATCTAATTCGACTATTCAGTTTAAAAAAGATTTTGAAATTTACNCGAATAACCCTGTGCCGCAATATGATACTGGTATCTGNAAGGCTTANTCCGCTATGCAAACNGGNCGGGCCTCTAAAGAGCTCGTCGCTATTGTTGTTGAGAGGCATCTNGCGCCACGTATAGAAAATATTTCTCGTTATTTGAAAATTTCNAGCCCGAATNTNGCGCANNTGATTGATTACGGGGTGGTTTTTTGGCCGCCAGCAAAGGGCGAACGTTTTGTTCTTTTNTATAATAATAACTTTGGAAATGTTTATNTAGAAACAAACAAAGAGGCGGCATTAGGGTGGCGGCCTGAGGATATTACAGATATTGTCGCTAAGCCGATGGTCGCTATTTTAAAGGATTTTAAGGAGCGTGCTTTTAACCACGGTTCTATAAATCCTATGAACATGTATGGCACAACAAGTGGTCATTTGAAAAAGTTTGTTCTTGGTGACGGTTTATCATCTCCATGTTCTTCGCAACAGCCAGCAATGTATTTGCCTATTGAGCGCATGATGGCAGACCCAATCGGTCGAGGTGAGGGAGAGTTTGCTGATGATTTATACGCGTTTGGTGTTAGCTTAGTTGTTATGATGAGGAGTCACGATCCTCTTAAAGGGCTTAGTGATGAGCAGATCCTAAAAAAGAAGATTGAGTTAGGCACTTATACGGCTTTAACTGGTCGAGATAGGTTTAAGGGCGCTGAGCTTGAAATAATGCGTGGGCTTTTGCATGATGATCCTGCTCAGCGTTGGGGGTTAGAAGAGTTGATGACCTGGGCTGATGGGCGCCGGTTGTCACCGAAGCAAGGGATCGTTAGAAAAAAAGCTTCTCGTCCTTTTGTTTTTGCAGACAATAAGCATAGTACTGTTATCTCTCTAAGTACTGATATTCATAAGAATCCGGCAGATCTTAAGCGGGTTGTTGATGATGACAGTTTACTGCAATGGGTGGAGAGATCTGTCAATGATGATCTGATTTTAGAGCGCCTTCAGGATATTATTCAAATTGTTCGTGATGCTGGAACGGGGGCTGGTTATACAGATAGGCTTGTTGCTGGAGTTAGTGTTGCAATTGATGGTAATGCACCTTTTAAATATAAGGGTATNAGTATTTTTCCAAATGGTTATGGTACCTCTTTGGCGCATGCGTATATTAATAAACGTGATTTAAAGCCATATGCCGATATGGCCGGGACAACAATTATTCCTTTATGGTTGAATAATCACCTGAATCCCAATGTTGATGTCGCAAGCATGTTTTCTAAATATGATCAAATTAGACGTTATATTAAAAGTTCACGTATTGGGGAAGGGCTCGAGCGATGTATGTATTCCATGTCATCGGATGTGCCGTGTTTAAGTGAGGGGCTGACTAATCATCTGGTTTTTAGGCCACGTGACTTGCTGCTGGCTTACGAGGATATGTGTGAGAGTTCTCAAGCGCCAACGTTGTTAATTGATAGACATGTAGCGGCGTTTTTAATGGAAAAGGATAGTAAGGTTATTGAGTCGTGCCTGTATGATGTTAATTCGGGTAACAAAGCTAAGGTTATTCTCGCAAATCTACGATGCATGTCCTATATACAGGCTCGAAACAATATTCGTTCGGTGCCTAAATTATCATCTTGGTTCGCAAAGAAACTGGATAGTGTTTATGAGCTTTATCATGACCGTAAGGTGCGTGAAAAACTTAAAAAGGCTATCAATGATATGGCTGGAAATGGTGATTTGGTCAAGATGGAGGCGCTTCTTGATAATCATGATATCTTATCCAAAGATGTGAAAGGTTTTAAGGCTGCTAAGGCTGAGTTTCATGTGTTATCCCGAGAAGAGATGGAGCTTAATGAGCTTTTAAAGGATAAAGAGAAATTTGGTTTAGAGTCTGCTCAGGNGTGGATTGCTATGGCATCGGCTATTCTCTCGGTTCTTATTGTTATCGGAGCTTTGTTTGTTTTGTTAGGTCAGGTGTTTTCATGATTATGAGGTTTGTGTAATGGGTAAAGGGCGCGCGACTTTATTGCTGATATTTATTGCGGTGCTTTCAATTGTGTTTCTGCCGACAGCTGTAATTTTATTTGTTGGTTTAATTCCATCTTTTGTAGCTTTTTTTGTGGATTCTACTCCGAAGAAAACAAGGGCCGTAACTGTTGGTTCGTATAATGTCATGGGGTGTGTCCCCTTTATGCTTGATCTTTGGGAAGTTAGTGGTGANNTAGATGTTGCGATTGATATCTTGTTTACCCCCCTTACTNTNGTTGTCATATACGCAGCAGCGGCCGTTGGGTATTTTATATATTGGGGCGCTGGTCTTGTTATCTCAAGCTTCTTTTATCAGCAGGGGCAGTCCAGAAGAAGTGATATTGTTAAAAGGAAACAGGAGCTTATCGAAAGATGGGGCAGGGATGTGACCGGGGTCGTTCAAAACGATGAATAGCATTTTATGGATTTTTAATTTTTTGTTAGTTCCGGTGTGAAACAATAATAAAGTTAGGGTGATTTTTAAAAGCGTGCGTTCCGCCGCTTTTTTTATGCCCTAAATTAAGTGATAATTTAAGATAATTTGTATGTAGTTGGATTGTTTTGTGTCTATTAGATCGCTAATTTTTAAGTATCGTAAGAGTGAAGATGGTGTGACGGCTATTGAGTTTAGTCTGCTTGCAATACCATATTTTATGCTTGTTCTTGGTATCTTGGAAATATCTATTATGTTTGCATCTGCCAGTCTTTTGGATGGTGCTGTGACTAACGCTAGTAGGATGATACGAACCGGACAGTTGCAAAATTCTGTTGGTGACCCTGAGACAAATTTTAGAAATGCGCTTTGCGATTATGCAACGGTTTTAGTGGATTGTAATTCCGTACAATTGGAGGTGGTTCCAATTGATAGTTTTGCCAATTATAATAATTACGATCCAACTTATGATGCTGATGGGGATCTCGTATCACAAGGGTTTGATGCGGGCGGTTCTGAAGATGAAGTTTTAGTCCGTGTGGTTTACTATCATAGTTTAGTGACGCCTCTTGTTGCGCAGTTGTTGGGCGGGCCAGATCAGCGCCAATTATTTGTTACTACAATGGTGTTTCAGTCTGAGCCATATGAATTTAATGGTGGAGCATAATGAAAGTGATTATGGGTAAATTAAAAGAATGGTATGAGGATTGCTCGGCGGTGGCTGCTGTTGAAGCTGCTTTTGTGTTTCCCATTCTTTTGATTATGCTTGTCGGAGTTTTTGATATTGGCAATGCCATTATTATGAATCAGAAAACAATTCGTGCCTCGCAAGTGACAGCTGATTTAATCTCTAGAAATCGTGAGGTTGATGATTTGATTGTTGGTGAGGCTATTGCAGCGGGAAGGTTAGCTTATGAGCCTATTACTCCGACTTCATATGGAGTTGATGTCGTTAGTATTCGTTTTGATCAGGCTGGCACGCCCAGTATTGTATGGAGAGAAACACAAGGGATGTCACCTATGAGCAATGTTTTAACGGATGTTGCGGCATTATCTGCACCGGATAGTGGTGTTTTGGTTGTTGGGGTGGAGTATAATTACCAGCCATTTTTTGCAGGGTTTATGGTGAGTGATATTGCAATGCATGAAAAAGCATTTGCGCGAGGAAGGCAAAGTGCAGTTGTGTGCAGGCAAGGAATGCCATGTTGAAGCGTTTAACCAGAGAGCTGTAAAAAAGGAAATACAAAATGTATATGAATTGCATTGAACAGCTTAGATCTAAAATTACGGCCTATGTAAGAAAAACGCAGGCAGCAATNGCTATTTTATTTGCGCTTATGGCGCCATTGGTTATTGGTGCTGGTGGGATGGCTATAGATTATGCAATGGCTTATCTTGTGCAGCAGCGTTTGATGCAGGCATTGGACTCTTCTGCGCTTGCNGCTGCTGCAACTTCTAGTGAAGAATCTGTTATTCGTCAGAAGGTGAAGCAGTTTTTTCAGGTGAATTTTCCTAATAACCGTATCGGTGATACTTTTGATCCTGTGATTACCGTGGTTGATAATGAGGTGCATGTTCAAGGTAGCGCACAATACCAGACAATGTTCTTAGGGATTATTGGTGTTCATACAATTGATGTGGCTGCTGAGACGACTGTTCAAAGGGAAGTGCAAGGTTTGGAAGTTGTATTGGTGCTGGATAATACTGGTTCAATGTCTTCAAATAATAATATTGGCACATTAAGACAGGCCTCTAAAAATTTCGTCAATATTCTTTATGATAGTGCTCGTAACCCGAGTTCTATTAAGGTTGGTATGGTTCCATATAGTAGCTCTGTTCGTATTGGTCGTTATGGATTGGGTAAGAACCCAGATGGAACGCAATATGCTGATGGGGATGTGTTTGTTAACTTGCCAGAAGATATGAGCTATACAACGGATTATACTAGTTATGATTGGTTTGGTTGTGTTGTTGAGCATAACCCTAATGGTTATGAAACAGGTGCGAGTTATGTCTCTGGTTCTAAAGGGCAGCTCTGGCGTGATAGTGCCAATAATCTGGATGGGCATGGTTGGGATCCGTCAAAAGGTAATAATGACCCGTATGATTATGATGTGCTTGATGATTATGAGGGGCCTTGGGATGTTTATTCTTATGGGCGTATCATTAGAGGTGGCGGCGATTCTACATCGCAGAGATGTTCAGATATGGGCTCTTCATATAGTAATAGCAGCTCACGCTGCAGTAACTGCACTAGTACAAAAAATGTTTGGACATATTATGGCTGGCAGGAAAGAAGCGGTTACTGTGCGGATGAATATTGTTTTTGTTCGTTAAGGTCTGGAAGTGGCGGTACAAATAGAAACTGTCCTAACGCGTATATTCAGCCACTGGTCAGTGATCGTGCGAAATTGCTTGATCATGTGGATACGATGACCGCGAACGGTTTTACTTACGGTAATATCGGTATGGCGTGGGGGGCCCGTTTATTGTCGCCTGCAGCACCATTTGAAGAGGGGGCTGACTGGACTGATAAGTATTGGCGTAAAGCTATTATTATGATGACTGACGGTAATAATACGATGGAAAACACATATTCTGCGTATTGGGCCACTAATAAGCATAATGTGTCAGTTTCTGATTTGAATGATCGTTTTGAGGAGACGTGCACGGCACTTAAGGAGAAGGGGGTGACCATTTATACGGTGACATTTTCTTCGGGAATTAATGACACGACTAAAGATTACTATAAGCGCTGTGCCTCTGCTCAGGAGCAATACTTTGATGCGCCAACGCAAGAAGAGTTGATTCAGGTCTTTGAGCGAATTAGTAGAGAGCTCAGTCAGCTGTATATTAAATCTTAATATAAGTATTGGGTATGTAATAAAGGCGCTGGACTTCTAGCGCCTTTGTTGTTTGTAAGTGCATTCTTATTTAGATTGATTTCTCTTAAAGTAATAGTTTTGTTTTTACTTCAGTATTACTTTGATTTTGTATTTAAATAAAATTTTATATAAATTTATTTGTTATTTTTAAGTAAAATGAATATTTTTATTTTATTTTTTTAAGTAAAACTTTCGTTTTTTAACTTTTCATTAAGTAATGTTCGATATTCTAAAAACATAACGGTTGGAGCTTCGATGTTCATTAAGAGTTGAGAAGTATGGGTTAAGACCGGATTTTTTAATATACATTTATACATTAGGAGGCTTATGTAATGTTGAAACTATTAGCTATAAAAGATGCTTACTTAAAGAATGAAGATGGTGCTACTGCGATCGAATATGGTTTGATTGCTGCTGGTATCTCTCTAGCGATTGTTGCGNTTGTATTTACACTCGGTACAGATCTGAATACAAACTTTACAACAATTCAAACACAGCTGGCTGGCGCTGGTGGTGGTGGTAATGGATAAGCCTTGACTAAATGATAATGCAAAGCCCGTCTAATTTAGGCGGGCTTTTTTACTAGGGCTTTAATTTCTCTTAGTTTTTACTCTAATTTTATATTTTGGCAATTAAACGATGAAGCAGCTTTTTATACAATTTAGAAAAGATACACGCGGTGCGACCGCTATTGAATACGCTTTGATCGCTTCGGGCATAGCATTAGCTGTGATTGCAATTGTTTATTTGATTGGCGCTGACCTGCTTGGGTTATATACTGCTGTTCAGACGGATGTAACCGGGCGCGTGCCATAAAAGATTATACATGTAGGAAACATGATTTTACTTTCTTTTTATATATTCTTCTTTGTTCTTGTGATCGCTATCGGTGCTATGGCCGCTTATTCAGATGTGCGTGGGTTGGTTATCGCGAATTGGTATAGTGGTGCGGTTATTGGATTGTTTTTTGCGTGTTACATTGTCATGTATGTATCAGGGCGTGCGGATGTTTTTGCGCCAATATGGCTTCATTTCTTGGCGTCTTTTATTGTTTTTATTGTGACATTGTTGATGTTCCTGGGCGGTGGCTTAGGAGCTGCTGATTCTAAACTTGGAAGTGCTTTTGCGCTTTGGACTGGTATGGGCGGTTTATTTTCATTTTTATTTTATATGGCGCTCATTGGTGGTTTGGTCGGTTTGTTTGCGCTGTTTGTTCAAAAGAAAAAACCTTTTAAATCTCCTGTTGAAGGTGGCTGGATTGCGCGTGTTCAAGCAGGAGAGAGTAAGGTGCCATATGGTGTGGCTATTTTTGGTGGGGCTGTAATATCCTTTTTCACGAGTGGGTATTTTAGTCCTGTGGTCTTAACTTCATTTTTGTAGTTTTTTTATAGAAAATCTACTAACTAATTTTTAACGATAATGTAGCATTATGAGTGTGTTAGTATAAGTTTCATTATATTTCTTTGTAGCTTCTGCATACTTCGTCTTTGAGTACATATCTTTGAAAGGTCTAAAGATGAATAAAAATATTCTTATCGTACTTGTTGGTGCTGTCTTGGTGTCCGTTCTTGTGGCGGTGCTCGTGCAGATGACGCTCGGAGGATCTGAGCCTGTAGTCGAGGTGCAAGAAGAGGCGCGTGTAGAAGTTCTTGTGGCTGCGAAAGATCTTAAGCTTGGGCATGTCCTTGAAAAAGGTGACCTTAAATGGGCTAAATGGCCAGAAGGTAGTGTGTTTGGCGGTGCGGTGCGCCGTAAGGGCGAGCAAGATCCTCTTGATGCTGTTTCAGGGCGATTGGGGCGTGCGATTTCATCAGATGAGCCTGTAATGAAAAGTGCTTTATTGGCATCAGATAAAGGTAACCTTGTGGCTGCGAATCTAGACGCAGGCCAGCGCGCTGTGGCGATAGAGGTTGGCGCATCATCAATGGTTGGTGGTTTTATTGGTCCTGGTGATTATGTGGATGTGATTTTAACATACCGTGAAAGTGTGAATGCGGACAATGATAACCCTGCTGTTGCTAAGATGCTTGAGCTTAACCTTGATAAGCTTGCTACAGAAACAATTCTTCAAAATGTGAAAATTTTAGCAGTTGATCAGTCGGCCAAGCGTGAAGAAGAAGATCGTGTAAAGGTTGGTAAAACGGTAACTATCGCTGTTGATTCTATGGATGCTGAACGCTTAATTCTTGCGCAGCGTATGGGGAATTTAACGCTTTCACTGCGTGGTGTTGGTGATGAGCAGGTTGTTGAGAAGAAGTGGCCAACAATTTCAGATGCGCGCCTGACTTCAATGGGTGACGAGATTTATAATGAGTATGAAAGAATTCAACAGGAAACTGGAATTAATTCAAATATTGTGCGAATTTATAACGGTCAGAATGTAATTGCGGTTCCTGCGCAATAGTTTGGCCTCTTTGAATACGCGTCCATTTTCTGGGTTTAAATGCGTAACTAATCGAAAGATAAGATAATGCGATATGATAATAAGATAATACGTGTGTGTTTAGGGAGTTTGTGTTTACTCTTTGCAATACTGGTTTCATTTGAGATTGTTGGCGGATTTGCTACGCAGGCTCATGCCTCTAAGGGTAAGTTGATGGGCGTTAAGGGGCTTCGGAATAGCCGTGCTTTTGTCGTTACGCTCGGTAAGGCTGAGCTTATGAATATTCCAGGTAATGCAGCAGATGTGCTGGTTGGAAATTCTTCTATTGTTGATGTGCGCGCTGTACAAAGCAATCGCCTCTATTTGGTTGGTTTGCAGGTTGGTGATACGAACTTGATTGCGCTTGATGCAGCTGGGAATGTTCTAAAGAAGATTGATATTCACGTTACATATGACCTTGGTGCAATTCAGTCTTTGCTTGATGGTCTGTTTCCTACTGAAGATGTTCAGGTGGGTGCTATTCATGATCAGATTTTATTAACTGGTACTGTTTCAAATGCAGCTGCTGCGGCCAAAATTACGAATGTTGTTGGGCATTATGTTAGTGATTTGCAGGAAAGTCAGGGCACGATGGATGAGCTGATTGCAAACTTACTAGAAGTGCGCGGCGGTCAGCAGGTTATGCTTCAAGTTAAAATTGTTGAGGCAACTCGTAATGTCTTAAAAGAATTGGGAATCGAAACTTTTGCAAATAGTAGCTTGGCTTCGCAAACTAGCCGCGGCGATCAGATACAGTTTTTAACAGGGCAGGGCGCAGCGCTTGCGCAAGAGCCTTTTGGGGTTTTGTCTGGTGTTCTGGATACGGGGCTTCGCGGAATAGGTTTGTTAAATTTTGAGCTTAACGCTTTGGAAGAAGAAAACCTTGTTAATATTCTTGCTGAACCAAATTTGACAGCTGTGTCTGGTGAACAAGCAGGTTTCTTGGCTGGTGGTGAGTTTCCAGTTCCAGTTGGGCGTGATCAGGTTGGAAACCTTGTGATTGAATTTCGTGAATTTGGTGTGTCTTTAAACTTTAGGCCGACAGTGTTGTCAGAAAAACGTATTAGTTTGCAGCTTGATACAGAGGTCTCATCACTTGATTTCGATAATGCTATTACACTTGCTGATACTCAGGTGCCAGGGCTTGATGTGCGACGCGCTGATACTACGGTTGAGATAGCAAGTGGCGGTAGTCTTATGATTGCTGGCTTGCTGCAATCAGACGCGATTGAAAATATGGCGGGTTTGCCTGGGGTTCGAAATACACCCGTGATTGGGGATTTAGTTTCTTCGGAAGGTTTTAGACGTGAGGAGACAGAGCTTATTGTTATTGTGACACCGTATTTGGTTCAGCCATATGCGGAGGAAAAACGATCTGAACCTGTTCGCAGAGTGCCTAAGAATTTTGAAATGGCTGATGCTTTTGTTGCCAATATTCGCCGTGTATATGGTTTTAATGATGCTGAGCTTTTTTCTCATGATCAACCATTTGGATATATTTTAGATTAAGAGGTATTTGATCATGTTTACTCAAGTCTCATTTGTTTTTAAGCCGTCTCGTTTTGTTTATTTAGGGTTAGTGCTATCCTTGTCTATGGCTGCCTGTTCCTTACGTGAACCTGATCATTTTACGCGTAATAAAGTGCAGCTAATAGAGGAGCGTGTAACGCAGGATGTCTCCGTTGCAGAATTTAGTGATGCAAATGTTTTGGCGCTTGCTAATCATTATAGCCGTCATGGGGATGGACCTTTGGAGGTTGTTGTTAGTTATAATCCAAAGTCACGTTCTCAAGGAGCGATGTATGCTGGACAAAAAGCAGCAGAGGTTGCCGCGAGTTTACGTGCGCAGGGCGTTGAGAATATTGATGCGCATATAATGCCTGTTAAGGATTTATCTGAATCTAAGATTATGATTTCGTATCTTGGTTATGATGCTTTGGGGCCTAAAGATTGTGAGTTGATGCCGGGCTTAGAACACCGAAAAATCAATGCTAATGAGAGCTATAGAATGGGCTGTAGTGTTGATACTATCTTTGCTAAGCAAATTGCTCGCCCTAGAGATTTGTTGGGGCAAGAAACATCCGCTAGTACAGATGGGCGTCGTTCTGCAAACCAGGTTGAATTATACCGCACGGGTGTTCCGAATGAACCACTGGAAGGCGAGAGTGCGTCAGAATAAAAATCCTATTGAGAATAGTCTCTTACTTGAATTTGCGCTATACTGGAGGCCTGAAAACACGACTTTTGGGTTGTGTTCTTCGTGCCTTTTTAGAGTTTATAGTGGAAAGAGTTTTTTTGTATGAGTGAGGTTGTTAATCAAAGTACTGCTATATTGCTGCCTGAGGCTGAGGTGGCTGTTTATACGCATGACCCTCAGGTTCTTGAGGCTTACAAAGCTTTGGCGAGTGATTGGCGTTTTGCACGTGTAGATTTGAAAGCAGCTGAAGGTGATGTTGAGCTTGCTATTTCTACATATACTCAATATGCCTCGCCAGATGTGATTATTGTTCAAACAGATACGATTGATAGCTCGTTTACTGAACGCTTAGCAGCGCTTGCGCAGAATTGTGATGAAGGGACTTCAGCGATTGTAATTGGTCCTGAAAATGATGTGAATTTGTACCGTAGTTTGATTGATATGGGGGTGAGCGATTACCTTGTTCGTCCTGTGGAAACACCGGTTCTAGCAGAGGTTATTGCTAAAACCCTAGTCGAAAAGAAAGGTGTTTCGGGGAGTACCTTAATTGCTGTAAACGGCGCCAAGGGAGGAGTGGGGGCTTCACTGCTTTCTGAAGGGTTGGCGTGCGGTGTTGCTGATATTTTGAAAAAGAAAACAGTTCTTATGGATGCGGCTGGTGGTTGGTCATCGCTCGGTGTTGGTCTTGGTTATGAGCCATCAACGACACTGACTGAAGCTGTGAAGGCGGCGGAAAGTGAAAAACCAGATAATTTGAAGCGCATGATGCATGATGTGAGTGAAAACTTACAAGTTTTAGCAACTGGCGGTGATGTTATGTTGGAGCAAGGTGTAGGTGCTGATGAGTTGGAAGTCCTTATCAATATGCTTCTAGCAAAATCTCCGGTTGTTATAGTGGACTTGTCACATGCCCCTGAGGCGCTTCAAAAAGTGGTGCTAGCAAGAGCGAATTTGATCTTGCTTGTGTCTACACCGACGCTTCCTGCCTTACGTTTAGCGCGCACTCTTATTAGTGAAGTGAAGGATATTAGGGGCGGCGGCGAAGATGATGCACTTAAGCTTGTGGTTAATATGCAAGGGGTTTCACCCGCACATGAAGTGTCTAAAAATGATATTTCGGATGCTGTTGGCATAAGCGTTTCTGGTTTCTTTCCATTCTTGCCTAAGGTTTTTTTAGGTTGCGAAAGTTCAGGGAAAAAACTCACGGATGATAAAGAGGCATTGGCCCTTATCGAGGATAATTTACTGAAGTTAGTTAAGCCTTTTATATCCTCTAGCTCGAATAGTGTAGAGGCGGGTACTGAAAAATCATCAGGATTTATGAGTGGTTTGTTAGGAAAAATCTCTAAAGGCTCTTAGTTTAAGGTTGTGAAGTATTATGTTTGGAAAAAAACAGCAATCAGGTGGAGAACAGAAGCCAGCGGCTAAGCCAAAGGCTTCGGAAGCCAATATTCATAAAGAAACTAAAGAACCTCTTTCAGAAGAGGAGGCTGATGTTTCTATTCAACCGCCTAGTGAAGATTTGTTAGAAGGTTTGAGTGAGGCGTTAGATGTAGTTGAGCCAGTGGTGACGCAGCCAAAGGAAAAACCTGTGAAACGCTCAACGGATGATCCTTTTTCTGAGATAGAAGAGGAAAGCGATGATTTGGCAGGTGCAGAAGATAGTATTACAAATCTACGTTTGCAGCGTTCACGTAACCGTATTTGGTTAGATCTTCGTGATGGCATTGATCTAAAGGCGCTTGCGAGTATGGAAGCAAAAGCCGCGCGTGAAGAGGTCCTTTCAGCTGTTGAGGAAATTGCACGTTTTAGAAATTTAGATTTAACACCAACAGAGCTTCAAGGGATTGCCAAGGAGTGTGCAGATGACATGCTCGGGTTTGGTCCTCTTGAGGAACTTTTAGAGCGTGATGATATTGCGGATATTATGATTAATGGCCCAGATACGACCTATATTGAGGTTTCTGGTAAAATTGAGCGTGCGCGTATTAAGTTTCGTGATAACCAGCATTTGACGACAATTTGTCAGCGAATTGTGGGCGCAATTGGGCGCCGCGTTGATGAAGCTAGCCCAATTTGTGATGCACGTTTGCCTGATGGTTCACGTGTGAATGTGATTATACCGCCTTTGGCTGTTGACGGTGCGTGCATGACGATCCGTAAATTTACAAAGGATAAGCTGACTCTTGATAAACTCTTAGAATTTGGGTCTATGACCCCATCATGTGCAAAGCTCATTCAAGCAATTGGCCGCTGCCGTGTTAATGTTTTGGTCTCTGGTGGTACTGGTTCGGGTAAGACAACGATGCTTAATTGTCTTACACGTTATATTGAACAGGGTGAGCGTATTATTACTTGCGAAGATGCTTGTGAACTTCAGTTGCAGCAGCCGCATGTTGTGCGTCTTGAAACACGACCGCCAAATTTAGAGGGCGTTGGTGAGGTTACGATGCGAGATTTAGTTAAGAACTGTCTTCGTATGCGTCCTGAACGTATTATTGTAGGTGAGGTTCGTGGGCCTGAAGCCTTTGATCTTCTGCAGGCAATGAATACCGGGCATGATGGCTCTATGGGAACTGTGCACGCAAATAACCCGCGTGAAGCGCTGTCTCGTATGGAGAATATGATTGCTATGGGTGGGCTTAATTTACCAATTTTGGCTGTGCGTGAGCAGATTGCTGGCGCCGTGAATGTCATTATTCAGGTGCAGCGTCTTAGAGATGGCTCTAGAAAAACCACACATGTAACTGAAATTACAGGTATGGAGGGCGAGGTTGTCACAATGCAGGATCTCTTTGTACTTGATATTGAGGGTGAGGATGATGATGGTAAGCTTGTTACGCGTCATCGTTCTAGCGGTTTACGTCCGAAATTCTTTGATAAAGCGCGTCAATATGGGGTTGCGGACCTTGTAATGGATGCGATGGAAGAAGCCTTTGATTAATTAATATAAGTGCTCGTGGGCACATAGGGTCTGTAACATGTCGTTGGTTCATTTGATTATCCTTCTAATTATAGTGATTGTAATCGCAGTGGTGATCGCACTTGTTATGATGAATCAAGAAAATCAAAGATTACAGCGTCAACGAGAAGTTATTATGGGCAAGAATGCAGCAGTAAATGCTAAACGCTCAAATAAGGATGATCCAAATAAGCGACGCGCAGATATTGCAAAAAAATTACGTGATGAAAAGGAAGATGGGCTAGAGGCTAAAAAGAAAGAAAAGCAGAGTACAAGAGCGTTATTGGCTCAGGCTGGGCTTTCTATATCAGTTCGCCAGTTTGGGTTGATGTCTGTTTTATCAATGGTGGTGTTTACTTTTTTAGCTAATGCTATGGGGCAGCCAATTTTTGTTGTTATTTGTGCTTCAGTTGTTGGTTTGTTTGGTTTTCCTCGCTTTATCGTGAAAAAAATGGCAGCCCGGCGTCAGAAAGGGTTTTTGGAAGAGTTTCCCGATGCACTTGAGGCGACTGTGCGTTTATTAAAGGCCGGTATGCCTGTTGCGGAAGCTGTTGCAATGATCTCTAAGGAATATGATGGCCCAGTAGGGGAGGAGATGAGCCGTATTTACGATAAACAAAAAATTGGTATTCCTTTGCATGAAGCAGCGCTTGAGGCAACTTACCGTATGCCATTACCAGAGATGCAGATGTTTGCTACGGGGTTATCTATACAGGCACAGACAGGCTCTAGTTTATCTGAGGTTCTTTTGAATTTATCGAACGTTATTCGTTCACGTTTTCGTCTAAAGAGAAAGGTTAAAGCGCTATCATCAGAAGCTGTGGCTTCAGCGAGTATTATTGGTGCTTTGCCAGTTCTGGTGGCTACCGGTATGTATTTTGTGAATTATGACTATATAAGTGTATTGTTTAACGATCCGTTTGGAAATGTTTTGTTNGGCGGCGCTATNTTTTGGATGGCGTGCGGAATCTTTGTTATGAAAGTNATGATTAACTTTAAAATTTAATGGGAGGNTTAAATGGATAATGAATTGATGATCACGGTTGTAAGTGCTTTGCTTGCGGCTGTTTCGTTTATTGCTTTTGCCCTTCCTTTTTTGCAGCGTGCAGATAAGAAAGAGCGTTTTAAGGACGTTATTGAGAAAAGGCGTAAAGACCTTTTAGATGCTTCGCGTGATGGGAGTTTATATAAAGCCAAAGATGAAAGTTCTGCTTCTGCAGCTGATTCAATGGCTTCGCTGTACAAAATGCAAAAGCTTGCTGGTGAGATGGGCGAAAAAATGCGTGAAAAGCTCTTGCAGGCAGGCATTCGTAGTCCTAATGCGCCGATTAAATTCATGATCGCGAAAGGTGTCTTGCCGATAATTCTTTTTGGTTTTGTTATGCTCGTAATTTCGAATAGTGAACGTGACATACCAAATATTATTCAGTTACTTTGTTTTTTTGTAGCCGCTGTTATTGGGTATAAGTTGCCAGATATAATTATCAAAAATGAAATTGATAAACGCCAAGAGGAGATTAATCTCTCTTTTCCGGATGCACTGGATATGATGCTTATTTGTGTACAGGGCGGTATTGGTCTTGAGCAAACAGTTGATCGTGTTGCACAAGAGGTTGCGGAGCAGTCAGAGACTTTGGCTGAAGAGCTTGGGATACTTAGTGCTGAAATGGCAATGCTAAATGATAGGCGGCAAGCGTTACAAGATTTTGCCAAACGTGTTGGAAGTGGGGGGGCGCGAAGTTTTGCGACTGCACTTATTCAAGCAGAGCAATATGGTACATCTGTGTCACAGGCTATGCGCGTTATGTCTGATGAAATTCGTGAACTAAGAATGGCAAAGGCTGAGGAAAAGGCGGCTTCATTACCACCCAAATTAACGGTTCCTATGATCTTATTCTTCTTGCCAGCGCTGTTTATTATTATCCTTGGCCCAGCAGGAATTGAAGCTAGTGCAGCAGGTGTGGGGCAGTAAAACTTGTACTATATAGAAAACGTTCCGTATTTTAAGTTGTGTTTATTCTTTGATAGAAGGCTTTGAACGGGGCTTGGGGACGGGGATCCCTTGTGATTGCTTAAGCGCATTAATGATGCGTATGTTTCGTTCAATCTCAACACGTTCTGGTGAGAGAGCTTGGGCTTTGTAGAGAATCTCCGATGCTTCTTCAAGTTGATTTTGGGATGCTAGATTTAAAGCTAAGTTATTCATGATCGTTGTTGGATCACCTTCCCATAGCTCTAGTCCTTTTCTAAAGGCGCGTTCTGCTTCTTCGTGCATGCCCTGTGCGTCTAGAGCTACACCAAGGACATGGTAAGCGCGGTCATATTTGTCATTTGCTAGGACAGCTTGCTGCGCATAACTTTCGGATTCTTTGGTTTTTCCTTGTTCTAATAAAACCTTTGCGTATTCAGTTTTTGTCGGTGCAGAAGTATCTTTAGACTTGGCAAAAGGTTCGAGTATTGTTTGTGCACGTGTCAGCATGCCTTCTTTTCGAAGGGCATAGGCATATTCAGTTGCTGCGATCTCGTTTTCACTATTGCTCTTATATCGTTTTTCTAGTGTTTTGAGTGAGCGTGATAGGCCAGCTTTATTTTCCGCACGCCTAATGATTTCAGCAATTTTTTCAGAGCGCATTTGGTGCGCTTCCTCCGGGGTTTGTGGCATGCTTGCACATGAAGCAAGGCTGACTGCTGCAACACAGATTGTTGTTGTAAGTAGGAGTTTATGGCGAGTTGTTTTTATCTTCATAATCTATCCGTTTATTATTCACTACCTGGTTCTGTAGTTAGCTCTTGGGGTTGAGCATCGCTGTTTGTTGTGCCTGTACCAGCAAGAGCGCCAGCTTGTTGTGCTGCTCCAGTGGACGTATTCTGATTCCCTGTGTTCATCATAAGCTCATGACACATATCAGGGCAATAGAACACACTTGTTTCTTGGCAGTTATTGTCGCCGGAATTAGCACATGTTTTTCTAATTCTAAGATATTCTTGTTTAGGCGCGGCAATGATGGCATGTCGTTGCATTATTACTTCACCGTCTTTATCCAATATCGTAAATGACGTTGCACCAGGTGCCCTTGGGACTGCTACCAGTCTTTTTGAACTGTCCGCTAGAATGGTTAAATGATTNGGGTTCCCAATAATGATGCTCGCCGCTGGNCGGTTNATTTTAATTATTTCAGATTTATCCGGCGTAAGTTTTAGCGGTGGATGTGTATTTTGTGAATCGGCTATTTGCTGTTCTTCACTTGCCGTAGATGTCGTGACTATATCACTAACACTCGATAGTTGATCCGTGCCATTTGCATCGTCTGCATAAGCCTTTATTGGCATAATGGCTATTGCGCATATTGATAACGCGCATAGAGATAAGTATGAAGTTTTAAATATCGGTTTGTTTAGAATGAGCATAGGAATTCCAAATAGAAAATGAAGGCGATATTCTTATTAGTATATCTCTAACTGAAGAATTTATCACCTTCTTTTTATTTGGATTTATGACGCTTTTTAATAAATCTCTTTCTATGTTTACGGAGATTTTGCTCTTATGTTGGCTTCCGTGTCACAGGTTACCGCTCCAGAAGAGGATATTGCGACGATGAATGTCGGTGTCCCATCACCAAGAGGTGAGCAAGAGTCTAGGACTGTCGTTGCCCACGGATCTTCACAAACAACTTTGTTATCCTTAATTTGCTTAATGGCATATCCAGTAGGGCATTGCATACTTGGGAGCTCGCCAGCAATAGCTTGTGGGTCCATACAGTCGTCATCAGATGAATCGCCTGCTAAACCAGGCCCAGCACTGCCGCAGAGTTTATCTGAATGGATTTGATACGCTTGTATATCACCATTGACCTCTACTTTTTCTGACGGAGTGTTTGTGCCAAAACCGACATTCCCAGGGTTAGTGTTCGTTATTTGATATGTAAGGATATCGTCGCTTGTATCCATTGGAGTACCTCTATCATCATAGATAGCATCGGTATATTCCCAGAACGCTTGCTTGATATTTGCTACAAACTTAATTTCATCATCAAAATAATTGTTAGGGTCAGTTTTTCGAATTGTACTTAAGAATACAGCATCATCGTCATCACAATTTTCATCTTCATCTGGTGATGTTTTTGTTTGTGGATCATCTAGATTGGCTATAGGGATAGGCACTACAGCGCCTGGATTACACACACTACCAACTTCTACACCGTCTTCTGTGTGCGCTCCCATACCGTTTTCACCATGAGAAACAATTACAAAGTGGGCTGAGCCATATGGTTCTAATAAAGAGGATTCTGCTCTAATATCAGCCATGGGTTTATTTAAATGCCCACCATCGCCAGTGACATCGATGACCCCGTTTCTNGGGTTAAAGGCAAAATCATTATTACCATCATTATCGGCATCTACATTTGTTAAGTTTAATGAAACGGCATACGTTAATTTATTGCCCCAAGCATCACGGCCAAATCTCTGCTTAAAGCCGTTCTTTTCNTCAGATTGTGTTGTNGCACCCAGAGCTAGGATGTTGTCTCTTAAGTCTTGGACGTCACCATCGCCGTTTAGATCCATGTATAAGGTAACCGGAACGGCACCAATTAAAACAACCTCCATCGGGTTTGGCTCTAGATTTGTCCAAATACGATTATCGCCATCTGCATTATCCAGATCTCTTGCGCCTGTTACCCTGATCACATTCGGGCTATTACAATCTGGTAACCCATAGCCGATATCTTCCGGCCCAAGGGTTGGGTCGGCTGGACAAGGGTATGTACCAAATTCAAGCTGATAGATACTGGCAGCATTCGATGAAGATGAAATGGACTCTTCATTGAAATCTTCAATCAGCTTTACCGTATAGGTTTTATATGCCGCGAAGATGACCGTGGTAATGATACCAATGACGATCATTACCAGTGCCAATTCAACCAAGGTGAAGCCAGCTTCAGCTTCAGCTTTAGAGGCTTTTATGTTTGTGATGTTTGTTTTTAGTTTCATCATAATTTGCTTCCTCTATTGAATTACTGACAAGTACAGACGCCAAGTTCAAACTTCGTAGGGTTTATACCTTTAGAACAGAGTTTGACATCGCCTTTCTCAGCATCACAGTCACATTCGCCTTTGTGTGTTTTACCGACACCTGCGGATGCTGTTTCGCCATTGCCCTGGAAGTTATCCCAACGACAAACTACAGGTGGTGGTACAGAACAACCAGAGTAGTCTATAGGGTTAGTTACTTTTCTAGGTGGCTTGTCAGCAAAGTCACATACATAGTCGATTTTCTGCCATGCGTCGCCAATTTGACCAACTGGACAGCTCTTTTTAACTGTTGATGTGCTTGGCTTACATACACAGTTTTCTGCATATCCGTTGCCTGGTACATCTTTGTAGCCAGAGTTTCCAAAGCGCCATTTACCTTTTTTGTCTTCACCGTTGTGACAGTCAAAGAAGCGCTCCTGCTTGTATTTTCCAGTCATTCCGCTTGGACACCAACGGGCTCTTTCATTGCGGAAAGGCTTACATTTACAGGTGTTNTGCGTTGTGATCGTTGGACCACATTTTTNGGTTGTACAGTTGTGTTCACGTTTGTAATAGGTNCGTCCTTCAGTGAAACCTGATGGACAGCCACCAGACCATGTTTTTACCGATTCTATACATGAACATGCGCTACTGGTTGTTTGCCAGACAAGTTTACCGCTTGGGCATGATCTTACAAGTTCACGCTCATAAGTACCTGAGAAGCGGCTACCACATTGTGATGACTGTCCGCAGCTTTTTGTTTGTGTTCTTAATACATCTTCTGCACATGAGCATAGTCCGGTTTCTGAATATCTTTCCCATGCACCATTTCTACATTGGTAGGTGATGCGTTTAGGGTTGCCAGCTACACCAGCAGATACAGTGTCGAAATCTCCTTCAACAGCATCGCTTCTCAGCGTTCTTGTTTCGCCACATATGTCAACGGGTTCTCCTGCGCATCTTAATGGCAAGTCATCACACTTAATAGATCCGTCGCTATTAAATCCTTCCATAATGTAGCCAGGAGGACATGCTTGAATGAATTCGTCTTTACACTGAATTTTTCCATTTTCTATGCCAACCATGTACTGACCCGCTGGACATGCCATTAATGCATCTTCACCCCCAATGAGAGAGCTCGCAAAACAGTTCGGTGTACCAGCGGCGATGCTTCCGTGTGAACATATGTTATCACTTAAGATAGCTCCTTCTTCGATTGATGTTGTGTAAGGGTCATCTTGCGCTCTTACTACACCTGCGATATCAATTTCTTCTTCTGGATTATCAGCTATACCAACGCCAAAGCCGACGAGTGTATCATCTGAAGTGACGATATCGTTTGGATCAACACCTACAGGAGGGCCAGCAGGATCTTCTTCTGGTGTTTGCCAACGAGCGATAGCGTTAGAATAAGCAATAATATCGTCATTATCATTTGCATTTTCGCCTTGAGATAATGGTGCTGTTATGAACGTCGCATCATCATAATCACAGTTTTCACCTTCTCCATTTATAGCCAATACATCACAGGTATTNGCACCTCCGGCTCCAGCTGCGCTGAANGCGCCTTCTGNATTTTTACCTGTACTGAAAACAANGTAATGAGCGTAAGGTACGCCAGCGCCATCNGTAATNGCGTTTCTGTTTTCATCTAAAAGTTCGATTTGTCCAAAATCTGGGTCAAAGGTTGTTTGACGCGTCAGGTTTTCAGATACAGCATATATAATTCTGTTTCCATAGCCGTCGATTGTATCTTGTTCTCTCAAGTTTAGTTCTAAAAAGGGAACCGCGCCAATTCTTACGCGTGCGGCATTTAGGCCAGCAACGGTCTCTATACCATTTGCAGCAATTGTTAGGTTGTTACCAGGGTCGCAATCATCCGCGCTTTCACGGCCATAAGTNGCACTACCGCGTGCNGCTGTTAAGCTTGCAGGGCAGGGGTAGCGTCCATATGTGTCTACGAAGTTATTTATNGCAGCGGTTACATCATCTCTAACATTTTCTTTGGTGTCTTGATCTTGNATATATGCAATACGCTGTTTATANAGCTGTGCTACAGANCCTATAACCAAACCAACAATCATCATCACGATAGCCATTTCAACGAGCGTGAAACCAAGTTGCCTTTTATTTTGGCATTTTGATTTAGCGCTTTTGCTCTTGTTCGTAGTCATGATGGTCACCATTTTCCTTTCTTTAAAATTCATTTTTACTGGCATGTGCAAACGCCTAGCTCAAATTTGTCCGCTCTAATTTGGTTTGAACAGAGTGCGACATCGCCTTTTTCTGAGTCGCAATCACAGATACCGTTATTCGTTTTTCCAACACCGGAAACGGCAGTTTCGCCATTGCCTTGGAAATTCTCCCAGCGACAGATTACTGGTGGTGGTGTTGTACATCCAGAATAGTCGATAGCCGATGTCTCTTTTCTAGGCGGCTGATCTACAGCGTCGCAGATATAATCGACCTGTTGCCATGCATCACCAATNTGTCCTGCNGGGCAGCTCTTTTTTTCATTTGTGCTGCTTGGAACACAGACACAGTTGTCATCATATCCATCACCAGGAATATCTACATATTTTCCACTTTCATAACCTGATCTCCAGCTTCCTGGATCATCTTCACCAGATGGGCAGTCATAAAAACGTTCTTGTTTGTAATTTCCTGTCATACCGCTTGGACAGCTGAGTGTTCTCTGGTTTCTATATGGTTTACATTTACATGTGTCACTTACTAGAACGCCTGGATCACATTTTTTGGTGGTGCAATTATGCGTGCTTTCATACTTTCTTTTGCCTTCTGTGTAACCGCTAGGGCATGAGCCTTCATAAGTGTTTTTGCTTTCAATACAAGAGCAGCCGTCTCTTGTGGTTGTCCATACGTTATTACCGCTAGGGCATGTTCTTACAAGTTCACGGTCATATGTGCCACTGTATCGGTTGCCGCAAATATGGCTGTAGCTTTTGCAGGTCTTATTNTTTTCTGTTTTGATTAAATCGGTTGAGCATGAGCACAGGCCGCTATTCTGCCAGTCTTTTTGCCATGATGTATTTTTGCAAATATATCGAACTTTTACAGGGTTACCCGCTAGGCCTGCCGTTAGGTTTCTTGTGTCTCCTTCATAGCCTTTAAGGAGTGTTTTTGTTTCGCTACATATGTTTACCGTTGTTTCTGGACATTCCGCGGGAAGGTTGTCACATTTTATGGAGCCATCCGAGTTAAAGCCCTGCATTATCGAGCCAGCAGGACAGGTTTGTGTAAATTCGTCTATACACTTCATTTTTCCTAGCTCAATGCCAACCATATATTCACCAGATGGGCATTTCATGTCTTCTTCTTCGCCGCCAATTAAAGAGCTAGCAAAACATTTGGGGTCACTGGCTGCATAGCTGCCGTGGGCACAGAGGTTGTCACTTAAAATTGCGCTTTCTACACCTGCTGTATATGGATTGTCTTGTACTCTTACTACACCGGCGATATCGAGTTCTTCTTCTGGATTATCTGAAATTCCTGCGCCGAGGCCGACTAATCCAGCATTTGAAGTTGTGATATCGTTTTCACTCACGCCAACTGGAGGTGCTGATGGGTCTTCTTCAGGGATTTGCCAGCGCGATGTACGATTTGCATAAGCTATTACATCATCATTATCTTCGGCATTCCCTCCCATCGAAAGAGGACTGATGATGAAGGTTGCATCATCGAAGTCGCAATTCTCACTTTCGCCATTCACGGCCAGAGCAGGGCATGTGTTTGGATTTCCACCAGAGGCTGAAAATCCACCAAATCCATTTTCACCAGTGCTTAATATGATGTAGTGTGCATAAGGATTATTTACGCCATCCGTAATGGCGTTTCTATTTTCATCAAGAATCTCAATTTGTCCGAGGGTTGTATCAAACGTTGCCTGACGGGCTAGGTTTTCTGAAACGACATAAATTATACGCTTGCCGTAGCCATCTATTGTATCTTCTTCTCTAATATTTAATTCTAGGAATGGCACTGCGCCAACTCTAATGCGTTGTCCATTAATGCCATTGATGGTTTGAATACCATTTGCCGCGATTGTTAGGTTATTTGCAGGGTCACAAGAATCGGCCGCTTCACGACCATAATTTCCGCTATCTCTTCTTGCTGTTAGGCTTGCGGGGCAGGGGTATCTACCGTAAGTGTCCATAAAATTACTAAGCGCATTCTTGATGTCCTCTTGGACATTTTCTTGTGTATCAACTCTTTGTAGGTAGGAGATNCGCTGCTTGTACAAAGCTGAGATTGAACCAATTACTAAACCAAAAAGCATTACAACNATTGCCATTTCAACGAGGGTGAAGCCTCGCTGATTTTTATTTTTTTGCTNCTTAAATTTGTTTATAGAGAGCCGCATCTTACGCTCCCATCTGGGTTGAATCCTATTACAAACTGATTGCTTCCACACTTGGTTGAGCCAAGAGTTGTTGCTTTTTGACATTTNGCTTTATTGCTTCCGATTCCACCTGCTGGNAGACCATCTGTACAGTTTAAGTTTGGGTCGTANCCTGAAATAGAGTTTGGATCAAAGCAGTAGCTTCCTGTGCTGTCGCAAAATCTGTTTGCAAGGGCTGCTGCATTTTTAGTTGGGTCCGAGTAATCTGAGGATGCCTTAATGCTGCCTACGACGTCTAGCTGGTGTTGTGGATCTCCTGTACCAATGCCAATATTACCTGCTGTATTGTTTAAGCTTCCATTTGTGTTGTTTCTTGACCACATATCATCGCTAGGAGGTGAACTTGTTTTTTCAACTTCTGGCTCACCTTCACCCAGAACGATATCGTCAAAAAAGTTTGCTCCTTCTGTTTCGTTATGCATGCATTCATGCATGATGAAGTTATCATCTGCACCGAAATTACAGTTCTCTGCATCGGCTGTATTTCCNAGGGCTGGACAAGCTAAGACCTGATTNCCNGCAACGTTGAANGCNCCNGNGCCGCTTCTTCCGTGTGATANTACTATGAAGTGCACNCCTGTGTTTACAACATGTTCTAANTCTATGGATGGGTTTTCGGCCATTAATGTGGCTTGGTCGCTACAGGCCATGTTCCTTGCAGGGTTTTTGCCCCGTAGGCGAGCGACAGTGATTGAGCCTGAATCTTTGCTATAGTCGTTGCCAACGATGGTTTGTAGTCTTGTTACACCGTAAAGAAGTTTGTTTTTGAAGGCATCTAAAGATTCACGTTCTTCAATGCCAAGGGTTCTAAATGGCACGGCTCCATATAATACGTTGCCCGCAGCGCCGCAATTTTCGATCCCATAGTTAGCATCGCCAGGTCTTAATGTCGGATCGGCTGGGCATGGGTAGCGATCTTGTGCGTGGTAAAAACTACCGATAGAAGATATCGATTCATCGATATTAATACCTGTTTGTTCTCTTTGTTCTTGTTTAAGGAAGGTGTTNTATTCCATTAGGAANGGGGTCGCGAGTATTCCTACTACNAGCAACATTATAGAGATATCAATTANAGTAAAACCATCTTCANTTTGAAGTTTACTGGTTGTTTGATTTTTCATTCCCATTTCCCACTTGGTTCAAATTTTGTGTACTTTGCAGTTGGCGCAAATGTAGTTTTACAAATACTATTCTACTCATAGCTTATTTAAAATTGTATTAATCTTGAATAATTTGCTGTTTTGATAAGTCTTTTTTTTGTTAGTTAATTGATTTTCATAATAAAATGCGTGTGCATTATTTAGGTGTATGTGTTCTCAATTGTTTGCAATTTTCATTTCCGATATTGTCATAAAAACAAAATGAGTATGTATATAAAGGCTTTTCTAGGTATTTTTATTGCGGCGGCATTTTTCTGAGCAATATTTTACTTCTTCCCATTTGTTTTCCCACTTCTTTCTCCAACTGAAAGGCTTTTTACAAATAGGGCATTTTTTTTGTGGGAGTTGAGACTTCTTCATGTCGTTTGATTTTAATATATTATTTTTAAACTACTTTATCAGAATCTAAGTCCTGAAAGAATCGTTTAGTATCTGCTTTTATGGCGCTGGTTTTTTCATCGCTCATGCGATCTAGAGTCTTGTATATCATTCTTAGCCTATGATTACCTCGAAGCTTTTGTTCGTTT
This sequence comes from Micavibrio sp. TMED27, assembly GCA_002167715.1. Lineage (GTDB taxonomy): Bacteria > Pseudomonadota > Alphaproteobacteria > Micavibrionales > Micavibrionaceae > TMED27. Next base: position 531,926 of record NHCG01000010.1, read on the forward strand.
CTTATGAGGAAGTCCCAATACAGATAGTTAAAGGGGCAGGCATCTGGACCATTCTTTTTGCTAACTTTGTAACGACAGTTCTTGCAATAGTCGGACATTTTATTGATATAGGCGCCGCTAGCAGCATATGGTTTTGATCCTAAGAATCCTCCATCAGCGAATAGAATCATTCCTGTCACATTTGGTAGTTCAACCCATTGATAGGCATCGGCATAAACAATCATATACCATTCATTGATTTGTTTTGGTTCAATGCCAGTGATTAAGGCGAAATTCCCAAGTACCATTAGCCGCTGTATATGGTGGGCATAGGCATTTTCTTTTGTTTCTTTTACGCATTGTTTTAAACAGTTCATTTGTGTGTTTGCTCCCCAGTATAAAGCAGGGAGGTTTCTTGAGGCGTCTAGGAAGTTTTCTTCTTCATATTTAGGCATCTTGAGCCAATATATACCGCGCACATATTCTCTCCAGCCTATGATCTGGCGTATAAACCCCTCGACAGCGTTNAGTGGTGCATACCCTTTTTTATAAGCTTGTTCTGCGGCCTTTACACATTCTAAAGGCANTAAGAGNCCGCAGTTGATATAAAAACTTAAGTGAGAATGATACATCCATGGCTGTCCTTGCACCATAGCGTCTTGGTAGTCTCCAAAGTTTTTGAGNCTTTTAGATATGAATTGCTCTAATGCCTTTAGGGCTTGTTNACGCGTTACTGCAAAATGAAAGGGCGTTAAATCACCAAAATGCTGATCAAATCTATTTGATACAAGGTTGATAACTTCTTCTGNAATNGTGTCNGGGCGGGCCGTATAAGTTTCAGGGATTTTTAGNCNTTCAGTGGGGGGCTTTCTATTTTCATTATCGTAGTTCCATTNACCACCTTCNGGAGTGTCACCGTTCATAAGTATGTCGTATTTTTTACGCATCTCACGGTAAAAATACTCCATTCGAAGTTGTTTTCTACCTTCNGCCCAATCTTGAAANTCTTNATGGNTACATAGNAAGCGNTTATCTGANCTTATATCTATTNGGACCTTGTNTTCAGTGGATTGTATATCNTTAAGTACNCGATATTCACTTGGTTCGGTTANAATGACNTTTTCTGGCGAATATAGATTTATGGCGCGNTTGATTTCACCTGNNAATGAGCCACTATTATCCGGATCATCTAGCTTAATATATTNAACGCTATAGCCTTTAGCCTTTANCTCTTCAGCAAAATGACGCATAGCGGAAAAGATAAANGCTATTTTCTTTTTATGGTGCTTAACATAGGTTGCTTCTTCCCATACTTCACACATAAAGATGATATCTTTATCNGGATTTNCNTCGGAGAGGCTTGATATTTTTTCGTTTAATTGATCGCCGAGTATTAATCTGAGTGCACCCATTTCGGAATNAGCCCTTNANACATTTTCTAGNTTTTTGTTTAATANGTGGTCACTCAGTTCTTTAGCGCTTAAAAATGCAGATTCAACATTTCCGTTNATTAGCCAATCACCGCAGACGCCAAGTTTGATTTTGTTATCAATGATGTAGAGTTTTTCACTTTTGTCATNAACNGTTGCATAGCGCCAGCGNTGNATTTTTTGATGNGTTATCTGCTGTTTATCTATGCCGCTTAGCTCNANAAATTCAGTGAGTAATTGTTCGCTTAGCTCTTCNATNTCATGTTCAATNTGGTTTTCTGCCCACTGATTNGTGCTTTGTATAACAATNGAAGGGGCTGTTTGGCGGNCTGGTTTTGTNGAGTTNTTAGATATTATTTTGATGATAGAGTTTTTGGGGAAGGCAATATCCCAGTTNAGTTTAGGCATTGTTTTAAAACCGAGCATNAGCGTAAATGATCCNAGCATTTTNNTTGTGGTNACTTCGTNGATTTCGTTAAAATTAGCGGGCAATAGTNTNCTCGCTTGGTTTGAGGGGATTGCCAATATAAGCCAGTNATACGGCCCATATGATTGTTCNTGNGTGTCTGTGATNTACCATAGCCCTTCGGTATAGCTGGTTTTGTATATCTCTTTATTAAGCTCAACTTCATGGCCTTCTGCTAGNTGCTTACAAAGGCTATTCATGCGCGGTGTTACGACATANTGAGGTTCGAACCATTCTCTTTTATANGGTTTTTTACCTTTTTCAATTGTTACGACTTTTGCTTGCCAGTCTTTAATCAGGCCATCATCTATCGTGGGCTTTAGGAANGACTTAAAGGCCTCTGTGCGCGCTGTGAANTACTGNGCNCCATGATCNAATTGATACGGGTCGGATCGTCTTGNTGACATTCTCCCACCGATTCCGCGTGCTTTTTCGAATAGTGTGATTTTATATTCATTTTCAAGATACTTAGCGGCGGTTACGCCAGCTAGCCCAGTACCGATTATCGCAATTTTTTTCTTCATGCGATAATTTTAATTCAAAAGTGTCATGAGAAAAAATTAATAATATTTCATAAAAGAAACCGTAGTGCATATTACACCACGGTTTCAGTAGATACTTTGATCTAGAATTTATTTTCTGGCCAGATAGTAGCCTGATTAATCATAGCTATGCGGCTAACTCCATGCGCTTGGAAGACCAAATGTTGATCACCTGTGCGTGGTTTTTTTGTGTCGCCTTGTATCCGGCCTTAAAACTCTGTTCTTGATCGTTCATCTGATCACCTCCTTTCTATTGGTCGCTATCTGCANTTTTTGCTTCACCATGAAACTTTTTGCAGCCAGATTGGAATCTGGAATAGGACGTTTTACACCTTGATGATATGGAGCACGTGGCCTTAACGTCAAATTTAAAACTGTGATACTACTTGAAAAANTGAGNTNNAGGNGTCATGTATATTTTATGACGATANGCAAAAAAGGCTTTAAGCCCCTTATTTTAATGTGTCTTTTATCANTGTCTTTGATTTCATGTGCCAAAGCCGATGTTAAAAGTGCGCTTGAGCAATATATGTGGAAAAAGCGTGTTGTTCTTATTTTTTCCCCTCACAAGGGTGATGCACGGTTGAAAACTCAGCTTGAGTCGCTAGAGGACAGTAGGGCGGGCGTTGACGATAGAGATGTTGTGAAATGGATTATGGTTGATCAGGAATTTGTGAAAGTTGATGACAAGTATATGCCGCATCTGACCACGCCGCCGCTCTATGACGCCTTTGACGTTGGGCGTGATGATTTTACATTTATTCTGATCGGTAAGGATGGATATGAAAAAATGCGCCGCAATGAGGTTACTCAGGCTAGTGATCTATTCAACCTCATTGATTCTATGCCTATGCGGCAAAGGGAAGTCTCTAAGTAAGCCAATATGACTTTTAGTGTTNTCAATAATAAATCTTGGAAGCTCGGNGCTTTTGAGNTTTTTTTTGTTTTTATAAGTCTATTAGTGTATTATTGTCATAAAAATTTCAAGGGGTTGTATGGGTAGTTTCAAAGTAGAAGTTTTACGTCTAATTAAGGACTTGGATGATGAGCCAAAGGCTCTTCTTGAATTAGCTCAGGATGACCCGTCCATAGCTGTTGATGTACTCAATGCCCTTAATGAGATAATCGAAGATAGTCAGGTTGAAATCAATGAACTTGAGAATGTGGATACACTCCATGCGGTTAATCAGGAGAGGCGCCTTGAAGGCATAATTGATAGTGCTTCTTTAGCAATGTACAATATTGTTAAGAACGATGAAATTGTTACGAGTGCTCCAGAAGTGATTGAAAAGACTATGTCACTCACTAAGGATTTATTGGTCAATAAAATAGGGGACGGCTTTTCTTACACTCAATTTCACGGGTATCATGGGTTTGCGCATGTAGATAATCCGTATGCCTTCCATTATGAGAAGACTAGTCCTATACACGCATATATAGAAGCAGCCAAGCGTAGCACTGAAACAGCAGCACTTGCCATTACCGAGCTTAGGTCTATGGCTGAAATTGGTGCACTTGCCCCTGGTATGGCTATTCACTGTATATCTGAACTTTCAATTGATGATATTCGTGTTGTCCCATCTGCGCATGAAGCTTTGAAATCGCTCGTTGAAGGGGGCGTGCTGAAGGATGATTATGTTCATTCACACTTTTCGAATATTAAAGATCAGTATGTTGTGGTGTATTCGCCTGATGATGAACCCCGCAAGCGTATTAGTGAGCGTATCGTATATGATAATCCTGCTGAGAAAATGGCGGATTTTGTTTTAAAAACAAGGTTTTCGAGTAGCTCGGACCCTGTTGAAATGTATCAAAACTTTCAGGATTGGGCTGAAAAAGGTCTGATCTCAGAGGATTCTGCTTATGCGGGACGAAAGCTGCTGGAAAAAAACGTTTATCAACTTGCGAAGAATAACTACGAAAATAATATTGATCTCAATGAGAATGTGTCGCTTGGCACCACAGGCCCTATGAGTGATAGTCGACGTTATGCTTTTACTTCAGATAGTAGTTTATTTCATATGGTGGCAACATCAAAACAACATTATTTAGACGCTCAAGATGCCTTAGATAATTTAATGCGATATGCTGAAGAGGGCCGGATTGATAATGCATCGGCAGCTTTTTTTATTGCTAAAATTGGTTCATCTAACTCTGAATATGGTTCTAAAGCTATGCCACTTTTAGTCGATTTAATTAAAAAAGGGATGGATGATGGGGAATGGCGGTATTTTGGTCCAGGTAAGAGTGATGGTCGCCTTTATGATCCTAGTAAAATAAATAGAAAAGTCGATCACACTTGGGAATCTTATGGTGATGTATTGATGGGCGAAGGACGCAGCACGGATGCATTAATACAGCTTACCAACGAAAATTCATTGATTGCAGCAGAAGATACAGCTGAGCTAATGAGAGACTTACACGCTCAAGGATATATTAGCGAAGATGATATGGATTATGGGCTTAAGAAAATTAAGGCGATGCCCCAAATTTTCCAAAATATTGAATTTGTAAGTTCACATCAACAATTGATCAATATTGCCGAAAGTGAAGCTTCAATTAATGTGTTTGATAATTCATCTAGCCATTTATCAAAAGATGTTTATGATTCATTTGCACGCAATGACCTCTTATTTAAGGGGGATATCACGGATGCTGACATTTTAGCAAAAGGTAACGTCTTCATAGCTGGTAATCTTTCAGATTCAAATATAGTAGTACATAGCTCAAATGTTGATTTTCCTTTGATGGAAGTTGTGATTTCAGGGGCTGTTAGTGATAATACGAGTATTACGATGAAGGGGGGAGAAGACAATACCCTGATCATAAAAGGTGATGTTGGTCCTGATTGCCATATAGACCTCTCTGGATCGGGGGCAGATCTATACGTATATGGTACGATACATCCTGATGCTTCTGTTGAGGCTGCAAGAATTGTATCGGAAATCGATACCGGTATATTGAAGATACAGCTAGAGAACAATAAGGCTGAAAGTTACGAATATACTCAACCGGTTCGTTTTGAAGAGCCTGAGGAGCGAGTATTTCAGGGACTGGGCACCACATTTCAATAAACTCACACAATAATTTTAAAAGATATATTTAAAGGCTTGGGCTGTATAGGCTAGTGGTCTGCTGATGGCTTTTCTAAAATGGTGGGCGGTACTGGGATTGAACCAGTGACCCCTTGCGTGTCGAGCAAGTGCTCTACCGCTGAGCTAACCGCCCACTCTAGCGGTGTTGGATAGCTTTAATGTAAGGACGCTCTGTTTTCAAGAGTTTTTTGAAAAAATTAGGCGGCTAAAAGTGTTTCTACCTGTTCTACAAGATCATTTAGGTGGAAGGGCTTAGATAGAAGTTTTGTCTGCTCTGTGTTGAGGTCTTGATGACCAACAGCGACGGCTGCGAAGCCGGTAATGAACATGACTTTTAAATTTGGGCTGAGTTCTGTTGCTTTTTGTGAGAGCTCGATACCATCCATGCCTGGCATTACAATATCAGTTAGGAGTAGGTTGTATGAGGATTTATTCTCTTTAAGTTTATCTAACGCTTCGATGCCGTCATTTGTAGATGTGACGGCGTGGCCAGCTTTTTCAAGTGCCGCAGTTAGAAAGCTGCACATAGATTTATCGTCTTCTGCTAATAATATACTGGCCATAACATTTTCCTTAATATCGTTCTTTTATCGCTATAAACTTACATTTACAAGTTTTTAAAATAGCGACTCGGTTTGGATAAGTTATGTTGCCTTATTTAGGATGGCGAGTTCAAATTGTTTGCCAACTTTTTCCCATATATATGTGGATTTAACTAAATCTGAACGTTCTTCTGGGGTGCCGTATTTGAGGGCTTCTTTCGCTGCATCGCCCAGATTACCATCTGTTAGCGCTCCGAGTTTCTTATTTGTAATGATGTCTTTAGGTCCAGTGACATTATAAGCGGCAACGGGTAGGCCAGATGCTAATGCCTCGATAATAACCATGCCGAAAGTATCCGTTTTTGACGGGAAGATGAAAATGTCAGCATGCCTATAATGAGCTCCTAAATCGGCACCTTCTTTAGAGCCGGTAAAAACAGCGTCAGGATATTTGTGCATAAGGTCATTTTTACTGGGCCCGTCTCCGACTATGACTTTTGTGCCGTCCCAAGGCATTTTCAAGAAATCTTCAATGTTTTTTTCTATGGCAACACGTCCGACATAGAGGGCGATAGGGTGCTTAAGGTCTTTATATGGTGTTTCTTCGGTATCAGTTTTCGGGAAAAATTGATCAATTTTCACACCGCGCGTTAAGCGTTGAATGGGTGTTTTAAAACCCCATTCACGCAGTTCATCTTCAAGTGATTTTGTTGCAACCATCATGGCGCTAGATTGTTCGTGGAAGGACCTTATCCAATTTTTTGCCCATTCATGTGTTCTTTTATACATGAAAGGAAGGATTTTACCGATGCGTTTTGCGAGGTAGTCTGGGAAGTGAGTATGGTAAGCAGAAGAGAATGTTAAATCGTTCTCAACGCAGTAGCGCCTGCCGGCCCAGCCTAAGGGCCCTTCGGTTGATAGGTGGATATGATCGGGAACAAAATCTTCTATGTATTTCTTTAAACGTTTATACGGAAGAAAGGCTAGCTCTATCTCTGCATAGCCGGGAAGTGGCATCCGCATATGGAAGTCAGAGGGGCCAATGACTTTTACTTGATGGCCTAAATTTTCCAGCTCATGAGAAAGGTGCTCATATGTCCTAACCACCCCGTTAATTTGTGGGTGCCAAGCATCAGATATGATCAGTATTTTCATGGCTTTCCTGTTCATTATGTTTACGCTTTGCGCTTGATGGGCTATAGAGCATAGACATTTTGTGCTGTCAATTCTACACTATTGAAATAAAATGACTTACAGAATGCTGATCATGATTCACAAAAAAATACATCTTTTATGTTTTTCTCTGACATTGTTGTTGAGCGTCGTGTTTGCGCATGGTGCGCAGGCGCAGATTGGCACGCGTGATGAACTCAGTGATGAGCCATATTGCGGTATTGAATATAAAGTTATTATGGGGCTGAAGGTTCCAGAGCTTGGTGCATACTCGGTTTGGGATACGATATGGGGAGAGGTTGGTGAAGAGGAGTTTTTTCAGACTGGTGATATTATTGCCGGAGCGCAGATCTTTTTAGTGGGTAAGAAAAAAGCCATTTTGAATTCGAATGGTGAGGTTGTAAAGCCTGAGCGTCTTTTAGTTGCCCGTACCCGAGATAATGGACGAATTAGGTGGATGAAGGAATATGATCTTCCTAATTTTGAGCGTGTTGTGAAGATTTTGAAAGACGGACGGGGCGGCTATTATATTTTTGCAAATATCTATGACCAGAATGCTGAAAACCAGATGCGTAAAATTTGGATAGGTTCGGTTAATAAAGACGGTGAGCTAGAAAGTTCCAAAGAAATTACGCATAAGACCAATAATATTAGGGTCAATGATGTGATTCCTATGCCAGAAACAGCCGTGAAAATGGAGCGTGCACATTTTTTAATGTCAGCGGCTGCTCCTGTTGTTGCAAAGGGGGAGATGGATGATGTTTCTACGATTATTTATCAGCTAGATCACAAGATGAATATTGTTAAAGAACGCGCCATAATACTTGGAAAATCAAACGGTATATTAGAGCTTCGGCGAACTGATGGTTCATCTGTAGAGCCGCCAGGGTATTTTGGTGTGGGGTATAGTTATAATAATCATGATAAGAAGGTTGGCTGGCTGGTGAAGTTAGATGATTACGCAGGCGTTATGTGGCAGCGTCAATATCCACGCGGTGTTGCATCTGAGCTGGTTGCAGGTGACTTTTTAATGGCGGATGCGATTGTGATGGTTGGAACCTCCGCACCCCTTATTCGTGACGGGGTTAGGTCCTCTTGGGCTGTTGCAGCTTCCCGAGCAGATGGACGCGTAATATGGGAACGCTTTTTTACAGGGGAAGTGGAGTATTTCGGGAAAGACCTTGTTGTAAATGATAATGGTCTGGTGGCTGTGATGATGGATGGAGAAGTTCCACCAGAGGATGCGACAGCTACGATTAAGTCAATGCAGAAAAGCTTGGATGGCGATGAAGAGCAGGATAGGAAGGTTAATTCTATGATGAGTTCTGCGCCAGATTTCGTTAAAGAAAGTAAGCGTCCTCATGTGCGTTTAATAACGTTAAACCCACGTGGGGTTGTTATGGGGGATAATGCATATTATAACGCGCAAGCACTTAGTGCACATCGAATTTTGTTAGGTGAAGCGGGAGAGCGAATTATGATTGGTGAGACCAAAGCACGTTATACAATAGATGAGAAAAGAAATGGTGAGGATGACACAGATGCGGTTGTTCATAGTTTTGACGGGTGGGTTGCTGAAGCTGTGCCTGCACCTGACTATGAAGACCCATGTCAGCCAAAACCATATAGAGGCCTTTAGGAATTATATTTATGGACGATGTCGTTAAATTAGTAGTGAGTGAGGAATGTTCAGGACTTCGCTTTGATAAAGCTTTTAGTGAGTTGGTGGAAGATCTTACACGCTCTAGAGCGCAGAGCTTGATTAAGCAAGGGGCTGTGCACCTAAATGGCCTTATTTGTAAAGATACTTCGCGCAAGGTTATGAAGGGCGAAAGCATTGAATTTATAATGCCCGAGCTAGAGGAAGCTGAGCCTGAACCAGAGAATATCCCTTTAGATATTGTTTATGAGGATGATGATTTATTAGTTTTGAATAAGCAGGTAGGGCTTGTTGTACACCCAGGAGCGGGAAACTGGAGCGGAACGCTTGTTAATGCGCTTTTATATCATTGTGGCGACAGTCTGTCTGGTATTGGCGGTGTTATGCGCCCTGGTATTGTTCATCGTCTTGATAAAGAGACAAGCGGGCTTATGGTTGTTGCTAAACATGATAAAGCGCATAAAGGGCTTGCGAGTCAGTTAGAGGATCGCTCTTTAAGTAGGGTGTATAAAGCATTGGTTTTGAAGGTGCCTACTCCTGTTAAAGGTACGGTTGATCAACCAATTGGTAGAGATCCTAGAAACCGTTTGAAAATGGCTATACGGGGCGCTGGTGGGAAAGACGCACGAACACATTACTTGGTTAAAGAGAATTATAAGGATGCGTGTTCATTAGTTGAATGTAAGCTGGAAAGTGGCCGTACACATCAAATTAGAGTTCATATGGAAGCTATTAAGCACCCTTTGATTGGTGATCCATTATATGGGCCTCAAAAAACAGCTGTAGAGTCTGCTTTAAAAAAAGGTGGCTTTGATCAAAGTGTAATTGACCTTGTACACGCATTTCCGCGTCAGGCACTTCATGCGCAGTATCTTTCGTTTATACATCCTATTACAGGTGAGGTGCATGATTATGAAGGAGAGATGCCTTCTGATTTTTCTGCATTGCTTCGCTCTTTTTCATAGTTTGTTTTCTATTTAAATAAAAAATATATAAAATTTTATACAAATTTGTTGATTTATGGAAAATCAAGTGTTAAGTTTAATATATAAGGTCAGTGCAAAGAAAGACCATGACATAGAAAGAAATAAAACGTGTGAGAATATATGGTTGAGCTTATAGAGCATCGCCAATTTAAAGAATAAATGTACTAAAATCAGAATTTAACCCAATTAGCTTCATCCGATCTGGTACTTACTTTATCCCCCTAACGGGGGTTTTTTTTGCTTAAATTATGGATATCTAAATAAAAATGGCAGAAGGGGGCGCTTTTTTGATTGATAGCTGCTAGTGTGTCAGCATATTAAAAATAATTGGATTAGTAAGAAATGGTTGAGATGGTAGGGCCTTCAGACGATAAGGCTGATGTTGATGTAAAAGTTATTTTAGAGCATTGTAAGCAATATAGAGGGGCCAGTGCCTCTAGTAGTGTCTTTCAACTGCTAACCACTATTCCCCTGTTTTTTCTGAATTTGGTTGCTGTTTATTGGGCTCTTGATGTCTCTTATTTTCTATCGTTGTTACTTGCGGTTCCTGCTGCTGGGTTATTAACACGATTATTTATTTTTCAGCATGATTGTGGACATGGGGCATTTTTTAATTCTCGTAAGTATAATGATTGGACGGGTCGCTTAATCAGTCTATTCACTTTTACACCTTACGACTTTTGGAAACGTGCACATAATCTGCATCACTCCACATCTGGAAATTTAAATAAGCGAAGTATCGGTGCTATTGATACGATCACTGTCTCAGAATTTAGGGCTATGTCTCCTATTAAGAGGCTCGCTTATATTATATACCGTAATCCTCTTGTTCTATTGATTTTGGGTACGCCTTTTTACGTGATTTTTGCGCAGAGATTACCTTTTAATCAGTCTTTCCATTTCTATGATGATTATAAAACATTACCTCCCAAATCTATTGTTAAGAGCATTATAGGGACTAATATATCTCTACTTCTCTTTTATGGTGTGGTTGGTTATGTCGTAGGTTATGGCGTGTTACTAATGGTATATGCTCCAGTTCTAATTATGACAGCTTGGATTGGTGGTTGGCTGTTTTATATACAGCACCAGTTTGAAGAAACATATTGGGAATATAATGACGATTGGAATGTGCATGAGGCTGCGCTTTTGGGAAGTTCTTATTACCAGCTGCCAAAGGTTGTACAATGGTTTACGGGGAATATCGGCCTTCACCATATTCATCATCTATGTTCCACAATTCCAAATTATAAGTTACAGCCGTGTATGGATGCGATGCCTAAGCTTTCAGAGATTAACCGTATGAGTTTTAGAGAGAGTTTGAAATCATTAGATCTAAAGCTATGGGATGAGGTCGATAAGCGTCTTATTAGTTATCGTGATGCGTTAGCCTAGTTTATGGTGCTATGTCAGCCCAATGATCGCTTAAATGTTTTTCTGAAAATCGATCTGTTAGCTTGTAAAGTGAGAATGGCTTTTTGATTTCTTGTCCTATATCTCTTCCGAATGGTGCGGTTTTTGTATTAAGTTTTGTGTTTCGTGGTACGTATTTATAGCCGCCAAGTGGAAGTGATAACTTTAGCCCGTGATTTACATGGGTTGTTCCGCCAAACAGGTCAAAGTCCGCCGCATCAGTAAGTGTTACATAGCCTTCTAGCGTGGCGCCGTTTTTAAAGGTTTTACTTAAGGCTATTTTTCCGCCTATATCTTCGGCGAGGTAGCGGCCAGTTTGTAGATGTAGTTTTGTATCGATACTTGGCATATCATAATATAAATTAAGGTGGCCAGTTACAAGGTGGTCACCATTAAACCCTAAATTCCATGACGTTTCAGGAGACCTTTTTAACGCTAACCAGCTTTCTGCACCTATTGCCCAACGTGCATTATACGGTCTTAAGAGTACTTCTCCACCAAAACCCCCATACATTTCTTCTAAATACCCACCAATTAGAAAGAGGTGAAAGTCATCTTTGAAGCTGTGTAAGAAAGATATGTACTGTGTATCCAAAGAGAGCGTTCTTTTTGCAAAGCGATCTTCGTTACTTCGTACAGGAAGAGCTGAGCGAGGCCTTATTTTTGAAAATTTACTGAGGTTATCTTTTACGTTTAAACGAATAGATCCGCCAAAATCAAGAAAGCTTAAAAAAGATGGTGCAGATTTAGGTCTTTGTATATGTGTGCCTGCTACTATGGAGCTACGATATAAAATACCTTGATCCTCTTCTGCGAGGCTGAATTGGTTATCTATATTGAGGAAGAAGTCTGTTTTCTTGAATGATCGGTGTACGCTTGGCTTAAATTTACTTTCGTGCCGTATAGTTTTGTTAATCCATATTTCTTCTGTGCTATGCTTATTAACGCTTTTGGCCTTAATGATGTTGGATCTGATGATATTAATATTGGGGCCTTTTAGTCCTTTTAAATGTGGTGTTATTGATATTTCTTCAATGTTTTTTCCTGAATTGTTAGAGATATGTACTGCTGCTACACCTAATTGATGAGGTGTAGAGGATTGTTCATCTAAATTGAGGGCAGCATGGACTGTGTTGTTTTTGATTTCTATGTGGTGAATATCAATATTATCTTTTTGCGCCGATAATATCATTTTATGTGGATTGGGCTCTCCAATTTTTTTTTGTACGAGTTTTGTGTTTGTTGAAAGAGGAGGGGCTTCGTGCCAGTTTTTGATGTTATTTTGCAATGACAATCGTGCCATGATTTTGTCTGTGCCTTGGGCAGCTAATCCAACATCGATCCAGTTTGCAGGTTTATAGTTAAAGCCTATGCTCCATGGCTGTGGTGTATCAAAGTTAAACGAAGATTTTTCTGCGACATAGCGATCTGCGCCGTAATCTGCTTTTATCGATATACCCTCGATAGGTGTTGCATATTCTATACCTGCGAAGATGCCAATATGCTCACCTGTAAACCAGTTTTGGGCATTTGTGGGCATTTCATCGTTACCGCTGCGTGCATTCCTAAAGTGCTCGTGCAACCCTATGAGGGGGTTTTTAAAATGTTTGGCAGTCGCGAAGCGCCCCCATCCTAACCCTGCACTGAAATCAAAACTGTTATAACGTTTGGAGGCAACGATATATTCCCCTGCCATTCGCTTGTGCCCGGCTGCAGATTGAAGGCCTATAGTGATTTCTGGTCTTGACCTGTTTTCTTTTAAGAGCCGGAGGCGTGCGTCAATTCCGGGATAGAGCCGGTCAGCATCTTCATTGATGTTTGATATCTCACCGCTTTGGCGAATTGTGATTGAAAGTGGATCTGCAATTTGTGCGCTCACCCAGCTATGAATATAAGGATCAAGTGATGAAATGCCTAGTCTTACGGTTCCTTGGCTATCCATCCGTGCACTGGGTACGGTGTTTAAGCCAAGGCTACCATACATATTTGTTGATGGGTTTAATGAGTTTGCGAGCGTGGGGGCTGAAGGAAACATCAGTAATGAAAATGCTAGCGGTATTCGGTGTTTGTGTATGTTACGCAGCTGCATTGAGCACATTCTTGGGTTGTGATGATTCTTTTTTCTAAATTGTGTTTTAACTGTGATGAGGTGTCAAAGGCGGCTATGAATTTTGTCCACTGTGATGTAATTTATAAGCATGATTAATGAAGAATATGACCTTTGTGTAATTGGCGGTGGAATTAATGGTGTAGGGATTGCTAGAGATGCTGCTGGGCGTGGACTTTCTGTGCTTCTTGTTGAAGCAAAGGATCTGGCGCAGGCTACTTCATCGTCTAGTTCCAAACTTATTCATGGTGGCCTACGTTACTTAGAGTTTTTTGAGTTTGGTTTGGTGCGTTCTTCCCTTATTGAACGTGAAAAACTGTTGGCGATAGCACCCCATATAATTTGGCCTTTAGAGTTTGTTCTTCCTTATAAGGAAGAGGGGGCAAAACGTCCTTATTGGCTCGTGCGTTTGGGGCTGTTTCTTTATGACCATTTAGCGCGCCGAACCCGCATAGCATCCTCTTCAGCGGTAGAGATGGACCAAGCGCTTATGAGATCGGAGTATAAGCGTGGTTTTGTGTATTCTGATTGCTGGGTTGATGATTCAAGGCTTGTAGTTTTGAACGCGCTTGATGCAAAGGAAAGAGGTGCGCAAATAAAAACTCATACACGCTGTGAAAAAATAGCCGAAGGTCATGATGAATATGAGCGTTTTAAGGTTACGCTGAAGGATCAAAAGACAGGTAAATTGTATAAAATTGGTGCATCAATGGTTGTCAATGCTGCTGGGCCTTGGGTTGGGGAGCTTTTAGAGGATTCTGGGCTAGATGATGCAACTCCTATCGTTCGGCATGTGAAAGGATCGCATATTATTGTTCCGCGAAAGTTTGAAGGAGACAGGGCTTATACTCTTACACCTGATGATGGGCGCGTTGTTTTTGTTATTCCATATGAAAATGATTATACGCTTATTGGTACGACTGAGCAGGATTATGAAGGTGATCTTTATGATGTGCAGATCTCCGATGATGAGATTGATTATCTCTGTTCTGTTTATAGTTCTTATTTTAAAAAGACAATTCATAAGCAAGATGTTTTGTGGGCATATAGTGGCGTTAGGCCGCTTTGTGATGATGGAAAAAGTGACGCGCGTAAAGTAAGCCGTGATTATGTTATTTTTGATCATCGTCCCGATTTTGGAAAAATGATTTCGGTTTTTGGTGGAAAACTTACGACATACCGTGTGCTTGCAGAAAAGGTCGTTAATAAATTGCTTCATTTGGATAGCCGTTACGTTAACCCTTGGACGGATCAAGAAAATCTGCCAGGAGGTGATTTTCCTGAAGGGCATTTTGCTGTTTTTTTTGCAGAAGTGAAGAGAAATTATTCATGGCTGGATGATACGCTTTTATATCGATATGCGCGCAGTTACGGTACGAGAATGGATGTGTTTTTAGATGGTGCGTTAAGTGAAAAGGATTTAGGCCGTAAATATGCAGATGGTCTTTATGAGGCTGAGCTGGCGTACCTTATTCGGTATGAATTTGTTCGTTCATTAGAGGATGCTTTGTTTAGGCGTTCTAAAATCGGGCTTCATATTTCTGAAAGTGTTTATGAGGAGCTACAAAAAGCTTGGCCTAAGATCGTAGAGAGAGCGGGGGGATATGGCACATAAGACACTTCTTGCGATTGATCAGGGGACGACGAGCTCTCGCTCTATTTTGTTTTCTGAATTTGGTGAAGTCTTAGACATTGCGCAAAAAGAACTGGAGATTATTACTCCGCATTCTGGTTGGGTAGAGCAGGATCCTAAACATATATGGGATGATGTTCTGCAAACGGCAAATGTGGTTCTAAAGCGAGCCAATATAAAGCCAACGGCATTAGGGATTACAAATCAGCGTGAAACAACGATTATATGGGACCGGTCTACTGGTGAACCCGTATATAATGCTATTGTTTGGCAGGATCGCCGCACGGCTGATCTTTGTAATAGGCTAAGGGCTGAAGGTTATGAGGAGCTTATTACAGATAAAACAGGGCTGTTATTAGACCCATATTTTAGTGCGACGAAAATTGCGTGGATTTTGGATAATGTTAACGGGGCAAGAGAACGTGCAGAAAAAGGTGAGCTTGCTTTTGGGACCCCTGAAAGCTGGGTTATCTGGAATTTAACAGGCGGTAAGAAGCATGTAAGTGATGCTACTAATGCCTCACGAACAATGCTCTATAATATTCGTGAGCAGTGCTGGGACAATGAGCTTTTGGAGATGCTAGATATTCCAAAATCACTATTACCAGAGGTTTTGGATAATGTGGCGGACTTTGGAGTTGCTGATGCTTTAACTCAGCCACTTAAAATATGTGGTGCAGCAGGGGATCAGCAGGCGGCTTTAATCGGTCAAGCCTGTTTTGATAAGGGGATGATCAAATCGACTTATGGCACTGGCTGCTTTGCGCTTATGAATATTGGTTCAGAGTTTAGTGTTTCTAAGAATAGACTTTTGACAACATGTGCATATTGTTTGAATGGAAATATTACATATGCCTTAGAAGGATCCGTTTTTATTGCGGGTGCCGCTATTCAGTGGCTTAGGGATGGTTTACAGCTTTTTGGAAGTGCACCGGAGAGTGAGGCTTTAGCTCTGAGTGTAAAGGATAATGGCGGTGTTTATATGGTGCCAGCGTTCACGGGACTTGGTGCGCCTTATTGGGAGCCAGAGGCGAGAGGGCTTATATGTGGGCTGGGTCGTGAGACTGAAAAAGCGCATTTAGCACGTGCAGCGCTCGAAGCGCAGGCTTATCAAACCTTAGACCTTATCGGTGCTATGTGTGATGATAGTGGTATTGCTATTGATACGATTCGTATCGATGGTGGGCTTAGCCGTAATGATTTTATGTGTTCGTTTTTGTCGGATATTCTAAACCGTGATGTCGAAGTGCCAAAGGTCAACGAGGCCACGGCATGGGGGGCAGCGGTTCTTGCGGCTATCGGAATAGGGGTATTTGAAGATTTTGAAGATGCTAAAACACGTTGGCAGAGGCAAAAGCTATTTCAATCTTCTATGACTGTATCAGAACGAGATAAATTATGTCAGGGATGGAAAGAGGCGATATTAAAAGTGCGCAGTTAGCTTTATTAATTTGATGAAAACAGTTAGAGTCAGGGTATGAGCACTGAAACATTTAAAGAATTTGAAGCAGGACAGGAAATTTTGAAGCATGGGCAAAATGCTTCATGCGCATATATGATTAAGTCAGGTAGTGTGCGTGTTTTTGTTAGTGAAGGTAGCCGTGAAGTTGAGCTAGCTCTTTTGAAAGAGGGCCAGATATTTGGTGAAACTGCGATATTAGATGGAGGTGTTTATGGCGCTAATATTAGTGCTGTTGAGGACACTGAGCTTTTAGTGATTACGCCAGAAAATTTACAGGATATTTTAGAGCAGTCTGATCCCTTTATTCGTGAGCTTTTGAAAATGATGATTGAGCGTTTGAAGTCTACGAATGAGGCACTTTTGAAAAGTGAAACTCGAGAGTTTATGGATATTGTGTTGATTTAGCTATGGCATAAAGGGGTAGCAATGAGTGGTATAAAAGGTAAAACAGCTTTAATTACGGGTTCAACTAGTGGGATTGGTTTAGGCATTGCGCAGTCTTTAGCAGATAGCGGCGTTAATATTATCATGAATGGTTTTGGGGATGCCGAAGAGATAGAGCGCAATAGGTCTGACCTTGAAGGGCGCGGTGTTAAGGTGATCTATAATGGCGCTGATATGACTAAGCCGGATGAGATAAGTGCCATGCTCTCGCAAGCACAGGATGAATTTGGAGGGGTGGATATTCTTATTAATAATGCAGGTATTCAATTTGTGTCACCAGTTGATGAGTTCCCGGATGAAAAATGGAATGCTATTATAGCTATTAATCTTAGCGCAGCTTTTCATACGATGAAGCATGCTATTCCTCAGATGAAAAAAAATGGATGGGGACGCGTTATAAATATTTGCTCGGCACATGGTTTGGTTGCTTCGCCATATAAAAGCGCTTATGTTGCGGCTAAGCATGGCATTATGGGGCTTACAAAATCAGCAGCATTAGAAGTGGCACAGCAAAATATTACAGTGAATGCAGTGTGTCCAGGGTATGTTCATACGCCGCTTGTCGATGGACAAATTGATGATACAGCGAATTCACGCGGGATTAGTAGGGAAGAGGTTATTAACGATGTTATTCTTGCTGCACAGTGGACCAAAAAATTCGTTGATGTGAAAAGTGTTGCTGGAATTGTGAAGTTTTTATGTTCAGACGATGCGGAAAATATAACAGGTGCACCAATTACAGTTGATGGTGGTTGGACTGCTGCTTAGATATTCTTGATAGTGAGGACCGTTATATCGTCACTTTTAAGGTCGAATTTCTTTTCTTTAAATCGTGAGATTATTCGGTCTAATGTTTCTTGTGCGCTTGGCTCTTTTGTTTCATTTATAATGGCGTCTAGCTCTTCTTCTAATAACATCTCACCAGGTAGTTTTATGTTATCGGGGGCTGTATATATAGTGTCGCCTTTGGGGGCGCTCTCTGTCAGGCCGTCCGTAGTCATGATGAGTATGTCACCTTTTTTAAATTCAATACGGTCATTTGATGGGGTGAAGCCTGATTTAGTAACGCCCATGGGGATGCCGTCACATTTTATGTTTTGAATTTCATTTGATGATTTTTTTATGATTTTGGATGCTGGCATAGCGCACCCAGCATATTGTATGGAGTTGTCTCTGATAAGAAAGCATGAGCCTGTGCAGAAAGTTCCAATTTGAAAGTGCTCACATAGTTTTTCATTTAATTGTTCTAAAAATATTCTTGGTTGAAAGTCTTGTGGAGATAGGTGGCGAGATTCTTTGAATACACTTTGAAGCATACTTGTAACATATGAGTTGTTTATAGCGGAGTTGATGCCGTGTCCTGTGATGTCCATAATGCAAAATACGGGCGTTCCACATGCTAGATATAGAATGTTCCATGTATCACCACCTAATTGTTCTTCATCAAGATAAGCTGCAAGGGATAGGCCATGTTTACTTAGTTTGGTGTTCTCTATATCTACGTCTGGAAAAGATCTTTTTTGTATCGTTCTGGCGATCTGTAAGTCTTCGTGAATATAGTTTTCGAGTATTCCTAGTTTTTTCGCTAATTTACTATATTCAAGATGGAAGGCTATTCTGTTTTTAATTTCTGTGACATTAAATGGCTTTTCTAAGTAATCATTTGCGCCCATTTTATATACGGGTTCAATGTCCTCTGTTTTGTATTTTCCTGTAATTACAATTATTGGCATCGTTACTTTGTCAGCAAATTCACGAATGTTATAGCAAGCCTCAAAGCCGTTCATAACGGGCATGTCTAGGTCGAGTAAAATAAGGTCGGGTCTATGTTCTTTTGCGGCTTCTATCGCTTCTTGTCCGTTTCGTGCGGTGAATGTTTTATAAATACCCATGTCCAAGACGATGTCTTGTAAGATATGTAAGTGTAAGTCCACATCATCGACGATGAGTACAGACATATCTGAATGATTTTTCGTCGCTTTATTCATTATATTCTTTTCTAGATGGGCTTATGAAGAAGTAGGGGATTGGTAGGCCGTTTTGATCACGAAAATCATTTCGATCCAGATTAGTTAGGGAGTGCTTTTCATCAAGTATAATACAGTGTGATTTTAACTGCTCTAGGTCAATTAGTAGATCCGCATCAAAAAGAAAGAAAGTTGTATCACTTTTAACGTTATATACACGGTCTTTATTCTCTGACGTTTGAATGACATCATGTTTATATATTTTGATGCTCTTATTGACGTGATTATATTCAATTGGTATGAGACGCCCATGATTGTGGAAGATCAAACTCCCGTTTGATCTATTCCATTTTGCACAAATAATTTTTAGTTTTCTATTATGGGGTAAAATACCCTCGATATAATTTATAGCTCTTTCTATACATTCTGATGGATTTATTTCGTTGCCTTCGTCTTTGAGGCTTTCAGTGAATCCCTTTAAGAAAGACAATATGAGAACAGGGGCTAGGCCACCTTTAATCGAAACAAACATGAAATAGCGTTCGTTGTTAAGCGTGAAGGTAAATCCTCCGCCATGAGGGATTTCTATTTTTTGTTCTATGACTGATAAGCGGCCGCTTTTTTCAGGTTTGGTTTGTGTTCCCTTGATAACCGCTCTGTATTTTTGGCGATCAGAGAGATTTATAACTTCAGTTGGCTCGATTGTTTCTAGGTGCTCGATTGTTTTTTGTGATTGAAGGATTTCTTCTTGATAATCCTTATAAAAATTAAAAAATTCATTTTTCGCAGTGACCATGTCGTAATGAGCTTTGATCCGTACAACTAATTCATTTTCGTTTATAGGTTTTTTTACAAAGTCATTTATGTTGTGGCTTAGTCTATTGACTATTTTATCACCAGTTCTTGGCGATTTTTGATAAAGTATGGGGAGATCGATAGGGCTTTTAACCATTCTAAGGCCGTGAATAAGCCTTAGGCTTTGATCTGTTGGTGTGTCAGCAAGTATTAGAATAATATCAATATTTTTAATGGCATATTTGAGCTGTTTTGTGTCTGGAGGAATTACCTTTGCTGGTGCAAAGCCGTTCCTATTAAGAACTGCTTTGACGGTGTCTCCATCAATTGATGAATAAGTGCATATTCCAACTTTTATTTGTTCGAGGGAATCTGGCCCAATAGGCTTGAGACCTTTTAGTTGCTCAACTTCACCTCTTATGCTCATGATTTAAACCGTTATTAATTATCATTAATGACTGGTATTTGTTTTTCTATACTTGTGATTTCGAAGACACGTTTTACTTGTCCTCGAGGGTTTCTTATAGTGATGCTTGCTCCAGCTTCTTCCATCACTTTTTGTGATAAAAACATCATACCAATTCCTGCTGAGTCAATTTGTTCCAGATCTGATATATCAAATAGAACATTCTTTTTACTCACTGCTATTTCTTCAATGAAGCTATTGAATTCTGGGTGGTCTTTAAAACTCAGCTTTCCTGAGATATAGACTTTAACTTCATTTTCATTGTGTTCTGCTTTGATTTCCATACTATTTTTTCCTTCTATAATATCTATTATAATTAAAATAACTCTATGTTGTCATCATCTTCTGTTATTTCCTTTTCAACATCTTCTTGTGTGTCTTCATTGTTAAAACTTTTAAGGTAATTTTTCTTGATGTTTGAGAGGGAAAATTTATCAAGCATAGCCATGGCTTGTTCCTCGGTTAGCTCTTGTATTTGCTCATCTAGGATATTGCTTTGTTCTGTTGTTTTAATGGTATTATTAATTTCTTCTTTAAAGCCCTCCGATGCTGTTATGAGGTGTTGCAAGCGTTGAGTTGTGTAATCTTGGAACTGCATGGCCATAATGAGTTTCGAAATACTATCTGAGATGTCTGTAGAGGTTTGTGCCGTTTCCTCAAGGACTACACGTTGACTTTTTGTTTGTTGAACGAGTGCTGTAAGCGTTGCGTCAATCTCTTCTTTTGTATTCATCTGTTCTGTTAGGTCTTTTGATGCAATATCTTCTAGGAGTTTAAAGCCTTCGTTTAGCTGTGATGTAAAGCTTTTAATATCCTCTCCCATTTTGTTAGCAAGGCTTTCGGTGCTTTCTGAAAGCTCGCTTACTTCGTTGGCGACCACGGCAAACCCTTTTCCAGCTTCGCCGGCTCTTGCTGCCTCAATCAGTGCATTGACAGCTAAGTACTTTGTATCGCGTGTAATAGCATAAATGCTGTCTAGGCTATGATTGATTTGTGAAGCGTTATCAATGGCATGTTGCATGATATAGACCATATGCATTGCGCTTTTGGATATGTCCACAATGTCATTGATCATTAATGTCATTAGGTCGTCTAAGTCTTGAATTACATCAATAAGAGGAACATATTTTTGGTTTATATGTACATTTGTTGATGTTTCAATTATTGCGGCAACATTTTGAGACTGTACTGTTGCTGAGGCTGAGATTTCTCTGAAGCTTTCTACAAGTTTTGTAACTTCCCCCTCTAGATACGTGCTTAAAGACTCTATTTCAGTATTAGATTGCGTGCTAATCCAGTCGATCATTAAGCCAAGTTCAACCCATTTTTTTATAAGCTCTTTTTCCTTTAGGGGCTTTGTCTTATCCGCGTTGGAGGTTTCTATAGCAGCGGCGTTATTATCTGATGCTGTGTTTGATGTACTCATTATAGCCTCTCCGAATTAAGATGTTTGGTGATTGATTGTATTGTGAGCTCTTTATCGATTGCGCCCATATCCATCGCCGCTTTAGACATGCCATAGACAAGGCAGCTATTCTTGTTTTCACCAATCGTGAGGGCGCCAGAATTTTTAAGTTGTTTTAGCCCTTTTGCCCCGTCGTTCCCCATACCAGATAGAATTAGACCTAATATATTTAGATTTTTGACGAAGGAGATAGATTGAAAGAGATAATCTGCTGAAGCTTTGAAGCCGTTTAATGGTGGTTCATCGTGGTGAAATAGATAGAGGTCACTGCCTTTTGGCTTTATCTCCATGTGTGAAACATTATCTGCGAAATAGATGGTATTGGCTTCAAGCTTTTTATTATGCCTCGACTTTTGAACCTTAAGGTGAGGCGGGCAAATATTTTGCATGCGCTCAACCATGTTTTGAACATAAATTTCATTGATGTGTTGGACGATGACAACTGATGGTAATTCGATTTCTATATGTGAAAATAAATACCTTAGTCGTTCTATTCCACCGGTAGATGAAGCTATTGCAATTAAGTCATAGGCGCTTTTTTGTGATGTGTTGGCACTATGGCTTGTATTATTTTTTAAAGATGAAAGCGCGGAGATATTGGTCGATTTTATGTTTTGGATTTTGGGTATGAGCTCAGCTTCGAAAAAAGAGAGAAAATCATCATTCATATGTTTGATTTCGGGTTTTGCAACGTAGTCAATTGCGCCTATTTCTAGAGCTTGTACTGTAATGTCTGCGCCTTTTTCTGTTAATGTTGATACCATAATAACCGGCATTGGGCGGAGCTTCATTATTTTATCAAGAAACTCTATGCCGTTCATTTTTGGCATTTCAACATCAAGCGTAATGACATCAGGGTTTTGTGCCTTAATCATTTCACGGGCTTCGAATGGATCTTGCGCCATACCCACGACACGCATGCCCGGTGTTTTGTCGACAACCTTTTGAATGATCTGACGAATGAGTGCACTGTCATCTACAATGGCTACTTTTATGTCAGAAGAGTTCAATGTCATCTTTTCCTCTTTCTGCTGATAAAGTGTTAAGAAGTTTTTTCTCTTGAGTGGCGATGTTTTGTAATTCTTTTTTATCGCCGAGGGAGCGCATTAAAACTTTTCCCGTTTGAGGGAAAAAGATTATGCGTCGTCCCTTGTCGCCGCCAACATCTTCACTTTCAATTCTAATATTTTCTCTTTGGAAGTAGCGTCTTGCAAAATCAATGTTTCTTTGTCCAACATTATCCGAAACTTTATTTAAAACCTTGCCACCACCAAAGAGCTTTATGTGCAGTCCATTTTTGGCAGCGCCATGTGAGTATAAAGCATTTAAAAGGCTTTCAATTGCGGCGCTTCCATACCTAAATGACCTTGAAATTCTATTATCTTCGTTTTCAGGAGCCATTGGTAAAATAAAATGGTTCATGCCGCCTATACCAGCATGCGTGTCATAGGCACAAACGGAAACACATGACCCCAGTGTAGTTGAAAAGGCGATATCGGGTGATTTTGTCCAATGACAAACACCAGCCATAACGGATACTAAATGTGTGTCCATTACTTGGTCGTAATAACCTTCTCCACGCATTGTTTGATGTACGGTATTTGTAGCTAGCATATTTTACTCGTTACTCTTATGGTTTCTGATAAATAGTTTGGCCAATAATTTTTAAATTTCTTTTTTCCATTACTGAGTGCTCTGAGTGGCCTAGGTAAAAAAAACCACCGGGTGCAAGCAGTTTGAGCATTTTTTCGATATATTCGTTTTGTTTTTCACGGTTGAAATAGATCAAGGCGTTACGACAAAAAATAAAATCAAAAGGGCCGCTCATTGGCCAATGTGTTTGATTGAAGTTCAGGTAATTAAAGGACACCATTTTTCTTACATGTTGCTTAACTCTGTATGTTTTTTCATTGTTGTTTTGTGATTTCTCTTGAGTGAAATATTCGAGAAGCTGAGCTTTAGAAAGTCCTTTAGTGACTTTCTCAGGGTATTGGCCATTTCTGGCTCTTTTAAGGGCGATGGTGTCTATATCTGTGGCTAGGATTTTTAGGTTTGGATGAGGGCCCTGTTTTTTATATGTGTCTAATATTGTCATTGCGCATGAATAAGGTTCTGCTCCGATCGAGCAAGCGGCAGACCATAAACGAATAGGCTTTTGTTTGTCGTTCAGACGTTTACTCATTTCTTCGGCAAGGTGTGTAAAATGATGTCCTTCTCTAAAAAAGTGAGTGACATTGGTTGTTAAAGAATTGACGAGGTGAACCATCTCGTCAGTCTTATCCTTACTTTCAATCATTTTTGTGTAATCACTAAAGCATGAAAGATTTAGTTCTTTCATTCTTTTTGTAATTCTATTTTCAACCATCTGTTTTTTATGGTCAGCAATAGTTATTCCTGACTTTTCGTGCAAGATAGATCGAATAATATCGAAGTCATTTTGACTTAAGAGGGTTTGATCGCTAGGCATAGTTTTTCCGTTTCAATCAAAACTCTTTCCAGTCCGCGTCATTTTCACTATCCATGTCGGAATAGGACTGCCCCACAGCTACGTCTTTTTGAAGGCCGTTCGCAGACGAGTTATTAGCAGTCGCTGACTTTTCAGGTTTATTCTCTTTTGGACGAAGTGATGTCACATTATTGTCATTTTTATCCAGTTTAAAGAAACTGATCATGTCCGAAAGCTCTGAGGATTTTTCTTGCATGATTTGTGACATGTTACGACTTTGTTGTGCCATGGACGCATTTTGCTGTGTCATACTATCCATTTCCATGACAGCTTGATTGAGTTCGTCCAGACTTGTTGCTTGCTCAGAGCTTGCGGTTGCTATTTGTCCGATTGTGTCAGCAACGTTATCAATTGCATCATAGATCTGTTGTAGGGACATGACGGCTGTTTGCACGAGCTCGACGCCATCTTCTACTTGCTGTGTGCTGTCATCGATTAGTGATTTAATATCCTTTGAGGATTGTGCGGATCTCTGTGCGAGTGTTCTAACTTCTTGTGCAACAACAGCAAAGCCACGCCCTGCGTCGCCAGCTCTTGCTGCTTCTACGGCTGCATTTAGGGCGAGTAGGTTTGTCTGGAATGCAATTTCATCAATTACATTGATGATTTCATTAATTTGTTTGGAGGATTCATTGATTTTCTCCATAGCCTGACCAGCATCATTTGCAACTTTCGAACCATGCTCAGCAATGTTTCGAGTGTTTGACGCTGCGTCATTTGCATCCTTGGCACTATCTGCATTTGTTTTAACAGTTGAAGTTAGTTCCTCCATTGATGCGGCTGTTTCTTCTAGTGTTGAAGCTTGTTGTTCTGCTCTGTTGGCTAGTCCACCTGAACTTTCTGCCATATCGTCGGCGTTGGCTCTTACATCTACTGAAATGTTTTTGATGCTCGACATAATGTCAGCCAATTTTATAGATGTGGCGTTATAGTCATCTTTTAGCTGTTTAAATAACCCTTCGTAATCAGTGTTTATACGAGCGCTAAGGTCGCCGTTTGCAAGTGCTTTTAGATTCTTAGCAACATCATTCGCAACGTTTTGCATGACCTCGGCTAGGTTGTTTATTCCTTCTGACACCTCAAGGAAGAAGCCTTGTTTGCCGTCAAGTGAAATACGGTTTTCTAGGTTTCCTTTAGATGCGGCAGCAATGATTTCTTTTATTTCGTTTGCTACTTTTAGTTCTGCTGTGCGGTCAACCCATTCAATAGTTGTTCCAATGCGTTGTCCTGACTTAGTAAATGCTGGGTTTGCAAAAAGGTCAAATGTTCTGCCAGCGACTTCAATTCGTGTTGAATAGCTCGTTTGTAAGCTGCCTAGAAGCTGTCTTTGATGTGCTGGGTTTTTGTGGAATACATCGATGTTTTTACCCATCAAAGTTGATACCTCAAAATTTGGTAAAGCTTTTTGGATATCAGCTTCTGCGCCTTTAAGCATTTCAACTTGAGATTCATTCATGAAGACAATGTTCAGGTCATCATCCGCCATCATAATATTTGCAGATGCGCGCTCCATTCCACTTTTTGTTCTAAAGCCCTGTACAGCTTCTTCTCTAAATTCAGAAAGTGCACGCGCGACGTCGCCAATCTCATCTTGGAGGTCTGTGTATGGTATTTCTTCTTTGACGTCACCTTCGGCTAATTTGACGGCTGAGTTTCTCATAGCGTTGATTGGCACGAGTATAGATTTTGATATGATTAATGCGATAGAGGCGCCAGCAACTATTGCGATGATAGTGATGATGATAGCCTGGTTGCTTGCATTCAGCACAATTTCATCTAGTTCTTTTTCAGATACATCTATGTCTTCAATGGAGCTGTTTGTGATTGATAGCACAGCCTCTTCGATATCATTACCTGTATTGAGAAGGGCTGATTGGATGACTTTATTTTGCTCTACAATCACTTTATATGCGTTGTTAAAGGCCGCGTCGTATTTTGGGAATAATTCTCTAGCTTGGGCTAATTTTGCACGTCTGGTTGGGTTTTCAATGCTTAGTGCCAGAAAATTGAAGGCATTGCTTAGTTCTTCTTTATGTTTTTCATAGAGGTCTTTATCTTCTTCTTCGTTTAATAGGAGGTAGCGTCCTGCATGAAGTCTTGCGGATAAAAGCTCTTGGTTTGCGAATCCTGCTCTGGCAGCGGCTTCTAGATCTTTATCTTTGTATGCGGAATCGGCTATTTCGGATAGAAGCGTTTTCATTTTAGGACCGATTTTGTCCATTTGATTTAGGACATATTCGTCACGCTGCGCAAATAGCTCGGATATTTTATTAAGACCTTCGTAAAAGGTGCTATTTGCAGCTTCAATTTTTTGGATATTTTTAGAGCGCTCTGGATCTGTAATTTTCTCTTTTGCAGCTTCAATGCTTTTATTCAACTTTTCTTCGTCTTCTAGGACTTTCATGAAAGCTTCAGTTTCTTTGTTTCTAACCCAATTTATGGTGTCTTTGGCTGTATATGCGAGATGTGTTTGCAGGTTTGCTGCGATCTGTGCATCTTTGTTCATTTTTTTAATGTCAATAAAGCCATGATGAATTGTGTTGAGTTTGAAGTAGGAGGTCACGGCAATAGTTACGGCTAGGGCAACCACTGTTGTGAAACCAAAATATATTTTTGTTCTGACTTTCATATTTGATAGTAGGTTTTTCATTGTGCGCTCCTTTTTAAAATTCTTTTAATTGGCTTGTTGTTTCGAGAGTTTTTCTATGATGTCTTGGTCAAATAGTTTGCTGACATTTATTAATGCAACCATGCGCTCATCACTGGCGACGAGGCCGTCTAAATATTGATTATCGATGATTAAATTTGTTGTAGGGGGCGGCTGTATTTTTGCCTCGTCTATTGTCAAAATGTCAGAGATAGCATCAACGAGTAGGCCGATCGTTCGTCCTTCTATTTCTGCCATAATGACTACGTGACGATCCGTGACGTCTGTGTTTTCTCCGGAAAACCTTGATCTTAAGTCAAATACGGGAACTATATTTCCTCTTAGATTTGTTACACCTCTAACATAGTCTGGGGTGTTGGGGAGGGGGGTCGTTTTCATCCATCCTCGAATTTCCTGAACTGTTAGAATAGGTGTGCCGTATTCTTCTGTACCAATTGTGAAGGTTATGTATTGACGATCAGCATCAACAGATTGCGAGAGCAGAATATTCTCTGACATATTTTTTGTTAGGTTTTCTGTTTCGTTTTTCGGTGCGATGTTTTCTAAGAATAGCCCAGCTTCATCATCGTCTTCGAAATTTGCGAGATTGGTATCACTCATGGGTCAGTTTTCCTTCTTCTGCGTCCTCATCTTTAGGAGGGTGGTCTTCGTTATCTTCTATTGCGTTGGTTTCGTTAGCTTCAGCTGACTCGTCTTCTTTGTTGTCCTCTTCTTGAGCGCTTTCTTCGTCAGTTTTACCGCCCTTCTTAGTGGGCGTTATTTTTATTTGGCCAACAGCTTTTAATGCATTTTGGTATTCTTCAATGATATCAATGCTTGCATTCATGCTGGATAAGCCCGGTACATCCAGTATTAGTGCGACGTCGCCGTTTCCGAGTATCGTAGCTGCGGATATGCCTTTAACATTGGTGTAATTTGTCTCAAGGCTTTTAATTACGACTTGTTGTTGGCCCAGGACGTCATCAACCATTACAGCGAGTTTTTCTCCGTTATCGCTTTCAAGTAAAATGACAAGCCCTTCTTCTGGGTTTAGGACGGCGTCTTGTATGCCAAAAATATTGTAAAGTGGAACAAGTCTTACATAATCCCCACGAGCGATGATGACATTAACGCCGTTCGATAGTTTGCTTACGGCGCTGTGAGGTGGGCGGAAGCTTTCTATAATATTTATGGTTGGAAGGACAAAGCGTTGTGATCCTACGGAAACAACCATTCCATCCATGACCGCAAGAGTTAGGGGGAGGGATAGTGTCATAACGCAGCCCTTTCCGGGGGTGGATGCAACGTTTATACGTCCGCCTAGGCTGGTGACATTTTTACGCACGACGTCCATTCCAACACCGCGTCCAGAAACCTCAGATACTTTATCTGCAGTTGAAAAGCCGGGTTTAAAGATTAAGTTATCAATTTCGTTATCCGTTAATTGGTGATCAGCGGGGATAAGATTTTTTTCCTGCGCTTTTTTTAGAACAGCGCTACGATTTATGCCTTTACCATCATCGGTGATCTCAATGATAATTCGCCCAGAGCGGTGACGTGCAGATAGCTCGATAGTGCCGTATGGTTCTTTTCCAGCGGCTTGGCGTTCGCTTGGTGTTTCTACGCCGTGGTCTACAGAGTTTCTTATCATATGGGTCAGGGGATCGATTAAATTTTCTAAAACGGTTTTATCGACTTCTGTATCTTCGCCAAAAGTTGTAAGGCGCACATCTTTGCCAACGGCGGCGCAGACCTCACGAATGATGCGTGGCATTCTTGTGAAAACCGATTTGATTGGCTGTGCGCGCACGGCCATCACACTTTCTTGTAAATCGCGCATGTGACGAGTAAGGTGTTCGACACCTTCACCGATTTTTCCGCCAACCTCAGGAGGGAGCCAGCGAACTTGCTCTTGCAGCATGGATTGGGCAATAACCATTTCACCGACAAGGTTAACTAGCTGGTCTATGCGATCTAAATCAACGCGTATAGATTTAGACGCCTTTGGTGCGTTTTCTTGAGCATCTCTATCTTCTTTCCTTCTTGCTTGTGGGGTGTCACTATCGCGTCTGTTTTCAGCCTTTCTGCGTTCAGGTAAATCACCCGGTGGTACATTTTGTTTTGCGATTTCCAAATCACATAGGTCTTCAACGAAGTCAAAAGCTTCTCGGATTTCTTCTTCGGGGGCGCTTGTTTTTAAAGTTAGTCGCCAGCCGATGAAACAATGTTCAGCGTGGATGTCGTGAAGGCTGGGGAGGTTATCTGTTTCAGTAGTTACCTTTAAATCACCAAGTTCTTTTAGGGCCTGTAATATAAAATAGGGCTCGTTTCCAGTTTTAAGCATGTCTTCATGCGGCCGAAAGACGATAGACCATGTGAAGTTTTCAGATGTTGGGTGGTCATTATTGCTGGCTTCTGATGAAGGGGCAGGGGCACTTTCACCTTTCATGGAGCTGGTAATGGTCCTTAATTCTTCAAGTAAGTTTGCACCTATGCTCTCTGGTATGGTTTTTTTTGATTGCTCTAGGCTTAGCATTTCAGCAACGACATCATTGGAGCGCAGGAATAGGGTGCACATATCTCTGTCAGGTGTGAGCTTACCCTCACGAACGAAATCTAGAACTGTTTCAAATTCATGCGCAAAATCAACGATCTGATTAAAGGCAAAAGCGCCTGCGCCGCCTTTGATAGAGTGTATGGCACGAAAAACACGGTTAACAGTGTCTTTATCCAGATCGCCATCCAGCATCATGGATAAACCTTCTTCAGCGTCCTGGATACGGTCTTCACATTCTTCGAAATATGTTTGTTTGAATTGATCCATAATGCTCTCTGTTTGTTTAAATTCCGCCTACTTTTTTAACGACAGCGAGCAGTTTTTCAGGGTTGAATGGTTTTACAATCCATCCAGTTGCTCCAGCTTCTCTTCCCGCAGCCTTTTTTGTGTCGTCAGCTTCGGTTGTGAGCATAAGGATGGGGGTGGCGCGGTAGTCAGCTTTGGACCGTAATTCTTTTATAAGTGTAATGCCGTCCATATTGGGCATGTTAAGGTCGGTAATAACAATGTCAGCTTTTTGGCTGCTAAGAATGCTTAGTGCTTCTACGCCATCTTCTGCTTCTAATACCTGATATCCTGCTCCCTTTAATGTGAAGCTAACCATGTCACGCATAGTGCGTGAATCATCAACGGTCATTACAGTCATACTCATGGGGTTAGGTCCTTTCCTTGTCTTCTAATATTTCTTCTAGCCCAAGTTCGGTTATGATTGTTGAAAGGGCATCAGACGTTTGTATAACGATGGGTATGTTATCTTTTTGGGCTTTGTTCTTTGCTGCGAGAAGGAGTTGAATACAGGCGAGGCTGGCACGGTTAGATTCACGTAGGTCTATGGCCACGGATTTGGCATCATGAAAAAGTTTCTCAATATCTTTTTTCATTTCTTTCGCGTATGTGAATTCTAAATTTTCTGGGAAAGTGCTCACTGTGTTTTTGCCTGACGTCCTTGGTTGCCTATTTTTTTAAATCTTAAGGTTGCATTCTTTTCTTGAAGGGGCGCTTCTTACTCCTTCATTTGTTGCATACATATGTGTTAACACGCAGGATTGTTAGTATTGAGGTTACTACTATTTCTTAATTAATACAACTATAGGGTGGTTTCTCTTGTATGCGCAGTTGAAGCTGTTTTCTTTCTATGCGCTTGGCCGTAAGGGAGATGTTTCAGGTGTTGAAGAGGAGATTCTTAAAAATTTATATAAATTTAATTTAAATGCTATTTATTTTTCATAATATATAAATATTTTGGTTGTAACGTATAAGCAAGTTTAAAGAAAAGGTCAAGAAAGACCTTCAAAAAACTGCGTTAGATAAGGCGAAAAGCCATAACTATATACGTGTAAGGGAAGTTGAAAAATGGTATCTGTAATGCCAAAAGCGCTCGGGGACGCGAACAGGGATGATGCAACCGAAAAAGCGGCGAAAAAAGCCACTGAGGATTTGACGGTTGCGGAACAAGGGAGAATGCTGCGTACTGGA
>NHCG01000011.1 GCA_002167715.1 Micavibrio sp. TMED27
ATTTTGGCTTTGGGAGCAGTAATTTTGCTTTTCTGGCCTGAAGATAAGAAAGAAGCAAAGATGGATGCTGAGAATGTTAATGTCAGCGCTATTGGAGGAGAGGCGGCGTCCGAGGGGGATAAGCAGAGTTTTTTTGGCGCAATGATCCCAGAAAATCTTAATAAGCAGATTGATTCAATTAAAGTCCAAGCGAATGAAGCGCAAAAACAAATTGGACACGTCGTCGATAAAGCAAAGGAGGTTTCAGCGGACGTACTTGCAGATGATGCAGGCACTGTCGCTGAGCGATTTCAAAAATTAGAAAAGCATGCAGCTGAGATTGCGGAGGTACCTGCAATCGCTGATTTTTTTTCACAGTTCAATTCGCTTAACCTTGGTCAAAGTATAAATAATCAAGCTGAAATTGATAAAGCACTTGCGGTTATTGCGGGGGTTCTGGATGAGCAATATGCAAATCTTGGGTTAAATAGTAAAGAGCCAGCAGCTAATGATGTTGAAGAGCAAATTCGTTTATATAACGAAATAGATGAGCAAGGTCTTATTGAAACGGCGCGTCAGGATAACAAGTCTGTTAATAATGTTTTTGCAGGTGTGCCTTCTGAGGATTTAAAAGCGGCTGCACTTTTGTTGGGTATGAGTCAGTTTCGTTCGTCTTTAAACCGTAATAATAAGCCATTTGCAGATGATTTGAATGTTCTAAAGTCTTTGATTGGTCAAGATAACCCAGCGCTTGTTGATGCGCTTGAAAAGTTGGCACCACAAGCCGAGAAGGGGGTTCTAACACCATCAGGCCTTAGTCAAGAATTTAAAACTATTGCAGGGGACGCTGTTGTTGCTTCATTAACGGGTGATGATGTGAGTCTGGAAGAACGTACGAATGCACGCATCAACGAAGTTTTTCAGTTAGAAAAAGATGGTGAGCTTATTACAGGTACGGAAACACAATCCAAACTGAATGAAACACAGAAAAAGCTAGATGAAGGCAATATTCTTGGTGCTATTTTATCTGCGGAATCAATTGATGGGGAGGCTGGTAAAGTTCTTCAGCCATGGTTGAACCGCGCGAAAGCAACATTACATGCGCAGGGCTTAGACAGTTTACTGACTGAAATTGTTGGTACGGGTACTGTCTCTCAAGATAGTAATATTTTGAACAAGGTTGAGGAGCAGATACGTGTGATTCAACCATCAGAATTTGTTCATGATGACGCCAGCGGATACAGCATCTATATTCCTGCAGAGACAGCACCTGTAAACTCTGGTAATCTATAAATTACCGTAGTGACCGATATTTGATTCGGATATGCGGCTATGATTTACGGTCGGGGGTAATATGATCAAAGCCTTTTGGTTTGCCATTAAAGTTGGCCTTGTTGTTGCAATCGCGATATGGATTGCTGAACGTCCGGGGTTTGTGCGAATTGAATGGCTTGATTATGTCGCGACTATCCAAATGGGATTCTTTTTACTGCTTTGTGTGATCGCGATCCTGATTTCTATTTTTGTTTATCGTGTCATTGCGGCTATTGTTAATTTTCCTAAAACATATCAGAGATACCTTGAGGTTAGAGGGTACGAAAAAGGTGTACGTGCTTTAACACTTGGTATGGCTGCTGTCGCTGCGGGTGATGAGAAAATAGCTGTTTATCAAGCGCATAGGGCTACTAAATTAATGCCGGAGGATACAGGGCTTACGAACTTGCTCACGGCACAAGCAGCACGCTTAGATGGACGTGAAGACGATGCGGTTAGGGCATTTGCAAGATTACTTGAAAATAAGGAAGCGTCATTTTTAGGTGTCCGTGGGTTGTTACAAGCTGCGATTGACAAAGGTGATTATGAGACGGCTAAAAACTTAGTTGATAGAGCTTTAGGCTTGTACCCAAAACAAGGATGGATATTAAAAACAGCTTTTGATGTGTATGTACGTGCGGAAGACTACACAGAAGCCAGAGTGTTGTTGAAACGAGCAGCCAAGGCAGGGACAGTTAAGTCTGAGACATTGCATTCTGATCTCGCTGCTCTTTACTTGGCTGAGGCGCTGCAGGATTTTGAAGCTGCTCGAAATGAGCGGGGTATCAAGCTGATTAAGCAGGCGCTTAAGAAGAGTAAAGACTTTATTCCTGCAAGTGTCGCTCTCATTCAATATTATATTGATAATAACGATATTAGTAGCGCGAGTAAGCTGCTTAAGAAATATTGGAGACGAGAGGCTCATGATTTATATGTCCCGCAATGGCTATCTATCTATAAGGGTGCATCAAGTGAGGATAAGCTGAAGCATATGCAGAGCTTGCTTAAAATCAATGAGAAAAATGCTGTGGCATGTATGGAGACTGGTAAAGCTGCACTTGAATCTTCGCTTTGGGGTGAGGCACGTAAATATTTTGAAAAAGCAGAATCTATTGAACCAACGGCCTCTTTATACCGTTCTTATGCGCAGCTTGAAGAATTGAGTATACATGATGAAGCGGCGGCACGCACTTGGTTGGAGAAGGCTATTAATGCGCCAGTAGAGCGGCAATGGGTATGTCAGGAAACTGGCCGTTTGTATACGCAGTGGAAGCCTATTGCACAGCCACATGGCGCTTTTAATAGTATGATTTGGGGGCGAAGTACAGATTTACAAAGTGATAATGCCTTACTCATTCATAGCGGGCAATCAACGATGCAAGGCTTAGTTCACGCAGTGTAATTTTTTTTAGAGCTTAATTTTTCTTTTTTCAATCAGTATCACGAGTGTAATCCCAGTGATATAGCCGCCTAAATGCGCGCTCCATGAAATGTTACCAGGCGTTATGAGACCAATTAACGTCATAAAGAGACCCCAGAAAATTAAAATTGGCCAAGGACCTTTTTTCTTTAAGATCTTAGATGTTCGCTGCTTTAATGCATGTTGGCCGTTGGCTATAGCTGCGGCTGAATAGACCTGCGGCTGATTGGAGAGTTGACGAAGAATGTTTAGAAGAAGAGCTCCAAATAGGCCACTTATGCCACCTGATGCACCAATAAGGGCTTGAGGACTGAAGGGGCTGATTAGAAAGAAAAGAAGTGCTCCGCCTAAGCAGCTAATAATGAAAAACTTAAAGGCAGCGCGTGCGCCATATTGTCTTTCAAAAGCGATACTCAGGGCTAATCCCATAACTAGGTTAAAGCCTAAATGCATGAAGCCACCATGAAGAGCTATATGTGTAAATAATGTAAGGGGCGCTAACCAGCTCCACTCGAATATTCCGGTAAAGACACCCGGTGTGAAGCCGAAATTATGAATGATTGAGAGTTGCTGCGCAGAGCCAAGGAAAAAGATGGGCAAATTAATTAAGAGAAGCGTCATAAAAAATGTACGAGCAAATAGAGGAATTTTATCGTAATTTATGAAAGGTTCACTTTGTTCTTTTTTTCGCTTTTTATATTCCGCTCGTATGCGTTTTTCTTCGTCAGACTTTAGTTTTTGACGTTCTTTACTGCCGGGGAAATTTACAATTTTATTTTCAGATCGATCGTGACCGTTAAGTTTTTTGCTCATAGCTTGATCATAGAATAGTTTTTTATAAGCGCAAATAAATTATGCGACTTGTGAGTGCGGCTTTAAGGGGTGATCTTTTGTTGGGAGCGGTGCCGGGTTTGTATTCCATTTTCCATCATGCTGCCAGTGACAATCAAGCGAACGTACGGTGTTTTTAAATGCGGCGTACAGTTTCTCCATCAGATAACTGGACTTTTCCCTGATTTCTTGGTTTTGAATATGATTGTATGGTTTGTCTTTGGTGCTTATTGTATGCTTTTTAACACTGTTTTCGTCGGCTAGTATAGCTTTGGCGCCACTACCATTTTTGTAGAAATTGTCTGCATCATCGCCTGTGTTGCAATAGGTTATATCTATATAAGTTGTTGTACCGTTTGCGTTTGACTGTTTGATGTTTACTGTACCTATGTGATGCTCGTGTATATGGCCTGCAAAAACTTGTTCAGCGCCCATAATGTGCGCAAATGTTGCCATTTTTTTTCGAAATGGGTTATTGACTACGCCTTTGCCAATTTCTTTCCACATATTGGTGTAGTAGCCATTATTTTGTTTTTTGTGATCGTGTTTCCTGGCTTCAAAATAGCGTGTATTGAAAAATTTACTAATGGGACTTCGGTAATTTGCATCGGCGTTTTTATCGCCTTGATGTCCGTGTAGGAATAATGAATCTTTACCGCCGACATTGGCTAGGAAATAAGGTTTAAACTCTATGCCATGGATGTTTTGGCCATGCAGCGCTTCTACTACATTATCGTGATTCCCAGTTACGTACACTATACGTGCTCCTTGTTGGGCTTTGTCTATGCAGACATCTAGGAATTGAAGCATGCTTTCGATGCGATTTGGTGGGTAAATGTTTTTTTCAGCGAGTTCTGCAAAATTTTTTGGGAATTCCTTTAGGCCAATTTCTTGGAAATAATGAAAGATTTCTTCGAAATCAATGATGTCACCATTAAGTACGAGTAACTCTACATCACTTAGTGCGATCATTTGCATATGTCCATCGGCAGCCGGATGTAGATTGTCACCATTATGACTATCAGAGACGACTAGTGCCGATTTATATATTGGTAATTCTTTATTTTGGGCTTCTGGTCTGAAAACCCCAGATAGTGCTATTGGAGGCAGCTCATGCCTCGTAATGGAGTGCACATTAGACTTTGCGCTCATTATTCTAAACCTATGTTCGTCCGTGTTTTATAATTTGTTCCCGTTAAACAAATTATGTTTCTTTGATAATGGATTGTCAGAAAAATGCAATGGAACTTTTTATATGTGAAAGTAGAAATTAAGCAAAAAAAAGCTGCCCTATATTAAAAAAGGGCAGCTCGCTTAGTTGGTCCAGCTTAAAATAGTAATTCAGAAAAATGCGTTATAATTGTCCTTATATTTAGCTTATTGTCGGTCTAAAGCCGATATCTGCATTTTTCTCACGGTCATAGCTATATGTCGCTGTTTCATCGCCTGAAGGCTGCATGAAGGCTGGTGGTGTATATTTTGTTACAAATTTACCAGCTTGCGCGAGCATGTCCGTAGTTGAAACTTTTGCGTGTTGAATACCGTGTGCTAATTTGCCCATTACATTTGCGTAAGCATCTTTTGCGATTTGTGTACCCATCACAACCATATCTACAATTTTACCAAGCTCCGGAACTTTACCTTCAAGAGCGCTGCCGAATGCATTTGCAATCTTTTCAATGTCCTCAAGGCTTCTTTTAGGCTTTTTGCCACCTGATCCACCTTTGCCAGAGCTTGTTTCTGTTTCGTCATCATCTTCATTGTTGTCATTCACAACCTCGATATCCACATATGTAGGTGTTTGGAATGAAACAGGATAATATTTTAATTTTTCAGGTGTGAGGTCTTTGCCACTCATACCTGCTTTAACCTCAATACGGATTTTCGATGGGTCACGCCAATCTAAAATCACGCAGTGGTTTTTGTATTCACCAGTTTGTTTACAAGGGTGAACCAAACGCTTACCCGGGTAAAACGACTCGGTGATGTTTGATTCCCTTAGAAATTCTTTAACATTAACTTGCATTGTTTCCTTCTCCTCTATAATCGCTTTTTGTATATTTTGTCCCGTCTTTACGCAGGCTGTTTGCTATAGATTTAGGCCTATAATGGCGTGTAATTCTTAACAAAGGTTTAACTAGCTTTTAAAAAAATCATTTTTTTTTATTCATGTTTTTTTGAATTTATATGCAAAGTTCTGTTATCATTAATTTGTTAATGTTAGGGGCTATTAAAAAGATGCGTTATTTACGTTCAGGATTAATTATTGGTTGTATGTTTATTGGACTGGGGACGGCTTCGGCTCAATTCCGGATATATAATACGCCAGAAGGCATAGAAGAGCCGCAGGTTGAAAACAATAATTCTCGTCCGTCTATTTACATTGCCCCAAGTCAGGATAATACTATGGCTAGCTCTGGTATTATCACTGGTGGAACGCGCTCATTTTATGGCGATAAAATTCGCCTTAACCAGAATATCAAGTATGTGAATGAAAAAATTGAAATCTTCCAAGCGTGGCAGCAAAGCGGACGAGAGCCTGAAACTATTGAGGAAATTCAAAGTTATGCTAAATCTAGGCGCGGCCTTATTCAAAAAAAGAATTTAGAGCGAAGAAAAGCTCTTATTGCGCATCTTGAGCGTAAGAGCATTAATCGAACACAATATGCTAGCCAGCGAAAGAATTCGTCTGATGCAGATTATGAAGCGAATTTTACATTTGAAAACTCTCAATCAGGTGGTGGGCTAAACGCGAAGGCGGCTCCAAAAAGGACAAATAAGACGAATAGTGTAACTATCACTAAGCCACGTTTATTTGTTTCACCAAATGATGGAAATTAATTTATACTCATTCCCCTGATTAGCTTATGCCTGAATTGCACACGAGTTTAGTACGTATGTACGTGCCTTTGTCTTCGGTAGGTGTTTCAGTTTTTTTTCTTTTTAGTACGGTCATTCTTTACGCAGTTATTGGGCAGCCAACACCTGAATCTTACGGTTGGGTGGAATATATGCTGGCAGTGTTATTGATCTTCGCTGTTAGTTTTAATGGCGTACGTCATGCGTTGATTTATGATGCTAAAAGACCGTTATGGTGTATTTGGGGGCAAATATTACTTTTATATGGGTTGTTTGTTCCGACAATTATGTTTCTTCATAATGGTGGTGGTTATCATCAATATTTTCGAGATGTAGTTTCATTCTTATTTCTGTTTTTGCCTTTATTTTTTTATAAACGTATAGATGTTGAGCATCAGTTCTATGTTTTGATCGCTGTTGTATTTTTGGGTGTTGTATATTCGCTTCGTAGTTTATTGGGGGCTGACAAGTTATATTATTTATCAAACTCACCGGCCGTTTTATTTAGTGCAATTTTCTTATGTGGCGTGGCTTTAAAGCTATTTGCGGAGCGTTTTAGCTTTCGGTCTCTGTGTGTTTCTATAGTGTTTATTCTTTTTGCTGCTATATGTGTGTTTGCTATGTTTGAGGGTAAACAGCGTGCTTTTATTGGCTGTTTTGTGATTTCTGAGCTTGTGATTTTAGCCTTTTTAATGAGAGCGTACCCTAAACGCGTGATGATTATTTTAGCTATATTGTTTGTCGTATTTTATAACATAACAGTGGATATTGTTCCGTTTTTAGATGTGCTGTTAGAAAAGCATAGAATAAGCGGGTTAAATAGTCGATTGGAAGAGTTTCAGGCTGTTATGTCGCTGATATCAGAGGATTTAACGAGTTTGCTCTTTGGTAAAGGGTGGGGGGCAGGTTTTGCTTCGCCTGCTGTTGCTGAAGTTCATGTTTATTATACGCATAGTTTGTTCAGTTATGTTTTGCTTAAAGGTGGAATTGTTGGCTGCACTCTTTGCTTGTTCTACTTTTATGAATTGATTCGTTATCTGTTTTATCTTGGGCGAGGCCAAATAGTGTTGGTTTTAGCGCTTATAGCACCTTTGCTTGTTTCAGTGCTGTTATATGCTAGCTATAAATCCTTTGATTTTGGATTAGTTCTTTTGCTCGTTTCCTTAGTGATTGTCCGCGAAAATATACAAAACCATATGGATCAAAAAATCCATGGGGGTGAAAAGCCGCAGATGATTGAAAACTAAGCTCACATCATGTATCTGTTTTATTAATCAAATATATATTCCTCTAGAGAGTAAAGCTGGGGCTATGAGAGCTTATGCGTAGGCCGTCAATTTTATTTATTAATCGTGTTTATCCGCCTGTTCGTGGAGCTAGCGGGCGTGTTTTGTCTGATTTGGCGCGTAGTTTTGCTAAAGAGGGGTGGCAGGTTACGGTTATTACAACGGGGCCTTCCGATAAAGTTGAACGTGATGGGGCTATAAAGCTTATTCGAATTAAAGCGCCGGAGCGTCCAAAGGGAGCATTAAGCTATCTCAGAATTTGGATGAAGATGCTCGGAGAAGCCTTGAGGCTTCCGTCTTCTCATATTGTTGTAACAATGACTGATCCGCCTATGCTGGCTGTTGTAGGGCGTTTGGTTAGTATTTTTAAAAAGAATCGTCATATTCATTGGTGCCAAGACCTTTACCCTGACCTTTTACCTGCGTTAGGTGTAAAAGTGCCACGGTTTATGGTGAGTTTATGCAAAGCTATATCGCGCAAGGCGATGAAAAAATCAGATAAGGTAATTGTTGTTGGGCGTTGTATGGCGCGGCATCTCTCTTACGATAATTTTGATCCTAAACAGATTACGGTTATTCCTAATTGGCCAGATTTTGAGCTTGTACGCGATCATGAAGAGGCTTATGAGCAAGGAGAAGCTTTACTTCATTTTGGCGGTGAAAAAACAAAAGACTCTCAAAACAATGAAGCGAATGAACTTGTTCGTAGCTATGAAGAGCAGAAGAAATATAAGCCTAAGTTCCGCGTTCTTTATGCCGGTAATATTGGTCGTGTTCACCCTGTAGATACGATTTTGGATGCAGCAGAAGATATTAACAAAGACGAGCATAACGACATCGAGTTTGTTTTTGTCGGTGATGGACCGCGTTATGACTATATTTCGCAGCAACGTTCAAAGAGAAACTTGGATAATATTCGCCTGTTACCATATCAACCGCCTAGCCGTATTAAATCGTTAATGGAAAGTGGTGATATTCATATTGTTTCAATGAAAGAGGAAGCTGCTGGCATGGTTGTGCCTTGCAAGCTTTATTCAGCTTTGGCTGCTCAGAGGCCATGTGTGTTTGTTGGGCCTGCGCTATCTGAGCCTGCAAAAATTTTGAATGATTTTGGAGCAGGTATAGTGGTTGGCCAAGGCCAGGCTAAGGCACTCGCCGAGGCTATTAGAAAGATGCGTTATAACAGTGATGTGTGGTTTAAAGCGCATAAAGGCGCGGTTGAAGCTTCGCAAATATTTGTACCCGAAGAATCTATTAATGCATGGATCGAAAGGGCTTGGGGCGTTCTTAAGGCTGATTTAGAGGAATAGTTCTATGGGGCATGCAAAAGAGCAAACATTAGGAGAGTTTATTTTTGAAGTTTGGTGCGCTCGAAACTATATTTTTTCTTCTGCTTTTTTGTGCGTTTGTCTAGGCGCAATCATATTGTTTTTTTCAATACCTCAATATAAGGCTGTGATGGTTGTTGGGCCAGCGCTTTATATGGATAGTGCGTCGTCCCATACGAGGTCTTCTAATTCAGTTCAATATAGCGATGCGGTTGGAGCGTTTGATAGTTCCGCTTTATTACTAAGATTTATGTCTGTTTATGAAGGGGCGGCTATTTCAGAAATTATGCTGCAAGATAAGAGAATTATACAGGGATTAATGTCAGATAAGAAAATTATATTTCAGCAAGCTGACGAGGACTGGAACGCGCCGAAACTTGCGCATTATATAAGTAAGCGCGTTGTTTTAAATCAGGTTGGTGAGAGTGATTTATATCAATTGCATTATCAGCATCAGAATCCAAAATTTGCAGAATATTTTGTGCGTTTTGTGCATGGAACATCGGACATGCTCATTCGAAACTTGGTTTTAAAAGATATCAATGGGCGTATAGATTACATTCGTGCAGCATTGAGTGATACCGTTAACCCTGAACTTCGCCGTTCTTACGCGGATATGTTAGTTGAACAAGAGCGAGCACTGATGCTTGTTTCTACTTCAGAGTATTTTGCTGCACATGTTGTTGAGCCCCCTTACGTTCAGGCTAGGCCTGCTTGGCCATCTTATGGGATTTTTTGTGCGTTTGCTGCATTAATTGGCGGGGTAATCGGCTATATATTTTATGGCCTGAGAAACATGCAGCAAAACCAAGGAGTGGATGGTGAGGCATTGCCCGAGCGTCATTGGGGGTGGTCTAATACTGTGGCTGAAAATATGAATAATAAAAAAGATTCTTTTTCTAAGAGTGATGCGGCTGAGTAAAATGATTCCTGTAAGTGTTGTGATTATTACCAAGAATGAAGAGAAGCGTTTACCTGCGTGCTTAGAGGCACTAAAGGGCTTTGATGATGTTTGGATCGTTGATTCTTTGTCAGGGGACCGTACGCCGCATATTGCGATGCAATATAATGCCAGGTTCGAGAGTTTTATATGGAATAAGCGTTATCCTAAGAAGAGGCAGTGGTGTCTAGAAACGCTTGAGTTTAAATATGATTGGGTACTGTTTATTGATGCGGATGAACATATGCATGATGCACTTATTGCTGAAATTAAAGCGCTTCAATTAGAATCCGAAAAGAAATATGCAGGTTTTTTTGTGCGCGGAAAATATATTTGGAAAGGACAGATTCTAGAATATGGCCTTAAGAATAATAAAATCGCTTTGCTGCACAAAAAACGTATGATGTTCCCCGAAGTGAATGATTTAAACGTATCAGGGATGGGTGAGATCGAGGGGCATTATCAACCTGTTTTGATTGATGAGGATAGGGGGTATTGCATTGGTCAGCTTGAATCTGCGCTTTTTCATGTTGCTGAGCATGGCTGGAATGCACGTCATATGCGCTATGCTATTTGGGAGGCCGGCATGAATAAGAATAAAGCTTGGCCAAAGGATCCAAATTTTGTGCGCGAAATGTGCAAAAAACTATTCCGTGCAATGCCCGCGCGTAACTTTATCGCTTTCATACATTGCTATATTTTAAAGTTAGGGTTTCTAGATGGTGCGGCTGGATATGATTTTGCTAAGAGCCGCGGTGATTATTACAGGATGATTTCAGATGCCAATAAAGATTTGGCAAATATAAGTGAAGCTGCCAAATGAGTGTTTGTGCAGCATAAATTAGTATATTAATTGGTACCGAGCAGATATTAAGTTCTTGCCTTATTTTATATTGTTCTTTTCGACCTAAATATGCGTTTTTCTGAGATATACCGCCACTTTCGAATATGCATATTGGTAATGGGATATACAGAACATCCTGATTTTTCTTCAGCAAGATTGACGCAGTAAATTTATAATCTGCAGCAATTTTATAGTTTGTATCGTAGTTTAAATTGAGTGTTTCTTCTCGGGCATAGAATATGGCTTGATGATGTGTGAATAGCCCTTGTTCGATCCTTTTGTGATCCTTCGCTGTTTTGAGCTGCTGATCTTCGTAAGAATCGCCGTAGATAAGCGTTGGGGACTGTTGTACAGCCTTAATTTCCTGTTCGACTGTTTCAAGAATATATGGGCTAGCTAGGCTGTCGCCTGCATTTAAAAAGAGAAGATAATCACCTTTTGCTTTATTTTTGCCTTTGTTCATTGCGTCATATATGCCGTCATCAGGTTCGCTAATTACAGTGGCGTTTTGATGTTTTAAGAAGCTTTTGCTGCCATCAGTAGAGTTGCCATCAACTACAATCCATTCAAAGTCTCTAAAAGATTGGTTTTGAATAGATTTTTGTGTTTTTTGTAGGCCGTATAAGTTGTTATATGTAACCGTTATAATCGTGAATTTCATTTTTTTCATAGTGCGTAAAGTTTAACAATATATTAACGCTTTGACATTATAATTGGCGCAAAATAGAGCTATTTTGGATTTATTTTGTCTTAAAATAGCATTTGGGTAATAGGAAAGAGAATTTTCAATGGCAGAGCAAAAGACATTTGCTTACATAGATCCTGCAGCGATGCAAAAATTTGGAGTTTTTGCACAAGAGTTTATGCATGCTCTTAACGAAGATATTACCGGGCGCGGCGGGGCTGAAGAATTAGCCACTGTGTTGGAGCGTCATGCAGTAAATGATGATAAGGGAAATATTGTCTGGGAGGCGACGGCTGAAAAGCTTACGAAGGGTTTAAATACAATCTTACCAGATCAGGCTGTGAAAACAGCAGCGGGAACAAGTATCACTCGTGAAGGTTTAATGAAAGATGGAGCTGGTACTGCGCTAAAACTTCTTTTTACACAAGATGCACCTACAAATATTGCGGATATGGCTAAGCATTTGCTTAAGAAAGATCTTCAGGTCGATGCAACGAACTTAATGAAGCAAGAATCCCTTGCTATGTATCTTTATCGGATGGCTCCTGCTGGCTTATCTTATGATGTTCCTGAATCTACAAATATTAAGGGAATAGTTGCAAGTGCAATTAAGGCACTTGATCCTTCAATAGACATTTCTGCGTTTGAAAAATTTGGTGAGCAACAGAATTCTGGGCCAAAAGAGCATAATATTCATTCGGTTGAAGGAAGTCTAATGGCAGGATTTAAGTCGCTGAAGTCTGGTTCAACCAGTGATCTCGCGCATTTTTTAGGCTATCCGAACAAAATGCAAAATCCCCGAACCGGTGAACTGGAATCCATTAGCTATAATAAATGGGATGCGCCAAATGGCAGCGAGGAAATGGCAGGTTTTTTTGATAAGGGGCATAACAATGGCACTTATTACATGGGTAAAGGTGGGGCGCGCTTCAAAGAACAAAATTTTGATTCTATGTTTATTGATCGCTGGCAAGAGTTAGGTTTTCTGAAATTTGAAGATGAGCAGGCCCGTCAAAATTTTTCCTTGTATGCGAGGGCTGTGGTTGTTGGCGGTAGGCTTGATGATCATTTTATTGAACGCCTTTCATTGCGTGATCGCGTTTTGGTAGAAGATGAAGATGGGAAAGCGACTAGAAAAGCTAAGGCTGGCATTTTTGACTTTAAAACACCTGCTGCTAAACAAGCTTTTAAAGACTTTACCTCGAATTTAAATACGAGTTCTTACGATAAAGACGAGCTTTCTGAGAAAATAGTCGATTGGGTTTTGATTCGTAAACGTAACGGTATAGATGATATCGATATGATCGGTGCAAGCGGTAATGTTTTAAGGAATTTTGTTGCAACAAATGCATCAGGCATAGGCGATGATAGTTATTCTTATGCCCATTTGAAGTCTGTT
Source organism: Micavibrio sp. TMED27 (assembly GCA_002167715.1). Classification (GTDB taxonomy): domain Bacteria; phylum Pseudomonadota; class Alphaproteobacteria; order Micavibrionales; family Micavibrionaceae; genus TMED27. The sequence continues at coordinate 12,886 of NHCG01000011.1, forward strand.
GTTCATACAGAACTCAAGCATTATATGAAAGCGGAAACAGCAGAAGATTTTTCTGATCGAATGATTGAGTATGCTAAAGAAGCGCCAGGCGTAAATCTTGATACTAAGTTCTTTTTTGATCGTAAATTTGAAGGGCAGTTTTTTGTTCCGCAAACTGATTCTCATCAAGAGGGGCAAACAACAACGCCCACTGTAAAAGCAGACCCACCAGTAGAGGAAACAGATTTGTCGAGTAGGACTATTACGCCTGCGCCTCTTAGTAATGCACCTGCACCCTAATCTATTTGTGCTTTGTTTTAATCATCTTTCAGATCGTCGAGGAATATGGCTGTAACGGCTAAGTTTGAAAGTACTTGGCTAACATCTTTTGCACTTTGAATGAAATCAAATGGTTTTGGATCACGCGGCACCATAATGGTTGATCCTGGAGGGATCTTGATTGGCGTGTAATTCCAAGGACTTACCTTTAGTGGTTGCGCACTACCATCCGGATATAAAACAAATGTNCGCTCNTTGTCTGCATGGTATGTAAAACCNCCAGCTTCATGGATGTAATCCAGGCTCTCTTTTTCACTGATGAATTGNAGACTAGCAGGGGAGAGTACTTCACCACTTACACGTACAGTTAAATGGCGTTTAGGGATGAAGAGTTTATCACCGGATTCNANGTACATATCAAGCTGCGGTCTAGCACTTAGAACGGCAGGGTCTGCTTCAACGGTTATNCGGCCAATACCTTCGGCGTTTCTNAGTTCGCTTGCAAGGCTTCGGGCTTGTTCTATTTTGGCAGCATTAATCTTGCTATTTTCTTTTTCTACGGCTCCTGCTATCGCGGCTTCCATGGCTCTCGCCTGTGCTTTGAAACGTTGTTCTTCAGCCTTTCTCTGCGATTTGCGGCTAAATATAGCGCCATAAGGATAGGCTTGTTCAGTAAGACCGCCTGCACGTTTGAGAAGATCGGAGAGTTTGTCGCCAGGCAATAAATCATAACGTCCAGGGTGCTGTACTTCTCCGATTATTGTGACGCTGTTATCTTTTATTTTTTTGAACTTTTGATTTACACGAATGGAATCTCCTGGACCAACTTGAATAGTTTTGGGGTTATCTTCCTTGAGGTTCAGTATTCTTCGTTGTGTGCCTTGCCCTATGTGTGAGCTGGTGAGCTCAATATTTGCGGTGTTTGCCTCGAGGGCTGTTCCACCTGCACTGGAGAGAAGTCCTGCTAATGTTAAGCCTTGGGAGATGGGGTAGGCGCCAGGTTTTCTGACAGCGCCTCTTACAAAGGCGCTACGTTCTTTTAAAAATGTTCTTAGAATTTGATCTTTAATTTCGTTTTCGTCGTTTGCATAGCTTTCCTCTGTATGAAGAGACGTTTTATTTCCGGATCTGTTGTTTTCTAAAATGTTGGATAGTGCGGCTATTTGTTGGTTTGAAAACAGGTGAATGACATCGCCTTCCTTTAAGGTACGATCAAATTCTTCTGAAAGAATGTTCTTTAATGGGAAGTCGATGAGCTTTTTGCTCAGCTCTTGTTCATTCCATCTCTCTATTACACCGATTAGCGGGTAAATATCGTCTCCTAGAAAATCGGAGGAGGATATAAGGTTTCTGAGAGTTTTATTCTCTGATAGGGCATANAGNCCGGGGCGAAGGGTGTGGCCTTTTAATTCNATAAAGGCCTTTCTTTTTTCTTGTCCTTTTAGCAGAAGTAGAATTGAGCCATCCGAGAATAGAGCCTTATTTTTATTTTGGACTTCTTCTAAAGTCTCTTGTCCGTTTTGATTTATACTGAGTCTAAGGTGACGGATTTGTCCGGGGCTAAGTGCCCCGCCAGAGAGTTTTAACATTTGTACCAATGTTAGCTTTTCACTGCTTAAATCTAGTGATTTCTTTTGATTAGATCTATTGGGAAGGAGTTCANAAATNCCGGGTCTTTTTACTTCGCCGCCTATCGCNGNTGTTGGGCCTAGTGGAGGGATGATGATTCGATCCCCCTCATGTAGATAAAGATCAATATTTTTCTCACTCTCAATTAACAGCTCATAAAGATCAATTAACTGAGTATGCCCTTTTCGTACTAACTTAATTTGTCTAAGAGAGCCGCTCTTATCAATGCCGCCGCTTTCCATGAGTGCATCAATGACTGTGTGAAATACTGTTAGTGTTTTTTTGCCAGGCTTTTTGACGTGGCCAATTACAAGTACACCGATCTGACGTACTTTTGAGAGTGANATATATATTTTTGTATTATGAAGCTGCGCAGCTAATGATTCGAGGGATATGCGCACTTGCCCAATAGATCNCCCNGATGCAGGTACTGGTGGGAAGTCTTTAATCAAAAGCATGCCTTGAGAGTTAANTTTATATAATTCCCTATCATTACGCTGACCGGAGAAAGTAATTTCCANCTCATCACCGGANCCTAGAATAAACTCATCTTGGACAGCGCCAGAGGGGGGCGTGGTTTTATTTGCTGCGAGGAGATCTAGTGCTGGCCTATTCATTTGTTTGGGAATGCCAAAAATATCATAGCCAAACTGTTTGAGCTCCTGGTTTGCGCGCTTTGAATAAAGCTCTTCGATTGCAGAAGGGGGGGATACACTCTGAGCGCGTTCTGTATCTTTATGAGTAGTGCGTATGGGGGCGTTAAGCGATTCTTTATATGTTGCGCTGCCGTTTGATGGTTCATAAGTATCTATATTCGTTGAGCCAGATGATTGTTCGCTATAGATATCTTTATAGTTTTGATACTGTCTGATACGGCTTTGGGCTTCGGTATTATCGACACTCCANGATTCTATGCCTGCTTGCCCGTATGCTTGTGGGGCTATTAGAGTGGCTGTCGCCATAAGACTTAGCAATATTGCACGCATCGGTTTTGTGTTACCCAAGTTATATCCTGAAATTTTTTAAATTATAGGTGGTGTTTTTTGGTTTTGTGAAGCGAGGAGACCATAATATCCCCTTATTTCTAATTGTCATTCATGGTTGGNNGGCTATAGTAGCGTCATGGCTATACATCTTATAAAATTAGTGGTTGGCGTAAAAACTCTTGAGGATTTTGCAGAAATTCAAAGAAGAGAGGCATTTGATTATCACGGTGATTTAGCCGTACCTTGCTGGACACGCTTTATGCCTAAAAGAGCACAAGAGGTATTAGATTGCGGTGGTTCTATATACCGAGTTCTAAATAATAAAATTCAATGCCGTCATAAAATATTAGGCTTTGAGATGGTCGAGATTGACGGGCAGAAGCGCTGTATGATTGTGCAAGATGCGCGGATGATTAAAACAATTTCAAAGCCGCGCCGTCCTTTTCAGGGGTGGCGTTATCTTGAACCCGGTAAGGCCCCTGAAGACCGCGGGGTGTATAGTGCGGGTGATGAAGAAATTCCNGCTGATATTGAGGCTGGTTTGAAAGACGCTGGCCTGTTGTAAGAGCGTCTTTCTAATATCTTCTTTTCTTCCCGTATTTTTCTGCGTTCTCAATGATTGAATAAGCGACAGATGTTATATAGCTGTTGATACGGCGATAATCACGAATGATGTCTAAATGTAGTGAGCTTGTAGCTATTGTCTCAGGAAGGCCATCTCTTAAGCGGTTGAAATGGTAGGTTGAGCTTTGGCGCTCTGCTTCTCTTATAATGCGCTTATTATCTACGAGCTGTCTGGCGAGTGCTGTATCTTCGGAAAGGAAAATAATTTGTGCCAGTTTCATGCTTTTTAAAACTTGAGCGTGGAACTCCTTTATTTCTGTCCAGCCATCATCNGAGAATCGTTCTTTGTTTTTGATTTTCTTCTTAGCGAGTTTGACCAAGCTTTTGTCAATTATATCGCCTATATGCTCCAAGTTCGTAGCAAAAGTCATGATTTGTAGATATCTGTCAGCCTCTTTGGGATCCAAAGATTCGTGTGAGACTCTGGTCATATAGATTTTTATGGCTCTATATAGGTCATCGACGGTGTTATCTTTTTTACTAATTTTGCTAGCTAGGTTTTCGTTATTCTCTTTAAAGCTTTCTATGGTNTGCTCAAGCATCAGTTCNACCATCTCTGCCATTCTGAGTGTTTCACGTGCGGCACTGGCTAAGGCAATTACGGGTGTATCTAGGGCTTGTTCATCTANATAGACAGGGTCTGATTCGTTTACNGTCGTGTTCTGGTCAATTTTTATNATTTTTTCAGATAGGCTTGCCACTTTATATATTGAAGGCAAGAAAATAGTTGCGAGCATTAGGCTTAGAAGCATATGCAGGTTCACTAATTGATGCGCTGTGTTTATATCAAACTGTGAAAGGAAAGATAAAATCGCTGGTAAGCATAAGAAAGCTATAAGCACGGTAGTGGCGCGCATTATTATATTACCAATTGTTATGCGGCGTGCGTGCGGGCCATCTTTATAGGTTACAACAAATGCAATGAAGGCACCGCCNAGATTAGCGCCGAGTACAAGCAGTGCGCCAAGCTGNAGATCGATAATNCTATTTGAAGCAAGNGCNGCAAAAAGTAANACAGCAGCAAGTGATGAGTGCATTATATAGGTTAANAATGCAGCAATTATAATGGCGGTTACTGGGTCCGCTGATAATGGTGCGAGTATAAGTGGTANTGTTGGAGACCCTGTTAANGGAGCTGATGCTTGCTTAATAAGTGAAAGAGAAAGAAGCATTAGGCCAAGACCAATGATTGATTGCGCAAGGTGTTTTTTCCTTCCGCTATGTTCAAAAAACATAAGTCCTGCAACGCCTATAATAATAAGCGCTGGGGATAGCCANGATAAGTCGAAAACTAAAATCTGTGCAATGAGTGTTGTAGATATGTCCGCNCCGACTGTGACAGCAAGAGCCATCGCAAGGGGGATTCTACTTTTCTTAACAAATGATATGAGTAATAGGGTCGCGGCTGTTGAGCTTTGAACAAATGAAGTTACAGCGATACCTGATCCGCAAGCGATGAACCTGTTTTTTGTACCATATGTAATAAATTGCCTTAGGGATGTGCCATAAGCACGCGTAAAACCGATTTTGACTAGGCGCGTTCCATATAAAAGCAGTGCGACAGCACCGGCAATGTGCAGAAGTATTAGTGAAATAGTAATGAGAGGCCTCCATTTAAGTTCTCGGCCGCGGCAGGATCAGAATAATATCTCATTTTCTTTGATTTGCAAGTATTGCAGTATTTTTTGTTAGGTGGTGATTCTTATTTTGCTTTTGATAGAAGGGCGGCTCCAGCTAATATGAGTAGAAGTGCTAGAAAGCGCTGCCAATCTATTTCAATTGCTTCGGGAAGAAGGAAGCCCGTCTTATCAATTAAAAGAGCCCCTAATATTTGTCCTGCTATAAAGAGCGAAATCATGAGCGCTGACCCAAGGTGGGGTATTATATAGATACTTGCCGTGACCAGAATCGCACCTAAAAGGCCTCCGACCCACATCCAGCTTTCAGTTTTTATAAGATTTTCAAATTTAGGAATGTTGCCTGTGAGGGCTAAGAGTGTNCCAAGCGCAACCGTGCCTATAAGAAAACTGAAGAATGCCGCTATAAGTGGTCCCCCTGTTACACTTCCAAGCTTGGCATTTATGGGNGCTTGGAACGCAATCATGCTTCCTGCGAACAGAGAAAGGGTCATTAATGATATTTTAAGAAACATTTTTTAATATTCTTTCTATGGTATGAAATTGATGGTTTTTCTTTTGTTTCTGCGGCTTTTGAGTGTATTGTAACCTAGGCAAAATAAAAAAAATGAACTTTTTTGAAAAAAAAATGAAAAAAGTGTTTGACGAGTGTCGATGATGTGCGTATAACTCGCTCCACAGCTTGAGGCGGACAACACTGACAAACAGCGCTAAGCCTCAGAAAAGCTTACTTTTTTAAAGGTTTTATTGATCGCTAAAAATATAAAATAATGTTTTTTGCAATCAGTAAAAAAAAGTGCTTGCGAAGTAAGTGATGAGAAGTTATAAGACTTTTCCTTTCTTGGTTCGCTCGGCAGATTTGCCGGTAACTAAGTGGTTCTTGAACATCGTGAATAGGAAAGAAGGAATACGCAGGCAGCAGTGTTTGGTCTCTTTATGAGATGTGTATTGAAAGCACTATAAAACAAATGACTGCTTGTATGCGTATCCTATGACGCACAGATGATCGTAAGATCATCGCAGTTAACTTTTTAAGTTAGCAGCAAAACAATATAAGCAGGTCTTTGAAGAAGTCGTTATCATTATTATGGTGACGCATTACTTCAAATAACCAAAAATTCAATTTTGAGTGATTTGATGGATTCAAACTTAAGAGTTTGATCCTGGCTCAGAACGAACGCTGGCGGCAGGCCTAACACATGCAAGTCGAACGAACCTTCGGGTTAGTGGCGCACGGGTGCGTAACGCGTGGGAATATGCCCATAGGTAAGGAATAACTGCTGGAAACGGTAGCTAATACCTTATAATATCTCAGGATCAAAGATTTATCGCCTATGGATTAGCCCGCGTCAGATTAGATTGTTGGTGAGGTAAAAGCTCACCAAGTCGACGATCTGTAGGGGGTCTGAGAGGATGATCCCCCACACTGGTACTGAGACACGGACCAGACTCCTACGGGAGGCAGCAGTGAGGAATATTGCACAATGGAGGAAACTCTGATGCAGCCATGCCGCGTGAGTGAAGAAGGCCTTAGGGTTGTAAAGCTCTTTCAATAGTGAAGATAATGACGGTAGCTATAGAAGAAGCTCCGGCTAAATTCGTGCCAGCAGCCGCGGTAATACGAATGGAGCAAGCGTTGTTCGGAATCACTGGGCTTAAAGCGTATGTAGGCGGATTTACAAGTCAGGAGTGAAATCCCGGGGCTCAACCTCGGAACTGCTCTTGAAACTGTAAGTCTAGAATACTGGAGAGGTTGGGAGAATTCCTAGTGTAGAGGTGAAATTCGCAGATATTAGGAGGAATACCAGTGGCGTAGGCGCCCAACTGGACAGTTATTGACGCTCAGATACGAAAGCGTGGGGAGCAAACAGGATTAGATACCCTGGTAGTCCACGCCGTAAACGATGTGTGCTAGTTGTCGGGACTTAGTCTCGGTGACGGAGCGAAAGTATTAAGCACACCGCCTGGGGAGTACGGCCGCAAGGTTAAAACTCAAAGGAATTGACGGGGACCCGCACAAGCGGTGGAGCATGTTGTTTAATTCGAAGCAACGCGAAGAACCTTACCCACTCTTGACATCCTCCTTAGGACTTGCAGAGATGCTTGTCTTCGGTTCGGCCGGGGGAGTGACAGGTGCTGCATGGCTGTCGTCAGCTCGTGTCGTGAGATGTTTGGTTAAGTCCAGCAACGAGCGCAACCCTTATCGTATGTTGCCAGCATTTAGTTGGGCACTCGTGCGAGACTGCCGGTGACAAGCCGGAGGAAGGTGGGGACGACGTCAAGTCATCATGGCCCTTACGAGTGGGGCTACAAACGTGCTACAATGGTAGTGACAGTGGGCAGCGACCTCGCGAGGGGGAGCTAATCTCCAAAAACTATCTCAGTTCGGATTGTACTCTGCAACTCGAGTGCATGAAGTTGGAATCGCTAGTAATCGCGCATCAGCATGTCGCGGTGAATACGTTCCCGGGTCTTGTACACACCGCCCGTCACGTCATGGGAGTTGGTTCTACCCGAAGGCGCCGAGCTAACCTCGGAGGCAGGCGACCACGGTAGGGTCAGCGACTGGGACGAAGTCGTAACAAGGTAGCCGTAGGGGAACCTGCGGCTGGATCACCTCCTTTCTAAGGTAGCTATTTGGTGCACTTGCCTTTAGGCATCTGACACTGTTGCCCGCATATTTCTTCTTTCCTTGATAAGAGAACACAAAGGATCGGCCGGTTCTTAAATTGAGCTTGGTCCGTACTTAATACGGGCTCGTAGCTCAGGTGGTTAGAGCGCACCCCTGATAAGGGTGAGGTCGCTAGTTCAAGTCTAGCCGGGCCCACCATTACTTCTTAAAGAATGGGTCCTTAGCTCAGCTGGGAGAGCGCCTGATTTGCATTCAGGAGGTCAGCGGTTCGATCCCGCTAGGATCCACCATTAAGATTATCCATTAAGTCTTTATAAAAGATTTAATTGAAAGTCTTGATACTTCTTGACTTTGTGTTTGGTCTGGTGTTTATAGCCAGTCCAAGGTTCTTGTACATCGTAAATAGGTTTAAGTTATTATTGGAATATATATTTCTTCCAGGAGGTATGTATTTATCTCAAACAATAATAACTTTGAAAAGATATCATAGGATATATTGATTGTTACTGATCAATATATTTATGAATCTCCAATGTCTAACAAAACTGAGAATCTTAATTAGAGGAATTTATACAACCTCTAAGTATTCAAATTATTTGCAGCGGATTTATCCCTGCGCGTGATTTGAATTCAAGCGTTTTAAAGGGCATATGGTGAATGCCTTGGCAATCAGAGGCGATGAAGGACGTGGCAGGCTGCGATAAGCTGCGGTTAGGTGTCAACACCCGTTAACCCGCAGATTTCCGAATGGGGAAACCCACCTTTCTGATATATCACTGACCTGATTAAGGTCGGGTCAAGATATGTCAGTAATAAGGTATTATTATCTGAATACATAGGATAATAAAGCAAACCCGGGGAAGTGAAACATCTCAGTACCCGGAGGAAAAGAAATCAACCGAGATTCCGCTAGTAGTGGCGAGCGAACGCGGATCAGCCCAATGGTATATTTTTAATAAGTAGAAGTGGATGGAAAGCCACACCAAAGTAGGTGATAGTCCTGTATACGTAAAAAATAAATATATCTTCGAGTAGGTCGGAACACGTGAAATTTTGACTGAATATAGGGGGACCATCCTCTAAGGCTAAATACTCCTGATTGACCGATAGTGAACAAGTACCGTGAGGGAAAGGTGAAAAGAACCCCGATAAGGGGAGTGAAATAGACCTGAAACCGTATGCCTACAAGCAGTCGGAGCAGCTTTATGCTGTGACGGCGTACCTTTTGTATAATGGGTCAGCGAGTTAGTCTTACATGCAAGCTTAAGCCGATAGGTGGAGGCGCAGCGAAAGCGAGTCTTAAATGGGCGACAAGTATGTAGGATTACACCCGAAACCCGGTGATCTAGATATGACCAGGCTGAAGTTACGGTAACACGTAATGGAGGGCCGAACCCACTAATGTTGAAAAATTACGGGATGAGTTGTGTCTAGGGGTGAAAGGCCAATCAAACCGGGTAATAGCTGGTTCTCCGCGAAATCTATTTAGGTAGAGCGTCATGTGAATACCCTCGGGGGTAGAGCACTGGAAGGGCTAGGGGGGCGCGAGCCTTACCAAACCTTACCAAACTCCGAATACCGAGGAGTACTGCATGGCAGACACACTATGGGTGATAACGTCCGTGGTGGAAAGGGAAACAACCCAGACCTACAGCTAAGGTCCCCAAATCATAGTTAAGTGGAAAAGCAAGTCGAAAGTCCATGACAACCAGGAGGTTGGCTTAGAAGCAGCCACCCTTTAAAGAAAGCGTAATAGCTCACTGGTCTAAATAAGACTTTTGGCGGCGAAGATGTAACGGGTCTTAAACTATGTACCGAAGCTTAGGAAGCACTTTATGTGCTTGGTAGCGGAGCTTTCTGTAAGCCTGCGAAGGTGTACCGTGAGGTATGCTGGAGGTATCAGAAGTGAGAATGCTGACATGAGTAACGAGAAGAGTGTGAGAAACACTCTCGCCGAAATCCTAAGGGTTCCTGCACTATGCTAATCAGGGCAGGGTTAGTCGGCCCCTAAGGCGAGGGCGAAAGCCGTAGTCGATGGGAAACAGGTTAATATTCCTGTACCAGTGGATGTGTGACGGATCATGTAAATTGTGTCTTCTTATCGGATTGAAGACGCCGTGAAATGGTCCCAGGAAATAGCCTCCACATTAGACCGTACCCGAAACCGACACAGGTAGGATGGTAGAGAATACCAAGGCGCTTGAGAGAACTATCCTGAAGGAACTCGGCAAATTACATCCGTAACTTCGGGAGAAGGATGCCCCATATTAAGGCAACTTTTTATGGGGGGCACAGACCAGGGGGTGGCGACTGTTTATCAAAAACACAGGGCTCTGCGAAGTCGCAAGACGACGTATAGGGTCTGACGCCTGCCCGGTGCCGGAAGGTTAAATGGAGTTGTGCAAGCAATGAAATGAAGCCCCGGTAAACGGCGGCCGTAACTATAACGGTCCTAAGGTAGCGAAATTCCTTGTCGGGTAAGTTCCGACCTGCATGAATGGCGTAACGATATCTCCGCTGTCTCCA
>NHCG01000012.1 GCA_002167715.1 Micavibrio sp. TMED27
CCGATGACATTTTGCTCTACTTTCGAGAGGGTTGGATTAACGCTGTAAAATCCTGTAAGGCCGCACATGTTTCAAAAGCTGCCTTTTTAGTGGTGTTTCGTCAAGTGAAATTGGACAGTGAAATTTAAAAAGCAAGTGCTATAAATTTCCCCTTGATTGTTCATATGCTAAAATAGACTATATAGTCTTTATAAGGTAAGGCATTTTATGAATATTGATCTTCTCTTTACATCAACAGGTGAAGCAGGGCTGCTGGCTAGTCGTAATTTTTTTAAAAAGATTTCTGGCGCAGTTTTTGATGCTGAAAGTGGACATCTTACACTTGAATATTCTGATATGGATTTTATCGAACTGAATATCCCTATTGAATCCGAATATAATGCTACGTTAGATATGTGCCCGATTATTCATTTAGGCGCAGTTCACAATGGGACTATTGCGCAGGCCTATCAAGTGCCCTTTATGTTTTTGGATGATCCTTACCGCATGGAAGCGTTTAAGGATATGACACCACCATCTAATCCACTACTTGCATTTGATTATTTTATTAAGGCTTGTGTTTTTGGTCAGCCAGTTCATCGTGAGGATTTAGGTGATGAAAATGCGATGGGCTGTATTTTAGGTGAAGCTGCACCTTCGAGTTTGCAGTTTGAGCCACAATTAGCACGCCGCGCGGCGCTTGAGGCTGGGCCGCGTATTGTTCCACAAGGGCCGACTGGTCCAGGCCTTGGCGGTGGTGGTCGTTCAAGTTACAGCGGCGGAATATATGGAAGCCCTCGCGCTGGACAGATTAGAACACAAGGCGGGCGCTATGGTGATGATAAAAAAGGCGGCGGTGATAAAAAAGGCCGTTCTTAGCTGGCTTGAGTCTCTATGCTCTGAAATGAAGAAGGTGTGTTGATTGATAGTCATCCGGCGTTTCTTCTCCGCTGAACTCTATCTTGATCATTTCAACAAAATCAAAATGCTTGGATGTGATGTTATGCATATCGTTTATGAGCGGTGTTATTACTGAGGTTTCTATATCATCGGTGTGAATGAAAAGGGGGGCGCCCGGTTTCATGATCTCTTTTGTTTTGATTAGGATACTTTCCAGTTTGCCAAGGTATTGGCTGTATTCAGCGTAGTTTGGGTCGCCTGAATATAAAGGATTCCAATCATCGTCCATAGGCATAAAGGGCGGGGATGTTACGCATAAATCCATTTTGGGAAAGTTGTAGTTCTTTAAATTGAGTGCATCATCATGGACAATATGATTCCAATGCTGGACTTGCCCTGCCGCCCATTCAAAGCGAATGCGATCAGCTTCAATACCATAGGGAATACGATTAAGCTCTTCGGCAATGATTGCGGTTGTCCCAAAGCCTATAAAGGGGTCGAAGATCAGATCATTTTCAGATGAGTGCAATGATATAACATTACGAGGTATAGCGGCCGTATATTGATCGGAATTATCCTCATCCGCTGGCCCGCCAAGCGGTCTTTCATATGGAAGGGATATTGTTTTAAATTTCATGGCTAATTAGAGTTTTTACGGATTTTACGCCATTTAGAAACATTTTGATTATGCTCTTTAAGGGTTTTTCCGAATGCGTGGCCGCCCGTACCATCGGCTACGAAGTAGAGATATTTATGTTCTTCAGGATTAAGGACAGCTTCTATAGAAGCGCGTCCCGGGTTTGCGATAGGGCCGGGTGGCAAGCCAGCGTTTTTGTAGGTGTTGTATGGGCTGTCTATTTCTAAGTCTTTTTTGAGGAGGCGGCGTCCTAATGGTCCTTTGCCATTATTTTCGTGCTTACCCTCGGTTATGGCATAGATGACCGTCGGGTCTGTCTGCAGGGGCATGTTTATACGAAGGCGGTTAATGAATACGCCAGCTACTTTTGCACGCTCATCGGCTTGTGCTGTTTCCTTTTCAACGATTGAAGCGAGGGTGATAACATCACGTACAGTTTTTAAGTGGGATGTACCGCACGGATAGTCTAGAATATCTTCTAGCTTTGTAATTTGAGCTTCGATTTTGCATTGCTCAAATAGCGTTTTTTCCATTGCACTGCGCATTTGCTCTAAAATGTCGGATGTTGAATCACCTTTTTGAAAGCTATAGGTATCTGGAAGGTATAGCCCTTCATAGCCCATTTGAGGTTGTGAAGGTTTAAGAGTTTTTGATCCGTTGAGCAGCAATAAGATTTCGTGATTTGTAAGGCCTTCGCGGATAGTAATTTGGCGCTGTATGGTTTTGCCTTCGACAAGCTGGTTTAAGATAGATTTTATAGATATTCCAGCGGGAACGGCGTATTCACCTGCTTGAAGTTTTTTTGATTGATTGCTGAGGCGTGCAGCGATTTTGAAGGTAAGCTCATTTTCAATTATTCCTGCATCATGGAGGCGCGCTGCAATGTTGTCACCGCTGTTGATGGTGATTTCTATCGGCGCCTTCAGAGGCCCTTGCTTTTCATAGAGGTAGCCGAAGTAAATCGCAAAGCTAGCACTGAGTAAGGCAAGTGTTGTGATGCCAAAGATAAAGAGGTTTAGCAGCGTTTTAAATGCTTGAGCTATGCCACTGCCTGAAACCATTTTATATTTTTCTCATGATCAGGGATGCGTTTGTACCGCCAAATCCAAATGAGTTGGATAGCACAGTGTTGACCTCTTTTTCCTTTGCTGTTTTTGGCACAAGGTCGATACCTGTACAATTTTCAGATGGATTATTGAGGTTAAGTGTTGGTGGTAATATGCTAGTTTCCATCGCTTTGGCTGAGTAAATGGCTTCAACTGCGCCAGCAGCGCCCAGAAGGTGGCCGATTGCTGATTTAGTTGATGACATTGACATGGTGTCTAGTGCATTTGCGAATAGACGTTTCACTGCGCCAAACTCAATGCCGTCCCCAACCGGTGTAGATGTACCATGAGCGTTAATATAATCGATATCCTCTGGATTAAGTTTTGCGCGCTTTAAAGCTGCTTCCATTGCGCGGTATCCACCATTGCCGTCTTCGGCTGGGCTTGTGATATGGTGTGCATCGCCTGAAAGGCCGTAACCAATAATTTCGCCGTAGATTTTAGCGCCGCGAGCTTTTGCATGCTCATATTCCTCTAGTACGACTATCCCAGCACCTTCGCCGATGACAAAGCCGTCACGGCCTTCATCCCAAGGGCGTGAAGCTTCTTGTGGTGTGTCGTTATATCCAGTTGTAAGTGCACGGGCAGCGGCAAATCCAGCAACGCCTAGGCGGCAAACTGCACCTTCTGCACCACCGGCAATCATGACATCTGCATCATCAAATGCGATAAGGCGTGCGGCGTCCCCTATTGCGTGTGTACCTGTTGCACACGCTGTTACGACGGAGTGGTTAGGGCCACGATATCCATACTTAATTGAGACATGGCCAGATGTAAGGTTTATCAGTGCCGCTGGTACAAAGAATGGTGAAATACGGCGAGGGCCACGTTCATTGAGAATTGTTGATGTTTTATGAATTTCATCCAGACCGCCAATGCCAGAGCCGATCAAAACGCCTGTTCTATTTTTCTGCTCTTCTGTTTGGGCATCCCAGCCAGAATCTTCGATGGCTTCTTGTGCTGCGGCCATACCGTATGTGATGAAAATATCTGTTTTACGTTGTTCCTTAGGATCATGGTAGAGATCCGCGTTGAAATCACCATTTGTAGGGTTTTCATCTTTTGTTGTCGGAATGATTCCTGCGATGCGTGAAGGGATATCAGATACATCGAAATGTTCGATTTTGCGAATCCCGCTTTGTCCTTCTGTAATCGCTTTCCAGTTATGCTCAACGCCCATACCAAGCGGTGAAACCATGCCCATACCTGTAATAACAACTCTTCTCATCATCATTCCTTTTCCTATACCAAAACAGCCGCGCAGTTGGCGGCTGTGTGGAATTTAATACACTTTAAGCTGAGAGTTAATTACTCAGCTGAGTTTTCCTGGATGAATTTAACAGCATCGCCAACAGTTTGGATGTTTTCAGCTGCATCGTCAGGAATCTCAACGTTGAATTCTTCTTCAAACGCCATTACTAGTTCAACTGTGTCTAGAGAGTCTGCGCCTAGATCATCAATGAAGCTCGCGCCTTCTACAACTTTATCTTCTTCAACACCTAGGTGCTCAACAACAATTTTTTTCACGCGATCAGCTACGTCACTCATCGTAAATCCTTATCTTTTTTTGTTAGTAAAATTATTAATTCGAGGCTAACGCCTCAATAAACTGCACCGAACTTTAATAAGCCGCTTAATGAAATGCAAGCCCTTTTACTAATGTTTTCCATATTGCGTTTGAATCGTGTGGATAAAAGGTCATTTTATATTCTAAATATGATTTTCGATATCGGTTAAGCATTCAATGATAATGTTTGCTCCTGCTTGTTTTAGCTTTTCGCTCTGTTTGTCTTTATCGTGGGCGGACCCGATATATCCCAGCACTTTAATATTAGCAGCTTTCGCGGCAGACACACCCGTTACACTGTCCTCTATAATCACCGAATCATTTGCACGGTGGTTCATTTGTTCAAGTGCAAAGATAAAAAGATCTGGTGCAGGTTTGGGGCGCTCTACTTGTATTTTTGTGAAAATATGATCGTCTATGAAGTATTTTTTTAAGTTTGTGACTTCTAAGCTTTTTATGACATTGCCACGCTCACCGTTAGATGCGACGCAGATTTTATGCTCGGTGTGAAAATCATGCAGGACGTTTTCTGCATTTGGACATGGGTCAAAATTATGATGCATACGCTTTTCAGCTATATTGATGTAACGCTCAATGAGGTCGGCCGGTAGCTTTTCTTGGTGACGGTCTTCAATAATGTGACGAATTGTTGACCAGCTTTGCCCTGCAAAGAGCTCCATACATAGTTCTGGCGTGTATTCTTGATAGCCTAGTTCATTAAGGAGTTCAGCTGTTATAGAATTATAGAGGTGTTCACTGGCGACTAATGTACCGTCACAATCAAATATTATGAGTTTTTTCATAGGTTTGTTATAATCTATAGCGAATGTGATTGCCAGACGTGATCAATTTTTTAATTCGGAGGTCTTATGAGATTTATATTAGGTTTATTCGCTGCCGTAGTTATTTTTACTGTGCAACCGGTCTTAGCGGAAACTTACACGGAAAGAAAAGAGCGTGAAGCGCTTGAAGCAGAGGCAAAGCTAAAAAAACTGAATACTGTTTTGATGACGGTACAAGATGCCTATCAAGCTATACCGCATCAGCAAACGCCCTTTAATAAAAAAAGATCGAAGATACCGGCTAAGGAATCGAAATATTTAGATCATTTTTTCTTTGTCTCTGACATGGCGCTTCGCGCGCGTGTGATGACGCTTAATTATTTCTGGGACCGAAAGCGTTCAATGAGTATTGAGGAGTATAACGCCGAGATTGATAATTTCTTATCAAGCTTTGAATTTGCAAAAGCTCCTACTGAAGCATTGGCTGAAGCAGAGAGGTTACTGATAGAATCAATTAAAGAGCAGCAAGAGTTTTTTAATGCATGGGAAAAAGCGCGTGGTACCGATAAGTTTGAGCTTTATAGTAAAAATTTGGCGAACCACCCTAAGGTTAAAAGCTCGCACGGTAAGTTATTGCAGGTTTATTATATTTTAAAGGCGGCATATCCACGTGAAGATAAGCAAAATCTTCAGGCTTTTTACGATCATTTATGCGCACTAGATTTTATTTAATATTTACAATAAGTGGGCTTGAGTAAGTCGCCTTTTCTTCGGTGCCTTTAAGGCTCTGATCTGGGCCGCCTACGATGTAAAAACTGCTTCCTTCAAGAGGTAATTTTCTCTGCGTTAAGCCATTTTGTGCCGCTGCTCCGTTTGTAAAGTAGTCGATAAGCTGACCTTTGTGGACGAGTGCAGTCTGGCCTTTGCGCATTGTAACTGTTTCTAGATCACTATTTATTTCGTCACGCACGGCGTCGTTTTGTTCTCTGAAATTATCGTTTAATGATTGTGGCACGCTTATATCCTTTATTCAGTGTGATCTTTAAAATAATTGACGTAATCATATTTGTTTTGTAATGATTTGGCAAATATTAACTATTTTCATATAGTTTTGTGCTTGAGTTGTTGAGAGGCTGTATTATGGATTCATTTACAATGCGTAGATTGCGCGAAGCTAGATCAGATTATTTCTCTTTTGTTAAAGAGATACAGGCAGAGCTGAATCCACTTGAAGGTGAAATAGAAAAAACGGATGATCTTGATCAGGTTTTTATTGAGACGGGGTACGATATTAGAAATCCTAACCTTGAAGATATGCCTGACTTTATTCAAGATTTTATCGCGACTATAAAAGATCTTCCGACGGCTGAAAAAGTGCAGGAAATTCATCGGTTTACCCTAGATAACTTTACCTATATTGAACAAAATGATTGCGGTACACGCTTTAATTTCAAAGATTTTATGAATGATCATTATCAAGGGCACTATAGTGGTGATTGTGACAATTATGCGTTTTTTGAAGCGGCCGTTTTAAACCTAGCCGGGGAAAAAGATGTTGCCGTTTTTGGCGGTAATATCCTTTATAGAAATCCAGAGACGGGCAGAACAGGTGGCGGAGGTCATGCTGTTGCACTTGTTGAAGATGGTGACGATATTTATATGCTGGATTTGAATATGAGAGATCCGGTGAAGTTGGATGAAGCCAAGGGGGTAGGGGTTTCACCAGATTCGGGTGAGCCGCGCGAAGTTGAGATAGAGCGTGCGATGATGGCTGTTATGCTTGGAAACTTGAATAAAATTATGATGTGGAAGCATCCAGATGATCATAAGGTCTATTCGAGTAATTGCGGTCCTGATGCGAAGATGGATGACGCTGGAGATTCCCCAATTGTTTTGTCAGGTTTTAAAATCCCATAAAAAAACGCGCTAGGATTATAGCGCGCTTCATTGAATATATATCTTTGATGATTAGATCATCGCCATACCGCCATTAACGTGCAGTGTTTGACCTGTCACATAGCCAGATTCATCAGAGGCTAGATAAAGCGCAGCGGCGGCGATATCTTTTGAATCGCCCATTTTTGCGGCTGGAATATTCGCGTTAATTTTTGCTTTTTGGTCGTCATTCAGCGCATCTGTCATCGCGGTGGCGATAAAGCCCGGTGCGATACAGTTGATTGTGATGCCGCGGCTTGCGACTTCTTGCGCCATCGCTTTTGACCAGCCGATCATCCCTGCTTTTGATGCAACATAGTTACACTGCCCTGGGTTTCCTGTTACGCCAACAACAGAGGCGATATTGATAACGCGGCCATGGCGGCGCTTCATCATCCCGCGCTGTAGAGCCTTTGCAAGGGCGAATGTTGAAGTCATATTTACATCGATGACTTGCTGCCAGTCTTGATCGTTCATGCGCATGGAAAGGCCATCACGTGTCAGCCCAGCATTGTTAACAAGGATATCAACGCCGCCAAGGGCTTCTTCAGCTTTTTTTGCTAGCTCTGCCGCGGCTTCGGAAGAGGAGAGGTCTGCCGGTGTGATATGGACGCGCTCACCCAGTTCAGCGGCAAGGGCTTCTAGTTTTTCTGTATTACGGCCAGAGATCGCGATTTCTGCGCCTGCTGCGTGGAGGGCGCGTGCAATTTCGCCGCCAATACCGCCTGTTGCGCCGGTTACGAGTGCTTTTTTTCCTGTAAGGTCAAACATTTTCAACAATTCCTCTTTATTTATCTTGATATCAGGATTATAAGCCCTCTGCTTACAAGTCAATGACCTTCGTCTGCGCGCTATAAATAAATGGGGTTAAACGCCTCGTATTAACCTTATTTTATGGAAGACAAGGCTAGAATAATAAAAAATAAATAAAGCATGGTGCTTAACAATTGAGTGATATGAGTGGACTAAATCAGAATTCTACAAAAGGCGTGATCCTTGCACGTACGGATATCTTGGATATTGTTCGGCATTTTAAAGATGCGGAAGAGGGGCGGCGCTTTACGCCTGCGCTGGGATTAAGCGCGCTGCATGATGCGGTGAATACGGCTTTTGCGCATACGGATCTTGAGGATTCGCAGCGCGAAAATGTAAATCTTTTTATTAATGCGCTGCAGGATCTATATGAAACAGTGAGCGAGCAAGACCAAGAGGCCGAGGCTTTTGTAGTTGAGCGTGAGGATTTGCGCGATATTACCGAAAATTTACATTGCCTGCGTCAGGTGATTTGTATCCAGCATAGTGAGCTGCGCCATCATGATATTTCAACGGCGCTGCTTTGGGCGAAAACGGCGCTACGCCGCTTGGCTGAACGTGGCTGGAATGCTGGTCTTTTCCCACGCGGTGCGGTGATGAGTTAGTGTTTCTTTTTTTGTAGCATAATAGACTTATCATACCCACGATTGTAAGAGTCCATCGATAGTATCGCATTAAATCTATCTTCGGTTTTCAGGTGGGTATTGAATTTTTTTATTCGAGTCTTCGAACTGGAAATCCACTTCTTTATATAGAAAACTCTTTCCATCTTGGCATTCTATAAAGCTTGAGAACTTGAGATTACTTTTGCTAGTATTCTGCAAATTCAAACTTTTAATAGAGCATTTTTCTGCAAATGTTTTTTGTTCTGCCTTCTCTGGGTAACCATTCTGGTCTTGATCTACCCACACCCAAAAACTACCTGATCGTGTATAGGATAACCCTTTTTGTGTTACACGATCTGTTTTGTCGAATTGACCATCATTATTTAAATCAAATGAGAGTAGTTTTTTTAGGCCATCGGTATAAAAAAGCAAAAGTCGTTTTTGAATTGTATCTCCTTTAGAATCATCTTTTAGAGTGTATACTCCAACAATCCCATCTTCGGGGCTTATCCATTCTGTGCGCTCAGCCAGTCCATCACCATCTACATCAAAATATACATTGGATTCTTCAAGAGGGATCATGTCTATTTTCCCGTTTCCATTTAGATCGACCGCCAAAAATGGAAGGCTTTGTAATGTTTCTTTCTTATTCTCCTCCGTTTTACATGCAGATACACCTACGGAAAGAGTGCACACTAAGCAGGTAAAAAGAATTGCATGCTTGGATAAAATCGCCTTAACCAATTTAAGGTTGAGATTCATCGTTTCTCTCCAAACGCAAACATATATGGTCCGATAGACTTTCGTTTTCCTAGGTGTTTTTGGACAACGCCCCATGTGACGGGTTCATCGGTAATCTCAAGGGTGATATTCTTTATGCGTACGCCCTCGCCAAACATCTCCTCAAAACGATCATTGATGAGATGCGGCCCTTGTTCCTTACAGGCCTTTGCGCGCTTAGATCCTGCGCGGCAGCGTTCATATTCCTGCAAAAGCGTGACAGTTTTGGGGTCATTTATATCCTTAAAGGTCACAAGTTTTGGATAGCCCGCGCCAGAAAACGGGTTCATATCTTTCTTCTTTCCGGCGGGTAAAGACGCATAGTAAGCGATCCCTTCCGGTGTTGCGCCGCCTTTATTATTGGGTACGGGAAAGGTCGCATAAAACTCTCGATCACTATCGTGGGAAATAAGCGCGAATAAAACACCGCGTTCACCTAAATCAACAACAACCGCTTCGCCGCGTACACTGGCTGAGCTGCCCGCGTCAGGTAAGCTGAGTGCTGGGCTAGAGTTCGCCATGACCCTCACGGCGCTGCCTGATATATCGCCTTCAGGGGTTTCAACGGTTACGGTCATTTTATAATGCCAGCTTTCATGACCTGAGTTACAGGCGCTCAGCATTATAGATGTGAAGAATAGAAAGACTGNTAATAATAATGGTTTCATAGCTCACCCTATGGTGGTTGGGTGAGCTATTATAGGCCTATTATGGGTGCAGGGTAAGGGCGCTTTTTTAATTAGCTGAGTTTTTCGATGAGAGCTTCGATCTCAGCTAGGCTATTGGTTATTCCAGGCGGTGCGGTGATGAGTTAGTGTTGCTTTGATCTCTTTGTATTAAAGCGATTCAGTGGATTTATTGTCGCTTTTGTTTAATTTGAACGTTCTTATCAAAGTTGGAATTTCAGGAATGCTAATACTTGGATCGCGCGTATCATAAATAATGTTGAAGGTATCGCCCTTTTTATATCTTATATGCAATAAATCATTTGGGATATCAGGAAGTCTTGCTTCAATTTCTTTTTCATCGACTAAATAGCTATAGTAGACACTCCATGATGAGCCACCTATACCATTGCTGATTAGAAACCTTGTAACTGTAGCTTTTGTTTTCCCTGAATTTTGGTACCTTTTAACCGATTCTTTGATTAATTTTTTTAAGCTATTAATCGAAGGGAAAAATATGAATGTTGCGGCTACACAACTAAACCCAAATAAAAGCAAATCTTTACTTAGTAAGCCTGCTAGTAATGATATAATTGTTAAAAAAAACGTGATGCTAACATGCTTTTTTATGTAAGAATCTAAAGCATCCTTGGTGGCTTCATTTAAGTTATCTTTAGCACGCAAATCCGCGATAATGATTTTAAGCTCTTCTGGATAAAATAACTCAGCGATCATCCTCTATCCCATATGTTTGTTGCTCACCCTATGGTGGTTGGGTGAGCTATTATAGGCCTATTATGGGTGTAGTGTAAGGGCGCTTTTTTAATTAGCTGAGTTTTTCGATGAGGGCTTCGATCTCAGCCGGGCTGGCGGCATTGCTACAGGCGATTTCGCGGTCGATGCGGCGGATTAAGCCAGAGAGCACTTTACCCGCGCCTAGCTCGATCATTTCGCTTACGCCCTGTTCCTTGGCATATAGAACAGATTCGCGCCAGCGCACTGCGCCTGTGACTTGCTGAACAAGGAGATTACGAATCTCTTCTGGGTCATTTGTTTGCGCGGCAATCACATTGGCGATTACGGGCACAGATGGCGCGGTGATATTTGTGTCCGCGAGGGCGGCCTGCATTGCTTCGGCTGCGGGCTGCATGAGGGCGCAGTGGAACGGCGCGCTTACAGGCAGGATGACAGCGCGTTTTGCGCCGCGCTCTGAGGCGATATCAACGGCTCTGGCGATGGCGTCTTTATGGCCGCTAATGACGACCTGACCGACGGAGTTATCATTTGCGGCTTCGCATACTTGGCCTTGGGCNGCGTCTTCTGCGATTTTGCGGACGTCTTCAAGGGATGGGCCGATGATAGCCGCCATAGAGCCTTCGCCCACTGGGACAGCTTTTTGCATGGCTTGACCGCGCAGTTTTAACAGGCGGGCGGCATCAGATAGGGTGAAGCTGCCTGCGGCTGTGAGGGCTGAGTATTCGCCGAGTGAGTGACCTGCGACGAAGTCTGCTTTATCCGCGAGGGCAAAGCCGCCTTGTTTTTCAAGTGTGCGCATTGTCGCAACAGACACAGCCATTAGCGCTGCTTGTGTGTTTTCAGTGAGGTTGAGGTCTTCTTCAGGGCCTTCGAACATGAGGGCTGAAAGATTTTGAGAGAGTGCATCGTCAATTTCTTGAAATACTTCTTTGGCTTCGCTGAACGATTCGGCGAGTTCTTTGCCCATTCCTACAAATTGTGATCCTTGACCTGGGAATATAAATGCACGTTTCATGTTGTCTTCCAATCCTTTGTTTTTAAACTCATATTAGCGAAATAAAATTACATTATTTATAGACTAAATATAATGAAATTTGCATTTCTGTTTTGATTTATGAGATCATTTTCAAACTTTCCTGCTGTTTATATTTGATCATCATGTGTTTTGAAAGNGTTGAAAGCAGATTTTTGTTCATTAAAGCGCAGGTAAAGGATTTTGCGAAATTCTTAAGGGAGAAAGTATCAATGAAATACTCTTTTGAATGTCCGGTTAAGCTGTTGATTGATGAGACAAGCGAAGCTTATGCTCAATATGATTCAGTGAATGCGGATTATGCTGCGTTTGCGTCTATGGCTTTGGGTGAATTTCAAACCGCGTTGGATGATCCAGGGCTTACGGGGCAGACTTTGCGCCGTGTTCTAAGAGATGGAAACCGTATGCACAGTATGCGTTCTCCTATGGCGTCTTCTTGGTCCAGCTTTATGGCTAAGTATGTCAGNCAAAATGTAAATGGAAATTCTGAAACAGGCGANGTCTGTTGATATNAGTTAACGGTTGGGGAGATGAGGGATATCACGTTCCCTCATACAGANACATGTCGTCTGTAGCTTAGTGCTTCGGCGACATGTTTTTTATTGATGGCTTCGAAATGTTGTCCGCTTATGATTGCATCAAGATCAGCAATTGTACGTGCGGTTCTTAGAATTCTAAAATAGCCGCGTGCAGAAATATTGGCGGTTTGGGCGGCGCGCTGGATGAGTGCTGAAGCATCTGTTTCCATTGTTGTGATGGCCTCTAATAGCTTGCCTTCTGCGTGCGCGTTTAGGTGTACGTCTTTTTCTGCACCAAGATTTTCGAATCGTTCAGCTTGTAATTTATGGACGGCGGCTACGCGCTGCGCTACGGCGCTAGAATCTTCGTTTGGTGCGGGGGCGCTTAAATCCGCGATTGAAATAGCAGGGACATCTATTTGTAGATCAATTCTGTCCATGAGCGGGCCAGAGATTTTAGATTGGTAATCAAGGCCGCAGCGCGGCGCTTTTGTGCATTCTAGCTCTTCTTGTCCTAAGTGACCGCAGCGGCAAGGATTCATAGCAGCGATGAGCTGTATGCGCGCAGGGTATGTGACGTGCTGGTTGGCGCGCGCGATGAGAACTTTTTTCGTTTCTATGGGCTGGCGCAGTGCTTCTAGAGTTGAGCGGGAAAATTCCGGAAGCTCATCAAGGAAGAGTACACCATTATGNGCGAGGCTTATCTCGCCTGGCTTTACGCGGTGGCCNCCGCCTATTAAAGCAGGCAGGGAGGCGGANTGGTGCGGGTCTCTATAGGGGCGCGTTTGCATGAGGCCGCCTTCGGGGAGGGATCCAGCAAGGGAGTGGATCATCGATACCTCTAGGGCTTCTTTAGCATTAAGAGGCGGTAGGATGCCAGGTAGTGCGCTTGCGAGCATAGATTTACCCGANCCNGGCGGNCCGATCATNAGCA
Organism: Micavibrio sp. TMED27; assembly: GCA_002167715.1. Taxonomy (GTDB): domain Bacteria; phylum Pseudomonadota; class Alphaproteobacteria; order Micavibrionales; family Micavibrionaceae; genus TMED27. The sequence goes on from NHCG01000012.1 coordinate 13,011, forward strand.
TNTTATGACCGCCGCACGCCGCTATTTCTAATGCGCGCTTAGCGCTTTCTTGACCTTTTATATCGGCGAGATCGGTTTTNGCGGTATTTGTATGCTGCGCTAAACGGGTTGAGGGCGCGGGTAGATTGTGTACGCCCTTTATATGGTTGATTAAATCCAGCAAATTTGATGGCGCGATAATCTCCAAATCTCCGGCCCATGCTGCTTCTTCGCCGCAATCAGCAGGGCAGATAAGTTTATTATCATTGCCTGCAGCGTGTATGGCGGCGGGCAATATGCCTGCAACGGCGCGAATATTAGCGTCTAAGGACAGTTCACCTAAAATAGTGGCTTTGGATAGTTCTTCTTTTGGAAGGATATCCATCGCGGCGAGAACAGCGGCCGCGATCGGAAGATCGAAATGGCTGCCCTCTTTTGTGACATCTGCGGGCGCAAGATTAATCGTTAATCTTTTGGGGGGTAGAGCGATTCCAAGGGCGTGAAGGGCGGCGCGCACCCGTTCTTTACTTTCTGCTACGGCTTTATCAGGTAGACCTACAATTGTAAAAGCGGGAAGGCCATTAGAGATTTGCACCTGCACATCAACTGTTTGAATATCAATGCCTTGAAAGGCGACTGTGCTGACTTGAGCGACCATAAATAGTTTCCTAGTATAACGATTCAATTTTGTTATAGCACAACCTTGAATTCATTGATGTGTAAAATTTATCTTAAATTATCCACATGTTAATTTTTCTTTTACTTTTAGTCTTTATACAGGAAGCAGGTCGGCAGTGATCGGGGATAATAAAAATAAAAAAATATAAAGGGAAGTACTATGGTAAACGAAAGAGAAATGGCAGGTCTTACGAACTCGCTACATATTCCTCTTATCATTCAAGATATTCTATATGGGAGAGAAAGCGTCAGTGATGAAGTGAAGCATGCTCTTCATGAAGAAATTTCAGATTTAAGAACGGATAGTGCGCTTTTGGCTATTGCGTTGGCAGGGCAAAAAATTGCCACGAAGTATAAAAACTTTGGTGCGGCTATGGCNGTTCTCAACATGGAATGTGAGCGCATTATTTCAGATTACGCGGCGGAATGGATGGCTAGTTCACAGGGTGGTTTATCCGGCGAAGATGAGACGCTTTCTAAGATGGTTTATCTGCCAGAAGATTTACAGGCATTGGCGGATTTATTCGAATCATCAATGAATGCATTACAAAGACGTGTGCCAGAAGCGGCTGCGCTTTGTAATATTTTGAAAACGCAGGCTGAGGCTCATNTGCTCATAGCGGAATGTTATGTAGATGCANTGGATNTGGATGATNCATCTATGATCNTGGCAAATGAATTTTACTTCAGCCAAGAGGCCGCAAATGTATCGAAGAATAGTTATGCAGAAACGACATTAGATGGAAATGTCGTTGTCTTTCCTACAGTTTCTAAGACGAAGAATTAATTATATAAAGTTTAGTGAGCAAAATTGGGCTGATGGATTTATCAATCATGATGAGACCATTGGTCCAATTTTTTTTCCACCAAGAATATGCATGTGGAAGTGCGGTACTTCCTGCCCGCCATTTTCGCCAGTGTTAGCAATGCAGCGAAATCCAGCTTCCTTGAGGCCTTTGTCACTGACAATTTTATCAATGGCACTATAAAATGCTTTGAGTTCTTCTGGGGTGGCGTTTACGCCGAAATCATCAATAGAGATATATGCACCTTTGGGTATGACAAGGATATGAACCGGAGCCTGCGGCGCTATATCGTTAAAGGCCAGTACATGATCGTCTTGATAGACTTCCTGGCACGGGATTTCACCGCGAAGAATTTTTGCAAAAATATTTTGATCGTCATAGGCCATGCTGAAATCCCTTTCTTTTCTGATTGGATGATATTATATAAAGGCCATGATGTTAACAATGCTGAAATCTAAATTACACCGCGCAACAGTGACACAGAGTGACCTTCATTATGAAGGCTCTATCACAATTGACCCTGATCTGTTGGAGGCGGCGAATATGCTTCCTTATGAGCAGGTTGATGTTTTGAATATTAATAATGGTGAGCGCTTTACGACCTATACTATTTTAGGTGAGCGCGGTAGCGGCGTGATTGGTATTAATGGTGCGGCTGCGCGTTTGGTGCAAAAGGGTGATCTCGTTATTATCTGCGCTTATGCTTCAATGGATGCTAAGGAAGCTCANAGCTATGAACCGGTTGTTGTTTTATTGGATGAACAAAATGCTCCGAAAAATCTGTAGAGAATGGATCCGGTAGCATTATNTGGTGCCTTGGTATATCAAGTAAGAATCTCTGAGCAGGNGGGTTACCATAGATATCAGGTTTTTGATTGAGTTCATTTGGNTGNTCTACCACAAAATTACGTGCACGTTCATAGACCTCTAGCGTGAAATTCTCACGAATATGGTACTTAGACGGTTTTGCTTCAGGGTGACAGATTGTTGCTATNGCTATATTCGGGCCNTTTTCTTCTTCGAATCCTAAGATCCAGCCAGCGCCGCCTCTGTGCNGAGCCACAGTGCCNGTNTTGCCCCATATACTCACCGTATCATGATCAATGTAATTATTTCGCATAAGGGTGATTGTATTGCCAATATTCCAGCCCCTTATTCCTGTTTCGGTTAGGCTGAGGTAAGATTTTACGTCTTCTCTTTCATCGTAAATATGCTTGAACTGAACAGCGAGGTCTTGCAGAGTTGTATGGTTACCTGGATCTGGCAGGCCGCTGGCATTGGTGTAGTTTGTATTATGCATGCCCATTGCTTGCGCCTCAGCATTCATTTCTTCAACAAAACGTTTTTCACGATATCTGTTTGGAATCTCATCGCCGCCTTCAAATGAATCTCTGACAATNTCTTTCGCAAGTGCGACAGTGACTTCGTTACATGAGCGTACAGCAGACATTTTNCGNGCATTTTCAACGTCAAGGTTTCTATATACGCGCGGCGTATCTTTTATATCGCAAGAGTTGCCGCCCCATTTTGTTCCTTTATCGATAGAATCATCGGAGATGCGTACACGGTTATGGGGGTTAATATCNCCATCAGCTACTGCATTGGCAAAGAGTACTTGTGACATGATCTTGGCCATAGAGGCTGTTTGAATATATATGTCTGAGCGGTTTTCTTCGATGATACGGCCTGAATCAAGATCAAAGGCGATATAGGGTGTNTCACCTGTTTCGCAGACATTATNNGTCATTTTATTAGGATCATCCAGGTGCGTNTGNTCGGCATTNGGCACTTCATGAGCGTTTGCCGCAANATTAACATTGGCTGCGAGAAANATACCTGCTGTAGCTTTGAATGCTTTATTTAATGACCACATAGGCGCGGAGTATTGCATAAAAAAATATAGAAATGCAAGGTGTTATGGAATTATTTTGTGCGTGATGCTTTTTCATCATGGCCGGAAATGCCGAAGCGTCCTTCTAGCACTTTAAAGACATCACTTGGTGGAATGTTGTGATGTGAAAGCATGACCATTAGATGNAANATAAGGTCAGCACTTTCAGAGGTTAGCGCTTTACGAATCGATTCGTTTGTAGGGTCTTGTTCGAGCGCGATACCTTCGACATTCGTTTCTTCGGCNTCTTCGGTGATTTTGGCTGCGATTTTATCTGCACCTTTGNTGTAAAGGCTAGCGACGTAGGATTTATTTGCGCTTTCTTTTTTGCGCTCTTGAAGGACGGCGTAGAGTTGATCGAGGATGTGCGTGGTCATCGGGCTGGTACTCCTGCTTTTTTCATGGCGTCTTTGGCTTGTTGAATTGTGTATTCACCAAAGTGAAAGATCGAAGCGGCGAGGACTGCGCTAGCGTGGCCTTCGGTTACACCTTCTACGAGGTGATCGAGATTACCAACGCCACCGCTGGCGATAACTGGAATTTTAACGGCGTCAGAGACTGCGCGTGTTAAAGGTAGGTTAAACCCCGCTTTTGTACCGTCTCTATCCATGGATGTGAGTANTATTTCGCCTGCGCCGTATTCAGCCATTTTTATAGCCCATTCAACGGCGTCAATGCCTGTACCCTTGCGCCCACCATGGGTGAAGATTTCCCATCCTTTTGAACCGTCCTCTTTTGCTTTGGCATCAATGGCAACGACGATACATTGGCTGCCGCATTTTTCCGCGGCTTCACGAACAAAATTCGGGTTTTTAACAGCAGCGGAGTTGATAGAGACTTTATCTGCGCCAGCATTAAGCAGGTTTCGAATGTGGCTAATATCACTAATTCCGCCGCCGACCGTAAGCGGTATGAACACTTCTGCTGCAACATCTTCGACCATATGAATAATGGTGTCGCGTCTTTCATGTGTNGCGGTGATGTCTAAGAAACAAAGTTCGTCTGCGCCNTGTTCGTTATAGGCTTTTGCTTGTTCAACGGGATCGCCTGCATCGACGATGTCGACGAAGTTAACGCCTTTTACAACGCGGCCTTTATCGATGTCTAAGCATGGTATGATACGAGTTTTAAGCATAATGCCATTCTTTTAGCTTACTCTGCTTTATCAAACAAGAGCGTATGCTTATTATCCTGCTGTTAGTGCTGNGTGAATGGCAGCTATTTGCTTTTCACTTGTGACACTTAGGCTTGTTCTATTCACTAGGTGATNGGTTACTTGTNTNAGGCCTATGGTTGCCGAGGTNTTTGAGAATTCATTTTGCAGNAATCCTAAGGCTGAATTCATTTCTGCGATCGTNNCAGCTTGGGCGAAGTCTATTTCTTTAATTTCGAGTGCAGCGGCTAAGGTNTCAAGGCCGCCNGATACTTCGGCAAAGCTCGGTGCAAAANTTTTTAGAAATTTTTNTACATTTTCTTTCATGACGCTCTGTTCTCCGTTTTTCACATCATTTCGGAGTTTTTTAGGTTATCAGAGCGTGGCTGTCAACGAAGTTATGGCAACTTTTTGTTGGTTTTTCTAACTGTTCGTATTTGCTGGTACGTCGNTTAAAATATCGTCATTAGAAGCAATTGCGATNGCTTTGGCTGGATTTACGCGTTGATCGTATAAAGCTTTGCCAATAATTACACCGTTAATATTATGTTCTTCGCTAGCTTTACGTACAGCAAAGACATCATCAAGGCTGCCGATACCGCCACTGGCTATGATAGGAATTGATGTTGCTTGCGATAGCTCGATTGTGCTTTCAAGATTTACGCCTTCACCTGTGCCGTCACGATCTATATCTGTNTAGATGATGGCGCTNACGCCTTCATCTTCGAANATACGTGCCAGATCGGCCGCTTTCATGTTCGATTCTTCTACCCANCCTTCAACGGCGACCATGCCCGCTCGCGCATCGATGCCAACGGCGATTTGGCCTGGGAATAGGCGGCATGCTTCTTTTACTATTTCAGGGTTTTTAAGGGCAATTGTGCCAAGAATTATACGGCTAACGCCTTCATTAATCCAGTTCTCGATTTGCTGAAGGTTACGGATACCACCGCCAAGCTGAACAGGGATATCAACTGTTTCGATAATAGATTTTACCGCTTCTTCGTTCACGGGACGGCCATCAATAGCACCGTTGAGATCGACAATGTGAATCCAGCTAAAACCCGATGCAGCCCATTCTGCACCTTGTGCTGCTGGGTTGTCGTTATAAACNGTGTTTTGGTTCATATCCCCTTTATAAAGGCGTACGCATTGTCCATCTTTAAGATCAATTGCTGGGTANATAATCATTTTTATCGCGCTTTCATGCTGCTATTTAATCCTACGGAGCAGGTATAAAGCTTTGAACGCGTTTCATCAAGATGAAGTTTCNGCGCTGAGATGCTGGTCTGAGACACGTCCTTCTTTAATGGCTTTTTTCTTTAGAATCTTAAAGCCGCCAAANAAGAAGAATCCTGTCACTACGAGAATGGCAGCTCCAATTAGGGGTCTGAAGAAAATCCAAGAAAGCGCAATGGTCAGCAAGCTTAGGGGCAGTGCTAACACAATCGCTATGAGGCTTGCGCCTGCGCCAACGATGGAGCCTATAATTGGCACAACATCNGCTAGAACTTGAAGNGGTTTTAAGATGAGGAAGATCCCGGCCCACATCATAAATAAACCGCCAAAGCGTGTGAGCCATGTTTGCGCGACATTTTCGTCTTCAGCGGTTTGGAAGAGATCGTCGGCGCTTTTGTAACCTGATTCTATCAGATTAATTTTTCCCGATTTCGTATTGTAGATATTGAGCATTTGTTCATATTGTTGACCAACCGCGCTATATTCTTGCGGTTCAATAATTTCAATGCGTATGCGTACGTCACCGATTTGGGGGGTGTCTGGCGTGCCTGAATAATATTCATTTCCATTTAGGATAAAACGATTTTTTAATGCGCCATTGATGGCTTTGTAATTTTGCTCAGTTAAATGATAAGGCGTGAAATTATTGATTTTTGCTGTGAATGGCTTTGATAATTGAAAAGCGCCGATTTTAATATCTTTGGCTTCTTGGCTGTATTGTTGAAAGCGCATAGCTGGGTTTTCATGGCCTTGAGGTTTTTTAAATTCACCAGAATTAATCGCGTTTTGAGACCATATTTTTTGATAGCTATAGGTGGTTTCTGTTGTTTGGGAGCCGCCTGTATTGCTTGTTGTTTTTGTCTTTTTATCTTCCTGCCATTGGTACATTTCAACGACGCGCTTTAGTTTGAGGGCTTTTACCGCTACGCCAAAATAGGGGTCTATGAGAATTTGGTTTGTTTCTGCACGTCCGGCAATATGGACTAAGTTTTTATTATTGGCTGGATCTATTTGATCTGCTGAAATCGGCGTGACTAAGCTACGGCCTTCATTTAGCGTTTTTATACGCTTAACTGAGTTACCTTCATTCCACCATAGGATGTAAAATGAGGCTAGAAAAAGAAGAAATCCAATGAAGATTCCAGAAATAGCATTTTTAATGCGCGTCCCCCATGATGTGACGCTTACCTCTTTATAATCACTCATCTAATTCCCCCTAAAAGNCTGTAATNTNTTANATGTTATANGTCTTTTAGTTTTGGATCAATGACTTTGTAGTAATAGTAGCCTTTAAGGATTTGATCGGGAATTCGAACAGAAAATGGGTGTTCGCCAAAGCGTTCGAACCCTAGTGATTCATATATCTCTATAGCCCGGGTCATTGTTTCGCGTACCTCTAGGTTGATAACAGAAAACCCTTCATCGCGTGCAACATCCTCGGCTTTTTCAACAAGCATTTTTGCAAGGCCGTGGCCTCGAGCCCATGGGGAAACAAAGTTGGTTGTTAGTGTGATTATGTGGGCTTGTGCCTCGTTATGGGGCGGGGGCTTCCATAGTTGGCATGTTCCGCAGATAACACCGTCTAGACGTGCTACTAGTAGGATACGCGCAGGCATGGCCATTACACCTTGCCAATAACGCTCGGCTGAATCACGGTTTGGTAATTCTATCCATCCAAAACCGCCGCCGCCCTCTATGGCTGCGTCTGTTGCATCAATCAGATCGTTTAAATCTGATGTAGACAGGCTCTCTAGGCGCTCGACTTTTGGGACAGCGTCTACAGGCTTAAGATTAAATTGGTCATTACTCATGTTAAGGCCTCCATTTTGCAAAAGCGGCTATAAGTTCTAGGCCGTCTTGTGCGCTTTTTTCTGGATGGAACTGAACACCAAGAATATTGTCACGCCCAACAATCGAGATGATCGGTCCACCATAATCTGCAATACCCAGTACATGATGGCTATAATGACATTCGAACATATAAGAGTGAACAAAGTAATAATGTTTTGCGACTTCTTTAGAAGAAAATGTGCTGCGCAGCACAAAGTGTTGGTTGTCTTGTTCAAAGGCTGAACCTTCGTAACTGACTGGNTGAACTTCGTTCCAGCCCATGTGAGGNATTTTTAAATCNGGATTATCNGGCTTTATGGGNACAACTTGGCCTTTTANCCAATCTAGGCCTTCATGGGAGCCGTGTTCAAGGCCGCGCGTTGCTAATAGCTGCATTCCTACGCAGATTCCNAGAAAAGGCGTTCCATTTTGAATGACAGCTTCTTCAAGTGGTTCTATGAGGCCAGATTTACGAAGGTTTGTCATGCAGTCGCCAAATGCACCTTGTCCCGGCAGCAGGATGCGTCCAGCCTCTAAAAGGTCTTCGGCTTTGTCGGTAATTAGAACTTCGGCATTTAGGCCTTCAGCTTTAATAACATGCTCCATAGCTTTTGCTGCAGATGCGATATTACCGGAGCCGTAATCAATAATTGCGATAGTTTCTTTTGCCATGATGCGTTTTTCGTTGTATATGGGGCTCTTGTCAATGATTTCTTATAAAAAGATAAAAGCATGAGCATTAATTTCTATAGATGGAATGAGACGACTGAGGATGTTAAAGCGCGCATTATGCGTCGTTCACAGGCGAATATTGATGATGTCGTTAAAATGGTTGAGCCGATTATTCAAGATGTACGTACACGCGGTGATACGGCTTTAAAAGACTATGCGCTGAAATTCGAAAAGGCTGAGATTGATAATATCAAAGCGAGCCCTGAAGAGTTCGAAAGGGCTGAAAAAGCGCTGGATGATGATTTAAAGGCCGCAATTCAACACTGTGCGCGCAATGTTAAGCGTTTTCATGAAGAGCAAATGGCACGCGTTGAGAAGCCTTGGATGGTTGAGATTGAGCCAGGTGTTTTTGCGGGTGAGCAAGTTAGTGCACTTGATTCTGTTGGTCTGTACGTGCCGCGCGGTAAGGGCGCATTTCCATCTGCGCTTTATATGCTGGCTATTCCGGCTGTGATTGCAGGGGTTAAGAATATAGCGATTGTGTCACCGCCGACTGCGAATGGGCGTACGGATGATGCAACACTTTATACGGCTAAGCTTTGCGGCGTGGAGAATGTTTATAAGTGCGGCGGGGCGCAGGCGATTGCGGCCCTTGCTTATGGGACCGAGAGCGTTCCGAAGGTGCGTAAAGTTTTGGGGCCGGGTTCTCCGTTTGTAGCGGCGGCTAAACGTGTATGTAGTGAGGTTATGGATCCGGGGATGCCTGCAGGACCTTCTGAATCTATAGTTTTGGCAGATGCTTCAGCTGATCCCCATAATACGTGCTGGGATATTTTAAACGAGGCAGAGCACGGAGAAGATAGTGCAGCACTTTTGGTTACGCATGATGCGGCGCTTGCCCAATATGTGCTTGAGAATTTGCCATCAATTATTGATGAATTGCCTGAGCCGCACCGTTCGATCTGTCATAAGGTTATGGGTGATTATGGCGGTATTATTCTTACGGAGAGTCTTGAGCAATCAATAGAAGTTTCTAATGAATATGCGCCGGAGCATTTGCATTTGAAGACGGAGAATGCTGATGATGTTGCGCGTAAGCTGCTTCATGCGGGTGAAATATTGATTGGTGAACATACACCGTCTTCACTTGGTAATTATGGTATTGGCGTTAACCATGTGTTGCCGACTGGTGGCTGGGCGCATAGCTATAGCTGTACGTCCGTTTGGGACTTTTTGAAGCGTACATCTATTTCACGGTGTACGAAGGATGGTTTTAACGCGCTTAAAGGCAGTGTTACAACAATGACAGATTATGAGAATTTCCCTGCGCATGGTGATGTGCTCAGGAAGCGCAATATCTAATTCATGAGTGATGATGTTTTTTACATGACCCCTTCGGGGTACAAGGCCTTAGCAGATGAGCAGGATTACCTGATCCATGAGGAGCGCCCGAAAATCTGTGAGATTGTTTCGTGGGCGGCCGGTAATGGGGACCGTAGTGAAAATGGTGATTATATCTATAATAAAAAGCGCTTAAGAGAGATTGATCGGCGTTTACGTTATTTGAAGAAACGACTTGAGAACGCAGAGGTTGTGGACCCTAAGCAGCAACAAGCTCTAGAAAAGGTTTTTTTCGGTGCACGTGTTACTTATGTACGTGAGGATGATACAGAGGTGCAGGTTCATCTTGTTGGCGTTGATGAGGCTGATTTTTCCAAAGGTAAGATTAACTGGCAAAGTCCAGTTGGTAAAGCTTTGTTAAAGGCTGAGATTGGTGATGTGCGACGTGTACGTTTGGAAGAGGGAACGGAGGACATAGAAGTCCTTGAGATTGAGTATCCGCTTGATTAGATTATCTGGTTTTATTCAGGTAAATTAAAAGCCCTTTAAAACCGCTAGTTTAAAGGGCTTGTTAACCGTTGTTTCTCTTCGTTCTTGTGCTGTATTCTTCTGCACTTTGTGGCAAAGCTATTGTAATTGCTTTATTTCCCGTTTTCCCTGTCCGTGAGACTCTAATAGATAGGTCTCCTTCTCTCCATGGTTTTTGTACAGCAGTGGCGATGAATTACCAAATTTTCTTTGTTAAGTAATTGATAGTAAAAGCAAAAATGCCATTAATGCTATGGAAATTCAGGAGGGAATCGATTCTTTAAAGTGCACCTTTAGTACTTGGTAGAGTGTTTTCCGCTCTTGGATCAATTTCTAAAGCCATGCGTAATGCTTTTGCAAACGCTTTGAAGCTTGCTTCGATAATATGGTGGTTATTTGTGCCTGCGAGCTGTGAGACATGAAGTGTAATGCCCGCGTTACCTGCTAAAGCGTGGAAGAATTCTTGAAACAATTCTGTATCCATATCGCCGAGTTTATCAACGCTAAAATTTACATCCCATTTAAGGTAAGGGCGATTAGATAAATCAAGAGAGCAGCTTGTGCGTGCTTCGTCCATGACGAGGTCAAAATGACCGTAGCGGCGAATTCCTCTTTTATCACCCACGGCTTCTTTTATGACCTGACCGAGTGTGATGCCTACATCCTCTGCTGTATGGTGGGCATCGATGTGAAGATCACCTTCAGCCTTGATTGTGATGTCAATCAGGCTGTGTTTAGAGAGTTGCTCAAGCATATGGTCGAAAAAGCCTATACCAGTTGTGATGTTATATTGGCCTGTGCCGTCTAAGTTAATTTCAGCGAATACGCTAGTTTCTTTTGTTTTGCGTTCAAGTTTTGCTACTCTACTCACGTTTGTATCCTTCGGTGTCTTCACACCCTAGTTTGAATGGGGTATGTTTTTTGGGTTGGCTGATAGGCCATGACTATTTAGCGTAAGGTAGCATAAGATTATATGAGATTTCCATACATATTAGCATATACAGCGCTTAGTGTTTTGCTGCTAGGTGGATGCGCTGCTTACCCTGTGAAGAAAATTGAGTATTCAGCGCAGCCTGAAATTACAGAAAATGATAAGCCAGCGCCGATTAAATTTGGAGGGCTAAAGCTGCTATTGCCGCCTGGCATGGAGCTTGGTGCTTCGAGGGGTGGTAGCTTTTGTGCATCACCGGCTTACCCTATTAGCCGCAATGTTTTAGCGAAGGAAATAGACCGTAAGTTTTTAAGGCTGGGTTTCCATGATGTTATGGAGGCGAATGGTTATGATGTTAGCGGTAGCCCTGAAGTTATTTTTAATCCGGATGATGAAGAGCAACGAGCTGATTATTCCGTGGCAGGTAAGCTTAAGGATGTTCAGCTCAATTTATGTAGCTATGGTGGATACAGTCCGGACTGGTTGACGGGTAGGCGGGGGCAAAGCGGTGAGATGTACGTCGCCATAGATTGGAGTGTTTATGACCGTCTTAAACGTCATGTTGTCTATAAAGTGCGTACAGAAGGCTATACCAAAAGGGGGGTTCCTAATGAAGAAGCATTGTCGCTGCTATTTAATGATGCGTTTGAGATGGCCGTCCATAATCTATCTAGTCATAGTGCTTTTCAGGATTTGATAGTTTCAGGTCATAAGCCAAAGAAAAATACTTCAGACCTTAAAGGTGAAGATCAAAGGGAGCGTATATTTGACCCACGTGAAGAGGTGGTTTTAAATACTATACCTCTTTCTAAGGTGAATTTTGCTGTTGATGCAGAGGGGCGTTCTAAGGTCGCTGTCATGATACAAAAAGGCGGGCATGGTTCCGGCTTTTTTATTACGGATGAGGGGCATATCCTTACCAATGCCCATGTTGTTGGGGACGCGCGCAATATTCGTGTTGTGAGCGCTTATAAAAAGAAAGGGCTTAAGGCTGAGGTGCTTAGAATCGATAAGGTGCGTGATGTCGCTTTACTGAAGCTTGAAGATGTACCGTCATGGCTTGAAATAAAGCCGTTGCCTGTTCGCGCTGATATTCCAAAAGTAGGTGAAGATATTTATGCAATAGGCACGCCTTTAGATGCTTATAAGATGCGCACTAGTGTGACTAAAGGCATAGTTAGCGCTTATAGGCAGGGGTATAAATACGAGGGGGTGAGGATGAATTTCATTCAAGGTGATGTTGAAACTCATCCAGGTAGTTCTGGCGGGCCTTTATTAGATGAGTATGGAAATATTATCGGCATGAGTGTTATGGGGCTGCATCATGGCGGTGTTGATGAGCCAAAAATTGGAGTGGGATTGAATCTCTTTATTCCCATATTAGANGTTTTTGATGTGCTAGATATTATGTATTGAATGTATTTTATTATGCATTTTCTATGNCTTAGGNATATTTTTTATTGAATTTCCTTGACTTTGTTTGTGAAATAGGGTTATTTACGTATCATAAAAAAATAAGTCTGGGCATTGCTTNATATAGCAATTNAAAAAAGAACTCAGACACAACTAACACCTAAGATAATATTTCTTGATATTATTTTCTCTGTTAGCTGGTTCATGCTTAAAGGTACTAATTGGGTACGATGATGCGCGCATCAAATGTTTGCGTGCGTTATGAACAAACAGAGAGAGTTGCTATTATGGCAGTTAAAGCGAAATCAATAGAAGAGCACAAAGATGCGCAAGGATTCCATTTTGATCCTGCAGCTTTAAGCACACTTCACCTCGATGATGGGGATGAGGTCGTAGATTTTGATAGCTTTACCAAACTTCTTGGCGAAAAAGTTCGTGAAGTTAAGGCTCTTGATTTGAATATAGAGCGTGGTGTGAATATGGGTAATCTAGATGATACCCAGGTTCATAATGTACGTTCACTTTGCGCTACGCGCGCCGAGCGTGGCACTAAAGAGAATTACGATAATAGTGAGCGCAAAAAATCGGATATGCTATTCCTGAATCAGCTAGACATTCTTCGTGATCAAGTTTCACAGATTGTTAGTGAGCTTGTTGGTAAATATGGTGAAGACTTTGATGTCACACTTGCTCAGGATCTTGTTGAAAATGGCATCGTTGATGCAGATTACTTTGATGATATTAAAGACATTGAAGACCCAGATGCGCGTAGAGAAGCCTACGCTAGGAAGATTAACGAGCTTATTGATCAAGGTAAGTTATCAATAGACGATCTTCACAAGCTTGGCTGGGATGATGATTTAATACAAGACTGGCTTAAGCGATCAGACGAAGTTGATGAATTATATCAATCAAAAGCAGCGGAATATGTGAAGGATGGACATGTGCCTGACGATGCACTTGAAGAAGTTAAGATTAGAGCTGAGGTTATGATTATTCTGAATGACCTCAATTACGATAATATCGTTGAAGATTCTAATGCTCATCGTCAAGATGTTGACCCTTGTAAGGGTAATGTTCTTGCTATGAATGATGATGGCGGTTGGTGATTTTTTTAAATATTTAGAAATATAAAAAAGGCTCTGAAAACTTCAGAGCCTTTTTTATGCTTAACCTCTTGAGGCTGTTTTTAACTTATTCAAGTCCAGCAATTGTGGTTACTTTATTATCCGTAGTGTTTACAGAAGCAATGGCTTGTGATTGCTGGTCACTTTCATAGCCTTTTTGTAGGAAAATTTGATCAATAGTGGCTTGTCTTACAATCTCAGAAAGTTTTCCAGATTTTAGCTGCTGCGCAGTAAATGTCTTTTGGCCTTCTACGCTTACACGCTGGCCGCCCATGTAGAAACTATATTGTGTTTCATTATTGTGTGCATTTTCTGAGTCAACAACGTCTATATAGCAGTCAGATTCTATCTGTCTATTGCTTACCTTGTCAGCTTTACCAGAGCGAATAGCTTTTACTAGTCCAGCAACAGGTCCAGCATTTACTACATTATTATCACCTTTGAAAATCTCTGCCGATACCGTTAGGGGAAACGGGAACATATTGGAATATTCACTGGCTGAGGTTTTTGATGTAAGGATGGCATCCTTTTCCATGACTTTTAAGCGCTCTAAGCATACACCAGTTTGGTCTACGACTTTATTTGCTGGCGTGTATGATGGAGTGTAGTTGTAGTCACGATTATAATCTGAAGCGCCCGCTGAAAATGCTGTGAGGCATGCGGTCATTAGCATCGCCGCCATTACAGGCTTGCGAGCATTTAGTGGACTTTTACTCTCTTTTCCAAATTCTTTATGTAACATTTGATATCCCCCTTTGTGAGTTCATTCCTCACGTAAAATCTCTGTTACTCCGAAGCTATTTTTACGATTATGGTTAACCTACTACCAGTTGCTTATAATTGCAAGATATTTTGAGGGTATATTTGCGATAATTTTTGGAAAAACTGTTTTATATCAGACTCGTCTAATTATTTTTGCAACAAATATGTATAATTTGTACTTATTTATGCGTGTGTAAATTAGGCCTAATTTTGGTTCTATTTTAATGAAAAATAGTTTTTTGAAGGGGATGATCTTGACGGGCGCATATACTCAGTGCATATCAGTCATATGAATTATGAAGCACAAAAATATGCAGATGCGAGCCTTTGGCGCGGTACAACTATTCTTTCTATTCGCAAGAATGGAAAAGTTGTGATTGCGGGTGATGGGCAGGTTTCTATGGGCCATACAGTTTTAAAGAATAATGCACGTAAGGTTCGCAGGTTAGGTCGTGATAATAATATTATTGCGGGCTTTGCAGGTTCGACGGCTGATGCTTTTACATTATTTGAACGCCTTGAGGCCAAGTTAGAAGCGCATCCTGGTCAACTTACACGCGCGTGTGTGGAGCTTGCTAAAGATTGGCGTACTGATAAATATCTTAGAAAATTAGAGGCATTAATGGCTGTTGCGGATAAGGAGACGTCTTTGATCCTGACAGGTAATGGTGATGTGGTTGAGCCGCAGGACGGCATTATTGGTATAGGAAGCGGCGGTAACTATGCGCTGGCTGCGGCGCGTGCCTTGATTGATCAAGATATGGAACCACGTGAAATGGCTGAGAAAGCGCTGAAAATAGCGGCCGATATTTGTGTTTATACAAATGATTCTCTGACAGTCGAAGAATTATAATTTTTGAGTTATGGCAAAAGTTTGACAGAATTCTCATGTTCTGTTAAATTTCTGCGACTCGATAAGAGTGGCGGCATAAAAATAATGGAGTGTTAAAATGGCGGAAGAACAGCAGAAGCCTGATGGTGAAAATAAAGCAGATAAAGGTCTGTTTTCTAAAATTAAGAGTGGTCTAAAAAAAGTTGTTGATTCATTTAAGCAAGATAAGAGCAACGCGCAAGAAAGGTCTGAGCCTTCTTTTTCTAATGATTCCGGGGCTGATAAGCCTAACTCAGAGGGGCGCTCTTCGAAGTCGTTATCTATGAAAACGAATAAGCAATATGCGGCTAAATTTGAGAAAGTTACAGGCGTTAGCTTTGACGATGTAGAGTCAGGTTCACTTCGACTCGAGCAAGATGGCAATAAGACAGTACTTCGTTACCGTAAGAAAGGTGAGGAAGCATCACATGGAATGAAGTTCCAAAATGCTGATTTGGCAAATAAAGTTAAAGATAGTCTTGAAGGGCTTCAGCAGCATCGTGCTTCTATTGTTGAAAAATCACATGCGCATAATATTGACGAAGTTGCGTTTGCACGCGCTAAGCAAGATCCTAATTCAGCAATCTCTATGAGAATTGCTTGGAAGAAAATGTTAGAGTCTTATTCTGTTAACAAGTTTAATGCTGGCTTAGAGGATAGTGCAGATTTCAATCATGCGACATTAGCGGCCAATGAAATTATGAATGTTCTTGAGCTTGATTATGCTGATATTAATTCAGTGGCTGTTCATAATGGTGACTTATATGTCGACCTGAAGGATGGCAACATGTTTGTCTTTGGTGAGGAAGATCAAGCGGCACTGAATATTACAGATTATGATAAGTATGCTGATGAAATTGCTCAGGTCATGAACAATAATGTTGTTCGTGCACGTGGTTCTAATGCTGCACCTGAGGCGTACGACCTTCGTGATGAGAAGAGTTCACAAACAGCAAAAGCTGAGGCTGCTCAACCTGAGAAAATTAATGGTCGTTATTTAATTCCTGATCTTAGAGCTGCTTAATCTTAAGCAGCCCTTGATTTAAACGCTAAAACCTTTATATCTGCTANGATAAAAATATAGAGGTTTTAGTAGGATATGAGCGTCGAAAGAAAATCAGAACATTTAGAGATTCCAGCCTTTAGCCCGCGTGAAACGGTGAGTGAGTTAGATCGCTTTATTATTGGGCAGCAAGAGGCAAAAAAAGCAGTTGCTATTGCATTAAGAAACCGCTGGCGTAGGCAGCAGCTTGAGCCAGAGCTTCAAGAAGAAATTTATCCTAAAAATATTCTTATGATCGGACCNACGGGTGTTGGTAAGACGGAAATTGCACGCCGTCTGGCTAAGCTTGCCCAAGCACCATTTTCAAAAGTTGAAGCCACAAAATTTACTGAGGTNGGTTATGTCGGTAAGGATGTGGAATCTATAATTCGTGATCTCGTTGAGGCGTCTATTCATATGGTGCGTGATAAGATGCGTAAGACAGTGATGGCGCAAGCAGAGATATATGCTGAAGAGCGCGTTCTTGATGCGCTGGTTGGTGAAAGTGCAGGTGAAGGCACACGCGCAAGCTTTAGACAGAAGCTTAGGGATGGCTCTTTGAATGAGCGTGAGATTGAGATTGAAGTAGCTGATAATTCAAACCCTATGGGCGGCATGATGGATATCCCGGGTATGCCTGGTAGCTCTATGGGGATGATTAATATCGGTGATATTCTTGGTAAGGGCTTTGAGCGCACTAAGAAAAAGAAAATGAGCGTCCTTGATAGTTACGATGTTTTAATGACTGAAGAGGCTGATAAGCTTTTGGATGAAGATAAAGTCGTATCACAGGCATTAGAGCTNGCTGAGCAAAACGGTATCGTATTCCTTGATGAAATTGACAAGATTGCAGCGCGTAGTGATGCGCGCGGCGGGGATGTGAGTAGAGAAGGCGTACAGCGTGATCTATTACCTTTGATTGAGGGTACGACTGTGACAACAAAACATGGTCCGGTGAAGACGGATCATATGCTCTTTATTGCATCAGGTGCTTTTCATTATTCTAAGCCATCAGATTTGCTCGCGGAATTGCAAGGTCGTTTACCTATACGAGTTGAACTTAAGGCACTTACTATTGANGACTTTAANCGNATTCTNAAGGAAACAGAGGCGAGTTTAATCAAGCAATATGANGCGTTAATTGGTACGGAAAANGTCGANTTAAGCTTTGATGAAGATGCGATTGATGAAATTGCTAANCTTGCATTCGAAGTGAATGAAAGCGTNGAAAATATTGGGGCGCGTCGTTTGCATACAGTCTTAGAAAAACTGCTGGAAGAGATTAGTTTTACAGCCTCTGATCGTGGTGGTGAGAAGATCGTTATTACAGCGGATTATGTTCGTGAGAATGTTTCTGATCTTATGAAGAGTGCTGATTTGAGCAAATTCATACTTTAATTACCTGGATGGCATTGCTGCGATTTGTGATGTGTCTAGTACCGTTAGATTTAGCGGCAGTATATTTTCACGTACGCCGGCCTGTATGTCCTGTATGGTTTGATTAAGGGCTCTCACGTTAAAGTTATCAATCGTTGTTATCAGGAACGTTGGCTGCGTATCTTTGAGTGATTCGATAACCTGCGGGTTTCTTGTACGGATCACGGGTGTGAGGTTGATAGACTTCTCTTGCTGGCCAATTAGTGGCACTGATTGGGGGAGACATTTCATGAAATACCATGCATTTTCACCCTGGAAATTCGTTGTTGTACTCATAGTGCTGGGGCGTACAATTAAGCCGATAGGATGACGTGTGTGTGTGTCTAGCTGATGCTTAGCATTATGAAATGCTTGTTTTATATCCTTTTGGAAAAAATCTTTGAAAGGAAGTTCGTATGGGGTGCGGCCCAATGTAAAGACAAGTTTTACCTGGTTATAAAAATCTTCAGTAGGATAGTGATAGCCTGATAGTCTTACGAAATCTTTGGCTGATCTAGCGTTTATTGTTTTTTCGTACTGATTTTTTTTAACAGATCTATGCCCGCTTTGAGTATTGAATTTTGATTTTAGNCGCTCATCAAGTGTTGGAACCATTCCATTGAAAAGGTTATCCATGTAGATATATTTTGTAGTTCTGCCGTTTAAAAATTGCTGAAATCTAGATTCTTGTGATGTATTTGGTTTGTCTCCTTGATTAGGGTATGGACAGCCAAAGTCACGGTTATGGGTATGGCCACGCATGCGGGCGTAATGTGCAGTAATTGTTATGCCTCCAAGCCCTTTATGTTCAGGTACATGGTAGAGGCCACAATTACAGCCAGGATTAGCGCATGTTAGAACTCCACCGTGATTCTTTTTTGAGTAAAGGTCTGCATGCATACGCTCGATAACACTGCCGTTATCGGTGTTTAGATAATCTGCGTATTGTATAGTTGGGTTCCCCATATTTTCCCCATAATTTTAGGCGCATACTAATGTGGAATTAAACTTATGTCAAATTGTGTTGTGAGCGTCTTAAGTATACGTAAAAGGCGCCTGATCCACCATCTTTGGGTTTTGCACTGTAATGTTTAAGGACGATGTGGTCGAAGGGGGATTCGTTAAACCAAAAGGGTAGGCTTTTTTTTATGACGCCGTCATGGGGAGCTAGGGGATCTCTGTTTTTTTGTCCTTTACCTGTAATAACAAGAAGCGAGCGTTTATTTTGCGCATGCATTTTAAGGATAAAGTTTTTAAGCGAATAATGCGCTTGTTCTTTTGAAAGGCCATGTAAGTCAATAATGCCTTCTATAGGTAATTGTCCCTTTCTTAAGCGGTCATCCGTTCTTTTGTCTAATTCTTTNCTCGTTTTATGTATTTGTTTGTTGCGTGNTGGCTCTTGTTTATGGGGGGGAGGCCTTTGTGCAATTGGCTGTGCTATGATTTTTGTTTTTTCTACCGGGCTAGGCTCTGGTGGGTTTAATGATTTTCTATCCTTTTTAAGCGGTTTTACATCTTGGGTTAACCATGCCCATAATGCTNCATCTTCTGATGTGTCTTTATCGCTCATTTTCTTGCCATCTATCGGGAAACATCTGTTTTTACTTATCAATTTCAAGTATAATATATAGATGGGTTTGCAGGTTTTTCATATAGTTATCTTCTTGTTTTTTACATGCTTTAGCATTTCCAATTCACATGCGGAAGTACGCGTGAAAGTGAGTGAAGAAGAGCGCGTCGTTTTCGCNTTTTTTAAAAAGGCGGGACGCCTACCGGAATTTAATAGATGGGCTAATACTATTGAATACCATTTAGAGGTTGTTACAAAGCAGGATAAGCAAGAACGAAAGATCTTCTATGAGCAGCAAAGGCTAAGGTTACAGTGGGGATTCGGAACATATGATGAAACGAAACAGTTCCTGCCTATTCGAACGCCAGCGACTTTATCTCTTGTGCATGATGGTGAAAAAAAACAGCTTAATTACACGCTTGATAATTATGTAGATCAAGAGTTTATGTTCTTTCCCTATGAGTACACAGACCAAATTATTGGCATTGTTATTCCAGAGTTACATGCTAAGGGGACCATTGAGCTGGATGATCAGCAATTTGAAGAAGTATCCGGTAATTTCGATGGGCAGGATGTATTGCATGCATCCATGCGTATATTGGTTCGACCACTTGAAGCAGAGCTGAAAAAGCCATTTATTGTCGATAACCGTAATGTCTGGCCTTTGGTTGGCGATATTGCGTCGTTCTCTTTTGATAAAAAGGGTAATGATTTGGNTTATCANAAGTTTTTATATTATACCGCGCCGTGGTATTTAACTTCGGATGAGGAGCGTTTAAGGAACTTGCTCGAGGGTGATTGATATATATAGGGCTCTAAATTGAGTAGAGCCCTGTATGTTGATTTTATTGCTAAAACTGATCCTCTTTTAACGTCATGAGCGTATCTGCACCAGCCATAACCATTTTGAATTTTGCGTCTGCTTCCGGGAGAACACGCTGCATATAGAAACGTGCGGTCTCAAGCTTTGCTTCTAAGAATTCATTATCACCAGAATTATCGGATGTTAATTTTTCTTGCGCAGCTTTTACCATTAAACACCACATATAAGCTAAGGCAACGAGAGCAAATTGACGCAAGTAATCACTTGAAGCTGCGCCTGCCTCATCTGGGTTTTTAAGCCCTTTTTGCGCTATGATAGCAGTACTTTGCTGTAATTTGGCAAAGGCTTTGGCGGTTGGGAAAATAAATTCTGAAAGCTCAGGGTTGTTTGAGTTTTCTTCAATGAATTTCTGCACAGGATGGAAGAAACGCCTTAGATTTCGTCCGAAGTTTTGTCCCATTTTACGGCCAACAAGGTCTAGGGCTTGAATGCCATTTGTGCCTTCGTAAATTTGTGCAATACGTGCATCACGAACAAATTGTTCCATGCCCCATTCAGCGATATAACCATGACCGCCAAAGCATTGTAGGCTTTCATTCGCGATTTCAGTCCCCATATCTGTTAGGTATGCTTTTACAATCGGTGTAATGAGTGCGACGAAATCATCGGCCTCTTGTCTGGTGGNTTTNTCTTCATGTTTGGTTGCTATATCAAGCTTCATACCTGTCATGTAAGAAAGGGCGCGTCCTGCTTCGACGATTGATTTTCCTTTGAGAAGCATGCGGCGTACGTCTGGGTGTACGATAATCGGATCTGCTGGTTTGTTTGGCGCTTTTGTGCCTGTGAGTGAGCGCATTTGTAGACGATCTTTTGAATATGCAAGTGCGTTTTGGTATGCGACCTCAGCGATGCCAAGCCCCTGCATACCTACGCCTAAACGTGCAGCATTCATCATAACGAACATCGCTTTTAACCCTTTATGTGGCTCGCCCACGAGTTGACCCCATGCATTGTCAAAGTTCATTACACATGTTGAATTTGCGTGTATGCCCATTTTATGCTCAATAGATCCGCAGCGTACGNTATTTCGTTCAGCGATNGATCCGTCTTCATTGATCAAGAATTTNGGTACAACAAANAGTGATATCCCTTTTACGCCATCTGGTGCATCTGGAAGNTTTGCAAGCACGAGGTGAACGATATTTTCAGTAAGGTCATGTTCACCCGCGGAGATGAAAATCTTGGTCCCTGTAATTTGATAGGCGCCTTCTTCTCCTGCTATAGGCTCAGCTTTGGTTTTAATTAGGCCGAGGTCAGTTCCGCAATGTGGTTCGGTTAAGTTCATGGTCCCTGACCATCTGCCTTCGATGAGTTTAGGCAGGTAGAGCTGTTTTTGCTCATCGGTACCAAAATGGTGTAGCGCTTCGTATGCACCTTGTGATAGCCCAGGATACATGCCAAAGCTCATATTTGCGGAACAGATCATTTCCTGCATGACGGTATTAAGAAGAACAGGCATTCCCATCCCACCATATTCGGGGTCTGCGGATAATCCACACCAGCCGCCTTCTGCAAAAGTGTCATAGGCTTCTTTGAANCCTTTTGGTGTGCTTACATCGCCATTATCAAATTTACAGCCTTCTTGATCACCGCTTAGATTTATTGGGAAAAGTACTTCTTCACATATCTTACCGCCTTCTTCTAATATTTGGTCAATAAGGTCGGCGCTTGCGTCTTCGTAACCAGGAAGTTCAGAGAGGCTCTCAGCTTTTAGGACATCATGTAGAATGAATTTAATATTGTCGGTTGGCGGTGTATAAACTGGCATTTATCAAAAGCTCCTCTTATTGATATTCATCTATCAATATAGCGCATTTAAGTGACTTTTCTAAGGTCGAAAAACTAATTTTCGTCCATCATGCTTAAAATTTCATCTACAACGCGATCAGTATCCGCATTTTGTATTTGAACTTTTGCTTTTTCGATAGTGGATTGCTCTTTTTTCTTCATGATTTCGGCGAGTTTTTGTATCGTGTCATCACCTAGATTTTCACGTGCTGTACGTGCATTAGCCAGGGCTTGGGCGCGCAGTGCGTCGCCCGTTTTACCCTGGCTATGCTTATTATTGTTATTATTTCCCTCTTTAGAACACCTTTGAAGATCTGAAGTCTTCTTCCGTTTGTCCTTGTTTGGTTTGTTCCAAAACATATTTAGAGAATGCCAGAAAGGGTTTAACAGCAAGTTAACAAAATTAAGAATTATAATTTTGCTGTATTAATTATAAAACTACGAGCTGTAAGGTAGAGTACGAGCGCGTTTAAGCAATGCCATAAATAATGCGTGCCTATGGGTAAATACTCGCAAACGCTCATATCTATTGACCTAAATGTTAAAGATACAGTGAAAGTTACGCAGGTGATTATAAGAATTAATTTTTCTTTTTGCTGCGTTAAATAATGCCATATTGAGAAAAATGTCAGAAGGATGAGTGCAGGTGCGTATTGAAGGCTGCCATTGAGTATCTCACTTGGTAGTTTTGAGATGCCTATGCTCAGTGCAAAAAATACACAGAGTAGAATCACACTCATGCCCCATGTGCCGCGCATGACATATCGCGTATAAAGCACGATAAAGCAGAGTTGGTAAAGCAGGATTGGCACTACATCCGCAATCATTGCCCATCGTTCGGCATAAGTATGAAAGAGGGATGAGCCCACGCCCATTGCGAAAATTAGAAAGATTAAGAGGCCAGAAGCGAATGTTAATTTTGAATTTTTACCGGCGAGCGCAAGTGCAAAAATTGCTGCGATAAAGAACATTCCATTTGATAGGGCATTCAAGGGTTCTGCCCAAAATCCTGGTTCCAATCGTTCACAATAAATGTCGATATATTCATTCATTTGAGGACTATATCACATTATTTTACAACTGTTTATTGATTTGGTTCAGACACTCTGTATTAGAGGTGAAAATACCTCATGTCCTTGAGAATTATGGCCTTTTCGTGCCGGGACAAAGATTTCTTTGTCTTTAATTCCTCAGCGGTTTTCCTGTGCCCAGCATGTGTTCAATCCGGGCGAAGGTGCCTTCTTCATGCAGTAGGTGCATAAATTCTGAGAGTTCGAGTTTAAGAAGGTCATTTTCGCTTAGCTCTTCTGTGTAATCAGCGTTACCACCTGATAGCACGTTTGCGAGACGTTCAGAGACTGTTACATCATAAGGTGTTGCTTTTCCAGATTTCACGAGATCACTTACTGCGAGGTCAAGCGCGGTTTTACCGCCCGTACCTGGCAAGCGAATATTCTCTACTTTTTCAGGCGCCTTATAGTCTTTAGCCATCTCCACGGCGCGTTGCTTTGCATCATAAAGCAGGCGATCACGGTTCATTGTTATACCGTCTGTATGACGGAAGTAGCCAATATCGACGGCTTCTTGTGCACTTTTCGCGACAGTCGCTGTACCGATGATTTCAAACGCTTTACGTACTGCGCCCATTGGGGTGGTATCTGGAGAGAACCAGATATTATCCTTACCGATTTTACCCATGTCTTTGGCAAATTTTGCACGTTCGCGTTCTTGGATGCGCAATATCATTTCTTTGCAGCCACCCCACCCGGGGATAAGGCCTACACCAACCTCTACAAGGCCGGTGTACGTCTCTGCATGAGCCTGTACAGCATCAGAGGCGAGCAGGATTTCACAGCCACCGCCTAGAGCCATTCCAGAAGGTGCACTGATTACTGGGAAGTTTGAGAATTTTAATCCCATAAAGACACGCTGTCCTGTGGCTACAAATTCCTCAACCTGAGGGTACATAGCCAAGTTAATCATAAATATGGCTAAGCCTAAGTTTGCTCCAGCTGAAAAATGGGTGGCTTCGTTATATATCACGAGGCCCTTGTAGTCATCTGATTGCTCGATTGTCTTAGTTACTTTTACGAGCATTTCAAAGATTTGCTCATCAAAGGTATTCATTTTTGATGTATGTTCGAAACATAAGATACCATCACCAATATCCCATACAGATGCGCTTGCATTTTTCATGACAGGTTCAGCGGCAAGCTTTATGTCTCTGAGGAGGAGTACACCGTCAGGACGTACAATTTCATGATATTTTGCATCTGTACCGAAATATTGAATATTTCCGTTTTCAATTTTATAGAATGTGCCATCACCAACTTTGGTAAGAATGTCAGGTACAGGAAGGCCTTCTTCGGCGAGCTTTTCTGCAAACCATTTGGGGCCTAAGGCATCTATCATTTCGAACGGGCCTTTTTTCCAGTTATAGCCTAGTTTCATACCTTCATCGATATCGTGGATAGTGTCGGCAATTTCACCAACGAGCTGCGCAGCGTATGATAAGGTTTGTTTTAGAACTGACCATGCATATTGTCCGCCAATGTCGTCACTTTCTACAACAGCGCGTAGTCCTTTTTTGCCCGCTGATACAGATTTGAGAGCGCCAGCATCCTTTTTGACAGACGTACCGTAATGGCTCTCCTCGAAGTTATCTGCTGTAATTTGTAAGGCTTGCTTTTCTTTTTTTCCTTTGGGTGCATTAGGATTTAAACGATAGAAGCCGCCTTTACCCTTACGGCCAGTATAGCCTGCTTCTATCATACCGTGCACGAAGCCGTAATCTTTGAAAATATCGCGGTAGGCGTCTTTTTCTGGAAGGGTTGAGAGTAAACTTTCAGCGAGTTTTGGCATTAAATCGATACCCACTAGGTCTACTAATCCGAATACCCCTGTTTTTGGAATGCCGACTGGTTTGCTCATGACGGCATCGGCGAATTCGATAGGAACGTTATTTTTAATGGCCTCGTTAATGCCGGCTGTAAGCCAGAAAACACCTAAGCGGTTGGCGATGAATCCGGGCGTATCATTGGTGCGTACAACGCCTTTCCCAAGGTGTATGTCACAGAAATTTTCAATTAATTCTGCTGATTTTTTGTCGGTTTTTTTACCGACAACAAGCTCAAGTAAACGCATATAGCGAGGTGGATTAAAGAAGTGCGTAATCATGAAATCTTTGGCAAAGCTATCAG
Source organism: Micavibrio sp. TMED27 (assembly GCA_002167715.1). Lineage (GTDB taxonomy): Bacteria > Pseudomonadota > Alphaproteobacteria > Micavibrionales > Micavibrionaceae > TMED27. The sequence continues at coordinate 38,131 of NHCG01000012.1, forward strand.
GTTGGCCTTCAATTAATTTATGTAGTGGAATTGTGGATGTGTTTGATGAGACCACCGAATCTTTTTTACGCGCTTTTTCAATTTTTTCGTATGTAGCGTGTTTAATCTCAAGTTTTTCAAGTACAACCTCGACTATCCAGTCACAATCCGCAATTTTGTCTAAATCATCGTCTATTGTGCCTGTTTCGATTAGTTTTGCATTGGCTTTACGCATGAAAGGTGCAGGCTCTGTTTTTAGCATTTTAGCAACAGCATCTTTAGCTAAATCTTTACCTTCCACTTTAATATCTAAAAGTACGACTGGTAGGCCTGCATTCGCAATTTGAGCCGCAATTCCGCTACCCATTACACCTGAACCAATAACAGCTACTTTTTTGATTTTGTTCATAATTTAAAGCCCCTTTCTTAATCAAATAGCTTTTTTAAGTAANTTGACAATATGAGCTATGAGATTTGAAGTTTTTTGAACGTTCTGATTTTTAAAACCACGTATAGGATAACAGATTTCATGGCTATATACATCTGAAATTAGCTATTTGAATATATGAAGATGAGTTTGAATAGAGGCCGCCCAAAATTAAGGCTGTGTAGTTATGTTTTGAATTCGGCGCTGGATAGCATGTCTTCTGTAATTTCTTCGTCATCTGGGCCTTTGAGGTGCTCGTTTGCACGGATTTTAATTTGCTGGATCGCTGGCTCACTATCATAGGCGAGCTGTTCAATTTTTTTAAAGTATTGTGTCTGGAATTTATTAACTTCCCTGAGTGTTGTCATGGGTTTGAGCATTTTAAGTTGTACGTCTTCCAGAAGAGTAATGAGTGAATCAAATGTTGCGATTTCCTTTAATCTTTTTTTGCTTCTTTTTAAGCTTTTAAGGCGAACTTTTAGCTCTGGTACACGGTATTTTTCTATGAATTCTTTTGTTTGCCTTAGAATTTTGTCTGTATCTTCGTAGGCAAGGTCGAGTTCCCATGATCTGAGGAAGATTTTGTTTTCTCTACCTCTTAATTTTTGTTCTGTTTTCTCAACAAGTAGTGCTGTTAACTCGGCAGCATCGACGATAATCAGCCACTGTTTTTTACGTTCTTTTTTCTTCAGTTTGAATATGGCTTTATTATCTTTAGTATATATTTTTTTTATTTCCTCTGATGCTGTTTGAAAATTCTTTTTTCGAAGCTCTCCTATAAAGTTTTGTAGAACTTTACGAGATGTTTTTTCGTTTAGAAGTACGGCGAGTTCTCTTTCTAAATGAACGAAAATAGGATCTAGGAAAATCACCATATCTTTTATTTTATGCATTATGGCGAGTGTTTCCGTCAGGATTTCTCTACGTTTACAAAAAACAGCAATTTGGCGCGGTAATTTATCGGAAATACGTGCTTTTGGATCACCTGCGCCGAATTCTTTTGTGAGAGATAATTCCTGTGCTTGTAATTGTTTTATATTCATGTTGAGCGTGTGTTCACACAGAGCATAGGAAATGATGGTTTTTTTTAAACCGCGAAGAATGGATTTGGTTTGGCTTTTTAAATGTGCTGCGTCAGCGTGATCTTGCTTCTTCTGTTTGGTTTTTTTTTCGATATCTTTAATGAATGCTGCATTATATTCGAAATAAAGTTCACATAGTTTGTTTATAGACTCAGCTGTTTCTGATGCTGATTCTTTATCTTGTTTGGTGAGCTTTTTGATTGCTTTTATGAAATGGTCATTGATGCTCTCATTTTCATCAATCTTAAGCTCTTTATATATCTTTTGTTTTATTTCTTCAAAACTAGACATGCATACTATTATACTCTTATTATGTGATGTATAGTAGTATACTAAAGATTGATGCCTTGAGGCGAGGTGAAGATTACTGTATGTTACACGTGATTTACCAGACTTGAAAATTGAATGGAATGTTGTTTTTTGTGAGTATTTCTTTTATCTCTTGGAATGTTGATTTGTTGCCTTGAAATAGACTAGAGAGTAATGAGATGATTTGATCATCGCTTAAGTTTCTGGAGGGGTTTTTCTTATCCATGTAGATACAGCAGCCACATAAAAATGCATGAATGTCAGATTTTTTAATCTTTATAAAATGCTCTATATCACTATCAATATGCGTTTTTTTAATAACGTCTCCTAAGGCCCAATCACTTATTATGAGTTTGCCTTTGGGATCGATTTCTACACCGACGTGATATGAATAATTTTTGTCTTGATGCTCGTATAAAAGCTTCATCGCCTTTATATGGCTTCGAGGATAGTCGCAACGCCTTGACCGCCGCCAATGCACATTGTGGCAAGGGCGTATTTGGCACCTTCGCGGTGAAGAAGGCTTGCGGCTTTACCCGTTATTCTTGCGCCTGATGTGCCGAGTGGGTGCCCCATTGCGATTGCGCCGCCATCAAGGTTGACTTTGGAAATGTCTGCATCAAGAGCTTTTAAAACCGAAAGGCCTTGTGCAGCGAAAGCTTCGTTTAGCTCGATTATATCGATATCAGCAATTGTAAGACCTGCACGTTCAAGAGCCTTTTGGGTTGCAGGAACAGGGCCTATGCCCATGACTTCTGCACCGCAGCCCGCCGCTGCAACAGACTTGATTCTTGCTAGTTTTGGAAGCCCGTGCTTGTCGGCGTATTCTTCTGAAC
>NHCG01000013.1 GCA_002167715.1 Micavibrio sp. TMED27
CGGCCACCGTCTTGTTCGGGTTGCGATCCATCATTTCCAGAATGCAGCGTGCGGCGACGATGCCGTCATCATAGCCGCGCCCCACGGGCGGCTGCAGGAAGAAATGCCCCGACTTTTCGAAGCCCGCCAGCGCGCCCAGCTCATTGGCGCGACGCTTGATATAGGAGTGACCGGTCTTCCAGTATTCGGTCTCGCACCCATTGGCCTTGAGCACCGGGTCGATGGCGAACAGGCCGGTGGACTTCACATCCACAACAAACTTTGCGCCCTTGTGGTGCTCTGACAGGTCACGCGCCAGCATCAGGCCCACCTTGTCGGCGAAGATTTCCTCGCCGGTATTGTCCACGACGCCACACCGGTCGCCGTCGCCGTCAAAGGCCAGGCCGATATCAGCGCCTGTTTCCTTCACCTTGTCCGACAAGGCGTGAAGCATCTTCATGTCTTCTGGATTTGGGTTGTATTTCGGGAAAGTGTAATCAAGGTCGCAGTCCATCGGGATGACTTCGCAGCCGATTGCTTCGAGCGCCTCAGGGGCATAAGCGCCCGCCGTACCATTACCGCAAGCCGCGACGACTTTTAGCTTACGCTTAATTGTGCCCTCTTTCGCGAGATCAGCGATATAGCGCGGTTTAATGTCATCCACGAAGTGAAGCTCACCACCGGCTATATTCTTATAGGCTTTATTCAGGACGATCTCTTTTAGGCGTGACATAAGCTCTGGCCCAAAAGTCAGCGGGCGTTCCATACCCATTTTAACGCCCGTCCAGCCATTTTCATTATGGCTCGCTGTGACCATTGCCACCGCTGGGCAGTCTTGGTCGAACTGCGCAAAGTAAGCAACAGGTGAAAGCGCAAGACCGATATCATAGACTTTACAGCCAGAGGCCATAAGCCCCGTGATCAGCGCGGCTTTAATCGCAGCGCTATAAGAGCGATAATCATGGCCAACAGCAATTTTAGGTTCAATACCATTTTCATTAATCAGCGTACCAATACCCATGCCAAGCGCCTGAACCCCTTTTAGGTTTAACTGCTCAGGGTAAAGCCAGCGCGCATCATATTCACGGAAACCACTTTCGGCGATGACTATCTCGCGTTCATAGCTTTCAGTATTGGGCTTATGCATTTTTATCTCTCTTTAGTTAAATCTCATTTTATATTTTTATTCGCTTTTACTCAGCAGGCAACACCATTTCTTTGCGCCCTTCGCTTTTCAGCTTGTTAATAAGCTTTTTAAGCGCCGCGCCGTCGCTTTGATCCGCGACAAGAAGTGCATCTTTTGTATCTACGATCACTAAGTTTTCTAAGCTCACACAACCGATTAAACGGTCTTCGCCATAGGCAATGACTTTGCGGCACCCTTCAAGGTGGACATCACCACGCGTAACATTGCCATCCTCATCCTGATCGCCCATCTCCCTTAGACTCTCCCAAGAGCCAATATCTGACCATGCTGGGTTTGTGAAGACCACAGCGGCTTTGTCTGTTTTTTCCATGATCGCAATATCAAAGGGCGTGCTTTCGGCATTACTATATCTGTGGTCAATACCGCAGACATCCTTATCACCACATATAACTGAAGCGCTGACTGTTTTATAAATTGATGGGCTATATTTTTTATAAGCATCAATCACGCTTGAAGCTTTAAACACAAACATGCCACTATTCCAGCTATAATCGCCCGAGTTCAGGTATTCCAGAGCGGTTTTAGCATCTGGCTTTTCTACGAAGCAGTCAATCTCATGCACGCTATCATCAATTTTATTAGCCGCTTTTATATAGCCGTATCCCGTTTCTGGGCGTGTTGGTGTGATACCAAATGTGACAAGGTAATCTTTTTCGGCAGCTTTTTTTGCTTTTTCAAACGCAGCTTCAAGCGCAGCCTCATCCCCGATAAAGTGATCCGATGGTAACACCCAAAGAATAGCATCATCACCAAAGATTTTCGTACAGTATTCCGCAGCAAGTGCAACTGCTGGCGCTGTATTTCGTGCTTCAGGCTCGCCTAAAACATGTTTAGAGAACCCCTCATCCATTTCTTTATATTGTTCAATGAGTTCGCCGACCATATCTTGCANAGTTACGCTGACAACCTGATCCGCTTTTGCGCCCGTAATACGGCATGCGCGTTCAAGAGTATTTTGCAATAGTGATTTATCACCAAGGAGTTTTAGAAATTGCTTCGGTTTTTGCTCGCGACTTATTGGCCATAACCGCGTTCCCGAACCACCACATAAAATCACTGGTATAACAATACTCACACTAACTCTCTTTTCTGAACTCTATTTAAATAATCTATCGCGGAGGGAACCAAGAAAGTAAAGGCTTTTATGCGAGTTTCTCTGTTATTTCTTTGTACAGTTCAACACTCAAATTTTCTTGAATTTCGTCAGGACGCAAAGTGACGGTATCACGGCCATATGCATCATATAGACGCTCGTTATCGTCTTCGCGGCATACACCCATTTTCTTTTCATAAATAATAACGCTCGATGCTGTAGCATTAATCATGCAATGCGCCTTGCTACGTGGGATTAAAATTGTATCCCCCTCTTTAAGAGTATGTACTTGGCCATCGAGAATGACTTTTAGCTCACCCTGTTCAACTTTCCAAAACTCACGCCGCCCTTTATGACGCTGCAAAGAGAGAGCCTGAAACGGGCGCACACCAATTCTCTTTTCACAGAATTCTTCATCGCCTTCAATGCCTGCGTTAAGAACCTCATACCATCCCCATGGGCGCGCTTGATAATCGCCGCGAGCATAGGCTGAATAATCATCTAATTCACTTATATCTAAAATTGCCGTCATCTGTGTGACTTACACTTAAACTCTATATTTTTTAAAACCGTTTTACGCAAAGAAGATGAAATACTATATGAAGTCTTTGCTGCATTGCAAACTTATTATTAAAAATAAGTATAAGATTTTTGATTTTTTTCACACTCGCAGCCTTAAAGACGAAAACAGCCAAAGATCGCACTCACCCTACTCTACAACGCCCTATATATTCACAAGCCCTTATATTAGAGCACCCATTACATACTTTATCTAAGCACCGTTTGGAGCAGACAAACGAAATTTAACAAAGCTTTCTCCATTAATATTTTCGTGCTGATCCTCAACAAAACCTAAGCGTGTTATAGCTTTTATATTATGACGGTCTGGTGGTAGCAAAGCTGTAATTGAACGGAAGCCATGCTGGTTAAAAGCCTGATCTTTTACTCTGTTAAAAATCTTTAGCCCCCATCCCCAAAAGTTTGGATGTAGTACTAATGCAAAATCTACATCTTCATTTTCAGGTTGCAACCCGCCCCATCCAGCAAAAGTATCCTTAATCATAATCGCATAGGGACCATAACCATACTCATCCCAGATACGTTGTTTGTTTTTTATGAACAGATGATAGTCCTCGACTGTGAAACGACCATTCAAAAGCGGTAAATATTGACCAACCAATGGGTTATTCATTAAATCAATGAATTGCTCCTTTTTAATTTTAGAGAGACTAACGAATTGTATGTTGTCCATGTGATCTTCTTTGCAAAGTATAGAGCTCTTTATTAAGCAACGATCAATATAGTGAGAACACACCTAAAACCAAATATATCAAAACGATTGCCCTCCCATCGAAAAGGCTCTGCATATATATCTTGGCCCTAGTTAAGGACATTAACAATAACGACACTTCCTTTATTAGGAAATTTAGCTAATCAGTAAATTGGAGATTTTTTATATTCAGCTTCAAGCTAAAGAAAAGTGGTGATCGCTGAGGGATTCGAACCCTCGACCTACTGATTAAAAGTCAGTTGCTCTACCGGCTGAGCTAAGCGATCACATTGCTTGCTTCGTAAAGACTGAGGCAACATATGTATTTCAGAGCGCCGCGTCAAGTGTTGTTTTCGATTTTAAGAAAATTTTTGTTTAAGATGTGAAGAAACATGCGGTGTTACGAAATCTTCGATCTCACCGCCCATTGAACAGATCTCTTTCACAAAGCTAGCGGAAACAAATTGCCATTTATCCGCAGCCATTAAGAACACTGTTTCAATATCGGGGTCGAGTTTGGCATTCATACCTGTGAGCTGAAATTCATATTCAAAATCGGATACAGCGCGCAGGCCACGAAAAATACAGGTTGCCTTCACGTCCTTCGCAAAATGCACCAGTAGTTTATTAAAAGGCATAACCTCTATCTCGCAGCCCTTATGGCGCATTGTTTCAATATCCGCCACAATCATCTCAACACGCTCCTCGTGCGTAAAGAGCGGGTTTTTACGCGGGTTATCAGCCACAGCGATAATAAGCTTATCAACCATCTTACTCGCACGTTGAATAAGATGGAGATGACCTTTCGTCACTGGATCAAATGTTCCAGGATATACACCGATACGCCCTACATCACTCATCTGATGATTCGTCCGTATTTGCTTCGGCCTCTTTGATCTCTTCCAAAGCTGCACCTTCAGCGTTTTCACCGCCTTCGATGATGTCATCCTCATCTTCATCATCTTCTTGAACAAGCCAAGCGACAGACACGACATTCTCGTCATCATTCACCTTAAAGATCGTTACACCCTGGGCGCTACGACCTGTGGTACGGATATTTTCAACAGGAGTCCTGATGAGCTTTCCTTGGTCGGTCACAAGCATGATTTGGTGACTATCTGTTACAGGGAAGGTTGCAATAACCTCACCGCCATTTTTCTTAGTCAGCGCCATATTGGCGACACCTTGACCACCGCGGCCAGAAACGCGGTATTCGTATGCAGATGTGCGCTTACCGAAACCTTTATTCGTAACCGTTAGGAGAAGCTGCTCGTTCGCAAGCATTTCTTGGAAACGCTCCTGAGAAAGTTCAAGCGCTGTTTCTTCATATTCGAAGTTCTCATCTTCTGAACCAAGCACCTGACTTGCAGCTTTGAGGTACGCGTTGCGCTCGTCTGGCGTGATATCAAGATGCTTAAGAACCGACATCGAAATCACTTCATCGCCCTCTTTCATCTTAATGCCGCGCACACCTGTTGAGTTACGACCAGCGAATACGCGAATATCACTCACAGGGAAGCGGATGGCTTTACCAAGCTTCGTTGCGAGCATAACATCCTCATCAGCCGTACAGATTTTCACTGATACNAGGCTTTCATCTTCCCCGAGTTTCATTGCAATCAGTCCGTTTGAACGGATATTTGCAAAGTCCGTAAGCTTGTTACGACGCACAGACCCATGAGAGGTTGCAAACATGATGTCGAGTTTATCGATCACCTCTGTATCCTCTGGCATACGCATATACACATTGACCTTCTCTTCTTTCTCAAGCGGAAGGATATTGATGATCGCCTTACCTTTTGATTGTGGTGTGCCAAGCGGAAGCTGATAAACCTTTAGCTTATGCACGATACCGCGTGATGTGAAGAACAAGATCGGTGTGTGCGTACTTGCGATAAAGAGGTCAGATACGAAATCCTCATCTTTTGTTTGCATGCCTGATCGTCCTTTACCGCCTCTGCGCTGCGCGCGATAGGTATCAAGCGGAACGCGCTTCACGTAGCCACCGTGTGTGATCGTGACAACCATGTCCTCACGCTGGATAAGGTCTTCCATATCCATTTCAAACTCAGCCTCGACAAGCTCTGTACGGCGCGGCGTACCGAATTTTTCTTTTACCTCTTCAAGTTCTTCAACAAGAACCTCAAGCAGGCGTGAGCGCTCTGCCAAGATACGTAGATATTCAGCAATTTGATCCGTAATTTCTTTTAGCTCACCTGCAATTTTATCACGCTCAAGCCCTGTTAGGCGGTGAAGACGTAGATCAAGAATAGACTTCACTTGCACTTCTGACATCTGATACGTGTTATCATCGTTAAGCGGGTATTCAGGGTCATCGATAAGCTCGATCAATGGTGCAACATCATGCGTAGGCCATGTGCGCGCAAGAAGTTGATCCTTAGCTTCAGCAGGATTAGCTGCATTTCTGATGATAGCAATTACCTCATCAATATTCGCAACGGCCACAGCCTGACCAGCCAAGATGTGCGCGCGGTCACGCGCTTTGCCAAGTTCGTAGATTGTTCTACGCGTGATAACCTCTTCGCGGAATTTCACNAAGGCCTTGATCATATCGCGTATGAGCATCATTTGCGGTTTGCTATTATGAAGCGCAACCATGTTACAGGCGAAATTGGTTTGTAGAGCTGTATGCTTAAAAAGCTGGTTAAGAACAACTTCTGGCGTTGCATTCATCTTAAGTTCAATTACTACACGCACGCCATCTCGGTCAGATTCGTCACGAATTTCAGCAATATCCTCAATAATCTTTTCACGAGCAACCTCGCCTAAACGCTCAAGCAGCTTACCTTTATTCACCTGATACGGCACTTCTGTGACGATAATGGCCTCGCGCTTACCAATCTCTTCAACGTGAGTTTTAGCACGCATTTTAACGGAACCATTACCCGTGTGATAGGCACTGTGAATACCGTTTTTACCTAAAATTTGTGCTCCTGTTGGGAAGTCTGGCCCTGGAATAATCTCAATAATTTCCTCGGTGGTAATATCAGGGTTATCAACCATGGCGATACAGGCATCAACAACCTCTACAAGATTATGAGGCGGAATATTTGTGGCCATACCAACCGCAATACCGCCAGCGCCATTTACAAGCAGGTTAGGAATACGGCTAGGCAGAACTGATGGTTCTTGTAAACTTTCATCATAGTTCGGACGGAAATCAACAGTTTGCTTTTCAATATCCTGAAGGATCGTTTCAGCCGCCTTGTCCATACGCGCTTCGGTATAACGCATAGCAGCGGGGCTATCCCCATCCATAGAGCCGAAGTTTCCTTGTCCATCAATTAGCGGTAAACGTAGAGACCATGGCTGTGCCATACGGACCATTGAGTCATAAATCGCAGCGTCACCATGCGGGTGATATTTACCCATAACATCACCGACTACGCGGGCTGATTTCTTATAAGCTTTATCGCTCGTATAACCACCTTCGCGCATTGCAAAAAGAATACGGCGGTGCACTGGCTTGAGGCCATCACGCACATCCGGAAGCGCACGGGAAACAATCACGCTCATCGCATAATCGAGATAAGATTGCTTCATTTCTTCTTCTAGAGAAATGGTTGGAATTTTTTCTTCTTCTATAACTTGAGAATCGCTCATTTTTCGTCCTTAATTTAACCCTCATTTCCTAGCAGGAAATCTACGCTCAGACAAGGATTGTTGGTGTTTTTATCTCAGTTATCCATGCGCTTTACGCAATTATGCCCTGGTTACTCTTATTTGACGTCAAACGTATTGCTTTTTACGTATTTCTCGAGTGCTAAATGCACGAAATATACAGCAAATCCTGTAACCATGCCTGGCACGATATCGATTAACGCCGCGTTTAGATTCAGGCCATAGCGCCAAAATACGGTCATTCCAAAACCAGCTGCCATAATGGTTATTGCCTGCCTTTGCCCTGGCTGACCACCAAACAGGCAAATAATCACAAGCGGAGCAACAGCTGATCCCATCCAGCCCCAAGCGAGTACAACGAGACTTAGAACATTATCTCCGGCCAAGAACGCTATCATAACAACCAAGCATATAACGACGACAGTCCCGATACGTGCGAGCTTGTAAGAATCTCTTAATTGCGGAAATATATGCTGCGTGAGCGCTGAGGACGCAGATAAAAGGAGAGAGTCCGCGGTCGACATCGTTGCCGAAAATAANCCCGCCACAAGAAACCCTACAAAAGCGGGNGGCAANAGGTTTTGCCAGAGTGCCGGGATAGATAGCTCTGCATCAAAACCTCCATCATCTATCGGTATAAGAACCCGTGCTATGCACCCAACCAAAATTGCCAGAACAAGCACAGCCCAACGCCAGCAAAGATATATCCTGCGGGCGGCTACCAAACTTTCATCAGATTTAGCAACCATATGACGCACCATAAGGTAGGGCTGCCCTAACACACCTACACCGAACGCAATCCAGCTCAGAAACAGAACGATAAATTTAGATTGGAACGGGTTAACCAGCGCAGGATCAATTGCATGAAGACTATTATATAGACCATATAACCCACCAATATCATCTAATGCGACATAAACCAAAACAGCGAGAGACACAAAAATCATTACGGATTGNACAGTATCCGTCCAAATAGAAGCGCGTATCCCCCCTGCCCAGCAATAAGCAAGTAATACAGCNGCNCCTGCCAAAATAAANAGATTGTAATCCCAACCAAAGAGGACAACGCCAACCTTNGCTCCNGCTACAAGCTGTGCNCTACAGAACATACCCATAAAAATAACGGTCATAATGGCCACAAGCAGGATAACAACNTGATAATCACGNCCATCAATTAACTTNCCAATCAATGAGGGGTATGTACGCGCACCTGTATCTTCGGCTTTACGCCTAATCTTATGTCCCGCTATNAGCCAGCCGAGATGATCCCCTACAGTCAGGCCAGCAACCACAAANAACGCCATNATACCNGTGCTATAGGCTAAGCCNGCAAACCCAATAAAAGTTGCNCCACTGGAAATTGTCGCCCCGTATGAGAGCGCCACCATCCACGATGGCACATCCCTTGAGGCCAGGAAATAATCATCAATATTGTTCTTTTTGAAAAATGAGGCTGTCACGCCCACTAAGGTAAAAAGGGCAAAAAAGCTTAGAAAGCTAATTAGTGCAAGATCCATTTCAGCCCCCGCCCAATCTTTACCGCTTTGGCGAAGTCCTCGCACGCATCAAAGCTTGATCGAGCATCTTTACGATCTCAGGCGCGATACGTCCGTTTAGTTCACCCATTTTCTCACCTGCTGATTTAGCCGCTGGTTTTGAATAATACTCAACCATGGCCTCCAACTCTTCACGCGTAAAAATATCGGCATAGGCTTCACGAGATATTTCCTCTAAAGCCTTATAATTTAAAATTGCGCTCATCGCCGACCTGAATTTTTCCTTCGTCGCTTCTGGCGCTAAGGATAATTTCAATTTGACATACCCCTCAATTGCTGCGCGCACTTGATCACGTGGCGGGTTCAGCTTCAGCATCTCATCCGCCAAGCTCAAACGTGCCTCACGATCCCCCTTATCAGTTGATATTTCTGCTTCAGGAGCCGTATCTTCAGCTTGCACCTGCGCCAGAGATACAGGCGCAGAAAAAACAAGAGCAAGGCAGCACGTAAATATTANAAAACCTAAACGCATTTAGTTCGTCCTAGAACGGAATTTCATCATCCATATCATCCATAGGAGGTGCAGATGCAGGCGATGCCGCTGGGCCAGCGTCAAAACCGCCTCCCGCAGGCTCACCAAATGCTGGTGCACCGCCGCCAAATGAACCCGCGCCATCGTTTGCGCCTCGGCTATCAAGCATATTTAGCTCACCACGGTATGGACGCAGGACAATTTCAGTTGTGTATTTCTTTTGGCCTGTCGCTTGATCATCCCAAGAGCGTGTCTCAAGCTGACCTTCGATATATACTTTAGACCCTTTCTTAAGATAGTTTTCACACACATTCACAAGNCCTTGGTTAAAGATCACAACACGATGCCATTCTGTGCGCTCTTTACGCTCACCAGTAGCCTTATCTTTCCANCTTTCACCAGTAGCAATAGACAGGTTCACAACCTTATCACCGCTTTGCATCATACGCACCTCTGGGTTTGCCCCAAGGTTACCAACCAAAATTACTTTATTCACGCTACCTGCCACGACTTAACTCTCCTATTCGAACTGTGTGTGAAAAGTCACTATAGACAGGCAGCGTATGAGATCAAAGGGGAATTTGTAGACTATAAACACAAAAAATTTTGACATAAANCATAAAAGCTCTTATGTTGCGGCCAAAATTNATAAAAAATACAANGGTAATAAAATGGCGGCGCATAATACAATCTCTTCCGAGAGATTATCGGATATATTTAATGAAGGTTTAGATAAGCTTTTAAGTATAAAGCTACTCAACGAAGTTTACGACAACAAAATAACAATATTAACCCAGCAAGCCGATGATATTTCAGAGGCGCTCAATGAGCTTAATGNAGAAAATCCANCAAANCTTTTGGTTACACTTGTCGATAATTTCAACCTCTCTGTTNAGATACTTGAAGAAAATCATGCGATGTCTCAGCAGCAAAAACATACTCAGCAGCTATTAAGGCAATCAGAAGAAGTNGCAAGAAGAGAACGNAAGCTAGCACGTGTTGATGCACTGACCGACACAGGAAATGGCCGCGCTTTAAAAGAACGCCTTAAAGAAGTCGTTCAAAGTACGGAAACTGACCAAGCTAATGGCATTTACCGCCTCTTCGTNAAGCTAGANCTTGACCGTTTCAAGGGTATAAACGACTCATTAGGNCATGACGCAGGCGACNNATGCCTNAAAGAGTTTTCAAACATACTTAGTCAATTTGTACGCTCAGACNANCACCCTAAAATCTTTGATCCTACATNAGGNCAAAAAGACGAAGAGCGACTAGAGGATGAACTCTTTCTTAAGCCTGTAGATACATATCGTGATGGCGGCGATGAATTTGCAATCATCGTAAATATAGAAGCNATCAANATAGATGATGCGAATGAAAAATGTGANCGCGTAGAAGAGCGCCTGAGAAACCACCTCGCTGTTAATTCATTTAAATATCAAGGTAAAGTTACCCCCATAGTCTCCAGCTTCGGCGCCTATATGATGATGCCAGGCGATAGTGTCGACGAAATACAAAAAGAAGCAGACATCAAACTTTATGAAGATAAAAACCCATTATCAAAAGATGCGCGCTGGAGTCATGCGATTCGTACGCTAATCGCGCGCGGTGCTGGTAATGTTCATATCCCTGAAAAGAAAGAGACTGAATACAAAATAAATTCAGTACGCGCACAGGTAAACGGTACAGAAATTGAAAATCCCGCAGACGTCATTTTCACGTTTTCGGCATAAAAGTTCTTGATATGTACTCATTTTGTTATTGCCTTTTTTAAGCAAAAACACCATATATGGGTTTATGTTGACGGAAATATCAGTTCGCGGTGCGCGAGAACATAACTTAAAAGACATTGATATCGATATGCCGCGTGACAAGCTTATTGTCATTACGGGACTATCGGGTAGTGGAAAATCTTCTCTGGCTTTTGACACAATCTATGCCGAAGGACAACGACGCTATGTTGAGAGCCTCTCAGCCTATGCACGTCAATTCCTAGAAATGATGCAAAAACCGGATGTCGATAGCATNGAAGGGTTGTCGCCCGCTATTTCTATCGAGCAAAAAACCACCAGCAAAAACCCCCGATCAACCGTTGGAACGGTCACAGAAATTTATGACTATATGCGGTTATTGTGGGCGCGTGTTGGTGTTCCCTACTCTCCCGCCACAGGCAAACCTATTGAAAGTCAAACAGTCAGTCAGATCGTTGACCGAATTACCGCGATGGGCGAAGGAACAAAACTTTACCTACTCGCGCCGATTGTTCGTGGCCGCAAAGGTGAATACCGCAAAGAATTTAAAGAGCTTCAAGCCGCNGGTTTTCAGCGTGTAAAAGTTGATGGTGAACTCTACGAAATTGAGGACATACCTGCACTTGATAAAAAGCTTAAACACGATATCGAAGTTGTAGTCGACAGGCTTGTTATCAGAGAAGATATGGGCAACCGCCTTGCTGATTCTGTTGAAACTGCACTCAAACTTGCTGATGGCCTTGTTATTGCCGAAGATGCCAGTAGCGGCGAGCAGGAGCTTTATAGCGAAAAATTCGCATGTCCTATATCTGGTTTTACAATTGCAGAGATTGAACCACGCCTATTTTCTTTCAACTCTCCACATGGAGCATGCCCATCATGTGATGGGATTGGTGAGAAACTCTATATTGATGAACGTCTTGTTGTTCCTGACGAAACAAAGAGCCTTAGAGACGGCGCTATAAAACCTTGGTCAAAAAGCTTCGCTCCTTTTTATATGCANGCTTTAGAAGCTGTAAGCGAATATTACGATTTCAGCATGGANACNCCNTGGNCTGAACTGAGNGANAAATCAAANGATAAAGTGCTTTACGGTTCTGGCAAAGACATTATTCCCATCACCTATAANAGTAAAAATGACAGNCAGTGGAAAAGNAACAAGCCATTTGAAGGGGTTATCCCATCACTTGAACGNCGGATGATTGAAACTGATTCAAACTCAGCGCGTGAAGAGCTTTCAAAATACCAATCAGCAGCACATTGCGAAACATGCGAAGGTGCACGGCTCAAACCTCAAGCCTTAGCCGTTAAGATTGATGGTAAACATGTTAGTGAGATTAATGCACTCAGCATCGAAGAAGCTGATCAATGGTTTAAGGACGTAAAGAAGAGCCTCACCAAGCAACAGCAAGAAATCGCNACNCCTATACTCAAAGAAATNAATGANCGACTGACCTTTCTTATGAATGTGGGTCTTGATTACCTTAACCTCTCACGAAATTCAGGCACACTTTCCGGAGGGGAGAGCCAGCGCATTCGCCTCGCCTCGCAGATCGGATCAGGATTAACGGGCGTGCTCTATGTACTTGATGAGCCTTCGATTGGACTTCATCAACGTGATAATAACCGTTTGCTTGAAACGCTACAGCGCCTTCGTGATTTAGGGAATACAGTCATCGTTGTCGAGCATGACGAAGATGCTATTCGTAGCGCCGATCACCTTATTGACATGGGCCCTGGTGCAGGTGTGCATGGCGGCTCTGTTGTTGCAAATGGAGCCCCAGAAGATGTTTTCAAGGCTAAAGGCAGCCTTACAGCTGATTACATGAATGGTACGCGTAAAATCACTGTCCCATCCGAGCGGCGTAAAGGCAAAAAAGGACAATTCATCGAAGTTAAGGGTGCACGCGGCAATAACCTAAAGAACGTCAGTGCTAAGGTCCCTCTTGGTACCTTTACTTGCGTCACTGGTGTTTCAGGGTCTGGAAAGTCCACCTTTACAATTGATACGCTATACCGCGCAGCGTCTCGTACACTTATGAAATCACAAGAACAGCCTCTGCCACACGATGAAATTAAGGGGCTTGAGTTTGTTGATAAAGTGATTGATATCGACCAATCACCGATTGGACGCACACCGCGCTCCAACCCTGCGACTTATACGGGTGCCTTTGGCCCTATTCGTGAATGGTATGCGGGCTTACCCGAAGCTAAAGCACGCGGATATAAAGCGGGACGTTTTAGCTTTAACGTCAAGGGCGGGCGGTGCGAGGCCTGTTCAGGCGATGGCGTAATTAAGATCGAAATGCATTTCTTACCTGATGTATATGTTGAGTGTGAAACCTGCAAAGGAAAACGCTATAACCGCGAAACGCTTGAGGTTAAGTATAAGGGCAAATCAATCGCGGATGTCTTGGACATGACAGTTGAAGAAGCAGCAGAGTTTTTCAAAGCTGTCCCTTCTATTCGTGACAAAATGGAAACATTAAAAGATGTCGGCCTCACCTACATTAAGGTCGGCCAGCAGGCAAACACCCTTTCGGGCGGAGAAGCGCAGCGCGTCAAACTCTCGAAAGAGTTATCAAAACGCTCAACTGGGAAGACACTCTATATTCTTGATGAACCAACAACTGGACTTCACTTTGAAGATGTCCGAAAATTACTAGAAGTTCTCCACAAGCTTGTCGATCAGGGCAATAGTGTGGTTGTGATTGAGCATAATTTGGATGTTATTAAGACGGCTGATTACATTATAGACATTGGCCCGGAAGGTGGACATAAAGGTGGGCGCGTCATTGCCAGCGGTTCACCCGAAGAAATATGCGAAGTTAAAGACAGCCATACTGGCTATTATCTCAAACCGCTGCTCAAACAACACAAGATACGTAAGAGCGCATAAACCAATATGTAAAGTTTGCATTTCACAAAAACACTTGCTATGATGCGACAATATAAATATTAAAAAGACTAATAAATTTGGTAGTGGAGAATTATCATGGCTGACGCTAAAGACGCAGTTAATACAGGTGGAAAATTATTATCAGGTGCAGCCAAACAGGTTTTTCACCCGAGTAATTTCAAAAGGAACCTTATCGTTCTTGGCCTAAGCTCCGTTTTTGTCCCAGCAGCAGCAGCAGCAGCAGCAGCGCCAGCAGGTATGGCCACTCACGCTTTCATGACAAGCAGCGCATCAACAGCCGTCAGCAGTGTTCACGGAATTGCTACACATGTTCCAGAAGCTGCATCTGCAGTATTTAGCGGCGGCGCAGAAGTTGTCAAAGGCGTAACATCGCTGCCTTGGGGCGAAATGTGGGGCGCAGCACAAAATGCTACAACAGCTGCAGCTGCTAATGATCCTTTGTTTGACCTTACGGCTTAGAACTTATCTTTAAAATCTTATAGAATTTACTTGCACCTTTTGGTGTGATCGCTATGATCTCTCAGCGTTTTGGTGCTTGCCCCTGTGGCGGAATTGGTAGACGCGCCGGATTCAAAATCCGGTTCTTTCGGGAGTGTCAGTTCGAGTCTGACCGGGGGCACCATATCACAACTTTATCTCTTATAGCTTTATCTTTTCAAATAATTAGAAATACGGTAGCATCCGCTTGATGCGAACATTATCCCAGACATTATCGGATTTAGCAGAAACGTTTGATGGAGAGCGAACCAGTATTGGTGAGCTTCTTATAACCCTTCATGAGCGCGGCATAGGCCTGCTTTTATTTATATTTGCTCTGCCCGCGGCTATCCCTCTTCCTGGTCTGGGTGTGAATTTGATTATTGCGCTTCCTCTGCTCTTATTAACGGCTCAGCAATTACTTGCACGGCGCAGTGTATGGATGCCGCAAGCAGTCTTGAAACGCGGTTTTAAAACGAAGAGCCTCAAAGAAATTATTGCAAAATCTATTCCTTATGTAGAAAAACTGGAATATTTAAGCCGTCCACGTTTAGCACCTTTGACAAGCCATGGATTTTCACCATTAATTGGCTTTGCGGGATTGATTATGAGCCTAAGTATCTGCATCCCTTTACCACTTACCAACACTGTACCCGCAATGGGTATTGCCATTATGGCGATGGGCGTAATCATGCGTGATGGGTTAGCAGTGATGTGCGGCATGACCCTAGGCTTGGTGTGGGTAGGGATTATTAGTGCAGCGCTATTGTTTTTTGGATTAGAAGGCTTAGTTTTAGTAAAAGATACAATTAGATCATTTATATAGCCATGTTTCGTATGATATTAGACCTTATAAAAAAACCATTTTTCATTCTAAGCATGAGTGCACTCTTATCACTGACCGCCCTACTCGCTGCTTTGTTTTCAGAGGCCTTCCTTGGCTTAGAGCCATGCATTCTATGCATTTATCAGCGCATTCCATTTGCAATTGTTATTGCCTTCTGGCTGATTAGTTTCTTTAAACGCTCCAGCCTTAAAGTAATGAGCGCCTTAAGTAGCATTGCACTTCTTATCAATAGTGGTATTGCCACATATCATACAGGCGTTGAGCAAAAATGGTGGGCTTCGGCGTTTGAAGGCTGCACCGTGCCTGCAAACTTTTTTAGCAATGAGCCACAAAGTATCTTAGAGAATATACTAAGCACCCCATCGGCGCGCTGCGATGAGATACCTTGGCAAGACCCTCTACTTGGCCTTTCTATGGCGAATTACAACATTGCACTTTGTTTTGGATTGTTTGCTGCATTATTCCTAAGCCTTTACTTATCGAAAACAACCAAAGATGATCAAAAACAAACAGTCGTGGACGCAGCTTAAAGCTCGTCTAGCTCTGTATCCCAGTACAGAAAGTCGTTCCAGCTTTGATGCAGGAAATTAGGAGGAAAGCTCCGGCCGTGTTCTTGAAGTTCATGGATAAGANGCTGGCGCGGTTCATTAATCGGGAACATACCGGCTTCTTGCGGCATCTTACTCCCCTTCACAGTATTACAAGTCCGGCATGCCGCTACTATATTCTCCCAGTTTGTGCGCCCTCCCTTGGCTCTAGGCACCACATGATCAAAGGTGAGCTCATGTGTCTTATACTCATCACCGCAATATTGGCATTGCCAACGGTCTCTCAAAAAGACATTGAAGCGAGTAAAAGCCGGTGAACGCGTCACATTCACATATTCTTTAAGAGCCAGAACACTGGGTAATTTCATCTCAAAGTCTGGAGATCTTACAGTTCTATCATATTCAGAGATAACCGTGACACTCTCACGAAAAATGGCCTTAACAGCTTCCTGCCAAGGCCATACAGATAAAGGGAAATAGCTTAGCGGCCTGTAATCCGCGTTTAATATTAATGCTGGGCATTTCTCCAGCGGTGTAATCCTATCCATATGCCTTCTCCTATTGCTCCCATTGGATACAGGTGGAGGCCTGACGTGATAGAAAGGATTATTATTATTTTTAAAGTCAGCGGTTCAGACCCCGCGATTCTATAATTAATTATACCATAAAACGGCTCTTTCTTTAAATAAGCTTAAGATTATAGAAAATTATACGCTGATATTTAATTTTTATATTTACATAACCTTTGAGGTATGTCTATATTCTCATCGAGGGAAATAAGATGAATAAGTTATTTAATAGATTATCCAGTTTTGTTGAAGCACGAGCACACTATACGACAGAACTGCCATACAATTACAACAATATACTCGTTGTAAATAGCCTTAAGGAAATGCGTGAAGCAAGAGACCACGCACCAGAAGGTGTAAACTGCATCATTTATCGTAGAGGCGAATTAAGTCACGATTTTAAAAGCTTTGCACAAGCACTTAACATGTGGAAAGACAAAAACAGTCATAAATCATATAGAACAGAAGATTATGAAGCTGATCTACCACCGCATTTCCGTGATACGCGCTTAGCCCTCGAGCAAGATATAAGCGATTTCAAAGCCGCTTTTACATTAAAAGGCGAGCAACCAAGTTTAACTGTAAGAACATTGGATCACCAAGGATACTTAAAATACCAACCAGAACATACGAAAACTCCAGGAGAGAAGACTCTTTTCGATATGTACCATGCAGATACATTATTTTGGCGAGGAGCCATCATATGGCAAGAAGGTACAGAGTATATTAGGGATGAAGATGCTAAATTAATAAGTGAACCAGGTAAAATACCGCTTTATGAGCCAAAATTATTTGCACCAGTACACCGCCTAAAAGAAGGTGATATCGCTTTATTCTCAGGCTACTTACAATCTCCTAACCCTTTTATTCATCGGCATGGCCAAATTAAAAAAGGCGATGTAAAACTTGCCGCTTTCACAAATAGCCTTCCGTAAAAAAGGCCGCATCCAATTTGGATACGACCTTTTACTCAGCGTCACTTAACTAAAGAGAGGATTTATTCTTCACCTGCTGCCGGCTCAATTTTAGCCGTAGCTTTATAATTTCTGTCTATATATAAAATTTTATATAAATTATATTAAAAACCCCTTAACTCTGCTTAACCTCCTAATATATTTAATAAAAACTCACCGCCGCTACGGATCCCCTGCTCGTCAATTGAATGTGGGAGCCCTACTGAAGTGTGGCCAGACACTTTATGACCAGCCTTCGATAGCGCNTCTTTCGCAGCGTAATAAGCCTCAACCGGAACAACATCATCTGCTTCACCATGAATAAGTCTAATAGGCAATTTATGAGTGGCCTCCGCGCTATCGCCGATCAGCGCTCCTGAAAATCCTAGAACACCTGCCAACCCCTCTTTATAACGAGGCGCGGTATATAAGCTCATCATCGTGCCTTGTGAAAAGCCTACTAATGCTGTCTTTTCAGGTTTAACACCGTATTTTTGTATTTGNTCACTGATAAAACTCTCTAAAATCGGTGCGGCACTTTTCACGCCCTCTAACATGACATCAGGGTCACGGTTTTGCAGACTAAACCATTGATAACTATCCGGATAACCAGGCGGCACCATATCGCATGCAAAAGGAGCATCAGGAGATACAAAAACTGTGCGCGGCATAGATGGCACCCACATTGGCGCTAAACCTATCAAGTCACGACCATTTGATCCCAAGCCATGAAGCAAAACAACAAGGCTATCTACATCGCCATTTTCGGCGCCTAATTCATATGTATTTTTAATATCATTCGTCATATATTTTGAAATAGCATGCCTATGCACCCCGCGCATAGTTCTTAATGATTTTATTCACATACCGCTTGTGATACAGTGTCACCCGAGGAGACATAAATTATGGATTATGATTTACTACATATTCAAGGAAAGCCCTATGTTCTCATGCCTTTGCATGATTATCGTGCCTTAATGGGATCAGATAATGATGATGGGTTGCCTGAGGATGTTTTAGATGCATTGGCTGCAAATCAAGAGAGCCCTGTTAAAATCATTCGCAAATATCGCGGTATGACGCAAAAGGTTCTTGCTGATGAAGCCGGCATTTCACGCCCTTACTTAACTGAGATCGAAACAGGCAAAAAAGATGGCTCTTTGCGTGCGATGAAAGCGATTGCCGCCGCCCTTGGCGTTAATGTTGGGATTCTCGCTTAAACATTTCTTTAAAACTCATATTTATCAAGCGCTTGCTTAAGATCAGCGATAAGATCTTCTGGTTCTTCCAAGCCCACTTGGAAGCGTAAAAGCATCCCTTTCTCTGACCATGGAACAACCGTACGATAGTTTTTAAGATATTGTGGCTGAAGCAAGCTTTCATAACCGCCCCAAGATGACCCGATCGGGAAAAGCTCTAGGCTTTCAACGCATTTCCTGACGTTATCTCTGCTACCCGGCTTCAACAATATAGAGAAAAGCCCGTTAGTCCCTTTAAAATCTCGCTTCCATAGTGCGTAATTTGGATCCGTTTCCAAGGCTGGAAAATAAATACGATCAATTGCTGGATGATTTTTTATGCCGTTCACGACCTTTAGGGCACTTTCGCCATTTTGTTTCATACGTACAGGAAGACTTCGAAGGCCGCGTAGTGCTAAAAACACATCATCCGGCCCAGCGCAAACACCGATATCCTTATGATTATCTTTAAGTATTTTATAAAGCTCTTTTGTACGTGCGATCACAACACCCATCATGATATCAGAATGACCGCCAATATATTTGCTAGCTGAATGAATTATAATATCAACGTTATGCTCAAATGGATTAAAGAGTACACCCGATGCCCAAGAGCTATCAATCATTGATGTAATTCCGCGCTCAGCGGCTATTTTCGCGATTAAGGGTACATCTTGGATTTCAAAAGTCGCAGAGCCAGGCGCCTCCATATAAATCACGGCTGTATTCTCTTTAATTAGGTCTTTTATACCGTCACCTATATCCGATGCAAAGTACTCGACCTCTACACCATAGCGGCTCAATACATTTTGGCAGAAGTCACGTGTTGGTGGATAAATACAATCGACCATCAACAGATGATCACCTGCTTTTAAGAAACTAAAAAGCGCTGTCGTTACAGCAGCCAAACCTGACGGAGCCACAACAGAGTCATAGCCACCTTCAAGTTCTGCCATTGCTTGCTCAAAATGACGTGATACTGGCGTACCATAACGCCCATAACGATATTCACGTGTTGGATCTTCGTATGCATCAAGTGTAGGGTATAGAATAGTAGACGTACGCGTAGCCGGAGTATTCACAATTCCATGGAATTCTTCGGGGGCTTTTCCTTGGTGTAGCATGCGCGTTTGTTTTGAATATTTACTTAAGTCTTTTGACATTCTCATCCCCCTATAATTTCGTATTCACGATCATGTGTAAGTGCTGGAATAGCGTGACGTGCTTTCTCAACTTCTTCAGTTGATATTTCAGCATAGATTATCTCTGGCTTTTCTCCACCAGCCTGTGCAAGAACCTCTCCCCAAGGCGAAATAATCATTGAATGTCCATAGGTTAGACGACCACCTTCATGTTCACCCACCTGCGCGGGAGCCAGTATATATGATCCTGTTTCTATTGCACGTGCACGTAAAAGAACTTCCCAATGAGCTTGTCCAGTCGGCACAGTGAAAGCTGCGGGCACAGATATAATCTGCGCCCCTGCTTTGGCAAGATCACGATGCAGATGCGCAAAGCGTACATCATAGCAAATGGTCATGCCCAGCTTGAAATCATCAACATCCGCGACCACCGCCCGACCGCCGGGTCTGTATTCTTTACTCTCAACGTAGAATTCCTTACGTGAAAGCTTTACATCAAACATATGAATCTTATCATATGTCTCAATTAGCGTCCCAGAAGGTGAAAAAAGATGCGTACGATTAGCAAGCTGCTGCTCACTGAGCTTCACGCCGAGTGAGCCAATTAAAAGCCAAACACCAAGATCTTTTGCCAGTTCGGAATAAAATTTTATTGGTGTATGCGTTGTCTCATCACCAGAAATCTCAAGCTTTTCACGCGCATATCGGCGGATATAATCTGTGTTTTCTGGTGTTGCGATAAGACGCGCGCCATTACTCGCCGCTTCACGAATCAAAATTTCCGTTTGCTTGAGGTTTTGCTGAATATCTGGACCAGCATTTAGCTGTACGCACGCGGCTTTCATAGCAAACTATCCGTTTAACAGTGCGTCTAACTGCCCTTTTGCATCTAGGGCATGCAAATCATCACAGCCACCAATGTGCTGATCATTAATAAAGATCTGCGGCACAGACTTAGGCCCACCAGTGCGCGCGATCATATCGTCACGACTTTTATTTGTGATGTCATAGCCTATATATTCCACACCCTTTTTATCGAGCAAGCCCCTTGCTTTTGTACAATATGGGCATGTTGTCCAATAATAGATTTCTACTTTTGCCATTTATAAATCTCCTGCTATATATCTTTTAACAATATAGGGCAGAGCCATGAACACACAAACAGATATTATCATTTCGGGCGGAGGAATCGCTGGATTAACGCTTTCTCTTTTACTGGCAAAGCTTGAACTCTCGGTCAGTGTTATTGAACCTCACCCACCGAAGAAGTCAGCAAAGCCCAACGGCCGAACGATTGCGCTCATGAATAGCTCCCTGAATATCCTCAAAAACATCGAAGGTGTTTGGGATCAAATTGAGGATAAGAGCGCCCGAATGGAGATGATGCGTATTATCGACATCTCAAGACCAACAGAGGACGCTGTGCGCACTGAATTTCCAGCTTCGGATATTGGACTAGAGCAATTTGGTTACAACATTCCCAATCAGCTTTTACGCAGCATACTTTATGATTTAGCGGCACAAAACGAGCATATTACACTTCATAAAAGCGCGCTAATCGACTTTACAGTTAATGAGAGCCAAACCTATGTTAAGCTTGAAAACGGCCACGAACTCACGGCAAAGCTGATTGTAGGCGCCGATGGCCGCAGCTCCAAGGTCCGNGAGCTTGCAGGCATAAAATCCGTACGTAAAACTTATGATCAAGCGGCGTTGACCTTCGTCATCAATCACTCACACGCCCATAACAATATCTCAACAGAGTTTCATAAGCCGCATGGCCCACTCGCTTTTGTCCCCCTTCCCGGCAATCAATCTAGTATTGTATGGGTTGAAAACTTAGAAACAGCTGAGGAGCTCAAAAACCTCAGCGCAGTTAAACTAGCTGAAAGATTAGAGGATAAAAGCAATCATTTACTTGGTGGTATTACGATAGAAACGACGCCTGAGAGCTGGCCGCTTTGCACCATCAAGGCCAAGTCTTTGAGCACACCACGCTGCGCACTTATTGCTGAAGCGGCGCACGTAATGTCCCCTATTACCGCACAAGGATTAAACCTTTCACTTCGTGATGTTGCAGCCTTAGCAGAGAGTATTGCAGATCATGCACGCTTAGGCATTGATATTGGCTCAGGCGCAGTTCTTAAAACATATGAAAAAAGGCGTTCCACAGATGTTGAAACGCGGGTATTTGGCGTTGATAAAATGAATGAAATTGTAAGCAGCCAGCGAAAAACGATTAAGGAACTTCGACGTTTTGGTCTCAAAGCTCTTGATGTTTTACCCGCCGTTAAAACGCTCTCTATGCAGGTGGGGCTCGCCCCGCAAATGGATATAGGCCGGCTTGCGAAGGGTGAGCCGCTTTAACATTTAACCAAAGCCCTCTTTTACAGCTCTTGCAAGGGTCAGAACATAAACCTCATTAACACCTGCTTTTTTAAGTGTTTTGGCGCATTCATTCACCGTTGCCCCCGTTGTATACACATCATCGATGAGCATAACAGCCTTACCTTTAAGGCTGTTTTTATAACGTTTATTGACTGCGAAAGCTTTTTTGACATTTTTATAGCGCCCCTTAGCATCCATATATCCTTGAGAAACAGTGGCGCGCGTTCTTTTTAGTCCGTCATTGATCGTTGGTATTCCAGTTTCTTTTGCAAGAGCCGATGATATCAGCGCTGCTTGGTTATAGCGCCTTGATATCAGACGCGTATAATGCAGCGGGACGGGCATTAATATGTCCGTGTGCTGAAATATATTCTGCGCCGCCCTATTCATCCAGGGCATAAAACTCTTTACGGCATAGGTCTTGTCCGCATGCTTAAATCCTAAGATTAAAGCGCGGCTACCGTCATCATATTTCAAAGCAGCTCTAGCGTTTTCAAAATGCGGCGGGTAATCAAGGCAAGATGCGCAAAGTGCACCATCTTCCACTTCAAATTCAAAAGGAAATCCACAAGAATTGCAAAAAGGCTCATTTATAAAGCTTAACTCACGCCACGCGCTAGCTGATATCATCCCTTGTTTATCAACGACCTCACCGCTGATAACGCAGCGCGGCGGAAGAACAAGATTAATCAGTTGTGAAGCCGTTTCTTTTAAAATGGTTTGCATGGGTTTTTATAGCTTAATGCATTATATTAAGCTATAAGTAGCGGCTAAAAATACTAAAAGTTACGAAAAACGTTAAAAGTAACGATGATTTAACCATTTGATGTAAAAACAGTTCTATGGCTCAGAAGGAAGATAGATTACAGACACGAGAAGATACTTATAAGGAGAAGCGAAGACTTCTACTCAAGGATCTTGATAGGCACACCATCCAAAAGGCATGGTTTACTATTGCGCACCTCCTGCTTAGTGAAGATGCCAAGGTTGTGGATATGGGGTGTGATGATGGGGCCATGACTTATGCGATGGCCGCTCTTTACCCTGATGTTGAATTTGTTGGCCTTGATAAATCCAAAAGAAAGATCAACCGCGCTAAAGAACAATTTAAACTTCCAAACTTAAGCTACAAAGTCGGGGATGCCTCATCAGAAATTTTTGAAAAAGAATCCCTTGATGCCATTATTAACTCCTACATCCTTCATGAGGTTTATTCTGGATCGCGTTACAATGAGCAGATCGTAAGTGACACGTTGCGTAAGCAGTTCAAAATGCTAAAGAAAAACGGCATTATGTTCATTCGCGATTATGCCGAGCCTGTCTACGGCGATTATGTGCTTTTGGAAATGCCTGATAAACCAAGCAAAGGAAAAGAACTCTCCGAGCTTTCTGAAGCTGATCTTCTGATCTGGTATGCTGAGCACGCACGTCCGCGTCATGACCCTGGCTGTGGCGGCTTCTTTTTGGAAGAGTTGCCTGAGCGCATTCCTAAAACACGACTGTTCCGTCTGCCTTCCAAATGGGCTTACGAATTCATCATGCGTAAAGATAACCGTGATACATGGGATGATGAGCTTCCTATGGAATATACGTTTTTTACAGAAAGTGAGTTTCGTAAAGAGCTGCGCTCTCATGGTGCACGCGTGCAATATTCTGGGCCGTACTGGGATGAAGATATTACGACGGAAAGTTTTGACGGGCGTTTTAGACTCTATAGCGATCTAGATGGCGCACCACTTGGTAATCCGCCAACATGCTTCCTTGCTGTTTGTTATAAAATGGACGACCGAAAGAGCCTATTCATCGAGGAGCGGCGACCAAATAGCAGCAACAAGAGCAACCTCAAAATTACGGCTATGCGGGATAAAACGACCGGTGAAATTAACGATGTCGTTTCACGCGACATTGATTTGAGCGAGATCATCCCCTATCGCATTGATCACAACGGTCACCTTAAAATCTATCTGTATGATGGTGTTACGCGTTCCATCGCAAATGCCGTGCCGCGCGGCGGGATTAACTTTGATGGCCGCAAATGGAGCGGGCATATGGTTGAACCTATCGCCGTTGATAGTGGCGCATTGGCTGAAGTGGAAAAATTTGATGTTCCGCACAGCGCCAAATTCGCTAAAGAGCACTTAGGAATTCTTCCGCAAGAAGATGCGATACTTGAACATGGCCCAGATTATTATCCAGCGCCGGACCTGATTGATGAGAAAGTTCATACTTATTATATAAAATCGCAAAAATCTGATGGATTTATCACCCCTAAAAACCAAAAAGGTGTGAATGAGAAATTTACAGCGAAAGGTATTATTCGAGAGTTTGATGCACAGCAGGTTTTGGATGCTATTACCGTTGGCATGATACCAAACTCTAGACTTGAGCTACAAATTCTAACACTTTTCCAACAAGTCGGAATTGAATCCGAAACATGGGTAGAAAAGAAACTTGAGCTTCAAGTTAGTGAGCTTGTAAAACCCGTCAACTACGAAGATATCCTTAAGGAGATGAACGAAGAAGATGACCGTTTCAAAGCTGTAAAAGGGACAACTGGTGATGTGCGCGCTATTCAATCCACTTTCGTGGAAGAAGGTCAAACGCGCGGCTCAGTTGCTGGACTATCCGCAGAAAGTGTTGATTTCATCGTGCATGATGGAAAAACGGTTAACACGGCTGTCATCCTTCCGTTAACGCAGGATCTTAAAGGGCAAATCCATGCTGGATTTAACATTAAGCACCTCCCAGTTCCACAGCGCCATGAAGGTAATGGCATGACCATCGCTGCGCCGAGCTTGAATATCCCGCCAGAAGTGACAAATCAGAAGCAGCTCAAACGCTTTATTGCCAATGAATATGGCATTGAAACCCGTTGCGTCTTTAAACTTGGTGAAAGTTATTTCTCACATCTTGGTATTTCACCTATGCGCATCCACCCTTTTGCGATTGCCGCACCGCCTGAAATGCTTAAAGATCCAGGCAATAGCTTCTTGCCTTTTTATCAGATGATGCTCCTTCAACGCGCCATTTGGAAAGAACCACATATGATGACGGTTCTTGCGCGCTCTTATCGATATTTTCATGATGATCTTCAACTTGAAGCCAAAATGGATGTGAATAAAATCCTTAAAAGCCGTTTTGATAAACAACGACCAAACTGGGCTATGCCAGTTTCCGCGGCCTCTGAGGTTGCTCATGAAATTATGGAACAGCGACTTAAAGATCGCCTGCAAGAACGTGAGAATGAAGAAATTCAGCAACGCTTAGAAGAACAGGAACGCCTGCGTGAAATGCTTGAGGGTGAGGATGATGCTGCTTCTGAGGTTGAAATGGGTAACACCTATTACAAAGGCAAAAAGAAGAAAAAGAAGAAGAAGAAAAAGAAAAGCAAAAAGAAAGGNGTTCTTGTTGGCCTTAAAAATATTGGTTTNTTCAACCAGACCAACGCAGAAGATGATTTTGAAGATGATGAGGATGAGCTTGAAGATGAGCTAGAAGATGAGCTAGAGCACGAAGACGAAAACAAGCTGAGTGAAGCTGAGAAAGATGAAAAAGCCAATAAAGAAAAAAAGAAAGCCAACGAAAATAACTTCAATCAATTCTCTAGTGTCGATAGTGAGTTTGCCGACATTGAAGACGATGTAGAAGATGAGCCTGAATATGATGAGCCTAAAAAAGACAATCAAAGTCCTAGCCTTGAAAAATGGTAGATAAGAATTCGATTCATATCTTCGATCGTAAATTAGCCGCGCAAAGGCGCGAGCGCGCCGCTAAGAATTTCAGCGAATACGATTTCCTGTTCAAATGGACCAAAGATAATCTCATTGAACGCCTAGAGGTCGTAAAACGTGATTTTGAGAGAATTGTACAAATTGGTGCGCGCGGCGGCCCGCTTATCGATGGCGCTATCACACTAGACCTCAATAGCGCCTATAACCCGGATATCATTGCAGATGAAGAGTTTCTNCCTNTNGCACCGCAGAGTTGCGATATGATTNTGAGTGCGCTCAACCTTCATAGNGTCAATGATTTACCAGGNACGCTNATTCAAATNAAACGNGCNCTTAAGCCAGACGGACTATTTATCGCAGCCCTATTTGGCGGCGAAACACTTTATGAGTTAAGGGAATGCTTATCAAGCACAGAGATGGATTTAAAAGGCGGCCTATCACCTAGAGTGGCGCCATTTGCCGACAAGCAGGACGCAGGCGCACTCTTACAACGTGCTGGCTTTGCCCTGCCAGTTGTAGACTCAGACATCATTACGGTTAGCTATGAACATATATTCAAGCTGATGCATGATCTAAGGGGAATGGGTGAAAGCAACTCTATCAATGCAAGAGATAAGAGAAACCCAGGA
The DNA here is from genome assembly GCA_002167715.1 of Micavibrio sp. TMED27. Lineage (GTDB taxonomy): Bacteria > Pseudomonadota > Alphaproteobacteria > Micavibrionales > Micavibrionaceae > TMED27. The sequence continues at coordinate 26,413 of NHCG01000013.1, forward strand.
CGAACCTTCTTTTTTGAAGCCGCTAAACGCTATAGTGAAAAATATGCAGAAGATGATGGACGTGTAAAAGCCAGTTTTGAAATTATCTTTATGCTTGGCTGGGCGCCGCACGAGAGNCAGCAAAAACCACTTAGGCCCGGCAGCGCAGAACATAGTCTNGCAGAGGCCTTAGGAGACAAAACATCATGAGTATTAACGTTCACATAGTTCCGATCTTAAGTGATAATTACGCCTATATTTTAGAAGGTGCAGATGACAGTGTAGCCGTCGTTGATCCGGGCGAAGCGGCACCAGTTATCAAGTATCTTGAGGAGCATGGGCTTACGCCAACACTTATCCTTATAACACACCATCACTGGGATCATGTGAACGGTGTCGATGAAATACTTGAACGCTTCCCCTGCACTTTAGCCGGAGCAGACCCCGAAGGCAGTGCACCAGACAGCCCTGCTAAGAAAGTTATAAAAGCACGTTTTGATGAAGTTCTTCATGAGAGCTGCAGCTTTAGCTTTGCTGGAGAAGAGGTGCAAACTCTCTCTACACCCGGCCATACGCCAGAGCATTTATGCTATTACTTTAAAGAGAGTGGCTTTGTTCTGTGCGGTGACGTGATGTTTTCAATGGGATGCGGACGTATTCTAGACGGCAGTGCTGCAGAACTTTATAGTTCATTGCAAAAACTAGGCGCCCTTCCTGATGAGACGCTCATATATTGCGGACACGAATATACGCAAAGTAACGCAGATTTTTGCCTAAAAATTGAACCAGATAATAAAGCGCTTCAAAAACGCTCTAATGAGGTGAATGCGTTAAGGGCAAAAGGCCTTTCCACTCTACCAAGTACGTTATCCAAAGAAAAAGAGACAAATCTCTTTTTAAAAGCAAAAAGCCCGCAAGCTTTTAAGGAGCTGCGGACTTTAAAAGATCGGTCTTAATTTAGCGCCTATTCTATTCGTCACCACTTGCCTTTTTAGCAGGGGCACGACGACGTGGACGCGATGGCTTTTTCTTTTCTGCACCCTCTGACTGCTCACCATCACTTATATTTTCATCTTTATTATGATGACGGCGACCTGAATCGCGGTGCGTAGGAATTGGAATCTTCTTCTGTGTATTTTGATCACGGTCAGAAACAGCTAATTCGATCTCAAGACGGGATGCAACTTTTCTCAGCTCATGCACCGCTGCATGAAGATTTTCACGCGCACTTGAGTCTTTTTTACTTTCGCTCCAGACTTCATAAGATTTAAGACATTCTGCTGCGCTATCTTGCAATCTTGTTTTGATATCTTCACTCATTCATTTTCTCCATTTTTTCAACTCAAGTTGATAAGATTAACAGTCCTTACGATTTGTGCAAGCTCCCTTTTAGCTCGCACCAAAAACGTTATTTATTTGCTGAGACACACGCACAAATGTGGTGCATTTAGACAAGTCTTTCAATCGGCGCGCCCCTACGTATGTACAGCTAGAGCGCACACCGCCTAAAATATCCTGAAGGGCCTGATTAACATCGCCTCGAAATGGTATTTTCACTGTCTTACCTTCACTAGCGCGATATTCCGCAACACCGCCTTTGTGCTTATTCATGGCCGTATCACTACTCATCCCATAAAACTGTAAGAACTTCTCACCATTTTCTTCGATAATTTCCTGCTCAGCTTGCTTATGCCCTGCAAGCATACCGCCAAGCATTACAAAGTCAGCTCCTGCACCGAATGCTTTTGCCACATCACCCGGCACGGTGCAGCCACCATCCGCACAAACAAGTCCGCCTAGTCCATGCGCGGCGTCTGCACACTCAATCACAGCAGAAAGCTGCGGATAGCCTACCCCTGTCATCTTACGCGTTGTACAGACGCTTCCTGGGCCAATACCAACTTTAACAACATCTGCTCCACCTAGGATGAGTTCNTCAACCATTTCTCCNGTCACAACATTACCAGCCATAATAGTGGTATCTGGCATTTTTTCNCGGATGCGCTTAACAAAACTCACGAAATGCTCGCTATAACCATTAGCGACNTCGATACANAGTTTTTCNGGATGATTACCGTTTTTCACAAACTGCTCAAGCTTTTGCTCATCAGCTTCAACCATACCGATTGAATACCACACACTGTCTGCTCCATTGTCCTTGTAAAAGGCTTCTAGCGTTTCAATTGGGTAGTGCTTATGGATTGCGACAGTAAGACCGCTGCCCTCTTCCTTAAAAGCTTTGGCCATATCCAGCGTCCCTACACCATCCATATTGGCNGCNATGATGGGCACACCTGTGTAGTTTTTACCGCTCCATTTAAATGAAATNTCACGCGAGATATCTACGTCNTTACGACTTCGCANCGTCGAACGCTTTGGCCTAAACAATACGTCCTTATAATCCAGCTTAATTTCATTTTCTATGCGCATGGCCTTTACCCTAAATATTGATTTATTTGAAAAATTTGTCTGCAGCGGCGGCAGACTCTTTTTTGGTCGCTATGTCCTGCTCGACACGCACGATCTCATCTTTTAGTTTCCCGATATAATCTTGAAGCTCCTCAACTGAAGCCCCATCAAGGTTTCGTGGAAATTCAGAGGTCTTTTTTATTGGCAAATCTTCATCAAACATCGCGTATGAACGATACGTGCTGCGAAGAGTAAAATCAATAATATAAAAATCATATTTTTTCCTAGATTTATATGCAGAGCAACGCTATAAGTAGTGTGTTCCCGTAAATTATGGTTCTATTGAGACCTTGCCCTATTAGGAACAGGGCGCGGGAAATACGTTATTGCGCCAACCATTTTTAAGGAGAAAACGACCATGGCGACTGCTGTAAATATGTCAGGACAANTACTTATGCCAAAGGCCACAGCTGTATGGCTGATTGACAATACTGTTTTGACATTCAAACAGATTGCAGATTTCACAGGTCTTACAGAGATCGAAATTGAAGCACTTGCAAATGAAGATATTGGCAAAGGCCTTGTTGGCCGTAACCCAATTGAACATAGCGAACTTACACAAGCTGAGCTTGATCGTTGTCAGGATGATCCCGCGGCTAGCCTGAAAATTTCCAAGAGCTCACTGCCACCTGTTAAGTCACGCTCTAAAGGCCCACGCTACACACCTATCTCCAAGCGCGGCGATAAGCCAGATGCAATTGCTTTTATTGTTAAGAACAATCCAGAGATTACAGATGCACAAATTGTTAAGCTCGTCGGCACAACAAAGCCAACAATCGAAGCTATTCGTGAGCGCACACATGCTAACATCTCGAATATCAAGCCGCGCCACCCTGCGGATCTTGGTCTATGTACATGGCAAGAATTCGACAAGGCTGTTGAAAAGGGCTTAAAAGCACAAGGTAAGGACCCAGAAGCTGTCAAAGCTGANCGNNTAGCGCAACAACAAGCAGCTCAACANCCTGANCTNAGNGACGATAANGCTAGCGATAACTCACAAGGCGGTGGNTTTGACTTCTCAAACTTCCTTGGTGATGCAGAGAGCTTTACAGCCAGCCGTAGGAACAACAACGATGACAATGAAGACACCGATTTCTAAATCTACGACTGTTAAATAAATACAAAACAAACCCGCTATAAATTTTCTAGCGGGTTTTTTCTTGTTTACCTAGTGCGACCATAAAAAAAGCGGCTGGAGAATGAAATCAACCAGCCGCCAATTCATCCCAGCTATTAAACCGGGGTATTTAGTCTCAGCTTCATGCAACTGAGGCTTTATCGCTTACGCGAATTCCTTCCATTTCTTCTTTAATCGCGAGCTTCTGCTTCTTTAGCGATTTTAAAAGTCCATCCATGGCACCTGGTCTTTTTTGTTCTCGTTCAATACGCATTGATAATTGAGCATGACGCATTTTAAGTGCTTCTAGTCTTGTTTGTGCAGGCGGATTAATAGCTTGTGATTGCATGTATTTCTCTCCCTTTATCAAAAGCGTTTTTTAAATATGTAGAATATATAATTATAGGCATAAAAGAGGCTGTTTAGCAAAAAAGTTACAACATCACACATTACTTAAATAATAATATTTCATAAGTTTCAGCAGACTATCTGGCAATGTTGATATCCGCTTCTTCAAGCACTCGATTCTATAAAAACACACATAACTACTGAATCGATTCGATTATGCACTTTCAATTATGACTCCGAGGTGATAAAAGACTCTTAATTATCGATAAAACTCTATTTATTTGATGCGGTGCAGCGGCTAAATGTAAAAATCCGTGCCCTGCAACGATGATTTTCTTGACAGCTTTTCACATATGTGTATATTGCGCAAATTCGTTGAGGAATTGCGACGTTTTGTCGCTCTAACATAAAGAAACAGGTTACTAAGATGTTTGCAGTTATTCGCACAGGTGGAAAACAGTATAAAGTTCAAAAAGACGACGTTGTTAAAGTTGAAAAACTAGACGTTAAAGAAGGCGACAAAGTTGAGCTGGACGAAGTTCTTTTTGTAGATGGTAAAATCGGCTCACCTTTAGTGAAAGGTGCAAAAGTTATTGCTGAAGTTCTTGAGCAAGCACGTGCTCCAAAGATCACAGTATTTAAAAAGAAGCGTCGTCAGAACTACCGTCGTAAGAAGGGTCACCGTCAACACCAAACGGTTCTACGCGTAAAAGAAATTAAAGCGGCGTAATAATAGCGCTGACTATATAAGAGATTAAGGAGATACATAATGGCACATAAAAAAGCTGGTGGTAGTTCACGTAACGGACGCGATTCAGAAGGCCGCCGCTTAGGCGTTAAGCGCTATGGCGGTGAAGAAGTTCTTGCTGGTAACATCATCATTCGTCAGCGCGGTACTAAGTACAAGCCTGGTAAGAATGTTGGTATCGGTAAAGACCACACTATCTTCTCACTTGTTGACGGTCAGGTTCTTTTCTCAAAGACAAAAGATCACCGTTCAGTAGTGAACGTAGTTCCGGCAAATGATGCAGCAGCACAAGCGCAAGCAGCCGAGTAACTCTTAAGCTATATGAATTTTAAAGAGGGAAAGGTTACAGCCTTTCCCTTTTTTAGTTCTTATTCTCCCCATTTTTGATTAGCATAGCGTCATGAAATTCTTAGATCAGGCAAAGATATATATTAAAAGCGGTAATGGCGGCCCTGGCTGTTTATCGTTTCGCCGTGAAAAATATATTGAATTCGGTGGCCCTAATGGTGGTAATGGCGGACGCGGCGGCGATGTGATTTTCGAAGCTGTGAACACACTTAACACTCTAATCGATTTCAGATATCAGCAGCATTACAAAGCTCAAAACGGCAAGCATGGTATGGGCGATAACCGTACTGGTGCTGGTGGTGATGACTGCATTATCAAAGTGCCTGTAGGAACGCAGATCCTTGATGAAGAAAACGACACGGTTCTTGCTGACCTAACCGAAGACGGCGAGCGTATGATCTTCCTTAAAGGTGGCGATGGCGGTTTTGGTAATGCGCATTATAAAAGCTCAACCAACCAAGCGCCGCGCAAAACCACTCCGGGCTGGTCTGGTCAGGAAATGACAATATGGCTTAGATTAAAGCTTATCGCTGATGCAGGGCTTGTTGGCCTTCCTAATGCGGGCAAATCCACATTCTTATCAGCTGTGTCCAATGCAAAGCCCAAGATAGCGGACTACCCTTTTACCACCCTACACCCGAACCTTGGCGTTGTTAAAGCAGGTGAATATGATTTCGTGATTGCGGATATTCCTGGCCTCATTGAAGGGGCACATGAAGGGCATGGCCTCGGCACACGCTTCCTTGGACATGTTGAGCGCACAAGCGTTATCCTACATCTAGTTGACTGTACACAAGATGATATTGTCGGCGCCTATAAAACCATCCGCACAGAGATGGAAAAATATGACGAGCATCTTGGCCGTAAAAACGAGATTATTGCTATTAATAAAATTGATGCGCTTGGTGAAGAGCTGGCTGAAGATCAGCGCAAAACATTAGAAGATGCTATTGGCAAGCCTGTTATGGCGATGTCTGCGGCGGCGCACATGGGCACAAAAGATGTCCTCTATGAATTAGGCAAAGTGATTTACCGCGAGAAATACGGCGAAGGCGAAGACGAAGAAGGTTTTGAGCCATGAGCCAAAACGCCTCATCAAAAGACGTTTTAAAGAGTGCAGANATTATTGTCATCAAAGTTGGTACAGCGCTCGTNGCNCTCGCAGATGGCTCAGGCGTCAAGGTACAGTGGCTCAATGCTTTAGCGCAGGATATAAAGGCACTTATGGATCAAGGCAANAAAATTGCCATCGTATCCTCTGGCGGTGTCGCGCTTGGNCGCCCCGCCCTAGGNATTAGTGCAACNACGCGCCCCAAAGANATNCCNTTAGAGCATAAACAAGCAGCCTCTGCCGTTGGTCAATATCATGTATTTCATGGTTATCATCAGGCTCTATCCTCAATGCATATCAAAACAGCGCAGGTGCTTTTGACTATGGGGGAGACAGAAAATCGCCGCATGCACCTTAATGCACGCTCTACGCTTTTAACCCTTCTTGAAAAAAGCATTGTACCAATCATCAATGAGAATGACACAATATCAACGGAAGAAATTCGTTTCGGTGATAATGACCGTCTTGCTGTGCGCGTTGCGCAAATGATTGGCGCGGACTGCACCGTTTTACTTTCAACTATTGATGGGCTTTACACCGCAAATCCGCATAAGGATGAAACAGCCGAGCATATTCCATATGTTGAGCAGCTCAGCGATGCTCATAAAAACATGGCGGATGAAGCTGCGCCTGGACTTTCTACGGGCGGCATGAAAAGTAAATTAGAGGCCGCGAGTGCCGCTATGCGTTCAGGTATTAATCTTGTGATCACGGATGGCCAAGAGCCACATGCTCTGAGGGACATAGCCAGCAACCGCTGCACCCTCTTCGCTGCAAAGGAAAGCCGAGATAGCGCGCGTAAAAAATGGATCAGCGCCCATATGGCACCAAGGGGCATACTTACCCTTGATGATGGTGCGCGCGATGCCCTTTCCAAAGGTAAAAGCCTTCTCCCCATCGGTGTTAAAGCTCTCGAAGGGCAATTCATACGAGGCGACGCTGTCCATATAAAAGATCAGAGCGGCACCATTCTTGGGGTGGGTTTAAGCGCCTATGACGCGCAAGACGCAGCGAAGATTATCGGCAAGCATAGCGATGAAATTGCAGAAATCCTTGGTTTCAAGGGACGTAAGGAGCTTGTTCATAGGAACGATATGGCCCTTGAACTATAAGTCTAACGGAATTTTTATTGACATATTTTTCCACGAACGTCTATTTTACAAAAAACGACCGAAAAAAATATAAAAATGCAGAGAATCAGCCTTCACAAACTCAACAATAAAAGAGGCGTTATCACTCGTGATGACTTTATAGATCTCGCAAAGCACTTTTCATCAAGCGCTGCTGGCACTTTTAAAGATGTAAATATTGATATTTACAAACCAGACTGCAAGCTTGATGAACGTAAATATCATACAGTTGATAAATGCATTGAATCGCTTACATCAGAGGAATGGGATAAAGCAACTTACATAGGCTTATCTACTTACGCTCCTGCGTGGATTATTGCATGTAGGCGCCTTGAATCGCCACATGACATCGAAATATTTCACGAAACCGATATGAACTTCCCCATATTTGAAGGTAAGCTTGGCGATGCTTTCTTTGAAGTCACGCGATCAATTGAAAGCATTGCCGAAAGTTTAATTGCCAGGCCAAGAACCGAAAGAATTCTTAAAGATTTTATAGATAAAAAACCTAGTTTTAGTATGTTTAGAGAAATTGATTAATCGTCAAAAACCCATGTGCATCCTTGCATCTCTGGAGCATCAAATATACTATTCACAGCATGAAAACAGACACACCAAAAACCATTTACCTTAGAGACTATAAGCCTTATCCGTTCAAGATTCATACGCTGAATATGAATTTTGATTTGCATGATGATCACACTATTGTCACAGCCACAGCGGATTATGAGCGCCTAAACGACGCTGCGAAAGATATCTTCCTTAATGGTGAAGATTTGGAGCTGCTCTCAATCAAAGCGGATGGGCAAGAGATAACAGAATATACACAAAGTGATACGGATCTTCGCATCCCTACACCTTCGGATCGTTTTACCCTTGAGATTGTCACGAAGATTTATCCAGCGAAAAACACCCGCCTTGAGGGGCTCTACATGTCTGGTGGGAACTTTTGCACACAGTGTGAAGCCGAGGGGTTTCGCCGTATCACATATTTCCCTGATCGCCCTGATGTCTTAACAGTTTTTACAGTGCGCATTGAGGCTGATAAAGAGAAGTACCCTGTGCTCCTCTCCAATGGTAACCGCGTTGACGGTGATGAGACCAGCAATGATCGTCACTTTACAGTCTGGGAAGATCCATTCCCTAAGCCATGCTATCTCTTTGCTTTAGTTGCGGGAGACTTGAACCATATTCACGATAGTTTTGTGACAAAAAGCGGGCGTGAGGTTGACCTTTATATCTATGTGCGCCCAGGAGATGAAAGCCAGTGCGACCATGCAATGCGAAGCCTTATCAACTCTATGCGCTGGGACGAGGAAACGTATGGGCTTGAATATGAGCTAGACGTCTTCAACATTGTAGCTGTAAGCGATTTCAACATGGGTTCGATGGAAAATACGTCACTAAATATCTTTAACACCGCGCTCGTACTCGCGCAGCAGGAAACAGCTACAGATACAGACTTCCTTCGCGTTGAAAGTGTTATTGCCCATGAATATTTCCACAATTGGTCCGGAAACCGTGTGACTTGTCGTGATTGGTTCCAGCTTTCACTTAAAGAAGGACTCACCGTCTTTAGAGATCAATGTTTTTCTGCTGATCTCAATTCAGCTATGGTTCAGCGCATCGATGATGTCACGCACCTTCGCCGTTTTCAATTCCCAGAAGATGCCGGACCGCTTGCGCACCCTATTCGCCCCGATAACTATATAGAGATCAATAACTTCTATACGATGACCGTCTATGAAAAAGGCGCAGAAGTCATCCGTATGATGAAAACCATTCTAGGCGCAGAGAATTACCGTAAAGGCACAGACCTCTATTTCAGCCGTCATGATGGTACAGCAGCGACATGCGATGATTTCATCGCCTGTATGGAAGAAGCAAGCGGCATTGATCTTAGCCAATTCAAGCTCTGGTACTCACAAGCCGGTACGCCGCGCGTTACCTTTAATGGGGAATATAACGAAGCGCAAAAGCGATACGACATCACCCTTAGCCAAAGCACGCCTGCTACGCCAAACCAACCAACGAAAGAGCCTATGCATATTCCGGTGCGTGTTGGCTTTCTGGGTCAAGATGGAAGAGAGCTTACAGAAGAGCGTACCTTTGACCTTACACACGCTGAACAAAGCTTTAGCATAGAGGGCCTTGATGAAGCCCCCACCCCTTCCATCCTTCGCGGCTTCAGCGCCCCTGTTACGCTTACAAGCAATCAAAGTAATGCTGACCTATCCTTCCTCATGCTTAAAGATACGGACGGCTTTAATAGATGGGAAGCGTCTCAGCAGCTTGGGCTTCGCATGATTAATGCTATGGTCGATCAAGCTGAGAAAGGTGAAAAGACAGCGCCTTGCCCTCGCTATATCGATAGCCTTGGAAAGCTTTTAGATGAAGCACTTGATCCTGAGAGTGATAAAGCACTCCTTACAAGGATGCTTAACCTTCCTGAGGTTGGCTTCATAAGCCAATCACGCGAGCTTGTTGATCCGCCGCTGATAAATGAGCAGCGCTCAGCTATCATTAAGACGATCAAACGTGAGCACCGTAAAGTCCTAGATAAACTCTATAAAGCCTGTGAACAGAGCGAATACTCCATCACGCCAAACGCAATGGGACAACGCGCTCTTCGCGGCACTTTACTTAGCACTCTCTCATCCACACATGGAACTGGCTGCGAGAGGCGGACAAAAGAGCATTACGAGCAAGCCGACAACATGACCGACCGCGTGGCGGCGTTATCAGTGCTAGCGGATATGAAGCGCGGTGCACGCGAAGAATGTTTTGCGGATTTCCACGAGCGCTTCAAAGACTATCCGCTTGTTATTGATAAATGGTTTGCGCTTCAAGCTTGCGCTAAGCATCCTGATGTTCTCAAACATATTCAATCACTTAGAGAGCATGCTGATTTTAATATCAAAAATCCTAACCGTGCGCGCTCACTCTTTGCAGCCTTCGCCATGAATAACCCGGTGAGCTTCCACGCTGCAGATGGGTCAGGTTATAGCTTCTTAGCAGATGCCGTCATTGAGCTTAATGCTATTAACCCACAAATTGCGGCACGCCTTCTTACGCCTATGCGTGAGTGGAAAAGATATAGCGAAGACCGTCAGATCAAGATGCGTGCAGAATTAGAACGCATTCTTTCTAGCGGTGATTTAGCGCCTGACGTCTATGAAATTGCCAGCAAGAGCCTGCATGGATAGCTCTCCAGACTTTAGTATTGAGGACACATTAGGATCACGCATATGCGGCGTCGATGAAGTTGGGCGCGGACCACTCGCCGGCCCTGTCATTGCCGCTTGTGTTTATATCCCAATTGCGGCTCGTCAGTTAGACTTTATCAACGAGATTAAAGACAGTAAGAAAATAAGCAAAACGAAGCTCTTTAAATTATACAAGGCCATAACCGAGCACTGCTCATTTGGGATTGCTGAAATCAGCGTGCAGGAGATTGATAAGATTAATATCCTGCAAGCTAGCCTTAAAGCGATGAGGCTCGCTTATGAGGATATGAGCACAGATATGGAGCACATTCTTATTGATGGTAATAAGATGCCAAAATCCCTCCCTATTCCTGCCAGTACTATTGTTAAAGGCGATAGCAAGTCCAAATCTATCGCCGCAGCCTCGATCCTCGCAAAGGTTACACGCGACAAGATCATGGCAGACCTCGCAGCTCAACACCCAGAATATGGATGGGAGAGCAATGCAGGCTATCCTTCCAAAGCGCATAAAGAAGCAATTGATCGATACGGCATCACGGATCATCACCGTAAAAGCTACGCGCCAATAAAAAATTTTCTAGCTCATGGAAGCACAAAAAATCCTTTAATTTCCGCTGCATAGATTCCTTTAAGACTCTTCAATAGAGTCCTGATTCAGCTACGTGAATCGAGTTTTTTCTTGACGGCGAATCGGTTTTGACTCATGATCCAGTTCTTAGCAAAAGATGGAGCCTATGAATGTCCGATCAAAAATCGAAGTTACCTACCGATTCAATTCTCATCGGTGACTGCGTAGAGAACCTCAAGACACTTCCAAAGAAGTCTGTTGATTTGATTTTTGCTGACCCTCCATACAATTTACAGCTTGGCGGCGATTTACACCGCCCTAACAATTCTAAAGTTGACGCCGTTGATAATGACTGGGATCAATTTGAATCCTTACAAAAATATGACGAATTTACACGCGAATGGCTAAGCGCCAGCCGCGATGCGCTCAAAGATGATGGAGCGATCTGGGTGATCGGTAGCTATCACAATATTTTCCGCCTCGGCTACATCCTTCAAGATCTGGGTTTTTGGATCCTTAACGATGTTATTTGGCGTAAATCCAACCCTATGCCTAATTTTAGAGGGAGACGCTTTTGCAATGCGCATGAAACCCTTATTTGGGCCGGCAAATCAGAAAAGAGTAAATACACATTCAATTACGATGCGCTAAAGACAATGAACGACGATCTGCAGATGCGCTCTGATTGGTACCTTCCGCTATGCACGGGTGAAGAACGCCTTAAAGATGAAGATGGAAAGAAAGCTCATCCGACGCAAAAGCCAGAAAGCCTGCTATACCGCGTTATCATGTCATCAACAAAGAAAGGTGATGTGATCGTTGATCCGTTCTTTGGAACAGGCACTACGGGCGCTGTCGCAAAAAAGCTCGGACGCCATTATATCGGTTTAGAGCGCGAAGAGAGTTACGCAGCTCATGCGCAAAAGCGCATTGATGCAATCAAACCGCTTGCTGATAATCTCATTGAGATGAAGCAAAAGCGTGAACAGCCACGCGTACCGTTTGGTACACTGATTGAACGCGGGCTTCTTAAGCCAGGCACAACCCTCACAGATGCAAAGAAGCAGCATAGAGTAACCGTTCATGCGGATGGAAGCGTTATGGCACAAAACCGCATAGAAGTTGTTCGCGGCTCTATTCACAAAGTGGGTGCAGCCCTTCAAGACGCACCATCATGTAATGGATGGACTTATTGGCATTATGAGGATGGTGAAAATACCAAGCCTATCGATGAATTAAGAAGCATTATTCGAAAAGATATGTAGTGCAGTTTATTGCTGCGCTGCAGCCGCAGCCTCTGCCCCCACTGCACCAACCTCATCATTGCGGTCATTTGCTTTTATTTTTTCCATTCTTTTGCGCGCCTCTTCATCACGAAGCTTCTGCGCTTCCACCCATCTCTCCATGAAAATCTCTTCAGCGGTTTTATCTGCTTGTCTTGCACGAACCTCATGCGCGTAGAGCTGAACCGTTTGCGCCCTGTCAGCGAAAAGTTCAATTTTTTCGAGCGCAGCCAGCGCATATAGACGATCATCACTATCACGCCCTAAACCTTCAGCAGATCTCAAAGAATAAATCCTTACCTTAAGAGAGAGATAAACATTTCTTGTTTTATATAAACGCTCTCCCTTGATGTAATTTGCCTGGTTTCCTAAATTACTGCTCTTCATGCGAATAAAAGATGATGCGAGAACCTCACTCATAGGAAATTCTCTAATCGTCAATTTCTCAGGCAGCATCATAATAAATTCCACCGGATAACCATATCGCTTCAAGTCAGACGTATTTAAGCCGCACGGCAATTTATTATTTGTAGGCTGAATAAGAAACATACTCTTATCGTTAATTTCATGCCCTTCCATAACTTCAAAAATATTTTTATTCTGGTCATATTCACTAAGGTACATAGGAATAACGATATTAAATCTAATAGGATAGCTATCAATTTCCTTTTTAATCAGGGACCGACCAGACTCCCGTACTTCGGACCAAGCAAGTTCATTGTTGATATAATCTCTATATATTTCACATTCATTAATTCTTAGGAATGTATCGACATGAAGATCATTTTCCAAACTCAGCTTTGAAAGCGCCCAATATAGTTTGACAAAATTCTCAAATGTTGTCTCAGAGTACTCAGGAGCAAAACTAAACCCGTCATCTGCATCAACTTCTGCGTCAGCGTGAAATGAGGAAAAACCTATTACTAAAACAGTAAATAAAAATAGACAGACTTTACGAATAAGCATTTATTCCCCCATGGATTACAATGTTGTTAGTATACTATGTTCCGCATCGTTTGTTCAACTCATGCTACAAAGAGTTTATAAGCTTTTTGAAATAAGCTCGGCATAGCCTCATGGGCGTCACTTACATCACCCCAGATAAGACTCTCACTCATGCTTTTTAACTTCGCGCGTTTCAGGTGCAACCTCAGATCAAAATGCGTAAAAACATGATCTATATGCAACCTACAATCTTCAATATCCTTTAAATAATCTAACTCATCAATCCGATCACCATGCACACCCCACTGCCCTGTCGGCAGAGCAAGCATACCGCCAAGAAGGCCTTTTTCTTCGCGTCGCTCAAGCAGCACTCGCCCTCGGTCATCTTGCACCCAATAGACTATACCGTGCTTTTGCGGACGTTTTTTCTTAGGTGACTTCAATGGCAAGACCTCTGGATCACCCGCTGCACGGGCCTCACACTCCAAGGATAACGGGCACAAGGCACATCTTGGCGCTTTAGGTATACAAATGCCTGCACCTAAATCCATAAAAGCCTGAGCCAAATCTCCGGGACGCTCTTCATATCCATCAAAAAATTCATGCGCTAGAGCTTTGAGCTGTTTTTTAGAGGCAGGCATTGGCTCTCGCACATTAAAAAGCCGCGCCATAACACGCTCAATATTTCCATCCACAACGGTAGCAGGCTTATTAAAAGCGATTGCAGCAATTGCCGCAGACGTATAATCGCCAATTCCAGGCAACGCCTTTAAATCGGCTTGCTCTTCAGGGAATACACCGCCCAGCTCATTTGCCACCACCTTCGCACATTTATGCAAATTTCGGGCACGCGCATAATAGCCAAGACCAGCCCACGCCGCCATCACGTCATCTTGCTCAGCCGCCGCTAAATCCCGTACTTCTGGCCAAAGGCGTAAAAATTTCATATAGTAATCTTTAACGGCTGTGACCGTTGTTTGTTGGAGCATTACTTCAGATAGCCAGACATGATAAGGATTAGAAACTTCTCCGCGAACGGCGCGCCACGGCAAAACCCTTCGGTGCTTATCGTACCAGTCCAAAACTTGTCCCCGTAATTCACGGATCGTTTTTAGAGATTTCTTGCTGCTTTTTTGCGTTCTTGTCATAGTTCGTCTCACTCAACACATAGCCCCCTAAATTTAGGATAGTATATATATGCGCCCTCTCTCAGAAGCCACAGCAAAAATAGCATCAAAAAGCTTTGAGCGTAAATATGTTGCCCTTGGACGCATTGTACAGCACTGGGACGATATCGTTGGCGCGCGCCTTGCGGACAAGGCACAGCCTGTAAAAATTCACTACCGCAAGGCTAAGAATAAAAACGATAAACCCACTGCAACATTAGAGATTGCCGCAAGCAGTGCGGATGCTACAATCTTACACTATCAAAAAGATCTTATCCTAGAGCGTATCAACCAAATCTTTGGTGAACGCTGGATTAGCACCATTAAATTCGTACAAAGCGCATCGAATACCCCGCCGCTCAGAAGAAAAAAACGCCTTCCCCCCTTGACTATGAATGAAAAAAAGACTTTATCGGGCATGCTGACTATGATCGAAGATCATGATATAAAGGCACGTCTAGAAAGTTTAGGCCAAGCAATTATTATGGATGAGAAGAAATGAAAGTAAACGCAATTACACTGCGCTCGGGTAATGTTATTGAACATGAAGGCAAATTATGGGTCGTCATCAAGAACGATATTGTACAGCCTGGTAAAGGTGCTTCTGTTGCTCAGATTGAGATGAGAGATCTTAGAGCCGGTAACAAGACAAATGTTCGCTTCCGTACACAAGAAACTGTTGAACGCGTTCGCCTAGAGCAGGATGATCATCAATATCTGTTTGCCGATGGTGATGATTATACATTTATGCANCAAGAGAACTTTGAACAAATCATTATTAATAANGATTTGATNGGCTATCCNGCNGCATTCCTTGAAGAAGGCATGATAGTTGAANTTGANACATTCGAAGGTGAGCCGCTTGGCGTTCGNTTACCNGANAGCGTAACTGTNGAGATNGTTGAGGCTGAGCCAGTTATCAAAGGACAGACTGCAACAACATCCTATAAGCCTGCAATTCTTGCAAATGGCGTAAANNTNATGGTTCCGCCGCATATTGAATCTGGCACACGCGTAGTTGTAAAAACAGAAGACGGCGCGTATGTTGAGCGCGCAAAAGACTAAGTAAGTAGTAAAATTTAATTACTACGAATATATTTAACATCTATTTTTGAAAAGGTTGGGCTAAGACATGGCTGGACAATCCGCAATTATGAACATGATGATTAGAGCTGCTGAAAAAGCCGCGCGCTCACTTTTGCGTGATTTCGGCGAAGTTGAACAGCTACAAGTCTCCAAAAAAGGTCCTGGTGACTTCGTGAGCGCCGCTGACAAACGCTCCGAACAGCTAATCTATGAAGAGCTACGTAAAGCATATCCAACCTACTCCTTCCTTATGGAAGAAAGCGGTGAGATCGTTGGTACTAACCCTGATTTCTGCTGGATTATTGACCCCCTTGACGGCACAACAAACTTCTTGCACGGCATACCACACTGGGCAATTTCTATTGCACTTAAAACTAAGGGTGATATNACACACGCACTNGTATATGACCCAGTAAAAGACGAAATGTTTACAGCAGAAAAAAATGGCGGCGCATTTATTCACCGTAACAAACGCCTTCGTGTCTCAGGCAGAAATGACCTCATGATGGCTTCGATTGCCACGGGTGCACCACGAAGATCTGCAGCCTCTAAGGAACAATTCTTACGTGAATATAATGCAATGCTTTCTATCGCACCGGGCCTTCGCCGTTTNGGGGCAGCTGCNCTTGATTTGGCTTATGTTGCTGCTGGGCGCTGNGAAGCATTCTGGGAGCGTGAACTNAAAGCGTGGGACGTTGCAGCGGGCTACTTAATTGTCAAAGAGGCTGGCGGCTTTGTCTGTGAACTTGATAAAGATAANAAATCCCCGATTGATACAGGCAATATTCTTGCGGCCAATCAAGGGCTATACAATGACATCAAAACAGTGCTAAGAAAATGTAAGGCTTAATTTATAATTGCACTTAGTAAGGCTATGGCTTTTAGAAAAAAATTATCGTCACTTATCTTAGCTACCGCTCCTATTCTNCTTTTCGGTTCAATATCTTATGCAGGGGAAGAGGTAAAAAACCTTACCCCTTCCGATCTTGTTAACGCACAGAAAGAACCGATTCTTGAGCACATTAATGAGCAGGTAGAAAATGCTCCACCTGAGTTTCCAAGCGCNACAGTCATTGGATACGATAAAATCAAAGGTGAGCTTATATTCACTCCACTTCAGCTCGACTTGAACGAACAACAAAAAGAGCGAATTAAATCAGATATTATAAATAGCTATATACAAGGTCGTGTCACAATAGAGTCATTCGCCAGCCCTCAGGAAGACTTTAACCGTTCACCGCGCCGCGTATCNTTGGAAAGAGCTATTGTCGTACGAGAGTTCCTCATTGAACACAAAATCCCTAAAAATATGATCGACATATTTCCAGTCGGCGCACAGGGCGGCAATATACGAGATCTCGTCAAGATCAGCGTCTTAGAAAACTAATATAACGCTGTAACCCTTAGAATTACTAACATCTTTGCAACTCCTTTACGAAAAATAAGTTTGTATTTTTCGCTGTTGCGCGCTTTAATGGCCGCAATTCGTACAGTATTAGTTATTTTTTTTGAAAAGGAGACGTTTGTTATGGCTCAGGAAAAGCCTCAAGCATCAAATAAATTTATATTCATTCTTGCCGCAATAGGTATCATTTGCGCTATTGGCGGAGTAATTGCGGCAAATAACAAGACAACATTCACCGAACGNCTTTCAGAGCANCAATCTCCAGTCGCGAGCGCAGAGGCAAAACCAGCTGTAACAATAGATACAACAGATAATCTCGATCTTGCTGCAGCGAGCAAAGAACGCATACTTGGAGACAAGAATGCGCCAATCAAAATCTCTGAGCACGCNTCATTTACATGNGGTCACTGCGCCAACTTTCACAATAATATCTTCCCAGAATTTAAAGAAAAATACATCGATACTGGTATCGTCTATTTTGTATTCTCGGACTTCCCCCTGAATGCACCAGCTNTGCACGCCACAATGGTTTCNCGCTGCGTAGCTGATGATAAAGNCTACTTTGACCTNGTAAAAACACTTTTTGCCGAGCACGAAAAATGGGCATTTGAGAGCAATTANGTTGTTCACCTNAAGAAATACGCCAAAGATGCAGGCNTTAATGAAACAACATTTAANAACTGNTTAGATAACGAGAANCTTAGAGATAATATCGTTGAGCGCATCAAAGCTGTTCAAACGCTATATCAAGTNAACTCAACACCAAGCTTTGTTATCAATAATCAAAAAATCATTACAGGNGCTACAAANTTNGCAAGCTTTGACGCTGCTTTTACAGGCGCAATCAAAGAGCTTGGACTTGAGAATGTCCTATCAGTCCAAAATGCNGCTGATNCNGCCTTAGAAACTGTCGNACCAGAAGCCGCAAAAGCACCCAAGGTAGGAAAATAGACCTATATGATTCAATTTTCTCGACTGCGTATAAACGGCTTTAAGTCGTTCGTTGANAAGACCGAGCTNGATATAGGGCCCGGTCTTAACGGCGTTGTCGGGCCNAATGGATGCGGTAAATCCAACCTGGTTGAAGCNCTTCGCTGGGTTATGGGCGAGAGCTCTGCTAAGCGTATGCGCGGCGGCGGTATGGAAGACGTGATATTCAACGGCACAGAAAAACGTGCACGGCGCAATATCGCTGAAGTTTCTCTCCTCATGGACAATACCTCACGCAGCGCACCTGCCGCCTACAATAATAGTGATGAAATTGAGATTATCCGTAAAATTGAACGTGATCGCGGTTCTAACTATAAAGTCAATGGTAAGAATGCCAGAGCGCGCGATGTACAGATGCTTTTTGCTGATACTGTAACGGGCGCCAATTCCCCTGCTTTGGTCTCTCAGGGACGCGTAACAGAGATGATCAACGCGAAACCAGTAGATCGCCGCCTTATCCTTGAGGAATCGGCTGGTATCTCCGGGCTTTTTGCGCGCAGACACGAGGCTGAGCTTCGCCTTAAAGCTGCGGATAATAACCTTTCACGAATGGATGACCTTTTAGGCAGTATGGAAGGACGCTTAAACGCACTCAAACGTCAAGCACGCCAAGCCAGCCGCTACAAGAACCTTAGCGCACAAATACGCCAAATGGAGGTTTTGATCGCGGCTCTAGAATGGGAAGCGCTTGAAGATAAAATGCGCGCTACACGCCGAAATTTTGAAGATGCCGAGAGCATCGTGGCAGAAAATATGGCGAGCGTTACACGCCTCACAACTATTCAAACAGAGCTATATAAAGACCTTCCCCAGCTTAGAAACGCAGAAGCGCGTGCTGCAGCGGCTCTACAGGCGCATAAACTTAACCTACAACGCTTAGAGGATGAGGCCGCCCATAAGCTCAAAGCACTTGAAGATACAAAAGCACAGCTTGTACAAACTGAAGCTGATCTAAGCCACGCTGAAACAGAGATTAAAGATAACACTGAAACTCTCGGCCGGATCGAAGAAGAGCAAACGAGCATCATCAATGAGCAGGAAAATGCCGAACAAAAAATAGAGGAAACAGCTAAAAGCCGCGACGAGCTTGAGCAAGCTGTCATTACGCTAGAAGCACGATACAACGCCCTAATGCAAAGCACCGCAGAAGCCAAAGCAGAAAGAGACTCTATCGTTAAGCGCATAGATAACCATCAATCACGCTTTGATGTCCTACAGAATCGCTATAAGCAAGCCAAAGATGAACTTGCTGTACTAAAAGAAAAAGCAGCGCAAGATGACACACCCGATTACGAAGCTGAGATTGAAGCTTTAGATGCTGAAAGCGCTCAAAACCGCGAAGAGGTTTCATCCCTTAATAAGCAGCAAGACAAAATCTCAGAGGAGATTGAAGCCGCGCGCGAACACCTTTCGACACAAGAAGGCCTTAAATCAAAATTATTAGCTGAAATCAATATATTAGAGAACTTTCTTAATTCAAAGGATGAAGGAAGATTCCCTATTATTTTAGATGAAATAATACCAGAAAGTGGTTTTGAAAAAGCCCTATCCCGCGCTCTCGGTGACAGCCTCACGGCTTCACTCGATAAAGACGCAAACGCAATATGGATCGAGCGCAGCGAAAAAGATACAAAACTAGCAACACTCCCCAGCGAATGCAGCGCATTACTACCACATGTATCCGCACCCAATGCCCTCAAAATCGCACTTAGCCAGATCGGCATAGTTGACAGCAAAACCGTTGGTGACAGCCTCATACACAAACTCAACCCAGGCCAATCCCTCGTGTCCAAAGACGGAGATTATTGGCGATGGGATGGCTACACCATCAAAGCAGAAGCCATAGACAAACACGCACAGCAACTTGAACAAAAGAACCAACTCCAATCCCTAAACGAGCAAAAACCACACATTGAAAGCGCACACAACGAAGCGCAAAATACACTAGACACACTTACCGAGCAGCAAAACTCAAACTCCGTAAAGATGAAAGAATACAATGACTTATACAAAGAAGTTGAACTAAAATCTAAAGAAAAAAGACAACTCTGGGCCAAGCAAAGAGAGCAGCTCGCAAGAGAAAACAGCCACATTGAACGCCTAGAAGACACCATCAAAACCTCACAAGCAGATATTCGAGAGGTTGAACAAAACCTCCGTAGCGATGAAGCGCAGCTCAAAGCTTACCAAGACAACACTGCCAATGATGACGCAGGTAAACTAGAGGCACTGAAGGAAGAGCTCAGCAATCAAAGAAGTGAGCATAGCGAACTTGTCAGAAGTTATGACCTCCTTCAGCAACAGCAAAACACCAGACGCGCACGCCTGCACGCAATTGCCGATGAACGTATAAACCTTCAAAACCGCTCCATCCGCGCAAAAGAGCGCCTAAAAGAGCTAAGCACGCGCAAAAATCACCTCAGTCAAAAGCAAGCAGAGCTTAGTGTTAGCCCGCAAGATTTCGAAGATAAAAAGAACGATTTCCTAGAACTTATTACAACCCACGAAAAAACTCGCACTGAGGCTAGTGATAAACTAGCTGTACGCGAAGCTGAGGTCTCAGAAACGAACAAAGCCCTAAAGCATGCTGAGCGCGAGCTTGGCAGCGCACGCGAAAAACGTGCCTCTGCTCAAGCTACAATGTCCGCTTTTATGGAACAACGCGACCAACTCAGCCAAGCTATTACTGAAAAGTTCGAGATGCGTCCAGAAGCCCTTAAACAGCACGCAGCTCTAAACAGTGAGCATGAAGGCGTTCAAATTAATAAGCTTAAAGAACAAAAAGAAAGCCTTTTGCGGGAACGTGACAGCATCGGCGCGGTCAATTTACGTGCAGAAGATGAAGTTAAAGAGCTAGAGGAAGAAGTTGGTACAATCCTTCATGAACGTAACGACCTTATTCAAGCGATTGAAGAGCTTCGTGGCGGCATTCAAAAAATTAATGTCGAAGCGCGCGAGCGTTTATTGCGGGCATTCGATCAGGTCAACGCCCATTTCACACGCTTATTCGTCCAGCTCTTTGGCGGCGGTAAAGCGCACTTAGCGCTCATTGATGCGGAAGACCCTCTTCAATCTGGCCTTGAGATTTTTGCGCAACCACCAGGTAAAACCCTACAGTCACTCTCACTGCTATCTGGCGGTGAACAAACCATGGCGTCTATCGCACTGATTTTTGCAATGTTCTTAACCAATCCATCTCCTATTTGCGTATTGGATGAGATTGACGCGCCGCTGGATGATGCCAATGTGGACCGTGTATGTGATCTGCTGGATGAGATCGCAGAGCGCGGGGAAACGCGCTTTCTCGTCATCACCCACCATCGTCTTACTATGGCGCGGATGGATAGGTTATACGGCGTGACTATGGCAGAAAAAGGAATATCGCAACTTGTATCCGTTGATCTGCAACAAAGTTTTGAATTTGTGGAGGCTGCATAATAATGAACGATAACAAAAGTGACATCGAACAGCTTGAGCAGAAAATAAAAGCCGAGCAGGAAAAATATGCACCAAAGGTAAAAAACGATACTTTGAATGCTGGAATTGAATTTACAGGGCCACTTATTGGCGGAATTGTACTTGGGTATTTTATAGATCAATATTTTGATACCGCGCCTATTTTTATAATTACCCTTTTATTACTGGGGGTTGGAGCCGGTATTATGAATATATATAAACTTTCTCAAAATATTGGCGGGACAATCGGATATTCGGAGTTGCATAGTCATCAAAAAAAGGCTAAAAACCTGCCAAGCGATGATTCAAGTGATCAAGAATCGGCGCCCAAAAAGTAAATTTGGTAGTTAATACAGAGCATAAGGATTATCAATGGCCGGTCCTATAGATCAGTTTGTAATTGTTCCCCTCGTTGAAGATATCAGCATTGCTGGATATGATTTATCTTTCACTAACTCATCTCTTTGGATGGTTATTGCGGCTGTGACTTCTATTGGTTTTCTTACATATGCTATGAAGCATAAGTCTCTAGTCCCAGGTCGTTTCCAAATGTTTTCCGAAATGATCTATCAATTTGTTGCGGGTATGATCCGTGAAAATATTGGTAATAAAGGACGTGAGTACTTCCCGTTAGTTTTCACAATTTTCATGTTTGTTTTGATGGGTAATATGCTTGGTATGCTGCCTTACTCATTCACTTACACAAGCCATATTATTGTGACTGCGACGCTTGCTGCGTTTTTATTCGCACTTATTTTTATTGTAGGTATTGCCCGTCACGGCACACATTTCTTTAGCCTTTTTGTGCCACCAGGTGTACCGCCGATCATGATGATTTTGATCGTACCTCTTGAAGTTATTTCATTCATTGTTCGTCCAATTACACTTTCTGTTCGTTTATTTGCGAACATGATGGCTGGACACATCGTACTTAAAGTTTTCGCTGGTTTCAGCGTTGCGCTTGCTAGCCTTAACCTTGGTGGGGCTCAATATATAGCAAGCCTTGTTCCTGCTTTCTTTAATGTTGCGCTCTTCGCGCTCGAATTTCTTGTCGCGTTCTTGCAAGCTTATGTGTTTACACTGCTGACTTGCATTTACCTTAAAGATACAGTGGAAATTCATCATTAGAGATTTTAAAGGATAACGTTCATGCATATGAATATGTGTGAGTGTTGAAAATTTTAACTAGTTACTTGAATTTATAGGAAAGGAAAAAAACTATGGAACTAGAAGCTGCAAAATTAATCGGAGCTGCATTGGCTCTTCTACCTATCGCGGGTGTTGGTATTGGTCTTGGCATGATCTTCTCTTCATACAATGAAGCTGTTGGTCGTAACCCAAGTTCTGCTGAAATCCTAGAGAAGAAGTTTCTTCTTACATTCGCGCTTACAGAAGCGCTTGCGATTTTCGCACTTGTTATCGCTTTCATGATCATGTTCAGCTAGGACCTGGTTTATAGAAAGTTTATAACTGGAAAATCTTAGAGGATTATAACGATAATGAAGACTCAAACTCTTTTCGCCTTAGCGTTTATCGCGTTTACTTCACCTTCCTTCGCTCTAGAAGAGAATGTTCAGAAGAATGCAGATATCGCTATTGAGGCTGCTCAGGAGCATGCTGAAACAGTAGAAAAGCATGTTACTGATGCTGTTCATGCTACAAGTGAGCATATAGAAGCCCATGCAACTGCACATGGTGATAAGGGACATCACGGTGATACAGATCACCATGGTGGAAAAGGCCACGGAAATGATGGATTACCACAATTTGATCCAACATCTTTCCCAAGTCAGGTTTTCTGGCTCGTGGTTGTATTCATTACGATGTATATCTTCTTTTCAAGAAAAACCCTGCCGGATATTTCAAAGGTTATTGATACCCGGCAGGAGCATATCCAGAATGATCTGGATGGTGCAGAAAACCTCAAGAAAGAAGCTGAAGATGTGAAAGAATCATATGAAGCTATCTTGAATGATGCGCGCCTTAGATCTTCTAGCGCATTCCAAAATGTTGAAGACGCGATCAAGAAAAAAAGCGATAAAGCTAATGATGGTTTCCAAAAACGTTCAGCTAAAGCTTTAGCAGATACAGAAAAATCTGTTGAAAAAGCGAAGGATGAAATTCTTGCTGAACTTGATGGTATAGCTGCTAAGGTTGCTTCTGATGCTGCTGAAAAAATTACAGGCATTAAAGTTGATGAAAAATATGCACTAGGTGTTGTGGCATCTTTGCAAGGTGAAAAAAGTAAAAAGGCTGCCTAATCATGTTAGANTTTTTATTAAAAGATCCTTCTAAACTCTGGGTTATCTTCTCTTTAGCAGTGTTCCTTGTGATCGCCTATAGAATGGGCAAGCAATCTGTTATTGATCTTCTTGATGGCCGTATTGCAGAGATTAANGATAGTATAGAATCTGCNGAAACACTTCGTGTTGAAGCACAAGAACTTCTTGCGCAGTATCAGCGTAAGCACAAAGATGCNGTAAAAGAAGCTGANAACATTATTCTTAAAGCTGAAAAGCAAGCTGAAGATATTAAAATAAGTGCAGAAAAAGAGCTTAACGCNAATATTGAGCGTCGTGAAAAGCANCTCACTGANCGTTTAGAGCGCATGGAAAACGCTGCGATTGAAGAAATTCGTCAATATGCCGCTGATCTTGCGATGAATGCTACGGCGCAAATCATAGAAGANAAACTTACAAAAGCTGCGAATACAAAGCTTGTAGATGCCTCAATTAAGGACATGAATAAGCACGTCGCTTAATAATAATTCTTATAGATTTTTAGAAATCCTCGCACNNTTGCGGGGATTTTTTATTTTGTATTTCTATTAAGCTCGCATAATATAAGCACCTTAACGCTGAATAAGGAATGACAATGACACAAGCTGCGCTTCAAAATCTATCACCTGTAGAAATCGTTGATGAACTGGGACNTGAAGCAAAAGCTGCTTCAAGCGCATTATCACAAAGTAGTGAGGAGCAGATCAATGCCGTTTTGAAAAGCNTTGCTGAGAAATTACGTTCTCATGTTGATGCACTCATCGAGGCNAANAAAAAGGATTTAGATAGCGCNGAGCAGCGCGGTTTAAGCGGCGCAATGGTTGACCGCCTAGCTCTTAACCCTGAACGTATAGAGGGCATGGCCGCGGGTGTAGAGGTTGTTATGAACTTACCTGATCCTGTNGGAAANCTATTATCTGAGACGCAGCGCCCTAACGGTCTTCGCATTGAAAAAGTCTCTGTTCCTATTGGTGTNCTTGGNATGATNTATGAATCGCGCCCAAATGTTACAATTGATGCTTCTGCTCTTTGTCTTAAATCAAGGAATGCTGTCATTCTTCGCGGCGGTTCTGAGAGCTTACATAGTTCGCTTGCACTTCATAGTCTTATTCAGGAAGCGCTTGAAGAGCATGGCTTCAATCCTGCATGCGTTAGTATGATCCCTATTTCAGATCGCGAAGCTGTTGGTGCCCTNTTACGTGCTGANCGTTATGTNGATGTTATGATCCCGCGCGGTGGTAAAGGTTTGGTTGAGCGCGTTCAAAACGAAGCACGGATGCCTGTTTTCAGTCACTTGGACGGTATATGTCACGTCTATATTGACCGTGATGCTGATCCAGTGATTGCGCGTGAAGTTAGCCTNAATGCNAAAATGCGCCGCACAGGTATTTGCGGGGCTATGGAGACTTTGCTACTTAACAANGATNTNAGCAATGATATCGCTCAGGATGTTGTCAAAACACTGCTTGATGAAGGCTGCGCAGTCGTGGGTGATAAGATGGCGCAAAGCCTTGATCCACGCATAGGTTCGGCTAGTAGCGAAGATTGGGGCACTGAATATTTAGATGCAAAAGTGTCAGTTGCTATAGTCGACAATGTCAACGATGCTGTAAACCATATTAATAGCTATGGCTCTCATCATACCGATAGNATAATCACTCAGAATGATGAGGCTGCGGCCTACTTCCACAAAAATGTTGATAGCGGCATCGTTATGCGCAATGCCTCAACGCAATTTGCAGATGGCGGTGAATTTGGTATGGGTGCTGAGATTGGTATAGCCACAGGTAAAATGCACGCACGTGGACCTGTTGGTCTTGAGCAGTTATGTACATATAAATATCTTGTCCATGGAACCGGCCAAACACGTCCATAGCCTTTATCAAAGTCATTCATAATGTCTATTTTCACCAATCCTAGCCTTCATAATTCAGCGCGCTGGAAAAATATGCGTATTGGTTTGCTTGGCGGGTCNTTTAANCCTCCNCATCAGGGGCATGTTCATATATCACTTGCNGCGCTTAAGGCTNTAAAACTGGATGCTGTATGGTGGTTAGTNAGCCCACAAAATCCGTTAAAAACTGAAAAGCCCCTTCCCTCTGAGGACCGTATTCGCCTTAGTGAAGAACTTATACAGAACCCTAAAATTCTTGTTTCGGGGATAGNAGAAGACCTTGGAACGAGCATAACCTACTACACTATCCGTAAATTAAAGTCCTCTTTTCCGACAACGCGCTTTGTATGGCTTAGCGGCATGGATAATGCCCATTCNCTGCATAGGTGGCATCATTGGCAAGATTTACTCGGTGAAATATGTATGGCACATATCACCCGTGCCCCTGCGCAAAGCCTTGTTAAACGATCNCCTTTAAANAATTACAACAAGCAAAAGCATGTCTTTTTAAGCCGNGGCGGCGCGCTTCCACTAGATTCAGGGACGACATATTGGCTTATGCAGAAAAAGATGATTGATTTATCCTCAACCAGCATCCGTGAAAAAGCTAATAAATCAAATACGTAATTCAAAATAGTGGCGGCGCAGCATATTTTACTATGNCAGTAAATTGCGAATCCTATGCAAAAGGCTTATAATAGAANTATGAGTTTGAGATCTATACGAGTCTTGATATCAATGTTAAGGGGGTCAAATGCCCCGTAGAGCAATGCATGTCAGTGTTAGAGCTCATGACAACAACCACTTCCCTTGTGATTTACAAAGCGTTCGGCCTGAATCTTGCGGTTCAGGTTTTTTTATGCTAATTGCAGGGGATATTAACTATGGAAGGAGGCTACGGCCATTATAACCTATCACGCAGATGGGGCATTAAGCCCAGCAGAACTTAAAACTCTCGTCGAGCAGTCATTAGACGCAGACAAAGGAGAGGACATAATGAGCATTGACCTTGGGGAGCAAACAGGACTTGCCGATTATATGGTCATCGCATCAGGAACATCATCACGCCATGTATCTGCCATGGCAGAAAAACTCAAAGACCGTCTCGCAGCACGCGGGGTTAAAGACCTTAAAATTGAAGGGCTTTCACAATCGGACTGGGTTGCTATTGATGTGGGAGATATTATTGTTCATCTCTTCCGTCCTGAAGTTCGTGCTTTTTATAATATTGAAAAGATGTGGGGCGCATCACAGCCTTATGAAATTGTTGGCGGACAAGCTTCGGAAAATCATAGCATTCCAGCTTAAAGCGATGTAAAAACACATCATGAAAATTGACCTTATTACTATAGGGCGTCTTAAAAAAGGCCCTTTGTTCGATCTTTGTGCTGATTATCAAAAACGTATTGGTTGGCCGCTCAACTTGATTGAGTGTGAAAGTAAGCATAGCGATGCTACGAAAGCCAATGATGATGAACAGGCACTTATTCTTTCCCATCTTAGAAATGATGCAGTTGTTGTGGTACTGGATGAGCGTGGCAACGGGCTCAAAAGTCTTGATTTCGCAAAGACAATTGAAAAATTCCAAAACATTGGAGAGCGTCATATGCAATTTGTCATTGGCGGCGCAGATGGTTTAAATGATGAAATTAGAAACCGTGCAAGTATTCTCCTCAGCTTTGGGCAACAAACATGGCCACATATGCTTGCACGCGTGATGATTTTAGAGCAAATTTATAGAGCACAACAAATTTTAAAAAACCACCCTTATCACAGGGAATAATATTTTAATTATGCGCTCTGATAATCATTTTACTGCTCTGCTTGCAGCCGTACTTATTAGCTCATTATGCTTTATCGCTTTTGCGCAGCCTACCTTTGCTGATAGTCCGCCTGTTCCGCAAAAGAAAATTGATGCGCTCACAAGTATTGATTATAAGAATTTCACTCAAAAAAATATAAAAGAGATGCAAGAGATGCTGGTAGACATCTCAAACTCTATTCAAAAAAATGAAAGCACGATGGAGAGCCTTGATGAACAAATCGAGAAGCTTCAGGCCAACCAAACAGAGCTACAAAGCACACTAGAAAAAGATCGCGGCGAAATGGCTGATCTACTACTTGCGCTACAACGCTTAAGGCGCATGCCTCCGGAAGCCCTCATTGCGAAACCGGATGCGCCCCTCAAAACCGCACAAAGTGCTATGCTCCTGGAAAATACCCTCCCCTCACTTTACAAAAAAGCAGAGACACTCAAAATCAATTTGGAAAAAAATGCGGAGCTAACCGCTTCTCTCAAATCAAAGAGAGAGCAAGCGTCAATCACTGCAAAAGCCTTGCAAAAACAACATAGTACCCTATCCGCGCTTGTCCAAAAACGTAAGAATATCTACCGGAGCACCCAAAAGGGTCTAGCTATTAAAGAGCAGAGAAACCGTAAAATTGCGGCACATGCACGCACCTTAAAAGATCTCGTCAAGAATTTAGAGGAAAATAACAAACCCCATGCTGATAGCGTTAAGCAAACAGCTTCAGCGGCCAAACCTGCTGCAATTCCCGGAGCTGGCTCTGCACGATTACCTATCTCAGGGGTTATCAAAACACGCTATAATGAGCCCGATCACTTTGGTGCACCATCACAAGGGATTGATATAGAAGGGCGTGGTGGCGCGCTTGTCGTTGCACCAATGGGCGGTGTCATAAGGTTTTCTGGCCATTTCAAGAATTACGGTAATATGGTAATCATAGAACATGAGGATGGTTATCATAGTCTTGTTGCAGGGCTTGAGAAAATTGATACAGTAGTGGGACAAAATATTATTGCAGGTGAGCCGCTCGGCCTTCTTCATTATGAGGGTTCACGTTCAGACAAACCTGTTTTATATTATGAGCTGCGCTACAATGGCAAAGCTGTCAATCCAGCGAAGAAGTTTTCGGATCTTGGATAGATTCATAATTTAAGGATTAAATCATATAGAAGGGTCTTCACCATGCGTTTTCATATATTAGCACTTACATTGCTACTCAGTTTTTCAGCCCCTTCTGTTTATGCCGAAGACGAGCGAACAGCCGGTAGTAAGCCTGAAGCTGTAAAATCAGATTATAGTGAAACATATAGGCAATTAGATCTTTTTGGTGATGTGTTTGAGCGTGTACGAGAGCAATATGTTGATGAGAAAACAGACGAAGAGCTCATCGAAAACGCAATACAAGGGATGCTTTCTGGTCTTGATCCACACTCTTCCTACCTTGATGAGGACGACTTTTCAGATATGCGTGTGCAAACGCGCGGTGAATTTGGCGGTTTAGGTATCGAGGTTACGATGGAAAACGGTGTTGTTAAGGTCGTTTCCCCTATTGATGATACACCAGCGGCCAGAGCAGGTATGCAAGCTGGTGACCTCGTTGTTGAGATTGATAATATACCTGTCATGGGTTTAAGCCTGTCTGACGCAGTTGATAAAATGCGTGGTAAGGTTGGTACTAAGATTAAACTTCTTGTGGTGCGTGAAGGCGAAGATAAGCCGATAGACGTTGAAATCGTTCGTGATGTAATCAAAATTCAATCTGTACGTCACCGAATTGAGGGGAATGTTGGCTATATACGTATTACGCAATTTAACCAGCATGTTGAAGATGGCTTAGAAGAAGCAATTACAGAGATTAAAAAAGAGCTTGGGAACAAGCTTGTCGGCTTTGTGCTTGATCTTCGTAATAATCCTGGTGGTTTACTTGATCAGTCAATAGCAGCAGCTGATATGTTCTTAGATAAAGGTGAGATTGTCTCTACACGTGGACGTCATGAAAGTGATACACGCCGTGATAATGCTAGCTCTGGTGATTTAGCTGAAGGTCTGCCGATTGTTGTATTAATCAACAGTGGTTCTGCTTCTGCGTCTGAAATTGTTGCTGGCGCTTTACAAGATCATAAGCGTGCAATCCTTCTTGGGACGAAGTCATTTGGTAAAGGCTCAGTACAGACTGTCATGCCTCTTCCGGGTCACGGCGCAATGAAGCTAACAACAGCACGTTATTACACACCGTCTGGACGCTCTATTCAGGCGCTTGGTATTGATCCGGATATCTTTGTTGAGCAAGCAAAAATAGAGTCATATAAATTCCGTCGTCTTCGTGAAGAAGACCTAGAACGCGCTCTTGATAAAAAAGAGAAAGATCAAACATCTGAAGAAGAAGAAGAAGAAGCTAGTGAAGAACCTCAAGATTATCAGCTACTTCGTGCCGTTGATTTACTTAATGGGCTGTCTTTATACAAAGATTCTTTGACTGCGATGAAAGAATCTATTGATGCGCAGCAAGCTCAAAAAGATCAAGACGCTGAAAAGAAAGAGAAGCAGGAATAAGTTTTGAACAGCACGCTACAGAGCATACCCAAAATCATTGATCTCCGAACCTTTAGTTTTGGGGTTGGCGGTGTGGTGCTGTTTTACTTGCTTGTTTATTCTTATATCCTACTTAAAGGACATGATACAGTTACCTCAATCACGGAAAGCCTGAGTACTACGACAGTTATTATTGAGCACGAAAAAATTGCGCAAAAAGATGTGATTACCAGAGAAGATGCGCAGGCCTTAGAAGAACGTCATGATAAAATCGCACAGCATGATGATCCCCATTTGCAGCATGAGACTGATGGGCCTATGGCTTCGGATGATAAGAAAAGTCTGACAGAACTCTTACAGACAAATACGAATAAAAATCTTGCTCTAAAGAACGCCCCTATAGAGGGATATTACGAGAATAGTGAATTCGGTTTATTGCCTAAGCGTCTTGGCCGCCTTGATACGCCTTTTAAAGTCTATAAACGTCCATTCTTACTTAATCGTGACAAAGCAAATGTTGCCTTTATAATTGCGGATTTTGGCTTATCAGAGAGTATTTCTAATACGCTTTTAAAAGAGCTTCCTGCCGAAGTCTCTTTGATCATGTCTCCCTACACGTTAGCGCCAGATTATTGGCAGAAGCGTGCACGTCGCAGCGGCCATGAGATTTGGATGGATGTTCCGCTCCAAACGCTTAANTTCCCAAGNACCGACCCNGGAACTAAAGGGCTGCTTACATCTGTNAGCCTTGGTTATAACCTAGAGCGGCTTAATTGGATATTATCACGAACTACNGGCTATGCAGGGATAGCGGCCTATAGTGACAGAGCGGTTGAGAAATCCTCTTCTATGTTTGAGAATATCTTTGATAGCGCCTTTAAACGTGGCCTTGGCTATATTGAGCTGAATACTAGCAATCAATCTCAGCTTATCCATGAGCGTGCTAAAAAGAATGATGCGCCGTTTGCGCATGCNGNAAAATCAATGCGNGTTTTTGATCTGGATACACANGCTATAAAAGATGCTGANGCGATGATCAAAGAGAGGAAAATGTCNGTCATTGTNATTAAGCCAACATCTAAAAACATCATGGCTTTATCAAATTGGATTACACGCTTAAAAGAAAGTAATGTAGGCGTTGCGCCAGCGTCTGCGATTGCNGCCATTAAAGAATGAGTATTTATAATGAGTAAATTTTCCCACCTTCCCTACCGGCCATGTGTAGGTATATGNCTGTTTAATCAATTTGGTCAGGTCTTTGTTGGTGAGCGTCTTGANAGTCCTGGTGCATGGCAAATGCCNCAAGGTGGCATTGATGCTGGTGAAACAATTGAGCANGCAGCNATGCGAGAGCTAAAAGAAGAAACTGGAACAGATAAAGCAGAGATCATTCGTATATCCAAGGAAAGCATTAAATATCAACTTCCTGATGATATGATTCCAAAACTGTGGAGCGGCCAATATCAAGGCCAAGCNCAATATTGGGCTGCGCTTAAATTCACTGGCAATAANAGAGATATCAATATACAAGCCTATAAACACCCAGAGTTTAGCCGCTGGGAATGGGTTTCCCTCGAAGAAACAACAGAGCGCATCGTTCCATTTAAACGAAATGTTTACACTCAAGTAGTAGAGTTATTTAAAGATATAAAACCATAACGATACTTAATGCTCCCCCTATGNCCGAGCGTTAAATTTGTTATGCGCTTGGGGGGTGAGATAAATGAAAATTTATCTAGATAATCTGGCAAAAGCATTGCTCTACCTTGGATGGGCCTTACCGCTCATGGTGAGTGTTTGCTTTATATTGGATAAAATACAGGCCATGTCCAACAANACCCTAACGAGCTTTCCNTATATTCATAGTGCCTATATCATGCTTGGCTTTGCCATGGGATGGTTTGTCATCTCTATCCTTGCTTACACGGTTCTACAGAGCCAGAGAAAGCTTAAAAANGGTGCTNAAAAGCAGCNAGCCGAAAGCTAAACGGTTTTTTATTTATTCANCGGTGACCATGCAGGATCAGATCCATCAACAGGCGTTTTGAGCCATCGCTCATTATATCCTGTTATATCAACAGTATAGACCTTTGCTTGACGTTGGCGCCCACCTGGCCCAACAGGTCTTTCCTTAAAGTATGTCAGTACACGACCATTTGGTGACCAGCTTGGCCCTTCAACATGGTATGCGGTCGTAATTAAACGCTCACCTTCACCATTTGGACGGATAACACCAATATAAAACTTGCCCTGATAAATACGTGTAAAGGCGATTAAATCACCGCGCGGTGACCACACGGGATTGGCGTAGCTCCCTCTTCCAAACGTAATACGTTCAGCAACATCACCATCTGTATCCATGATATAGAGCTGCTGCGAACCACCTCTATCGGATTCAAAAACGACCTGTTTGCCGTCTGGCGAATAGCTAGGTGATGTATCAATGGCAGAATTAAAAGTCAGACGACGGCTCTTACGTGTTGTTAAATCCATCTCATAAACATCGCTATTTCCGCCACGTGCCATCGACATAATCACTTTTTTTCCATCAGGAGAAAAACGCGGTGCGAAAGTCATCCCTGGGAAATTCCCTAGGACTTCATGACGGCCGGTATCAATGTTAAAGAGATAAACACGTGGACCAGTGCGGCCGTAAGCCATATATGTGATCATTTGCTCAGTCGGTGAAAAACGCGGTGTTAGCACAAGCTCAGACCCATCGGTTAGATAGTCATGNTTTGCTCCATCCTGATCCATGATTGCAAGACGCTTAATACGCTTATTTGGNGGNCCACTTTCCGAGATGTAAACAATGCGCGAGTCGAAATAACCATCTTCACCCGTTAAGCGACTATAAATCTTATCTGAAATCAGGTGTGCAATTCTACGCCAATTCCTATTATTAGCCGTGTATTTCATACCTTCGATTTGCTTTTCTCCAAAGACATCCCAGAGGTAAAATTCAACGATTGTACGACCATCACTTGATTGATAGACGGTTCCAGACACTAAAGCCTGCGTACCGATCGCGCGCCATTCCCCAAAACGTGGCCCAGCTTCATTCATAGATTTCACATCTTGAACAAATGAACGTGGGTCAAGTGGGTTAAAAAGGCCTGAGCTTTCAAGGTTAGCTGCTATAACCTGTGGAATTTGTGTTGCGTAGTTTCTGTTGAAAGGTTGGCTATTGTGAAAATTGGCCACTGCTATTGGCATAGGCTCAACCGTACCTTTTGTAATATCAACACGCAGCTCAGCCTGCGCAGTTAAAGGCAAAAGCATAACGATTAAAGTGAGTATAAAATGTTTCATCCTATTCTTCCTATTAGCTTCATCAATGAGGCAGAGCGCAACCCAATGGCTACAGCATCTCTCTTGGATCAAAATTCATTACCGTATTTTTCCACCTATCATATTTATCAGCAGGCAACTCTAACGGTGAACATCGAGGATTCCTAACAGCTCTAAGCGCCGAATCCGCAGCCGCTTGAAATACAGTATCGCGATTATAACGACCTTGATCAACAACGCTAGCCCGATTTACAGTTCCATCTTTATTTATGACAAGACGAATTTCAACAGCCATATTTTCCGCATATTTTATACCGCTTGGAACATTCCAACATTTTGAAATTTGATATTTCAGCGCATCCAGCTCGCTCATTGTCAGCCGCTCTGAAATTGGTGCGAATGAGCCNGTATCTGGGCTCGTTTCCTTCGGCTTNTCCTTTGGTTTTTCNTCCTCAGGCTGCGCGTNTTGAGAATCTGGTGCTAAGTTTTTAAGCAAGCTATCAAANGGNTCCACCTCTGGCTCTGCCTTTTCTTGAGGTTTTGGTTTTGGCTTGGGCTTGGGTTTTGGCTCAGGCTTNGGCTTTACAACTGGTTTTGGCTTAGGCTTAACCTGTGGTTTAGGTTTAGGTTTAGGTTTTGGTTTAGGCTTTGCCTTTGGCGGCTCAGGCGGCGTTTCAGCCGTTTGTTTTGGTGGACGCGGTGCGGGTTTTTCTTTTGGTGGTTCGGGCTTTTCAACTTCTTTAGGCTTNGGTGCTGGCGGCGCANTTTTGTTAGTGCGCGTAATGTCATCAATCTCAACAAGCTCAACCGAAATNGGCGTAATTATGAGCTCAGTTTTTTTTTGCCAAAAAGGTATGGTCACAATAGAGGCAAGAATTATCAGCCCATGAAANATAAAAGACGCAATAATCCCAAAGCTTAGAGAGCCTTGAGAGCTCACAGCCGTTTTTGACGCGATATGGGTTGCTCTGATGCTCATTGTTTTTCCGAAATCAAAGCCACTTTCGTAAAACCTGCGCCATTTACCGAGCCAATAACGCGCATCATNCGTCCATAATCAACGCTNGCGTCACCGCGCACATAAACGCGTCGATCATCGTCACCCGNTACATTTTGTTTCATAGCTTGCAGTTGAAAAAGGAGGTTNTCCTCTTCATATTCCGTTTCGCCGATATAGATTTTTCCATCTTTTGTAACTGTAATTTCAATAGGCTTACTGTCTTCTTCACTAATAGCCTTAGCATCTGTTTTTGGTAAATCAACCGGAACGCCAGATGTAAGTAATGGCGCAGCGACCATAAACACGATCAAGAGCACCAACATCACATCCACAAACGGCGTTACATTAATTTCTGCCATTGGACGGTAAGTTCCGCCAGTACGGCGGCCGCGGCTTCTGGTTTTTGTTGTTAATGTCGCGCCCATATTTACGCCCTTTTAATCTGGTGTTTAACTTAATGCCGCGCTTTANGCAGCATCTTTACGTGAACCTTGGGANTCAAGNTGACGTGAAAGAATGGCAGAAAACTCATCAGCGAAAGCCTCTAAACGATCAGCGTAACGATTAATCCCAGTTGAAAGTACGTTATATGCAACGACAGCAGGAATCGCAGCGACGAGACCAAGAGCAGTAGCGAAGAGTGCCTCTGCGATACCGGGAGCAACAACAGCAAGGCTTGTGTTATTTGTAGCAGCAATAGAAGAGAAAGAGTTCATAATCCCCCACACTGTACCGAAAAGACCAATAAAGGGTGCAACCGATCCAACGGATGCCAGAAATGTCATNCCCCGTTCAAGCGCGTTTATTTCACGGCCAATTGAAACATTCATAGCACGCTCTACACGCTGACGAAGTGAAGCTTGCATACTTTCTTTCATTGGCATACCGCCGGCAATACCAACTTTCCATTCATCCATCCCTGCGGCAAATGTCGCCATCAATGGATCNGGTTTAGAGTTTTTTACACGCTCATGAATCTTATCAAGCGGTTCACCTGACCAAAATGTATCTTCGAATTTGTTCGCACGCCTATTTAATGTAC
The DNA here is from genome assembly GCA_002167715.1 of Micavibrio sp. TMED27. Lineage (GTDB taxonomy): Bacteria > Pseudomonadota > Alphaproteobacteria > Micavibrionales > Micavibrionaceae > TMED27. The sequence continues at coordinate 61,635 of NHCG01000013.1, forward strand.
CAAGTACAGAGCGCTTAGAAAATATGATTGCCCAGCTCCAGATAGAAGCGACAATGAGCATTATCATAACCGTTTTCACAATAGGATCCGCCGCCATAAACAGCCCCCACATACTTAGGTCATGTACGGCGGTTGTTCCTGCGACAGCAGCGCTTTCTACAAGTGCGGCGGGCATAGCTTCTGGCATATTATTTACTCCACAAAATCTTCTAAGGCTTTGCGCAATTCGGCTGGAATACGCATAGGTCTAATATTCTTTTCATCAACACATACAAGTGCGCAGCGCATATCGGACACTAACGCATCATCTCGATTCTCACAATAGAGACGCTGATGCATTGTAAAGCTAGAGTTTTTGATCTCTAGAATGGTTGTTTCCATTCGNAGCATNTCATCCAAAAATGCAGGGCCAACATATTCAATATCGAGATGCTTAACCACAAAAATCATTCCAAATTCAGAACGTAAATCAGAATTTTGATGACCGATATCTCTTAGCCACTCTGTTCGAGCGCGTTCAGCAAAATCTAAATGTGTGCCGTGATACATCACACCACCTGCATCCGTATCACCATAATAAACGCGGATATTTAATTTATGACTTTTCATTTATTCTCATTCCTCCAACATAGTTAGCTGAGATGACGCAGAACTAGATATAGGTTTTAAGCCTAGATATTCAAAGCCTTTGTTTGAAAGCATGCGTCCGCGCGGTGTGCGTTGCACTAGTCCTTGTTGCATGAGGTAAGGCTCAATCACATCTTCGATCATATCGCGCTGCTCGGAGAGGGCCGCGGCAAGAGTTTCCACCCCAACAGGTCCGCCGCCGTAATTTTCAGCAATGCATTTAAGATAGCGNCTATCCATTGTATCCAGTCCAGCGCCGTCGACATCAAGGCGTTTAAGCGCAAAGTCCACCAATTCAGCGCCAATAGTTTCAGCCTTTTGACTTTGAGCGAAATCACGCACACGGCGGGTTAAGCGCCCAGCAATGCGCGGCGTTCCACGAGAACGTTTAGCGATTTCAAGAGCGCCCTCAGCGCTTAACGGCATATCAAGCAGACGTGCAGAGCGCGACACAATATCGGACAGTTCTTGTGCACTATAAAACTCTAAGCGAAGTGGTATACCGAAGCGGTCTCTTAGCGGNTTTGTTAGCAGCCCTGAGCGGGTCGTCGCACCGACAAGGGTGAAGGGTGCAAGGTCAATTTGAACAGATCTGGCGGCCGGCCCTTCGCCAATAATCAAATCAAGCTTGCGGTCTTCCATCGCGGGATAAAGAATTTCCTCTACCGCAGGGTTAAGGCGGTGAATTTCATCAATGAAAAGCACATCATTGGGNTCAAGGTTTGTAAGAATTGCCGCGAGATCACCCGATTTTGCAATCACAGGNCCAGANGTTGCGCGGAAACCAACNCCTAGTTCTTTGGCAACAATTTGTGCCAGCGTTGTCTTCCCAAGTCCCGGCGGGCCATAAAAAAGCGCGTGATCCATTGCCTCAGCNCGTGCGCGAGCTGCCTCAATAAAGACGCGTAAATTCTCACGNAGNGCNGGCTGACCAATAAAGTCATCTAAAGAAAGCGGACGCAAAGCGCCCTCTTCACCCTTTTCAAATGGTTGAGGCGCACGTTCTAATTCTGGGTTTTTTTGTTCCATTATGCGCTGAGTTCCTTAAGTGATAGGCGAATAAGCTCGCCTAAATTATCGTTCGCTTGATCGCGCATACGCATGACAACAGAGTAAGCATCAGAGCGCGCATAGCCTAGATTTATAAGCGCGGAAACTGCGTCCTGTTCAAGCCCAGCGGTTTCCGGCGCGGCCTCGGCATTTGTGATCGCCGGTGTGCTGACCGTGCCTTCTATTGGGGCGGCGCTTGAAAGGTCCATATTAACGGCTTTGTCTTTCAGCTCCGTCAATATACGGGTTGCGAGTTTTGGCCCCACGCCATCGGCCTGCGTAAGCGCAGCTTTATCCTGCGCTGCAATAGCAAGTGCAACGCGTTCAGCAGGACAAACAGAAAGAATTGAAAGACCGGCCTTTGCCCCGACCCCTTGCACAGAAGTTAACAAGCGAAACCACTGTTGCTCGGCTGGATCAGCGAAACCGTAGAGCGTGATTGCATCTTCTCGGACATTCGTGTCAATGAGAAGGCTTGTTTGCGCACCCTTTTCACCGATGCGCGAGAGTGTGCGGCGACTTGCGCTTACAAGGTAACCAACCCCGTTCACATCCAAAAGTACATGCGTTTCGCCAAAACTATCAATTACACCAGTAAGCTTACCAATCATGCAGACCTAACCTCTTGATCTATAAACCCTACTCAGGTTCATCAGTTTGTTCGTCATTTTCATACTATGCAGGGGCCTTAAGCCGCCCATTTTCTGTATATGTAGGTCTATAATGCGCGTGCGTGATAGCAACCGCAAGAGCGTCCGCTTCATCTTCGCTGATCTGCCCACAGGTGGGAAGCAGGGTTTTAATCATCATGCCCATTTGACGTTTGGCAGCGTGACCACTACCGACGATGGATTTTTTGACTTTGTTAGCCGCATATTCACCAACAGGAAGCCCCGCAAGGGAAGCTGCCCCCATAAGAACGCCGCGCGCCTGCCCAAGTTTAAGGGCGCTTGCAGGGTTTTGATTAACGAAGGTTTCTTCTATGCCTGCCTCTTGCGGCTGGTAGGTTTTGATAATTTCAGTCAGCTGAAAATGAAGCGCGGCTAAACGCTGCGCCATTTCTTGATCAGTGGAGGGACGAATGAGGCCAGAGGCAATATAGCGAATAGATGAACCTTCGCTATGAATAATACCCCAACCTGTTTTTTGTAATCCTGGATCAATGCCTAAAATAATCATGTTCTGAGCATAGCGCAAAAAACAGAACAAATAAAGAACAAAAATAAGAGGATTACCCTATTCTTCTTCACCCATGATTTTTTCCATGACTTCGTCCGATGCATCCATATTCGTTGTTACATTTTGCACATCGTCATTATCTTCAAGGGTATCAACAAGATTCAGAATTGAGCGCGCGGTATTTTCATCAACATCAGAAGCCACATTAGGCTTCCAGATTAGACCTTGGCGCTCTGGTTCACCAAACTTACTTTCCAGCACATCACGGACAGCGGCAAAATCATCGGCAGCGCAAAAGATATTGTGAAATTCATCATCACTTTCAACATCATCTGCCCCCGCTTCTGCTGCGACTTCAAACATTGAATCAGCGTCAGCCTTATCCGCAGGGAAAACAATTTCGCCCACGCGGTCAAACATGAAGTTAACAGAGCCTGTTTCCCCCATATTACCACCACCTTTTGAGAAAATAGAGCGTACCTCACTGGCTGTGCGGTTTCGGTTATCACTCAGACACTCAACAATTACAGCGACCCCGTTCGGGCCATAACCTTCGTAGCGAATCTCTTCATAATCTTCACCTTCACCGCCACCGGTTGCTTTTTTGATATTTTTCTCGATACCGTCTTTTGGCATAGACTGCCCTCTGGCTGTTGCAATTGCCAGACGTAGTCGTGGGTTCATATCAGGGTCACCACCACCAAGCTTAGCGGCTACGTATATCTCTCTACCCAGCTTCGAGAAAAGCTTAGCACGCTTTTTGTCTTGAGCGCCTTTACGGTGCTGAATATTTGCCCATTTGGAATGTCCTGCCATTTCGTTGTATGCCTTTTATTTATATCTGTACTCTTTGATCAAAATCCGATTATAAAAATATATCCCCCCTTTTCAACGGTGGATAATGATTTTTACAAAAAAAATGCGTTTCATTCCTGTTATGCTATAATTGATTTTATTACGGTGTAACAAAATAAAAAGAGTTTACTGTGGCCTATAACTTTGATGCAATTTCAGTTCTGATTGTTGAAGATAACGAACCAATGCTCTCACTTCTGGAAGGGATATTACAGACCTTTGGTATTACAAAGATCTTTAAAGCCCGTAATGGTGAAGAAGGTTTTGAGGTCGTTAAACGTCATAATCCAGATATCATTATTACGGATTGGATGATGCGTCCTGTGGATGGTATATCCCTTACTCGCCGCGTACGCAATGATCCCGGAAGCCCCAATCAATTCGCCCCTATCATCCTTATGACAGGTTTTACCGAACAACGCCGCGTAACGCAGGCTCGTGATGCAGGTATAACAGAGTTCCTCGTAAAACCTTTTAACGCACGCGATCTATACAGACGTATTTCACAAATTGTTGAGCGTCCGCGTCAATTTGTCAGAAGCGAAGATTTCTTTGGCCCGGATCGACGCAGAAAAGCGAAGGAAGGTTACAAAGGCCCACAAAGACGCGCCGATGATGAGGCCTCTAGCTCCGAACAAGTATATATTTAAGAAGATAAAAAATAAAAATGAGCATGCATTTCGATCAAAAACCCAAGCGTAAAGCGACCTTTATCAAGCCCAACTTTGATATCAAAGAAAAAGTAGGCACAGGTGGCCTTAGTGAGGCTATCCTTAGTAAAGCGCAGAAATTCCTTGAAGAAAACACAGAAGAGTTTGAGCCACTTGCTAATCTCTACCTCACTTCATTAGCCCAAGGTATTGATAGCGCGAAAGACTATGGTGTTAATGATGATCTTGATCAAACATTATCCCATGTCATTTATCCAGCTATGCAGCTTAAAGCCAATGGAGGAATGTTCCATTATAGCCTTGTTAGCGCCATTTCAGACAAACTTGTACAGTTTTTAGAAGTTATTGAAGAGCCTGACATTGAAGCGCTTGAAATCATGATGGCGTTTCACACGACTATTCGCGCTGTCATACAAGGAAAAATCAAAGGCAATGGCGGACAGCATGGTGCAGACCTGCTCGAAGAACTTGATCAAGCTTGCAGGCGCTATTTCAGCCGATAATCAAACATTCTATAGCTGTGGCAGGGTCTGACTCAGTAGGCCGCCAACGCGAATTGGTTCAATTGATTTTGCCAAGCCTGTCTGTGGATGCGTAACGATTAAACAACCGCAAACTGTTGCATCACCACTAGCTGGGCGCATACGCTCACCGGGCATCTTCTTAATGAAGCGGTGCATTGCAATCTCTTTTTCAACACCGATAACACTGTCGAAGCAGCCCGACATCCCTGCATCGGTTTGATAAGCCGTACCGCCAACCATTACATGTGCGTCGGCTGTTGGTACATGTGTGTGTGTGCCGACAACCGCACTCACTTTTCCATCAAGATAGTGTCCGAGCGACATTTTTTCTGATGTCGTTTCACCATGAAAATCCACGAAAATAGCATCAGTTGTTTGTCCGAGCTTTTCCTTTGCCAAGACCTCCTTAATCATACGGAATGGATCCTCCATCGCATCCATGAATAGGCGTGCCATAGCATTAATGATGGTTATCTTACGGCCATCTTGTAGCTGTAACTTATAGACGCCGCTTCCCGGCGTTCCCGGAGGATAGTTTAGAGGACGAAGCAGCTTCTCATCGCGCGCGATATAAGGAATAATTTCTCGCTGATCCCAGACGTGATTCCCCGTTGTGATGCAATCCACGCCCCAACTATAGAATTCATTACAAATTTTTTCAGTAATACCAGCGCCATTAGCAGCATTTTCACCATTTACTATCACTACATCAGGTTTTAGCTGCTCCTTGAGTTTTGGCAGCTGCGCCTCGAGCGCTTCACGGCCAGAACGGCCAAATATATCGCCAATAAAGAGTATTCTCATCGGTAACCTTTCTTAAAAAAACGCGTTTATATTTTTTTGCGTTTTGTTGATTTTGTATAATCATGAATGTCCTTGGGCGTAATCACCATATCAAGGCGCTGATCGTGCTCTTCCGCAGGGAGNTTAAACAGCACTGCCTGNGATGAATAAGCTGTCCCCACAGCCATAATGTCTTTTTTAGTNCGAAGATCAGCTATAGTCGCATCATAATAACCGCCCCCTTGACCAAGCCGCACGCCTCTTCTATCGAANGCAAGAAGNGGAACAAGAATTATATCCGGCTCAACCTCATCACCATCCACNGGGTGAGCGATACCGTAAGCNCCGGCTTCCATCTGTGCATCGGGTGTCCATATACGAAAGCTCATAATAAGGCTTCCCTCATTCACAACNGGCAGCGCGCAAGTTGCCCCTTGCTCGTGANCTCTTTCTAAAATGTACAGACAATCAAACTCACGCCCNTTTGGCCAGTAGCCTGCAACAATCTTATCTTTAGGTGCACCGAAAAACTCATTAAAATGATCAGCCGCGAGCTCCGGATTTTCNTCTGTAAAATCAATCCGGCTTCTATGCTTACGGGCTTCGACTCTTAAAATGGATTTTTCATCACTCATAACTGGCTGAATAGAACACAGGAATATANTTTTTTCAAATTATCTTTACCATTTACTTGCTATACTTATAGATATTTGTGAGTATAATANTCATCAAAAAATTAAAAACAGTAATATTGAATATGTACAGGAAACAAAAACAGGCACAGTATATAAAGGATATGTTATATATGATATCTTTTACTATAATACTGACTTCTATTTTTTTATACTCAATGATTTTTCAACTATCGCCCAATGACGGTCAGATAGAAAACATATGCGCACTCAATCTTTTAATCACAGTTTTATGCGCTATCTTTGTCGCTGCCTCCTTTATTTTCTGGCGCTTCAACAAACGTCTAAAGTCCCTACTCGAAGAGCTTGATGCGACCAATAACAGACANCATAATCAAGATAAGCTTATTGCATTGGGNTCNCTAGCACGTGGCATGGCGCATGAAATTAACAATTCACTGCAGCCTGTACTNGGNCTTGGCGATCTTGTTCTTGAGGAATTGGAAAAAGGTNATAGCCAAAGACACTCNCAATANATGAGGACAATCATCGAAAGTGCTGAGCGTTCACAAACGATCATTTCNAATGTTTTAGAGTTCAGTACACAAAGCCAAAATAAAACGGAAACACTTAACGCGCTGGACGCTGCTATAAACTCAATGCATTTTGTTCAGAGCATTATGCCNAACACGCTTATTTTTAATATTGAAACACANGATCANGAAACACTTGAAAACATNAATATTGAGNTCGATAAGAACAAACTTACTCAAATCATNCTTCACATCATTAAAAATGCATCTGATGCTATGAACGGTAAGGGCAATGTTAAGGTTGAATTTAAAGCCGANCATTTCCAAGATGAGAAATCCCAAAGCGCTTTTGTTATTTCAATCACAGATGAAGGTGACGGTATGGACGCCGAAACCCAGCGCAATGTTTTTACGCCGTTTTTCTCAACACGGGATGAGCGCATTGGCCTTGGCATGACAACAGTTTTAAGCTTAATCAAAGATTTTGACGGCGATATAACCTTCACCTCAGAAAAAGGTAAAGGATCGAGCTTTAGCNTTTATATTCCAACGGTATAAATATAAAAAAATGTGGGCGCCGCGGCTAGCCGTGTACGAGTGTTATCCGCGTATGGCCCTGTTAACCAGGTGGGCGCCGTAAGTAACCAAACCCCCAATGCGAAAGAGTGGATAAGGTCAGGGACAGCTCCCTATGCGAATGCATCGGCCTCCGGGATAAAAAAGTGTATCACTAACCCCGCAGCAGACCCACAAGAGCTATATGTGCCTTTAACCTTAATTTTGCAAGTATTAATTATATGCTGCGGCTCTTTGAGGTACATTTAGCGCAGGTGGCTGAGGCAAACTTCTATTATGCAGCTTTTCCCAAACCTCTTTTAATCCAGGGCCATAAAACGGAGCAAAATAGGTATCTTTGATAGAGCTTTTTATGGCTCTAGTGCCGAGCTCTTCTCTATCTTCCTCACTCATTTGCGATATGCGCGAAGCATATTCCCGTGCAGCCGAAGCTTTCACATGCATTTGATCCCAATAGTCTTGAGACACNTCATCCTTGGCAAGTTTTTCACTTAAGCGTTCTAGCCTATCTTCAATTTGAGCCGCAAATTTACTNGCATTATCCGGATCATCGTACAGAAAAAGAGAATTACAACACCAATCGAAAGATTGATCGACAAACTCCTGTACGGCTGCATTAAAATGCTCTTGATTTTTTATCACTGTCCACACCCCTATATAATATATAGACATGGTTTTATATTTTAGGGTGTTTAATAAATCAATAGAACTGTCAAAAAAGAAATAAAATTACAAAAACAGGTGAGCANAATCCGCTCTCTAAGCTCAGAAAAAGCCAACAATACGATTATATATTTATGCTGCTTTTATGCGCTCAGACACATTATCAATGCGCTTGGCAAGCACATCAATTGCCTCAGCAATTTGCACCTCATTGAGCTGATCCGAGGATTGGTGCTGCTCCATACCTCTTAAATGTCTCTCTAGATGACGAAGCTCATCACGAAGGTCAAAGACTTCATCTGCAAGCATGAGAGATGTTAGCACAAGCAGGTGCGCCTCATTATTCGCTGCTCCNGCTTTTGCGATTTCCCTAAGGCGGGCATCAATATAGTGACCTAAATCTGTTACGCGCTGCTCTTGACCATCTTCACAATGAATTGCGAAATTACGCCCATTAATTCCAACATTTACATTAGCCATGAGCACCACCTTCACGTTTATCGTCTTCAGATAGAATATCTTCAATCATATCAATTGCACTATCGATTTTGTCGACTGCGGCCTGCTTATCAATCGCTGTTTTATTGGTATTAGCAGGTGGAAGCGAGCTGAACATATCACGCTGTTCACCCGTCAGCGTTGATTCAAGATGATCCAGTGATCCTTCAAGATTTGTCACGATTCCTTCAAGATTTTGTATGGCGCGAATAACGTCAGACACGAGCTACCTCTTCCCTAAATTAATACGACTTTATGTTTCGAATGAGCTAACGCTATCAGCCGGCGGCGAAGAGGGTCAAGGACAGATCAGCGCTTTTCCAAAACAAACCACAATAAAATGTCTTTTTATTGCTGCGTACGTCTTGACCTAGCTATAGCTAATCTGCATTTTACAGGCAACATAACTAACATGGATTATATACATCATGAGCACCAATAACGCCGCCGCCCCATCCTCTTCTGTTGACGTTAACATGCGTAATATGGCCAACGCCATACGCGCCCTTTCTATGGATGCTGTGCAGGCAGCGAAATCTGGTCATCCTGGCGCACCTATGGGACTTGCCGATGTAGCAACTGTTCTATGGTCTAAATTCTTAAAATTCGATCCAAAAAACCCAGAATGGGCGGATAGAGACCGTTTCGTTCTATCTGGCGGTCACGGCTCTATGCTTCTATATGCAGTGAATTACCTGACAGGCTATGAGAAGATGACACTGGATCAGCTTAAAAACTTCCGTCAGCTTGGTGCTATTACCGCAGGCCACCCTGAGGTTGAGCATGATGCAGGGGTTGAGACAACAACAGGTCCGCTTGGGCAAGGTCTTGCGACAGCCGTTGGTATGGCGCTGGCGGAGCGCATTCAAAATGGTCGTTATGGTGATAAGATCGTTGATCACTACACCTATGTTATGTGCGGTGATGGTGATTTGATGGAAGGCGTAAGCCATGAGGCTTGTTCATTGGCTGGTCATCTAAACCTTAATAAGATGATTGTTCTCTATGATGATAATAATATCTGTATTGATGGCCATACTGATCTGACATTCATTGATAACACTGTGCAGCGCTTTGAAGCCTATGGATGGGATGTACAGGAAATTGATGGTCATGATTTCGACCAAATCGAAGATGCGATTGCGAAAGCAAAAATCTCTGACAGCCCTTCTCTTATATGCTGCAAGACTAAAATCGGTTTTGGAGCGCCAACAAAAGAAGGCTCAAACTCAGCGCACGGCGCACCGCTTGGTGAGGAGGAAATTAAAGGCGCGAGAGAAAATCTCGGCTGGCCATATGAGCCATTTGAAATTCCAGATGAAATTCTTGGCGCGTGGCGCGCGGTTGGTCAAAAATCATACCAACAGTTCCTAGATTGGAATGAGCGCCTTGAGGCTTCTGAGTGGAAAGAGTGCCACACAAAGGCGCATGCAGGAAACTATAGCGGCGCCATCGCACCAATCATTGCCGAGCTTAAGAAAGAATTTGCAGCAGACAAGCCGAAGAAAGCGACGCGTCAAACATCAGGCATGTGCTTAGAAAAGCTAGTTGATCGCCTATGGCTGCTTATTGGTGGATCTGCTGACCTTACAGGCTCTAACAACACCAAGGTCAAAGCATCAAAGGTTATCAATAAAGAAGACTATCAAGGTAATTACATTAATTACGGCGTGCGTGAATTTGGTATGGCGGCCTGCATGAACGGGCTTGCGCTCCATGGCGGCCTGCTACCTTATGCAGGTACATTCCTTCAGTTCGCTGACTATTCTCGTCCTGCTATTCGTTTGGGCGCCCTTATGAAGCAGCGGGTTGTTCATGTGATGACACACGATTCTATTGGCCTTGGCGAAGACGGACCAACACACCAGCCCGTAGAGCATTTTGCAGCGATCCGCGCTATTCCAAACACATATCTCTTCCGTCCATGTGACGGCATTGAAACAGCGGAAAGCTGGGAATGGGCAATTAATAAGAAAGATGCACCTTCGGTACTGGCACTTACACGTCAGGGCCTCCCTACACTTTGTGATGATCGCGAAGAAAACCTTACAGCAAAAGGCGCTTATATTCTTCAGGACTGTGACGGTGAGCCCGATGTAACGCTTTTCGCATCAGGTTCAGAAGTTCACTTAGCTGTAGAAGCTGCTGAAAAGATTGATGCCAATGTGCGCGTCGTGAGCGTTCCTTGTATGGATCTCTTCTTTGAGCAAGATAGTGAATACTTCCAGAGCCTTATCTGCAATAAAAGCGTGAAAATTGCTATAGAAGCCGGCATTAGACAAGGTTGGGACCGCATTATCGGTGGTCATGCAACCTTTATCGGTATGAAGGGCTTTGGTGCATCAGCACCTGCTGATGTGCTTTATGATCACTTTGGCATTACAACGGATGCAATCGTTGAAGCCGCAAATAAACGATTAAGTCAGAAAAACTAAGGAGAACACAAACATGACATTACGCATCGGTATTAATGGGTTTGGACGTATTGGACGCCTGACAGCGCGTGCAATATTTGAAAGTGGCCGCGATGACATAGAAGTTGTCGCGATCAACGATCCAGGCGGTAACTTCTTCCCGCTTTTAAAATATGATTCTATTCATGGACGCGCACCTTTCACAGTTGAAAAGCGCTGTGAAGACAAGATCATCATTGATGGTAAAGAGATTACGCGTTTCCGTAGCCGCGATCCTGAAGGGTGTCCTTGGGGTGATGAGGGCGTCGACATTATGATGGAATGCACAGGCAAATTCAAAGACCGTGAAGGTGCTGGCAAGCATATGAAGATGGGCTGTAAGAAGGTTCTTATCTCTGCTCCTGGCGATAACGAAGATTTGACAGTTGTTTATGGTGTAAACCACAACCTTATCCAAAAAGAGCACAAAATCATTTCTAACGCATCATGTACAACAAACTGCCTCGCGCCTGTTGCTTATGCACTGCATAATGAGATTGGTATTGAAAAAGGTTTCATGACAACAATTCATGCCTACACAGGCGACCAGAACCTTGTAGATGGCTCACACAAAGATCCGCTTCGTGCACGCGCCGCGGCCATGAGCATTATCCCGTCATCTACCGGCGCCGCAAAAGCTGTCGGTAAAGTGCTTCCTGAACTTAACGGCAAGCTGGACGGCGTTGCAATGCGCGTTCCTACACCGAATGTTTCATTGGTTGATCTTAAGTTCTTACCATCTCGCGCCGTTAGCGTAGAAGAGGTTAATGCCGCTGTTACCAAATATGCGCGCGGTGAGCTAAAAGGTATTTTGGATGTGTATGATGATCCTTGCGTATCCGTAGATTTCAACCATGACCCACACTCTTCGATCTTTAGCCTAGCAGGCACAAAGGTTGTAGATGGTGATTTTGTGCGTGTCATGAGCTGGTATGACAATGAGTGGGGCTTCTCACAGCGTATGATTGATACAGCTCTTAAGATGCATGAAGTCGGTTACGAGTAAAAATTTAAGTTTTTTGATTATTTTCCAAAAAACTTATTGACAGCTTGAACGGAACAACATATAAACGAAGGTCTAAACCGTTCTCCGTGGCAAAGCTGGTCAGTGAAACCTAGTTTCCTGGCCAGCTTTATTTTTGAGCTAAACACTTCTATATACTCATATTTTAACAGCAAGCTCACGAAAACTTGTGTGTAGCGATAGTTGCCATCGCTTTTAAAAATCTGGCATAATTATAACAATATGATTGGTTCTGTAAGTAGCGCCGCACTTTTTCAAGTGCAGCAGCCGCGTGCTGCTGCGCCCCCTCAGGCTACGCAAACCGAACAGACAGAAGAGCAGCGCACCTTGAACGCCCTTCAAGAAGCTGCATCCGGTGAGACAGAATCAAATAACCCTAATCAATTAACCGAAGAAGAAGAAAAGCTGGTTCAGGAACTTCGTCAAACCGATCAGGAGGTGCGCTCACACGAGCAAACACACAAAACCGTTGGAGGCCCGTATGCTGGCGCCATCCAATATGAGACAACAACAGGCCCGGACGGACGAGAATACGCGGTTGGTGGTGAAGTGCAGATTGATGTTTCGCCTGTGCCGAATAATCCAGAGGCTACGATTCGCAAAATGGATGTTGTGGTGCGGGCTGCGCTTGCCCCTACTCAACCTTCACCGCAAGATTACGCCGTAGCAAGAGCCGCGCAAACTGCACGCCTTCAGGCGCAAAACGAGCTCAGCCAACAGCGTGAAGCGGAGCGCAGTGGCGAAAACGCCGAGCAAAACCCTGCCCTTAGTACTGAGCAGCAAGAACAGCTTTCCGAGCTTATCCAGACAATCTCAGATGCTCGAAACTCACTCAGCAGTCCACGCGGCTCTGTTTTTAACGGCGAAGCATAGATATAGCTGTATATCCCTTTAATACCGCACTTGTGCGCACGTTCAAAATTGGCTAAAAAGATTGAATAATTTAACCATGCGCTATTCATGAAGGAGACACTATGTCTAAAGAAGAACAACTTTCAAAAATTGCTAACGCTAAGGGCTTTATTGCCGCTTTGGATCAAAGTGGTGGATCAACACCAAAAGCGCTTAAAAATTATGGCGTAGAAGAAGATGCTTATAATGGCGAAGACGAGATGTTTGCCAAAGTTCACGAAATGCGCACACGCATTATCACTGCCCCTGCTTTTAATGGTGAGAAAATTATCGGCGCCATTTTGTTTGAAAAGACAATGGACGGCGAAGTTGAAGGTAAACCAACAGCGCAGTATCTATGGGAAGAGCTTGGTGTTGTGCCATTCCTCAAAGTTGATAAGGGCCTTGCGNATGATGAAGGCGGCGTGCAAGTTATGAAGCCNATGCCTGAGCTAGACGCTCTTTTAGACCGCGCAGTGGCTAAAGGCATTTTTGGTACAAAGATGCGCTCNGTTGTAAACACAGCGAACGCAGAAGGCATNGCNCGCGTTGTCGAGCAGCAATTTGAAGTTGGTAANCANATNATTGCNAAAGGGCTTGTNCCTATCATCGAACCAGAAGTGAANATCAATGCAAGCGATAAAGCCGAAGCGGAAGAAATTTTGAAANCTGAAATCCTCAAACAGCTNGATGCGCTTGATGCTGATCAGAAAGTTATGCTGAAGCTCACACTGCCTGAAGCGTCAGATTTCTATAAAGAATGTATTGAGCACGAAAATGTTGTGCTTGTCGTTGCCCTTTCTGGTGGATATAGCCTAGAAGAAAGCTGTGAGCGCCTAGAGCGCAATGCAGGTATGGTGGCTAGCTTCTCACGCGCACTAACGAACAACCTAAGAGCGCAGCAAAGCGATGAAGAGTTCAACACAGCGCTTCAAGGCGCGATTGACAAAATCTACGGTGCATCTATCGAAGGCGCAGCCAACTCACAAGCCGCGTAAAGCTTAATACATATATAAAGATAAAATTAGCGCCCTTGCCAAACCAAGGGCGTTATTTTTTTGCGGTAAACTTCCCCAAATTAGAAGGAAAGCCAACTCAAGAACGAGTATTCTATTTCGAATAATCCATTGCAGGCATTAGACGTTCATCATATTCATATAACCAATTCCTCAGGTTTGACGTTTTAGGAATGGATAGCCAAGTATCAGAAAACTTCATGAAACGAAGAGCATCCTCATCACCAAGATGGCTCATCATCTCCTTATAATTTGCAGCTTGAGCGCTAGCTACGCCATTAACCATACACGCTTTAAAGTACGGCAATTCATCGACAGCATATATAAAGTCCTGCTTAAAATCACTCGGACATCGCTCAGCAAGATCCAGGAATGCCGACGTAACAACCCCGCCAGCACCCTTCACATTTGTAAGCTTACTCTCATCCACATCAGCCGCAGCCATCATGACTGAGCTTTTTTGAATTGTTTGGATCAAATCAGGAATTTTATTTTCCGGTGTTTTATAAGCACTACCATTAAAAATCAGGCCAAGNCGTTCAGCATGCAGAAGCTTCGTTTCCATATGCTGCGCATAACGATTAAAACTTAGCTGAATATCCCTATCCTGCAAAAGCCCNTTAAAGTTAGGNAAAATATCCTCCTGCTGAACTTTTCCTTGCGATAATCTATCGTAATATTCAATTAGTTTAGCCTGCGCCCCNTCAACGGNTTCCAAATCACCATTTCTAGAAATTTCTCGCCAATGCGCAACGCGCTCTCGGAANCCNTTNCCCAACACNAAGTCAAAGGTGCTATTCCTCTTTAAAAAATGATTAATCTTATCCAGCGTTTCTACAATGCTCATAGTNTCCCCCTCATATACGGAACTATACNTATAGAAAATCGAAACAACTATCGCAAGAGNNTTTANTCAACCCACAACACTTGATTAATATTTTGTGCTCCACACGCCAACATAACAAGGCGATCGAGNCCAAGCGCTATGCCAGCGCATTCAGGCATNCCGTGCTCNANNGCTTTTAAGAAATCCTCATCAATGGGGTAGCGCTCACCGTATATACGCTCCTTTTCGAACATATCACGCTCAAAACGNGTTTTTTGCTCTTGAGCATCTGTAAGCTCAGAATAAGCATTTGCAAGCTCNACACCGCAAATATAAAGCTCGAACCGCTCTGCCCANCGTTCATCNCCNACNTTCTTTCGTGATAAGCTCGCCATAGANGCCGGATAATCACATAAAACGGTAGGAACGCCCATACCTAGGTAAGGTTCGATCCGTTCAGCCATGACGGCGTGAAACACATCATCCCAACCATCTGTCGCCGTTACACGCACTCCGACCTGACGACTTGCAGCCATAAAGGCAATAGGATCATTTAAGCAAGCTGCTATATCAATATCAGCAAACTTTTCGAACGCTTCCGCCACAGTCATGATGTGCCAGTCCTGATGCGGATCACAAATCACACCGTTATATTCGAATTTATCAACACAGGCCGTTATAAAGCTTTTACAATCTGTAATCAGATCCACAAAGTCTGCGCCAGCGCGGTACCATTCCAGCATCGTAAATTCAGGGCTATGAAGCTTCGTCACTTCCTCTTTTCGGAAAACTTTACATATCTGGTATATTTTTTCACATCCAGCCACAAGAAGCTTCTTCATTTCAAATTCTGGNCTGTTATGCAGATACAAGCCATTTTCCAGCGCATAGCCGTGGATATGAACATCAGCCCCNGGCATAACCTGCATAATGGGTGTTTCNACCTCTAAGAAGCCTTCAGANTCGAAATAAGAGCGCACAGCACGCATTATCTGAGCACGCTTAAGCAAGTTTTCTTGTTTTACTTGAAAATTATGAGGAAGCCACCAATTCATGTTTTTATATGTGCGCCNTGATAAGAATAAAATCAATAGCAAAAAAAGCTTGAATTCCTGAGCAATAGTATCTATAAACCGAGCTTGGAATTCTAAGGAGATAAATATGAAAGCCGAAACACACCCAGATTACCACGAAATTAAAGTCGTGATGACAGACGGCACAGAATATACAACTCGCTCAACATGGGGNAAAGAAGGTGACGTTCTTAAGCTTGACGTTGACCCTCTTACACACCCAGCATGGCAGGGCGGAACAGGTAAAGTTGTTGAAAAAGGCCAGCTGTCAAAGTTCGAAAAGCGCTTTGGAAACTTCGGAATTGGTGGTACAAACTCTTCAGACGAGAAGAAGTAAGTACGCATATCCGTACGCGCAAGAANATTTCAAAAACGCCCCGAATCGTTTCGNGGGCGTTTTTCCNATATTNANCTTACACTTCAANAACTTATCCACAANCCCAANNCNTCAAANCAGGTTAGAAAATTACATCAAACGCGCATCGCGTACGTGCATTTCAACCTTATCCTGACCTGACCAATTATCAATTTTAAGCTGACCGACAAGCTCTATTGCTGCGCCCTTNCTTTTCAAAAGCGCCTCCCCTAGCTCAGTACCCACTGCACGGAAAGCCATAGCCTTCATTCGNGCTCCACCTTCCCAATCNGAGACCATACANCGGATATGAGAATCGCCAACAACATCNNCACTATGCAGCCGNACATTTTGCAGCAGGAATAACGGCTCTTGGAATTCNTGCCCAAAGGGACCAACATATTCGTGAATCATTTTTATAAAATCAGGNCGGCATCCGCGCACACTTAATACCGCGTCNATCTCTGTTTCNACTTNCACATCNCCNGCCTCNANCTGCGCNGCGATATGCTTATAGAGAAANNCCCTAAAGNCCTCCACTTTATCAGGCAGCNCCGTAAAGCCGCCAGCCATTGCGTGACCACCGCCTTTTATAATNANCCCCTCCTCCTGTGCATCCATAAAAGCTTGCGCNATATGCACACCNGGGATTGANCGGCCAGANCCTCTCCCCTCNAGTTCGCCGTGGACATTTTCGGCAAATGTCACCACGCAGGCAGGCTTGGTATATTTNTCCTTTAAACGCCCNGCGACAAGGCCNCTTAAACCNTGATGNAAGCTGTCATCAGAGACAAANATCATTGNGTATTGATCAAGCCCCCCCGCCTCGACTTGCTCAATCGCTGTNCGCTCCATATCTTGCTGAATNGCTTTNCGCTTATCGTTACAGTCGCTTAGCGTCCATGCGATATCATTAGCGCCGGATGGATCATCCATTGAGAGTAACTGTGCGCCTAGCTCAGATTTATGCACGCGTGAGCCTGCATTAATGCGCGGCCCTAAAACAAAACCCGCATGATATGGAGTAATCTCACCCGTTATACGCGAAACCTCAATCAAGGCGTTAAGCCCAACATTATCGCTACTGGACATTGCCTTAAAGCCATGACGAACAAAGAGGCGATTTGGCCCTTTAAGCGGCACCATATCGCAAACAGTGCCTAGTCCAACAATATCAAGAAAGGATTTAAGCGGCGCTTCGGGGAGCCCCTTATCCTTATAAAACCCCTTCTCACGAAGCTTTGCATTAATAGCCACACAAACGAGATAAGTCACACCGACAGCTGCGAGCATATCAAGGCCGCTGTCATCATCCTTGCGCTTTGGGTTTATAAGGTGCCAGCAATCAGGCAATTCATCGCCAGCCTCATGGTGATCAACAATCACTATTTTAAGNCCAAGNTCCTTACCAGCCGCAACGGGATCAAAAGCGGTTGTGCCACAATCAAGCAAGAAGACGATACCTGCGCCTTCATCTTTTAGTGTTTTNAGCGCATCTGCATTAGGGCCGTAACCTTCGGTTAAACGGCCGGGAATATAAATACGCGCTTCTTGCCCCATATGTTTCAAGAAGCGATAAAGAAGTGCCGAAGAGGTCGCGCCATCAACATCGAAATCACCGAAAATGGCGATCTTTTTCCCCTTAATGATGGCCTCCGCGATGTCCGCAGCCATATCATCCATGCCTTTAAGAGCAAATGGGTCAGGAAAATGTGTTTTCAGGGTTGGGTGCAAGAAACCTTCTATATCGGCTTCTTCTATACCGCGCACGCATAATAGACGTGCAACGATCTCTGGCAAATCATGAGCGCGTGCGATGCGCTCCACTTGCGTTAAATCCGTATCAGGCAGCAGCCAGTGCGCCTTATTTAAAGAGGTTTTTTCCAATGCTTGTCCCATAAAAATATATTATTTGATTCTACGAGGCAGGAGCAAGAGAGCGGCTTAAAACACCCACACTTGACAAATCTTATGACAATACATATATTGCACCGCGGTAATGGAGAAAAACAAAATGACAANAGAAACACGACTTCCTAGAACACTTGAGGTGAATTTCAATCAAAGTGTAAATGATAATAATGCCGAGCAAATTGCTCAAGATATTGCTAGCAGCATTAATGCCAGCATGTCTACGCAGCTAAATTTTGAAAAGGTCAGAAGAACGCCAGGCGGAATAGTTGCAAAGTTTACGATGGAGCATAACGGCGCCAATAGCTCTGCTGAGATTAAGTCATCTATACGCAACAACCTTCCAGCAAAGAGCGTCAATAACTATCAATTTGGATACAGTACTTCGACAACGCAGCTAAGACTTGTTTCCAACCCTTAATCACAATACATAGCGGCATCATCACGCTGTATTTTAAAGCTTGCTCTGTGCACGCCGCTCATCTTCATTGCTGAAGTGGTGAGGTTGTAGTGCACTGGTTTATTTTGACATTTAGACAGAAGCTTAACCTTTAAAACTTGCGTGAATGTAGGCGATGATGCACCGGGGTGATCACTATCCTGGAAGCTCATATTATTCTGTTTATCTACATGCGGACCAACAAGACCTGTCGCCTTAAATTTCTCACTTTCTGATTTAAAATAAGCGTGAACTTTCTCATAACCTTTGGCGTCTGGATACTCTACTTGAATATCCATATGTGTAATCGCCCCGCCCCTTTTCTTAATATTAACTATCATAGGCTCAGCGCGAGCCGATGACATACAATGCCAGCTTTTTGCAGATTGGATGATTTTTTTCTTAATCTTACTTTCACGCTGCGGCACATCTGTACGGCGGCACTGTAAAGACGGATATTTGCTAAGATAACTCTCTATTTCTGCATCAGTGCTTTTTACGGACAAGCCTTCGAAGCTCATCCCCTTAATGATAGAGACCGCGGCATCATTTGCGTTTGCAATGTTATGCACTATTACAAGGGCTGAAAATAGTATAGAGGCCGCTAAGGTTTTCATCTTCATTATCAACACTCCTTCACAAGCGTTTTAAGGATATAAAAACCTATCCTAGCAGAGTTCCTAGATCGACTTAAGCCAATCTTTACGCTCTAGGTTATGTGTCGCTTCTACGCGGCGCACAGTTCCAGATTTTGAACGCATGACGATTGTTGATGTCTTTGCACCCCCCGGATAGCGGCGAACACCTCTAAGCATTGTACCATCTGTCACACCCGTTGCAGCGAACATCACGTTATCACCCTTTGCAAGGTCATCTGTTGTATAGATCGCTTTCAGGTCACTAATGCCCCACTTCTCAGCGCGGGCAATTTCCGTGTCGTTACGGAAGACAAGACGACCAAGCATAGAACCGCCTATACATTGTAGAGCCGCAGCGCCAAGAACACCTTCTGGTGCACCGCCAGTTCCAACGTAAAGGTCAATACCTGTATCTGGCTCAGCCGTTGCGATTACCGCACTCACATCACCATCACCGATCAAAGAAATTCGTGCACCAGCTTCGCGGACGCCCTGAATAATGTCATCATGACGCGGACGATCCAGCACACAGACATTCAAATCGTTTACACTGCCGCCTTTTTCCTTGGCAAGCTTAGCAAGCACATCACCAATTGGCGCATCAAGATCAAGAATATTAGGGTCAATACCCGGGCCAACGGCTATTTTTTCCATGTAAGTATCTGGCGCATTCAGGAAACCGCCCTTATCCGTCATCGCAACAACAGCCAGCGCGTTATTACCACCGCGCGCTGTAATATCTGTCCCCTCTAACGGGTCAAGCGCGATATCAATTTCAGGCCCTTTACCATCACCAACTTCTTCACCAATATAAAGCATAGGCGCTTCGTCGCGTTCACCTTCACCGATAACGATGCGTCCTTTAATATGGAGAGAGTTAAGCGCATCGCGCATTGCATCCACAGCCACCTGATCAGCTGCGACTTTATCACCGCGCCCGACAAGTTTTGACGCCGCCAAGGCCGCCGCTTCGGTTACGCGGACAACTTCTAGGGCTAGGTTACGGTCCATAAAGGCCTGTTCTTCTGACATAGTTTTTGCTTTCTCAGTGCTCATGGTTAAACTTTCTATTCAAATTTGCGGCTACTCTAACGTCTCAAGGCGCATCAGGCAAGGCTCATCCTTTACTTCGTTAAGAGAAGCAATCATTTCGCAAGCCTTGAGTATATCACCATGACGCACCTCATGCGTTGTCAGAACGATAGACACAATAGCGCCAGGATCACGGCCTTGCTGCGACATACTTTCAATAGAGATTTCACAGTCTCTTAGAATCGCAGCGATATTGGCCATCACGCCCGCTTGATCAATTACATTCAAACGCAGGTAATAGTTACTGCGGCTATCTTCGAGGTTCATCCACTCAGCTGTTTCGAGCTTATTCGCCGGAACGCCAAATGTAGGCAAAGAAATACCGCGCGCGATATCAATCACATCACTCATGACAGCAGAAGCGGTTGGCCCTTCACCTGCGCCCTTACCTGTAAGAAGGACGGTTTCAACGGCATCACCATCAAAATAAACCGCGTTGTAAACATCCTCAATCACACCGACAGGGTTTGAAATTGGCACCATACAAGGCTCTAGCACCTGCAACAGNCCTTCTTCNCTTTTACGGGCGATACCAAGCAACTTAATACGGCACCCAAATTCTTCGGCGAACTGAATGTCTGTTGCTGTGATNTTACGGATNCCTTGCACTTGNAGATTNTCNAAGTCTGGTTTTACACCAAATGCAATCGCACTGAGAAGGCAAAGNTTATGTGCGGCGTCAATNCCATCNATATCAAAGCTAGGATCTGCTTCGGCGTAGCCTGCGTCCTGCGCTTCTTTGAGAATCACATCAAAATCTTTGCCTGTTTCACGCATTGCCGTCATCATGTAATTACATGTACCGTTCAAGATACCGTANACTGCATTNATGCCGTTACCTGCAGCGCCCTCTCTTAGAGCTTTAATCACNGGAATACCTCCAGCTACAGCCGCTTCATAACAGAGTGACACNCCCTTTTCTTCNGCAATAGCNGCAAGTGCAAAGCCATGATGNGCCAAGAGCGCCTTATTTGCTGTTACGACATGCTTACCATTTTCTAAAGCTGCCTTTACGAGATCAAGAGCTAACCCCTCGCTGCCACCGATCATTTCAACGACCACATCCACATCGCTGCGCGAGGCCAGCGCTCTCGCATCATCTTCCCATGCATAGGCTGAAAGATCTACACCGCGGTCTTTTGAACGATCACGCGCTGATACAGCTGTAACTTCTACGATTCGACCAGAACGCGTAGCCAGCATTTCAGCATGTTTTTGAACAATTTTTATAACACCGCCGCCGACTGTCCCCAGCCCAGCAATACCTAAGCGAAGTGGTTCAGGCATAACACTTTTCCTCTATTCAATATTAACTTGTTTCTATTTGTAAGGGCTTAACACCAAAATTCAAGGCTTTAAAGCCCTATTTAAAATTCCCTGCTGCTCGCTCTTTATTGATCACATCTGCTGCAGATGGTGGCATTGAGCGCTGATGGCCTGTGACCGTGTCCAAGACTGAGCCACCGTAAAAACCACCATTTGAATGATCATCATCCAGACTATAAACCTCGACACTAGGGTCACCAGTGTGAACGCGCGGCATAGTATGTGTGCTTGCGCCGGATGGGTAATGAATTGGAGCGGCCTCCACTGCATGCACAGATGCATCACCATCACTTAAGCCCATTGCAGAAGATGAAGATACGATAGGACCATCAACAGGCTTAGGTGCGCCACCTTGACCATCAACATCAAAAACGCTCACTGCGCCGCCAGTAGAGCTGTAGATCACATCACGCACACTCTGATCTTGGTATGCAGGCTCATTCACGTAGATGCGCTGTCCACCACTAGACATTTGCACTTCTTCCGATCCAGCCGTATCAAAATAAGCACAGGCTGTAAAAGCTGGAGAAACCAGAGATAATAGAAGCAATGTTCGAAGCGTTTTCATTAGGCACCTTAGAGTTTGAAAAGGATATATTTAAAGCGTTTTCATATATAACCTTTATAGAAAACTGATTCCACAGCAAATGCAAGCACAGGGCATTTATGCGTTGCTTTTTGCAGTGTATTTCGCCAATCTTGGATTGGTTTCAAAGAGAGTGAGTGAACATATGGCCGATTCTTCTAAAAAATCCAAAACCACAAAAAGTAAAACTGTAGCTAAAAGTGCGGCAAAAAAGAAACCTGTAAAAACGAAAGCAAAGGCTAATACAAAAACCAAAGCCAATAAACAAACGCCCTCCAAAACCAAAGATAAAAAGCATACTGCATCGAAAGCGACACAAGCACAGAAACGTGAGCATATTGATGCCGCCGCATCTCAGGACATGCTGAGCCATTACCCTGATCCGCTAGCGCTATCGAATGCATTAATGAGTGCATACCAAGAATCTCAACCGCTGTTCATTAAAATGGTGGAGCGATTTAGCAAGGATATTGGTGATCGAGAACTTACACCGCCAAGCGAAATTCCGCCGCCACCAGATTCGTCAGAGGCTGCTATAGACTTACTCAAAAACATGGCGATTGATCCGATGCGCTATTGGTCCATGCAGATGGATTACACCCAAAAACAAATTGACCTGATGAATAGTAGTTTTAAACGTCTTTCGGGCGAGCCTGCTGAGTCGGTTATAGAGCCAGAGCGCGGCGATAAACGATTCAAGGCTGAAGAATGGCGAAGCAATCCCCTCTTTAGTTTTATCAAGCAGTATTATCTTTTGGCCTCAGACCATGTACAGCGCACGATCGATAATGCGCAGGATTTACCGCCAGAACAAAAAGAGCAGCTTTCATTTGCTGCTGGGCTGATGATGGATGCTATGGCGCCTTCTAATTTCCTCATGACAAATCCAGAGGCTTTAAACGAAACGATTCGCACCGGCGGGAAAAACCTCGTTAAAGGCTTACAACAATTTAGTGAAGATCTGGAACGCGGGCGCGGTGAGCTTAAAATCTCTATGACGGATAAGAGCGCCTTTAAGGTTGGCGAGAATATTGCCACGACTGAGGGCAGCGTTGTTTACCAAAATGATCTAATGCAGCTTATTCAATATAAGCCGAGCACAGAAAAAGTCTTTAAGACTCCGCTCCTAATTGTGCCGCCTTGGATCAATAAATATTACATTCTTGATCTGCGCGCTGATAATTCCCTAATCAAATGGGCCGTGGATCAGGGGCATAGTGTGTTTTGTATTTCATGGGTAAACCCAGACAAATCACATGCGAATAAAAGCTTCGATGCTTACATGCTGGAAGGGATTCTTGATTCTCTTAATGTCATTGAAAAAATTACAGGCGAAAAAGAGACGAACGCGATTGGGTATTGCCTTGGTGGAACATTGCTAACGGCCACGATGGCTTATCTGGAAAAGAAGAAGCAGTCGTCACGTATTCGTTCTGCTACCCTTTTGACCACGCTGATTGATTTCCAAGATGCAGGGCAGCTCAAAATGTTTATGGGCGACAAGCAGATCGAAGCAATTGAACGCATGATGCTGAATAAAGGCATATTCGAAGGGCGCGCTATGCAGCAGACATTTAACATGCTGCGTGCAAATGATCTGATTTGGTCGTTTGTTGTGAATAACTATTTAATGGGGCGTGAACCTTTTCCATTCGACCTGCTATATTGGAATGACGATGCAACGAATCTTCCAGCTGCGATGCATAGTTTTTATCTTCGTAACATGTACAAGGATAATAAACTATGCGTATCGGATGGTATAAATTTAGATGGTATTGACATCGATATTTCAAAGGTCAAAACACCCTGTTATTTTCTTTCTACAAAAGAAGATCACATTGCACCGTGGCAAGCAACCTACAAAACGACACAAATCGTATCAGGCAAGAAAACCTTTACCCTTGCGGCTTCCGGCCATATCGCAGGCATTGTAAACCCGCCTATCAAAGATAAATATTGTTACTGGACAAATGACCAGACGCCAGAGAGCACGATCGATTGGTTTAATAAAGCGAAAGAGCAAAAAGGCTCTTGGTGGCCTCATTGGCAGAGCTGGATAAGCGATTACACAGGCACAAAAATTAAAGCAAGATCCATCAAAAAATCAGACATCATTGAAGCTGCTCCGGGGTCATATGTTCTGAAACAAGTGGATTAATTTCCAAGCATTTCAGGCCTGCAAAAGAAATCAACCTCTTTACCGAATTCAACGGAGCTGCATGGCCCGTCATTCATTCGCACGAGCCCAGCTGATTCAAAAACAGCTTTCATAGAATCATTACCGACCGCTGTTTGACCGAACATCACAGGGGCATCAAGAATTTCATCATAAGCATGTGATAATAGTGAGTAAGCCTGCTTCATTAAGCCCTGCCCCCTATGCTCTTTAAAGATGAAGGGCGCTATACGAGTGCCATAATCAAGGTCCTCAGCATCAATCATGACGATTCCTTTTAGTATATCCTCATGATAAACCCCTAAGAAATCTGGTGAGTTCGGAAATAAAAGACACGAGCGAAGAAAATCCTCAACATCCTTCGGCGCTTTAGACACCTCTTCACCCAAATAAAGCGTTGCGACACCATCTGGGTCCGCAGCCATTTTTTCAATCGTTTCAGTTAGAGCTATCATCGATAACGGATGTAAAGACAATTCATGAGTTTCAACACTAATGATCTCTGAAGGCTCCCATGGCGTTAATGGCTTTTCAACCACTACAGAGGCCTTAAATTTTTCTAGAAGTTGCTTTTCTCTTAAACTCATTACCCAAAATCCATTTCGGGTATATACCTACAGGCTTTCCAAAGTTATGTCAATTATAGATATTCTCGGCTATCACGAACATAGTTATCAGCGGAAATTTTAAGAAACGCAATTTCTTCCTCAGTCAGGTCGCGCATATATTTCGCAGGGCGACCAGACCATAGCTGCCCAGTTGGGACAACCTTATTTGGCGTTACAAGCGCCCCTGCCGCGACCATCGCCCCATCCTCAACAACGGCTCCATCCATGACGCAGGCCTGCATCCCGATAAAGGCGCGGTTACCAATGCGGCACGCATGAAGAAGCGCAAGATGCCCGACGGTAACCTCATCGCCGATATAGGTGCCCTGTAAATTTCGCGTCACATGAATGACACTACCGTCTTGAATATTCGTGCGCGCGCCGATTTTGATATCATTAACATCGCCGCGCAGCGTGCAGCCATACCAAACAGAGCTTTCATCACCGATCTCAACATCACCAATTATAGAGGCGCTCGGCGCAACAAATGCGCTTTTACTAATTGTTGGCACTATATTTTTGTATGGATATATAAAATTGCTCATGCGGTATTATAGCTCAAAAGATTTAAGCGAGGGATTATTTTTAATAAGATCCTCTCTGCGCGCCTGAATAAGGGCCTTAGCCACGTCAATAGCCATCAACATATCTGCAACGATTTGCGGATCTTCATCCGTTCCTGCAATAGCTTTATTCGCTGACACAATCAAATCACTATGAGCCAGAGTTACAAGTGCCGTATGTGGATTTAGCGCTTCACCTTTACTAATATCCGTAAATTCCATACGGCCAGAAAGCTGTGCGAGCTGCGTAGTAGCATCAAACCCCTCTCTTATTGCCTGCCTTGCATGTTCATTCACTGCATAAGGAAGGCGCTCGGCGGCTTTATCGGCAGCAACTTTTTCAAACTCAGATGTATAGATCCCAAGCTCATACCCTTCTGCCCTTATAAAGTTCGAAAATGCAGAAATTATAATAACCTTATGCAGGTCCTCATCATCGTATGAGGCTGCGATTTCATCAAAATCATTTGCTATTTGATTGGATAGTTGCTCGTGGGTCGCACGATCAATTATAAGCTTCTCTTTTTCGCTACTCATTATGCGCCGCCGTTACAGTGTATATTCCATTAGCCTAGGATATTGCTGATCCAATTGCTGCTTTTTCTCTTGTATTGATTGAGTGGCTTCGCTTAAAGCCTCAAACATACCTATTGCAACTTCGTTATTATGCGGAATATCTAATAGCTGTGAAGCGCGTGTGATAAGCTCCGCCTTTGTCAGGGACATGCGCTTAAACTGCGCAACTTGCTGCTCATCTATACCACTAACCCATTTAGTACGCTCTTCCATTGCGCTGAGTTCTTGCACTGCGCTAAGGCCATCTTTCAGACGGTTTTTAAGGTCTGAATCAGAGGACATATTAAGTGCATTGGCAACTTTATCTTCAAATTGCACGACCTGCATCGTTCTTACAAATGCACCTGTTTTCTGATCAACGGACAGACCTTCAACTTCACTCATAAAACGATCAGCCAGATGGTTATAGGTTCGGATTTTATCAAAGTCATTACCAGCACCCATTGCTTTATCTTTGAAATCACAAACAAGTCCCATAAAAACATTTTGGAGGACTTCCGCATCTAGCTCAATTTTCGCTGTTTTTGATTTTACTTGAATTGTCATTTTTGACTGCATTTTTCTTTGTTCACACCAATGCCATTTTCATAACACAAGGAGCTTATAAAAGCCAATAAAATAGTCAGTTTAAAAACAAAAGATAAATTTAAAGACTGCGCACCGGGTTTATAATGCTCTCCGCTGATATATCCCCCACTTTATCTGCGGATTGGGAACTCGTATGCGCCCCAACCTCATCAGCACCTTTAGGCTGCATCTTTCCATCATATACCAATGAAAAACTCCCCTCTTCATCCTCAAATTCAGGCCAAACAAAAAAGGCTTTACCAGCGCCAAACTCTAATAAGGCCCACGGCTGCTCAATTTGCAGATCAACAATTTCATTATGCACAGTTTGCACATTTTTTATGGTTGCTCCGTCCAATGCCATTGGCTCTTTAACATTAACATCAAGAGCATATAATTGCCCATCAACCTTGGTTAAGGTAATCGCGTGACTAGCCGGAAGCTCATGCGTTTCCCCAACATACCTCACCCCTGCAGCTAAAAATGCCACATCTTTAAAACCCAATAACCGCAACATATGCGATTGTGCATTAGAGAAATCATCACAATCCCCCTTTAACTCTTGTAAATATTCGTGATTTGGCCTCACTTTGTCGTTTTCAACTTTTTTGTATTCAAAATTATCTATCAGGAAATTATGAACTTCGTGCATTTTTTCAACATCTGACATATCACCTAAGCCATCTAAAAACTCACGTATAGCAGGTGGTACAGAAACTTGCTCAGGGGTATCGGTAATGTTAGCTACGTTAGAATCTGAAAATAACCTCAGAAATAGCATATCGATTGTACGATACTCCGCTTGAACGCCTACATCACGTTCAAACAAATCATCAATAGACTCGGAAAACTCTCTAAGAGCTTCAATACGATTTTTTAAACGTCTTTGTTCTGGCCTCAATTATCTAACCTAATCAGCTGAATACATATATCCATGTAAATTAACCATAAGACCTTTAAGAAAAACTTAAAAAAAACGCCCCCTGTACGGGAGCGTTTTTGAAACTGTAGTAACATATAAGCGGTAAATTAACGCTTCGCCCACTGCTTTGTACGACGCGCTTTATGCTTACCAACTTTCTTACGCTCAACGATACGAGCATCACGAGTTAGCATACCTGCTGCTTTAAGTGCTGGACGGAATTCAGGGTCGAAGTTCTCTAGCGCACGTGAAATACCGTGACGAACTGCACCCGCTTGACCAGATAGGCCTCCACCTTTCACTGTACAGATTACATCGAACTTACCAACATGATTAATAATCAGGAATGGCTGGTTGAGAACGAGCTGCTGTGTTTGACGTGCAAAGTAGATTGACTGATCGCGACCATTCACAGTCACTTTACCTGAACCAGGCTTAACCCATACACGTGCAACTGCGTCTTTACGACGACCTGTACCGTATGAACGACCGTGCTCATCAATCTTCTTAACGCGCTTTGGCGCTTCATTTTCTTCTGCTGTAACCTCTTTAAGGTCTTTCAGATCTTTTACTTGTGCTTCAGCCATAATGATTAGCCTCTCTTATTCTTAGGGTTCATAGATGCAACATCTAGAACTTCAGGTTTTTGTGCTTCATGTGGGTGCTCTGTCCCAGCATATACGCGAAGGTTTTTGAACACTTTGTAGCCTAGAGGGCCTTTTGGAAGCATACGCTGAACTGCTTTTTCAACAACACGCTGTGGGTGCTTACCATCTAGGATCTGACCTTTTGTGCGCTGCTTGATACCGCCAGGATAGCCTGTGTGCCAGTAGAAAATGTCCTGCTCACGCTTGTTACCTGTCAGGCGAACTTTATCAGCATTGATTACGATTACGTTATCACCATCATCAACATGTGGTGTATAGCTTGGCTTGTGCTTACCGCGAAGACGTAGAGCAATGATACTTGCTAGACGACCAAGAACAACATCCTCAGCGTCAACAATGATCCATTTTTTCTCTACTTCTGCTGGTTTTGCAGAATATGTTTTTGTCATTGTTTTATTCCTTTTAACGAATTTCTGGATGTTTATAGCCACGTTTGCGGATAACGTCAACAAAAAACCAATAAAAACAGTGCAATAAAATAAGGGTATTAAAATACCGCAGATTTCATTCCTATAAATCGCCCGCGCGGTACATGCCGGCGTAAATCCCTGCTTTATCAATGAGCTGCTCATGTGTGCCGCGCTCAGCAATCGTTCCTTGATCAAGAACAAGTATCTCATCAGCATTTTGAACAGTCGAAAGACGGTGCGCAATAACGAGCGTGGTTCTGCCCTGCCCTAGCTTTTCGAGTGCATCTTGCACAAGCTTTTCACTTTCATTATCTAAAGCGCTCGTCGCTTCATCTAGTAAAAGGATTGGAGCATCACGCAGGATAGCCCTTGCAATCGCGATACGTTGGCGCTGACCGCCTGAGAGCTTTACGCCATCTTCACCAACTTGAGTTTCATAACCATTTGGAAAAGCTTTGATGAATTCATCGGCGGCAGCAGCTTTTGCGGCAGCGATTACTTCACCTTCACCAGCGCCAATACGTCCATAAGCGATATTAGCAGCGATTGTATCGTCAGCTAAAAAAATATGCTGAGGAACATAACCAAT
>NHCG01000014.1 GCA_002167715.1 Micavibrio sp. TMED27
TTACTCGATAATTTTTGATACAACGCCAGCGCCGACAGTACGGCCACCTTCACGGATCGCAAAACGAAGACCTTCGTTCATCGCGATCGGCGCAATCAATGTCACTTCAAGATTGTTAATGTTATCACCAGGCATCACCATTTCAGTACCCGCTGGCAATGAACACTCACCTGTCACGTCAGTTGTACGGAAGTAGAACTGTGGACGGTAGTTTGTGAAGAATGGTGTGTGACGACCGCCTTCATCCTTTGAAAGAATGTAAGCTTCCGCAACGAATTTTGTGTGTGGTGTGATTGAACCAGGCTTACATAGAACCTGACCACGCTCAATGTCCTCACGCTTTGTACCACGAAGAAGCGCACCGATGTTATCGCCTGCTTAACCACGGTCAAGAAGCTTACGGAACATCTCAACACCTGTAATTGTTGTTTTTTGTGTATCACGGATACCAACGATTTCGATCTCGTCACCAACATTGATAACACCGCTCTCGATACGGCCAGTAGCAACTGTACCACGACCAGAAATTGAGAACACATCTTCAACAGGCATAAGGAAGTCTTTATCAACTTCACGTGCTGGTGTTGGGATGTAGCTGTCAACTGCTTCTAGAAGCTCTGCAATCGCATTATCACCAATCTCAGGGTCACGACCTTCAACAGCTGCTAAAGCTGAACCTTTAATGATAGGAATATCATCACCAGGGAAGTCATATGAAGATAGAAGCTCACGTACTTCCATTTCTACAAGCTCAAGAAGCTCTTCATCATCAACCTGATCAACTTTGTTCAAGAACACAACAAGAGCAGGAACACCAACCTGACGAGCAAGTAGAATGTGCTCACGTGTCTGTGGCATTGGACCATCAGCTGCGTTAACAACCAAAATAGCACCATCCATCTGCGCAGCACCTGTGATCATGTTCTTAACATAGTCAGCGTGTCCTGGGCAGTCTACGTGTGCGTAGTGACGGTTCTCTGTCTCATACTCAACGTGCGCTGTTGAAATTGTAATACCACGTGCTTTTTCTTCAGGCGCCTTGTCAATTTTATCAACTGATTCACCCGCGCCGTACTTCATCGCAATCGCCGCTGTCAATGTCGTCTTACCATGGTCAACGTGACCAATTGTGCCGATATTTGCATGCGGCTTATTTCTTTCAAATTTTTCCTTAGACATGTGTCATCCTTTTAGTCTGTAGATTTAAAGTTACATAGCTAAATCCTCGCCGCGTGCGGCAGATAGCTAAATGTCAGTTTGATTTAGAATCGCTGGGGCTTAAAGTCAACGGATTTTTTAATTAATATGTTCAAATTCGTACTGAATTACTCATTTTATTCGGCTATGATCTTACCATATGATAAAAGATCACGATCACACAACAGAAGCAATAGCGCAACGGCTCAATGAAGGACCACAATCTTTTTACCTCAAAGAATGGGTCTATGGCGGAATTGACGGGGTTGTGACAACATTTGCTATTGTTGCGGGTGTTTTTGGCGCAAATCTGTCTCCTGTCATTGTTGTAATTCTTGGGCTGGCCAATTTGATTGCGGATGGATTTTCCATGGCAGCGGGCGCATATAGCGCAACTAAAGCGGACCATGATAACTACACGCGTTTGCGCAAACGTGAAGAAGCTCATATCGAGCGATATCCTGAAGGTGAGCTAGAGGAAACGCGTCAAATATTAACAATGAAGGGCATTGAACCAGAGGATGTAGAAAAGGTCACGCAGGCCATTTCAAAAAATAAAGAAAACTGGATTGAGTGGATGATGGGCGAGGAATATGGTCTTGCTAAACCATCACATAGTCCATTTCAATCTGGGCTTCATACATTTATAGCTTTTATAGTTTGCGGTAGTGCGCCTGTTTTGCCTTTTCTGTTAAATGCGCCGCATGCAATTGAACTTGCGCTTATCTTATCGGGCATCACATTCATCATTATAGGATCTTTGAAAAGCTTGTGGTCAATAAAGCCGTGGTGGAAAGAGGGCGCTGAAACATTTTTAATAGGCATGTTCGCAGCCGGTATGGCTTTTGCTATTGGTTATGGTTTAAAAGAAATCGGGCTTGGTTAAGCCGCAGTAAAAGATTTAGACTTGCAATCTTTTTTAAAGGGCGTTAAATCTTTCTCTCACATAGCCTCAAGCGGGTGTAGTTCAATGGTAGAACGGCAGCCTTCCAAGCTGCATACGTGGGTTCGATTCCCATCACCCGCTCCAAAGCCTCCCAAACATTAGTATTTTTTATTGAATTCCTGTCTGTAAAGAAATAGTGTTACCCTTAGTTGTATTACTGAGTTTAGGGGGGAGCCAATGCGTATTTTAACTCAATCAATTTTAGCCATATGTGCTTTATCAATATCTGCTTGCGCAGGCGTGCAGCCGCAAAATGGTAAATTACATCCTAAATATACTGAATATACCAAGCTTCCGATGGAAGTGAAGGTTACTGAAAATAGATTTGAAAAGCCTTTATCGGTAAAAATTCCTGTAACTAATCTTCACGCTGGTGGCGGAAGTCTTATTGGTCTTTTGGCTGTGACAGCGGTTAATTTAGCAAGTACGGGCGTAAGTTACGCGAAGCGTGCGGATGAGAAAGACGCGATTTTAGGCAGTATAAAAAATGTGTCGATGTATAACGACCCTGCAAAGGAATACAAAAAGACAATTTCAGGTGCAGAATGGCTGGATGTAAAAGGCCATGAAGTACTTGCTTTTTCTGACAATCGTAAAGAAGTGCGTGCTGTATTGATTGCGGAAATGAACAACAAGGCCTATGTAGAATTTGGCTCTGTTTATCAAATTGGTGAAGAATTTGAAAATTTGACACAGTATTTCAATATGAAAGTTTATACGGTTAAGGATAACCGGATTGATAAAGAAGTTTACAGTGCCTCGTTAAGCGATGTGTATTATCCAGAAGAATCTATGGATGAAGGTTTTGAAAACCATACTTTATGGATTGAAAACAATAATGCGCATATCAAAAGAGCGATCAAAGAAACTACGCAAAATATCAATCAGCAACTAAAAGAATTTCTAGAAGATCCATACATGCCGGTTGAAGAAGAGAAAGAAGCAGATCGAGAGGAAAGCTAGAAAGCGTTTTATATGAAAAATTTATTTATAGTAGCGGCTGTTATGACGTTAACTGCGTGTGGCGGTATGAGTAACAGAGAAAGTATCGATGTTTCTTATACCCAGATTCCAGCGGATAAAGGTTTGATAGCGTTTCGTGTTGGGCAGCGGGCAATCGAAAAAAGTGGTGTATTATCGAATAAGGTTACTTTAGTTGGCTATGGCAGAAAGCTGAAAGAAGGTGAAATGCAGGGTGAGCATAATCCTGAGACATATGAAATATCAAAAGTCTATGTACGTTCATGGGATTTTGTAGAGTCACCGACAGGCAACTATCAAAAGAAAGACTTCTTAATAGAAGAAAAGGCCGGAAAATATAAAGCGGCTCCTCCCGTTGTGGCTGGACGCCTCCCAGTAAAGCCTGAACCACTTGAGTTTACGGTAAAGCCAGGCCAGATCACATATATTGGTCAATTCGATATTGGAACTATCTATAGAGAGAGTTACATTGGCTCTAAGCTCAAAAAAACAACGCTGCATATCAGTGAAGGTGGCCCTGATGTTATAGGTGATATTTTAAAAGCATATCCTGAGCTCAAGAGCTATAAAATATCCAATCAAGCGCCTAAGGCAGAAAAAGTGTTTCGTACAAGGCCGGCGCCTGCGCCTGTCGTTCAGCACTATTATTATACAACATATAAAAAGAAATAGATTAAAGGTATTGGTATTTAAAAGTCCAAAAACTCAACGCCTGCATCTAGGTACCATCGCACTAAGGCGATTGCATCATCAACCATGCCGTCCTGATCATGGAGTAAAATCNCCTGATTATAGTTCACTGGCCAGTTCTGCATATCCTCTTCAGCACGTGCAATTAGATCATCGCGTGTTTTTATTTCATGCTGGCCGCGATGTTTATCATTTAGCATCCAATCACGCGCGGTGTACGTGTAAAGGCAATCATGCGCACGTTTAGGATAGCCGGGTGGTAAGCGTTTAAAGGGCTGATAAAAATGTTGCTCATGCAAGTAGTCTTGTAGCATTTGTGTTTTATTATTCTCAGCCGCGCTTGATTTATCAATTTGCTCAAGCTTAACCCCGTCCCCGCGGTCAATATAAGGGAAGCGATAATACTTCGCTTCGCGCTCGACGTCGCAGCGCCTGTAAGCCGCCTCAATCAAATGCTCGCATAGCTCAAGATCATCTGCCCACTCTTGTGGCTCCATTTCACCGGCGCTATTATGGGCGTAGGAATGATTACCAATCACCATCCCTTTTTGAATGGCATATTCGATCGCGCGCGGGTTTCGTTCCAAGAGTGCGCCTCTGACAAAGAGCAGAGCAGGCACTTTATATTCGTTTAAAAAGTCGACGAGTTTTTCTGTGTGCTTTGATGGGCTATCATCAATGGTGAGATAGGCGCAGCGTTTCGGTGCGGGAAAGGCGGTAACGTTACTTGGCATAGGTAAGTCCCTTAATTGCAGGATAAGAATAGCGCACATGATAAATGCTTACACCGTTGAGCGCATCTTTTACTGCGGGTAGTGCGGAAGCATTTTCATAGGCGTGAAGAAAAAGCTTCTTATCAAAAAGTTTGGCCTCGATCAAACGCTCAAGCACGCCGCCAGTNAGATATAGACCGCCATAGCTNTGACCTNCGATAACGCAGGTTGCCGCGAATTGGCCAAAAAATTCATGAAAGAGGTGTAGGGCTTGCTTAACAAAAGTATCACCTGCATGATCTAGAAATTCTTCGAGCTTAAGGCCATGGCCGCCCAAGGCCTCATAGATGTTCATGAGCCCGCGCCCGCTTACAAGATCTTCATAGGAAACGTTTGCTATGCCTGTGTTTTGCAGTCGTTCGATAACGTGCCTTTGCTCTATATTTGTGGCGCTGGCCGGAAAATGCCCGCCAACGCTCATTTGTGGTTTTTGATCTCTAAGGTACGCAAGGCCAAGCCCGGTGCCGGGGCCTATAAGGCAAAGGCTTTCCGATAGTGTCGGTCCGTTGCCGGACTTAATGAGGCTACGTTCATCTTCGTTGAAGTGAGGCAGGGCCAGTGCGCCAGCCTCGAAATCGTTATAAAGAGCGTTTAAGTCCCAACCATTATTTGTAAGCGAGGTGGGGTTAAACCAATCTTGAGAAGTGAAAATTTCTAAGGGATCACCGCCATGATATCCTGCAACGCCAGCAATAAGAATGCCGCCAGCCTCATGTCCTATGTCCTTGCAATATGTATTCAGTGCAGCCATGAAATTTTCAAAATCACTGCGCTTATAGCGAATAATATTTTGTGCCGCCCCTTGATCGTTTGGGCCGCAATGCGCAAGGCGCGCGTAAGTTCCACCAATGTCACACAAAATTTTCATGCAAACATCTTGCATAAATGTTATATGCGGTGGCAAATGAAAACTGTATTTGTACATGGATGGGGTGGGGATGCCCACTATTGGCAGGACTTGGTGCCGTTGCTGTCTTTCGAAGAGCCTGAATTTGTCGAGCTTGGCTTCACAGGGCTTGCCCCTAGCATGCCGTCTATCGGTGATGAAAAGGCTGTGTTTGTAACGCATTCTCTAGGAACGCTTTTTGCGCTGAAAAATTATCAGAAGAACATAGCTGGGTTGATCTCTATAAATGGTTTTACGGCTTTTAAGGACTTCACAGATGAACGCGTTTTAAAAGCAATGCAGCTGGGTTTAAAAAAGGATCCATTAAAACAAATGCAGCGTTTTTATCTGAGCGCCGATATGAAGCCATCTAAAGATCTGGATGCTGAACGTTTAGAAGAAGGGCTGGAGTGGCTCAAGAATTGGGATCAAAGCGCGGCTTTTGAAACTTTGCAGGACCACGCTGTTCCGATTTTGGCTATAGTAGGTGAGCAGGACAAAATAGTGCCTATAAAAGCTGTGAAAGAGCAACTTGGCAATGTAACCGCACATGAACAAGCAGGTCATAATATAGCGCAGCAATATCCGCAGTGGTGCGCGGAACAGATTAAGCGCTTTGTGAAGGAAGAGCTGAATGGCTGGAAATTGGCAACAACAGGTAGGTGAGCGTTTTGATAGGGCAGCGCCTGATTATGATACCTATGCGGAAGTGCANAGGGAATCCGCGCGAAGGCTAGCGCAGNTAATCTCCAGTAANCCTCAATCNATNCTTGAGATAGGCTGTGGTAGTGGTGCCTTGACGCAACAGCTTTCTATCTACTTTCCTGAAGCACAAATCACTGCGAGTGATATCGCACCCAGCATGCTGAATNTTGCAAAANAAAAGCTGAACGCGGAAAATATAAACTGGACAATTTTGGACGGAGAAAGCCCGGATGAATCGGATATAATTGAGGGTGCTTATGATTTGATTATCTCAAATATGGCGTTTCAATGGTTCGCGGATTTTGAGACCGCGCTAAATGGGATGAAAAAATACTTAAAACCAGGCGGGCAAATTTTATACGCTATTCCGGGTGAGCGTAGTTTTAGTGAATGGCAAAAGACTTTACGGAGCTTAAATCTGCCATCAGGACTTTTAGAGTTTCCGCAGCCTTCAACGGAGAATATTTTAGAAGAGCAAAGTATTGAGGTTTTTTACTATGATGCTCTGACCTTTCTAAAATCGATGAAAAAAATTGGCGCGCATAAACCGCGAAGCGGATACCAGCCATTAGGCTATACAATCAAAAAAGCATGCGATAAATTTGATCAGGATTTTGCAGGCCGAGTAACTTGGCATATAATATACGGTCAGTTAACTAAATAATAAGTGAGGAATAAAAGCGCATCATGAGTATTCTAACCTTTTTGATGATCCCGCTTTCTATTGCGCTCATTTTTTTAATTCTATTCTTTGTCATTTTAATTCACGAAATGGGCCATTATTGGGTGGGTCGATTATTGCGCTTTCCTATAAAGTCGGTTGTGATCGGGCGCGGCATGTCGCTAATAAAATGGAAGGATAAAATTGGTGCGGGCTGGGAGCTTCGCCTTATTCCTTTTGGTGCTTTTGTAGATTTCCATGCCCCTGTTGGTGGTGACGAGCATAAGGATTCGTTTGAGCTAAAACCGTATTGGCAACGCATATGCGTAATTTTAGCAGGGCCATTAGCCAATTTGATATTACCATTTATAGCCTTTCCATTACTTTACATGACAATCGGTCAGCCCTCTGGCCCTCCTTTTATTGCTGGCATTGAAAAGGGCTTAGCTGCTGATTTGCATGGGCTAAAGCCCGGTGATCAGTTCTTAGCCGTAGATGGGCAGCCNCTTAAAAACTATAAAGATATTTGGGATATTGCCTATGCAAAGGGGCCTGTTGAATCGCTCTATACAATTAAACGCGGCGACAAGATCTTTGAAAAAAGGATTAAGCCTGGCTGGCTTGAATATAAAACGGACGGTATAGACCGGAAAAATGCACGATTTGGTATTGTCTGGGAACACCGTCCAATGACTATAAAGCATATTATTAGTATCAATGGTGTAGAGCTTGAAAGGGACACGGATAAAGGCCGTGAGCTTTTAAAAAGCCTGCTGGGTCAAGAAATTGTTGTAGGGCTAAAAGGTGTTGACGGGCGTGATGTGCAAAATATCCATTATTTCCTGTCCGCTAAGAATAATCAGCATCTCTTNGANCCTAAAGATATGTTTTATAATTCTGTCTTTTTATCAGAGCATAAAGGGAATTTTTTCTTAAAGGAAACGCCACTTGAGGCCTTTGAGGCTGGTACAAAACGCGCATTAGAATTAATTAGCGGTATTGCGACTATCCCTATTCAGCTTTTGCCGGTTGATCCGCAAATTATAAAAGAGCCACATCCTGTTGGTGGAGAAGAATACGCCATGCATGCCAGAATTGTACAAATAGTGCATGGTGCATGCTTCATTTCTATTTTCCTTGGGCTTATAAACTTACTTCCATTTCCTAGATTGGATGGAGATTATATATTTATTCAAACCCTTGAAAAGCTTAAAGGTTCTCCTCTGACTCTTAAACAAAAAGCAAATTTTTATGCGGGTGTTTTTGTAGTTATTTACAGCGTTATTTTCTTTTCGAATATGGATAACTTAGCGTACTACATTGACTCTCGAAGTGAAAAACTGCACCAATTTATATCTGAATCATAAAAAAATATAAGGGGAGTTCAGAAAAATGGCTGATCTAAAATTCACGACTGATCACGAGGTTGTCTACATAGAAGGGGACTTGGCCTGGGTTGGCATTACTGAATATGCTCGTGAAGCGTTAGGTGATCTTGTATTTGTTGAGCTTCCCGAGGTCGGAAAACAGGTTGAAAAAGGCAGCGATGTTGCTGTCGTTGAATCGGTAAAAACAGCCGCGGAAGTCTATGCGCCGATTGATGGTGAAGTCGTCGAAGTTAATGAAGCTCTTGAAAGTGATTTTGATCTTCTCTCAACACCACTTGAACAGGGTGGTTGGATTGCAAAACTAAAGATAAGTAATGCTGCGCAGCTTGAGGAGCTGATGGACCGCGCAGCATATGATGAGTACTTGAAAACAGTAGACTAGGCGCAGACATGATACCGCCTATTGAAATTCTCGGTTTATGCGCTGCGTTTTTCACAGCCTTTAGCTCATTGCCGCAATCGATTAAAATGATCAGAACTAAGCATACACGTGATGTATCTGGAGTGACATTCTCTATGATGTTTATCTCGCATTTGCTTTGGCTAAGCTATGGAATTTTCCAAATGGCTATTTCTATTATCGCGTCAAATGTGGTTGCGATTACGATGGTGAGCTTGGTTCTAATACTAAAATACATCGTCTGGAAGGATGAAGAACTTTCATAAAACTAAGGGAGAGTATGAATGCGCTATTTACCCCAAACAAAAGATGCTCGCGATAAAATGTTAAGCGCCATAGGCGTAAAAACAATAGACGATCTCTACGCGCATGTGCCAGGAATTGAACAGATCAAACCCTTTGATCTGCCGGATCATAAAGGTGAGCTTGAAGTGGANCGCCACCTGAATAGTTACGCCAATCAAAACCACACGGCGGTTGATGGCCCGTTCTTTTTAGGCGCTGGTACATATCTTCATCATATACCCTCAAGTGTAGATTATATTATTCAGCGTTCGGAATTTTTAACGGCCTATACCCCTTATCAGCCAGAGATTGCACANGGGACGTTGCAGGCACTNTTTGAGTTTCAAACCTTTATTGCACAGCTCACAGGNCAAGATATCGCAAATGCCTCTCTTTATGATGGAGCNACAGCAGTAACCGAAGCAGCTCTCATGGCACAGCGAATTACAAAGCGCAGAAAGGTCGCGATCGGTAATGCACTCCACCCTCATTATGAGGAAGTACTAAAGAGCTATATGGGGAATTTTGATGATGTGGAAATTACTCAAGATTCTCAGCCCTGCGACCAAACGGCGTGTTTAATTATTCAATCACCCGATTTCTTTGGTAACCCATATAAATACGAACAGGCTAGAAAAGCCTGCGATGAAACAGGGGCGCTTTTGATCGTTGTTGTGACNGAAATAGTTTCGCTAGGCCTGCTGNCAGCACCAATAGAAGCGGACATTGTATGCGGCGAAGGGCAAAGCATTGGCCTGCCGATGAGTTTTGGCGGCCCGCATTTAGGGTTTTTTGCTTGTAAGGAAAAATATTTGCGGCAAATACCAGGGCGCTTATGTGGTATGACGGAAGATGCAGACGGTAAGCGCGGCTTTGTGCTGACACTGTCCACGCGTGAGCAGCATATCAGACGTGATAAAGCGACCAGCAATATTTGTACGAACCAGGGGCTATGCGCCTTAGCGTTTACAGTGCATATGAGCTTGCTCGGCGAAAATGGGTTTAAGGATCTGGCCCGTCTTAACCATGAAGCGGCCTGTAAAACGGCTGATGCCGTGTCCGCTCTAGAGGGCGTTAAGCTTCTAAACGAAACATTTTTCAATGAGTTTACCGTTGAGCTATCGAAGTCCGCCGAACAGGTTGTTGAGGCTTTGGCCGCAAAGGGCATTATGGCCGGATTAGCGGTCGACGAGAAAAAATTACTCATCGCCGCTACAGAAATGACCACGAACGCTGATATCAAAGCTTTAACTGATGCACTCAAAGAAATTTTATAAGAATAGAAAAGAGGTTTTTAGTGCTTGAATATATGGATCGCTGGGGAAAGCGCCATCAATTAGAAGAAAATTCAAAACGCCGAGATCGGTCGGGTGTTTTTGCCGTCTGNATAGCGGACGACAAGATCCTATTGTCATGGCCAGCATGCGCACCAGATATTCCAGAGCTGCCGGGCGGTGGTATTGAGCAAGGCGAAGAAATGATAGACGCGCTTGTCCGTGAAGTGAAAGAAGAGGCTGATGTCGATCTGGATATGCAGCATCGTGCGCCATCGAAAACGCAATTAGTTGGTTTTTATGCTGAGTATGAAAAAGAGTTTTGGGATTATACGCAAACCTATTTTCATCTTGATGAGCGCGATGCACAACAAATTTTATTCGAAAATGAAACGAATCCTGCCGATGCATTAAAAGCAGCGTGGGTGCCGCTTAAAGAATTGTCTGAGTTAAAATTACATGCAGTGCATGCCAAGGCTCTGGAAGAGATAATGAAAGGAAGAATATAATGGAAAGCCTAAATGANAATCGTGGTCTTCATTATGAAGAAAATCTTCTATGGGAAAAGGAACGTTCAGATCATAGCGGTGTAGATATGCCCGCGCCTGCAGGCACGAAGCTCAGAACGGGATCGCCCGCACGCGGTGATATTGGCCTGCCACAAGTATCAGAGCCGCAGGCCCTCAGGCACTTTGTACGCATGAGTACATGGAACTATTCAATTGATCATGGCTTCTTTCCACTGGGGAGCTGCACCATGAAGCATAATCCACGTCTGAATGAAAAAATGGCGCGTGTTAAAGGCTTCGCCGCTATTCACCCTATGCAGCCTGAAGGCACAGTCCAAGGGGCGCTCGGATTAATGCATGAGCTACAAAATTGGCTTGGTGAGCTAACGGGACTGCCTGGTGTGTGTATGAGCCCCGCCGCAGGCGCGCATGGTGAGCTTGCAGGGATTATGACGATCAAACGCGCGCATGAGTTAAAAGGCCAATCACAGCGAAAAATCATTCTAACACCTGATAGTGCTCATGGCACTAATCCCGCGACAGCGGCAACATGTGGCTATCAAGTGCGCAATATCTCCACCAAAGAAACGGGAATGCTCGGTATCGAAGCGTTCAAAGAAGCGCTTTATAAAACAGATCCAAATGGCGCGGATATAGCCGGCATGATGGTGACCAATCCAAATACATGTGGTCTTTTTGAAAAAGACATCAGAGAACTCGCCGATTTATTGCATAAGGCTGGCGGATATTTCTACATGGATGGTGCGAATTTTAATGCGCTGGTGGGTAAGATCCGTCCTGCCGATTTTGGCGTAGATGTGATGCATATTAATCTGCATAAAACATTCTCTACGCCGCATGGCGGCGGCGGTCCAGGTTCTGGCCCAATTTGCTGTACAGATGAGTTAGCGCCATATCTTCCCGTGCCGATTGTGGTGAAAGAGGGTGATAGCTATAAACTTGAAACGGAAGAAGACCGCGAAACAACCCTTGGACGCTTAAAGGGTTATCACGGTCAGTTTGGAATGTTTGTTAGAGCGCTTAGCTATATGCTCTCACATGGCGCGGATGGATTGCTGCAAGTATCGGAAGATGCTGTTTTGAACGCTAACTATATTCTGCGCGAGCTTGAGGGTGATTATTTTGCGCCATATGCTGATGGCGGCCCGTGTATGCATGAAGCTTTGATAACCGATAAATGGCAAAAGGAAAAAGGCGTTCAAACCCTCGATATAGCCAAAATGCTGGTTGAGCGAGGCTTTCACCCTATGACTGTCTATTTCCCGCTTGTTTTGCCCGGTACTATGCTAATTGAGCCAACCGAAACAGAAAGTAAAGACAGTATCGACCGCTTTATAACCGTAATGAAAGATGTTGCGCAGGATGTGAAGGCTGAGGGTGCTCAAGAGCATTTCCATTCTATGCCCCAAAATACACCGCGCCGTAGGCTGGATGAAGTGAAAGCAGCACGTAATCCTGTCCTACGCTGGAAATAGGTATTACCCCCCCCCCTAGTTATTAACGATATAGTTATTATATTAGTTTAATATAGTAAAAGAGCACAACTATGCCTGAACTGGGTTATTATTCCTAAATAAATGAATTGACGTAATCGTTTATTTTTTTGTAAAACAATGCGAGTTTTTCATAAGTTGACGTCGTAAGGGGTATAAATGCTATCACATCAAGATGAACAATATGCGGGTCCAATCAAGCTAAATAATACAGTGCGTGATGCGCTTCAATCGAATATGGGCACAAATCCAACATCTGATGAAATGCTTGAAATGCTGACATGTATAGAAGATGCAGCCTATAATTCAAATCAGATTGGCGGCGGTACATTCTTTAACTTGATTATGGATAAAGGGCGTGACGCTTGGGGTGAAAATGATCAAACATTTAAACGCTTTGAAAAGCTAGCCTCTAATATTCTGGTTCGCGACGACTTCTTGGTTGGATATGATCGTAATCACCAGACAGTTATTGATGCGTTCATTGAGGAATTTGCAGAATTGGGTCTAAAGGATGTGATTAATTTCCATGGCCTCAATGATGTGCGTATGCAAGAAGGTACGTTCAAAGCCGTTAAAAAAGCGCAAGAAAACGGTCATGACATTCACGCCGTGAAAACAATCTGTATCGAAGATAATCCGAATTTAAGTGTTGAAAGCTGTATGGCTTCTCTACGTCAGCAGCAATCTCTATTTGATGAAATTGGTCTAAAGGATAGAGGGATTTACCTTAAAAATGCTAATGGTAAGGTTGAGCCTGAATTTATAAGAGAGTTATTTGAACGCATCGCGGATGAATTTTCGGGTGAGCGCGTAACATTCCATACGCATAATAACCAAGGTCTAGCCTATGCAACAAGTGAAGCGGCCATCGTGGCCTCTACGGATCATAATATTGACCTAGCGCTTGATGTTGTACCGCATCCTTTAGCGGAAGGTACAGGTCAGCAATCAGATGTTAGAACAAAACAGCTCATTGATAATCATTACGATGAGAGAGTGCAGGCCCGTTCACCTGAAGCGGACCCCGAGGCTATGCGCCCAGACTATGAAAAAATGTATGAAACACGTTTAGCGTTTAGAGATAAAGAAACGCGTTATTCCAAAAAGCTATGGGATGCACTTTATGATACGGGCATGGCGGGCGGCGCAACCTCAACCGTCAAAGGTATTCCGGGCATGCTGGAAAATGTTATGACGGCTGTCGGAACTCGAGATGAAGAAGAGGCGCTGATTGCTGTTTGCCGCGCAGAGGAAGAGGCTTCACAAAAACTTGGTGATCCAACTAAGGTTACGCCCTATCAAAAAATGATGACGGAAACTGCTGTTTTTGATTTGTTAGAAGCGAAAGGTATTACAGCTTACCCGCAAAACCCGGCTAAAGCTTATATGCTAGGCGCTTGGGGCGCTGTGCCCGCCTCTGCATCAAAGGCGATGATTAGACAATTTGATGGCGAAGACAAAGCGGCCGGCGGCGCGGGTTACTCAAATGACTTGCTTTCAGCCGATCAATTAGGACATTCACTAGATGAAATCAGGCAAAAGTTTCATGTAACCACACGTGAAGCGATTGTCCTATCTATGACGAAATCAGGCGATATAATGATGCGGGGGGCTAAGCATCTGGATGCATTAAACAGCGCTGAGCTTAAGCGTGACCCAAAAACCATGCCGTCTCTACCAGAATATCTAACGCCTCCTACACCGGATCATAGTTTTAGTCCGTATTCATCCTTGCAGAAATACGACATAGCTATGGCTTTAGGCGGTGCGCCAGCGTTAGAAGAGTTTGCACAAGATGTACTTGAGATTGAAAAGAGCGTTGATGGTTTTTATAAAACGGAAATTGGCGCAGGCAGCGTTTATGCTCGTGATCGTGCAAGCCGTGGTTTAGCTATGCCTGAGCGTGAAGAATCAAAGCAATATCTGCGTCAGCTATACGAAGGCTGGGCGAATGATGCTCGTGAAAAGGCTAAAAACTTCACGGCGTCTATTGATCAAAAATTCACTGATTATGGTTTCACGCCATCGCAGAAACTAGGCGCTGTTTTCTCGGCCAATCAGGTTTTGGGAGATGTTGTAGACGCCAAAGCTAAAAATGCATCTAAGCGT
This sequence comes from Micavibrio sp. TMED27, assembly GCA_002167715.1. Classification (GTDB taxonomy): domain Bacteria; phylum Pseudomonadota; class Alphaproteobacteria; order Micavibrionales; family Micavibrionaceae; genus TMED27. The sequence continues at coordinate 14,322 of NHCG01000014.1, forward strand.
TCATTGCCTGCTCTACAAGCTGGACAAATTTCTATGAAGTATAATGGAAATGCCAGTGATTTAAAGGTGCCGGATAGAAGAGCAAAGGCGCAGATGTCAGATCTTCAGTTGAACACTTTACAAAACACATAATTTTTTGCTTCACATTCAGGGGAATATAAGATAAAAGTCAGATATTCTCCTGACAAAATGTGCTTTATACCGCCGCCGGCGAACACAAGCAATGTCCGGAAAAGTAAGAAAAGAAGGATGAATCATGGCCAAAGCCAGCCCAATTGAATTTATTAAGCAGGTTCGTAATGAAGCAAAAAAAGTGACATGGCCATCACGTCATGAAACAACTGTCAGTACAATTGCAGTATTCATTATGGTGTTTATCGCCTCTGTATTTTTATATTTTTCTGATCAGCTCATTTCTTTTTTAGTGCGTCTGATTTTAGAATTTGGAATGTAGTTACCACAATTAAAGTTAAAGGTTTTTAATATGTCAGCAGCAAAATGGTATGTACTTCATGTGTATTCAGGTTTTGAAACAAAGGTTGCGGAAGCAATTCAAGAAAAAGCCGAAAAGCAGGGTCTAGCTGAGAAGATAGAAGAGATTTTGGTTCCAACTGAAGAAGTTGTTGAAGTTAAGCGTGGGCAGCGCGTAAATGCTGAGCGTAAATTCTTTCCAGGCTATGTGCTTGCGAAGGTAACGATGGATGATAATGTTTGGCACTTGATCAAAGATACACCAAAAGTATCAGGTTTCTTGGGTGCGGGTGGTAACAAGCCAGTGCCAATTACTGAGCGTGAAGCTCAGCGAATTATTAAGCAGGTTCAAGAAGGTATTGATCGTCCACGTCCATCTGTTGTGTACGATGTTGGTGAAGAGATCAAAGTGACTGATGGTCCGTTCGCATCATTTAACGGAATTGTTGAAGAAGTTGACGAAGAAAAAGCGAAACTTAAAGTTTCTGTATCTATCTTTGGACGTGCAACACCAGTTGAGCTTGAGTACAGTCAGGTTGAAAAAATCTAAGATAAATTAAAGTTTAGTTTGCATAATTGCGAAGCTAGAGTTACAACCCCCTTATGGTTAATCATGAGGGGGTTTTGTTATGGGGAAGAAGAAACTGGGTTTGGCGGCTAAGGCTGAATCAACATTAAGTGCCATAAATTTTAAAGGTGTAAGCAAAGGAAAACCGGATACGGTCGCTGAGTTAAAGAGGCCGCGTCAAAGTCCTAACCCAAACCAAGATGAGCACCCTTGTGCCGCGCTGTCGGAATAAGGCTCAATGTACGTAGCTTCTCAAAATACACGCTTAAAAGATTTCTTGCAGACTATCGATNTATATGAGGGTAACCCAGATGTGCGCATCTATGAGGGANCAANCCAAAATATTATCGATAAGCTCTGCTATGCGGTNCGNCGNCATGAAATTGGCGCAGCGATCTTCACNGCTCATGGNCTTCATGATCGTTATGATTTATCAGATATGGGTCGTCATATTCGCCAAGATATTAGCGATAAGGGGACTTTATGTTTGCATTTCAATAAGGATAAGGCAGATATACAAACACATAATATCCAAGGGCAGTCCCATCAGCAAGCTCCTACGACCATGAATAGGGATAACTACCCATTCGAAATGTTTAGAAAAATTAAAGCTGTCAGTACTTTTGCCCTCAGCTCAAAAATGGAATTTAACTTAAAATCTCCAGGGCTGATTGGCTTTGAAACACAGGTTATTCAATCTTTCCCGGAATCTAAAGCGATGACGATGATTGATGAAAAACATGCTGACAGTTGGGCGCAAACGACAACCCATTTAGCGGATAAAAACAAACCATCAATTATGCTAGGGCGCTATGATGAAAAAAGCGGTGAATACACCGCTGCGCCAGATGGTGCACTCGTTTATATGAATAATAAGATGTATCATTATTCAAATCCAGAAGTGGTAGGAAAAGGTCAGCAAACTATTCTGACTTTTACGCACTATAATCAGGGCGCATTGAGTGACATAGACCCGTATCCTTTCCCGCGATAATTTTTCTTGCATTCCTTAGGTAAAATCTATAAGTTCCGCGTCCATGTAGATCGTGGAAAGTTTTATAGGTGTTAAAGTCCAACACCTAGCTGTACCACGAAACTCCAAACAAGCTATTTGAAGGAGAAAGAAAATGGCAAAAAAAGTATCAGGTTACATTAACCTGACAATTGCGGGTGGCGCAGCTAACCCATCTCCACCAGTTGGTCCAGCATTGGGTCAGCACGGTGTGAACATCATGGAATTCTGTAAGGCATTTAATGCTAAGACAGAAGACTCAAAAGGTATTCCTATTCCGGTAGTGATTACTGTTTATGAAGANCGTTCATTCGACTTCGTAACAAAGACACCGCCTGCAAGTTACTTCATTAAGCAAGCTACAAAGAAGAAAAGCGGTTCTAACAACCCTGGTCGCGATATCATCGGTCAGATCCGTTATTCTCAGTGTAAAGAAATTGCTGAGAAGAAGTTTGAAGACTTGAACGCAAACGACCTTGATGCTGGCGCTCGCATTATTGCAGGCTCTGCTCGCTCAATGGGTATTGAAGTAGTGGAGGACTAATCAATGGCGAAACCTACAAAGAAAATGAAAGCAGCTCTAGAGGGTATTGACCGCGAAAAGTCATATACACTTTCAGAGGCTGTAGCGTTCCTTAAGAAGAATGCATCAAGCCGTAATTTCGTAGAAACAATNGAAATTGCTATAAACCTCAACGTTGACGTTCGTCACGCTGATCANGTTGTTCGNGGTATGGTGAGCCTACCAAATGGTACAGGTTCAACAGTGCGCGTAGCTGTGTTTGCACGTGATGATAAAGCAGAAGCTGCAAAAGCAGCTGGTGCAGACATCGTAGGTGCAGAAGATCTAGCTGATAAGATCAAATCTGGTGAAATGGACTTTGATCGTTGTATTGCAACACCTGACATGATGCCTATCGTTGGTCAGCTTGGTAAGATCCTTGGTCCAAAAGGCCTTATGCCTAACCCTAAGCTTGGTACAGTAACGCCAGATGTNGAAAAGGCTGTTAATGATGCAAAAGCTGGTGCAATCGAATTCCGTGCTGAAAAAGCAGGTATCGTGCATGCGGGTGTTGGTAAAGCATCATTCGATGAAGCAAAACTTGAGGAAAACATTAAAGCGTTCTACTCAGCAATCATTAAAGCGAAGCCATCAGGTGCAAAAGGTACATACGTTAAGAAAGTATCTCTTACATCTTCAATGGGTCCAGGTCTTAAGATTGATACAGAGAGTTTAGCTGCTTAAAAAGCTTAGAACTGAAAAGAATTGAAAAGCCCTGCTGATAGCGGGGCTTTTTTATTGAAAAAACTTCTTGACGCTTGTGCATAAGCCCACTATAAAGCCCTCAAGTTTTTATAAACCTGTCCGAGATCATAGGTATAAAATAAATCCTATGTAGATAGTGTGAAGCGAAAAGTCTTAATAAAGGCATTCAGTTTTACGTTTTCGGATAGGTGGCTTTTAGGCCACTTTTTTTATGCCCTTTTGTAAAATTAAGGGATCCATTTTTATAAGGAGATAAGCGATGGGTATGAGCCGCGCACAAAAAGAAGTAGAAATTCAGGCGTTGAATGAGCGCTTCACAAATGACGAAGTGATGGTGGTTACGCACTATTCAGGTCTAACTGTGAAAGAACTTGAAACGCTTCGTGGTGATCTTCGTAAAGAAGGCGCAACATTCAAGGTGACAAAGAACAGTCTAGCGAAAATCGCACTAAAAGGCACAAAGTTCGAAGGTGCTGCAGACTTGTTTTCTGGCCCAGTTGGTGTTGCAACATCTGCAGATCCTGGCGCGGCAAAGGTTGCGCACAAATTTGCAAAAGGTAACGATAAATTAATTATCCTCGGCGGCGCACTTGGTGCAGACGTATTGGATATTAAAGGAATTGAGGCTCTGGCCAAAATGCCAAGTCTTGATGAGCTGCGCGCGACAATCGCTACGCTTATTATGTCTCCTGCACGTAATCTGGCGGGCGCACTCAATGCACCGGGCGGCAAAGTTGCTGGTGCGGTAAAAGCGGTTGCTGATAAAGCAGAATAATTAGCTACTTAAAACTATTTGAAAAACTGAAAGGAAACTTAAAATGGCTGATGTAAAGAAACTAGCAGAAGAGATCGTAAGTCTTACACTTATGGAAGCTTCTGAGCTAACAAACATTCTTAAAGAAGAGTACGGTATCGAAGCGGCTGCTGGTGCAGTTGCAGTTGCTGCTGCTCCTGCTGGCGGTGAAGCTGGTGGCGCAGAAGAAAAAGACGACTTCGATGTAATTCTTGAAAGTGCTGGCGGTAACAAAATCGCAGTGATTAAAGAAGTGCGTGCGATCACAGGTCTTGGTCTTAAAGAAGCAAAAGAACTTGTTGAAGCTGGCGGTAAAGCTGTTAAAGAAGGCGCACCTAAAGCTGAAGCTGAAGAAATTAAAGGTAAGCTTGAAGCAGCTGGCGCAACTGTCGCTCTTAAGTAATTACTTTTTTATAAATCAAAGAGCATTTCCCGTTATAAGAGCGGGAGATGCTTTTTTTGTATGATTGGGTGTTGACTCAAGGGCTTTCTTGGGCCATAACAACCCAAACTTTTCGGGAAAAACGTGATAACCCTTATAGAGAACATTCGCGAATTAGCTCTAAGGAGCTGATAAAAAACAAACAACCACTTAAAGCCTTCTTGAATTTAGGGGAGGGGTTAAGTGGGTTTCGTGTCTGATTTAGGGTTATGTACGTGAAATGACGCGGGAAACAGCCGATAGGGGCGCCGCAAAGAAGGAAATAGGATCGGATCATGAGTGCATCGAACGCAAAAACCTCTATTAATACTATTGAGACTTTTACAGGCCGCAAACGTGTACGTCGTAATTTTGGACGTATCCACGAAGTTGCTGAAATGCCTAACCTTATTGAAGTGCAACGCCGTTCTTATGAGCTGTTCCTTCAAGCTGGTATAAAAGCAGATGACCGTGATCTTCAGGGTCTGGAAGAGGTGTTTGCTTCTGTGTTCCCAATTAAGGATTTCGCAGATAAGGCTGAGATTGACTTTGTGCGTTATGAGTTGGAAGCACCTAAGTATGATGTTGAAGAATGTCGTACACGTGGGATTACTTACGCTGCTCCGCTTCGTGTAACGTTGCGTCTGTCTGTATTTGATGTGGACGAAGATACGGGGCTTCGCTCTATCCGTGATATTAAAGAGCAGGATGTCTATATGGTAGACATGCCGCTTATGACAGATAACGGTACATTCGTTGTTAATGGTACGGACCGTGTTATCGTTTCACAGATGCACCGCTCTCCTGGTGTGTTCTTTGATCATGATGGTGGTAAAACACACGTATCAGGTAAATACCTGTTCTCATCACGTGTGATTCCTTACCGTGGTTCATGGTTGGATTTTGAATTTGATGCCAAAGATCTTATGTATGTGCGTATTGACCGCCGTCGTAAGCTTCCAGTTACTACATTCCTGCGTGCTCTAGATTCTGCAGAAACAATTGAGTATCGCAAAGAGTGTGAAGAGAATGATGCGGATGTAGATCCTCTTATGGTTCAGGGTATGTCGAACGAAGAAATTCTTGCGACATTCTATGATACAATTCTTTACTCAAGAGAGAAGAAGGGTTGGAAAACGCCATTTGATGCTGAGCGTTTCCGTGGTGTGAAGCTGCTGGCTGATCTTATTGATGCAAAAACTGGTGATGTAGCTGCGGAAGAAGGTACGAAAATCACGCCACGTAAGGCGAAGAAATTTGTCGAAGATGGTCTGAAAGATATACTTGTTCAGTCTGAGCAAATTATTGGTCAGTACTTGGCTCAGGATGTGTTTGATCCTGAAACAGGTGAGGTTGTATTTGAGGCTGGTCACGAGATTACAGAAGAAGACCTGACGAAAGTGGAAGAGCTTAATGTAAAAGCACTTCCTATTCTTGCGATTGATCATGTTAACACAGGTGCATATGTGCGTAACACACTCATCAGTGATAAATGTGATACACGTGAAGAGGCGCTTATTGATATTTATCGTGTTATGCGTCCGGGTGAGCCGCCTACAGTAGAATCTGCAGATGCTCTGTTCCAGTCACTATTCTTTGACCCTGAGCGTTATGATCTATCGGCTGTTGGTCGTGTGAAGATGAATGCGCGCCTTGAGCTTACAGCTGATGATCAGTTCCGTATTCTTGAAAAGGCAGACATACTTGCGATCCTAAAATATCTTCACGGCCTAAAGGATGGTCAAGGCGAAGTGGATGATATTGATAACCTTGGTAACCGTCGTGTTCGCTCGGTGGGTGAGCTGATGGAAAACCAAGTGCGTGTTGGTCTGCTACGTATGGAGCGTGCAATTCGTGAGCGTATGTCATCAGTGGAAATCGATACTTACATGCCGCATGACCTTATTAACTCTAAACCTGCGCAAGCAGCTGTGCGTGAGTTCTTCGGTTCATCTCAGCTTTCACAGTTTATGGACCAGACAAACCCACTATCTGAGATTACGCACAAGCGTCGTCTCTCTGCGCTTGGGCCAGGTGGTCTAACGCGTGAGCGTGCTGGTTTTGAAGTTCGTGACGTGCACCCAACGCACTATGGTCGTATTTGTCCGATTGAAACGCCAGAAGGTCCAAATATTGGTTTGATTAACTCGCTTGCGACATTCGCGCGCGTTAACCAGTATGGCTTTATCGAGTCTCCATACCGTAAGGTTGTTGATGGTAAAGTTTCGGATGAAGTTGTTTACATGTCAGCTATGGAAGAAGCGCGCTACACAATTGCGCAGGCGAACTCAGAGCTGGATGATAAAGGCGGCTTTGTTGCTGAGCTTGTTTCATGTCGTAAAGCGGGTGAAAACGAAATGTCACCACCTGATATGATTGAATATATCGACGTTTCACCAAAGCAGATGGTGTCTGTTGCGGCGTCACTTATCCCATTCCTCGAAAACGATGATGCGAACCGCGCGCTAATGGGTTCAAACATGATGCGTCAGGCTGTGCCTCTGCTAAAAGCTTCGGCTCCGGTTGTTGGTACAGGTATGGAAAGCACAGTTGCGCGTGACTCTGGTGCGGCAATCTCTGCGCGCCGTGCAGGTTTCGTGACTAAGGTCGATGCAACACGTATCGTGATTCAGGCAACTGAAGATCTGAACCCGGGTGAGCCAGTGGTTGATATCTACAAGCTGTCTAAGTTCCAGCGTTCAAACCAATCAACATGTATTAACCAGAAGCCGCTTGTTAAAGTGGGCGACGTTCTGAAGAAAGGTGACATCATTGCTGATGGTCCTTCAACAGAATTCGGTGAACTTGCACTTGGTAAAAACGCGCTCGTAGCGTTCATGCCTTGGAACGGTTATAACTTTGAGGACTCAATTCTTATCTCTGAGCGTATTGTGCGTGATGACATCTATACTTCTATTCACTTAGAGGAATATGAAGTGATGGCACGTGATACGAAGCTTGGTACAGAAGAGATTACGCGTGACATTCCAAATGTTGGTGAAGAGGCGCTTAAGCACCTTGATGAAGCGGGTATCGTTCACATCGGTGCTGAGGTTGGTCCTGGTGATATTCTTGTTGGTAAAGTTACGCCAAAAGGCGAAAGCCCAATGACACCAGAAGAAAAACTTCTTCGTGCAATCTTTGGTGAGAAAGCAGCGGATGTTAAAGATACATCACTTCGTATGCCGCCAAGTGGCTATGGTATTGTGGTTGATGTGCGCGTATTTAACCGCCGCGGCGTTGATAAAGATGCACGTGCTCTGTCGATTGAAGCTGAAGAGATCGAGCGTCTTGCAAAAGACCGTGATGATGAACGCCGTATTCTAGAAGACGGTTTCTATGGTCGTCTGATCCAGCTTCTTGATGGTCAAAATATTGTTTCTGCACCAAAGGATGCGAAATTCAAGAAAGGTGCAGTTGTTACAAAAGCTGAACTAGAAGCTCTTGAAAAGCGCGGCCTTATCCGTCAGATCGCGATCGAAGATGAAAAGCTTATGGAAGAAATTGAAGCCATGGGCAAAACATTCGATGATGCTGTTGATGACATCAAAGCGCGTTTTGAAAACAAAGTTGAAAAACTTCAGCGTGGTGATGAACTTATGCCAGGCGTAATGAAGATGGTTAAAGTCTTTGTAGCGGTTAAGCGTAAGATGGCACCAGGTGATAAAATGGCTGGTCGTCACGGTAACAAAGGGGTTGTTTCAAAAGTGATCCCACAAGAAGACATGCCATATCTAGAAGATGGTCGTCCGGTTGATATCGTACTGAACCCACTTGGTGTTCCGTCACGTATGAACGTTGGTCAGATTCTTGAAACGCACCTTGGCTGGGCAGCGGCGAATATGGGTTATCAAATCGGTGATATTCTTGATAATTTTGAGAATAGAAAGACGATGAATGATAACGAGAAATCAGCACTGTCTGAGAAGCTGAAAGCGGCTTACGGTGATGAGGAATACTCAAACAAAGTCTCTAAGCTTGGCGATAGTGAAGTGATCGAAATGGCGAACAATCTTCGCGGTGGTGTTCCAATGGCAACGCCTGTTTTCGATGGTGCNCACGAAGGNGATATCTCTAAGCTTCTTGANGATGCAGGTCTGAACACTTCTGGTCAGGTTACATTGATCGATGGTCGTACAGGTGAGAAATTTGATCGTGATGTAACNGTGGGTTACATGTATATGNTGAAACTTCACCACCTTGTTGATGATAAGCTTCACGCCCGTTCGATCGGTCCGTACTCGCTTGTNACNCAACAGCCTCTNGGCGGTAAGGCGCAGTTCGGTGGACAGCGCTTNGGTGAGATGGAAGTGTGGGCACTTCAGGCTTACGGTGCAGCATATACTCTACAGGAAATGCTAACTGTTAAGTCAGATGACGTGGCTGGCCGTTCAAAAGTTTATGAAAGNATCGTTCGCGGTGAAGATAANTTTGAAATTGGTATCCCNGAATCGTTCAACGTTCTGACAAAAGAGCTGCGCGCTCTATGTCTAAACGTAGACATGAAGCAAAGCGGTAATTAAGGCAAAGATGAAAAATCTTATTCTCACACTCNCTGTAATTTTAGGCGTCGGTGCAGTTTCTGCTCCGGCCCTTGCTGCTGGCGGCGGCGAAAAAGCAGCAGGAGGTGTTGAGATTAAGAAGCTTGATTCAATCGCTTTAAGCTTACACATGGGTGAAGATGAGCCATGCGGCCTACGCCGTCTCTATCTTGATCTCGCATTGATGGGNGAAGGTGTGTCCAATCTNGGNGANCTTAGCCCGTTAATCCATGACCGTATTAACCAACATCTGTCAGGTTTAAGTGTGGCGGAAAGCCGTGAAAAAGGNTTNGCAGCGCAGCTTAAAATTGATTTGAAAGACATTATTAGTGAAGCAGTGGGTGAGGACTATCACATAGATGAAGTGCTGATCCAAAAAATGCTCGTACAGTAAAATTTAACTAGGAATTACACTTAAAAAGGTAAGATTTTTTAAAAAGAAGGACCGAAACAATGAATGAATTGATGAANTTATTTGGCCAGCCAACAGGCCCGCAGTCTTTTGACAGCATTCGCATTTCGATAGCGTCACCAGAGCAGATCCGCTCTTGGTCTTTCGGTGAGGTGAAAAAGCCTGAGACAATTAACTATCGTACATTTAAGCCAGAAAAAGACGGTCTGTTCTGTGCTAAAATCTTTGGTCCAATTAAAGATTATGAATGTCTTTGCGGTAAATATAAGCGCATGAAATATAAAGGCATCATCTGTGAAAAGTGCGGCGTTGAAGTCACACTTACAAAAGTTCGCCGTGAACGCATGGGTCACATTGAACTGGCTGCGCCTGTCGCTCACATTTGGTTCCTGAAATCTCTACCTTCACGTATCGGTCTTATCATGGATATGACATTGAAGGAGCTAGAGCGCGTTCTGTACTTTGAAAACTTCATCGTGATCGAGCCGGGTATGACACCGCTTAAGCAGTTCCAACTTCTATCAGAAGAAGAATATTACGCTGCGCAAGATGAGTATGGTGAAGATAACTTCCGCGCAGGTATCGGTGCAGAAGCGATGAAAGAAATTCTGTCTGATCTTGACCTTGAGGAAGAGCGTGAAAAGGTTGANGAAGACCTTCGTGAAACAGGATCTGAAGCAAANCGTAAGAAACTTGTTAAGCGTCTTAAGCTTCTTGATGCCTTTATTGAATCAGGTACNCGCCCAGANTGGATGATNCTTGATATTTGTCCAGTGCTTCCGCCTGANCTTCGTCCACTAGTTCCACTTGATGGTGGCCGCTTCGCGACATCAGATTTGAACGACCTATATCGCCGCGTAATTAACCGTAACAACCGTCTACGCCGCTTGATAGAGCTTCGCGCACCAGACATTATCGTACGTAACGAAAAGCGTATGCTTCAGGAATCTGTTGATGCTCTGTTCGATAATGGTCGTCGTGGCCGCGTAATTACTGGCGCGAACAAGCGTCCACTTAAATCGCTTTCTGACATGCTTAAAGGTAAGCAAGGTCGTTTCCGTCAAAACCTACTTGGTAAGCGTGTTGACTATTCTGGTCGTTCGGTGATCGTGGTTGGTCCTGAACTTAAGCTTCACCAATGTGGTTTGCCGAAGAAAATGGCGCTTGAGCTCTTTAAGCCGTTTATCTATCACAAGCTAGAAATCTATGGCATGGCTTCAACAGTTAAAGCCGCTAAGAAAATGGTTGAAAAGGAGCGTCCAGAAGTATGGGATATCCTTGAAGAAGTTATCCGTGAGCACCCAGTGATGCTTAACCGTGCGCCAACACTTCACCGCCTTGGTATCCAAGCATTTGAACCAGTGTTGATCGAAGGTAAAGCGATCCAGCTTCACCCACTCGTATGTACAGCCTTTAACGCTGACTTCGACGGTGACCAAATGGCTGTTCACGTTCCACTATCTATCGAAGCACAGCTTGAAGCGCGTTGCTTGATGATGGCGACAAATAACATTCTTTCACCAGCCAATGGTAAGCCGATTATCGTTCCATCTCAGGATATTATTTTGGGTCTTTACTACCTCTCACTTGCACGTGATGGCGAAAAAGGTGAAGGCATGGTCTTCCGTGGNGCGGGTGAGATNACTCACGCTCTTGAAAATGGGCACCTCTCACTGCACGCTAAGATTAAGTGNCGCTACCACACAGTTGATGAGAATGGTGAAGCGATCACACAAATTGTTGATTCAACACCTGGCCGCATTATCATTTCTGATCTATTGCCACGTCACCCAGAAGTTCCNTTTACTCTTCTGAATCAGGTGCTGACGAAGAAAGAAATCTCTAACATGATCGATACGGTATACCGTCACTGTGGNCANAAAGAGACAGTGATCTTTGCNGACCGTTTGATGAAACTTGGTTTCAAAAACGCATGTACTGCTGGTATTTCATTCGGTAAAGATGACCTGATNATTCCAGCTGAAAAGCAGGTTNTGGTTGATGAAGCNAAAGAAAAGGTAAAAGAATTTGAATTNCAGTATCAGGATGGTNTGATTACNAAAGGCGAGAAGTACAACAAAGTTGTCGATATCTGGTCAAAATGTACAGATGACGTTGCGGACGCTATGATGTCTAAAATTTCTGATCTAAACGCTAAGAAAATGAACGCAGTATACATGATGGCCCACTCTGGTGCTCGTGGTTCTGCAGCTCAGATTCGTCAGCTTGCTGGTATGCGTGGTCTTATGGCGAAACCTTCTGGTGAAATTATCGAGAACCCAATTATTTCGAACTTTAAAGAAGGTCTAACAGTGCTTGAGTACTTTAACTCAACACACGGTGCACGTAAGGGACTAGCTGATACAGCGCTTAAAACTGCTAACTCAGGTTACCTGACACGCCGTCTTGTTGACGTTGCACAAGATGCCATCGTAACTGAGAAAGATTGTGGTACTGAAAAAGGTATCATGATGCGCCCAGTTATGAACGGTGCGGACGTTGTGGTTGGTTTGGCTGAGCGTATTCTTGGCCGCGCATCATCTATTGATGTTAAGAGCCCACTAGATGGCGAGTTAATCGTGAAAGCTGGTGAGATTTTTGACGAGGTTACATCTGAACTCGTTGAAACAGCAGGTATTGATGAAGTACTTGTTCGTTCTGTTCTAACATGTGAAGGCGAAAATAACGGTATCTGTGCAACATGTTACGGTCGTGACCTTGCACGTGGTTCTGAGGTTAATGTTGGTGAGGCCATCGGTGTTATGGCTGCACAGTCAATCGGTGAACCAGGTACACAGCTAACAATGCGTACATTCCACATTGGTGGTGCGGCGCAGAAAGGTGCTGAACGTTCACATGTTGATGCGAATATTGATGCTAAAGTTGAAATCCGTAATCAAAACGTTGTTAAGAACTCTGACGGTGTAACAATCGTTATGGGCCGTAACACTGAGATTGCTCTTCTTGATAAAGAAGGTAAGGAAAAAGCAACACACCGCGTACCTTACGGTGCGAAGCTTCTTATCGAAGATGGTAAGAACGTTAAAGTTGGTGAGAAAATGGCTGAGTGGGACCCATACACACTTCCAGTTATTACTGAAAAAGACGGTGTTGCTCACTACTTTGACCTTGTTGAAGGTGTGTCTATTACCGATGATACAGATGAAGCGACAGGTATTTCTTCTAAGAAGGTTATTGACTGGAGATCACAGCCTAAAGGCGGTGACCTGAAGCCACGTATCTCTCTTCTTGATAAGAAGGGCGAAGTTATCAACCTGCCAAACGGCTTGCCGGCTAACTACTATCTCTCAGTGGATACAATTCTTTCTGCTGAAAACGAGCAAGAAGTTAAAGCGGGTGATATCATTGCGCGTATTCCTCGAGAAACATCGAAAACACGTGACATTACTGGTGGTCTACCTCGTGTGGCAGAACTCTTCGAAGCGCGTATGCCAAAAGACTTTGCGGTTATTTCTGAAATCGACGGTTACGTTGAATTTGGTAAAGACTATAAGTCTAAGCGTCGTATTGCTGTTAAGCCTGCAAACACAGATGATGGTGAAGCACGTGAATACCTTGTACCAAAAGGTCGTCACTTAGCTGTCGCTGAAGGTGACTTCGTGCGTAAGGGTGATCCAATCCTTGATGGTGCGCTTGTGCCGCATGATATTCTTGATGTTATGGGTGTAGAGGCTTTGGCTGACTACCTTACAAACGAAGTTCAAGATGTTTACCGTCTGCAAGGTGTGAAGATCAACGATAAGCACATTGAAGTGATTGTTCGTCAGATGATGCAAAAAGTTGAAATCCAAGAAGTTGGTGATTCGACATACCTCGTTGGTGAGCACGCAGACCGTGAAACATTCGATGCAGAAGTTGCTAAGTTTGAAGCAGAAGGTCAACGTCCTCCAGTTGGTAAGCCTGTTCTTCAAGGTATTACTAAAGCCTCTCTACAAACACGCAGCTTTATTTCTGCGGCGTCGTTCCAGGAGACAACACGCGTACTTACAGAAGCGGCAACGCAAGGTAAGATGGACCGTCTACACGGCTTGAAAGAGAACGTGATTGTTGGTCGTCTGATCCCGGCTGGTACAGGTGCATATGTTGCTGGTATTAAGCGTGTGGCGGCTGACCGTGATCAGGTTGTTCTAGATGCGCAAGCAGAAGAGCAAGCGGCTCTAGAAGCAGCAAACGAAGCCGAGGCTGCTGCAGCGGAAAGCGAAGACCAAGCGACAGGCACAGAAGGGTAAGCCCTTCTTACCTATAATGATAAGATTTTTTAAAGGAGAGCCTTTTGAGGCTCTCCTTTTTTATAATTTTATTGCGTTCTGTATTTTTAAAAAGGTTTTATATTGACGTGTAAATATTTTCGTATATTACTTCGTGACTACATTTATTGTAATTTTAATACGTGGGGACAGAATGGCAAACGAAGGTAATAGATGGGAAAACAACTCAATGATTGCGAGTTACGATGAAGTAAGCGGCAAAATTTTGGGTGTTCTTCCTGGTGAAAGCGGAGAGAGAGCAAAGGGGCAAGAGAAGAAAAAGCCTGTAAATGCAGGCGCATATGTACCGCCCCCTCCATCAAAACTATAGATGATTAAGACTTTTAAACCCCGCCTTGGCGGGGTTTTTTATGAATATATAGGGTATGTTATGGCGCTTGTATATTTAAGCGCGTGTAAAAGTGAGGGCAGTAAAAATACTGTTTTTACGAGCGGAAGATTTAGCTTTAAAACAAGCTTATTTTATAAGCCAAGTGTATGCTAATTGATTCTATTTATTACAAAAATCAATCTAATTTGTGATTCGTAAAATAATTTCTTGACGCAGTGGGTGCATTAAATATATAGTCCGCGCAGAATCAGTTGGGCCTTAAGGGAATAACCCTTTTTGGTGCAACATCCTGGCTTAAGCTTATTAAGTTTAAAAGGATGCTCTGCAAATAAATCACTTCACGAAGTCTATCTTCGTGAAAAAAGATTTGACTTATGCGTTGTTCTAACGCTATATGCAGCCATCCCCAGGATAAAACAGTAATTTGAGACAATGAAGAGGCTTTTGAAATATGCCAACTATTCAACAATTAGTGCGTAAACCGCGCCAGAAAGTTGTTAAAGCGAAAAAGAACCGCGCACTGAAATCTAATCCTCAGCGCCGTGGTGTTTGTACGCGTGTATATACAACGACACCAAAGAAACCTAACTCTGCTTTGCGTAAAGTGGCGAAGGTTCGTNTAACAACAGGGATCGAAGTAATTTGTTATATCCCTGGTGAGGGGCATAACCTTCAGGAGCACTCAGTTGTTCTTGTGCGCGGTGGTCGTGTAAAAGACTTGCCTGGTGTGCGCTATACCATTGTTCGTGGTGCGCTTGATACGCAAGGTGTTAAAGATCGTAAACAATCACGTTCTCGCTATGGTGCGAAACGTCCTAAGTAAGAACGTATAAGAAGAGGTACATAGATAATGTCACGTCGTCATAGAGCGCAAAAAAGAGAAATTCTACCTGATCCGAAATTTGCGGATTTGGTACTTTCGAAATTCATCAATAACTTGATGCTTGATGGTAAGAAATCAACAGCAGAGCGCATTGTTTACGGTGCAATCGAGATCCTTGAGAAAAAAGGAACTAACGATAATGTTGATGCATCCGGTGAAGAAGGTGAGGGTGTTGTTTATAAGAGTAAAGGTATCGGTGTATTTCATACAGCTCTTAAAAACGTGAAGCCTAAGCTTGAGGTTCGCTCACGCCGTGTTGGTGGTGCGACATATCAGGTGCCTGTTGAAGTTAAATCAGACCGTGCGATGGCTCTTGCTATTCGTTGGATTATTGATGCGGCGCGTAAGCGTAGTGAGACAACGATGGTTGCGCGTCTTGCGAATGAATTGCTTGATGCAGCGCAAGAGCGTGGGTCAGCGATTAAGAAGCGCGANGANACCCATAAGATGGCAGANGCGAACAAGGCGTTTGCTCACTTCCGCTGGTAATTTGAGAAACGGTTTAATTGAAAGTATAAGGAAATACAAAAATGGCACGCGAACACGCAATTGAGAATTACCGTAATTTCGGAATTATGGCTCACATTGATGCTGGTAAAACAACAACAACTGAGCGTATTCTTTACTACTCTGGTAAGTCTCACAAAATCGGTGAAGTGCACGATGGTGCGGCGACTATGGACTGGATGGAGCAGGAGCAGGAGCGTGGTATTACAATCACATCAGCTGCGACAACTACATTCTGGAATGGTCCTGCTGGCGGTAACTATGAGGGTCAGCCTTTCCGTTTGAATATTATTGACACACCAGGGCACGTTGACTTCACGATTGAGGTTGAGCGTTCACTTCGTGTGCTTGATGGTGCGATTGCTGTTTTTGATGCGAACGCGGGTGTTGAGCCACAAACTGAAACAGTATGGCGTCAGGCTGATAAGTACAAAGTTCCACGTATGTGTTTCGTGAACAAAATGGACAAAATCGGTGCAGACTTCTTTAACTGTCTGCAAATGATGCGTGACCGTCTAGGTATTGAGCCTCTAGCTATTCAGCTTCCAATCGGTGCTGAGGATCAGTTGGAGGGTGTTGTTGACCTTATCAAGATGAAAGAGATCATCTGGGATGGTGAGGCACTTGGTGCAACATACCATGAAGCGGAAATTCGCGCTGATCTTGCTGATCAAGCTGCTGAATACCGTGAAAAGCTTATCGAGATGGCTGTTGAAATGGACGATGATGCCATGGAAGCTTACCTTGAAGGTAANGAGCCAGATGAAAAGACGCTTAAAGCATGTATCCGCAAGGGTGTGATCACAAACGAGCTAGTTCCTGTTCTTTGTGGTTCTGCATTTAAGAATAAAGGTGTTCAGCCAATGNTGGATGCNGTTGTTGANTATCTTCCAAACCCACTTGATATTGGTGATACNCAAGGTGTTGAAGTTGATGGTGATAAAGANATGGTACGTAAGCCTTCTGATGAAGANCCGTTNTCAGCACTTGCTTTNAAAATTATGAANGANCCATTTGTTGGTTCTTTAACATTTGCNCGTATCTATTCTGGTTCNGTATCATCNGGTTCATATGTGCAGAACTCAGTTAAAAGTAAGCGTGAGCGTGTTGGTCGTATGCTTCTTATGCACTCAAACAACCGTGAGGAAATTACAGAGGCATCTACAGGTGACATCGTGGCTTTTGTTGGTCTTAAAGAAACAACAACAGGTGACACGCTTTGTGACATGCAAAACCAAGTGGTGCTTGAGCGTATGGAGTTCCCTGAGCCTGTGATTGAGATTGCGGTTGAGCCAAAAACAAAGGCTGACCAAGAGAAGATGTCTACAGCGCTTCAGCGTCTATCTGCTGAAGACCCATCATTCCAGGTTTATGTTGATCATGAATCAGGTCAGACAATCATGAAGGGTATGGGTGAACTTCACCTTGATATTCTTGTTGATCGTATGAAGCGTGAATTTAAGGTTGAAGCGAATATCGGTGCGCCGCAGGTGGCATACCGTGAATCGATTACAAAAGCAGCAGACATTTCTTACACACACAAGAAGCAGTCTGGTGGTTCTGGTCAGTTCGCTAAAATTGACCTTACATTCGAACCTGGTGAAGCAGGTACGGGTTTTGTATTTGAAGACACGATTGTTGGTGGTTCTGTTCCTAAAGAATACATTCCAGGTGTTGCAAAAGGTCTGGAACTAGCAAAGGAAAACGGTATTATTGCGGGCTTCCCAGTGCTGGACTTTAAAGTGACGCTTACTGATGGTGCTTACCATGATGTTGACTCATCTGTTATGGCCTTTGAAATCGCTGCTAAAGCAGCCTTTAAAGAGGGTATGCAGGCAGCAGGTCCTCAACTTCTTGAGCCTATGATGAAGGTTGAAGTTGTTACGCCTGAGGAATATATGGGTGATATCATTGGTGATCTGAACTCACGTCGTGGTCAGGTATCTTCAATGGAAGATCGTGGTAATGCAAAAGTGATTACTGCACTTGTTCCACTTGCAAATATGTTTGGTTACATTAACCCACTTCGCTCTATGTCATCTGGCCGCGCGCAGTTCTCTATGGTGTTTGATCGCTATGAAGCTGTTCCAGCTGCAATCGCAGCTGAGGTTAAGGAAAGCCTAGGTGCATAAGCAATTAAAAGATTAAAGAAAAAAGGAGACTAAGAGATGTCTAAGGAAAAATTTGAAAGAAATAAGCCGCATGCAAATATCGGCACAATTGGTCACGTTGACCATGGTAAGACGACATTGACAGCGGCGATTGCGATGAAGTTCGGCGCGGGTGAATCAGTTGATAAAATTGACAAGGCGCCTGAAGAAAAAGCACGTGGTATTACAATTTCAACAGCGCACGTTGAGTATGAGACAGAGAACCGTCACTACGCACACGTAGACTGCCCAGGGCACGCTGACTATGTTAAGAACATGATCACAGGTGCTGCGCAGATGGATGGTGCTATTTTGGTTGTTAACGCAGCTGATGGTCCAATGCCACAGACACGTGAGCACATCCTACTTGCTCGTCAGGTTGGTGTTCCTGCTCTTGTTGTGTTCTTGAACAAAGTTGATCAGGTTGATGATGAAGAGCTTCTTGAGCTTGTAGAAATGGAAGTACGTGAGCTTCTATCTTCATATGACTTCCCTGGTGATGATATTCCTATCATTAAAGGTTCAGCTTTAGCAGCTGTTGAAGGTCGTGACCCTGAGATTGGTGATAATGCGATTGCAGAGCTTCTAGAAGCAGTTGACAGCTACATCCCAACACCAGCACGTGAAGTTGACAAAGACTTCCTAATGCCTGTTGAAGATGTGTTCTCAATTTCTGGTCGTGGTACAGTTGCTACTGGCCGTATCGAGAGCGGTGTTATCAATGTTGGTGACGAGATCGAAATCGTTGGTATCCGTGATACACAAAAAACAACAATTACAGGTGTTGAGATGTTCCGTAAGCTTCTTGACCGTGGTGAAGCAGGCGATAACATCGGTGCGCTTCTTCGTGGTACAAAGCGTGAGGACATTGAGCGTGGTCAGGTTCTATGTAAGCCTGGTTCAATCACACCACACACAAAATTCGTTGCGGAAGCTTACATTCTTTCAAAGGATGAAGGCGGTCGTCACACACCATTCTTCACTAACTACCGTCCACAGTTCTACTTCCGTACAACTGACGTGACAGGTGAGTGTTCATTGCCAGCGGGTACTGAAATGGTGATGCCTGGTGATAACATTAACAATCTTGAAGTGACATTGATTGCGCCGATCGCGATGAACGAAGGTCTTCGTTTTGCGATCCGTGAAGGTGGCCGTACTGTCGGCGCTGGCGTTGTATCAAAAATTATCGAGTAATTGAGTAGATTAGAATAAGAAGGAAACAAGAAAATGGACGCGCAAAGCATTCGGATCACTCTTAAGGCATTTGATCACCGCATTCTGGATACAGCATGTGCGGAGATCCTGAACACGGCAAAGCGCACAGGCGCTGGTGTACGTGGTCCGGTGCCTTTGCCGAACAAAATCAAAAAGTTTTCTGTTATTCGTTCACCGCACGTGAATAAGAATTCTCAAGAACAGTTCGAGATGCGTACGCACAAGAGACTTTTAGATGTTGTAGAGCCAACACCACAAACAATCGATGCTCTTATGAAGCTAGATTTGCCAGCGGGTGTTGATGTTGAAATTAAAATTGGTCAGATGCAGGCTGCTTAATTAATAATAAGAAAATGCAAATGACACTATGTTGGTCATATTGACCAACCTCTAGAAAGGAAAGAAAAATGGCACTAGCTCAGGAAAGAGTAGGATTGATTGCAAGGAAAGAAGGTATGACACGTATCTTCGACGAAGATGGTCGTCATATCCCTGTAACGGTTCTTAAAGTAGATAACTGTCAGGTTGTGGCAGTTCGTACAGAGGAAACAGATGGCTACATCGCGGCACAACTTGGCGCGGGTAATGCGAAAGTTAAGCGTACTTCAAAGCAAAATCGTGGTCACTTTGCTAAGGCAAAAGTTGAGCCAAAGAAAAAGCTTGCTGAGTTCCGTGTAACTAAAGCAGATGCACTTCCAGAAATTGGCGCAGAAATTGGTGCGCATCACTTCGTTGCAGGTCAATATGTTGATGTAACTGGAACGTCTATCGGTAAAGGTTTTGCCGGTGCAATGAAGCGTCACAACTTTGGTGGTATGAGAGCATCACACGGTGTATCTATCTCTCACCGCGCACACGGTTCTACTGGTCAGTGTCAAGATCCTGGTAAGGTTTTCAAAGGCAAGAAGATGGCTGGTCACATGGGTGCTGAACGCGTTACAACACAAAACCTTGAGGTTGTAGCGATTGACGAAGAAGATAACCTAATTCTTGTTAAGGGTGCTGTACCAGGTGCTAAGTCTGGTTGGGTACTTATTAAGGATGCAGTGAAAAAATCATCTCCTGAAGGTGTTCCTGTTCCTGCAGGTATTATTGAAGCTAAGGCGCCAGCTGTAGAACAAGATGCAGCGCCAGCAGCAGAAAACAAAGCTGAGGAAGCTACAGAAGAAAAGAAGGGTGACGAATAATGAAACTCGCCGTAAAAACATTAGAGAATAAATCTGCTGGTGAAATTACACTAGATAAAGAGATTTTCGGTACGGAAGTACGTAACGATCTTCTTCACCGTATGGTTAACTACCAGCTTGCAAAGCGTCGTAGTGGTAACCATAAAGCGAAGCAGCGTCATGAGATTTCTGGTACAGGTAAGAAGCCTTGGGCGCAAAAAGGTACTGGCCGCGCTCGTGCGGGCGACCTAAAGCGTAACATTGACCGCGGCGGTGCTGCTGTTCATGGTCCAGTGGTTCGCTCACACGCGATTTCTCTACCTAAGCGTATTCGTAAGCTTGCTCTTAAATCAGCGCTATCTGCAAAAGCAGCGCAAGGTAAGCTTATTATTCTAGATGAAGCAAAAGCAAAAGATCACAAGACAAAGCCAATGGCTGCGGCTCTAAAAGGTCTTGAGCTTGATAATGCATTGATCGTATCTGGTGAAGAAGTGGACGTGAATTTCGCACGCGCTACTGCTAACCTTCCACGTATTGATGTATTGCCATCACAAGGTGCAAATGTTTATGACATTCTTCGCCGTGATGTGCTTGTACTGACAAAAGAAGCTGTTGAACAGCTTACAGAAAAGTTGAAAGGTTAAGGCAATGGCTAAGGCAAAGAAACAAGAAGCAACAGAACGCGACTATAACACAATCGTGTCTCCTCACATTACTGAGAAGGCAACATTGGGTTCAGAGCACGGTCAAATCACTTTCAAAGTAAAGAAAGATGCGACTAAGCTAGAGATCAAGCAAGCTGTTGAGAATCTATTCGGTGTATCAGTGAAAGCTGTAAACACAATCGTTCAAAAAGGTAAAACTAAGCGTTTTAAAGGTTTTGCTGGTAAGCGCTCTGATTTCAAAAAAGCGATTGTGACACTTGAAGAAGGTCAAACAATTGATACCGGCACAGGCGTATAATTGAATTAAGTTAATGCAACTATGGTGGTCCGCCGATAATGGATAAATAGAAGGAAAAGAAAAATGGCATTGAAGCAATATAAACCAAGATCACCGGGCCAGCGTCAGCTGGTTCAGATTGATCGCAGCGATCTTTGGAAGGGTAAGCCTGAGAAGTCACTGACAGAAGGTAAGAAAAAGACAGGTGGCCGTAACAACCTTGGTCGTATGACAGCTCGTCATATCGGTGGTGGTCACAAGCAACGTTATCGTATCATTGATTGGAAGCGTAATAAGTTTGATGTAGAAGGTACAGTAGAGCGTCTTGAATATGACCCTAACCGTACAGCTTTCATTGCATTGATCCAGTACGCAGATGGTGAAAAGCGTTACATCATTGCTCCTCAGCGTCTTTCAGTTGGTGATAAAGTTATCGCAGGCGAGAAGGTTGATGTTAAGCCAGGTAATGCTATGCCACTTAAAAATATGCCTGTTGGTACAATCATTCACAACATTGAGATGAAGCCTGGTAAAGGTGCACAGATGATCCGTTCTGCGGGTACATTTGCTCAGCTAGTTGGTCGTGACCAAGGTTACGCACAGATCAAGCTTTCTTCTGGTGAGCTTCGCATTGTACGCGGTGAATGTATTGCAACAGTTGGTGCAGTCTCTAACCCAGATCACATGAACACAAATATGGGTAAAGCGGGTCGTAACCGCTGGAAGGGCCGTCGTCCACATGTACGCGGCGTAGTGATGAACCCAGTTGATCACCCACTTGGTGGTGGTGAAGGTAAATCTGCCGGTGGTCGTCACCCATGTACACCATGGGGTAAGCCGACTATGGGTTATAAAACACGTAAGAACAAAGCAACGGATAAATACATTATCCGCAGCCGTAAGAAGAAATAAGGAGTTCTAAAGATGGCACGTAGTGTATGGAAAGGTCCGTATGTAGCAAAAAGCATCCTTAAAAAAGTTGAGGAAGCAAAAAGCTCTGGTAAGAACACAGTAATCAAAACATGGTCACGCAGCTCAACAATTCTGCCAAACATGATTGGTCTTACATTTGGTGTTCACAATGGTAATAAATTTATCCCTGTTCTTGTGACAGACCAAATGATCGGTCACAAGCTCGGTGAGTTCGCTCCAACACGTACTTATTACGGTCACGGCGCGGACAAAAAAGCGAAGAAGAAGTAGAGGTAATTCACAATGGGACAAGAAAAGAATGCACGCCGCGTTGGTGAAGATGAAGCAAGAGCCTACGGTAAGTACTTCCGTACTTCTCCGCAGAAGCTTAATCTTGTAGCGCAAACAATCCGCGGTAAAAATGCAGGCCGCGCACTAGTAGACCTTGAGTTTTCTAAGCGCCGTATTGCTCAGGATGTACGTAAGCTTTTGCAATCAGCTATCGCAAACGCTGAAAACAACCATGGTCTAGATGTTGACCGTTTGGTTGTTGCTGAAGCAACAGTAGGAAAAACAGTGTTGATGAAGCGCTTCCGTGCACGTGCTCGTGGTCGTGGTGCTCGCATCGAGAAGAAAATTGCAAATATGACGATCGTCGTCAAAGAAGCACAAGAAGCATAAAGGAGCTTTTGAGGTATGGGACAAAAAGTCAATCCAATTGGACTTCGCGTAGGGATCAACCGCACATGGGACAGCCGTTGGTATGCTGGTCGTGATTACGCTGATAAGCTTGTAGAAGATCTAAAGCTTCGTGAATTTGTTACTGAGCACCTAAAGGCAGCTGGTATTTCTAAAGTAATTATTGAGCGTGCAGCGCAAAACACAAAAGTGACTGTGCACACAGCACGTCCTGGCGTGATCATTGGTAAAAAGGGTGCAGACATCGAAAAACTTCGTGCTCAACTGTCCCGTAGAGCCGGTGGTGATGTTTCACTAAACATTGTTGAAGTTCGTAAGCCTGAGCTTGATGCCCAGCTTGCAGCTGAAGGTGTTGCTCAACAGCTTGAGCGTCGTGTATCTTTCCGTCGCGCTATGAAGCGCGCAGTACAGAGCGCAATGCGTCTTGGTGCTGGTGGTATCCGTATTAACGTATCTGGTCGTCTTGGCGGCGCTGACATCGCGCGTACTGAATGGTACCGTGAGGGACGTGTGCCACTTCACACACTACGTGCTGACCTAGATTATGGTACAGCTGAAGGTCTGACTACATACGGTATTATCGGTGTTAAGGTTTGGATTTATAAAGGCGATATCATGGAGCATGACCCAATGGCCCGCGATAAGCGTCTTGAAAAACAAGGTGGTCCAGCGCCAAGAGGGCGTCAGGGCTAATTAACCGGGCTTAAAGTTGCTTGTAAATTATCGGATTTATATAAAATCTTAAAACAAGCAACTTTTATCTTGTAACTTGTGAATTAATAAGTTATAACCGCCCAGAATTTTTAAAATTTGTTTATGTACATCATATAGGAACTACCGCAATAAAGTGGAAAGTCTATGTGATTGAAATTTTTTTTGACTAAAAGTAGGAAAAGCAACGATGCTGAGCCCAAAAAAGTTTAAACATAGAAAGCAGCACAAAGGACGCATTCATGGTAATGCTAAAGGTGGTACAAGCCTTGACTTTGGTGCCTATGGTCTAAAGGCCCTTACACCAGACCGTGTAACGGCTCGTCAAATCGAAGCAGCGCGTCGTGCTGTAACACGTCACCTTCGTCGTCAAGGTAAGCTTTGGATACGTATCTTTCCTGATGTGCCTGTAACGGCTAAGCCTCTTGAGGTTCGTCAGGGTAAAGGTAAAGGTTCAGTTGATTACTGGGCATGCCGTGTTAAGCCTGGTCGTGTAATGTTTGAGCTTGATGGTGTTTCAGAAGAGCTTGCTCGTGAAGCTTTTGCACTTGCTGCAATGAAGCTTCCTATTAAAACAAAATTTGTTGCCCGTATTGGTGCTAAGAAGGAGGCTGCATAAGATGAAAGCCGAAGATCTAAAAACAAAAACAGTTGATGAGCTGAAGAAGCTATTGCTTGATCAGCGTAAAGCGCAACTTAACCTTCGCTTCCAAAAGTCTAACGGTACGTTAGAGAAGACAGATGAAGGTCGTAAAGTTCGTCGTGCGATTGCGCGCATCAAGACATTCTTAAACGCGAAGCTTAAAGAAGAGGCTGCTAAAGGCGCTTCTAAGAAAGCTGCATAAGGTAAGGGAATAAAGATATGCCAAGAAGAGTACTTGAAGGCGATGTAGTTAGCGACAAGATGGACAAGACAATTACTGTTCTTGTGGAACGTCGTTTTATGCACCCGCTTTATAAGAAATACGTTAAGAAGACAGATAAATATGCTGCACACGATGAGCAAAACCAGTTTAAGGTTGGTGATCGTGTTTCTATTATCGAATGTGCACCAATCTCTAAGCGTAAGCGCTGGACTGTTGTTGTAAACGATGATGCTAAGCCAGTAGAGAAAAAAGCTAAACCAGCTAAGAAAGCAAAGAAGGAGTCTTAAGTCATGATTCAGATGCAATCAAGAATGGAAGTGGCTGATAACTCTGGTGCACGTGAAGTGCAGTGCATTAAGGTTCTCGGTGGTTCTAAGCGTCGTACGGCGAATATCGGTGATGTTGTTATTGTTTCTGTTAAGGAAGCTATTCCACGTGGTCGTGTGAAAAAAGGTAATGTCCAACGTGCCGTCATCGTTCGTACGAAAAAAGGTTTAAACCGTCCATATGGTGAGACAATTCGTTTTGATGGTAATGCATGTGTGCTTATCAATAATAACGGTGAGCCAATTGGAACTCGTATTTTTGGCCCAGTAACACGTGAATTGCGTGGTAAGGGTTATATGAAGATTATTTCTCTAGCAGGTGAGGTGCTCTAAAAATGGCACAGGCAAAGTTGAAAATCAAAAAAGGCGATCAGGTTGTAGTTCTGACTGGTCGTGATAAGGGCGCAAAAGGCGAAGTTCTTAAGGTTATTCCTTCTGAGCGTCGTGTGGTTGTGCAAGGTGTTAACAAAGTTAAGAAGCATAATAAGCCTACGCAGTTCGCTGCTGGTGGTATTGTTGAAAAAGAGCTTTCTATCCACGTTTCTAATGTGGCTCTTGCTGACCCTAAGACAGGTAAGCCGACGCGTGTTGGTTATACGACTCTTAAGGATGGTAAGAAAGTTCGTTTAGCTAGAGCTTCTGGCGAAACTGTTGAATAAGTAGATAAGGGCGAAGAGATATGAAACCGCGTTATCAGGATATATATGAGAACGAAGTCGTTCCTGCGATGAAGGAAAAATTCGGCTACGAAAACGTTCATGAAATTCCTAAAATCACGAAAGTGGTTTTGAATATGGGTGTTGGCGAAGCTACACAGGATCGTAAGCACATCGAAAATGCTGCTAATGATATGGCGTTAATCGCTGGTCAAAAGCCTGTTGTGACAAAAGCGAAGCAGTCAAATGCTAGCTTTAAGATCCGTGATGGTCAGGCTATCGGTTGTAAGGTTACGCTTCGTCGCCAGAGAATGTTTGAATTCCTGGACCGCTTTATCACTATCGCGCTTCCACGTGTTCGTGACTTCCGCGGTGTTAGCCCAAAGAGTTTTGATGGTCGCGGTAACTACGCGCTTGGCTTGAAAGAGCACATCATTTTCCCAGAGATTGAGTACGACAAAGTCGACAAGATTCGCGGGATGGATATTGTAGTTTGTACAACGGCAAAATCTGATGAGGAAGCACGTGAGCTTCTACGTCTGATGAAGATGCCGTTTAAGAAATAAGAATTAACGCTTAGAAAAAGGACGTATCTAAATGGCAAAAGTATGTATGGTTGAGCGTGACGTAAAACGCAAAAAACTAGCCAAACAATATGCGAACAAGCGCGCAAAGCTTAAAGCAATCATCAAGAATAAGGATATTCCTGCTGATGAACGTTTCCAAGCTATGCTTGCACTTGATAAGCTGCCGACGAATTCTGCTAAGAACCGTCAGCGTAACCGCTGTGCTCTAACAGGTCGTCCACGCGGTTATTATCGTAAGTTAAATCTTTCACGTATTGCATTACGTGATCTGGCTTCTCGTGGTGAGTTGCCAGGTGTTGTTAAGTCAAGTTGGTAAGGAGGAATTGAACCATGGCAATGAGTGATCCTCTTGGCGATATGCTAGCACGTATTAAGAATGGTCAGATGGCAAATAAATCTGTTATTGAATGTCCATACTCAAAATTACGTGAAAATGTTTGTAAAGTTCTAACTGATGAAGGTTTTATTCGTTCTTTCAAGTCTGAAGATCGTGAGAACAATAAGAAAACTCTTTTCATTGAGCTAAAATACTATGAAGGCCGAGGTGTAATCCGTAAGCTTGACCGTGTTTCTAAGCCTGGTCGTCGTATCTATAAAGGTACAAATGACATGCCTCGCTTCTATAACGGTCTTGGTATTTTGATTGTTTCAACACCACGCGGCGTTATGGCCGACTATCAAGCACGCGAAGCCAATGTTGGCGGCGAAGTGCTGTGTCAGGTATTCTAAGGAGTAAAGGCAGATGTCACGTATTGGAAAAAAACCAGTTACCATCCCTGACGGCGTTGAGCTTTCAGTTAATGGTCAGCAGCTTAAAGCAAAGGGTAAGCTCGGTGAGCTTGTTCTAGATATTCATGATGAAGTATCAGTGAAGATCGAAGAAGTTGCTAATGATGAGAAGACAGATAAAGTTGTTGTTCTTGGACCTAAATCAAATAGCCGCTTTGCTAAGCAGATCTGGCCAACAATGCGTACACTTGTACAGAATGTTGTTGTTGGTGTGACTGAAGGCTACAGCAAAAAGCTTGAGATTAAGGGTGTTGGTCTTCGTGGTAACTTACAAGGTAACACGCTTGTTATGTCTCTTGGTTTCTCACATGAAGTTCGTTACGACGTTCCTGAAGGTGTGACAGTCAAGATGGACGGTCAGACTAATATCGAAGTATCTGGCATCGACAAGCAAAAAGTTGGACAAGCTGCGGCGAAGATCCGTGGATTTAAACCACCTGAGCCATATAAAGGTAAGGGTATCCGTTATGCTGACGAATATGTCGTTCGCAAGGAGGGTAAGAAGAAATAATGGCTACTAAATTAAATTCAGCACAGCGTAGAACGTACCGTACACGTAATAAGATTCGTCGCGTTAATATTGACCGCGTATCTAATCGTGAAACACGTCCTCGTCTTTCTGTATTCCGTTCAGGTAAGCAGATTTACGCGCAGATTATTGATGACCTTCAAGGTGTAACACTTGCATCAGCATCAACTGTAGAGGCTGAGCTAAAAGAAAAGCTTAAAAGCGGTGCAAATGTTGAAGCAGCAACTGAGGTTGGTAAGCTTGTAGCTGAGCGCGCTAAAAAAGCTGGAGTTGAAAAAGTTGTATTTGACCGTGGTCGTTTCGTGTATCACGGCCGTGTGAAAGCACTGGCAGATGGAGCCCGCGAAGGCGGACTTCAGTTCTAGGGAATTAAAAGAGGATTTATTGAAATGGCTCAAAAACAAGAACAGCATGTAGAACGCGAAGAACCAGAATTTCTGGAGCGTCTTGTAGGTATTAACCGTGTTGCTAAGACAACAAAGGGTGGACGTAACATGGCGTTTGCTGCACTCGTTGTTGTTGGTGATGGTAAGGGACGCGTTGGTTACGGTCATGCAAAAGCACGTGAAGTGCCTGAAGCTATCAGAAAAGCAACAGACCAAGCTAAACGTAAGATGATCCGTGTACCTCTTCGTGAAGGCCGTACACTACACCATGATGTGAAGGGTCGTGATGGCGCAGGCCGCGTGCTTCTTCGCTCTGCACCACGTGGTACTGGTATTATTGCTGGTGGTCCTATGCGTGCGGTATTTGAAGCACTTGGTATTCAGGATGTTGTTGCTAAGGCGATTGGTTCAAACAACCCATACTCAATGGTAAACGCAACTTTTGCAGCGCTTGAGGCAATGCAAAACCCACGTCAGATTGCTTCTCGTCGTAACAAGAAAGTAAGTGATATTGTTGCAGGTCGTGAAATTATGATCGGTAGTGAAGCTGAAACAGCAGCAGAAGCCGCTGAAGGTTAGGCTGAAAGGTATTAAGGAGCTATAAAATGGCTGAAGAAGAGAAAAAAGAAAAGAAAACAACAGCAGCTAAGAAGCCTGCAGCAAAAAAGCCTGCAGCTAAAAAAACTGCTGATAAGGCTGAGAAAAAAGCAGCCCCTAAGAAAGAAACTACTGCAAAAAAAGCAGCTCCTAAGAAGGCAGCTCCTAAGAAGGCAGCAGTTAAAAAGCCCGCTGGTAAAACTGTGACAATTACACAGATTGGTTCACCAATTGGGCGCCAAGCTTATCAGCGTGCAACGCTAGTTGGCTTAGGTCTGAACAAAATGCACAAAACACGTACCCTTGAGGATACACCAGCGGTTCGCGGTATGATTCGTAAGGTTGCGCACCTCGTGAAGGTTGAAGAGGCTGCATAAGTCTTAAAGCTATAAGGAAGAAAACAATGAAACTGAATGAACTCCAACCTAAAACAGGTTCCACAAAGACTAAAGTTCGCGTTGGTCGCGGTATTGGCTCTGGTAAAGGTAAGACTTGTGGTGTAGGTCAAAAAGGTCAAAAGTCACGTTCTGGTGTGGCAATTAAGGGCTTTGAAGGCGGGCAGATGCCTATATATATGCGTATGCCAAAAAGCGGTTTCAATAACAAGAAATTCGCCACAGTATACACAGAGCTATCTCTTGGTCACCTTCAGGCTGCTATCGATGACAAAAAGATCGATGCAAAGAAGGCAATTGATGAAGATGCATTAGTAGCTGCCGGCGTTGTTCGTCGTAAGAATGATGGGGTAAAGCTTCTTGCAAATGGTGAGCTTAAGTCAAAAGTTGAACTTAAAATCTCTAAAGCAACAAAAGGCGCAACTGAAGCAGTTGAAAAAGCTGGCGGTAAAGTTGAAATTATTGTGCACGAAGTTGCTCCAGTAAAAAAACGTGGTGAAAAGTAATTAATACACCAGATATTATTCCTTTTAAGAGCCCGCTTTTTGCGGGCTTTTGCATATTTAGAGGCTATTTATTTGTAATAGTTTAAAAACGCTCTTTTCTAACGCCTGCTTTATACTTTATGATGGTAAAGGTTTTTACTATTAATGTGGTTGTTGCATTCATGAAACATCGTCTTATTCTTCTTACTATTCTCACAGCCGTCTCATTGGTGTCTATAGGTGTTTCTGAAAGTTTTGCGTTTGGAGATTGTCAATTTCCAGACCCACCGCGTACCTATGTAACGATGGCTAAAAAGAAGACTTATTATATACGTGGCCAATCAGCTCGTAATTTGACAGAGATGCACTATGGTCGTCAATCAAACTTTATTGTTCAAGGCCTTGCTGGCGGTGAGATTTGGTATGATATCAAGACAAAATACAGAACAGAGCAAATTAAAAATAAATTCTGTACGGGAATAGACGCTGTTAAAATAACTTTTTATGGTGTACCGCAAGTATATATTGCGAGCAATTTCCCAAGAGGGACTTGCGAGTACCGCGCAATTTTGGAACATGAGCAAAAACATATTCGCACTATGCTTAAATTTATGCGTGAGCAAGCCCCTGATTTTAAAAGATTCGCCAAAAATATGACTAAGCACTCACGTTGGCATATAGGGCCAGTAAAAAAGAGTGACATAGAAAGTGCTAAACAAGACCTTTATGCTAATTATGATAAGCAGCTCGAAAGTTATTTAATTGGAAAATTACAACTCCTGTCTGCGCGTCAAAAAGGGATTGATAACCCTGTTGAATATGCGCGCGTTGATGCGCAGTGTGATAACTGGGATAAATATCTTTTTGCACGTTAAGTTCGCGCTGTTGAATTTTAATTTCATGAATATATTGTCTTTTAAATCAAGCATGAGGGCTTGCGGCCTTCATGACTTTTCTTTATGAATATACCCTTCAAAATTAATATATTAATTTAAAGGATAAATTCATGGCTTCAGCCGCTGAACAGCTCGCAAAAAACGCTAATTGGGGCGCTCTTGCCAAAGCTACGGATCTTAAGCGTCGTCTTCTTTTTGTTATGGGGGCGCTACTTGTTTACCGTCTTGGAACATATATTCCTGTTCCTGGCATTGATCCCCACGTTTGGGCGGAGATTTTTGAGCAAAAAGGTGGCGGCATTCTGGATATGTTCAATATGTTTTCAGGTGGTGCGCTTTCGCGTATGACAATTTTTGCCCTGAACATTATGCCTTATATTTCAGCCTCTATTATCATGCAGCTTGCAACGGCGATGTCTCCGCAATTGGAAGCGCTGAAAAAAGAGGGCGATATTGGCCGCATGAAAATCAACCAATATACCCGATATGGTACAGTATTCTTGGCCGCAATTCAGGCTTATGGCCTTGCGGTTGGCCTTGAATCTATGCAAGGGCCAAGCGGAAGCGCTGTTATTGATCCAGGTCTATTCTTCCGTATATCAACAGTGATTTCTATCGTTGGTGGTACGGTTTTCCTTATGTGGCTTGGTGAGCAAATTACAGCGAGAGGTATTGGAAACGGTATTTCATTGATTATTTTCGCTGGTATCGTAGCAGAGCTTCCACGTGCTATTGCTACAATGCTTGAGGGTGCGCGCCAAGGTACATTTGGCGGCGTAGAGCTTCTTGGACTGTTTGTTATGGTTTGTGCAGTCATTGCCTTTATCGTTTATATGGAGCGTGCACACAGACGCGTTGTTGTCCAATATCCAAAAAGACAGCAAGGTAACCGTATGGTGGGCGGCGAATCAAACCATATCCCGCTAAAGCTTAATACCGCTGGTGTTATTCCGCCTATATTTGCGTCATCACTTCTACTTCTTCCGCTGACAATCGTAGGCTTTAGCGGCGCTGAAGGTGGTGATTTTACGGCAACTATTTCTCAGTACTTACAACATGGTCAGCCTGTATATATGATTTTATATGGTCTTTTGATTATGTTCTTCTGTTTCTTCTATACTGCAATCCAGTTTAACCCAGAAGAAAACGCAGATATGCTTAGAAAGCATGGTGGCTTTGTTCCTGGTATTCGTCCTGGTAAACATACTGCTGAGCACTTAGATTATATTCTAACAAGACTAACAGTCATTGGTTCAATATACTTGGTCTTCGTTTGTCTGCTTCCTGAATTTCTGATATCAAGATACAATGTTCCTTTCTACTTCGGTGGAACAAGCCTCTTGATTGTTGTAAGCGTGACAATGGATACCGTTGCACAAATTCACTCTCATCTTGTTGCTCATCAATATGAGGGATTAATGAAAAAAGCAAAACTGCGTGGGCGTCGTTAATAGAAAGACTCTGATCTAGGAAAGCAGAGAAAATTAAGGAGATAGATCTGATATGAATATCATTATGTTTGGCCCGCCTGGTGCTGGTAAAGGAACGCAGTCAAAAATTATTCAGCAAAACTACCGTATTAAGCAGCTATCGACTGGTGATATGCTTCGTGCAGAAGTTGCGAGTGGCAGTGACCTTGGTAATCGCCTAAAAGCGATTATGGATGCTGGTGAGCTTGTTTCCGATGAAATTATAATCGAGCTTATTGCAAATTGTATTGCGGAGCCGGAGTGTGAAAAAGGTTTTATCCTTGATGGTTTTCCAAGAACGGTTGGTCAAGCGAAGGCGCTTGATGAAATGCTGACAAATATGGCGCGTAAAATTGACCATGTTATCGTTTTAAAGGTTGATGATCAGGCGCTGATTGAGCGTATCCAAACGCGTGCTTCTGAAACAGGCGGTGCGCGCTCTGATGATAATGTTGAAACATTGAAAAACCGCTTAAAAGTTTATAACGACCAGACAGCGCCTGTCCTGCCATATTACGAAGAGAAAAGCCTTCTTCGTGAACTGGATGGCATGAAAGCTATCGAAGAAGTGAGCGCGGATATTGAACAAATTCTAGGTCAACCTTAAACGAAAAATATAGCAAGCAGATTCTTCTTGACCTTATATAAAAAATCTATATATTCTGCCGCGTTTCCATGTGTATTCACTTGGGAACGCTTTTAGTTTACAAACTGGCGCATTTAAGCTTTATGGCTTTAAAAGTCTACGGTTTGGACGGGTTGAAACGGTGGTCGTTTTAACTCAAGAAATTTGAAAGGAAGTAAATATGGCTCGTATTGCCGGGGTTAACGTACCCGATAAAAAACGTACGCCAATCGCCTTGACTTATATTCATGGTATTGGCCGCACATCAGCTTTCGCTATCTGTGAAAAGCTTGGTATTGATGTAACACTCCGTATGGGTGAACTTGACGAAGATACACTAAACCGTATTCGTGCAGAGATTGACACTGATCAGTACACGATCGAAGGGGATCTTCGCCGCGAAGTTTCAATGAACATTAAACGTCTTATGGACATGAAATGTTACCGTGGTCTACGTCACCGTGCAGGTCTATCTGTTCGTGGTCAACGTACAAAGACAAACTGCCGTACCCGTAAAGGTCCAGCAAAACCAATCGCTGGTAAGAAGAAGTNAGGAGGGTTTGAACAATGGCTAAGCCTAAGCTTAAAGCAAAAAGAAAAGAGAAGAAGAATATCGTTTCTGGCGATGTGATCGTAAATTCAACATTCAACAACACGCTTGTAACATTTACTGACAAGCAAGGTAATGTTGTTTCATGGTCATCAGCGGGTATGATGGGCTTCAAAGGTTCACGTAAATCTACACCATATGCTGCGCAGGTTGCTGCTGAAGATGCAGGTCGTAAAGCACAAGAACACGGCATGAAAGAAGTTGACGTTCGCGTTAAAGGTCCTGGTTCAGGCCGCGAAAGTGCACTACGTGCATTGCAGTCAATTGGCTTCGTGATTAAAACAATCAACGATGTGACACCTATTCCACACAATGGTTGTCGTCCGCCTAAAAAGCGCCGCGTATAATTAAAGTTTTGGATGTCTCGCCATGGTGGCGGGATGTCCATTTTAACCGTTGCTATTTTGGCAACAAGTAACAAGAGACCGGTTAAGANCCGGGTGAAGTGAAAAGGAAAAACAAATGATACAGAATAACTGGCAAGAACTTATTAAACCTTCAAAACTTGAAGTAACAGAAGCAAACGCACTAAACGTTGGTAAAGTGGTTGCAGAACCTCTTGAGCGTGGCTTCGGTCTAACACTTGGAAACGCGCTTCGCCGTATTCTTCTATCATCACTTCAAGGTGCGGCGGTAACAGCTGTACAAATTGATGGCGTTTTACACGAGTTCTCATCTATCGAAGGTGTGCGCGAAGACGTAACAGACATCATTCTAAACATTAAGGCTTTGGCTGTGCGTATGCACGCTGAAGGTCCAAAGAAAATGCGTCTATCTGCTGAAGGTCCATGTGAAGTGACAGCAGCACAGATTGAAGCCGGCGCAGATATCGAAATTATGAATCCTGACCTTATTATCTGTACTCTAGATAAAGGTGCAAAATTGAACATGGAAATGACAGTAGACACTGGTAAAGGCTACCGTCCAGCATCTCAAAACCGTCAGGAAGAAATGCCAGTAGGTATGATCCCAGTTGACAGCGTGTTCTCACCTGTACGTAAAGTATCATACGAAGTGACAGATACACGTGTTGGTCAGATTACAGACTTTGACAAGCTAACACTGACTGTTCAAACAAATGGCGTGATTACACCAGAAGATGCCGTAGCTTTCGCTGCACGTATTCTTCAAGATCAGCTTAATGTATTTGTGAACTTTGATGAGCCAGAAGTAGCAACAGAAAAAGAAGAAGAGCAAGAGCTTCCATTCAACAAAAACCTTCTTAAGAAGGTGGATGAGCTTGAGCTATCTGTTCGTTCTGCAAACTGCCTCAAAAACGACAACATCGTTTATATTGGTGACCTCGTACAAAAATCAGAAAGCGACATGCTTCGTACGCCAAACTTTGGTCGTAAGTCTCTAAACGAGATCAAGGAAGTACTTTCAACAATGGGTCTTCACCTTGGTATGCAAACAGAAGGTTGGCCTCCAGAGAACATCGAAGAGCTAGCAAAGAAAAGCGAAGATCAGCAATTCTAAGACCCAGTGAGGTCTTGAAGATAGGACGAAGTGTCCGCCCCGATCTGTAATCAAGAATGATGCATATCGGTTATTTAATGGCTCTCATAAGTGAGGCCGCAGTAAAAAGCCCAAGAGTGGCAGAAAGGTAATGTGAAATGAAACATCGCATTAAACAACGTAAATTAAACCGTACAACTAGCCACCGTAAGGCTATGCTGGCAAATATGGCGGCATCTCTGGTCAAGCATGAGCAGATCGTAACAACTCTTCCAAAAGCAAAAGAGCTTCGCCCATATCTTGAAAAACTAATCACACTGGGTAAGCAGGCAGCTGCTAAACCAGAAACAGCAGTATCAAAGCGTCGTCAGGCGGTATCTAAGATGCGTGATGAAGCAATGGTAAAGAAGGTATTCGATATCCTTGCTGAGCGTTATGAAGACCGTCCAGGTGGCTACACACGTATCATGAAAGCGGGCTTCCGCTATGGTGATGCGGCGCCAATGGCTGTTATTGAGCTTGTTGACCGTGACGAAAGTGCAAAAGGTCAAGATTCAGGTCCAGTGGCTGACTTCACAGCGGATGTACCTGCAGAAGAAGAAAAAGTTGCAGCAGCTGGCTAAGCTGCTGAGCATAAGAATAAGTGAAAGCGGGTCTCTTCTGAGGCCCGTTTTTTTATGAAGAGTTTAAGGTGATTTACTGGAGTGTTCCTTGCCATTCGGCAAAGCGGTAATCACCGGGTGTTATAATCTCTTTATTGGCGATATAAACAGAGTGAAGTTTTCCCTCTATCTTACGTTCCCAAAATTCAAGAAACTTTGAAAGCTCTGGAAACCGTGGCGCTAGATCATATTCCTGCCAGACATATTCCTGCAATAGCGTTTCATAATCAGGCATGTGGTAAAGGATCTTAGCGGTGGTTAAACGATAATTCTTTATCTGCTTTTCAAGTTCAGCCATATTCTATGTCTCCCTTCTATCCATTATTATACCAGCAAACATGTTAAATACCAAAATTTAGGGATTTATGCCTATTTAATGAGTTTTGAGTATAGCTGTTTGTAATGATAAGCACTTGCGTGATTGTCCATAAATCAGGGATAATACGCAGATGACCAGCGAAGAGAAATCCAAATCAGTACAGCTTATATATGATGGAGAATGCCCATTTTGCCTGCGATATGCGCGCTATGTACGTTTGAAAGAGGCTATAGGTCATGTAGAGTTGATAGATGCGCGTGAGAGTGAAAATAAAGCGGTAAAAAATGTTAAGGCTAGGGGCTTTGATCTTGATCAAGGTATGGTTGCCATAATTGATGAACAATATTACCACGGTTCAGAGGCGCTAAATATATTGGCGGCATTAAGTTCTAAATCGGGGGTGTTTAATAGATTAAATTATTGGATCTTCCGCAGTTCTATTTTGTCTAAAGCGCTCTATCCATTTTTAAAACTTGGACGCAATATGGCACTGCTTCTAAAAGGGAGTAGACAAATTAAGGACGATAATGAGCGCATTATTTAAGAATTTTTTGAGTACGCGAAGTGATAAAAGCTACGATCCTTTGACCGTTTTTGCATTTATGCTAGGGATCTATGGGCTGATTAACTGCCTATATTATTTTTCTCTTACTGGGCCATTTAAGTATTTAACCCTGGTCTCATCACTTGCACTTTTAATCTTTCCGCATCGTCCACTAAGCGTAGCAGCCTTTGGCCTCTCCTCTGTCGCTGAATATATTTACATCGCTCCTGTTTACTCCAACCATTTAATAATCGCTTTTCTAATTTCATTTTATATTTCATTAAGCTGGATTTGGTGCGTAATAAAAGAACGCAGTATTAATGTAGATGAGCGTAGCTTCTATAAACGCTTCGCTCCGGGCGGACGTTTAGCGTTGATTACAATGTACTTCTTTGGTGTATTTCAAAAAATCAATGCGCCGTTTCTTGATCCTGAAATTAGTTGTGCGACTACACTTATCCATTTCTTTATTTTTGTACCGAACGGTATCGTTTTTCCTAATGTTATCTATTACGCAGCCAGTTACGGTACGTTAATTATTGAAACGGTTATTGCATTGCTGCTGTTCTTCCCTAAAACTCGCTATTACGCCGTTGTGGCTGGTGTCGCTTTTCACCTTTTAATATCACTAAGCGCCTATAGATATTATGTGCCGTTCACAATGCTATCTATTGTTATGCATAGTTTGTTTGTTGATCCTGATATTTTGAATAGGATCAGAAAAACTAAATGGAACGCTTTGTTAAAGTTAAACGAGACACTTATGGGACGCTTAGCCTTGCTTGCACCGTTATTGGCTGGATTTATGCTTTATCAATATCATTATGATTTTTTCGAATTTCATAAGGTTTTGCCAATCTGGTTTATTCTTGGACTATTACTATTAATTTTCATCACGCTCTTTGATCGCCCAGAAAAACCTTTAAAAGCGGAAAAGCATTATATGGTGTCTCGCTTTTGGCCGGTAAATATAATCGCGGCTCTATTTTTCTTAAGCTGCTTTTCACCTTATATAGGTTTTAAAACGGCTCATGCGATATCAATGTTCTCTAACCTGCATACAGAAGGAGGGGAGTCAAATCACTACATCATCCAAAAACCGGTCTATTTATTTGATTATCAGAATGATCTCGTGCGAATTTTGGATACGGATGATATGAGTCTTGAGCAATATATACATCCCGATATTGCGATGATCGGTTACGAATTTGAAAGCCATATGATTGATAATCCTGAAAGCTACGTTAAGTATGAGCGTGGCGGTGAGGTGAGGGTTTTAAAGGGACTCGATGAGGAGACCTATCAAGAGTTTTACAAACCACTTTGGCAACGAAAATTCATCGTTTTTGCCGCTGTTAATACATCTAAACCGCGAAGCTGTATGGACCCTACAGATGTATATCGTATTAAAGAAACGCCGTATCTTGAGCGCTGGTACCTTACCCATATGAAAAAATAAAGAACAGAGCTTGAAAGTTTCAGTTACCTGTCTTATATCTGTGTAGCCCGCTGCTGAATCGGCTTTGCGGGTAATTGGAGGGGCTTTTTGACTGGCTCAATTTGGGCAGGAAAAAAGTCTGCTTGTTAACAATGAAAACAAAAGGAGATGCGAAATGAATTTTCGTCCTTTACACGATCGCGTTCTAGTCCGCCGCGCGGAAGCTGAAACAAAAACAGCAGGTGGCATTATCATTCCAGGTACAGCAGAAGAAAAACCTTCAGAAGGTGAAATCATTGCAGTTGGTTCAGGTTATGTGAACGACAACGGCGATGTACGTGCGCTGGATGTAAAAGTAGGTGATAAAGTTCTGTTCTCTAAGTGGGGCGGTACTGAAGTCACAATTGATGGTGAAGAACTCATGGTGATGAAAGAATCTGACATCATCGGCATCATCGCTGCTTAATTAGAATATAACGCGAAATTTATTAGGAGATTTAAAATGAGTGCTAAAGAAGTACTATTTCAAGAAAACGCACGCGAAAAGCTTGTCGAAGGTGTAAACATCGCAGCTGACGCAGTAAAAGTAACGCTTGGTCCAAAAGGCCGTAACGTTGTAATCGAAAAATCTTTCGGTGCACCACGCACAACAAAAGACGGTGTATCAGTAGCGAAAGAAATCGAACTTAAGGATAAGCAAAAGAACCTAGGTGCTCAGCTTATCCGTGAAGTGGCATCAAAAGCGAATGACCACTCAGGTGATGGTACAACAACAGCGACAGTGCTTGCACAAGCAATCGTACGTGAAGGTATCAAGGCCGTATCTGCTGGTCGTAACCCTATGGATCTTAAGCGCGGTATCGACAAAGCTGTTGCTGCTGTAATCGAAGATCTTGGAAAGCGTGCAAAGAACGTGAAGTCTAACGAAGAGATCAAGCAAATCGGTACAATCTCAGCAAATGGTGAGACAGAAATCGGTGAACTTCTTGCTGAAGCAATGGAAAAAGTCGGTAAAGAAGGCGTGATCACAGTTGAAGAAGCAAAATCACTTAGCAACGAGCTAGAAGTTGTTGAAGGTATGCAGTTCGACCGCGGTTACCTCTCACCATACTTCATCACTGATGCAGACAAGATGGTTTGCGCTCTTGAAAACCCATATATCCTTCTTAACGAAGGTAAGCTTTCAAACATGCAGGCGCTAGTTCCTGTACTTGAGCAAGTTGTTCAAGGTGGTCGTCCACTTTTGATCGTTGCTGAAGATGTTGAAGGTGAAGCACTTGCAACGCTTGTTGTGAACAAGCTTCGCGGTGGCCTAAAAGTGGCAGCTGTTAAAGCACCTGGCTTCGGTGATCGCCGCAAAGCGATGCTAGAAGACATGGCTATCCTAACTGGTGGTCAGGTTGTATCTGAAGATCTTGGTATCAAGCTTGAAGATGTATCACTAGATATGCTCGGTTCTGCAAAGAAAGTAGCGATCACAAAAGATGATACAACTGTTGTTGATGGTGCTGGTTCTAAAGATGAGATTGAAGCACGCTGTAAGCAAATCCGTGCACAGGTTGAAGAAACATCAAGTGACTACGACAAAGAAAAACTTCAAGAGCGTCTAGCTAAGCTTTCAGGCGGCGTTGCTGTTCTTCGCGTTGGCGGTGTAACAGAAGTTGAAGTTAAAGAGCGTAAAGACCGTGTTGATGATGCACTTCACGCAACACGCGCTGCTGTTGAAGAAGGTATCGTTGCAGGCGGCGGTACAGCACTTCTATACTCAACAGCTGTTCTTGAAACACTTGAAGCTGATAACGATGACCAAGGTGTTGGTATTGAAATCATCAAGCGTGCTCTTCAAGCACCTATCCGTCAGATTGCTGAAAATGCTGGCGCAGAAGGTTCGATCATCGTTGGTAAGCTTCTTGAGCAAAAAGACACTAACTTTGGTTATGATGCACAAGGCGGCGAGTTCACTGACCTCGTTAAGGCTGGTATCATTGACCCTGCAAAAGTTGTTCGTAATGCAATTCAGGATGCTGCTTCCGTTGCTGGTCTTCTGATCACAACAGAAGCGATCATCACAGATGATGCAGATGATGATTCAGGCGCAGCAGCAGCTGCAGCTGGCATGGGCGGAATGGGCGGAATGCCTGGCATGATGTAAGCTGCTCGCTTATAAAGAATTATAAAAGGTCGCCATTTGGCGGCCTTTTTTATCTGCGTGATTTTAATGAATTAAAAAAGAAAAAGCTCAAGGACGCTTATTTTTATTTTTTGATTGGCTCGAGCTTATAAGCGTTAGGCGTGACATCGATAACCTTACGGTCATATTTCGCCCAGCATTCGCTAAAGGCACTTTTGGCATCTTCGAATTTGAGCTCTTGTGATGATGCGTCACTCTTATCGTACGTCTCAACAAGGGCTGCATCGCATTCCAGCTGCCTACCTTTAGATTTCATATATTCAGGGGTGTGAAATTTTTGAGGGTCTTTTTTTGACAAATTATAAAATGTTGTTTCAAAGGCTAGTAAGCTGCGCCTATCTTTCATTTTATCATCCAAGCTTGGCGCGCAAGCGGATAAGGAGAGCACAGCGAGCATAGAAAAAATAATTTTTCTACTCATATTAATCACCATAATAGGCAAGCTTAACTTTAAGGCCGTCAAGACTTTCATCCATAATAAGCTGGCAAGAAAGACGGGAATTATCTTCTAAGTCAAAAGCTTCATCTAGCATCTCTTCTTCGTCATCACGCATATCAGGAAGCTTATCAAGCCACTCTTCGTCAACATAGACATGACAGGTCGCGCATGCGCATGCACCCCCGCACTCAGCCTTGATAGGCATTCCGTGTTCGCGAATAATTTCCATGACGCGCCAGCCTTCAACGGCTTCTAGCTCATGCTCATTTCCAGATTGATCAGTAACATAAATTTTCATGAGGACGATCCTACAAAGGTTTTTTAAAACAGTGAAACATTTTTATCTTCTTTATTGAAGATTGAGGCTATACCGTACGCCATCGCAAGGCTGCTCATTAATATAATAATATAATCAAAGCTCGCTTGGATGCAGGTAATAATAATGGTTCCAACGGATGAAATCTCACCATCCCCTGTGACAAAAATAGTGCCGACCAAGCCCGAGACTATAACCATCACAATCCCTGCAGGAATCATGATAAAGAGCCATGTCGCAATCATATATATTGAGCAGTAAGGGTAGCGAATTTTGAAAAGAAAATCCTTAACACTAAAACCAAGAATTACCGGCACATACAGCCACAAGTAACGAAACGCCCAAAAGGCAGCGAAAAGCCCTACGCACAGAGCGAGGAACATTAAACTACTGGGTTCTGAAGGTTGCGCTTCAGCCATTTCTTGCGCTTTTTGTGCTGCTTCAGGGCTTATAAATGCTTGCGGTGTACCTATGGCGACAGACATAGCAACTTTCAAAAGCACATAGATAATAGCGGAGGCGATCATATTACGTGGTGCATTTTTAAAATTATTTTCGGGAACTTTATAACCGCTATCTTGTTCATTATTCAAAGCCATGAAGACAATTTGTGCGACAACCCATCCTTCAGCAAAATAGGCGGGAAGCAATATTAAGCCCTGACGTAAATAATTATGCTCGAGGTTAAATGTGATGATAAACGCGAATGTTACAAATTTGATAGCGAGAGCTAAAAGCGACATACGCATGATCATTTCCTTATGAGACCATGTATACTCATAGGACTTTGATGCACATTCTACGAAATCGAATTTCGCCATTTTCATGAAACCTTATTTAAAATACCTACTCATACTATACTCTGGATTCACTTAAGTAGCGATAGTCGAGAACATAAACTAAGTAGAAATNACTCATCTTTTTGAGAGGAATNNTCATCCTTTGGTGTAGNCNGCTCTTGCGGCTCTTCTGTATTGCTTTCAGGCTGAGCTGGCGGCGGTGTAAGAGGCTGAATTTTTGGNGGCGGCGTAAAAGTAGCACCTGCAGCTGGCGAAGCAGCTGGGCTGTTGGNTGTATCCGCACTGGAATCTNCCTGTGGAATATGGACNGCGCTTGCTTGTTCAACAGCTNNAGGCTCTGTTTCTTCGGCTATTTGATAAGTNGTAGTTTCCGGAGTNTCGGTNTGTTCAATGGTTACGGCGCCTGAAACAGTNGCAGGTTTATATGAANGATCAGGTTCTNAATCTCTTTGTGTTTCTGGCTGCGANGCTGATGNAGGCGGNATTTGNTCCGCNGNNTCTGANGNTTTAGGGGCAATATCCAAGGGAAGGACTTCTTCATCNTCATCAAGGCTTACCGTCATATCTGATGGTACAGAAATATCTGGTTGCGCATCATAATCCATACTTAAAAGCGGTTCTTCTTCTCTTTCTGGAGCNTGCTCTTCTATTTGCTCCANTGGGTCATCATCCAAATTAACACTCATATCNGNTGGAACAGTTTCTGTGGGCATCGATGTGTTTTGCNCATGCATGGNCTCAGGGGNTGGCGAAGGNGAGACTTCTGTTGGCTCTGACGTCTCTGTGATTGNTTCTGCTGGCGGCGCTGTATNTGGTTCATTGGCCGGTGGCNGAGACGNCGGGGCTGGTTGTTCTATTGTTTGNGNTGTTTCTGTATNAGGNGCNGGNGGATCGGTGGNTTCGCTCTTCTC
Organism: Micavibrio sp. TMED27; assembly: GCA_002167715.1. GTDB lineage: Bacteria > Pseudomonadota > Alphaproteobacteria > Micavibrionales > Micavibrionaceae > TMED27. The sequence continues at coordinate 55,909 of NHCG01000014.1, forward strand.
TNCAATTTGCTCTTCTTGCTCNTGCGGCGTATCTACAGGGGCNGCGTCAAGAGGGGCAACATCATCTAGNGGCTGTGCAGCTTGCANTTCGTTAGCTGTTTTCGCTTCTGNGTCCTCAGAATTTTCTTTATTTGCTTCAATTTCTTCNGGGCTTGGAGGTATNAANCGGCTCACGATTTTCTCGCTNTAAACATANAGAGCAATTTTNCGCCCNAAAGCTTGAACAACTTTTTCTACATATTCAACATNAAGCGCACCNGATTGCACGCTGTTCTCTTCTAGCTCATCAAATAAGGCTAATAGGCTAAGTCTCTTNTTTTCAGCCTCAGCTTCTATTTGATCTCTATATTCACGTTTGTCATGATCGACACCTCTAGTATCAAAAGCGATGAGATCTTCATGCATTAAAAATTCAGCAATATCAGGCCAAGCTTTTAGGAAATGAATACGCCCACTCTGGTTTCCTTTGATGTACAAAGCTTTAAGGGCTTCCCATACATCATTGAACCTTTCATTCGTTAGCTCATTTTTAGGTTTTTTTTCTTCTTCGTCTTCTTCGCCTATGGCGGTNGGTAATGGAACGTCGCTCATGAATATGTCTCTGATTTAATAAAAGGATAATCAATGCTTATCACTACAAGCATACAATTCTTTCATGAAATGATGAAGAAGAAATAAAGAAACAAACAATAAAACTTATATTGATGGTGGGGGTGCGGTTACCGTATTTTCAGTTACAGTTGGCGTGACATATTTGAAACCNGATTGATCTAGCTGCTGTTCTAGTCGTAATGCNAGCCTGTTTAAATCGCCTTGAATAAANCCATATNTTTCTTCGTCAANTTGACCTTCAATNNGCGAAGTATCNNTAAGTCTTGTTGCTAGATTTTTATCAAGTATTTCAATGAATTNACTGTTTCCGTTTCTAGCCATTTTATGNAATTCTTCATTNAANCGCCCNTCTGCGTGCGCTTTAAGAAGATTATCGTCCATTGTGACTGTNTTAATAATACCNGAAGGNTTTTCTTTTGAATGATCGTAGACATAATCAAAATAAGCTATTTGTGGCTTTCCGTCCGGATTGTCTGTAACGGCTGTACCGGCAATATGCTTAGCGTGTGCGTCATAATTACCTACTTTAAGATCTGTGCGCCCATCATAACGATCTAATAGAGTGGACATTTTCTCATCAACAAACATAGGGCCGCTCGCGCGTAAATAATGAGCTAAGTCCAATAGGTCCTGACGATCCTTGAAGTCAGGTTGCGGGCCACTCGTGACTGTTGCGGCTGGCTTAGTAGCCTTTATGTCTATGGGTGTTTGCTGCGGAATATGGACAGGAGATGAAGTGTCATTGAGATGGACGACCGCACGCTCCTGAGGTGGTTGCGGCTTTCCATTCTCGGTAATAGTCATCACATCTTTTGTACGAATAAATTCAGCAAGGCTATTCACTTTTTGTTGTCCACCATGACGACCGTACCCCATGGTGTCATCAAGCACACGCTTAAGGTCTGATGTGCTTAAGCGTGTTAGGGCTGTATTATTATTTTGATAAATTAATGAAAATGCGCTGTGTTCTGCCCTTAATGCTGGTTTTGCATAGGCTTGCTCATAGAGGTTCAAAGGGTTTTTTGCATTTGTTCGGCCATCATACATATCCCTGTAAACTTGGATAGTTTGGCGCTGGGATTCATTAAGTTTATGCTCATCCATTAGCGTATTAAGTTTGTCCTTTGGCATAGTCGCCAAATATTCTTCGGCGATTATTCCATTATCAGGATCGTCTTCTAGGCCAAGCATAGTATAAGGTTTATAATATTGCTGGATAAGCTCTGATAAACCTTTTGTGCTTTCGACGCTGAATGTCATTGATGTTCTATCAATGCCAGCAACGAATTTTTCACCGTTATCATCTTCGAAAATTACAAATCTTTGTGAATCGATCGGAACCATTTCAAAGCGCTCTAAATCTCTCTCATGGCCATGCTCTAATTGGTATTCATTGTAAATTTTGATAACGTCATCGGCGTTATAGGTTTTGCCTTCAGATGTTACGCTAAAGCTACCATCTTGAAGTTTTGGATGTAGGCGTGGTTGTACATTATATGTATTAGAAAATGGAACGATTTCATGACCGTTATCCTTACCATATTTCTTTTCTTGTTCTTGTACAAAGGCCGTAATGCCCTGCTGTAGCGTGTCGGCAAAAACTTTACCATCGCCATTTGCTGTTTCTAAAGATTTTTTCCGCAGATCATCCATAGTTTTCTTATATTCGCTATCACCAAAAGGAAGCGCATCCACACTACGAAGCATAGGTTTCATAAAGTCTTCAAAACTTGCGTACTCACCTGGATTTTTCTCGTAGGCTTCATGAGCTTCGTTATAAAAAGTTTCCAGCTTTTTATTCAGGCTAAGTTTAGGATCAATACTCGATAGACTATCAACGCGGTCAGAAGAGTGTAGCATTGAATTGAGGTTGTAAGGCGAGGACGTCGCAAAAGTCATGGCGTCAAAAAGTTTAACAGCAGCCATATTGCCTGCATCCTCTAAGCGGCTAAGCTCGTGTTTGATAACATCTTGTGTCACAAGACTAAAGCGGCTTCCTGAAGATTCTAGAAGTGGTGAGTCGAATAAAAGGCCCTCTGTTTCTAAGGCTTCTAAACGTGCCAGAATGGTGTCGTATTTTTTCGCGCCCCAAACTTCGTCCCTAAGTCTATCGTGTGTTGAGTTCTCATAGCCGCCTTGAGTAGCACTTGATATAGGCGCATTCGAAAGCTGCCCATTATCCGCAAGATAATTAAGCGCAAGGATCATTTGGTCTAATTTTTGATCATTCGCGACTTTCTTTAATTGCTCTTTTTGCTGATCGTTTAAAAATTGTAAGAAAGCTGGTGGGTTTTCTGTGTCGCGAAGACGGGCAAGTATTTGCTCACCTTTAACCGCACTATATTTCCAGTCGGGCTGGCCATCTTGTAATCCAAGGACATGTTGGTGACCTAAAACTTTTAGAACCGACTGCAATGATGATTGATCATATGTGTCTAATTCACCATTTGCATTGCGGATCTCAGGGACATTTACATTGAGAAGGCCGCCTGTAAGTAGATTCGAAATATTCTGCGCAAGCTCATCATCCCCCACTTTTTCCCGGGCGCTCTGAAGGGCGTCATTGAGTAAAGGCGCTAACGTCATCAGGCCTTCTTCTACAATCCGTGATGCTTTTTCTTTTGTCAGTGAATCCTGAAAAGATAGAAGCTCAACACCTTGCGTATTCGATAGTGTCTCCATCGCTTGAAGAAATTGCTGTGCATGCTCTGGAGAGTTGAAAGGTTGTGCACGTCTTTTTAGCTCTTCTTCTACGGCCTTAGCTAGTGTAGCGCGGTCCTCTTCAAGGCGCTCTTTTGAAGAAGAGGCATCAGAGCGTTTAATATTCAGTGATTTTTTTTCTTCAGGAGTGAGCTCGGTAGGAAGCGCTTCAATACGCGAAGCTAGATGTGCCGCGAACTCCGAGTTCCAAACGCCTGCTGGTCCATTATAATCTTTGCCAAAATGTTCATCACTTTGTAAGCGCGTTACAAATGCTTTTAAATTTTGCTGTTCAGGCGCGCCCCATTGAGGCTTTTGATCCGCGCCAATAACGCCTTCAACTAACTGGATAGCATCTTTAAAAGTTTTCGCTGAGTCGAGCTTGTCCATCGAAGCTTGCGATGGCGCTTGATCATAAAAGCCATTCTCGGCAAGTGCGTCATAGCTGTTCAGGATATCTTGCGCTTTACCCATAACGCTCAGCATCTTGGGCAAGTCATCTAAATATTCAGGATTTACGCGCCCCACGGCGCCAATGAAGTCCTTAATCTGATCATTTTGCGTTGCCAAATACTCAAAAGAAGCTCTGGCCGCAGCTTTTGGATCGCCTTTATGCGCTTCATGTATACGGTTGAGTTCAGTTTTTACGTATCCACCGCCAATGGGAATGATCTTATCAAGAACTGCAGCATCATTGGTTGCAATGGCCTTAAATTTATCAAGTCCTGTAAGTCCGTCTGAATCTTTAACTGAGAGGTTTGTATGTAAGGCTTGCTTGAGCGGAATAATCGTGTCCGCATCATAATTCTTTTGTGATGAATCTAATCCTGCAATTTCGTTTAATTGATTGAGGAAAACAACTGAAGCTGCGCGAAGAACTTCATCATCGGCGCTTTCTGTAGGAAAACCAAGCGCGGCAAGGTTATCTCTTAAAAGTTGTTTTTCTGCGGTTATGTCCGCCATATTTGACCCTCGTTCATTTAAGTAAAGCTATAAATAACTTACTTTAAAATCAGTGGTTTATAATTTTTGTTATAAACCTGAATTCTTATGAATCCTTATAAATTAGCCACATTCTCGCATATAAATGCTGAAAATGCAATTTATTTAATAATTTCAAAAGGTTAACAAAAGGTTAATATGGGCTATATGAGAGGAATATTCTCGCGCTCAAGAGCATATTTATAGAAGTCAATATAGCCTTTTACAGATGCGTCTTTTGTGAATTCGTTTTTATAACGTTCAAAGCCGTTTTTTATAAGAGTTTGACAAAGCTCTGAATCAGTTAGCAGTCGCTCTATATTTGCTTGGATAGCGTCCTCATTATCAATCTCACTTATAAGTCCATCAGCTTCATGACGAATAAATTGTCGCGGCCCATCTGCATTACATGCGACAACTGGAGTTTTCTGTGCCCAGCATTGAACAAAAACGGTTCCAAAGCCCTCATTACGTGAAATGAAAGCGCACACATCTGCAGCTTGCAAGAGAGCTGCTCTATCGGTGCGCCAGCCCAAAAGCTTTACGCGCTCTTCTAAGTCCAGCTCTTTGATAAGGGTTTCAAGCTCTTCGCGCTGAGGCCCTTCACCTGCAATCCAAAAATGTGCTTTCGGTATTTTTTTTGCGACTTTAATTAACGTATCAAAGGCTTTATCTGGATGTAGCCTGCCAAGCCCAAGGATAATAGGGGTTTCAGCATCCGCACCATAATCACTGGGGTCGATAGGTGCATCAACGGGTTCTACTTCGGCAAAGTTATTTAGGTGACGTACGTGATCGGAAAAAATGCCATGCTCAATAATATAGTCGCGAATGTCAGGAGTGATCGCGGCAAAATACTCAACATTTGCATAGTATTTCATTTTATAAGGTGTGCCCAGACGCGCAAAGTTTAAATAGCGCGGAATTTTCATGCTCTCGTCCCAGCGCGGCGTAAATCTGGAAGCCCGCGACATCCAATTTTGCGTAATATGCGGTTTGAAAGCTTTTATAATATGCGTCAGAGCTAGCGGTGTATATAAATCTACTTTTCCGCCAAAAGGCAATGTATGTACTTTGATACCTGCTTTTTCCAGGCGCGATACACGTGCACTATTTTTGCGTGTCGCTACTTCTATAGTTTGCCCAGCTTCATGCTGTGCAATACACATGTCAACAAAAGCGGTTTCGGCGCCGCCATGTTTACCGCCAGCCATGATGTGGAGTATACGCATGAGAAAAGAGCGCTTTCTTTAGGCGTCGTCTTTTTGTTCGCTCATTGCATCCTCTGTCTCTTTTTGGATCGTCAGAGGTAAGCTAATAAGCGTAGCTTTTAGAAGATTGATCATTTTTTCTTGTGTGTCATCCATCTGTTTCATGAGGAAATTACAAGAATCTTCTGTCGTTGATGGGATTTTTTGAGTGCTCGCTTCTTCTTTAGCGCGGGTTTTATCGATCAGCTGGAATAGATCTTTGATTTTTTTGCTTTCAATATATTCTTGCACCAAAACCATATTATCAATATTACCTTCTGCCTCTTTCAAAATTGGATTGATAGCATCGTTCCATTCTTTTACACGTGCATCAAGCTGCGTTTTCATTGCAGGATGTTTCTCACCACATGCACTAACGGCTTTCTGACGGCTGTCCTGAACAGTTTTAACAACTTTGATGAGGTTGTAGTTGCTGTAAATAACATTGAAATGACGTGTGCTAACTTTATCGAGGTCCTTAGAAAGCTCCTGATAAGCTTTGGCTATAATATTGCTTTTTTCACGAGGATTATCATCAGCATGCACGGCCATAGGTGAAAGGCAAACGGCACAGGTCAGAAATGTTGTCAAAATTTTGCGCATTGTAAAGAATCCTCATTATTAAACTATTGAATATAGATTAGCATGATGGAAGCAAAAAAAAAGCCTGTATGATATTGAACCGAATAATTAACAGGGTAAAAACATCGATTCATCATACAGGCCAGTGCGCATGACATAAGAAACTTTTGCTATAAAACTATTTAACTCTTTCTCTAAAGGCCCTAATTTTTGCTCTCAGAGAGCCTTTAGTAAATCCCTTTCGCTGGTCAATATAATCAGCTTTTTTATAAGGCTCTGTAACGATGGGTAACTGTTCATAACCTTATATTTATAATTTAACATAATAAATATGAATAGAAAGTAAATAAAATTAGATATATTTTTTAAAAAAATATCTTTTTAATCAGGTATTTATCTATACAATTTAGATAAAATTTTATCTAAATTTTAGCCTGTTTTTATGGGACCTAGAAAACTATTTTGTAGCGGCGCACTTGGTTTAAGTAATAAGGGCATTTGGTTTTATAATTTATATGGAGCGTAAGGCGCAGCGCGGGTTTAACATAATGGGGTAAAATCACTTTTTTGTTTAGCTTTGCATTGACTCCCACAGGTTCAAATATATATGTTCTCCTTATGTACTCATCCGATTCTTACAAAGTTGAACACTCATTTGGTGACTGGCCTGATAAAATCACGGAGCAAAAGCACCAAGAAAAAGTAATATTTTTTTAGAAAACTGCGTTGAAGAGTGCCGCGAGCGTGATATTAGGTCTCCTGAATTGTCGGAAGCCCTTAAATATATAGCTATATATAAGCGCCCCCTCGCCAATCAATTTGAAGCAGCTCTGTGTATTGAATACCCAAGCCACCGATATCACGCCCTTAATAGCATCCTAGGGCAGATTAAAAAGCTTATGCCTCCCTCTTAATGTCATAGTTCATAATGATTAATTCCCTTGCTTTCACATCATTTGATTGAGCACTTAATGTATAAGTCAGCTCAGCCTCATGAAATATAAAGTCCTTAAATATTTTGCGCACCTCTGGAGTGTCATTTAAAGAGAGTATAAAGCGCCCTTTAACCTCACTTAAAAGCGATGCCATCACATCAAATTCGGCGCGATCAAACATGCCCTTGCCGTAATCATTTTCGCATCGATAATAAGGTGGATCGAGATAAAATAAGGTGTTTGGCTTATCATAACGATTAATGAAGGTTTTATAGTCTAAACACTCAATTGTGACCGATGATAGACGGTTATGAACCTCCTCAAGCATTGGTGCGAGCTTATTCACATCAATGCGTCCCGGACGCTCTTTTGTGACACCAAAACAGCGCCCAGAAACCTTACCGCCAAAGCTCATGCGCTGAACATATAAGAAACGTGCGGCGCGTTCTAAATCCGTTAAACTGTCTGGATTCATTTTAATAAGGCGTTCGAATTCATCCCGGCTGGTTATCTGCCACTTAAGCATATCCATTAAGGCTACGTAATGGCGCTGTAAAACCCTAAAGAGGTTTGAAACATCGCGGGAATAATCATTGATAAATTCAGCCTTGGGCTTTTGATTTCGGCGCAAGAAAACCCCGCCCATGCCAACAAAACACTCAGCATAGGATTTATGGGGCGTGGCGTTGATGATATCGATAATTCTTGGCGCTAATCTTAGCTTTCCGCCTTGATAAGGTGCTACTGGTTTAGTTGGTTCTATATTTGTTATTGTGGATTGCATAACTTACTCCTAATATATACCCGCCGTGACGTTGCGGTGCGGGATGATCACGAACGTGATCGGTTTGTGTCATGCAAGCTTAACTCTTGCGGCTATGGGCGTTGGCGCGCCCATGCCCCCGCTTAATTACGGGAGCAAATTCTTACTTAAAGTTCAATTCTAAACGGTATTATCGGCAATGCTTGCGGAGAGTTATCGCGTAGAACCTTATCTAAATTCGCATTATTAATATCGCTCATGGCATCAAAGCCATAGTAAAGGACAGCCGCGCCGGTAGGGGCGCTGGCAAGTGTTAATGTCACCTGATCGGCAGTGCTTCTGACTGCGCTGGTGATTGGAATTTCTGTGCCATTCACAAAATCACCATCAAAACATCTAAAACCAAGAATGCCCGTGTTTGGCGTGATATCCGTTCCGCCATCATGATTAAGATTAACAGTGACTTGCGTGCCGTTTAAAACCGCATTATCACACTTCATTCCGTCAACTGATCCGCTAACTGCTGCCCCCTCGAGCTGCGCGATTTTCCGTGCCGTTCTTGCGGCTATGATAGTATAACCCGCATCATTTAAATGGATGCCATCATGCAAGGGCTGGTCATATTCGCATGCCGATATATGAATCCAGTCATGATCCTGTGCAAGATTAAGCTGCGCTTGGCGCAGATCCTGCAAACCGCCAGTATTCGTGAAACCCGTTTCACGGCGTGAAATCAGGTGAATAAGCACTTGAAGGTCAGAATTTGCTTGGCGGCGTAGTTCTTCAAAAACCTTTAGATAGAGGTCTTGAATAATTTCAAGATCAACAACACGGCCAGCTTTATAGGGTGCTAAATAATGGCTATCCGCTTGGCCTTGAGACCAAGGCATTATAGATGGTTTTATTCTTAGGCGATTATAAGCATCAATCCATGCATAAAACGCCCCTCCATACTCACCCGTCTCACGGTCATACCACCACTTTTCTGGATCGGTGGTATGTTCTTTTAAAAGGGCTGAGCCAGATGTAGCCCCATTAATTGTGATGATTTCTCTGTTTAGTAGGGGAGAAGCGACACGTGAAAACTCTCTAAAACCAACTGGTCGACCAGCCTCAATAGAATCATAGAGATGGTACATAAGTGACTGTCCGCCTGTAATAAGAGTCAGTGCCGAATGACTCCCCATTCTCGTGGCGAGCTGCTGTGCGTTAAGGAATGAAGATCCAACTTCGGCCTCATGAACCACCCCATTAAAGGGGTCTTGACCGCCATTTCTTGAACCTACATAAAGCCGCGTAAAACCTTCCAAGGTGCTTGTCCAATCTGCGACATCTATGGCACCTTCGCGCACTTGACCATTCGATATCATGAGGTATGTGTTGGTGTTTAAATCCCATGTGAGACCAAGTGTTTTAAGTGCGCCGCCATCAACAAAGTGAGCAAAATCACCAACCGTTGCCCCAGCACCTGTATTTGAACGAATTCTAAAGCCAAGGTCATTATCATCTTGCCAAAGCCTTAATCCAATGGATGGGTTACTCGCCCCATCATTTAGCTCGAACGGGTATTCGCTGCCACTAGCTGGTGTAGTGTCATTTGATGTAAACCGCGCCCAAATGAATCCTTGTTGTTTCTTGTTCCAAGGCTCATTGCCAGTCAAATTTATCAGACCGTTTTGCGGATTAACAAATCTTTGTGCATGAATAATTTCTGCTTCATGGGCAGTATGACTTTTTAACTGTCCGACTTTAAACAGCATGATTAGATTCCTTTACTATTAGGGTTTTGCTGGCCAATGTTCATCGGCGCTGAAGTCTTGAGGCAGTGATACCTCCAGCGCATTACTAGCCGCACGCACATCGGCGGCGTAGTCTTTTAGTGCCTGAGAAACTGGCGTGCCACCCAATTGCTCGCGCTGTGTCATCCAATACGGAATAGCTTCGGCAATTCTAATCGCAGCTTCCGTTTTTATACCGGAAATGATTTTTTCATCTGTCCTTTCCGGCAAAAAGGATTGTCTTTCTTCTTCGGTAAAATCTCTAAATTCAACTTCACCATTCATTAGATTTACTTCTTTTACATCCATAGCTTATGCCTCCCAAGAAATGTTAACTTCGCCTTCATCAAAAGTATTAGATCCCGCAGAAGTCGTGATGCGGATTCTATCCAAAACACCTGCCAACTGTTTATGACCAGCGCCGTAATAAGCCTGTGGTACATCGTATCTTGAGCAGTTGGAGTTGATTGCCCATAAGTTACTAGCAGCATCCATCAAACTTAAAATCATAAGGCCGCTATACAAAACGCCTCCTCCATTATTGAGATTTTGAACGGCAACACATCCGTTTGACCATGGAGTGCCAGTCACTCCATCTGTTTGAGTCGCACCGTAATAATTTGAAGTTTCAAAACCACCTGCTGAGCCAAGTTGAACCGTCAACCGATCCGTTCCGGTCGTTGAAACCTCTTTGAACATGACATTCACCTGTTTCACACCTGCTGGAATACCAGTAAAGTCAACAGCTGTCCCCGAGAGTGTAGTTTTAGTACCTAAAGTAATAGGTTCTAATCGGGCATCGATTGCTTGTTTTACACGCAATGCTGTCATGATATCTTCGTTATCAACACCTGCAATTGCCATAGCTTCAGTCGCTATATCATATGTGGACTGACCATCACTGATCATTTGTGATATCGCAGTATGAAGCTGTGTTAAATCTGCTTGGTCAGGCGCTAAACCAGCGCCAGTAATAACGTTCATCACTTCGCCTAGCAACGCATTAAAGAACGCGGCTGAAGGATATGCGCCTTGCTGCGCGGCTTCATTTAAACCATTTGGATCTGCGTTCCAATATGATCTATTATCGTTTTCCTCGTCACCCGGCAACGCATTTAATGGTGGTACGTATTTCATGGTTTTACTCCTCGTAAATGAAAGTTAATTTTGAATCTGCTGGCTTAATACGCCTTAGAATACACTCAAGTTCGTCAGCCCGGCGGATCTTAAGAAGTGGATCTCCACATGCAGAACGGCCACAGGCAAAACGGACGAATTTCGCGCCGCTTACGCGCAAATTCCAGTGATAATGCATAACGCCGGGCGGCTGGCATCCATGCAAATATTGACCATGTGCGTCTGAGGTTACAGCTCTTCCGCAGCCATATTGACCAAGTGCCAGCGGCCTATATTCATAAATCTCAACCTGATATCCGAGGCGCTGTGCAATGTTCTTAAAATTTTGACGCGAAGGTGATGCATTATCCAAGAGCTTTGAGATAATAGAATCGCGCCGCTCGCCAAGCGTTTGATCACCTAGAGAGCAACTATCAGGCAGTCCTGTGAAGGCTTCCCATTCATTGAAAAGCTCAATTGTTTTGCGCGGATCAGCCTCATCGATAAGAGCCGCTGCGCGTTTATGTATACGCGCAAACTCGGCTGCAGCAGGTGTTAAAACCTTGGCAAAATTACTCCCCTCGCTCCGATCAATCTGCCCCGGCGGTAATAGGCTTAAAAGCAATTTTAAATATTGATTTTGAAGTGACATTAGGCCGCTGCGCTCCATGTAATATTACCAAGAACTGGCAAAGTGCCAAACTCGAAAGCCAAATCCTGATTAGGAGTTATAAGTTGGTGAAAATTCTCTCCCAAACTTACTGAAATGGCAGCAGATAAGCGTGACAAGCGTAAGGTTACACCACCTGCACTGGCCTCACGTTTAAAGTAATCTTCAATCTCCGCCAGCGCTGCATTTTGAGTGGTCAAATTATTAGGATTAAGAGCAATTTCAAAGTCAATTGGCGATAGAACCGGAGCAACTACAGAAGGACGAGATCCAACTGGACGCACAGATTCAATATGATCTTTGACAGCTTGCACCTCATCAGCTGTTGGTTGCGGTGTATCCGGCTTATTATCCATGGAAAAAGTGACATGCACAGTTACATAACCATCATCCGATTCCTTCGCCCATGACCTTGTAACGCCAGCAACTTCTTTAGCCCAAAATTCATAGTCTCTAAGTGAGCCGCCCCGTGGTGGAGATTGAACACGCTCCACAACACGGCCTTTAAGATCAGGATCTGCTTCGATTTCTGCGCCGCCGCTTAAACCATCCGCTGCTACTGTGATTGATGTTATTCCCGGAATCACGTCAGTCGGATTCAATGAAACACCCGGTGCAGCATTGCCGATCAAGCCTTCTGAGCGTGAATTAACTCTTACGCTCCCAAGGCCAGAACCATCCAATGTTAAGTCCTCAAGAGTCCTATAACTAATGCTATCATCACGTACAAGGATACTCCCGGCTGCTATTTCTGTCCCAGCCGTCCCTTCAATATCGACTAATCCTGTGGCCAATGATGACGATTTACGGCCACCTTCAAGCCAGAAATTAGCATGCCCCTCTAAATACTGTGCTTCAGCAGTTGGTGGCAAAATCTGTTTTGCAATAAAGGATAGATATGAGTACAGCTCTGTGCTGACTATGGTGAGTGCGCGTGAAACCATATTTTCTGCAGTCCCCGGAAGGGATGCGTGCTGCGTTCCAGTTGAGAGGGCGCTATCGGCCTCAACTCTTTTTGCGATCTCTAATGGTGTAGGAATTTTATAGCTCATAGACTGTGCCTTTCTCATAATCAACGCGAAGGGATAGCTTATCGCCGTTAGACATTTTAAGTTCCACGGCCAGATTGAGTCGCTTCCTGTGATGCCATTCATCTTGGATTTCTATGTTTTGGACATACCCGTCATCGATCGTCCATTGGATGGCTTCCCGAACATATTGTATAGCGCGGTTTCGCGTCTCCTCAGTGGCTATCTCATGGGCTAACAACCATAATTTTGATCCAACTAAACGCCCACGCTCATCAAAAATATCACCAACCCATCCCTGCCGATCATCTAATAAAGATGTTCCATCAGCTTTGAAGCCATAAGGCAAAGGGTCATGTTGAGAAGCGCGGCGATTGGCGAGAATGGACACCATAACTGCGCTTAAAATCGTTCTTTCTTGAACGACACCATTATCCATTACAATGTCGAGTAGACCGTCTTCATTTGGCATTAATTTCATGACTCCCCTCCCATTTGCTGCGAAGGAGTATGTGTTTGGCTTCCCGCGCCATTTTCTGTATGCGTGTGGCCATTAAAGACGCTGCGCATTCCGCTCATCGTCTGGCCATCACTGTCACAGCGATCTTTGATTTCACCAGTGCATTCGAGAATAGGTGTTTCAAACCGGATTTTCTCAGCCGCCTTGAGGATTATTTGACCATTTGCGCTAATCTCGATAACGCCGCTATCCTTGAGGTAAATAAACTGTTTAAAAGCGTCATAAAGCTGAGTTTCACCAGTGTTTAAACCTTTAGGGCGCTCATAATAATTCTCAGATAAACACACCATTCGAGAACGGTCTCCGGCAATCGCTGCAAGAATAGCAGCGCACCCGGCTGGCGGATTGGTTGTTAGCCCAAACATCTGAGGGCGTTCGATGCGGTCTTTAATTTCTCCGGCATGCATCCGCGCTGTTACATTTTGACGCGCATATTCGTCATTAATTGAGCCGATTGTACCTCTTACAATCATGTTTTTGAGTTTGTCTATGACTTGCCTCATGCGCCGCCTCCCCAGAGTTCATCATCTGTTTTAGGTTCTCGCGCTGGCGGTAGATCATAACTCTCTGCTGGAGCAACCATTATAGAAGAGGTTGTTCCGTCCGAGTCGCGATTTAGATCCACGGCCTTAATAAGCATATCTCGATTAATATTAAGCTCTGGGTCTTCGACTCTAACAAGCGAGTTAATCTTCCAGAATTGTCCTTCTGAGGCTTCCCAGCCCGGCACTGTATAGGTTAGATCCGTCCCATTAAATCGGCGGTGTCGAACTTCCCATTCAGCTCTTGCCTGAAGCTCTTCTTTCGTAGCATCGGCTTCTGAAACAATTATAAGCGGACGGTGACGTTTTATATCAGGGTCGTAAGCAACCCCCTCTAATTCAGCTAAATCCTCAGCGCTTGCATTACCAAAACCAGCATCACCGCTTGAGCCATTATTGCCGCCTTTAACCGTGACTTTTGAATAACGCCCGGCATGCGATATTTGACCGCTGCGGGTCATAACATTTTCACCCAAAATTATTGAGCCTAAAGAGCGTTCCGCACCAATTTTTGAAAGTAGAACAGAATCAATACCGTCTGTAAATGGCTTAATTCTGCGGTATTTGCACAATCGCGCCATCACTTCCGCGACAGTTTCGCCAGGGGAAATATTAATCTCGGAAAGAGGTTCGCCAATGTCAATTTCATTGGTTTTAACACGCATATTAAATGGCTTTAAAATATCGTTTAAAGCCTCATCTAATTTCATATTTTTCTTAGAAAAAGAACCATCACTAAAAGAGGCTGAACAATCAACCAAATCACCTGTTGCGTCGCGGCCAATATATGTGAAGAAATGACCATTTGAATCACTCGGATTTAAAGTTTGGATTTGGGATTTGAATACCAGCTGATTATCAATTTCAACTGTTAATGTTTTGCCCGGTCTAAAGGATTTAATAATAGAATTATCCTGATCAAAAACCACAACTTCGATAGAGCCGCCAAGAGTAAGCATCGAGCGCGAAAACTTCACATCACTCGTAAGTTTATAAGGCTGACCGTCAACGCGGATTACAAAATCATGAGATTTTACAAATCTAGACATCGATTAAAACCTCCAGTTCGGTGGCTGGCAAGAAGCCCGGATGTTCAACCCCATTCCGTTTGGTGATATCATCCGCTTTCGCAAAAACATTTGCCGCGCTATCACCATATAAGCGATGTGCTAAGGCCAAAGCTGATCTATTCGTCTTATTGTTAATATTGATTGTTTCAGGTAAGCGTCCAATGCCTGTATTTATATCTGCATTCACATCAGCCATGAGAGTGCCGATCTGCAGATATGTATCGGACCAGCCCATTTCACCAGCTTCTCGGCGTACATCACTTAGAACCGCCAAAACATCATCTCGCACACCAAGTGCTTCTTGCTTACTCTCAAATTCAGCAAATGAGGTTGCTATAGCCGCTGCGCTCGCGCTTAAAGAGCGCATTAAAAGAGCGCTTGATTGAGTGTTCTTAGCCCTTAATGAATCAGAGCTAGCATCCGATATGTTAAGGAGGCTGGTATTATTGGGTGCGGCGGCTGCAGATAGGGCATGTGCAATTTCTAGTGCGCCTGTATTATCTATAGTGGCTGCTGCTGGACTTGCGACTGTATAGGAAACCTTATCTTCAAAGGATGTTATATTTTCAAAGAAATCACCTATAGTTTTAGTTAGTTCATAGGCGGAATTCATTGGAAGCTCAGGTGTAGAGATATTACGTAAGCTTGAAATGCCGCTTTGAATATTGTTTAAGAATCCTGAAATCTCAAGCGCTGCAGCGTTTAGCGCAAAGTCCGGTACTTGCGGGATAAAACTTGATTGAAACTCATTCATTGCCGCCGCATTCACATTAGAGGCTTGAAGCTGCACCTCGTATGAAGTTGATGAACCACCCTCATATGTGTGTTCATCTACGCGCTCAAATGTAATTGAATAAACAGCCGTTCCGACCTTCTTGTCAGTTGTCATCCGCCGCGCCTCTGTAACAACAGCGAGCATTTCACCCTCATGAGGCAGTATTAAACGACCTTCGCCTTTTACATTGAGCAAGCGTTCAAATTCTTCGAACATTTCTTGAAAATTAGCGCGTCCACCAATAGTGGCTTCAATGTTAAAAGAAGTCTCTTTTACCCCTACATCTTCGTATGTAAGAACCTTTCCGTTTATGGCTTTCTTTTTGCGAACATCATTGCCAAAACCCTTGGTCTCTGAGGATGTTGAAAATTCGAAGCCCCTAAAGGATGCTTTGTTCAATTTTTCTATAAAACTCATAACGCATTCCCCATCAAAACACCCTGATCAACTGCCGTTTCGAGACCGCGATTATTCATCGCCGCACTCACTCTTGTACGGCCTTCCGCATCTACTTTGACTTCAATCTTTCCTTTGAGCTCTTCGTTATCACCAGCAAACATACGCCCAATGTATCCGCCGCCAAAACTACCAAGTGCACCGCCAATTGCTGCGCCAATCGCTGTTCCAATCACTGGTACAACCGAACCAATCCCTGCACCTAATGCCATTCCTGCTAATGTTCCACCTGTTGAGCCAAGCGCCTCTCCCATCGCCCCATGTTCATTCGACAGCGCCGCCGATCCTATATCAGCTGCAATTAATCCAGCACCGAGGTAAGGCACTGCCTTCAATGCGCCTTTTCCGAATTTTGCAAAACGGCCAACCTTGCCAGCCTTAGATGCGATTTTTGAGAATTTATTAGCTTTACCAGCTCTTCTTGAGAACTCTTGTCCTAAGCCGCCAGCACCGCCCATGCCACCCATGCCCGGCCAGTTTGTTACAAATACAGGCTGAGCGCCCATACCGCCAGCAGCCACGCCGCCAAGCGCCCCGGCTATGCCGCCACCTTTACGACCTAATCTACTCTTTAGAAACTTATGCCCTTTAACACCAACAGCCGCGCCGCCTAGAATTGTAGCCGCGCCTAATCCATATCCAACAATATTGTCCATAGTGGATGGTTCAACAGATGCCACACCAGAAGCAGCAGCATTAAGAGGCGCTTGTAATGTATTATAGATGCCGTTTTGAAGGGCAGTAGTGACAACCCCTAATTTTGCAGCGGAGTCATTGGCGGCACGCGCAGAATCGTTAATAAGCGCCGAGCCATCAGAGGCCGCTTGCATAAAACCGTCAAGGCTTCCGAATGAACCTGTATTTTGATATTCAGCGCTCAGGATGTTCAAAGCACGCATGGCTTCACGGTCAAAGACCTCTGAGAGAACTGTAGTATTGCCGCCGCTCACCTTCATGATGTCTTTGACAATTTCATTGATAGCACGCATACGTTTGGGATCTTCAGGATCAACCAATTGAACTCCGGCACTTGATAGAATTTTTCTTTTCTTAGCATCACTGAGGGTAGCCAAAAGCGCCTCAAACGCCGTGGCACTCTGTTCAGCTGATCCAGTACCTTTTCGAATAACCTGAAGCATCGCGCCCATTTCACGCGCAGCATCTTTACCGACCCTTCCCATAGGAGCGTAAGCGGCAGTAATACGCTCACCTTGAGCGGCAAAATTTTGAAGTGTGAACGCGCCAGCTTTACCTTGGTTGGTGAGAAGATCTAGTGTTTCAAAGAGTTCTTCCGGCTTTTTGATATCAAACTTTTCAGAGAGATCCGCAATCATTGCACCGATATCACCGCCTTCTGCGCCAGTTGCTTGAATAGCAAGGCCGATATTTCTCAAATTCCCGCGTGCAAGCTCAAAGTCGCCCGTCTTTTCTATGATTTTATCCATAGCGTTTAGGAGCTGCGATGGATCAATACGGATATCTGCCTCTTGAGCTGTTTTTACGATTTCGCTTCTTAAGCCCTCTATCTCATCAGCTGTACGGTTTGCTTGAATGCCCAGTCTTGTTAGGCGCGTTTCAAGATCTGTTACATTTTTTATAGCCAGTGCGCCGCCTGCGCCGCCTATAAAAGCAGTGTATCGATTGCCTAATTTATCAATTCCATTATAGGCATGCTTAGATGCCCGGCGAATTGAATTCATTGCCCGTTCGCCGTTCTTAGACATGCGCGTCATGGATTGGTTGATACGATTGGTTTTACCAGAAAACCTATCGACCATCTCAAGCACCATGCTTACATTCATACGGCTCATTTTTATTCTTCTTTTTGGCTTATTAATTTAATAAGAGACAAATACCGCGAGAGCGGCATCTTCAGGACTTCGGAGTGATCTAGCCCAGCCTTGCTGGTGAGCAGGATGAGGCTAGAGTTTAGTTCATTCAGATGCCGCGCTATCTCGCCCCCGCGCACCGACCTCGGCAGCGGTTGCAGCATCCATAGCTTCATTATGATTTACCAGTGCTTCATAATCTTCAGGCTTTAAAGAACGAAGCCAAATAAGGTTTGCTTTGTCTTTATCACCATCAACACAGGCAATTGAGCGAAGTGTTAAGTTCCGTTCAAAAAGCATATGATCCATGACGTAAACTGGGTTTCCGGCAACAATCTCTAATTTTTTCGATACGTCCATAGCGTCAAAGATATCGCCTGTTGAGATTTCACGAACTTCAACTTCAGAATTATCAGAAAGCGTGATTTTCATGTTCTAAAACTCCTTATGCTTTTTTTGCTGGGTCGCCCATGAATGTGAGCGTTACTAGGTTGCCTGTTTCGAGTTCGCCAGTTTGAGCTGCAGACGGTACGACATAAACAGCGCCAGTATCGCTTTGAAATTGAATCTCGACATCAACAGTAGTTTGCTCTTTAATTAGATCTGTTTCCGCTGTCATCGGGATTTGCACTTCAACTTCGGACGCTATTGTTCGTTCTGAGCGGTGAGCTTTATGCCCAACCATTTCAACATCATTGACCGTTCCGCCGATCTTTAGCTTTGCGGCAACATCACAAATCTTATTTTCGCCGTTGACCTTTATGGTGGCCGATCCGTGTATTTGGTTCATTTTTAATCTCCTATAAAACGGGTTTTAAATGGGGTTTTAACTAGCCGCGAATATCCATCTTCGTTGCGATAATCATAAGGGGATCTGTCGGATCTATAGCCATGAGCATATTCACGCGGGTCGGATCTCCTTGATCAACCTCGGCTCGGATGTCTACAAGCTCAGAGACCCACCCTGCAGAAATCCAAAGCTGCGCTCTTGCTGTAGAGCTAGCCGCGATGGTTTTGGGCGTGACCAGCGTTGTTGATGCCGCAGCCGCCGCCTCGCTGGTTGTTAGAACACGCGCTTCCTCGCCAAAATAGAGCGTAGAAATGTAGGCATTATGGTCATAGCGTATAAAGCTAAGCTGCTTCACTTTAGTGATATCAAGAAACACATCATCCTCAATACCAGCGGCGTTCACCTGATACATGGTTACAAGGCGCTCGATGCTTACATTACCATCGGCGTTAACTTTCCAAGTTGTACAACCATTGTTAAGAAGAATTCTGGACTCAGCATCAGTACGGCGCGTCTTAGGCGGTTTAATACCTTTTAGAACAAGCCCTAAATATGGGCGCACCGGGTGTTGTTGTGACCAAAACGCTGTCCATGCGACAATAGCCGCCGCCCAAAGATATGCTGGTTGAGGAGCATCGGCTGGCACATCTATACAAGTCACAAACTCAGAGTTTTGAGCATTTGTGAAAGTATAGTTTTCGGCAAAAGTTCCGCGATGGGCTATAGATAGCGTTGCATCCATTTTCACATTAGGTGAAAAACGTCTCTCCAGCTCATCTTCCATGATTTTAAGATTTGAAGCGTCAGTATAAGGCATCAGAAATTCTGTGAACCATTCGCCTTCTATCGCGTCTAGAACGTCCGTAACATCCGGGTTAGTTGTTCCACCAGCAAGCTGCGTGATATTGATAGCGAACCCCTCTGGAAGTACTTCGCCGCGATAATAGTTCGTCACTATTTTGATTTCGTTCCCGGTCAATCCAGCATTCTTTGATGTGATATCAACTTGAGTATCATCACCGCCGTTTATTACAGCCGTTACAGGCAGATCATTTTCTTCATTAATAGCAGCCACAATTTTTGCTGCAGCCTCCGCAGCTGTATCCAAAGCAGAAACCCCAATTTGCAGTCCTTGACCTGCAATGTAGAGGAATAGAGTCCCTGATGCCGTTGCAGCATTTGTTACAACAATAGAACCCGAAGCAGTAGCGGATGCCGCCGCATCATCTTGTGCTATGGCGTGTACTTCAATTGTGTCTTGAATTCCCAGAATAATACCGCACATTAATGCAATCTGTGATCCTTGGCCAAAAAGTGCCTTTGCTTGGTCTTCATCGGCGATAATCTGTGTTGTGAGTTCATCTGCTGAACCAGTGGCGAGCTTCTGTCCTATTACTAGAATTCTAGTCGGATAATCATAAAGGCCAGTATTGGCGTTTATGAGTGAAAATTCTGCATAGCTGCCGGGCTTAATTTCTCGCGCTGAGATTTGGTTAAAATTGATCATTTTTATGCTCCTTAAATTGAGTTTAAAGCCTGTTCAAAGCCTTTATTTAGCTTTAGATTTCTGAGGTTTTTGAGCTGTTACGACAACATCGCCATCCTTAATGCGCCGTGAAAAATAACGGTCTTTATTAACCAGCTCACCATCCGATGCGAGTGGCTTATTACCATTTTGGGGATTAGGTACGATCAGCTTGTCAGCTGGTTTAACAAAAATTTGATATAGCTGTTTAGTCATTTGCATCTCCTGTTACATGCGAAGTGAGTTGAGCGTTTTCGTCATCAGGCAATCCATCAAGGCCAACCTCGCCAATTGGCGGAGTGTCCCAATTTGTATGAATCGCTTCTAATGGATTAGTTAAATCAACATCCGGGCTTATGAGCTTGACCGGAAATTCAATCTGGAAGGGCAGCATAAAGACCGCTAGTTTCCGATTACTCTCTTCATCAATCGATATCGGCTGAATAGACATGTTTTCTATTGCGCTACAGCCTTCAACATCCGGGAGATATCGAGTGAACATAGCGAGCATATCAATTGCTATTTGGTACGCGCCGACCTCTTTTCCATCGCCGTGGCGCGTAGCTTTTTCGTTTCGCTCATTTTGCACTGCAATGAAAATGGCAAAACGGGCGCGGCAAATCGTTTGGTTGTTAAGTGATCTTTGAGTTTCAAGCCGATCAAAGGCAAGCAAAAAGCTAGGGAAGTTTTTCAACTTTGCTCGGCTTGCCTTATGTCTCAGTTCTCCAGAATAGGTTTTTACTTGCCTAAAAGAATATCCTAAAGCGCCGCTTTCGCTGATGGCCTTAACTCTGGCAATGATATCATTTTCAATTGCTCCAATCATTGGACAAGCCCCTCCCAATGATCATTTATAATGTTGAAAAGCTCAGCTTCATTCTCGGCATTGAAGCCTAAGAACTGGCGCTGCGGAATTGTAACGCTATCGACAGTTACAAAGTGCGATCCAATTTTAAATTTGAGCTTGTTTCCTGACTTTGGCTTGATAACCCCGCCATCATTATGGATACGCGCATAAACAAGATTTGAACCGATCTCTAGCCGATCTGAATCGTTTACTTGTGTCATTGATTGGCGAAGAAACCCATCATCAGTTAAGGTCTGCCCACCTTCGGTTCTGGCACGATAACTCTTAGCCCAAGCATCCCCATCTGGATCTGTTTCATTTTCAAAACGCGCATCAATTTCTGTGAGCATATACTGACCATAGTCGTCAAGAATTGCCTCACGCGTATCGGGTGATGAAATCATTGACAAAGCTTTAAGCGCCTCATCCTGTCCTGTGATTTCCATTCTAATCATGGCTTAAAAACCTTTTAATGAATTGCGAGAGAAAAAACGTTCACTATCATCATAATCTACATTCGCCGCCGCCGATTTCGGCTCTTGCCCGCCTTGATCAAGCAGTGTTTTACCCTCGGCAATAGACCTTAGAAACTTAAGAGCATCTTCATAATCTTGACGCTCCGCATCTGTGTTTCCACGGCGGTTGAGTTTATAGAACGCAATGACGCAGCATATATTTTCGAGGGCGTCTGGCGTTGGATTGAGCGGCAATTTATACCGTCCTGAGACGTGAAGATTGATTTCTGCGGTCGCGTCTGCGAGCGCGGTGTTTAGAACATCATCATTAATCTGGTATGTGTACGGCTCTATATTGTCAGTGAGCTGAATAAGCTCATTTTCTTGGTAACGCTGTAGCATTTCAACTTTAGTGGCATACATTACACACGCTCCGAAATGTTAACTTCACCATTTTCAAAGAAGTAGATAGAGACTCTATCTTGTCCTTTGTGTAGCGGTAAAAATTCATAACGTCCTGCAGAAATTACATGACTTTGAGGTGTCGCAGCATCCATGCCTTCTGTCCCGAATTGGATTGAAATTTTTACATCGCTTTCAATTGAGATCACCTTTGTGTCCGCTTCAAAAATCACTTCTTTAACCTGCGCCTGATCGCCTGATATGTTATGTGCGAACTGATCGCCTTCACGTAAGGCTAGGATTTGTATAGCGTTTCCGTTTTCGTCTTCGGGTAAGAGTAGGTCAGACATTGTTATAAATTCCTTGGGTTTGAGAATGTCAGCCTCTCCTGACAGTCAAGCCTAGATCGGGGGGTCGGCTTTCGCCCCTTGCCTTACTATGAAGGCTGCTACGGTGGGTTATTTTTTGCCCTTAAGCTGCTTCTCAAGGTCTTTAATCTTGGCTAGAGCGTCCTTAAGCTCAGCTTCGATTTTTGCTTTATCTTCCGCCGTTTGCTTTTGTGCAGCGGCTAGATTCTCGTTATCCGCTTTTAGTGCTTTCAGTTCATTTTGAGCTGATTCAGACACTTTCGCGGATGCGCCTTCTGTTACGACAAGATTTGGCTCTGCTTTTAGAGCTTTC
The DNA here is from genome assembly GCA_002167715.1 of Micavibrio sp. TMED27. Taxonomy (GTDB): domain Bacteria; phylum Pseudomonadota; class Alphaproteobacteria; order Micavibrionales; family Micavibrionaceae; genus TMED27. Next base: position 78,216 of record NHCG01000014.1, read on the forward strand.
AGCTGCTCTTGAGAAAGATCATTTACATCGATGATGGTTGGCTTTTCTGATGAAAACGCATAACCTGCGCGGCGAAAACCATTTTTGTTTTTTGAATAAACTGTAATTTTTGACATTTTTTTATCCTTTAATTTGAGATTTTATAGAGGGTTTAAAGGCCGATTTAACGGCCTTTAAAATTAGCCAAACTCAGGAACTACTAGGAGTTCTACAGCGCCGCGATGGATGTTAGTCTCACCATTGGCATTACGTTCTTTTTCTAGAATTTCCTTTGCAGCCTCTTTATTTGACGGACCAACCACCAGAAGTGTTGGCTTCAGTCGCAATGAACGGCCATTATCACCTTTGAGTTTTTCCATTGCGGTACAGCGCTCTGAGAAATTAGCGGCAGTCAGTTCCTGACGTGAACCTTGAATGAGTTGCCACAATCCTGCGCCGACATTCATGCGCCCGTCTGTCCCGTATATGAATTGCTTGTTCATGAAAACATTTGGATCGTTTTCATTATCTAGCGCCACGAACTTAAACTCTTTGCGCATTTGGAAAATCACTGGCATGACTGGTTTTGAACCATCAATTACACACCAGAAATTACCCGCACCGCCGCCAGAGTTAGACACAGACACTTCTTTACCGTTCTCGTCCAAGACCGGGTGATCTGTATCAACTAGATTTTGACCATCGTAGCAAATGGTGCTGTCAGCGTTTTTAAGAAGACCAAAAACCAGTTCGTCTGGGAAGTTTGCGGCATCATCTGCCAAAAGTTCAACAGCTGGCGTGTATGTACCTAGATTATCATCTTCAACATCATCACGATCAACGCCAAACGTATCTTCGAAGGGTTTGTTTTTAATCGTGAAATCGTGCGTTTTTAGGTTTTGAATAACGCGCTCGCCAAGCCATTCACGCATTCTTGTTGTAGCGCCTAGCCACGCATAAACATTAGATGCTGTTGATGAGGTTGTTTTCATTGCAACTTTTTTCCATTGCGGATCTGCAGCAGAAAATCTTTTATCAAAAAGGGATATAAAATTCTTTTTGATTGCGCTTAAAGTTTTTGAATTAATAATCATAATTATCTCCTAATGTTAAAACTTGGTTGCGGAGGCGGGATTTGAACCCGCGACTTCTTGCGTATGAAGCAAGCGAGCTGGCCGCTGCTCTACTCCGCTAAAACTTATTTGAATTTTACCCAGACACCGCCAGCATCTACGTCAAAAATTTCACCAGCAACGGAGCGTGCGCCGCCGCCATCTGTTTTGGCTACGGTCTCGTCATCAACGATGTAGCAATCACTCCCGATATCGGCGCGAGTGATTTCATCAGCTGCTGCGCTGTTGTCGTAACGAGAACATTCGTAATCAACGCGGCACTTAAGATCACCAGCTGCGCCCCCAGTATTATCGGCAGCTTCAGTAGCGCGCCCCGGCTTTTTAAGAGTGTTTACGGCACTGCCCGGAACGAGATTACCCGCTGCATCCAGAGCGACCAGAGCGCCTTGGTGAACTTCAACATTTGCCGCCAAAGGTACATGGTTGTATTGAGTACCTTTGGATGGTGTGTTTCTTGGTTTTGTAAGCATAAAAGTCTCCTAATATTTTTATGAGAGTGTTAAAAAAGAGGGCTATCAATCCTTAAGATCTTCGGCATCAAGTCCAAGTTGAGCTGCAACTTCCAGATCTTCCTTAGAATGCTGTGCTTGTCCCTGTCCTTGATCTCCAGCGAGTTCTTCCTCACCTGCGAGTGAAGGTGCGTTCTTGATGAAGTCTTCGAAAGATTGAGGGTTAGATGATGCCAGCTCTGTTGCCCATGCTTTTTGAGCTGGTGTGATTTTACCGTCTTTCATAGCGCTTTCGACCAGCTCTACAGCTTTTGATTTTTCAGTCGTGGCTTTGAGAGTTTTATGCTCAGATGCTAACTCCTCGTATGTTTGGCGAGGTACAAAATCTTCGGCTTTAAAATTATCGGCTTTAGCCATTTTAGAAGTGGCTGTTTCAATAACCTCTGCGTTTGCTGCATTTTCTGCCGCGCCTAGAGCTTTTCTGAAGCTCGCGATGTCAGTTTGAGCTTGCTCCGCATTATCTAAATGCTTAGATGCAGCAGCGATAACTTCTTCTTCGCTAGATTTTTCTGGGTCGAGACCAAGCTTTTTTGCAAGTGCAATAATGTAATCTTTCATTGTAACGTCCTTTTGGTTTGGTTGAACTTTTTCAGAGGCGAGGGCTTGCATGCCTCGGAAATTTGGAGTGTTTGTTATTGTGCCGCCGCGAATAGCTAGAACCTCACGGCTTTCCTTATCCACCACAAAGGTGGCGGAAAAATATCTGTACTCTTTTGATTTGATTTCTTTAGAAGCGGTCTCTGTCCAGTTCACTTCACCCCAGACAGAGCCATCTTCTCTAATTTGATAGTCTTTAAACCAACCCGCTGCTTTAACTGGCGTGCCGGGCGCGGCCAGCTCACGGGCATGATCTCTACAGACCATTGCATATTCAAGATGGCTTTTAGCCTTTGATCTTTCGATTACTGCTAGTGGCTCGGAAAGTCTATATGGACCACGTCCATCATTACCGTACCATTCTTTTTCCCCCGGAAAGATCTGAACCCACGAGTCATTACCCTTAAGTTCTGAGGCCACTGTAATCACTACATTGTCCGTCTCCACCAATAAATTTTGATCTACTTTCTTAGTCATGATGAGATCATAGGAAAGTTAGATAGACGGATGCAGTCTAGTCGGTGCTAGGGGTAAATCTGATGATATTCGGGGAGTGCCTATGCGTTATCTGTTTTAAACCGCGTTTAAATTTGCACAGGTGCGTTTAAATTGACTTTGTTCATCATAATACGTACGAAGAAGCATTGAAAGTTTTTTATCGCCCTCAGCGGCGCTTAAAATCAAAAATATAAATTGATTAAATTTAATCAATCCATATATAATTAGTTAAGTGGTTGGCGAGCGGCTACAAGCGCGACAGACCTAACCTCATACACGCCCGGCATAAGTGGTAGCACTTCGGGCGTTTTTTATTATCTACTCCCCAAAGATTGATGGTGGCGGCTCATCAGCATCACAGTACCAAGGTCTAACCTTAAATTCCTTACAATGCGCGTCCAGTGGTATAGGCTTTTCAAGATAGAGAGCGGTGATTGGTGGACTTTTACTTTTATCGATAATTCTAAGAGTTTCAGGAATCTGCGCTGCTAAGCTTTTTATAGTAGCAATATCGTAACGAAGCTTTGCTGTTTCTATATTCACCGCACCCACATCATCAATTTCCTCAAAAACCGAAATGCCTACACCCATGCCCATAGTATCGCAGCGTACCGTCTTATGTTCATTAAGCATTCTGCATGCGTCATAAAACTGATGGAGTGGAAGATCTTTATTTCTAAATATCCATCCATCATCTGCAAGAACGGGGGTTGTGAAAAGGAATGTAAATAGGCTTAAAGCCACATTTAAACGGCGCATAAAAACTCCTAGATTTATTGAATGGTTGTACCTTATCGATTTTCTCGCCTGTACACAAGTGCGCCTGCACGCTGCTTAAGTAGATATTCTATCTTATCAGGCTTAAAGGTCGTGACGCCGCTCCATCCATTTTCGGATGTATCAAACAACACAAAGCCATTCACTGGTTCTCCATCAACCTCAAAGCGCGCTAAATATTTTTTCCGTAGAGTCATTCTGCCTTTAGGATACTCTTCCCAAACGTGCCAAATTTCATCAGGGTCTTTTATAGTTTTAGCCAACAGCCCTAAATACTGGTGGCGCATGTCCCGCATGATTTTTAAATTGCCACTAGACGTCTTGAAAAGATCAGCAGAGATCATAGTCGGCTCTCCGATCTTATCTATAAACACCGTATCTTTTGCGTCCTTATCAAATTCGCGCATAAATTTGTTGAGGTATTGACGCTCCTGCAGACCATCAACATAAAGGGCATTTTTAGCCAGCTTACGCGGCGGTGGCATCTCCACCTTCGGCGGTGCGCCATGATACGGGATATCAAGCGGCCTATTAACTGGCGGCGGAACAAGGGCTTTTAGACGCGCCTTCCCAACATTAAAATCAAAGCCGGGCGAAATGCCAACAGGGACTTTTGTAATTTCACCCGTGGTTTTATTGGTGAAGTTTTTTGTGTCTCGCGGGATCTTAGTCTCCGCCGTAATTTTCAAACCGCGTCGATCAAGGTCGCGCTTGCTCAGCTGCTGTATCACACAGCGGCAACCCCAGCCGTTAGGTGGATAGTGTTTAGACCAAAAGGGATGATCTACAGGCAAAATAATATTATGCCAGCGTTTATGTTGTTCGCGGGTGCGCTCATCCTGAACGGCAACATAACGCAAATATGGACGCGTTCGCTTAGTTCTTTCTATTCGCTGCCAAGATCCAGCCGCATATGCAGATCTGATGTTTGTATGATAGATCGTTTTTAATCGGCGCGGTGAGCCGAGTTGAACAAGCTTTTTCTCGCCTGTCTGTGGGTCTAAGACAACCTTTCTTCCCCACCAGCCTTTATCCGCCAAAGTTGGCTCTAAATTTTCTCTGAACTGCTTGAAGGTCTGGCCGGACGCAATAGCCTCATCCATTGCCGTTCTGATGTCCTGCAGAATATCAGCACGCATGGCTTTGGCAACTGTGAATGAATATGCGTGTTCTTCATGCCAAAGCTCCTGCCATGAAAAGCTTGTCTTGTAGCCTTTCTTTCTAAAAAAATCGATAGCCTCTTTCGGCGGCTTAATGGGCAGGGCATCACTCATCGATTTTGATTCCGATATAGATCACATCCATGTGAAGCTTTTCTTCACCGAAGCAATCAATGAAAGCGTCTTTCTCGTCTGCTAGTAGTTCATCTGCAGGAAAGACATCGACAGATATTATTTCACCATTAAGGCGTTCATAATTCCCGTATCCTTTCGATAAAATAACCTTGCGCCCAGGATAACAATTATTTCGATTCCATCTTTTTGAGACCAGGCGAATTTCATGGGTTTTATATCCGGTTTTAAATTGCTCCAGATACAGGGTTTTAAGGGGTATAAATAAGGGTTTTAAATCAGTTCGCATTACATGTCCTTAACTTCGTGAAAGAGCGTTGGAAATCTAGCTTCTATCCGATCCATTTCTTTATTAGCTCGGAACATCAAAAACACGAGCCTTTCAAAATCGGATGTGTTGCCTCCTACAAAAAGTTCGCCGCTTTCCATGTGCCCAATGACAATGCACTCAGAAAGCTCTAAAGCTTTAACCTCTTCCAGATATTCAGCTGTAGGTTGGTCATGAACAAATTCTCCATAAAGCGGTATGACATTATTTTCATTCATATCTTTGAACCCTTCTTCTTGGCAGCAATCCAACCATCCAGTTTGCTGTAACAATATTGATAAAACTCAACGAAATAGAAGACAGAGATCATAAATATGACCGTGACTCCGTAAACAATGATACATGCTCCTATTGCCCCAAATAGGTAAGAGAACAGCCAGAACATGAAGTAAAAAGCGTCCCAAAATGATTGAATTAAGTTTTCCATGGCAAACTCCTAAATGATGTGCCAAACAAGCAAGATTGCGATCATGGTCATCCCAAAAAGAAGATTGTGAGACAGTTTTCGTTCAGAATTTAAACGAATGATTTCTTTCCTTAGATATTCATTCATGCTTTGTTCATCTTTGTATTTCCGATAGAAATTTTCATTTTTTGATTTGCTCATTTAAGCCTCCATCCTGTTATTCGTTTAATTGCTTTATTTCTCCGTTCCTCAATCTCTGCAGTAGTTGGCGGGTTGGCGGTCACTGGAGGAAATAAGCGATAAAAAATACTTTTAATCATCCTTTATCTCTTTCCTTCATTTGTTCTTTTTTATATTGAGCCATAGACACCACCCGCCGCGCTTCTATGGTTGGAATTTCTCGAGTACTAAAAGCCTTGTCACGTGCTTCACCCACAGAGCTGAAGCGCAAAACCTCTTCACGGCCAGATACATATTTCAAAATCAAAACGCTTTCGGTTCGCATTACAACCCCTCCAGCTTAGGCTTTTCAAAGCCGTAACCAGTCGAGTAAGCAGGTGGGCATATTGTTATGCCTTTACCGTTTTTAAACGCCTTTTTAAGGCGCTTTATTCTAGCTTCACGTGCTTCTCTACTGGCTTTTGTTAATCGGTTACGGTTGGACACTTGTTAGTCCCTCACATCGAGTTGGCCAGCAAGGTTTGCTGAAAAAAGAGCTTGAGCTATTTTCTCAGCTGGCTGACCAAGGTCTAGCTCGGAGGCGACTTCCAGTAATTTTTGAGAGAACTCTTCAAAACTTGAGGCTTCATTAGCTGCTTGTTCTATAATTTGTTTATAAGGGTTGACGATCTCTTCCCAATCGCTCGCAGCTGTTTCTGAAAGCACTTCAAGCGAGTCTTTTGGATTATTTTCTGAGGCTGTAATTAATTCCGATGCTGTTTCTTGCTCCGGCTGATTGCTCAAAACTAGTTTATCGTCTTCAGATTCAGGCTCTCTAAAGTTTGTTTTCTCGCGAATATCTTTAATCGAAAGCGGAACGCCAATTGAATGTGCTTCTTTTGCCGCCTTCATGATTTTTTCGATATCGTGATTTTCAGGTCGGCCAATTCTTATCCTCGGGTATTTTTTCTGCGCTCCGAAATTAAGATCAATAATGGGTTTAACAAGCTGCTGGTTAAGCGAGGCGGAAAGCTGCTTTGAATCCGATCTTTCAATGTCATGTTTTACTTCATTATGAACTTCCGCTTGAGATCTGGATGATCCGCTATCAGTAGTCATTGTTTGACCCAAAACAGCTTTAGAGATTTGCTCATCACAATAACGAGCAAGCTTTTCAAAAACTTCACTTGTCTTTGATTTATCACCAGCCTCGATAAATTCTATTTGCATACTTTCAGGAATAATCGCGGCTGCGTCTGATCCTATGTTAGCAACTGCCCGCATGAGTACACGGCGATCCTCTTCAGAAGATCCTGTCCCATATTTTCCAACCCTGATAGGCTGGCCATAGGTTTCTGCAAAGATCACCCAATCTTTTATAGAAAAGTTTTTAAACAGCCACATCCACAAAACTGGGCGAATAACACCGCCTCGTATTGGCAATCCTGACTTAGCTTTATGAATGTGGGTAATATATTTGTAAGGTGTTAATGGCTTTGATCCTTCTGCAGTTTTTAGAAAAACCTGCTCTCCTGTAGCTTGATCAAAATGGAAAAAGCGTGGATCACGCCATTTAAGCATATGCGGTGTCCATTGCTTCTCGGATGTATCCCAAATAATCTCAGTACAAGAGAAGCCTTTTCCAATGGCGTCTAGAATGTCTATAAGCTCATTTTCGAGCGCGTCTCTATCTAGCCAGTCTTCAACGAACTTGGCATGACGCATAGATTCTTTATCATCGGATGCTGGCTCAACAGTAATATCCAGCTGCGCAACCTGTCTTTTTCGAGTGCCTAAAACAGAATGGTAGTGACTTTCTTTTTCCTCAACTTGCTCGGCCAGTGTTAAATACGCTTCGCTGTTTCCAGAGTCTGCACTCCTTATCAGATTAGCAAGAAAATCTGGTGTAACACCGAGCGCCACATCTTCACTAAATATGGAACGCACGCCGCTCATTTCTGGCGATGCCTCTTCTTTGGTTAAAAGTGATTTTTTGAGTGGGTTTCCATTGAGGTCCAATATCTGCGTCATTAGAATGCGCCTCCATTATTTCCAAAGTTTCTTGAGAGTTTGATGCCGTAATCATCCTCAGTATCCGAGGCCATACTGAGTTTATCGGCGTTTATGTGAGGGGACTTTAGTGATAATGAATCATAGGCATATTCAGTGATCTCTTGCTGAGTAGCCCAATAAGCACCAGCAAATGCAATAAGCGAATCGCCGTGGCGTTGTTTTCCATCTGAGCCTTTTGAGCGTGGAATTTGTGGTATTCCGGCAATGACCTGCGCGGTGCGATGGTCTTGTAAAACATCAGCATCTTTAGGAATTGCGATGTTTTGATCTTGAAACGCCGCTTTATATGTCGGTAGGGCTTCTTCATACCAAGATGCATTGATTTTTACAGCGTGAATTCGGTGTTCGCCATATCGCTCTTGCATTGCTTCGGCCACCTGAGCGCCATTACCAGTGGCATCCATCATGCCAGACGAGAAACGCGGGAGGCGATCAGTAATGTAAAAGTATATTTGCTCTTGCTGTTTGAATGGAATATTTCGCAGCTCAACAGAGAATAGAATCTTCCGGCGTGTGTTTTGCTCAATACAAATAGGAGCAAAGATTGTGAGGTCTCCGTTACGGGCAAAGTCCTGACCAAAGCCGTGTACTAATTTAGGATTGAGATTATCGAGGTAGGGCTTTAAATTCTCCTCGCACCAATCTTGGATTAATCGCTCTTTTTCATGAGCTGGTTTTTTAAAGAAATCATCTTTAAGCTCATATCTAATAACTGGAACATCCACCATGCAGGGTTCTATCAATGCAGAAGGAAGATAAACACCTCCTGACTTTCTAGGGATTACGTCCAGTTCTTCATCCGCTCCCTCGCCGTAGAATTCATAGATGTCATTAATAAAAGTTTGCTTACCTTCTTCAGTCGGTTCTTCACCTTTAACAAGGCAAATTCTTTCATACAAACCATCATTAATTGCGTCCTGAAATGTTATGGTCACAAGCTTGTGTTTTTTAAAGCCTTTCCGCTTTTCTTTTATGGCTTGAATTTGTTGGTTGAAAACATTATCCACCCCATCGTGAGTACTCACGACCAAAACTTTACCGCCCCACATCAGGAGGGCGTATGCTGCTTTTAGAACCTCTTCGAGATTATCATGAAAAGCCGCTTCATCAATGATCACGTAACCTTGCATACCTCTTAGAGAGCGTGGGCTAGATGGTAGGGCGATGATTTCAAAACCCGATGCAAATCGTATTCTAAAGGCTTTGATTTCCTTGGTGTCACCGTGTTCATCCGTATCTTCAAACACCATATCTTCGACCTCTTCACATGCTTGGTCAAAGATCTTAGCCCAATCCGCACATATATTGATGAACTCGCGAGCCATTTCGAGATTATAGCCCATGTAAAATACGGACATTCCATTGGCATTTCTAGCGGCGGCGGCGGTTATCACGGCATCTGCGCCTACACCCCAAGTGATACCAATTCGCCGGGACTTCTCGACAAATATAACCAAGTTAACGGCAGTCGTGGCCATTAAGTCTGCCTGATATTTTATAAATATATCTGGTAAGGCACTCTTAACTTGCTCAGGCAGATTAGCCGGGCGATCTTTAGTGGCTATATCAGTCATCTAATTTGACTCCTAGGAATTTCTCCTTGAGTTCTTTAACCATGTCAGCTGACAAGCCTTTTTCTTTGACCGTTGTTTCCACTATTTCAGTTGCTTCTTTTAAAGCTTCTTTGCGGACTTCTTCACGGATCTTAAGTTCGCGGTCAGCGTCTAGTTTTTGGGCTTTGGATAGTTTTTCTAATGAGGACGCTAATTGCATCGCTTCCTTTGCATCAAGAGTAACTTCGTTTTCACCATCTCCCATCATGATTTTAAATAATGAGCCTTGGAGGAGCTGAGCATTCATGCGAGCAATTTCACCGCTTGACTGATCTTCTAAGCGCGATCCCATAGCCGCCGCGAACTGATGAATTTCTTTGTATCGACCAATGACTTCAGATAGTTTTTTAGTATAACGGCCTACGGATGATTTAGAGACATCGTAATCCAATTCTCTGAGTTTTTCCGTGATCGAATTAATGCTCTTCCCATTTCTCAAAAGCTCCTGAATAAGCTCTTTTATTTCATCTGGAAACGTACTAATTTTTGAACGAGGCGGCATTTTAAAACCCTTTTAATCCTATAGTGAAGGCAATTTGATGCCGTTGACTTTTTCTTTTCCTTCTGCGGCGTATTTGCCGCGCCGCGTAAGAGTTGCCACAATAGTTACATCCTGAAACCACTCAGTAGTTATGCACCCGGCATTAGATAAGAAATCGATATCCTCACGCACAACCTTGCGCGTAACGATATGCCCAATTGTAGTTAAGGCTGTTTCTAAGACTGATTCATTTGCTGAATGGGCAGGTGCTTCCGATAGAAAGCGAAGGATAACCAGTCTGCGGTCTTCAGCTAAAATTTTCTCGTAGCTCATTTGCTGCTCCGTATGTATTGATCAATAAGAGTGAGTTGCTTTTCTGCACGTTGCAGCAGACTTTCCAGTCCTTCGATAGTTTCATCAACCCGTTTTAATTCGCCGCCGAGGTTACACATATGAAGTTTCAGATCATGAAACTCCTTTACTGTCGGAAGATCCTTCAGTCCTTGCTCAACATTCAAGATCCGTTTATCAAATTCATGGAGCTGATTTTGTACGATATCTTTGTTTTGCTCGAAATTATCGATCAGTGTTTTAGGGGCAAATTTAGTTTGCAAGTAAAGGATACTAATGCCAATTACAACCGACCCTAAAAGATTAATCGCCATTCCGTGTTTGTTTAAAAACAGTAATAGATCTACCATAGTTATTCCTTACATTCAGGGTCTATAGGGTCTTCTGAACACAGGCAGTCATATCGTGCCATGCCTTCAAGTGTCAGGTCTTTAAAAGGATCTGTGACCAAGCAGTAATCATTTATCACCGTAGCGCTGGCGCAGCCGTTTAAGCTGATCAGGGTTGAGACGATTAAAACTGCCTTTGCTTTTCCTGATGTTTTTGAAAGTCTGTTCATGGCTTTTAATTTTCTCTTGATTTTGACCACTTTTAAAAGCTCGCCGCCTTATAAGGATTGATAAAATGAATCCTAGAGAGAGAGCGGCAAAGACGGCGAGCATCGTGTACATTAATACCCCATTAAGCCTTGTTTAAACGTGCTCTAATTAGGTTTTCTAATTTTGTTTCATCAAATTGGAAATGCTCGAGAGCATCCGGCACCGAGGCGTTTAGGTAGCCAATAGCACCTCTTACTATGTCATTTTCGATTTCAAGTTGAGAACGATCTTTTGTGGTTTGTTGTGCGAGAGTTTGGCCATAACCTATGGCGTTATCTAAAGCGCGATAGAAATATTCTCTTGTACTATCATCGATTTTGATGCTTAGAGTTGCTTCTACGTAACTTAAAACCCGCTCAGCTATGAAGCTGGCCACCACGCTAATAAAAATAAAAACAATACCTGTTACGAAATCTACGATGTTACCGATATCAGTCGGGATTAATTCCGTATCGTTCGCATATGCAGGAGCGCATGCCGATAACGATAAAATGAGTGTGGACGCGAAGAGGGTGAGTAGCATATTTTTCATGATGATCTCCTTTTAAAAATAAGCTCTATTAAGCCAGCCATTCAGATATTTTTTTGAACGGGGGCGAATGTTAACGAGAAGACGGAAAAAGCCAGCGGCCTCTGATCTGAGGGCGGCAATAAGTTCTGATTTTTCACATGACTGAACGGCTTTGAGAGTTTGAGACCCAATTATTCCGTCATCAGCAATTTGAGGATGGTTTGCACTACGGACTGCGCGTTGGAGCAGTTTGTGCGCTTGTCTAGCGCCCATGACAACCGCAAGGTCAAATGTTTTAATAGCTATAATCTCTGGAAGCTCTTCATAACCGTATAAATCCCAATAATGGATTTTGTAGAGCCTTTTAGCATCATCCATATCGAGAGCTTTAATATCTTCAATGTCGATATCACCGTCTCCGTCTATATCGAAATCAAGAATCCCATCAAGATCAAGATCGCCAGCATTTTGTGCTGCCCTCAAAGACCACCCATATTTTGTAGCGCCGCCGGGATCGTCTTTATCATTTGAATAATATCCTTCGTGCTTAAAAACTACATCTATAGCTTTTAAAAAGAGTGCAGAACCACGTTGGTAAGGCGTGGTTTCTGCGGTATGGTTTGAATTAAGGAATATATTATTCATGCTGATATTAAGCATGAATTCTTAAAACTCTATCAGCCTGTTTGCTGCTAGGGGGATTTAGAAAAGTGGGATTTGACGTTCGTCTACAAGCTCAGCTCGGACGCGGTGTACGTGGGATATGCTACAGCCTACTTCTCTAGCAATTTCAGAAGCGGATTTACCAATCTCATTCAATTGTTTTATCTTCTCGCGCTTGCCGATTTTTAGGGGGACAGTAAATTCCATCCCTCCATAAATCTGCGCTATTTTTTGAGCATTGTCTAGGCCAACGCTTATTGAGAGTGGTGATTGCTTGCCGGGGTTTTGTGGTATGTAAATCGGAACGCCACCGAAATCAACGCTTAGCTGTTTGGCGGAAGCCTCGCCAACTAGAAGAGCAATTGATTTGAGAGAAGGGTTCTCGCTTAGTCTATCGAGGATATTTTCATCATCTTTCATGATTTTAAATTCCTAATTTTTGATCCCAGCTTTTCTGATATTTGACGCAGATCTGTGATAGCCATATTTTGCATCAGGCTATCACCATAGAATCCGTTCTGATTCAGCCACGTGTAAATACAGTCAATATTTAAGATCCCGACCTGAGCATTGATGAGACTTATGGCCTCGGCGTGGCCTTGATTTCCAAAAAAAGCATAATCCTCAGCTTTAGGGTGGTAATAGCCGAGCCGCTTAAGCCAGCCTCGTAAGCCATTAATGACCTTATTAGACTCTTTAGGGGTAAGCCATTCGAGTCTTTCTACAGATGACATTCTCTTAGCATAGGCACAGAGCTTAGTTTCTGCAGGGTCGTCAATTGCGCCCAAGTGATACAAATTCAACCAGAGAGCGCGTATCTTTTTGGACTGCTCATCATCGGCCATTTTTTTAGTACCAGCACGCTTTGGTGTCGACTTTGCTTTAGGCTTAAATCCAGCTCTTTTCATCGCTTTCAAAGCTAAATCTAGCTCATCCAAAGTCATGTCTTTACAGCTATCCTTATCTGTCGCGCCATAGAGGATGGCGCGATAATTGTCATCACATAAACCAAGCTGTTTCTTTGCTATGTGGACTTTTGCGATAATCTGCTTCCTAGATTTTTGAGAAGATACTCCCATATTTTTACACCTTTGCTATATCTAGAGTTATGGCCTCGAACTTGTGATCCGGTGACTTTCTCTGATAAAAACGAATGTAAGACTTCGTTTTGGAAACCTTGATACTATTCGTTATCGCTTCCATAGCTCTCAACCATGCAGAATCTTGGATGTTTAAACGGCGAAGCCCAAGGATAGCTTGAGTATTAAGCTTATTGTTTTTATCCACCCGAAAAGCCTGATTAACCATAGCTTTTAAGTTTTCATTAGCTTCTGATGACCATTCATGTATACATTGATCAATGAGCTGTTTGGCTATTTGAAGTTCAGCTCCGAATTCAATGTAGTCTTGAACAGATATATTAATGCGCTTCAAACCATCGTATGATGTAAAGCTCATATTACCTCTTCGACCGCCCTTGGACACGCCATACTTTTCGCCAAGAATATCAACTAAAGAGTTAAGATTTTCGAACGCAGTCTCCTTAAACGTCTTTATTTCATTTTCTCTTTGAAGAGCATCTTCAATTATTTCAAGTACCAGATCATTCTCCAGTTTATGCTCAGGCTTTACTTTCGAAACTGGGACAAGGTGTCCCTCACCGTTAGTCATAAATTCATTCTTATTCATTGTGCATCTCCTTATTTGCGGTATTTTGTGTTGGGAAAAAGGCAATATTGGTAAGATCATCAATATGCATTGGTTCTGAAGGTACTGATTGTTTTTCAAGTTCCGTGACCTGCATTTCGAATGAATCTAGATGGTCTATTAAGTAGCCTGAACTTCTTTTATCCAGAAAAAGCTGTCCGCCGCGTTGATTAGCAATTTTAATCAATTGAAGCTTAAGGTTTTCAATGTCTTGAGAAATCATGATTGCTCCTTTCGTCTGGTGTTAAAGGGACATTTGCTACAGGCTTTAAAGAGCTTTACGCGAATTGAGCTAGCAGATGAAAACTCCCTAGAACTATGCTCTGAACATGAATTAGGAGTAATTTCACCTAGAACAGGGCAATTAATAACGTTGGTTGTGAGCTTACGTTTTACCGCTTGCTCAACTGCGGTAATATCCCCCGGATAGCGGCCATTTAGAACTTGGCTAATAACGGTGGTGCTATATCCTATTTTTGCTGAAACAGCCCTTTGAGATGATTTACTCACAGCTTCTTGAAGTACATCTATAAAGTTCATGACAAGTACCCTTCCTTTTCCCAGATCTTCTGATTGGTATTAGGGTCAAAAAGCGTTCTCGTGATTTTTATCGTAGGTGCTTTCGGACCAGTATTTTTACTAGAAAGAAAACGAAAGGCGTTTTTTTTCCTAGGGCAGTTCTTAATGTATCCAGCCATCTTTAAGGCCGTGATGTATCTTGCCGCTAAATTTATGCTTATCTTAACCTCATCCGTAGAGGCTAAAATCGCTAATTCTTTGGCTGTAAATGCTGACCCTTTGTTCATTTTGATTGTTCGCCACATATGATCAAAAGAAAGAGACTGGCGACATGTCTCGCCTGTACACTGAAGCTTAGGAGCTTCATCTTGTGTTTTAGTTAACACATAAAGTTTCTTGCGCTTAAAGGTCTCACCTGTTTGAGCGATAAAACCTGCTTTAAGCAATTTTTTGAAATATTCACGGATAACAATTCGGTCTTGCCTAGTATTGTCCTCAATGTCTTTCATTGAGAATGCCTTCTGAGTATTTTTTATAGCATTCCAAATTATGATCTCTGAGGAATATCCCTTTGGTTTTGTCTCAAGCTTACCCATTATGATGCCCTCCGCGCAGGTGCTTTACCTGTGAAGAATGTCAAATCTTTAACATCAGAAAGACTGATTTTATTAATGCCTAAGATGTTGGCGTGCTCAGAGATTTGCTCGAAGTTATTAACTATTCGGCTTGTACATCCTCTATTAATTTCCAACAGATGGGTTAATAAGTCTTCTGAAACTTCAAGCTTAGGATAGTATAGCCTCCGTAGATGATCGGTGTCTTGAAGATCAGCTGGTTGAGCTTGAACCCAACTAAATACACGATTATGAAATCGTTCGAAGGATTCCAGTTTGCTGGGCATCAGTTCCTCGCCGATAATAATGATCGGTGCATCCGATTTGTCGTGAATTTCACGTACTAAATCGACATAATTTTTCTTAATAATAAAATCAAATTCATCAATAATCAGTGGGCGTCCTGACACGGCTAAGTTTTCTACTATAGCAGCTGTTTTTTTAGCTATAGTTCCCATTACAGGTAATCCTAACTCCGTACATAGAGCGTCTAAAAACGCTCCTTGAGACCAGCTTAGACCCGCCTCAATGTAATGTGCTTGGATTTTATTTGCAGCGAAGATTGCCGCAGTTGTTTTACCGTACCCTGAAAACCCAGTGAATGCTGCCAAGGCTGACAGGTGGGATGGGCGGTTTATTACTCGGTCAGCGAGTTCGTTAAAGATCAGAACGTTCTTTAACGGTGCGGTGGTTTTATGGTTCATTTCTTTCTCCTTTTTCAAACCATGATGATCCAAAATCTTCCATCATCGATTTCTGTGCTCGATATTCTGGAAGCGTTTTGTAGCCCTCTAGCCACTGATGATCTTCGGAACTTATGCGGGTGTTATTTTTTACCCGTTCTTCTAAATTTAAAGCGCGTTTAAATCGGCCTTCCCTAGTGTCCAAAGCGTTAATTACAATCGGTTTAGGTTGTGACAATTCAGCCACAAGCTTTTGATGTTCGTTTTTTTGTCTGTCTGTCAGTCGTGTTTCTATTTTTGTCTCTGGCGTGCTGGTGGCTATACCTGCCTCTTCAAGAGCTTTTGACGTATGTTTCTCTTTTGGTTTTGGGAAATGGGCTACGTTATCGGATTCTTCGATATGATGACGTAAATAGTCATCAATCATGTTTTCTGGCTTTATGCTGCGAGCAAGGCGTTTAATCTCTTTTGTTTTTTCTTTGATATCAGCCTTTTTCTTTTCTTTAGCCATTGCTGACACTTGATTTCTATCAATACCTCGGCGCTCAGGGTCAAAAGCTTCACATATGAAATTTTCTTCTTGATCAAAAACATATATAAGCCCCATATCTGAAGGGTCGTGCCGCACAAAAACTTGCTTTCCTATATGTAAGGCTAGTTCTGGAGCAATGAACGAACCGCGTTCCACACGTATCCCTTTTTTGCTTACAGTTCTCCAACCTTCGCCACTTGCAATTGGCGCTAGTAATAAGTCCAGTGCGCGTTCATTGGATATAGATTTGATAGCCCCTTGCCATTGATTAGCCTTATCACATGGGCTTGTACCGAGGGCGCTGTGAGTTGTTCTCTCGTATTTATGGGACGCCCAATCATCAAGATGAGATTGAAGCTGCTCTGAAGACATCTGGATTGCGAAAGCATCTTTATCTTTTTCGCCAAGTCTAATGCTAAATGCTTTGCTAGCTTCTATTTTTTTACGGTCAGCTACGCTGTGTCCTACAAATCCTGGCAAAACAGGCATTACATCTCGTTGTAATGTTCCTATCACACGTTCTACAAATGGTTTTTGCTCTGGAGAAAATGGGCTACAAGTCTCTTGCTCTATACCCAATGCAATCAAAGCCGTTTGGAAACGTTTCGAAATAAAATCGGCACCATTGTCTGTCTTAATAACTTCTGGAACACCCCATTCCATAATGGCTTTCCTAATAATAAGAAGAGAAGCTTCGGTGCATGGCGTTTTGCTCACCATAAACATGCTTCGCCTAGAATAAACATCTACAATCGCATAAAGATTGTATCGTCCATCAGTACACAAAGCGTCTACAGGAGAGGCATCTATTTCCCATCGTTGGTTAAGCCTTGTAACTCCAGCGTCAGCTTTACCAAAACTAACCTGATGTTTGTTTTTAAAACCGTCTGGATTAGTTAATTTTAATAAAACATCTTCATTTTCGTTTTTCCATTTAGCTATATGCCGCTTAAATGTACTTATTTCGGGAAGTGGCTTAAGCTCGTTGGTACCAGTTTTAGAGTTGAAAACATTAAGCTCTTGACCAAAACGGCTACGAATAAAATCACGTACATGTCCTGACGTAAGGTGTGGCTTAGATGTTATTAAAGCCGCAATATATTCCGCAACTTCACCATTCTCTGCACGATCCAAAACCCCTGTGCCCTTTCGATTTCCATACTTGGAGGTCAGGTTTTTAAATGAAGCATCACTATTCCTCTTCTGCCGCCATAATCTTAGCGTTGGAATGCTGAACTCTGGGTATATTTCAGCTACCCAATTAGGAACAAAAGTAGAGTTTTTATCAGCTGCTTGTGCTTTATAGAATTTTAAGAACGGTTGTTCCGCAGCTAATATTTTCAAGCCCGAAGAGGCTCTAAATTTATCAAATAAACCGACAATAATAATTTTGGCATTACGCCTGTCATCATTAGTAAATTTTTGTTTTTCTTTTTGTGTCTCAATTGCAGTTGAAAACATAGAAAGTTTATTGATTGCTTCTGTTCCAATGAGTCTTTCAACAAGTGCTATTTGTGCTTCTTCTGGCAAACTGGATGAGTGATATTCTTTACCGCCGCCAGAGCCTTTTCTTATTCTGGTTGTCCAATTTTCTCTATCTGCCCTCAGTTGATATGCCCTCAATGTCTTTGGCATATTAGGTAGTGTGAACTCGGCTAATTCCCGCGCTGTGAACCATTCTTTTATCATGCGAATACCTCACTACCTGCTATCTCGTATGCATTTTTAAACTCGCAAAAAAGCCTTGTACGGATTTTCCATCGCTTATGAATTTGCTGTGCCTTACGGTACTGTCGCTTTTTCTGATTGAAAAAACGTATGGAAGTTTTTAATGCTGCGATTTTATGATCGGTGCTAAGGCAGAGGTCATCGAGACGATCTATTTCAGATTTAAGCTCTCTAATCCGTTCTAATTGGCTTAATAAATCACGGCGGCGTTCTTTAAGGTTAAGCGAAGCTAGTTCAAGATTTTTGCTTATCAGTTTTTCATTAAATATCACGTGATCCTCCAAGCATTCTAGCAATAAGTTTTTTTGTAATCCCAGATTCATCGATGTCACTCACGATGTCTTTAAGCTCCACCTCAATCTGGCGTTTAATAAACATTTTTGCACCGTACTCAGCGGCTTTGGCTTCATCTGGGCTGAGAGCTTTAAATCCGCATCCTTCAACAAAAGCGTGCATCGGGGCGAAGTCGCTAGTGACTTCGCATAGTGCTTTAAGTGCATCGGCATGAATACGGCGTTGGACTGTACTCATGGCGCTCCACTGATCAATGTTACTTTTTGTAATTTCTCGGCCTAACTTGCGCGACATCCGCGCCGCAACCTCAATTCTATCTAATGGGTCTTGCTTTCTTTTGGCGCATCGGTCGAGGGTTTCTTTAATCGACTTTCGGAGGTGGTACTCAAAATCACTTAGATTTTCTTGGTTGCCACCTTCCAAAGTCTTTACACATTCATCACCATTAAATGTCAGATGAAACTCAAATAAATTCATTTGATTTTTGTCTAGTTTTTTACTTCTTGGCATATTTATTCCTGAAGGGATTTAATGGGCAATTTAGGAAAATCGAAGGTGCAAATGACCTTAATTTCTGAAGGAGGAGGGGGGGATTGTTCAGCGAGTGCTTTATTGGGAATAAGTCCGTAATAGACACCTGATGAGTACCATCCAAGTATGAGACAGATTAATCCAAGTCGAATATTGTATCTGCCTCCCCTCTCTTTTTTAGAGAGGGGAAAAGATTGATTCAATTTCATGCTGCTTCTCCAATCGCCTCAATAGTTTTAAGCATCTGTGCACGAACTTGTTCATTTGGTAGCTTTTCCCAAGCCGTGACTACCCGACTTAGAACTTTGAGTTTTGGTAGTGGGATTTCTGAGCTATCAATTGCCTCTCCATAAAAATAATCAACAGGCTTATCTAGGACTTGTGATATTACTTTCAATGTCGAGGCTGAGACTCTGTTTATTCCTTTTTCGTACTTCTGCACCTGTTGAAATGTTAGGTCAATTTTCTTGGCAAAAGCCTCTTGGCTATAGCCCTTCTCAAGTCGAGCAAGCCTCAACATTGTTCCTATTTTTACATCCAGTGGCTTGGCACATCCTTTTGTTTTTTTAGTAGTTGAAATCATAATATTTTCCTTTTGTTAATTGATTAGTTTATTTTTTGCAGTGACGAACGGTTTTCGATTGTTTAGACTTCCGCCTATTAGTTTTTGGACGGATACGAATGTTTTCCTTGTCCCACCGATCAGGCCAAATTTCATGGAGAGTTTTTCCTATGAATTTAGCTATCAGTGGTTCAACGGATGGCATCGGTTTTATTAAAGCATTGCGTACAGTGGCTTCACTGTACCCAAGAGAAACTGAGAGTTCTGTTAATGTAACTCCTCTTTTTCTTATGGCTGCTTTAATATCTTCCGGGTGCATACCTTGGTGAGACATTTTAACGTCCTTTTGTTTTGTAAGTTGGTTACGTTTGTCGCTTGCAGTAGCTAACGTAATCATATTTGATCATATATGGTCATTAGTCAAGCAGATATGATTATTTCTATGCTAAAAATGATCATATCTGTGCATAAATGATTATTTTTGGTTGTATATCAATGGGTTAAAGTCAGGATGGAATCGGACACAGAGCATGGAAAAAATATGACTTTTTTGGAGAGATTTTCTTACATCATAAAAAAATTGGGTGGAAATGGTGTTGCCGCTGAGATTTGCGGGAGGTCTGCAACCAGTCTGGTACGTTATAAGCGCGGCCATGACATACCTTTTGAAGTAGCTTACAAGCTATCTGAAGCGGCAGGTGTAGGCATTGATTGGCTTGCTAATGGTGATGGTGAACCCGAACCAAAGGAATCTGAATACCGCATAACTGCTGAGATTGTCGAAGAGTGCGCCGAGGCATTTTTATTATATTTAAAAAAAGATGGCAGTTCACTCTCACCAAAGGATACAGCGCAAGTCATTGCCTTATTGTGTGAAGTATACGAGGAGCAAGGGCGAATAAACGTTTCGTTTATAGAGCGTTTAATGCGGCTAAGAGGTAAGATTAACTAATCACTCCGCTTCTAATAGCGATTGCTACGGCATGTGTCTTGTTCTTCGCAGACATTTTACCCCTGATGATGTTCCAGTGATACTTTATTGTGTTTATTGTTATTTGAAGGTCTTCGGCTATCTCTGTGTCTGAAACGCCTTCAGATGCAAGAAAGAGTATAGCGCATTGCCTTGGTGACAACGAAAATATGTTATCAAAAGAATTCTTATATAATACGCACACTATTTATATAATATTGTAGGATCAATAAAAATCAATATATACAAAGGCTTAGTTGACTTATGATTGTTGCGTTCTATTTTATGTATTGTAAAAAGTGAAAAAACTACCTTTTTGGGTAGTTAACATGGTTCTCTTGGTTGTGTAGGTTTTATTTAATCGTAACTCTGAGTAGATTTGTAAGCATGAACAATACAGTGCTCATTGCTTTTATAATGATTTGCTCCTTAGCGGGGGATCTTATGCAACAAAAATATGAATTAATATATAAAGTAGCAGCAAAGAAAAAAACAAATAGTCTTGAGTGGCAAATATACGCAATAGTTTTATTGATTTTTGTTAGCTTTATTATAAATCCAAATGCCCCACACTATTTCCTAAGTGCACTTTTAAACACTTTTTAAAAGGCGTTAAATTTTTAGGATTAAAATGATTTCAAGGCACGGTTACTGGGGGTTTTGTCCCACTTTATCCCGTATTATCCCGTATTATCCCGGTTATTTTTTATTATAATCCTAAGTGATCGTTCACATATTTTATTTCAGTGACTTTGGGATTTCGGTGTTGTCAATGAGGCGTGTTTTTCCAAGCCAAGCAGCACATAAAACACGATGACCTCGAACAGAAAAATAATCAATTTTATCAAAACCGGCTGCTAATAAATTCTGATTTGCTTCGCTCAAAGCTTCATTTTCGTCTCTTTTTTCAGAAATATCATACGCCGCTTTGTAAAGAACTTGATTGAGCATACGTGCAATTTCTAATTCATCTGAACTTAAATAGGCATTACGGGACGATAGTGCTAACCCAAATTCATCTCTAGCAATAGGCGCGCCGATAATTTGTATATCCAGCCCTTCATTTTGAACCATCTCACTGATGACTAAGAGCTGTTGATAGTCCTTTTCTCCAAAAATTGCTATTTGCGGCCTGACTTGATCAAAGAGTGTTTTAACAACCGTTGTCACACCATCAAAAAAATGCGGCCGAAAATCACTTTCCAGACCCTTTGCTTGCTTACCAGCTTTAACTGTCAGCGCCTTACCGTGAGGGTAGATATCATGCTCTTGCGGTAGATAAACAAGCGCTACTCCTGCTTTTTCAAGTTTCTTAAGGTCGCTTTCAATATCTCTGGGATAGCTATCAAAATCTTCATGGGGTGCAAATTGCGTTGGGTTGACGAATATACTTACGGCGACTTTAGCCGCTTTCGTTTTTGCAAGCTCAACTAAACTTATATGACCATCATGAAGCGCACCCATAGTCGGAACAAATGCAAGGCTTTGCTCTTGTTCATGCATATGCGAGCGAGCTCTTTGAAGGCTTTCATAGTCCTTACAAATAATCATGGTTTAAGCTTTCTTTTTATATAGGTGCTCTGTTTTAGGAAACTGACCATCACGGACATCAGCGGCAAAACGTGCTGTGGCTTTATCAATATGTTCGTTTACATGCCCGTAATTAGGTGCAAATTTAGGGCGGTGCCCATGGGTGATGCCCAGTAAATCCTCACTGACAAGAATTTGACCAGAGCATTTAGCAGAAGCTCCAATCCCGATTGTAGGTATGTTTAGTGCGGTATCGATGCGCGCTGCGGCTTCTTCGATTGTACCTTCGATCACGACGGCAAAAGAGCCAGCTTCTTCAATCGCTTTAGCATCTTCGATGAGGTTAAGGATCTGTTCCTCAGTTTTGCCTTTAATCTTATAGCCACCTTCATCGGGCGCTGATTGAGGCAATAGACCGATATGTGCGAAAACAGGTATACCAGCGTCCACTAAAGTAGAGATACGTTCACTGATTGCTCTACCGCCTTCTAGCTTAAGGCCATCCGCGCCAGTTTCTTGCATCAGCTGCTTTGCATTATTAAGGGCCTGCTCATTGCTCGCTTCATAACTACCATGTGGCATATCAATAATGACTGGTACATTTGCCTCTGCGCGAACGACAGCTGCGCCGTGCGCGCACATCATCTCAAGTGTAACATCCTGTGTACTGTCCATTCCGTAAATGACAGTGCCCATAGAATCCCCAACCAGCAATAAATCAACATATGGCGCGAGGCTCCGTGCCATTGGTGTCGTATAAGCGGTTAAGCAAACAAGCGGCGTCCCTGTTTGGGCTTTATCTATGAAGCGCTGAATTTTGTTCATTTTTTTTCCTCGACCTCTTGAGCTTTTTTATGCTCTACCCTAAATTTCATATTTATGATGATCAGAACTATTTGCACAGCTATATTATTATCTAGCGTATTTAGCCCAGTGAATGCAATCGCGCAAGAGCGCATCATTCCTTCTTCACAGCAGCAAATACAGCTCTCATTTGCGCCTGTTGTCAAGCAAACCTTACCCGCGATCGTAAATGTATACACCAAGCGCACAGTCTCGACTGGCTATCGGCACCCCTTTGCAGGTGACCCATTTTTTGCGCCATTTTTTAGGGGTGATTTTTTTGGGCAGCGCATGCGTAAAAAAGTGGATAGTGCACTGGGATCAGGCGTGATCGTCGAAGATAGTGGTTTAATCGTCACGAATGCACATGTGATTAGAGGGGCAGAAGAAATCACGATCATGCTCTCAGATGGGCGTGAGTTCGCTGCGGAGCTTGTCTTAAAAGATGAAGCCTCTGATCTTGCATTACTAAAGGCTCTAGAGGTCAAAGAGAAATTGCCCTTTTTAGAATTGAAACCAAGTGAAACGCTAGAGGTCGGTGATATCGTGCTGGCGATGGGGAATCCATTTGGTGTTGGGCAAACCGTTACAAGCGGCATTGTCTCCGCGCAAGGGCGTTCTTCTCTCAATGTAAATGACTTTAACTTTTTCATTCAAACGGACGCGGCGATCAATCCTGGAAATTCTGGCGGTGCGCTCGTGGCATTGGATGGCGGCGTGGTTGGAATTAATACAGCAATTTATTCGCGTGACGGTGGCTCACTCGGAATCGGTTTTGCAATCCCTTCCGAGATGGTAGCAAGTGTGCTGGCAGCGGCAAAATCAGGGCAGAGCGGTGAGGGCGGCATTGTTCGCCCATGGCTGGGTATCGGTGCTCAAGATATGAATACAGAAATCGCAGCATCTTTGGGTTTAAATGCGCCGCACGGTGCGCTGGTTAAGACGCTGCATAGCGCTAGCCCACTTGTAACAGCTGGTGTAAAGGTCGGTGATGTGATCTTAGAGGTTAATGACCGAAGAATTCGCGGCGCGGCTGAGATGAAATTTAGAATGGCAACGGTTCCAATCGGCGAAACAGCCCGTGTGAAACTCCACCGTCAAGGTGAAGAAATAACCGTAAATGTCAAAGCTGTGTCACCGCCAGATATCCCTAAACGCGATGAAACAACCCTTGAAGGGCGTCATGCCTTAAATGGCGCTGTGATTGCCAATATTAATCCGGCTGTCATTGTAGAGCTAGGTTTAGAAACGATGAATGAAGAAGAGGGCGTTGTCGTCCTTAAGGCGCCAAGAGGCACCTATGCAGGGCGTTTTCTCTCCAAAGGAGATATCCTTGTCGAAATCAATGATCGCGAGATCGAAGATGTTAAAGATGTAGAAAAGGCGCTTAAGAAGGCAAGCGGCGCTGGCCTATCTCTTATTGTAAATTCTGGCGGACGACTGCAAAGGATTGTCCTGCGCTAAAACCCCCTTGAAATCATGTGCGTTAAGGGGCATGGTAAGCCGCTATATTACAAAATCTTGTTAAGGATAAAAAGGCCGAATCACTATGACAAAAGACATGAAGGATATTGTTGCACTCTGTAAAAGAAGAGGATTTATTTTTGCTGCCTCTGATATTTACGGCGGTTTAAATGGCTTCTGGGATTATGGCCCGCTCGGCACTGAGCTAAAAAATAATCTACGTGATCGCTGGTGGAAGGATATGGTGCTATGTCCGCCAATTGGGCCTGATGGGGCGCCGATTGAAATTGTGGGTGTAGATGCGTCGATCATACAAAACCCAAAAAGCTGGGAAGCGTCTGGCCACGTTGGCGGTTTTAATGATCCGATGGTTGATTGTAAGGAAAGCAAGAAACGTTACCGCGCTGATCATGTACGCGTTTATTTGCCTAAAGACGGTGAAGGTCAAGCCGTTGCATTTGATAAAGATGCAGAAGAGGCAGAGATTGAAAAACGCCTTAAAAAGCTCACTAAAAAAGCGCCGGCTGATTTTGAAGTAGAAACGCTTGATAAAATCGACGTTGAGAAATTTACAAATATAATCGGTCCAGATGTTAAAACACCGGGCACGCTTACAGAGCCACGTCAATTTAACATGATGTTCCATACCTTTGTGGGTGCAAATGCAGGCGATGACAATAAGGCATATCTTCGCCCAGAAACATGCGGTCCTATCTTTCTCAACTTTAAAAACGTTGTTGATAGTTCACGCGTGAAAGTACCATTCGGAATTGCACAAATTGGTAAGGCCTTCCGTAATGAGGTCACACCGCGTAACTTCGTTTTCCGCTCACGTGAATTTGAGCAAATGGAACTTGAGTGGTTCTGTGAAGAGGAAGATGTGCCAAAATGGTTTGATTTCTGGGTAGAGCAGCGTACAAAATTCTGGGAAAGTGTCGGTATCACAAAAGACGCGCTGCATTTCTTGGATGTACCAAAAGAAGAACTCGCGCATTACTCATCACGTACAATTGACGTTGAGTATCAGTTCCCATTTGCCCAAAAAGGCGATGAACCTGGCTTTGATGAGCTAGAAGGTATTGCGCACCGCGGAAATTACGACCTGACGAAACACCAAGAATATTCCGGCCAAAAACTAGAATATTTTGATCAGGCTGAAAATAAGCGTTACTTACCGCATGTGATCGAGCCATCAACAGGTTTAACGCGCGGTGTACTTGCACTTATCTGTCAGGCTTATACAGTTGATGAAAACCGTCCATCAGGCGTATATCTTAACTTTACGCCAGAAATGGCGCCAAAGAAGGCGGCTATTTTGCCACTAACAGCTAAGGAAGATCATGTACCAACGGCGCAGAAGCTTTACTTAGAGCTGCGTGAAGAATTTACGGTTGATCTCGACATTAAGCAAAATATTGGTAAACGCTATGCTCGTCAGGACGAGATTGGTACGCCTTACTGCTTTACGATTGATAATGATACGCTTCAAGATCAGACAGTGACAGTGCGTGAGCGTAACACAATGTCACAAGAACGTATCCATATGGATAAAGTTAAGGACTTCCTCCGCGAAAAAATCAGAGGCTAAAATATATCATCCCCGCTCAAAGGCGGGGATTTTTACATCAGGGAGTGTTATAGCCCAAAGCGTCCCCAAATTGCTTTCTCTTCTAGAATATCAGCCGTATCGCGCGCCATATTCATTTTTGCATCTGGATTGATAAGTGAGCTTATAAAGCCTTTCTCTGGGCCGAAATTAATGAATTTAACGTCATCGCCAAAACGCTCTTTGCACATTGGCTTATAGCTCTCAAGCCCGTCGATAAGGCCATATTCAAGCGCCTTTTCCGCTGTCCAAAACGCGCCTTCAAATAGCTCCTTATCAGTGCCATTGACCTTTTGACCGCGGCGTTCTTTTACCCAGCCAGTAAAAAGGGTATGCAGATCTTTTTGTAAGGATTTGAGGCGTTTTACATCCGCTGGCTTTTCCTCTGTAAAAGGATCGAGGAAGCTCTTATCTTTTCCCGCTGTATGAACGCGGCGTTCAATCCCATAGCGTTCAATCAGTTCTTTAAAACCGAAAGAGGCGCTAATCACACCAATAGAACCAATGATAGAGCTGGGCACGGCGTAAATTTCATCCGCTGCGCAGGCTAGCCAATATCCGCCGCTTGCCGCGACATCTTCTGTAAAGGCGTACACAGGCACTTCTTTTTCCTCAGCAAGCTGTCTAATTTTATCGCCAATCAGCTGACTTTGTGCGGGGCTACCGCCTGGCGAGTTAATTAAAAGCGCGACAGCTTTTAGGTTATGGAGATCAAACGCATTTTCTAATATAGATTCATACTTTTGAAAGCTGATACCGCCACGCTTTGTATTGCTATCGGCGATCACACCGCTCATACGTACAACTGCGATTTTAGGTTTAGGTTTCAATATTCCGCCAATGACAGGAACATCAGAGAGCGCTGAACACGTTTCAGCAATTTTTTTCTTAATAGCCATGAGGCGCATTATAATAAAGGCTGCATTTCCCGCAAGATCTTTTCGGCTGCGCTGGTATATGAGCCATCATCTTCATGCAGGATAAGCCCTGNATGAATACTCGCTGGCGCTTTAGAGTTACGCTTCGCACGAATAATAACGCGGTTTGCTGCTTTGCCAGCTTTGGGGTAAAGCGGAATAATCTCGACCGCGCCAAAGCGGTTTTTAAGNCCCTTAATAATNATATCCACTTTTGCGGNCTGATGGATCATATTTAAACTGCCGCCATGTTTTAAAAGCTTGCAGCCAGCATCAAGCCAATCTTGAAGGCTTGTCTCATCATGTCCCATGGCTGTNGCTTTGGCCGCTGATGGTGATCNAAGATGNGCACCGNCATCGTTATATGGNGGATTNCAGATGATATGATCAAAGGGGGNCGCGTCANAGCTNCGTACATCACCTGTAATGAATTCGGCTTCTAGATTGTTTTTNNNTGCATTGCANCGTGCCGTTTCGATTTGATCGCCTTGGATATCTAGGCCAGTGAGGTGAATACCTTCAATACGCTTTGCAAGGCATAAGCCNGCGCTGCCAATACCGCAGCCAAGATCTAAAACGTGCTGCCCCGTTTTTGCTNGGCATGACGATGCAAGAAATACAGCATCAATAGAGGTCTTAAAACCATCTTCATGCTGCAAGAGTTCTAAGCGGCGATCAAGGACGTGAATACTCTTCATAGATGCTTAAAAATCATGAAAGAGAGCNGNGCGCAAGATAAAAGATGAGCTAGAGNCCTTCAGCGAGTTTGTATCCCATTCTAAAACCGCCCCAATGCTTTCCTTGAACAAATACAGGGCATGAAGCATCTTTCATCATGATAAATTCACCGCCACCCATATCGCGCCTATAAAGCTGTACAAGAATGCCTTTTGAATTTTTGCCGGCTCTTAAACCGACCCGGTCATCGAAAATACGTCTATTTCGACAGTTTGAAGCATTCCATTCGGGATCGTCGGGTCTTTGGGTTTGTGAAAATTTATTATTATGTGTGGGGAGATACCCATTTAAATCTACAGCAGCACAAAATACGATGCGCTCATTACTATCCAATATTGGTTCCTGAATAGCCGGCATGTATTTATCTGTAATNTTGGTNAAGGAGGTCATAACTTGTTCAGGGTTAGAGCCTGCAATCGGGGTNTAGGTGAAATCAAAAAGCTGGTCCANCGTAATTTCATTATTATCTATGGCCATCTCAAAAGCTTCCGCAGTTTGCTGCGCGCCTAGTTTTACCTGATTAACAAAGAATGTATCATCAACCTCAATACCGCTATTAATAGCCATCAGGCCAATATCTTCATTTAGCTCAGTTAAATTGTGTAAGCGTCTCGTCACAGCGCCTAGGCGTTGATGCGAATCTTCTAAGCCATCATCTAATTTTTGTATTTGCTCTTCAAACTCTAAGCTGCGTCCTTGAACATTTTCACTAAACGCCAAGATATTCTGACTTTTAGAATTGATGGATTGAATGGATTCGGCTGTTTTGCTCATGGCTTCGCTAATATAAGCAGCATCGCTATGAGTCACTTCCGCAAGCTCGTTATTCTTTTCATTTACACCGACAATGGTCTCAATAGTACTCCCCAGGCGTTCAATAGATTCTGCGATCTCACCTGTTGTTTCGGCAATGCTGGCCGAGAGTGTCTTAACTTCATTAGCAACAACCTGAAAGCCTTTACCAGCTTCACCCGCGCGCGCNGCTTCAATCGTTGCATTTAAGGCAAGTATACGAACTTCCTTAGTGATATTCATAATATTATTAACGGCCGTTTTTACGTCTTCAATATTATCATTCAGGCCATTTACATGTTCGTGAATTTCTTTGGTGGAGTTAACAAAGATATCGATATTTTTCATCGACATATTTATTTTGTCATTAAAATCAATGATACTTTTTGTTGTCTCTTCGACAAAGCTGATCGTTTCATTAATTGTTTTTTGGGCTTCTTTGTTTTCAGTGATTTGGAGGGAATTCATTTCGCGTAGAGCAGATGAAAGCTCCACTTCATGTGCCATCGTTTCACTAATAGCATCAATATTTCCGGATGAATCAAGAACTTCAAGGCCAATTCGNCCAACTGAATTACAGAGTTTTTTTATCGCCTCTAGGTTTATATCGACATTCATNGTGTCAATTTTATCACGCATTTATATAACTCCTTTATCATCAAACGGACCTCCTAAGAGGTCCGTTGTAAACTCAGAATTATTATTATACACGCCTTAGTGCAAGTTTGCAGCTGCACCAACACCTTTTGGTAGGCGTACGCTCTCTACAAGCTCTTGGATTTCCTCTGGAGGTTCATCTGTTATTGAGCTTACAACATAAGCAACAATAAAGTTAAGAAGCGCACCAACGGCACCAATTGAGAGCGGTGATATACCAAATACCCAATTCTCAGCAGTATCTTCTAAGAATGCAGTATCCGCGATAAATAGCCACCCNTTATAGGTGAAAATATACACGAGAGTAAAGATAAGGCCTGCAAGCATACCTGCGACTGCACCCTTATCATTAATACGCTTCGAGAAGATACCCATCATGAGGGCTGGGAACAAAGAAGCCGCTGCTAGACCAAAGGCTAGAGCAACAGTTTGCGCCGCAAAACCAGGAGGGTTTAGACCAAGATATGTCGCCACACAAATCGCGACACCCATTGAAATACGCGCCGCAAGCAGCTCGTCTTTTTCTGAGATGTCAGGTTTGTAACAACTCTTGATCAAGTCATGGCTTATCGCTGATGAAATAGCTAGCAAGAGACCGGCAGCCGTTGAAAGGGCCGCAGCCAGCGCACCAGCAGCAACAAGCGCAATCACCCAAGCCGGCAGCTTAGCAATCTCTGGATTAGCAAGAACAAGAATATCTCTATTCACTGTAAGCTCTGAACCATTCCAGCCACGTGCTTCAGCCGTTGGCTTNTAGTCTTCTGACTTGTCGTTATAGATCTGGATAAGACCATCACCGTTCTTGTCTTCAAATTTAAGAAGACCAGTAATTTCCCAGTTCTTAACCCATTCTGGACGTTCATCATATGCAATCGACTCATTTTCAGGGCCTTGCGGGTAGATAGTGTCTAGAAGGTTTAGACGAGCCATCGCACCAACAGCAGGCGCTGAAAGGTAAAGTGCTGCGATAAAGACAAGTGCCCAACCCGCTGACCAACGCGCATCTGATACTTTAGGAACAGTAAAGAAGCGAATAATCACGTGCGGAAGGCCTGCTGTACCGATCATCAGTGATAACGTGAATAGGAACATATTCAGCGTATTCGTGTGATGGCCTGTATAGCTGTTAAAGCCGAGGTCCTGAACCACTTGATCAAGCTTAGTTAATAGCGGAAGGCCTGACTGCGTGTGGTCTGAGAACAAACCAAATGCAGGAATTGGGTTTCCTGTTAACTGAAGCGAAATAAAGATCGCTGGTACGGTATAAGCAAAGATAAGAACACAATATTGGGCAACCTGCGTGTAGGTAATGCCTTTCATACCGCCAAATACGGCATAGAAGAACACAACAGCAGCACCGATATAAAGGCCAACATCTTTATCAACTTCTAAGAACCTTGAGAATGCCACTCCAACACCTGTCATTTGACCGATAACATATGTTAAAGATGCGACAATCAAACAAAGCACGGCAACTAGACGCGCTGTTCGGCTGTAGAATCGATCACCGATAAAGTCTGGCACAGTGAACTTACCAAATTTTCGTAGATAAGGTGCAAGGAGCAAAGCCAAAAGCACATATCCACCAGTCCAACCCATAAGGAAGGATGAGTTATCATAACCAACAAAGGCGATTAGACCCGCCATGGAGATGAAGGATGCTGCAGACATCCAGTCAGCACCCGTTGCCATACCATTTAGAACCGGGTGTACGCCGCGGCCAGCAGTATAGAAGTCAGCAGTTGTACCTGCGCGTGCCCATATCGCAATACCGATATAAAGAGCGAAGGTTATGCCAACGATAATAATATTTAATGTATATTGATCCATCTTGAATTCCTCTCAATCTTCGATCTTAATCGTCGCTAACATCATACTCATGATCGATTTTATTCATCTTCCATGAGTAAAAGAATATAATGACAAGAAAACACAGGATCGACCCTTGTTGAGCAAACCAAAATCCGAGATCGGTTCCTCCAATTTCGATTCCTGAAAGCATTGGACGCAATAAGATTGCAAATCCGAAAGATACTAAAAACCATACAACCAAGCACAGTTTAATTAGTCTGATATTGGCGGACCAATATTCAGAGTTTTTTCCAGCTGATTCAGCGGGTTTTTCTTCTGATGACATAGTTAAATCCTTTAAAGTTAGAAAACACCTATCCTTAAATGATATCACGAAATAATGGTGTATTATCAAAATCTTATGCTGCATAGCAACGTAAGGGCTTGCTATATTACGATTGTAACGATATTGCTGAGACGCTCTTTACAGAGTTATAAAAAAAGATCTTTGACTGGAACGTCAAGCTGAGTAAGCAACATCAGTTCAAGTGGGTTTGATAAAAGATCGGCATATGATGTCTGGATTGGAAGACGGTTGTATGTTTTAGGGCTTTGGCTTTGGTCAAAGTTATCCAATGCATAATTATGTATTTTTGAATAATTGTCCTTTAAAATTGCCATATGTTCAAAATCTATCGGGGTAGGATAGTATTCGTACTCTTTATCCTGATTGGTCGCGATAACAGAATCTATTGTTGACCCGTTTGTATATCCTTCATTTTTAATCGAAAACTTCTTATCAAAGAACTGGTATACTTCCTCTAAACTTTTTGCTTGTCCGGTTTCACGATCATAAAAAACATTATAATTGGCTTTAGCTGCGCTAGGAAAAAGGTGTGCAGCCACCTGTGCGGGGTTTTCATCACGTGCCTTCATAAAAGACGCTGCGCCGCCAGCCCCCATGAAATGGGCAAAATATAGCTCTGTTGAACCAACATCACCGCCCCAGTTTTTTTCAAGTGATTGTTTATTCTCTGCTGCTAGTTCAGCTGCCATTTTAGAGGCAATTTGGGGGTCATTACGAAGGCGCAAGAGTTCTTCTCGCGTATGCCCTTCTGTAACAATACCGTGTTTCTCACCGTATTTCTCTATCATGTTCATCCAGGTGCCCTCGATAAATTGATAGAGCCCACTTGCGCTACTGGTTCTAGCTTTCGCGGCGGGGTTGAAACTGCTTTCTGCAGCTGCTTGTTGAACCATGTAGGCAAAATCCACTCCCGTTTTAGTAGACGCATCTTTAATAGCAGACACGACATTAACTGACGCCTTGGAGGTGAGCGCCGCTAATGCGTTATTTGCTATTGTTTTTCCTAAATTATTCATCGACTAATGATTTCGTTACTAAAACACACTATAATTAAATCTACGCTGGGTCGATTTGACCCACAAAAAACAGTTTGCAAAAGCTGTGCCAATTTAAAATAGGAGAGACTATGAGCGATTACCGTCCCCCAGTTGATGAGATGCAAGCCCTTTTATTTGATGTCCTCGGATTTGAAGATGAAGAGATAGATCAAGAGACCTGCGCAGCTATATTGGATGAGGCGAGTAAATTGGCTTCGGAAGTATTAGCACCTTTAAATTGGGACGGAGATCAGTTCGGCGCAAAGCTGGATGATGGTGTTGTAACCACTGCGCCAGGCTTTAAAGAGGCTTATAGTCAATATTGTGAAAGCGGATGGAATGCTGTGCCTTTTGATCCTGAATATGGCGGGCAAGGTTTGCCCTACGGCATGGCTTTCCCTGTTCAAGAAATGTGGCAGGGGGCAAATATGAGCTTTGGTCTNTGCCCACTTTTAACGCAAGGAGCGGT
This sequence comes from Micavibrio sp. TMED27, assembly GCA_002167715.1. Classification (GTDB taxonomy): domain Bacteria; phylum Pseudomonadota; class Alphaproteobacteria; order Micavibrionales; family Micavibrionaceae; genus TMED27. The sequence goes on from NHCG01000014.1 coordinate 110,536, forward strand.
TGAGGCAATCTCTCACCATGGTTCTGACGAGCAAAAGGCGAAATATTTGCCCAAGCTTATTAGCGGTGAGTGGACGGGCACTATGAATCTTACTGAACCAGGGGCTGGATCTGACCTCGGGCTGATACGTACAAAGGCTGTTAAAGACGGTGATAAATATAAAATCCATGGTCAAAAAATATTCATCACACATGGTGAACACGATATGACTGAAAATATTATTCACCTTGTGCTTGCCCGTATCGAAGGTGCACCAGAAGATGTAAAAGGTATCTCTTTATTTATCGTTCCTAAAATCCTAGATGAAAATAGACGAAACGGTGTGAAGTGTATTGGGCTAGAGCACAAGCTTGGCATACATGCGTCACCAACATGTACGATGGAATTTGATGGCGCAGAAGCTTACCTCGTAGGCCGCGCAAATGCNGGGCTGAAATATATGTTCACTATGATGAATAATGCTCGTCTTTCTGTTGCGCTTCAAGGCGTAGCGATAGCTGAACGCGCATATCAGCACGCCTTAAATTACGCTAATGAACGCATACAGGGTAAAGATTTCGCAAGTGGTGAGCGTACAGTCATTGCGAACCACGCCGATGTGAAACGGATGCTAACATCTATGAAGTCCCAAGTNCTAGCGGGCCGCGCTATTGTTTACAGAGCGGCGCTAGCGCTTGATCAAAATCAGCAAGATTTTGTTGATGTCTTGACGCCATTGGCAAAGGCATGGTGTACAGATATGTCTGTTGATGTTGCTTCGCTCGGTGTGCAGGTGCATGGAGGTATGGGATTTGTCGAAGAGACTGGGGCTGCTCAATATTACCGCGATGCGCGTATTTTACCTATATATGAGGGCACAAATGGCATTCAAGCCATGGATTTGGTCTTCCGGAAAACGCTTCGTGATAACGGTGCGGCGGTAAGAGCGTTTATTNCAGAGTTAAAAGAAATGATAAGCTCTGAGCATCAAGCTGTTTTTGCAAAGCAATTTGAGGCNCTTGAAGAGGCGACGCAGCTCATATTAGAAAAAGGAGCAGCAGGGCANCTTGATTTTGTNGANGCAATGGCAACACCGTATTTAAAGGGCTTTGCTATTATAGCAGGGGCTGCTTTTTTATCTAAGGCAACTGAAAATGACGTCTTGAAAGATAATGCNGCTATTTTTATCAGCAATCACTTACCTTATGCGAATGCTCACTTCGAAGTNGCTATGAANGGCTCGGCTGATTTGATCTGATATNNTNNNGTTATTGNGCTTTTTTAAGAAGCTCTTTTCTGCACTTTGTNCGCGCACCTGTNTTTAAGGGCATAAGTGTTCGTGTTTGAATAACTAAATTCGGNCGATCTNCTAATGATTGAGCGTAGGTGTTTGCAACACATTCACAATATTCACCCGGATCNAGATCATTAGTCATTGAATCGACNCCAGAAATACANACATCATACTCAATTCCAGCTGCTTCCGTCGCATCGCGGCATTCNTTTCNNATTTTATAACGAATTTCGGATTCAGTCGCNGCTTCCCCAAGTAAAACACGGGTTTCAAGGTANTTTAAGCCATANCAATCGCAGTCATAATAAGCTCTTAGGTTCACGCTTCCATTACATGCGCTTAAGACTTGTTTNGCTTCAAAAATAAATTTATCTGGAATTTCGTTATAATTAAGTGAGCTTGAATCCTGCTCTTCTTCATCTTCATATTGTTGCACTGCGCCTTGCGCTAAGGCTTGTGAGTTTATGGTATNGCTGAAACCAACTATTAAAAAACANAGAACNGAAGCGCGAAGGAAGTTTNAAAAATATATCATAACTCTAAGCCTACCATTTATAAGAATNAAAATCTATTACGCTNAAATCATACGANGCAAAAAATAAGCCCCACATTCATCTTGGAATTGNAGGGCTTGTAAAANTNTTATNTGCTGGTGNTTTANGCTTTCGCGCGTTTAAAAAAGCTACCGAAAACACTNTCGCCATCTTCACCTTCAGCNCCTTCACTCGGCATAATACCTTGGTCGGTCGCATTTTGGTTNTGTGGTTCAAGTTTTTTCATTTTTTTTTCTAGCTTCTGTGCTTCTAATTTCTGACGACGCGCTTTTGCACGGGCTTCACGCTGCTTNAGCTCAGCNGATAGCTCTTCNGCCTGCTTTTGAGTATATTGGCTTGTTAGAAGAACTTGTGAAGCTTGTTTTTGCCACTGATCACGCTGTGATTTAAGGTCGTCTATTTGCTCTTCAGCTGTTTCAAGTTGCTTTTCAAGCATTTGAATACGCATCTTCATGCGTTCCATTTCAAGAAGTGAAGCTGCTTTTTCAAGCTCGTGCTCAACATTGTTATTTGTAGATTTAGCGGCGTCACCTTTAAGGCCAAAAACGCGCTCAAGCTCAGAAACATCAATCACACGGCGACCATTTGCATCAAGTTCAAATGATAACTTCCCGCTATTCATTGCACGCTGAACAGTTGACTTAGATTTACCTGTGAGCTCAGCAGCTCTTTGTGCGCCTACTTTTGCCATTATACTTGACCTCTCTTAACTTGGAATATGCGAAAACTTCTATCATGGCTTTTTAGTATATTCAAGAATCTATTACATAAAAATATGTAAGGGCAATAAAAACAGCCGCTTAGACTGTGAGTAAGCGGCTGTCTAATTCAAATGTAAAGGCGTTTTGTCTAAGCAGCTTCGGCTTCAATGCGCTGATTAAGCATATGCGTAAGGCGTTGCCACTGTGCACCAGAAAAGAGGTGAGCATAAATATAAGGCAAGTAACCTTTTGCACGCCATTCAAGGAATGTTTTTTCATCAAGTTTAGAGAATTTCTCTTCATCAATAATTTGAAAACCAGAGAAATTAATGCGGCGATTACCAGCAACGTTCAGCTGCGCTTCACGCTCAGTCAGGATGTCCGCTTTAGCAATCGCTGCGCTAAATTCTAATGTTTGTTGCGCAGCTGCGTGATAGGACTTGCAAAATTCAAGTGCATTTTGCGCTAGTTCAGTAGGCTGACCCTCTTCATTAAAGAAACGCTGCTTTGCGCCTTCCGTGACGACATTCTCGTTCATATCTACGCAAAGGGTAAGCTGGTCACTTTCTGGCAATTCAGAGAAAATGAACGGATAACGGCGGATATAGGCCGGAATATACGTATTGCCTTCCCATACACCATCATCGTTTAAAAAAAGGTTCTCATTGTCGCGCAGCCCCAAAATAGCAACAGGCGTAGCCTGACCATCAGGAGAAAAGGCGATTGGATAGAAGTGACAAATTTGCGGCATTTCGATCAAATTAACAGGAACCGCATTGACGCCGCGTGTGAAATCAAAACCGAATTGATCAACGAGCGAGAGGTTAGCGTGCGCCTTGGCATCTAGTGGCGCAGGATTAGTATAGAAAAGCGGCATATTGCCAGTCGCTTTTTTTGCATCAGATTTTGTACTATCCATTTGGGATCCTTATGGTGTTTAATCGTGTCTTTAAAATTACGTGTTGGAAGTCTATACAAACTTGCACAGGATATGCAATGCCTATAGATGACCTTTTTAATGGCTTTTATAATTTTATCATAACGCGGCTTCCTTAAATTTTTGTTTACAAACGATTTAACCCTGAAAATTACGAATCCAATATGCTTTAACTCTTGTAAATCCTTTTAAGGGGTGTAAGAAATGTTTCTATATGAGTGACGATTGCATAAAAGGAGATAGCAATGCAGATCGGAATGGTTGGCACAGGATATGTAGGGCTAGTATCGGGGACGTGCTTCGCTGAATTTGGAATCGAGGTTGTGTGCCTTGATAAAGATGAAAGCAAGATCGCGCGCCTTGAAAAAGGAGAAATTCCTATATACGAGCCTGGTTTAGAAGATCTTGTCGCTAAACAAGTCAAAGCGGAGCGTCTTTCTTTTACCACGGATTTAAAAGAAGCTGTTATTGGATCAAAAGCTGTCTTTATTGCGGTGGGTACACCATCAAGAGCAGAGGACGGCCATGCTGATATGTCCTATGTGTATCAAGCTGCGCGAGAAATCGCACAGGTCATGGAAGGCTACACACTCATTGTTACAAAATCGACTGTACCCGTTGGTACCGCGCAGGAAGTCAAAAAAATCGTTCAGGAAGAATTAGATAAGCGCGGTGATGACAGTATCGAGTTTGATGTGTGTTCAAATCCGGAGTTTCTGCGCGAAGGCGCGGCGATTAATGATTTTATTCGCCCGGATCGCGTTGTAATTGGTTGTGAAAGTGAACGCGCTGTTGAAATTATGCGCGACCTTTATCGCCCGCTTTATATAAATGAAACACCGATGGTCGTGACTTCACCAGAAACGGCAGAAACCATTAAATATGCTGGTAACGCATTTTTGGCGACTAAGATTACGTTCATTAATGAAATTGCTAATTTGTGTGAGCAAACAGGTGCAAATGTTCAAGAAGTCGCAAAAGGCATTGGCCTTGATGGACGCATAGGTTCTAAGTTCCTTCATGCTGGCCCCGGATATGGCGGCTCATGCTTCCCAAAGGATACGCTGGCACTGACGCAGATCGGTAATAAATTCGGCGCGCCTCAGCAGATTGTTGAAACAGTTGTGAAGGTCAATGAAGAGCGTCAGCGCTCAATGGCGCAGCGCGTAATCGAAGCCTGCGGCGGTGATGTGAACGGTAAACGTATTGGGGTGCTAGGTCTGTCCTTTAAACCCAATACGGATGATATGCGCGAAGCACCGTCTTTACAGATTATTCCTATTTTGCAAGATGGCGGCGCAAATGTCGCGGTCTTTGATCCTGTAGCAATGGACGAAGCCAAAAAGCATTTTGAAAACCTTGAATGGTGTGATGATCCATATGACGTTGCTAAAGATGCGGACGCGCTGGTTATTATTACAGAGTGGAATGAATTCCGCGGCTTAAGTATGAGCCGTATAGCTGATGTGATGAAAACAAAATGCCTCATTGATATGCGCAATATCTATAAGCCGGAAGATATGCATGAGCGCGGTTTCCATTATGTCTCTATTGGTAGGCCGGTCGTGAGCATGGATGATCACAAAGTCATGCAAAAAGCCTCCTAAATATTGAGTGCGAAAAGGGCGGGTATGTTTTTGAAAATGATTATCTTTCAAGCTGCCCTTTAAATTCCATATCAACGCTTTACTTTTCTAAAGTCTTATGCTGATACTTAAAACTGTCGGTAATAAAGTAATGAGCTATCTATGCGTGAATTCTGTTTACGCACTTGAGGAGGGTGAGTAAGTGTACAATTATCTTGATGAGCTTGAAGCCAAATCAATCTACATAATCCGTGAGGCTTATAATAAGCTTGACCCACTGGGTATGATGTGGTCGATCGGTAAGGATTCAACGGCGCTCCTATATATGGTGCGCAAGGCGTTCTTTGGCCGCGTCCCTTTCCCTGTTGCCCTTTTGGATACAGATCAGGAGATGGACGAGGTGTACGCGTTTCGTGATCGTCTCATTAAGGAATGGGATCTAGACTGCATTAACTGGAAATGCCCACCAGAAGAAGAAATGGATCAAACGCTTCCGCCAAATACCAGAGCGGCAATGCGTAAAACCGAAGGGCTAAAAACCCTAATGGAAGAGCATAAGTTCAAAGGCATTTTTGGCGGTATTCGCCGTGATGAGCAAGGGCTACGCGCAAAAGAGCGTGTCTTTAGCCCGCGTAGCTTTGATGGCACATGGGATTTTAAAGACCAGCCGCCAGAATTTTGGGATCAGTATAAAACTGAGTTTCCATTCGATGATGCAGGCAATGCGCACCTTCGTGTCCACCCAATCCTACACTGGACGGAAATTGATATCTGGCGCTATCACCAGCGTGAGAATATTCCATTCTGTGAGCTTTATCTCGCCCGCGAAGATAAAGAAACAGGCAAGATGATGCGCTACCGCTCACTTGGAGAGAAGAACCTCACATTCCCAGTTGAAAGCCCATGCACATCAATCGAAGAAATTATCGAAGAGCTCGGCGTAACCGAAGTCTCTGAACGTTCTGGCCGTTCAATGGATACAGAAACAGAAGACAGCTTCGAAAAGCTCCGTGCACGTGGATATATGTAAGAAGGTTTTGTGGAAATGAGCATTAAGAAACAAACACAAAAAGCGATGCAGCAATTGCGTGTAGTAATTGTTGGTCATGTCGATCATGGTAAATCAACGCTCATCGGGCGCTTGCTCTATGATACAAACTCACTGCCTGCTGGTAAGTATGAAGAGCTTCAGGACATTTGTAAGCGCCGCGGCACTGACGCGCTTGAATGGTCATTTGTGCTCGATGCTTTTCAAGCTGAGCGCGATCAGGCCATCACCATTGATACAACGCAAATCTGGTTTTCGACCGAGGCGCGTGATTATGTGATTATCGATGCACCTGGCCATCGTGAGTTTTTGAAAAACATGATCTCTGGCGCTGCGCAAGCAGACGCAGCGATTTTGGTGGTGGACGCAACCGAAGGCGTGCGCGAACAAACAAAGCGCCATGCCTATATGCTCTCACTGCTTGGTATGCGCCAAATCGCAGTGGTCGTGAACAAAATGGACATGGTTGATCACTGCACTGAGCGTTTTGAGCAAGTCAGTAAAGAAGTGGACACATACCTCAAATCTATCGGCCTTCAGGCTAATTACATCGTGCCGATCTCTGCGCGTGAAGGCGATATGATCGCGAGCCGCGGCGAGAGTCTGGGCTGGTATAATGGTAAGTCTCTTGTGGAAACACTTGATTGCTTTGAATATGAAAGCCCGCCGCTAAGCCGCGCTTTACGCTTCCCTGTACAGGATGTCTACCGTTTCGGTGAAGAGCGCATTTTGGTTGGCCGTGTTGAAACCGGCATGATCAGAAAGGGAGATACAGTCCTTTTCTCACCTACTAATGAAACTGCAAAAGTCACAGCAATCAAGGTCTGGCCGGATGATGAAACAAAAGTCGAAGCGGGCGCCGGCGAATGTATCGGGATTACACTTGATGAGCGCATCTTTGTGGAGCGCGGTCATACAGGATCGCATGAAGAAAATCCACCTATGCTCTCGAATGTGTTCCGCGCTAATCTTTTCTGGCTATCTAAAAACCCGCTCAAGGTTGGAAATACATATAAGGTTCGATACGGCACGAACGAAGCTACGGTCACCGTTCAATCCATTGACCGCGTGATTGATACCGATAATCTTGCGCAGGAAGAAGCGGCGCTAGAGGTTGGTAAAAACGCTGTGGCCGAGGTGACGCTGCGCGCTAAAGATATGCTAGCGCTTGATCCTTATTCGGATAACCAAAAGCTAGGCCGCATGGTGATCTATGATGGCTATGACATTGCGGGTGGCGGCTCTATCAATATGGATGGCTATGCCGATCAACGCCTAAGCGCGCCTAAATCACAAAATATCTATAAGGTTGATTCCCTGATTACCGATGAAACACGTACGCAGCTCAAAGGGCATGGCGGCGGTGTCTTCTGGTTTACGGGGCTTTCGGGTGCGGGTAAATCCACACTCGCAATGGCCGTGGAAAAAGCGCTTTTTGAAAAGGGCTATCACACCTACGTGCTTGATGGCGATAATGTGCGCCATGGTCTAAACGCTGATCTAGGGTTCTCACCTGAAGACCGCGCCGAAAATATTCGCCGTGTGGGTGAGGTCGCTGCGCTTATGGCCGATGCAGGACTGATCGTTATCTCAGCCTTTATTTCACCATATCGCGAAGACCGTAACCGTGCCCGCCAAGCCGCTGGTGAAAAATTCAGTGAGATATATGTCGAGGCGGATTTAAACACATGTGAAAGCCGCGACCCTAAGGGTCTTTATAAAAAGGCTAGAGCAGGGGATATTAAAGAGTTTACAGGTATCGATAGCCCTTACGAAGCACCAGATAACCCAGAACTTGTTGTCAATACACAGCAACATGATGTCGACACATGCGTTGAGCAAGTCTTAAGCTATGTTGAAGGTTTGGTTGCGTTATCTCAATCATCAAATTCTAAGAAGGAAAAAGCCATTGCCAGCTAAAAGCACTGCCGCACTCACTGCGGAGAACAAGCTCCTGCAAAACCTTGGGGCGCTCAATAATATGGTGAAGCGCATAGCGATCGAGGCTGGTGAAATTACGCTTAAATATTTTGACGGCCTTGAGGACATGCAGGTTGATACCAAGAGTGATGATAGTCCCGTGACGCTTGCTGACCGGGAAGCAGAAGTGTTTATCCAAAACAGCTTAGAGAAAATTCTTCCGGACATTCCTGTGATCGGTGAGGAATCTGTCTCGCTTGGACAATGCAAAGGTGTATCGGATACTCATGGTTATTTCTGGCTTGTAGATCCGCTTGATGGAACGCGTGAATTTGTTGGCGGCGGCGAAGATTTTACGGTAAATATCGGCTTGATTAAAGATGGTCAGCCAATCCTTGGTGTTGTTTATGCCCCTGCAAGAGGTGAGCTATATGCTGGTTATGAAGGCGGCCAAGCTACGCGATGGATGGAAGACAGTGATAGTGAAAAACTCATCACAGTTCGCGACTGGCCAAGTGAGGGCCTTACGGTTGTAACGAGTAAAAACCATGGTGATCAAACACGCCTAAATGATTTTCTTGAGCAATTCAAAGTGAATAAAGTCACGAAGCATGGCTCTTCTCTAAAAATGTGCGTGATCGCAGCAGGAAGAGCGGATATATATCCGCGCTTCGGTCCTACGTGCGAATGGGATACCGCAGCGGCAGATGCGGTTCTGCGCGCTGCTGGCGGTATGATTACTGATATTGATGGCAAAGCGTTGGAATATGGCGGCGCTGATCCTAAATGGCTTAATCCTGAATTTATCGCCAGTTCCTTTGCATGGTTTGATGTTTAGTAATTCATAATCTCGCGGCGGAAGAAATGCGCCGACAGCAGAATTAGCTCAGTTTGATGAGCCTAACCTGTTTTAAGATGATATCGGCATCAATATCGCCAGCGCTGCTATCCCCTTCGATTTGAATATATACTTGATGATCCGGATCGGATGATGATGTAATTGTACATATTGGGGTTCTTAATACGCCTTTGCCAAATGTACATTGCGCGCGCGTGCCTTGCTTATCCAGTGAAACATAGCTTCTCACACCATTTTCTGTTGATTTATCAAGCAGGATTAAGGAACACATATAAAGCCCGTCTGATCTGATACTATCAATTTCTAATTCGGCATAATAACGCGCTCCTGCTTCTAAAGGCTGTTGCAACATCCTAAAATAGGTGCCGATAACGCCCGAACCTGCTGGCGCTTGTATCTGAATGCGCTGATACCCCTCTGGTGTTTTGGAATAGTGCCGGTAATTCGCGCTGCCATCGTCTCCGCGGTCTATAGCGCGCATATCATTAGCAATTTCACCGCTACTAAAGTTATCGAGGGTACCATTAGTGCCGGAAAAATATTCATTACTGATCAGGTTGCTGCCCTCTGCCCACTGACCGTTTTTGAATGATCCGGCATGCGGTGTAAGAATTCGAGCAAGCTCTTGACCTATGATTTTAGCGCCTTCGGATGAGGGGTGTAGCCCATCCGTGACATAATTTGGATCAGGCTCATTTTCAATTGAACCTTGAAATAATGAATAGATTAATGGCGCGGTGATAATGTCCCTTCCAGCTTGCTCGGCAATCCAGGTATTCACGCTCATAATATCAGCTTTGGCCTGCGTGATTTCAGCTGCGCTAAAATTATTGAAGTAGGATCGAGGTAAAATAGGCAGAGCAATAACCCGCGCCCCAATAGTGCCCGTTATATAATCATAAATCGTACGTAAATGAGTTGTAATGATTTCCGGGCTAACCTGATTAGATATATCATTGGTACCCGCAAGGACGCTGACATAGCGCGGGGCGGGATCAAGGGCCGCTAAATCACCCATACGAGAAATTATATCCTGTGTTCTATCTCCGCCAATACCCAGATTGTAATCAAATGAAAATAAAAAGCGCTGATACAGCGCATGGTTCATATATTCGAGCCAGCTCTCATTCTCGTAATATATATCCTCAATGTCGGCGCCATTATAAAAAATATTAGAGGCGCGCTCAGAAATACTATCGCCTAATAAAGCAATATAATCTGGTATAAATTCATTATTCTGAACTGGGGTATAGGCTTTGCTGCGTGCAGCAGCTTGTATGCTCGATAAAATCAGCATGATCAATCTCCTTTAACGATGATATGAATGGGGTGTATTATATTGGCGCACCACGCCCTTTTGAGGAATATATTCTTATTATATAATCTGTTTGTCAAGTGTAAAATAAAGAAGAATGTTTTTAAGTGGTTTTGGACTTTATTTTTTTTATGAAAGCGCCTATATCATTGAGAACAGTTTTGAATTTAAAATCAGTAGAATAGATCAGAAAAATGGCAGAATTTAAACTTCCACAAAACTCACAAATAATCGAAGGTAAAAAAGTCGATGCTGCTGGCGATGCTAAGCGCAAGAAGACATTCAAAGTTTATCGTTGGTCGCCGGATGATGACCAAAACCCTCGCTTGGATGAGTTCACTATTGATCTGGAAAAATGCGGGCCCATGGTCTTGGATGCACTACTTCATATTAAAAATGACATAGACCAGTCTTTAACGCTTCGACGCTCATGTCGTGAAGGTATTTGCGGATCATGTGCAATGAACATTGATGGTACAAATACACTTGCATGTACAAAAGCAATTGATGATGTAAAGGGCGATGTAAAAGTAACGCCACTTCCGCATATGCCAGTAGTCAAAGACCTTGTACCAGACCTTAACCACGTTTATGCGCAATATGCTTCGATTGAGCCATGGCTAAAGTCAGACACTCCAGCACCTGAGCGTGAGCGTTTACAGTCTGCGGAAGATGCAACTCTTTTAAATGGTGATGATGGTCGCGGTCCTTCTGGCTGTATTTTATGTTTTTGCTGTTCAACCAGCTGCCCATCTTATTGGTGGAATGGTGATAAGTTCTTAGGGCCTGCCATTCTATTACAAGCTTATCGATGGATTGCGGATAGCCGTGATGATGCTGCGGATGAACGTCTCGACAAACTTGAAGACCCATTCCGTCTTTATCGTTGCCATACAATCATGAACTGTACAAATACATGTCCAAAAGGCCTAAACCCTGCGAAAGCAATCGCGGAGATTAAAAAGCTTATGGCAGTGCGTGCATAATTAAAATGAGAAGAGAGCGCTCTAGCTCTCTTTGAAATGAATATCGGTTTTACAAACGGCGTTATGAAGTTGAATAACGCCTTTTTTATTAAGCTCTACAATCTGTGCGCATGTAGAAACTCCCTCAATTGGAACTAGTTCATTATTATTGCGCCCATCAGGTATCGCCATAAAACCAGTTTCATAATTTTTAGATTTGATGACAGCTTGCTTGCTGCCCCATGAAATTTTTATATCTAGAATTTCAACGCGCTGATTATACCCTTCAATAGCTTCAGCACCTTGGGATAGTGTTTTGATGAAGTCTTTTTTATCAAATTTCATCGCTATATCCTGCGACGGCATGCCAGGAATGTGATATGTGATCGTGCTTGTAAAGCGTACGCTATCATTCAAATGCTTTTTTAGGTAGCTCTGCGCTTTTAAAATTTCGGTGCCACCACCAGTTGGTTTCATGATTTTTGAAGTATGCTCAATAAAGCTGCGAACATTTTGCTGAGTGAGTTTTTTTACCTTACTCTGTGCATGTGAACTCGCCGCAAAGCTTGCTGCAAACAGGATTGCGATAGCGATAACTGATATAGCTTTTTTAAAGCTAGTCCCAAAAGATGTAATACTCATAAACTTATCTGCGCTCTTTAATTCTCTATACATAGAAAAATATACAATTAATATGAACTATAAAAGTGAAGAAGCTCATAATAGAATATAAATTTTATCTAAAATTGTTATGAATTTTCTATATCAAGCCCAATATCTAGGTTAGGGGCACTATGAGTAAGGGACCCAGAAGATATGTAGTCAACTCCTGATTGTGCAATTTTTCTAACGCTTTCGAGATTCACACCACCGGATGCTTCAGTTGTGATTCGGCCCTTGCAGATTTTGACGGCCTTATTAAGGTCTTCAATAGAAAAATTGTCGAGCATGACGATATCAGCTTTTCCATTCTCTAAAACTTCATCAAGTTGCGCGNGTGTATCAACTTCAATTTCAATTTTACGAGTATGTCCAGCCAGCATATAGGCTTGATCAAGAGCCTCGTTAATGCCGCCAGCAACAGCGATATGGTTATCCTTGATTAAAATAGCATCATCAAGACCAAANCGNTGATTACAGCCNCCGCCCACATAAACNGCGTATTTTTGAAAAAGCCTTAATCCCGGAAGCGTTTTGCGTGTATCACAAATTTCTGCGCCAGTATCTTGAATTTCTTCCACAAAGCGAGCAGTTAAGCTTGCAATGCCGCTCATATGACCAAGATAGTTAAGCGCCACACGCTCAGCCATCAAGAGACTTCTCGCTGGTCCTTCAATCTCGGCAATGATTTGACCTGCTTCCAACTTCATACCGTCTTCCGCGTGAACAGTCATATCAAAATCAATATCTGACAGTGAAAAAGCGGATAGCGCGACTATAAGCCCAGCCAGAACACCCTCTTCGCGTGATCTAATCACTGCGCGAGCGCGTGCGCCTGCAGGAATAAGTACATTGGATGTCACATCAAATCCATGTCCGAGATCTTCCTTTAAGGCGGCTTTAACGGCATCTTCAATCAAAATAGGGGAAAGGTGCATAATCTTGATCCTTTATGAAGCGGCTGCGCGCTTGGCCATCATTTCTTGCATAGCAGTTAGAGGTGTAAGCGCTTTATGGAGCTCATCACCCTCAATCGTGATTTCCTGACGTTCATTCACGAGCGCGTCATAAATACCTTCGATCGTAACTTCTTTCATATGCGGGCACATCTGACATGTTGAGCTGACGATCGTCATATCTTTATTAGCCGCCGCAATGTTGGAGCCTTGTGAACATTCTGTCATGAGCGCAACTTTTTCTGGGCGCTGATCTTCCACATATTTAATCATTGCCGATGTCGAGCCAGAAAAATCTGATTCTTCAAGAACTTCACGCGGACATTCTGGGTGCGCTAAAATCACGATACCTGGATTCATTGCACGAAGCTCTTGTACATCTTCACGGCTATAACGCTCATGCACTTCACAAGANCCTGGGTGTGTAAGTACTTCAATTTTACGTTTAAGCTTACCAGCTTCGTATAACTCATTCAGGCGGTCTTGTGTGTTCTCTGCAAGGTACTTATCCGGCACCATAATTACCTTGTCCGTGTTCCAATCTTCCGCAGCTTGTATAGCCATGTCCACAGCATTAGAGGAGGTGAAAAGTGCATCCACAAGCGCACGGACATCCACATATGTATTCGCATAGGCCATCACCGGAAGCCCGGGATTAGCAGCCTTAATCTTTAAAACATCTTCTGGCGTAATCGATTCAGCAAGTGAACAGCCACCGCCAGTCGTCGGCAGCAGTACTTTTTGCTCAGGGCGAGCCATTGTTCTTGTCGTTTGCGCCATAAAACGCACAGTCGCAGATACAATGATATCGGCCTTTTGTACATCTTCGCGCTCTGTCGCACGTCCAAGCTCAAGTGAATCGCCTGTGACGTCTGAGACACACATCGTAATCGGCGGGATCATGTAATTATGTGCAAGGATAACAGCATTCTTCTCTTTTTTAAGTTGCTGGATAGCATAAATATATGGGGCGTAGTAATTCCGCCATTGCTCACGCGTGATATTAGGGTTTGCGCGGTGAATGTCACCGAAATAATGTTCAGTAGCCTCAATAACCGCCGGGTCATTAGGGTCTGGTAATTCGTTTATATTGTTCTTCTCTATAGACACAGCTTTGCTCATTATTTTAAGTTCACAATACTTATTGTGTCTTGGGCGCGATATTTCAATGATAAATTTAATTTTTTTATGTGATTATGGCTGATTTATTCATAAATGACGATCAAACAGAGAAAAAGGAGGGGTTAAAACCCCTCGCCGAACAATTGCGCCCATCCGATTTAGAAGACGTTGTAGGTCAAGATCACTTAGTCGGACAGCAAGGCACATTGACAAAAATGCTGAACAGTCAGCACGTGCCTTCAATAATATTCTGGGGGCCGCCGGGCTGCGGCAAAACGACACTTGCGCGCATTCTCTCCAAACACACCCAAATGCATTTTGAACAAATATCCGCTATTTTTTCAGGTGTTGCGGATTTAAGGAAAACCTTTGACGCCGCCCGCCTAAGGGCTCAAAACGGTGTGAAGACGCTCCTATTCGTTGATGAAATTCACCGCTTTAATAAATCCCAGCAAGATGCATTCCTGCCAGTGATCGAGGAGGGGATAATCACGCTCATTGGTGCGACGACAGAAAACCCGTCTTTTGAGCTGAATGCGGCACTTTTATCGCGTGCGCAGGTTCTTGTGCTAAAGCGTTTGGATGAGGAAGCGCTGGATCAGCTTTTATTAAAAGCAGGGGATCTACCGCTAAACACTGCTGCGCGCAGCCTTTTAATTACGCTAGCGGACGGCGATGGCCGCTATCTTTTGTCTATGGCGGAACAGATTAGGGCGCAAAATGAAGAGCTGACAGAAGAAACGCTGCTAGAGTTCATTCAGCGCCGTGCTCCTTTATATGATAAGGGAGATGAAGCGCATTTTAATCTGATATCGGCCTTTCATAAATCCTTACGCGCTTCGGATGTGAATGCTGCTCTGTATTGGATGGCGCGAATGCTAGGCGGCGGTGAGGATCCGGCTTATATATTACGGCGTATGCTTTGCTTTGCATCCGAAGATGTGTCCAATGCTGATCCTATGGCACTGCAAGTCGCAACAAATGCTTGGCAAGCATATGAGCGCCTAGGCTTGCCAGAGGCTGAGCTTGCAATGGCGCAAGCTTGTACATATTTGGCGTCTGCTCCGAAATCCAATTCCAGCTATATGGCATGGAAAACAGCCAAGATAATTGCAAAAGAGACAGGATCTCTTATGCCGCCGCGCCATGCAATGAACGCGCCGACTAAACTCATGAAAAGCCAAGGCTACAAAGAAGGTTACATCTATGACCATGATACGCCAGAAGGGTTTTCTGGTCTGAATTACTTCCCAGAAGACTTACCGCGGCAAGAATTTTACAAACCCGTTGAGCGCGGCTTTGAACGTGAGATTAAAAAGCGCTTAGATTATTGGCAGAAATTAAGAGATTCAAAATAAGAGCGTCCACAAAAAGGCCGCTTATGGCTCTTGATTGTCACTTTTACTCCAAACGAGAAGTAGCCCGCTAAAAATTATAATGCCTGCCCCCGCCATCATTCCAAATGTTGGGACATCACCAAAAATTAAATAGCCAGCAATAAGCGCGATCACCATCTGTGTGTAGTGAATAGGCGCAACAATAGAGTAGGGCGCAATCCGAAATCCATAGGCAATACCGCTTAGCCCAACTGTTACAAACACACCGTTCATAATGAAAACGGGTAAGTGTTCAAGCGCGGGCTTCGCAATATCATCCAGAACAAATGGCCCGCATAGCAGCAAAGTTACAACAGCCGGATAAAATGAAAGTGAATGCAAACTCTCTGCATGGGTTAACGGCCGCGCGAGAATGCTTAGGCCAATAATGAAACCAAGCGCAATAAAGGCATAAATCTCTGCCTCTGTAATTGCGCTGACCCCCGGCGGATAAGCAACGATAATACCGGTAAAACCTAATGCNATGATCAGCCAGTTTTTAAATGGCACAGGTTCTTTATATATCGGCCAAGCCGCAATCGTGATCAGAAATGGCGCAAGGAATAGAATAGTGTACATATTCGCGAGCGGTAAACCTAAATGCATCGCTTTGACAACGCATCCGGCAATGCCAAGAGCAAAAACGCCGCGCCCGATATGAACGGGGAGTTTTACTGTTTTAAGAGTTCGTTTTAAACCACCAAGCCAAGGTGAGAAAATAAGCCCAAATATAAGAGATATTAAGTACGTCCAAAAAATAACATCAAAGGTCTCGTAATAAGCTCCAAGCCACTTTGCGCAGGCATCTGCACTCGCAAAACATGTAAAGCCTACGAAGCCGCTGAGCATCCCCAAAGTCTTTTGATCAAAATTACTTAACATCTTTCGGTAAGTATCTTATTGTGAGGCCCAAGTCTATAAGGGAGATGAAATGGTAAACACTTTATTAGCCATAGCAGCAGGTGGCGCAGCGGGCGCGATACTTCGCCATGGTGTCAATATTGGTGCCGTGAAGCTCTTTGGCCATGGTTTTCCTTTTGGAACATTCATCGTCAATGTGACAGGCTCGGCGCTTATGGGCGTAGTGATCATTCTCTTGGCGCAAATGAATGCTCCGCATGAAACCTTTCGTCTATTTATTGTGACAGGGTTTCTAGGCGCCTTTACAACATTTTCAACATATTCGTTGGATGCGGTAACACTTATACAGCGCGGTGATATTTTATATGCTGGGTTGTATATCGGCGGCTCAGTCATAGTTTCTATTACAGCATTATTCGCCGCGATGGCACTTACAAAAGGATTAATATCATGAGCGGTGTACGTATCATAAAAGTAAAAGATGATGATGAGGGGCAGCGCTTAGATCGTTGGCTCAAAAAGAATGTACCAGAGCTACCTTATACGCTTGCGCAAAAGCTTATGCGCAAAGGACAGATGCGTGTTGATGGTGGGCGTGTGAAGCCTGATACAAGGCTTCAGGGCGGGCAAGAGGTGCGCATTCCACCAATTCGCCCAGCGGCTCCCAAAAAAGAAAAGAAGCTTGATGAAAAAGACAAAGCCTTTGTACGATCGCTGGTCTTGTATGAAGACGAACATGTTATCGCGTTGAATAAACCAAGCGGTATCGCGACNCAGGGNGGNTCAAAGGTTAAAGANCATATAGATGGCTTGCTNGATGCCTTCAAAGATAAAGAAGGGGTAAAGCCACGCCTTGTTCACCGCCTTGATAAGGATACAAGCGGTATTCTCTTACTTGCGCGCTCTGCAAAAATTGCCCGCAAGCTTGGTGATACATTCAGAAGCCGTGACATAAAGAAAATATACTGGGCACTGGTTTCCCCAACACCAGAGGTGATTGAGGGGGCAATTAAAGCCCCTATCGCCAAAGCGGGTGGACGAAATAAAGAGCGCATGGTCGTTGATGAAGAAGAGGGCAAGTTTGCGATCACAGAATATCAAGTCATTGATAATGCCCTACAAAGTGCAGCTTTCGTCGCATTTTGGCCGCGCACTGGACGTACACATCAAATTCGCATCCATGCAGAGCTTATTGGTTGCCCGATTGTTGGTGACAAAAAATATGCACGCCTGCCTGAGCAAGAGGAATGGCATGAAGCGCGCCGCAAAGCCGAAGCGGATCTCGGTGAGCTTAATCTCAGTGATAGGCTGCATCTCCATGCACGGCGTTTAATTCTTCCCCATCCTGGACGCAGCGGCGTTTTAGATATTACAGCGCCGCTCCCACCAGAGCTAAAAAGCAGTTGGAAAAAGCTCGGCTTTAACGCCAATTTAAAAGAGGACCCATTCGAGGATAGGCTATGAGTGATCAAAAGAAGTTTAAAATCAATCCTATGAAAATATTTTGGAAGCTTTTTAAGCTCACCTTAATTTTGGCTGTTCTTCTGTTTATTCTACTTACGGTTCTCGCTAATTTGGGCGGTAAGTCTGAGATGATGAAGACAACTCTTGAGGAGATTATCTCAGAGCAGACGGGATATGATTCACGCATAGAAACGTTAAACTATATGGGCTATTTCCCTGATATGGGCGCTGATTTAAATGGCTTAGCTTTGACCCCGACTATTGAAACAGACTATGTAGGCGATCCAGTTATCAAGATTGGCTATATGTCTGTGGCGCTCAGCGCATGGGATATATTTTTTCAAAATATAAAGTTCAGAGCGTTAACACTTCATGACATTGTGATTAAGAAAGACGTGCTCATCGGGGCGCCCATTAAAATTGATTATTTTGTGCTCGGGCAGCCAAAAGATGAAGAAGCAGCTCTTCGTGTAGAGGGTATTGTTGGTTCAACGCCATTAGTTGCAAAACTCAATGCAGAGCTAAAAGGACGTTATTTTTCTCTGGCTGATGAGAGTAATATATCTATCAAGCTGGGCAATATAGATATAAAAGCAACCGCAAGCTTGAGTGAAAAAGGCGGCATTGAATTAAAGAATATCATATTGAAAAAAGCAGATAAGGGCGTTGTTCTGGGTGATGTTTATGTTGTCCATGACAATGCGAATGATGCATTTGAAATACACGCACAGCTCAAAACTCCTAGCAAACAAACTGACCTTGATATTATGCTTTCATTATCGAATACGGACAGCAGTAAAACCATTAAAGGTAAGATTAATAGCAAGCTTCTTCAAATTTCAGAGCTTTCAGGCGATAGTGATATTGTTCAGTTGATCAATGAGATTAGCAACATTCTCTATCCTGAAAAAAAAGCGGAAGCACCCTTGGATTTATCAGCTATTGATATGGATGTTGATATGGATATTAAGGGATTGAAATCCGGTGATTTTCTAATTGGTTCGGTAAAAACGCCTCTGAAAATTAAGGGCTCAAAGCTATCAATGAAGCCTGTTTCTGGAAAGATTTCTAAAGGCGACCTCAGTGGTTCGATTAGTTTAAACGCGAATGAAGGTAAATCAAAACTGGCTATCGATCTTTTGGTTAAAGACCTGGATTACGGCGCTGCTCAAAAACAGTTTATGGAGAATGCCGAGCTTGAGGGGAAAGCTGCGTTAGCGCTGAAATTGAACTCCGAAGCAAAACTGACTAGCAATTTAATGAAAAATATCGAAGGCAACTTATCTTTCATTGGCGGAGAAGGGGAAATGCGGTCTTCTATTTTGGATCTTTGGGGCGGCGGGATTGTGAATGCGATCATCCCATCTTTAAAAGCCAATGCTAAAATAGATGTGAATTGCGCTGTAATGGATATCAATATTGCTTCTGAAAAAGCGAATATGAATACAATTCTTTTGGATACACGCCGTGTTAAATTGCAAGGTAAGGGGGATTACGATATCGCAAAAGATAAGCTTGATATTAAGCTTTCGCCAAAAACAAAAGACGTATCGATTGGTGATATTAGTACTGGTGTAATTGTTTCAGGTTCAATCACTAACCCTAAATTTAAACCGAGCGCTGTTGATATTGGTAAAAAAGTAGGCAGCGCATTATTAAGCGCAGTGAATCCAGCTTTCTTGGCGCTATCTGTTGTTGATGTCGGCTTAACAGATCAGAACCCATGTGCATCGCACCTCACGCTAACTAAGCCAAAGAGTGATAATCCATAAAGGAAACCAGATGAAAAAATTCTATAAACTTGTCTCGCCACATCAAGAGGGTGATCACTACCATATTCACCTTGATGGCCGTCCTGTAAAGTGTCCGTCTGGTACAGTACTCGCGGCGCCTACAAAACAGCTAGCAGATGCAATCGTTTTAGAGTGGGCCGCGCAAGAAGAGGAGATCAAACCTGATACAATGCCTCTAACGCAAATTTTGACGACATGTATTGATCGTGTGTCTATGGAGCGTCCAGCAATGGAGGCGGCGCTTTTAAAGTATTTCGATACGGATCTTATTTGCTACCGCGCTGGTGACGATCCACCCGGGCAGCGCGAAGCGCAAGAGCAAGCTTGGGATGAGTGGATTAATTGGTTTAGCGAGCATTTTGGTGAAACCTTGAAAACAACAACCGAGATTGCAGCAATTTCTCAGGATAAATCCGCCTATGAAAAAGTTGCGTCCTACGTCAAACTTCTTGATGACAATCGCTTTACTGCGTTCCAATTAGTCGTCTCCGCTTCTGGGTCTTTGATACTGGGACTAGCCTTCGCTGAAGGCGATATAACGCCGCAACAAATTTTTGATGCTGCGCATGTAGAAGAGCATTTCAAAGCTAGTATTTATAACGAAGAGAAATACGGCGCTGCACCGCATGAAGAAAAAAAGCGTGCGGATATGCTGCGTGATCTTGAGGCAAGTGAAGCCTATATGCAGCTTTTATAGCCAGCTATCAGGTTCAGCAATGCGGTAGCCTTTTACCGCACGCCCTGCACCTTTGATAAAACGATAAGCGATATAAACAAAGGGTGGGGCGATACCGATGACCCCACTAATCATAAGTGTATTATAATTAGCGCCAATAAAACTGCTTAAACAAGGCTGGGCATGCAGCATAAAAAGATCAATGTCGTTATTTTCTGATATAGCCATCGCATTATCCATGATCCCTTCCGCGCACGGAGAAAAAGGCAGGTAATCAATAAAAGCAAAAATGTAACCGCTTGCCGCGACCATAGTTCCAAAAGCAATTAAGCCTGTAACCCAAATTGTTTTAATCACAAAAACGCTATGATTATGAAGGAGAGACTTATCTTCCGCACGCTTGCGATTAACATAGGCCATGATAAGCAGAACGGTCAGAAAAATTAGTGATAACAACGCCGCACCTGCATGCGGAATAACAGATAGCAGTATTGATGCGCCAAACAAACCGTACACATTCATGACGGCTTTTTTATCTTTTTCTATACTCTCATGATCGCTCATATTATTGATCTAGCGCCTTCCGAATAGTTTTTCAATATCATGCAGCGAAAGCTCGATATAAGTTGGCCGTCCATGGTTGCATTGACCGGAAAGGGGCGTTTCTTCCATTTGCCGCAATAATGCATTCATCTCCTCAGCATTCATCCGCCGACCAGAACGTATAGAACCATGACAAGCCATCGTCGACAGAATGTGGTTAAGTCGTTCCTCAAGGGAAAGCGCATTACCATGCTCGGCAATCTCATCGACTAAATCACGCACCAGCCCGTGCACATCCGCTTTTGCCCCTAAGAGCGCCGGCACAGCATGGATGGCGACCGCTCCATTGCCAAATGGCTCGATTTCAAGCCCCAATTTGTGCAGCTCTTCTTTATAGGATAAAAGCCGCGCCGCATCTTTTTCATCAAGATCAATGATCTCAGGTGCTAGCAAGCCTTGGCGCTCAATGCCGCTCTTTTCCATTTGGTTTTTAAATCGCTCATAAACGAGGCGCTCATGCGCGGCGTGCTGATCGACAATCACAAGTCCCTTAATGGTTTGTGAAACAATATAATTTTCATGAAGCTGCGCCCGTGCAGAGCCTAAAGGGAAATTATCACTATGGACGCTCACTTGTTCATGCGCTTCGTGTTCAACCCGCGAAGCAGGCGCCATATCAACCGCCATAGAGCCTTGTGTATGTGCAGGTGTAACAGGCTCAAAAAACACTGGCTCAGAAGACGGCTCATGTAAGGCCGCTTGCGCATTTTGAAGTGCTGCGTGACTTTGTCCGCCGCCGCCATAAGCATATGAGCGCGGTACAGCGGGTGTGCCGCGGTGGTGCGGCAATGAAGGCGCCGGCGCTTGTCCCGCTTTAAAAGAGCCAAGCGCATAATTAGATACACTTGAAGAAGCCGCGCCGCCATGCTCATGAATAGCATGCTTTAATGCTGAAATAATTAACCCGCGCACAAGCCCGGGATCACGAAAACGCACCTCCGCTTTTTGCGGGTGAACATTCACATCAACCTCATCCGATGGCACATCCAAAAACAGCGCAAGTAGCGGATGACGTCCACCATGTAAAACATCGGCGTAGGCTGCACGTACGCATCCTGTTAAAAGCTTGTCCTTAACAGGGCGTCCATTAATATACAGGTATTGGTGCTGTGCCGTGCCGCGGTGAAGGGTTGGAAGCCCTGCATAGCCAGAGAGCTTTAAACCCTCACGCTCGGCTTCAATCTTCATGGCATTTTCACCAAATTCACGTCCCATAATCGCGCTCAACCGGCTCTGCGGATCAAGCGTTGCAGGCAATTTCAATCCGTCTTTACCATTATGACTAAGGCTAAAACCAATTTGTGGCTGTGCCATGGCCAGTCGTGTAATCACATCTTTGATCGCAAGATATTCACTGCGCTCTGTTTTTAGGAATTTTAGCCGCGCAGGTGTCGCAAAAAATAGGTCACGGACCTCAATTTGTGTACCAGAAGGATGGGCGCTGGGCATAACTTCACCTTTGCGCCCGCCCTCAACACTGATTTCAAAACCGCTCTCAGATCCTTCCTCGCGAGTACTGATCTTTAGCCTTGCCACCGCGCCAATAGAAGCCAGCGCCTCACCGCGAAAACCCATATGCTTAATATGAACCAGATCATTACCTTTAAGTTTGGATGTAGCATGACGATCAACCGCCGCCGCTAGGTCCTGTGCATCCATACCGCATCCATTATCAGAAATGATAATTTGGCTTTTACCGCCTTCTTGTAAGGAGACATCAATTCGGGTTGCGCCTGCATCAATTGCGTTTTCGACAAGCTCTTTCACCGCCGCAAAGGGGCGCTCAATCACTTCACCTGCTGCGATTTGATTAATCAGATTCTCTGGTAAATACCGTATTTGCATGTATCTATCATAATGCCGCGTTCTAAAATCGCCATAAATCAACGGGATTAGTTAAGGAATACGGGTGGATAAAGTGGAAAAGGGTAAGGGAGATTAGAGTTCGCTCATATCAATAACGGTGTTTTCTAAATTAACCCCGTTCAAATTTGCCCCTTTTAAACGTGCACCTGTTAAATCTGCACCGCTAAGATCGCTCCCCCTAAAATCACTATCCCTCAGGTCTGCGCCCATCATGATTGTATTGCGTAAATCTGCTTCATAAATCCGCGCAAACCTAAAGCTACTTCCGCTAAGGTCACTGCGTAGCTTATGGTTCTGACCATTGCGCTCAAGAATGAGAGGATTAAGTTGCGCTCCACTTAAATTAGAGCGTGTAAAGTTACAGCCTTTAAACGCGCTGCCGCGCATATCTGTATCAATGAATTTACAATCCCTGAAATCACTCTCATTAAAAGTACAGCTTTGTAGCTCAGACTGAGAAAAATCCTGCCCGATAAAGCTGCTACCAATGCAAATAACAGCCGTAAGCGGATAGCGTTTTAAATCTATGACATTATGAAGGTCATAACCGCTTAGGTTTAATTGTTGTCCTTGAGCCCCAGCCGTTTTTATCCATTGCATATGGTCGGTGAGAAGCTCACCCAAATTCATATTTTCATCCTCTAAGCGCTTACCCATGTCATGATCTTGGACTGAGCCTTGCGTATCTAGGCCATATATTTCTGCACCGTTAAGATTTGTGCCCGCCAATATACATGAGCGCATATTCACGTTTGTAAGGGATGTGCGAGACATATCTGCGTCTGTTAAATTAGCGCCTTCGAAAAGAGCGTCATCAAGCTGGGCATTTGTCAGAGTTGCCCCTGTTAAATCGGCATCAGAAAAATCTGCAGAATGTGCAAAGGCCCCATCCATATTTGTGTCCGTCATGCGCGCGCCGGATAAAACGGCCTGACCGCCAGAACCGCCAGAGCGCGCACGATCTTCAAGGATACCATCCTTGCCTTTTTTCATGATCTTACCTTGGCGAAGATCGACCCCGCTCATATTCGCGCCTATCAAATTGGCACCTGCAACATACGCGCCTCTAAAATCCGCACGGCTAAAATCAGACTGGCTTAAATTCGCATTGCGCATATCACAAGCAAAAAAACTCGCCCCCTTAAAAATGCCATGTGACATATCGGCACCCGCAAGTAAGCAGCCCGTGAAATCAGAATAGCTTAAATCTTCAGCATTAAAATTGAGGCCCGAAAGATCATGGTATTGTAAAACTGCGCGTGCGCCGCCAACTTGACCACGCGCATAAAGGATATGTTTATGAATGATCGCATCAAGCGCCGTTTGGGTAATCGCTTCTAATTCATGATGGTCTGGTATATTGTTCATCTGCGTTTACTGCGCTCCAATTTACACATATATC
Source organism: Micavibrio sp. TMED27 (assembly GCA_002167715.1). Taxonomy (GTDB): domain Bacteria; phylum Pseudomonadota; class Alphaproteobacteria; order Micavibrionales; family Micavibrionaceae; genus TMED27. The sequence continues at coordinate 134,473 of NHCG01000014.1, forward strand.
AAGGCGTTCCAAAAACTACTTTTTCGATAAACGCTTAATGTTCCATTCTACATGATTAGCGTAAAGGAGAGAATAATATTTATGTCTTTAAGTATTGCTCTTTAAATATATCGAGTAGCGCCTTTGTCGACCCGTCATACTCTTCGCTATGTTCATCATGCCCCTGAAGCGTATTGCTGAGCGTACGGGCAATGGTTTTACCGAGCTCGACGCCCCATTGATCAAAACTATTCACGCCCCAAATACAGCCCTGAACAAATATTTTATGTTCATATAGGGCAATCAACATACCAAGGTGATAGGGATCAACATGATCTAGCATGAAAGTAGAGCTAGGCCGGTTTCCTGAAAAATTCCGCGCTGGATTTTCTGTGTCTTCCTGCCCGATCATAAGGGCGCGCGATTGTGCCAGAGCATTACTGACAAGGTGCGTGTGATGGCCTTTAAGGCTGTGCTCTGGTGCGATACTGATAATAAAGTCAGCGGGAACGACTTCTTCACTTTGGTGTAAAAGCTGCATAAAAGCATGTTGTGCATTTGTACCTGCTTCTCCAAAAATGATTGGTCCNGTCGCTGCATTGACNTTTTCGCCGTCTCGAGTAACAGACTTGCCATTCGATTCCATATCGAGCTGTTGTAAATAACGTGGAAAATCACGCAAAGCATGAGAATACGGTAAAATGGCTTGCGCAGGATAGTTCTTGAAATTGCGGTGCCATATGCCAATAAGTCCCATAAGAACTGGAATGTTCTCCTGAAGCGGCGTGTGCAGGAAATGCTCATCTACCGTGTGAGCGCCATCAAGAAGCGCTTTAAAGGCATTAAATCCAAATGCTGCTGCAATGGAGAGTCCGACGCTGCTCCACAGGCTAAAGCGCCCGCCTATCCATTCACGCATAAGAAGGATATGAGATGCAGGAACACCAAAATTCATTGCGCGCTCTGTATGCATTGTTATCGCATATAGATGCTGCGATATTTCATTTTCATCCAACTCATTTAAAAGCCAGTTTTTTGCTGTATTTGCGTTTGTTACAGTTTCAAGCGTTGTGAATGTCTTAGATGTAACAATAATTAGAGTATGTTTTGGATCTAACCCTGTTAAGCGCTCACTTAGAGCCTGCCCATCAATATTGGAAATAAAGTGAATGCGTGGGCCATTCAGAAAAGGCTGCAAGGCTTTGCAAACCATACGTGGCCCTAGATCAGAACCACCAATACCAATATTAACAATATCAGTTATCGCTTTATTATCTCTGATTTGATTGCTAAGCCCTTCAATCTGACGAATTGAATTTTCGACAAAATCATTTACGATTTCGTGTTCAACTTCAACATGATCGCCGATCGAATTTCTTAGCGCCATGTGGAGAACAGCTCTATTTTCAGAGTTGTTGATCGCCTCACCGCTAATCATACGTTGGCGCATTTCTTCAACGCCGCAGCTTTTTGCTAGTGCACATAAAAGATCAATCGTTTCACCCGTTATATTATTTTTTGAATAATCATATACAAGTCCATCAAGTGCGCTATGAAAATCCTCAAAACGGCTTTCATCAGCAAATAGATCAATGATCTTTTGATTTTGGCTCTCTTGAGCATGCTGCTCTAAAGCGAGCCATTCCGGTGAAGTAGTAAGGGCTGTATTATTCTGCATTCGGCAAAGTCTTAATAATGTTTGCGTCTTTCAGCTCAGGCTGTCCAACCAACACGGTTGTGAATTTTTCAGGGTTTAGCAATCTCTTGGCAATTTTTTGAATATCCTCAATGCGCATCGCTTTGATTGTTTCTTGTCGCGTATCCAGATAATCAATGCTACGGCCATTAAGCTGCATTTGTAGCATGAGCCCAGAGATTTTATCCGTAGATGTAAGTGAAAGAGGCAGCGAACCTAAAAGGTAACTTTTCGCATCCTGTAGCTCCTGCTCAGAAATAGGAGTTTGTGCGAGCTTGTTAAACTCAGCCTTTATGAGTGAAAGCATCTTTCCTGTATTTTCTACGCTCGTGGAAGTCGAAACAGCTAGACTTTGCGCATAATTCATATTGTTGAAATAGCTATAAACTCCATATGTGAGCCCACGCTTTTCTCTAATCTCTTCCGTAAGGCGTGAACCAAAACCAGATGAGCCAAGGATAAAATTCATGACCTGCGCGGCCTGGTAAGCTGGATCATCAATCTTAATGCTGGGCTGCATAATTTCTATGAAAACCTGAGGGACATCGTGTTTGTATAGGAAGGTCTGACCACCATTTTGAATGTCTATATTCTCTACTGGCTTTAAATCTACCGTCTTGATGTCGGAGAAGATCTCATCAAGAACAGTTTTCAGTTCATCCGCTGCGATATCACCAGCCACTGCTACAGCCATGTTATTGCGTCCAATGCGCTGTTCGTGAAAAGCTTTTAAATCCTTGATTGAGATATTATCAAGGCTGCTTAAAGTGCCGCCATTATTCATCGAATAAGGGTGTCCTTCATAGGCCTTATCATTCATAATACGCGCAGCTATCCATGATGGATCGGATAGGGAAGATCGAATACGGCTTTGGTTCGCTTGGCGCATTCTCTCAACAGCATCTTTATCAAATCGCGGCTGTGTAAGTGCTAATTCTAAAAGCTCAAAAGCACGCTTCTTATTCTTAGTCAGTGTTTTAAGGCTTGCGCTAAAATTGTCACGGCCTGCACTAAAGCCCAGGTTAATTGACAAGTCGCGTAACTCTTTTTGAAAGCTTTTAGCATTTAAACTCCCCGCACCCTCATCCATTGTATTGGATACGAGTCGAGCTAGTCCCTGTTTATTTGCTGGATCATACGCTGATCCGGCATTTTTAAAGCCAATATTAAGCGCAATAACAGGAACGGAGTGATCTTCAACTAACCATGCCGTTAAACCGCTTTCGCTTTTAACTTCTTGAATATCTAAAACGCTTTCCTTTGCATTGACACTTTTTAGGGGGGCAAAGCTTAAAGCGAAAAAAAATAGGATTATTAAGGAGGAAGCCCGCATTGGTTAATTCCCTTCTTTCGGTAATAAAAAACCTACAATAGGAGGTGTAGCTGCTTTATCTTCATCAAGGTGATCTTGTGCAGCTTTTAAAATGTCTTCACGGCTCACTTTGGAAATATCACGCGGCCAATATTCAACGTCATCAAGACTCAAACCACTCGCAAGCGCACGTCCAATAATCATGGCAGGGCCCGCTAAGCTATCGCGTGCATATATGGCGCTATCCTGCATACGTGTTTTTGCATCCTGAAGCTCAGCTTCACTGACACCTGATTTCAAAAGTTTTTGAATCTCGGCATTCAATGCTTCTTCAATGCGCTCTGGCGCGACACCCGGTAGCGGCGTTGCATAGAGGTATAAATCCGCATCGCTGCGCACTGTCCCGCTATAGGAAAAGCCAGCGTTACTCGCTAGTTTTTGTTCAACAACAAGTGATTGATAAATTCGTGCACTTGAACCGCCGCCCATAATTTCTGAGAGCACGTCCAGCGCAAGCGCAGCGTCTTTATCTTGAACGGCTGAAGGTGTGCGGTAAACTTTATAGACGCCTGGCTCTTTAACTTGCTCATCTCGCATGATAAGTCGCGGGCTAGCATCCATTGGCGGCGATTGAGTATATGCAAGCTTTGGTAAATCAGCCTTCGGAATAGCGCCATAGATCTTGATGGCCTTTGAAAAAACATCCGCTGGCGTAACGTCGCCGCTCACTATCAAAAACGCATTATTGGGCGCGTACCATTTTTTGTAAAAATCAACCGCATCCTTATGACTCAGCTCTTCCATTTCGTGTTTCCAACCAATCACTGGCGTACCATAAGGATGATTAAGGTATAGATTTGCGCGGATTTGCTCAAAAAAACGTGCTTCTGGATTGTTATCTGTACGCTGTTTGCGTTCTTCTACAATAACTTTACGCTCGGATGTAACCTCGTCTTTAGGTAAAAGCATCCCATTCATGCGTCCTGCTTCCATGCGCATTATTGTCTCTAGGGCATCGCTGGGGGCTGATTGAAAGTAGGCGGTGTAATCTTGCGATGTAAATGCATTATCTCGACCGCCTAGACGTTTGATTTTTTTTGAAAACTCGCCGGCGGGTAGGTCATCTTCGCCAATGACTTTGGAACCTTTGAACATTAAATGTTCTAAGAAATGCGCAATGCCTGATTTGCCCTTCGGTTCATACGCCGCTCCAACTTTGTACCATACCATCTGCGTAACAGCAGGTACGCGGTCATTGGGAACAACAATCACTTTGAGGCCATTATCAAGGACAAAGCTATGAGCATTGAAAACTTTGCTTGATGTCTGTGTTGCAGGACTCGCAGCCACTGCAAGCTGCGGCATAGCTGTTAAAAATGTGGCCGCAAGAAGCAGCCGTGTAGTCTTTCTAAAAGGATACATCTATTCCTCAATCGTTGGAACATCGCCGCTATTTATCGGCTTATTCGCTTCTTTGTTTTGCTTGATACGCTCGGCTTCTTTTTCGGCATCAATAATGCTGGCAGGGTCTTTATCTCCCCCGAAACCGCTTACACCAATAAGCTTTTCAGCAACGGTTTTATTCGTTTTATTCAGCTCTTCTGTTTCACGTGTAACTTTTTCACGGATATTGGGATCAGCATTTTGCGCACCAGCCTGTTGCAGAAGGGTCAGTCCGCTTTGTGATTTTGTAGATGAATGAGCTGATGGCACATTTACTTCTCCAAAGACAGCTTCTGCTGCTGCGCTTTGTGTATCCTGCTCTTGTGGTCTTTGTTGACCTGGGCGCGGTGAAGGCAGTGTCATGCTTGGTGGCATTTCTAGTGGAGCACGTTTAAGGACTTTAAATTCATCAGGCGCTTTTTTATTTAGCCCCAAACGATCTTTAACGGATGAACAGCCACTAGCCAGCATAAGCACGGCACAACTGCATAAAATGAACGGTGATTTAGTCTTCATAAACATAATTCTTATTTAACATCTTTTGTTTGTGTTTCAAAAAAGAAGGAGTAGATGATCAACAGAAAAACGCCGATCACAATACATGAATCTGCAATATTGAACGCAGGCCAATGATAGCCAAAAGCGTGCACATCAATAAAATCAACCACTGCGCCAAGTCTCGCACGATCAATGACATTGCCAATCGCCCCGCCAATAACCAATGCAATCGAAAGGCGCTGCATGTAATGGTCCGCAGTAAAGAGCCAGATTAAGAAAACAAAGACGATCACCAAAGACAGAGCAATGAGAATCAGCGCGCCCATTTCTCCTCCATCATTAAACATGCCAAAGCTTACCCCTTTATTCCAAACCATAACGATATTGATAAAGGGGAGGATTTCAATACTTGTAAAAGGGAGGTGCGCGGTAACCGTTGTCAACCAAGGCCAAAACTCTAAAGGCTCCCCGTATCCGCTACGAAGGGCTGGCTTGATCATATGCTGCGTAACAGCCCATTTGCTCAACTGATCAAGCACAATAGAAACGGCGATAAGGATTAAATACGGGATTTTATTCATAACAAAGCGCAGAATATAGCGTAACCCTGCGCCTCGCAAGTCTCTATGCGTTTGATTTGTTCAAGAACTTGCGGATAAGCGCATCAAGGGAAATGAGCCCGGGCCCTTTGATTAATGGAACAGCCAAAAGCATCATCCAAAGATAATGATGATCGCTTCTCAGACCGTAATCGGCCGGAACAGCAAACTGTATGACCATCGTCATGACAATTAGACCGGTCGCAGCAAAGCGGCCAAAAAGCCCCAATACAAGAAGAATAGGTAAGATAAGCTCACCTGCGGTTGCGCCTATGGCCGCATATTCGGCGGAAATGCCGGGAACCGGATGTATTTCTTGGAATAAGAATAATGTCGATCCCCAATCATCATTCAAATAATTATTAAGTTTAAGCTGACCTGAAACAAAAAAGATCTGAGCCATATAAATTCTGATTGATAAATCTAAAGCTGGAGAGAGGATGCAGCTTGTTAATTTTCGTGGAGTATCCAGAAAACCATCTATTTTTTTCAAGTATTTAATCATATTGGCACATTCGTTGTTAACCTTTTGAAGGTTACAAGATTTATATGCTTTTCTAAGAAAAACTGTATGTTGAAATCTTCATAGTCTTGAATAAGGGATTCTAGAGCATTCCCTAATGTTTGGCCGGTGTTCAAGCTGCTAATAAGCTTATGCTCACTCGCCTCAAGCGGCGTGATTAAAACGTCGGTATCTGGGCGCGAAACCATAATATAACGCATTCCTCCTTGGTTAAGGTCGGGAGGCTCGCTTTGGCCATCTTTATCAATAAATTCTTTCAACGCGATTAATGGGTAGGGCGAGCATATAAGCTGCACATCACTTTTGATATGAAGGCGCAACTCACTGAGTTTTTCTGGCGATATAACCGCTAAATCCTTTGCGCCTAAACCATCATCATACGCTGCGTAATACGCCCTGTTCATAGCGGTTTCGAGCCTTGCTACATCTGGTAAATAAGGTAAGCTTTGCGCTGAATTAAGGTCCTCCAAAAATGCTGGAAAATCGTCGCCATAATAATGTAAATACCCGCTTTTTGGCGGGCGCTGCATAACATAGCTGCGCGTGAGTACATCCATAAATTCTTCGCCTACAAGGCCCAAGATAAGCGGAAAACTATTTTTGAGTGTTTCGGATAAGCTGCCAACAATGTTGGTGCGGTATACATCTAAACGCTCATGCAGTGGAATTTTGCCAGCAACCAGAGTTGCCTTCATGGCACTTGATGGGTTTTTGCACGCCTCAGGCTGATCAAGCATAAGTTCTTTAAACTCACTTTGAAAGTCATTCAGCTGCATGGGCGTGTCTTTGGTTTTGAACTTTGTGAATTTTAGCGCGGGCTTTATCGGCTTCTGCAACGAGTTGACTAAGGGGCGGGAAATCTTGATCCCACTCGATCAGTGTTGGAACAGCGCCAAAACGCTTTATAGCATGCTCATATAGTGACCACACATCGTCTTTTACAGGTTTTGAATGTGTATCGACGAGTATTATTTCGCCATTGTCTGTTTCACGCTCACTGTGACCTGCTAGATGCATTTCGCCAACATAATCGATTCTTATCGTATCGATATAGCTGTATGCGTCAAAGCCATGATTTTGTGCCTGAACATAGATGTTATTAATATCAAGTAATATCCCGCATCCAGTGCTGAATGCTAACCTATTCATGAATTCATCTTCATGCATTTCATTGCCTTCAAAGGCGACGTAGGTTGATGGGTTTTCAACCAAGATTTTACGGCCCAAAAATTCCTGTGTTCTTTCTACATTGCGTGACAATGTATCTAAGGTTTCTTGCGTATAGGGAAGGGGGAGAAGGTCATTCAAATGCGCATTACCGCTTGCGCTCCAAGACGCATGATCGGAAATGTTGAAAGGCTTATATTCTTCAATCAACTCTTTAAAGCGAGATAAATGATCTGTGCTGACTGCTTGCGAAGAGCCGAGTGATAGGCCAACGCCATGTAAGCTTAATTGAAACTTCTCTCGTGCTGCCTTCAAGAATTTGTGATGCGCGCCTTGTCCGAAATAATTCTCAGGGTGAACTTCAAGCCATCCAAGGTTAAGCTCTGTATCCAAAATCTCTTCATAATAAGGGTGGCGCAGGCCAATACCTACCGGCTCGATGGGGAGGTGAGCCGGTAGGCTGGTCTTATCTATGGGTTTATTTTGAGAGGAAATATGACCCATAAGATACTCTTAGTGATCGTGTGCGTCTGTCATTGGCTTAAGTGAGCCACCTGCAAGCTTTTCACAAAGGCCTTTTGGAACAGCAACCCACTCAACTGGAGAAGCATCTTCTTTAGCCATGCCTGCACATGCGTGTGACTTATCGGCTGCGCCGCAGTCATTTTTGCCAGCTTTAGCAACGCCATAACATTTTTCTTTAGATGCATCCATCGCGTTTGCAGCAGAAACGCCACCAGCAACAGTTAGAGCAACAGCCGAAGCAAGCAGTGTATTTACCGTTTTTTTAGAAACCATCAGTTCAGACTCCTTAAATATAGTGAAGGTTTATAACTGATGAGGATAATAGTATTCCTCACCACTAATCCTCTATTCGAGGATCGGTCAAAAAATGTTACATTGGCTTTTGTGAAAAACTAAAAAAAACTAGAAAATATGCATACTTGATTGTGTTTTATTAGAAAAAATACTACCTCTAACTTCATGAAACAGTTCACGACGCTCACAGAAATACAAGAAGAAGCAAAAGGCCACGTTGTGGTCATTGGCAATTTTGATGGTGTTCATAAAGGCCATCAAGCATTGATCAATAAAGGCGCCAATGTTGCAAAGCAAACGGGAAAGAAGCTCGCTATTTTGACGTTCGAGCCCCATCCGCGTGTTTTATTCAGGCCAGATGAACAGCCAAGCCGTGTTACGCCGCCTGATCTGAAGGCAGAGCGTATGCAGGTAGAGGGTGTTGATTATCTTATTTCGCTAGATTTTAACTGGGACTTTGCCTCGCAAAGTGCGGATGAGTTCATTGCTGGAATTTTAAAGGCCGGTTTAAATGCTTCGCACGTAGTCATTGGATCAGATTTCCATTTCGGGCAAATGCGCAGCGGTACACCAGATATGATTAAACAAGCCGGTATTGATGTTACGGTTATTGAAAAAATCAAAAGTGCGGATAGTGAGATTTATTCCTCTAGTTTGGTAAGGCAGGCCCTTCGGCACGGTGATATTCAGCGTGCCAATGAAATGCTCGGCTGGGAATGGGAGATGCGCGGTGAAGTCGTTAAGGGCGATCAACGTGGGCGTGAGCTTGGCTACCCAACAGCGAATGTGAAACTGGGTGAAACGGTGCATCCTGCATATGGTGTATATGCAACATGGGCGCGCATCGAAGGTGAAGAGATTTGGAGGCCATCCGCAACGAATATCGGTATTCGTCCAATGTTTGAAATTCCAACCGCTCAAATTGAAACATTTATCTTTGATTTTGATCGTGAGTTTTATGGTCAAATACTGCATGTAAGGCCAGTTCAACGTCTAAGAAGTGAAGCCAAATTTGATAGTCTGGATGAGTTGATTCAGCAAATGAAAAAAGACTGTGAAAAGGCTAGAGACATTCTCAAATGATCGAAAGTGTTATAGTTCAGCTTATTCCCCTATATATTCTGATAGCTCTAGGGTATGTTGCTGGGCGATGGTTACAGGTTCGTGTTGAGTCTATTGCTAAGATTTTGATTTATATTATTGCGCCTGCTGTATTTTTGGGCGCAATGATCCGCGTAGATTTTAATCCGGCTTATCTTGCGCTGCCACTGATCTTAATGATGCTTTCATATATGCTCACCGGCATTGTTTATAAGCTAACAAGCTTAATGAGTTCTGATGGTATGGAGTACCTGATTAGTGGTGCGACTGTTAATGGTAATGCCATTTATTTTGGTCTGCCTGTGATGTTGACCTTTTTCGAGCCAGAGATCGTTGCATTGTTCTTATTGATGAATTTAGGGCCAGCAATCAATAATTTCTCTCTTGGTTACTATTTGGTTGCACGTGGGCGCTACACGGTGCGTGAAAGCTTGCTGAAACTTGCAAAAATGCCAGTGATTTATGCTGCGTTTTTAGGGTTAAGTTTAAATGTCTTGGGTTTTGAACTGCCCGCAATAGCTGAGAAATACTGGCAGAATGCTAGCGGGGCTATGGTTATATTGGGCATGATGATGATCGGGCTTGGATTGTCGAAATTAGAGGCGCTTGAGCTAAAGTTAAGCCATATGGCTGCGTTTTTGCTTATGCGGTTTGCGCTCTGGCCGCTAAGTGTTTTTGCCCTTGTTATGATAGATAAAAATATCACTCATCTTTTTAGCAGTGATATCTATCAAATTGCCATGATATTTTCTGTCATGCCTATCTACGGCAATTTAGTGGCCTACGCAGCAGAGCATAATCTTTATCCTGAACGCGCCGCAGCGGCCGTTCTCGCTAGTACAGTTTTTACACTAGTGTCTATTCCATTGATGTTTTGGTTGATTGCCTTTTTAGGCATTTAAAAGGCTCTGAAAAACACATATAGTGATGCCCATGGAAGTCTTTCAGGCGCTTTTTACAAGTATTTTACCGCTCTACGTATTGATTGCTCTTGGCTGGGTAGCTGGGCGCTTTTTTGGTGTGGAGCGCCAAACGATGGGCGCACTGGGTATTTTTATTATTCAGCCTATTGTCTCTTTTGGTTTTGTAGCGCAGCTTGATTTTAAAATTGAATATCTAATGATCCCAATTATGGTCTTCACCTTTTCTTCGACGGTGCTAATCGGTGCTTATGCATTGGGGCTTAAAATCTATGCAGATAAGCGGGCGAACCTTTTGGCAATGTGCGCGGCGATGGGGAATACGGGATATTTTGGCCTGCCTGTGGCCTTGCTGTTACTGGATACGCATTGGGTTGCGGTCTATATTTTTGCCAATTTGGGCGGTGTAATCTGTGAGGCGACCGTAATGTATTACATCGCCAATCGCGGCGCGTTTGATGTCAAAACCAGTATTAAAAAGCTGATGCAATTCCCAACTATTTACGCCGTTGCGCTTGGTATTTATTTCAATCAAGCAGGGCTAGGTCTTAGCGATCAATTCATTACCTACTGGGAATATTTCAACGGCTCATACATTGTGATCGGGATGATGATCATCGGTGTTGCGCTTTCGCGCGTGAAGAAACTTGTGATAGGGCCGAAGTTTATGGCGATTGCCTATATGGGGAAGTTTCTTGTATGGCCGCTGCTATCGCTGAGCTTCATATCTATAGATTATCATTTCTTACAGTTATTTAGTCGAGAAGTTTATTTAATCATGCTCGTGATCTCTATTGTACCGCCAGGTGCGAATATTTCCGCGTTTGCGGCTCAACTCGACCTTAATCCGGAAAAAGCCGCAACAACGGTGCTAATCGGTACTATTTTCGCGCTGTTCTTTATTCCTGCTGTATTGATTTTATCTGGATTGCAGTAGTTTTAATTGCATTTTTAGATGTAATAATATAATTCCCATAATATGAAATTGATTGAAGAACTTCGTAGCGCAGCCATACATGAAGAGCTTCCCGTCGATAGGTTCGATGGGATGAGTATTAAGTCGCGCTGTCAATTGATTAGTGGGTTGATTGGATCCCTTAAGAATAAAGAGCCCCACAAAATATATGGTAGTGGAAGCCATGTAAGACGGACTTTAGAAAATTTAATCTCAACCTTAAATCCATCCGAAGCTTTTATAGATTTTCAAAATGAAAGATTTCAAAGGTTTATGGATGAATTACAGTCCGCGAAAAACAGTCCGCTCCTTAATGGGTTGAGACACTGGGATGGGGTTGATAAATCAGAAAATGAAAAGCAATTAATTGTTGAATGCGCCAGATTGCATCAAGATATATATACCCGTTCTGAGGTTGTGAATATCCACACGCCGTATATTTTTACAGAAACACTTTCAAATGAATTATCAAAATGCTTTCGCGTACAGGCTGGAAAGACCTCGTCGAACTTAATTACGGGCGAAGTAGAAATATTTCATAATATCAAAGATCCATTCGCTCTTGCTAACAAGGCTGGGGCACTTGAAATTGCGCATCATGAAACAACGCATGCAATACAGTTTTGTTTTGCGATGGCATATCAATCTGAACAACTACAGCCAAGCCATCCTCTATATGACGATGCAAAGCTATTTCACACAATTGAATCTAGTGGAGCTTATATTCCAGGATATATTTTAAAAAGGACGGAACTAGATGCATACACGCAACAGCCTCATGAGCGTTTAGCATTTGCAGAAGGCTATAAGTTAAGTGATGCTATAATAGAGTTGTCTCAATAATCCCTTGATTCTCTACGCAAGCCGCGGCATAGTGCGCCCATGTACAGCGCGATAGCAAATATTATTATTATCCGAATTATGATCCCGGCTCTTTAACCAAGAGAGACCGGGTCAAAGCATTTAGACTATGCGCCAAATTTTCCAAAATTATTACAGTTAAACAAGATAAGAGTTAGAGCTTCCCCATGAGTGAAGAAAATAAAGACAAGTATAAAGAGAGCGTTTTCCTCCCGAAAACAAATTTTCCAATGCGCGGTGGTCTGCCGCAAAAAGAGCCAGAGATCCTAAAGAAATGGCAGGAAATTGACCTATACGAAAAGCTGCGCGCTAAAAGCGAAGGCCGCGAAAAATTCATCCTGCATGATGGCCCACCATATGCGAACGGTGATATCCATATGGGGCATGCGCTCAACAAAATTCTCAAAGATGTTGTTGTGAAGTCTTATACAATGATGGGCTATGATGCGCCGTATGTTCCGGGCTGGGACTGTCATGGCCTGCCGATTGAATGGAAGATCGAGGAAAAATACCGCAAAGCAGGCAAAGATAAAGACGAAGTGGCTCCGCTTGAATTTCGTGAGGAATGCCGCCAGTTCGCTAAAGAGTGGGTGGATACGCAAAGCGCGCAATTCACAAGACTTGGTGTTTCCGGTGATTGGAAAAACCCATATCTAACCATGACAAACCGCGCTGAAAGCAAGATCGTAAAAGAGATTCATAAATTCGCGCTCAATGGCGGCCTTTATAAAGGGGCTAAGCCTGTTATGTGGTCGGTCGTAGAGAAAACGGCGCTAGCTGAGGCCGAGGTTGAGTATAAAGAGCATAAATCCGTAACAATCTGGGTACGTTTCCCAGTGGTGAAGGCGGCAAACCCGCTGCTTGAGGGCGCGGATATCGTGATCTGGACAACCACCCCTTGGACCATTCCATCAAACCGCGCTATCTCTTATGGTGCTGATCTGGAATATGGCGTTTACGAAGTCAAAGCGGTCGCCGAAGATTCTAAGGTTGAGATTGGCGCAAAGGTCGCAATCGCTACAAGTCTTGCTGACGGCGTAAAGGAAAAGGCGCTTGTCACAGACTGGGAACTTCTCGGTACTGTGAAGGGCGCGGAGCTTGAAGGTTCTATCGCTAAGCACCCGCTTGCGGATGCGCATGAATATTATGATTACAATATCGGTGTGCCGCTTCTCGAAGGGGATTTCGTGACCGATGATGCGGGGACAGGGTTCGTGCACTGCGCCGCTGGCCATGGTGAGGATGACTTTAACCTTGTGATGGCTGAAAACATTAAACGTGAGAGTGAAAACTTAATAAATGGAAATAGAAATTTACCATTAATCGAAGTCACCGATAACGTTACTGATGATGGGAAGTTTCGTCCGCATGTTGGCCTGTTCGCGGGTGAGGAAGTCTATGATCAAAAGGGTAAGCTTGGCGGCGGTAACTTCGCCGTCCTGCGTGAGCTTGTGAATGCTGGTAAGCTGCTTGCTAAAGGATCTATTAAGCATGAATACCCGCATAGCTGGCGATCAAAAGCGCCGCTGATCTTCCGTACAACACCGCAATGGTTTATCGGTATGGATAAAGTGACCTTTGAAAACAGCAATGAAACGCTGCGCGAGAGAGCGCTTAACGGCATTAAGGAAACGAACTGGGTGCCTGCAAAAGGTGAGGCGCGCATTAATGCAATGATCGCAAACCGTCCAGATTGGTGTATCTCGCGTCAGCGCGCATGGGGTGTTCCGATTGCTCTTTTCCTTCATAAGGAAACGGGCGAAGTGCTTAATGACGCATCGATCTATGAAGCCATTCAGCAAGCCTTTGAAGAAGAGGGCGCGGATGCATGGTACAAAGACGGAGCGATCGAGCGTTTCTTAGGCGATAAAGCCGATGAGTACACCAAAGTCGATGACATCGTTGATGTATGGTTTGAAAGCGGCTCAACCCATGAGTTTGTGGTGGGGGATGATGAAACATGGCCTTGCTATAAGGGCGTGGAAAAAATTGATCTTTACCTCGAAGGCTCAGATCAACACCGCGGCTGGTTTCACTCATCACTGCTTGAAAGTGTAGGCACTAAAGGTCATGCACCCTATGACAGTGTTTTGACACACGGTTTTGTTCTTGATGATAAGGGTTACAAAATGTCGAAATCTCTCGGCAATGTCGTAGACCCGCTCAAGATGATGGATCAATATGGAGCAGATATTATTCGCTTATGGGCGCTGATGTCTGATTACGCCGAAGATATCCGCATCGGTAAGGATACCCTTAAAACAACAGGCGATCTTTATCGCCGTATCCGTAATACTTTGCGTTTTTTACTTGGGGCGCTTGAGGGGTTCACAGCAGAGGAACGTATTGCTCTGGATGATATGTCTAAATTACCAGAACTTGAGCAGCTAATCTTGCACCGCCTGCATGAGGTTGATGCACAGATGCGCGGCTTCATTAAGAACTATGAGTTTTCAAAACTTGCTAAGCTCTTGCATGATTTCTGTAACGAAGATCTTTCAGCGTTTTACTTCGATATCCGCAAAGACCGTCTCTATTGTGATGATCCAGAAGGGTTTGAACGCCGCGCAACACGTACAGTCATGGCGCAGATTTTCTCAAGCCTCGTTTCATGGCTTGCACCGATCCTCTCTTTCACTGCAGAAGAGGCTTGGAGCTACCGCCCTGAAGGTGTTGCCGGTGATGAGCCTTCTGTTCATTTGCGTGACTTTGAATCTGCTTTGGATGTCTGGGAAAATAAAGACCTTGCCGCAAAATGGGTAAAGATTAAAGCTGTACGCAAAAGCGTGCTCGAAGCTATCGAGCCGCTGCGCGCTTCTAAAGAGCTTGGCTCTTCACTTGAAGCCGCGCCAGCGATTGATAGCGAAGATCATGATCTGCTCGAAAGCGTTAATATGGCGGATGTCTGTATTACCTCTCAGGTGAAACTCAGCCGTGGCACTGCTAAGGTGACGATTGAAAAAGCGCAAGGTGATAAATGTCAGCGTTTCTGGAAAATCCTACCAGAAGTCAGTGATAATGGCGGTCTATGCCATCGCTGTGCGGATGTGGTTAAGCAGCAAAAAGCGGCTTAATCAACGCCCAAAAACTTTTGGGATGGGTTATATCTTATCTTGAGTAAGTATCTGCATAGGCGCTCCGCCACTAGGGGCGCCTTTATTTTGTTGGCCTTGCATCTCTGCAAAAATACCATCACGCATATTCGTATCCAATAGCACGTGCTCTTTGAACTGGAAATGCTGTTGCAGAAGGTTAAGCACTAGCCTGGATTCATATAAATCACGGCGGTTTTTCTGGTGTGCGGGATCGCTGGCAATTTGATTGGAAAAATTATTAAATGTAGATGCGAGGACGACCGACTGCTCGCTGAAATTTTTAAGTTTAAACGCATGCATATCAGCAAAGCTGCGAT
The DNA here is from genome assembly GCA_002167715.1 of Micavibrio sp. TMED27. Lineage (GTDB taxonomy): Bacteria > Pseudomonadota > Alphaproteobacteria > Micavibrionales > Micavibrionaceae > TMED27. The sequence continues at coordinate 149,758 of NHCG01000014.1, forward strand.
TAAAAAAGCGCAAAGCGCCACCAGACGGGAAGAGCACATCGGTATTTTGAAAGGGCTCGGGTAAATCTGCCAGCTGCTCTAAAATATGTGCTTTGGTGTAGTCTTTGCCATGCTCTTCGATCATCGACTGTATGATTAATGTTCCAAGAGGCAGGCTTGTTGAGGCGCCTGAAACAATTTTACCATTCTCTATGACATTTATATCGAGCGATCCGCCGCCTAAATCGGCACTCATCCCGCTTGCATTGGGGTACTTATTGTTAATAGCCTGCGCCACGTAGTTGGCCTCTTGTTCGCCGCTAATAATTTCGACCTCAAAGCCAAGCTTTTCTTTTATTTCGGCTTGAAATTCAGGTCCATCTGTTGCATTCCTGAATTGCGCAGTCCCGATAACGCGTACTTGCCCGCTCGGTATATTATGCGCCTGTATAATATCTTTAAACGCACTTAAGGTGCTAAATGTCTTTTCTTTTCCATCAGGGCAGAGTTTTCCTGTATGTTTGAGGTTGTTGGCAAGGCTGCAAGTTTTAGCAGTTTTGTATTTAACTGATAGAGTTTGCGCCTCTCTAATTTCCAGTTTCACACCGCGGGAGCCTATATCAATAATCGCAAGATTACTGGAGGTGTTATCACCGTTATGAGCGGCAGCACCCTTGTCGTATGTGCTTTTAAGTCTTTCTAAAGCCATAATGAATTACACTTTTTATCACTGTCCGTATCTATAAACTATAGGATGACATAAAAAAGAGCAATAAATATGTAAAAATGATGGGGCTAATCTTCTGATGCCATGGTGCTTTTAGCGTTTCTTATCTTTTTTAAGCATGACCCGAATGTGAGGGACGCCATTACTTTCTTCGTATTTCTCGTAATATTGCTGGTGATATTCTTCCGCCTCCCAGAATTTTGTGAACGGCTCTAATGTTGTCACTATGGGCTGGGCATAGAGTTTACTTTTATCTACATATTCAATCATTTCCTTGGCAATTCGCTCTTGTTCTTCATCGACAGGGAATATGGCTGAGCGATACTGCGTCCCAACATCAACGCCTTGGCGGTTGAGTTGCGTAGGGTCGTGAGCTTTAGCAAGGAAAAATTCGCTGAGCATTCTGTAGTCTGTTTTTTGAGGGTCGAAGGTCACTTCCACCACTTCTGCATGACCGGTTTTACCTGTTGTAATATCGCGGTATGAGGGATCATCAAGGTCACCGCCCATATAGCCGGAGCGCGTAAAAAGCACGCCATCTATAGCTCTAAACTCGCTCTCCACACACCAAAAGCATCCGCCCGCAAAATAGGCCGCGGGATAGCCTTCAGGTCTTACATCCATAATATCTTTTCCTTTAACCATTGCGCTGCTTTTTGCCCCCATAAACATGAGTGCACCAAGTCCGACGCTAAACATAATCAATATAACAAATATTCCGCGCATAATTCCTCAAACCTGTTTATTATTATCTAACTATAGTTTCGTGCAAACCTACCACTTAGTTACAATTTTTATCATGAATATCAATAAAACCCATAGCTCTCCTAATTATAATGAAAGACGCCTAGGGGCGCCAAATATGATCCTTTTGCATTATACAGGCCGCCCTTCCTGTGAAGAGGCGATTACGAAATGGCTCTGTAATCCTGAGAAAGAGGTGAGTGCCCATTATGTCGTGGACGAAGACGGAACGATTTATCAATTAGTCGATGAGGATAAGCGCGCTTGGCATGCAGGCGTTTCCGAATGGAAGGGGCAAACGGATATTAATTCGCTCAGTATCGGTATAGAGATTCAAAACCCGGGACATGAATTTGGATACAGGCCGTTCCCTCTTGCGCAAATGGAATCGGTGGCAGCTCTTTGTAAAAATATTATGGAGCGTTTCGAAATAGAATATGTGCTTGGGCACTCTGATGTTGCGCCTAAGCGAAAGGTGGATCCCGGAGAATTATTTGATTGGGATTGGCTTTCGAATCGGGGTGTTCCGAATGTTCACGCCTCAGAGTGAGGGTGTATTTGGCATTTTTCAATCCAAACCATAAGGGCTAGGGCTGCGCTGCTTGTAAGGAAATATCCTGTTGCAAGCGGTAAAAGTGTTCCGTCATAGAGTTGGCCGATAACCCCGCCAATGAGAATAGATAGGAGTGTTGAAACAGCACCCATAAAGGCTGATGCTAGTCCGGCAATATGCCCCATAGGCTCTAGCGCCATTGTGCTCACATTACCGAAAGTCATTCCCATACAGAAAAAGATGATACCTGTGCAGATGAGAAAGGTTAAAAAATGATCGCCAAAAAGAAGATTTGAGCTCAGAAAAACAGTAGAGCTTAAAACCGCGCCTGTTAGGACAGTGAAGGTAATGATCCGCATTCCAAATATTTTTACGATTATCGAATTTATTGCAAATGCAACGCCCATGGTTGATGCGAGCAATCCAAAATAAAATGCGAAATGATCACCAACTTTGAATAGCTCATGAAAAATTTGCTGGGCGCTATTTATATAGCTCAACATCAGAGAGAAAATTAACCCGCTACAAACTGTATATCCCAGTGTAAATCGGGAAAAGGCCGCCTCTTTAAATCCTGCTANAATAACCTTGGGTTTAAGCGGGTTTCGTTTTTCTTGAGGCAGGCTTTCATCCAGNCGAAAATAAGCCCATACAAAAGTGATGCCGCCATAGGCGATGTAGAAAGCAAAAATGGCGTGCCAGCTATGTGCATTGAGAATAACTTGCCCAAGAGCCGGTGCAAGGGCGGGGATGATGATGAAGATGCTCATGATAAAGGACATGACCTGCGCCATCTCTCTGCCGTTAAAGCGATCTCTGACAATGGCGATTGTCATGACGCGTGGTCCGGCGGCTCCAAAGCCTTGCAAAAATCGNCCAATCAGCATTGTCGTTAAATCCTGNGCGACCCAGCAAATAAAGCTTCCNACCAAAAAGATNGAAATACCCGTAAATAAGGCNTTGCGNCGGCCTGTTGTGTCTGANATGGGGCCGTAAGCGATCATGCCNAGAGAAAGNCCGATAAAGATAATGCCTAATACAAATTGAATGTCATTGCGCCTGATAACTGAAAGATCATTCGCCATAACGCCTAAGGCAGGGAGCATCATATCGATGGAGAGTGCGACCATGGCCGTGATGACGGCCATGAGTATGACAAATTCTTTCATTATTTTTCACTTTTCTTATTTTTGCGCACGACTATATGGCNAGAAGGGTGAATTCAAAAGCAAAAATTGCATTATAGTTTTTTTTAGGTCATAGTGGCGCCCGTTCAGAAGATTGGATGGCTGCGGGCCTTTGGCGCGAGGAAAGTCCGGGCTTCATAAGGAAACGGCGCCGGCTAACGGCCGGGCAGGGCGACCTGACGGAAAGTGCAGCAGAGAGAAGGTTTCCTGTGATTTCGATTANAGGTAAAAGTGAAAGGGTGCGGTAAGAGCGCACCGCGTATTTGGTAACAAATATGGCATGGTAAACCCCGCCGGAAGCAAGATCAAATAGGGGCAGTATATGGTGATCCTTACACCGCTGCCCGGGTAGATCGCTCGAGTTTATGAGTAATCATAAACCTAGATGAATAGTCATCCCTCTTTTGAGGACAGAACCCGGCTTATAGATCTTCTGAACCTNTTCTTTTGNGTTTGAAACTAAAAATTAAATCCAAAATATCGATTCTTCCACAAAAATATAATGTGCAAAACTTGCCCGCGACTCGGCAGGAAAATTGACGAGTCCCCTATATTTTTGATAGCTCTATAAGANNCAAGGCTTGTTCTTTGAGCCTTTTTGAGTCCGCTGCGATTCGTATTCTTTAATTTATTGACGTTCAAAAGCTGAGCAAGGTTGGTGTGAAGTGAAGGCTGATACGGGGCATTATCCTGTAATGTTGCCAGAGGTGCTTGAGCAGCTCTGTCCGTCTGCTGGTGCGCTTTATGTTGACGGTACATTTGGCGCAGGCGGTTATAGTCGCGCTATTTTGGAGGAGGCTCAATGTTCTGTGGTTGCGATTGATCGCGATCCTGATGCTGCGAAGCGCGCTGAAGCTTTTAAGGAAGAGTTCGGGGAGCGTTTTACATTTCTTNCTGGCTGTTTTGGTGATGTGCANGAGCTNTTGCAGAATGCGGCNATCGGAAAAGTTGATGGCTTTGTNCTCGATNTGGGGGTGTCTTCCTTCCAGTTTGATGAGGGNGAGCGCGGTTTTTCATANAGGTTTGATGCGCCNTTAGATATGCGCATGAGTATTGGTCGCGGTGAAACGGCGGCTGAGTTGATTGCNCGGCTAGAGGAAGAGGATCTNGCAAATGTGATCTACAAATATGGTGANGAAAGAAAATCTCGCCGTATCGCTCGTAAGATAGTTGAGNAAAGGAATGNTGCGCCAATTGAGACAACATTCCAGTTGGCTGATATCGTGCGNTCATGCCTGCCNCGTCCTAAGCCGCATGAAATTGATCCGGCTACACGNACATTTCAAGCNCTGCGTATTGCTGTAAATGATGANCTCGGTGANCTTGAGCGNGCATTGAANGTNTTGCCTGATNTTTTGCAGCCAAAGGGCCGCGCAGTAATTGTGTCTTTCCATTCTCTNGAGGATCGACTTGTTAAAAACTCATTTAGGGACCTTTCTGGCGGCGTAGGGACATCGCGCTACTTGCCGCAAGTAAGTGAAGAGACTGCATCCTTTAAATTGCTAACAAAAAAGGCTGTTAAACCCAGTGCAAAAGAGTGTCAGGAAAATGGGCGTTCTCGCTCAGCACGATTAAGGGCGGCTGAATATATTGGTGGGGNGCGCGNATGAGNATTATAAANCCCCGGACATTTGTGATTATGGCGATGCTCGGCGTTTCTATTGCCGCGCTTCTCCATACCTCNCAGAGTGTNCGCCGTGCTGANCGNCAGGTGAGCGTGCTCAAAGCCTCAATTGAGCGCGAAGAGGAAAAGATCAGGNTGCTAAATGCAGAGTGGGTGCATCTTAATCGCCCTGATCGTTTAGAACGTTTAGCGAGTGAGTTTTTGGATCTGGTGCCGCCGTCACTATCCCGTTATGTCGATGCAAAAGAGGATATCTTTCCGCAGGCGCAAGTGCAGGATNCTGAGCTNGAAGTTAAAGAGATTGAAAAAGTAATCGAAATTCGCCCAGTCTCCGCACAGCCTAAGGATATAGAGGCNGTTAAAAATCCAGTAACGCCTGCGCGTAAGCCTNCGCAANCAATGAAATCACGAAAGGTGCAGCCAAAGCCAGCCCCTAAAGAGATTGAGATTAAAACCAAAGAAAAGACTAAAGACTTTGGTGCGCTGCTTGATGAGCTCAGTGGTGATGGGGGGCGTGCGCAATGAGGTTACGCCAAATGCGCCGCGCCGCTTCAAAAATAGAAGGCGAGCGTTCCTCCGTACTTGATCTCTCACGCGGACGTCTCGTGCTTGTGAGCGCTTTTTTTGTTCTGGCATATGCTATTTTAGTTCTGCGTGCCTTTGATTTGACAGTGATTCAGGCCGTCGATAAAGAAGCTAAGGCTCAACATGAGGAGCTTGTTCAAAACTCTGTGAAAAGCGGCGAGAGCCGGCGAAGCGATATCGTGGATAGAAATGGTGTGATACTGGCCACGACGTTAAAAATATCATCCTTGTTTGCGGATTCTAAACGCATTGCTGATCCAGCGTCTGCAGCCAAAAAGCTTATAAAAATTTTTCCGGAAATGTCATATGGCGATACTTTGCAAAAGCTTCAAAGCGGTAAGCGCTTTATTTGGCTTAAACGGCGTATAACACCAGAGCAAAAAATTGAAGTGCTTAAAATTGGTGAGCCGGGTTTAGAGTTTGAGCATGAGTATCAGCGTTTCTACCCGCAGGAAAACCTCGCTGTTCATATGGTTGGCTATACTTCACTTGATAATCAAGGACTCTCAGGAATAGAACGCAGCTTTGATCCATTATTAAGTAAGGGACAAGAGCCGCTGAGGCTGACATTAGATGTACGTCTTCAGCATGCATTAAGGCGTGAACTAAAGAAATCTATGGATTCATTCGAAGCGATAGGCGCGGCTGGGGTGATCATGGATATCAATACGGGTGAAATTCTCGGGGCTTCATCTTTGCCGGACTTTAATCCTCATCAGATTAAAAAAGTTGAAGATAAAGAGCTATTCAACCGTGTAACTTTAGGGGTGTATGAGCTTGGCTCAGTCTTTAAAATTTTCTCGACCGCAGTTTTCTTCGAAGAAAAAAACGTGCCCGTGAATGTTACATTTGATGCAACGCAGCCTGTAAAAGCTGGCCGTTTTGAGATCAATGACTACCACGCTGAAAACAGAATACTCACGGCTCCTGAAGTGTTTATGTATTCCTCAAATATTGGGTCGGCAATGATGGGACAGGCCGTAGGAACCGAACGCCTAAAAGCTTTCTACCGTGATCTTGGTCTTCTTGATCCTTTAGATTTCGAAGTACGAGAGGTCGCGCGCCCGCTTGTGCCAAACCCGTGGACGGATATCTCGACACTCACTGCTAGCTATGGTCATGGTCTTGCTACAACGCCATTGCAATTAACAGCGGCCGTCTCTTCGATCGTTAATGGTGGTTACCTCGTTAAGCCGCGCCTTGTTTTGGATGATGAGCCTTTCTACGACGAAAATGAACGCATAAGTATCGTCTCAAATGAAACTGTCCAACGTATGCGCGCTTTCATGCGCTTGGTGGTGACAGATGGAACAGGCAGGAATGCTGATGTGAAAGGCTACCGCGTAGGCGGTAAGACGGGTACGGCTGAGAAAATTGTAAATGGCCGCTATGACAGGAAAAAACTGATTTCTTCTTTTATCGGTGTCTTTCCAATGGATGAGCCACGTTACGCTATTTATATCGCTGTTGATGAGCCAAAGGGACAAAAATGGAGCTACGGCTACGCAACGGCGGGCTGGGTTGCTGCGCCTGCTGTGAAGAATGTTATTTCTTCTATGGCATCAATTATGGGCATTGTTCCCGCTAAAGAAGATAGTCCGCAGCAAAACTTTGGCAGCAGCTTAAAGCAATATGTCAGCATTAAAAAGAAGCATTAAGGGAGGGGAAACTATGAGCATTCATATTGAACATATCGCCTCTCAAATTAAAGGCCTGACTCAAGATAGTAGAGCGGTCGAAGATGGGTTTTTATTCGCGGCTTTCCCAGGTGAAAAATTTGATGGTCGTGACTTTATTGAACGTGCTGTGGAAGCGGGTGCATCCCATATCTTGGCGCCTACCGGTACAAATGCACCTGATGGAGCAGAGTTAATTGAAGCGGAAAATCCGCGCCTTACCTTTGCGCAGCTTGCATGTGTTTTTTACGGGGCGCAGCCAGAAATAATCGCAGCGGTCACAGGTACAAATGGTAAGACATCGGTTGTATCTTTTCTTGATCAGCTCTGGCGCGCAGCCGGTGCAAATTCAAAAAGCCTTGGTACGCTTGATGGGAAAATGACCACACTTGAAACGACGGCCTTGCATAAAGAGTTAAGCCATCTATGTGCCGCCGGTACAACGCATCTGGCGATGGAGGCATCATCACACGGGCTTGATCAATGCCGCATGCATGGTGTGAAAGTGAATGTGGCCGCATTTACTAATCTGAGCCGGGATCATCTTGATTACCATGGGGATATGAAAAGCTATCTCGAGGCGAAAGCCAAACTCTTTAGTGAGGTGCTAGATGCAAAAGGCACAGCCGTTTTAAACGCAGATATTCCCGAATTTGAAACGCTAAAAACGATATGCGAACAACGCGGAATTAAGGTGATCGACTATGGCCGCTCTGCAAAATATATCCGCCTCATTGAACGCAGCCCAAGAGCGAGGGATCAGGTCTTAGCGTTGGGTATAAAAGATAACCCTTACACAGTTGATCTGCCGCTTGTTGGTGAATTTCAGGCAATGAATGCGCTCTGTGCGCTGGGTATGGCTATCGCAAGCAATGAAGAAAAAACAGAAATTTATCTTGAAGCGCTTGAGCATATAAAAGGTGCAAAAGGGCGTTTGCAAACTATTTCCGGCCATCCAAAAGGTGCGGGAATTTATATTGATTACGCCCATACGCCGGACGCACTTGAAAATGTTCTCACTGCGCTCCGCCCCCATACAAAAGGTCGCTTAACGTGCGTTTTTGGTTGTGGCGGCGATCGTGATCACGGTAAACGCCCGCAAATGGGCGAAGTCGCTAGTCGTCTCGCTGATGATGTCATTGTCACAGATGACAATCCAAGAAGCGAAGATCCAGCGCAAATTCGAATGGATATTTTGAACGCCGCGCCGCGCGCCACTGAAATAGCGGGCCGCGCCGAAGCAATAACATGCGCTATACAAAATCTAGCTGTAGGCGATGTGCTGGTTATTGCCGGTAAGGGGCATGAGCAAGGGCAAATTATNAAAGATANAATACTCCCTTTTGATGATGNTGAGGAGGCCGTAAAGGCCATCAAGGCACTCGGNAAAGGGTAAGCGNAATTAATAGGAATGAAGATGATGAAGAAAGGTATGAGGATTAACAATGAGAGCTAAACGTTTTTCAAATTGGAATACGCGAAATTTAGGGTCAGTGACGATGAGCGTACAGCCGCGCCCGAAAACGCCCTATACAATTTTACGTGTAGATAACGTGATTGATACTGGGTTTGCCGGTCAAACAGCGATTCTTAAAAATGCGCTGCCAGATTTTTTAGAGGTTGATATCAACCCTCCGGGCCGTGAAANAATTCAAGTACACCTTCCACGTAAGGTTGGTGAGCTAAATGTTACCTATATTGGTAAAAGCTTTGGAATTGTTGCTGATATTACTATGAGTCTTCAAGCTGTGGTGGGCGGTGCTAAACTGGCTGCTGTTGTTCCTGATGTTATGCGTCCAGGTGATTTTATGATCTTCCGTCACGGCGCAAAAGGTATGCGCTTTTCTGGTATATTGCGTGCAGTCCCGCAAGCTGATAAGAAAGCAGATAGAAACCTTAAAATGACCTAATAAAGCTTAACCAAAGTAAGAGCGTAAATAATGCTATATCANCTTCTCACGCCACTCGCGGAAACACATATCTTTTTCAACCTGTTTAATTACCTGACATTTAGAACAGGCTTGGCGATTATGACCGCTCTCATTATTTGCTTTATTATTGCTCCGCCTATGATCCGCTGGCTCAAAGCAAAGCAAAAGGAAGGCCAGCCTATCCGTGAAGATGGTCCGGAAACTCATTTTTCTAAAGCCGGAACGCCGACAATGGGTGGTTTGATGATCCTGATCTCTGTGACAATTTCAACATTGCTATGGTCGGATCTCAGTAATGTTTATATCTGGTACTCCCTCATGGTTATGGTNGGTTATGGGTCTATTGGTTTTGCGGATGATTATTTNAAATTGACTAAACGCAATACAAAGGGATTGCCGGGTAAGATGAAAATTCTTGCGCAGTTACTTATCGGGGGTATAGCGGCCTATGGCATAATGCAAACGCTGCCTACCCATATGAACCAGCATGTCGCTATCCCAATCTTAAAAGACACATTCATATTCATTGGCATTTTCTTTGTGCCTTGGGCGCTTTTTGTAATGATCGGTGCATCGAACGCTGTAAACNTAACGGATGGNCTNGATGGTTTGGCGATTGTCCCTGTTGCTATTGCAGCGGCTTGTTTTGGNTTGATTAGCTATCTTGTCGGTAATGAAATTTTCGCAGAATACCTTCATATCCCATATGTCGTTGGTACAGGTGAGCTGGCTATTCTATGTGGCGCTCTAATCGGTGGTGCAATGGGCTTTCTTTGGTATAATGCTCCGCCTGCTATGATTTTTATGGGCGATACAGGTTCNCTTGCCATGGGCGGCGTTTTGGGNACAATGGCTGTTATAGTTAAACACGAACTTGTGTTGGCTGTAATTGGCGGCTTGTTCGTTTTGGAAACTGTGTCTGTGATTGTTCAGGTGGTTTCCTTTAANCTNACAGGCAAGCGCGTATTTGCGATGGCGCCGCTTCATCATCATTTTGAAAAGAAGGGGTGGTCAGAGCCTACAATCGTGATCCGTTTCTGGATNATTGCAGTGATCTTGGCTTTGNTCGGTCTTGCGACCTTAAAATTAAGATAAAGCTTATATTTATAGATTCTTTGTGCTAAACCACCCACATGATTGATTGTACTCCGTTTGTAGAGACCCTTGGCGGCAAGGCGGTTGCCGTNTTTGGATTGGGTGTATCAGGCTTAGCTACAGTAGAAGCGTTGATCGCGGCTGAAGCTAAAGTTATAGTTTGGGATGATAGAGAAGAGGCGCGTGAAAAAGCGCTTGCTCTAGGTGCACAAGCTCATGAACTCACCACAGAAACACTAAAAGATTGCGCGTGTTTGGTGCTTGCACCGGGTGTACCGTTGCATTTCCCTGAGCCGCATCCTGTGGTTATTGCTGCGCGTGAAGCTGATGTTGAAATCCTATGCGATATTGAAATTCTCCACCGTGTAAATCACAGCCGTAATATCCCGCGCAAGACAATTGGTATTACGGGTACAAATGGAAAATCGACAACAACCGCCCTTATTCATCATATTTTGAATGAGTGCAATTTCGAAAATGAAATGGGCGGGAATATAGGCGTGCCTGCAATGTCAATGGATNTGCCGGATCGCGGTGGAGTGTTGGTGCTGGAAATGTCTTCTTATCAAATTGACCTATGCCCTAAATTTACACCAGAAATCGCAGTGCTGTTGAATATTACGCCAGATCATTTAGACCGCCATGGCTCTATGGAGGGGTATGTGGCAGCAAAGGCGCGTATGTTTGAAGGGGGCGGGTATGCCATCATTTCAGCCGAAGATATGCATTCATGGCAGATCAATGAACAAGTAAAGGATGCTGCTCAGCGCGAGATTATTCCGCTCAAGGTTGGCGATGATTGCGGNGAAACTTTCAATGCTCCGGCGCTTAAGGGAAAACATAATATTCAAAATATAAAAGCTGCATGGTTTGTATGTAAGCTTTTAGGGATTGAAAAAGAGGCGTTTTTAAAGGCGCTCCAAAGTTTCCCGGGCCTTAATCATCGTCAGTATCATGTCCGTAAAATAGGCAAGGTTACATTTATTAATGATAGTAAGGCGACAAATGCGGAAGCGGCTGCAAAAGCACTCGGCGCCTATGANAATATTTATTGGATTGTCGGNGGGCAGGCAAAAGACGGNGGTCTAAAAGGNCTNGAGNCNTATAAAGAACGCATAAAACATGCATTTCTTATTGGACAGTCGCAAGTGGAATTTGAANACTGGATGCGTGAAAATGAAATTGCGTACTCTCTTTCTGGNACTTTGGAAACNGCTGTAAAAGATGCGAATGCATTAAGCGCNGAAGATCAAGTAAGAAGTGNTGAAGCCGAAGCAGTCGTTCTATTGTCACCTGCTTGCGCNTCATGGGATCAGTTTAAAAACTTTGAAGATCGCGGAAATCAATTTTCTGANTTGGTTGNTGAACTTGAGGGTGATGAAAGCGCTGAACAGCAAAATGGTCTGGACGCGGCCTAAGCGAAGTGCCTTGGGGATTAAGTGTTTGCATTTCATGACAAGGCGCGCTTTAAGGTGCTAAAGATAGTTTATGAGCCTTTTTTCACGTACAGATAAGTCGCTTTTTGGTCAGTGGTGGTGGACTGTTGACCGTGTAATGCTGGCTGCCATTCTAAGTTTATCACTTGTGGGTGTGATTTTGGTTGCAACAGCTAGTCCAGCAGTTGCCGTGCATATTGGTCTTGGGGATTTTCATTTTCTAAAACGTCATTTGATTATGCTTATTCCAGCTCTTGGAATGATGATTACCCTGTCCTTTATGCCTAAACGTTTAGTGCGCCGCATTGCTTCTCTTGTTTTTTTAGCGAGTCTTGCCGCCATGATGCTTGTTCTTGTTTCAGGCAGTGAGATTAAGGGGGCGCAGCGCTGGATAAGGGTGTTGGGTTTTTCACTGCAGCCATCTGAATTTGTAAAACCTGCTTTTGCTGTGATGGCCGCATGGATGATGGCGCTGGAAAAGGAAAGTAGTGATGAACGTAAATTCCCGGGTACGGTGGTGACGGGCGGGCTATATGCAATGACAGTGACCTTGCTGTTGATGCAGCCTGATTTCGGTATGACATTTATTGTCACGCTAATCTGGGCAGCGCAAATTTTTATCGCTGGTCTGAAATTCCGTTACCTGATCTTGCTTATGCTTGCCGGTGTTATTGGTATTTTAGGTGTCTATAACGGATTTGATCACGTAAAAAGCCGTATTGATCGATATTTAGACCCGGATAAAGGTGATAACTTTCAAGTTGAAAAATCCTTAGAAGCTTTTCGTGAAGGCGGTATTATGGGCGCTGGTCCAGGTCAAGGCAGTGTGAAAACGCACCTGCCCGATGCGCATGCAGACTTTATCTTCTCGGTTGCAGGTGAAGAGATGGGACTATTCTTTGTCACTATCATTATTGGGATATATGGCTTTATTATGATTAGGGGGCTAAACCGCCTCATGAATAGTAGCGATATGTTTACTGTTCTTGCCGCCGGAGGGTTGCTGACTATGTTTGGTTTACAAGCTCTTGTGCATATGGGCTCGGCAATGCAGCTTCTGCCAGCTAAAGGGATGACACTTCCATTTATAAGCTACGGCGGCTCTTCATTGCTGGCTATGGGTTTTACATTTGGTGTCATCCTCTCTTTAACACGTAGAACAGTGAAAAAAGGCATCGCAAAAGGCGGTCTTTCCTTACAAACCCCTAAAGAAGAGGTCAGCGCATGAGCACTTCGGATAAAACCGCTACATTTAAACCAGTTTTATTAAGTGCGGGTGGAACGGGTGGCCATGTTATGCCCGCGGCTGCGCTTGCGATTGAGCTGAAGAAACGTGGCGTTGATGTCCAATGGGTGACGGATCCAAGAGGGCTTAAATTTAAACCACATTTTAAAGGTATAAAGGTACATACTTTGCAATCAGGAACGCTTGGGGCGGGCGTGATTGGTAAAATAAAGGGGGCGGTGAAGTTACTTTTTGGCCTTTTGCAAGCGCAAAAACTTATTAGACAAATGGATCCGGCTATTGTCGTTGGCTTTGGTGGATACCCTGCCTTCCCTGCGCTTTATGCAGCGCAGCGCGCAAAAATCCCAACACTTCTTCATGAACAAAATGCCATTATAGGTAAGGCAAATGACATGCTCGCGCCTAAAGCGAATTTGATCGCCTCTTCTGTGCCAGAGCTTCAGGGCATTGATAAGGAAACTCGAGCGAAAACCTTATATATAGGGAACCCTGTAAGGGCTGAAATAGCCGCGCTGAAATCTGAGAGTTACCCGGCGCTGGATGAAAAAGGGTCGCTTAATATCCTTGTAATGGGCGGATCACTTGGCGCAACTATTTTTAGTGAAGTGCTGCCGCAAGCTCTTTCAAAATTGCCCAAAGATCAAAAAAAGCGCCTCAATATCACCCAGCAATGCCGAGAAGAGGTTTTTGAAGTAACACAAGAAGCCTACGAAGCGGCCGGAATTTCTGTCAACCTTGTACCGTTTGTAGAGGATGTTGCAGGCGAATTAGCCAAGGCACATCTCTTTATTGGTCGCTCCGGGGCATCAACGGTTGCAGAAGTAACCGCAGCCGGTCGTCCTTCCATATTCGTACCTTATCCGCACCATAAAGATCAGCAGCAAAAACGAAATGCCGATGTGATTGCCGATGCTGGCGGAGCATGGATGATGACGCAAGATGGGTTTACACCCGAAGCAGTCCTTGCAAGGATAGAGACTTTGCTGCAAAATCCCGAAAGTCTACTAAAGGCAGCGCAAAATGCTAAAAACTGCGGTATGCCAGAAGCAGCACAGAACTTGGCTGATGCGCTTATGGGGATTATTAGTAAGAAATAAAATAGAGTAAAAAAGGATTTGATTATGCATTCATATGGCCTTCCTAAAGATATAGGCGCACTTCATTTTGTCGGTATTGGCGGCATTGGAATGAGTGGTATTGCAGAAGTTCTGCACGCACTTGGCTATGAAGTTCAAGGATCAGACCAAGCCGACAGTGCCAATGTAAAGCGCCTTCGTGATAAAGGGATGCAGATCAGTATCGGCCATGCTGCGGATCACCTGAAAACTAAAGACGGCTCTCCATTGGCATGCGTCGTTGTCTCCTCAGCCATTAAGCCCAATAACCCAGAGCTTGTCGCCGCGCGTGAACAAGGCTTACCTGTTATACGCCGCGCGGAAATGCTTGCAGAGCTTATGCGCCTTAAATGGGCAATCGCGATTGGCGGAACACATGGCAAAACGACAACAACATCCATGGTGGGTACAATCTTAGAGAGCCTTGATCCTACAGTTATTAATGGTGGTATTGTCAATGCTTATGGTACGAATACCCGCCTAGGCAAAAGCGATATTATGGTGGTCGAAGCGGATGAAAGTGACGGCACATTTACACGGCTTCCTGCTACAGCTTGCGTAGTGACTAATATGGATCCAGAACATATGGAGCATTACGGCACATTTGAAAATGTAAAGGCAGCATACCGTCAGTTTATTCATAATCTTCCATTTTATGGCTTCGCAGTTTTATGTACAGACCACCCAGAGGTGCAGGCACTGATCCCATCTGTACAAGATCGTAAAATCATAACCTATGGCCGAAACCCACAGGCAGATATCCGCATTACGAATATCCGAAGCTCAGCTAAAGGATCGGTTTTTGATATTGAGCAAAGCACGGGCGAGGGGCTAAAGGATGTATTCTTGCCAATGCTTGGTGATCATAATATTCAAAATGCCGCAGCAGCTATTGCTATTGCACTTGAACTAGAAGTCGCTGCACCGCTTATTAAATCGGCGCTAGAGAACTTTAAGGGCGTTAAACGCCGCTTCACCCATTGCGGCGAAGCGGGCGGCGTCAAAATTATTGATGATTATGCTCATCATCCAGCAGAGATTGAAACTGTTCTCAAAGCGGCGCGTATGGCGGTAGAAGATACCGGCGGTAAAGTTATTGGCGTGATGCAGCCACACCGCTATTCAAGGCTTCATGATTTGTTTGAAGAATTCTGCACCTGCTTTAACGGCGCAGATACTGTTGTTGTCACCGATGTGTATGAGGCTGGCGAATCCCCAATTGAGGGTGCCGATAAGCATGGCTTGGTGGAAGGGGTTAAATCCCATGGTCACCGTGATGCGCGCGCCTTACCAAAACGTAAAGACTTAGCAAGTGTCATCGCTGATGTAGCGCAAAGCGGCGATTACGTGATCTGCATGGGCGCAGGCGATATTACTGCAATTGCACACGCTCTGCCGCAGCAACTTCAAGAAGTGCTGGATAAGCGCAAAGGACAAGTGGCGTAGTCAATTTTCTTGTCTTTCGTAAAACTGTATCGTATGTTCTGGAAAATATATGTGTAGGGGAAGAGTATGTCTCATCGTCAAGCTGGACTAAGTAAGCAATTTAAAATTTTTGGTAAGCCAACATTAGATATTATTATTAACGCATCTAGCTTTACTCATCTATCTGATAGTAAGCATTATGCGGATCAACGCCTTGGTATGAATATTGGCGGGGCTGCTGCTAATATAGCACGCGGTTTGATCGCTAGTAACGATATGTGGGGCACGAACTCGCAAGTAGAAATTGTCGGTGGACTCGGAAAAATGCGGCCTCAAGAGCCAGGGGAAGCAGATGAGGATTATCTCTTTTCTCAAATGATGTATCATGCGGTTCCAAAACTTCTTCATAATCAAGGTATTGATTTAAAAGATATATTTTCTAGAAATGTTGGAACTGGCGTGGCTGCAAATGCTGTGCTTCAACATCAAAATGGCCGTGATATTTTTAAAGATCCTAAGTCTGGCGAATCGGTCTTCTCTAATCTAAACGTTTCTCAAAGAAGCCTCTTAATGGATACTGTTAAAACGGAAGTTGCTTCGGTGAAGGGAAATGGATTTGTTTTTGTTGACCCGCGTCACAGTAATATTGGCTCTTTGGCGGCGGTGGCTTGTGAAAAAACAGCAGTGCCTTTAATTGTCGATTACGGCGATAAAACATGGCCGCAAAGCGGATCACAAAAGCACGAACAACTCTCAACTATCTTGACTAAAGCAGACATCTTAATTGTTCCAAGTGACGCCGTCGTTGAAGGTATGGCAAATGATGTAAAGGATCCGGACACGTTATTTTCAACGCTTCAAAGCGATGCTTATAAAGCGCACACAATTATAATGTCGGACGGAAATCAGCCTGTACGTGTCTTTCATGAGGAGCGCGAATATGAAGTCCAGGTGCCGGATATAGGGGATGTGAAGCTCTTTGCGAATGGTGTAGGGGATACTCGTGATAGTGCACTTATGCACTTCCTTGCGCAGGGCGACGATATGATCAATGCCGTTAAGAAAGCAACATATCTAGCCAGTATTAAAGTTCAGCATGCCGGAAGTGAATGGCAAAAAGCGGCTGTTGAGCAAACCCGCAATCATCTTCTCTTTGAAAAAGAGCATCAACACTTACAGGCGATATCAGAGAATCAAAACAATAGCTGGACGATCGGAAACTCTTGATAGCTTAAGATTGTAATCCTATTATGCTGGGTGCTTGATATAAGAGTGCTTTTTATTCATTAGGCACTTTTATAAAGAAAATGATTGCCCTATGCTCCGCTATAGTCCCCAAGCTATTAAAAATAACAAACAAACTGATGAGCTTAAATTTAATATGAATATCAACAACTTAAGAGGCGATATCATTGAGCATGCACCAATCGGTGAGAAAAGCTGGTTTCGCTGCGGCGGGCGTGCTGATCTGCTATTTAAACCTGCTGATATAGACGACCTTGCAGCGTTTTTGGAGCTCTGGCCAGTGACGCAGCCTTTAATGGTCATTGGCGGTTTGGCAAATACAATTGTGCGTGATGGCGGAGTTCGCGGCGCTGTAATTCAGCTTGGAAAGCCGTTTGCAAATGTGTGTGCGTTAAATGATACACACATAGAAGCAGGCACAGGTGCGCTAAACGGCACAGTTGCGGCCGCGGCTGTAAAGGCTGGTATTGGCGGGCTTGAGTTTCTCTCTGGTATCCCAGGCAGTCTTGGCGGTGCGCTGCGTATGAATGCGGGGGCATATTCTGCAGAGATGAAAGACGTTATTCTAGGCGTTACGGCGATGGATAGAAAAGGAAAAATTCACCGTATGCTTTTAGATGATATGCATATGAGCTACCGTCACAGCGGTGCGCCGCATGATTACATTTTCCTATCCGCCATTCTCAAAGGAGACAAAGAAGATTATACGACTGTAAAGCAGCGAATCACAGACATAAAAACGAAGCGAACCGAATCGCAACCCATAAAGGAAAAGACTGGTGGTTCAACCTATGCGAATCCATCTTCACATGCACTACGTGCAGCTGGCCTGCCTGAGAATACGAGAGCGTGGCAAATTGTGGAAATGGTTGGTGGCAGAGGTTTGAAAATCGGTGGTGCGCAAATGAGTGAAAAACACTGTAATTTCATGATAAATACAGGAAACGCAACAGCTTCTGATCTTGAGAATTTAGGGGATGAGATAAAGAAACGCGCTAAAATGCAGCTCGGTTTGGAGCTGAAATGGGAAATCAAGCGCATCGGCGAAAAGCCCTGACCTTGAC
Organism: Micavibrio sp. TMED27; assembly: GCA_002167715.1. Classification (GTDB taxonomy): domain Bacteria; phylum Pseudomonadota; class Alphaproteobacteria; order Micavibrionales; family Micavibrionaceae; genus TMED27. Next base: position 167,390 of record NHCG01000014.1, read on the forward strand.
TTCATAACCTTCGCGCTATAGTTTTATAACTAAGAGAAAAAAAGTATAAGAAGAGAAGGAAGAAGTTATGAATAATCTAACGAACGTATTTTCAAACGCACATTTTGCAAGTGATCTAGTAAATGGTCAAGATCATGATAATCATAAGCCAGCGGTACTACCAGGCCTTGGTAAATAACTATAAAGCCTAAGTTTAGAGCTTAGGCACACGCTCGTATAGGTCGGGCAGGTCATTTTCGACCAATATCACATCATTTTCACCCGCATTCTGTGAAACCCAACTTTGCGCTTCGGAAAAGCTATCCGCCGTAATAAGGATTTTATCTGGACCATTCTGATTGAACGCTTCGACAAAGCTAGGAATGCGTTCAGATTTAACAATAATGGCTATATCGCAAACCTTAGCGGCTAATGCGCCTATTTTACTATGCGCCTCCATATGTGCTTTACCCAATTCGACCATACCGGGCGTGATGAGAATTTTCTTTCCACCGCGTTCATCTCCTAAAATTCCGAGCAAATCTAGGGCTGAAGTGAAGCCAGCAGGATTGGAGTTATAAGCATCATCAATTACGAGTGTTCCATTGCTTTGCTTCTTAACCTCTAGGCGGTGTGCAATTTGTGGCAACGTGGTTAGTGCGGCATCAATATCTTGCGGTTCTAAGCCAATTTCCAGCGCTGTGACATAACATTGCACAAGGTTGTGACCGTGGTGTTTGCCGTAAATAGGCGCAAGAATTTTATGTGTTTCATCTTTCCAAGAAAACGTAATACTCAAACCAGATGGCAGTTGCTTTATCTCCTTGATCGCCGCGTCGAGTTCAACGCTAGCATTTTCATCTGCGCTATCACCGCAAACGATAAATTGCGGCGCATATGATTTGTACAAGCTCTTCGATGCGTCATAGCGAAGCGTCCGCTCGTGAACGATCATTTTTCCGGTTTCTTTACGAAGTGTTGAAACAGCAAGCTCGTATTTGGTCTGTGCAACTGTATCTAGCGATTTAAAGCGTTCGTAATGTGCATGGCCAATAGCTGTGATAATTCCAACATCTGGCGGCGCAAGCGCACATAGGCGTTCAATCGATCCAGGGCCATATGCGCCCATTTCAACGACAAAATAACGATGTGTTTCATCCAGATGCTCACGAATGATGCGTGTAATGCCCATCGGCGTATTAACACTTCCCGGTGTAATAAGTGTTTTTGCATGCATCTTTAAAATGTGACCAAGAATATGCTTAACGGATGTTTTTCCAAAAGAGCCTGTAACCGCAATGACCTGAGGCCTAAGCAGTTGGAGCTTATCATGAGCTTCCTGCCAGAATTGCTTTTGTACATACGCTTCATAAGGCGCAAGCATACTGTTGACCAGTAAGATGGAATATGGAATGAAATGCACACAAATAAGCCAAGGCCAAACCATATTGGGCACTAGGAAACACCAAAGGCCACTAAAGATGCAAAGGGCGACGGCTGGCATGAAGATGCGCTGCGCACGCTGCGTCATAGCGAGTTTTTTCTTGGAGTCTTTACGCGGGTCCTTTTCAAAATATACGGCAACCGCAAAGCATAGAAAGGCAGCAAAACTCATCGCTAGATCAGGAATATTCGAGTCGGCAAGTATATTGAACGCGCTTAAGAGAATAAGCGCCGCACTTAAGCGTTTATCAAAAACAGCTTTTTTAAGCATCCATTTGAAAAAGCGCGGACTATCATATTCTTCTTGCTGATAAAGGTGCAGATAGGTCATGCCGCGGCGAATGGCAAAGGCGCTGAAGGTTGCAAATAATAGAGCAGTCACGGCGGTTGAAACGGTTATTGTCATGAGGCTTTCTTAACTGAATTAATGAATTTTCCTAAAAGTGGCGCAGCTTGATGCTGGCCAGTGCTTAGAAGAGTGTAATGATCAAATCCATTTAAGACAATAAGATCAGAGTTCTCGATGAGTTTATTTAAACGCATCCCGATTTCTGGTGGTGTCTCTGTATCTTTTTCTCCATATATGAGAAGCGTCGGGCAATTGATTGTTGCGGCTAATGTGCTTAAATCTTCATTGACGACTTTGACGAAAATCTGTCTAAGAGCACCCGAGCTTTTGTAATCAGCGCTGCCAAATTTCGTGTAGAGCCATTCTTGCGATAAGCCAAGGGGAATAAGTTTTTTTAGCGCCTTAAAAAGCTTAACCCGCGCGCCATAATAGATCTTATGCCATAGCGGTCTTTTGCGCGGCAACCCTGCACCTGCAACCAGCACAATACCTTTAATCAGCTCAGGATAGCGCGCCGCAAGTTGAAGTCCAACACGGCAGCCAAAGGAATGGCCAACCCAAATAATCGGCTCATCGCATTGCTTACGTATAAGCTCAGCGCACGCAGCCGCATAATCGTCTGTACCCCAAACTTCATTCGGGACAGGTGATTCGCCAAAGCCGGGGAAATCGATAAGGATATGTCGCGATTTGCCTGAAAAGCGCTGCGCCCAACTTAAGAAGCTCTTATGATTTTGTCCCCAACCGTGCCCCCAAAAGACCGTGCCGTCATTTTCTGGCTGCTTCGCGGCTTCGCGATCTAAGCCAAGCTCAATAAAATGTATATTATCCGAACTTTCCAAATGTCTGCCTCTTTAATGCGCTGGGCTTTCGTGTTTTAATTATGCTTTGATATTTCATATCAGGGATTAAATCTCAAACCAAGCTGTAAAGGGTCATTCAGGTCTTATGTCTGAGGAAAGAAAAAGAGTAGCTGTGTTTTTCGGTGGGCGTAGTCCAGAACACGACGTGAGTGTTGTGACTGGCTTGCAGATTTTAGGTGCGATTGATCAATCAAAATATGAAGCGCATCCAGTTTATATCTCGCCCGAGGGAGAGTGGCTGCACGGTGGAGATATTCTTCGTGATCGCGCAAATTATCTCTTAAGTGCAGAGGATAAGAAAAAGACGACGAGCTGGGCATTGGATACTGCGCCGCGTGCTGGCGGTGGCTTATCCCTTATCTCTAAGAAAAGCGGGCTTTTTCAAAAGCCTGAACAGGNACATTTTGATGTCGTGATNCCNGCATTNCACGGGCTTTATGGNGAAGATGGTAATTTGCAAGGCGTGATGGAGCTNGTCGGTGCGCCTTATNTTGGTATGCGTACAATGGCTTCGTCNATTTTAATGGATAAGGCTGCGACTAAACGNNTTTTGCAAAGTGCGGGTATACCGATGCTGCCATACGCGGTGATTAAGCGCCCTGAGGAAGGNTTTATGGTTTCTGAGGNCGNGATTAAGGATGCGATGGGGGATTTGAACTTTCCATGTATTNTAAAGCCAGCGCATCTNGGAAGTTCTATTGGAATTGCTAAAGTTAANAATGTGAAGGAACTGCGCGCCTGCTTGCCGGCTGTTTTCGAATATGACGATACGGCTATTCTTGANCCATTTGTTGAAAANCTTGTTGAATACAATGTNNCGGTGAGTAAGGCTTTTGGCGGTGATNTTCGTTGNTCTGCGATTGAACGCCCCAAAACATCNGAAGAGCTTTTGGATTTTAAAACAAAATATTTGAGCGGCGGTGATGATAAAACGGGCAATAAAATGGGCTCAAAATCTGGAGGCNCAGTCAGTGAAGGTATGCTCTCGNTGACNCGTGAAATTAACCCGGATATTAGCACAGAAATGGCAGTTCANATTNAAGGCTGGGCTAAGGCGATGTTTGAGGCTGTTGATGGCACAGGCGCNCCGCGTATTGACTTCATAGGTAACCGTGAAACAGGTGAGTTGTGGCTTAATGAAGTAAACCCGCTGCCCGGTTCATTCGGTTATTTTCTCTGGGAAGCCGNGAGCGAACCTGTCTTTTTCACTGAGTTTTTAACGGCGCTTATAGAAGAGGCGCTGAATGAGAAAAGAAAGCGCGCACTGCCCGCTGACCCAGTGCCAAAAGATGCGCGTCTATTAAAAAGAAAAGGGCTGTAGAAGCGTGGCGCGAAAAGTAAAAACAAAAGCAAAAATTAAAACGGGAGCGAATAAGAGAAGAAAAGGNGCCTTAGCCCTTGTTCTTCCTTGGCTTCGCCGCTTTGGTGGTGTGCTGGGCGCTATCGTATTTTGTTTATGGATTGGTGCATGGCTATGGCTTAGTGGTGCGGTGCATTCTGCCGCAAGCTGGGTGGGAGATAAGGCTGTCAACGCGAGTGCGGACTTAGGGTTTCGCGTAGAAAATATATTGGTTGAAGGGCGTGAGAATGCTGATCCTGAAATTATTCTGGCGGTCATTAACATGCAAAAAGATGACCCTTTATTTGCATTTGATCCGAAAAGTGCCCGTGAGCAGCTAGAGAAAATTAGCTGGGTTAGATCAGCTCATGTTGAGCGTCGCTTGCCGGATACGCTCTATATTCGCATTGAAGAAAGGCTTCCTTTAGCCCTTTATCAGCATGGTGGGAAGATTAAGCTTCTTGATATGCGCGGTGAGGTGATTGAAACCGATAGAATTGATGACTTTAAATCTTTAATGGTTCTTGAAGGTAAAGGGGCACCGGAAAACGTGATTGAATTGGCTGCTGGGTTAATGAGCGAAGATGTGCTGAATCAGCGTATAAAAAAAGCGGTTTGGGTCGGTGCGCGTCGTTGGGATCTTTATTTTGCAGGTGGCATAGTGGCAAAACTGCCGGAGGATGATGTTNTGGTTTCTTTGGGACGACTTGGGGCAGCGCATGAAGAAAATAACTTGCTTGATAAAGACATCGTTTCTATTGATCTACGTGAAGAAGATCGTATTGCGGTAAGGACAAAGCCGGGGCTCGTTGAAGAGTATCGCTCTACATTAAAAAAGAGTGCAGCGGCAGGNAANAATATTTAGGGTGGTTGATTAAGTGACTAAGAATAAAAGCAAACCAAAGGGATCATTGCTAGCGGCCTTNGATATAGGCTCAAGTAAAGTTGTATGTTTTATTGGCCGCGTCGTTGATGATCGCGGTGGTTTTGAAATACTGGGTGTTGGGCATCACCCTTCAAGAGGCGTTAAAAATGGTACTATCACTGATTTAAGCGCTGTAGAAGGTGTAATACGACAAACNGTTCACGCTGCGGAAAATATGGCCGCAGAAGTTATGAAGGGTTACCCTCTGCGTGAGGTTGTTGTGAATTTGCCAGGTGTACATGCGCTAAGTCATGGGCATACTGCTGATGTGCAAGTTCATGGTCATGAGATCACAAATAGCGATGTAAACCGCGCTCTTGCAAAGGCACAGGAGCAAGTCCTTAGTGATGAATATGAGCTCGTGCATACTATCCCTGTTAATTACCGCATTGATGGTCATGAAGGAATTACCCAGCCGCGCGGCATGGTGGGTGAGGATCTGAGCGTTGATATTCATCTCGTCACGGGTGAGATGGCCGCTCTTAAGAATATCGCACATACGATTGAGGCTTCTCACCTTGATATTACCGCTTTATGTCTGTCTTCGTACGCTGCTGGTCTTGCATGTTTGGTTGAAGATGAAATGGATTTAGGTTGTACGCTTATTGATATTGGCGGCGGTGTAACATCCTTTGCTGTCTTTCAGAACGGGCAAATGCTCTATAGTGATGCGGTGCCAATTGGTGGTCATCATATCACGAGCGATATCGCAAAGGGGCTGACAACATCAATGCAGGATGCTGANCGTCTAAAAGCGCTCTATGGTAATGCAATGGCGTCGCACCTTGATGAGAGCGAGTTGATTGATGTGCCGCGTCTTGGTGANGAAGAGCATAGTGAGCCAAATCATGTGCCGCGTTCTATGCTTGTCGGGATTATGCAGCCGCGTATTGAAGAGATTTTTGAGATGGTACGTGCTAAGCTTAATGATTGCGGTCTAGGTAGCTTAATTGGTCGGCGCGTTGTTTTGACCGGTGGTTCTAGTCAAATTGCGGGCATGAAGGACCTTGCTGAGCATGTTTTGGATAAGCAGGTTCGTCTTGGTCGCCCTATTCGGTTAACGGGGTTGCCAGATGCTGTGAGCGGTCCTTCTTTCGCTACAACGGCGGGGCTTTTGACCTATATCGCGGAACGAAGCGATGAAATGCCGGCGCAGATTATGACGCATTTAGAGCCAGGTTCTGTATGGGAGCGCCTCAAGCACTGGCTTCATGAGAACTGGTAAAATTAACAAAACTTATCCACAGGCTTTTGTGGGTAAGTTATGTATAGGCTGTTGCTAAGATGTGAATCACTTGTGGGTATGATNTGANGGCTGAAAACTGAATCGAATGAATCACTTAGCTTGATTCTTTGCAATTTCATCTTAGTTTCTGTTATGCTTGTTCTTAGAGTAAACCCCTTAAACCCTGTGAATCCACAGTATTTTTTCCTTTAATCTATGAAAAAAATTACCTACTCTTTTGTCTAAACCTGCCGCAGATATTTTTTCAGTGAGTGTCTGCATATACAATCTCTCGGGGATAAAACGATGATTAATATTTCGATGCAGCCAAATGAGGCCGTTACACTCTCACCAAGGATCGCCGTTATCGGTGTCGGTGGTGCAGGCGGTAATGCCGTTAATAACATGATCTCTTCCAGTCTTGAGGGCTGTGAGTTCATTGTATGTAACACAGATGCGCAGGCGCTCGATAAATCTCTTTCCATGACAAAGGTTCAACTCGGTGAGCATGTAACCGGCGGCTTAGGTGCAGGTTCTAAGCCCGAAGTTGGTAGGGCGGCCGCAGAAGAATCTCTTGATGAAGTGATGCGTCACCTTGAAGGTGCGAATATGGCTTTCATCACCGCTGGTATGGGCGGCGGTACAGGTACGGGTGCTGCGCCAGTAATTGCTAAGGCATGNCGTGAGCACGGTATTTTGACAGTCGGTGTTGTGACAAAGCCTTTCCATTTTGAAGGCTCGCACCGCATGAAATCAGCAGAAGCCGGAATTGAAGAAATTCAGGATTATGTTGATACTTTGATCGTTATTCCGAACCAAAATCTTTTCCGCGTAGCGAATGAAAAAACGACTTTTGCGCAAGCTTTTGAAATGGCTGATTCGGTTCTTCAGGCTGGTGTTCGCGGGGTGACGGATCTTATGGTTCGTCCTGGTCTTGTGAACCTAGACTTCGCAGATATCCGCACAGCTATGCTTGAGCAAGGTAAAGCGATGATGGGTACGGGCGAATCTGATGGTGATAAGCGTGCAGTCGAAGCCGCTGAATCGGCAATTAACAACCCGCTACTAGACGATGTGTCAATGAAAGGTGCTAAAGGCGTTATTATTAACGTAACTGGTGGCTATGACATGACGCTCTTTGAAGCGGATGAAGCCTGTAACCGTGTACGCGATGAAGTNGACCCGGATGCAAATATCATTTTCGGTACAGCATTTGATGAAAATCTTGAAGGCCGCATGCGNGTATCTATTGTTGCAACAGGTATTGATAAAGAAAATGGTGAGCTTCAGGGAAAGTCGACGAGCACGCCAAATGATCTTGAGCGTGCACAACCAAATACAGTTGATTCTTCTGCTTCTGAAGGTGGGTTTGGTGCATCAAGTCAAATCAGATCGCAGCAACCGCCTGTATTTGTTTCAGCAAGGTCAGTTCAAGAGATTAAAGCGCCATCNCCTGCGGAAAAGCTNGCCGCNAGCCAGTCAGCAATGAGTAGCGATACGCCNGCAGATATGTTNGAGCAAGGCGAATTTGCACAAGAATCNGTTGAAAGTGGTGAAGCAATTGCTAAGAANACGGCGCTCCGCGGGACACGTTATAATGATGCATTTATTCCGCCTAAGCCGATGGAAGTCGCAAAAGATGAAGCNCCTGCTGCGCATATTAGCTCGTTCCATGGTGCGCATGTACCGGAAACGTTGTCTAGTGCGCCTGCCTCTGTTGTAAAGCAGGGCTCGCTGACGCAAGGAACATCGCAGTTGGAGGCATCGCCAACGGGTTTGACTTTAAATCCTCCAAAAGGCCCGGCTCAGCCTCAGCCAAAACAGGAAAAACGTCGTTCTCCATCACTCTTTGAGCGCATTACAGGTTCTGTACAAGAGCACCTAGATGGTCTTGGTGAAAGTCTTGGTGCGCGTGGTGAAATTGATCAGCCGCAGCGTAAGCGCACAGCGCCAGCCGCAGAGGAGGGGTTAACGAAAGTTCGTAAAAAGCCTATGACGGGAGGACCATCGCAAGGCAAGCTTAACATTGATGCGCCTTCGAAACCTGCTGCAGAAGGTGATGATCAGCTTGATATCCCTGCGTTTTTACGTCGCCAAGCGAACTAGTATAGATTAGAAAACGCTCCTCAATATCTCCTCAGATGCCCTGCATATATATGCGGGGCTTTCTTGTCATATTGCAGTGCTGTGGTTTTGTTACACTGCGAAATAAACTGTGATTGGTGTTCTTAGAAGCAGCTGCTTATATTAAGATTAAGAATTATAAGAAGTTTTGGGAACATTAATGACACAAAATACGGTTGCACAAAAAAGAACTCTGAACGGAGTTGGCCTTCATTCAGGAAAAAATATCAATCTCACTATTGCGCCAGCGCCAGAAAATTCAGGTATTGTTTTTGTTAGAACAGATATTGAAAATGGAAATAATATTATTCCCGCTCTTTGGGATAAGGTGAGTGATACACAACTTTGTACCGTTATTTCAAATGATGAAGGTGTTTCAGTTGGTACTATTGAGCATCTGATGTCTGCGCTTCGCGGCTGTAATATTGATAACGTTCTAATCGAGCTTGATGGTGCAGAAGTGCCAATCATGGATGGAAGTGCGATTCCATTTGTTGAACTCGTCAATGATGCAGGTATCTTGGCGCAACAACAAAAGCGCCGCGTTATTCGTGTGTTGAAAAATATAGCTGTCGAAAAAGATGGTAAGCGCGTTGAGCTCTCACCAGCAACAGGAAGCGTATTTGGTGGTGAGATTGAATTTGATCACCCTCAGATTGGCGCACAAAAATTTGAAACAGCGTTAATAAACGGTAATTTTGTGCATGATATTGCCAATTGCCGTACATTTGGTTTCTATCACGAAGGTGAATACCTGCAGTCTATTGGTCTTGCTCTTGGTGCATCTTTAGATAACGCTATTGTTTTAGACCGTGAAAAAATCATGAATCCTGAAGGTCTAAGACACGAGCAGGAATTCATCCGTCATAAGCTTTTGGATGCTATTGGAGATCTATACCTTGCTGGTTTTGCGATCGAAGGTAAGTATGAAGGCTTCAAGGCAGGTCATGCAATGAACAACGAAATTTTGCATGCGCTCTTCGCTGATGAAAGTGCTTATGAAGTTGTTGAAGCTTAAATTTTATTATCGCTAAAGACTCGACCTCTCCCATTCATAGCCTTATTGTAAATCATAAGAATTTTGAAGGTTGAAAAATATGCGTCGTTTAATGACAAGACAAACTCTTTTAACATCACTGGCGGTATTAACGCTTGCGGCTTGTGCATCATCTGAAGGGCCGGATGTGCAAATCGAAGAAAAAGCAGACGTTCTCTTTAATCGTGCTTCCGTAGCATTAGAAGAAGGGAACTATAGAAGCGCGACTAAAGACTTTGAAGAGGTCGAACGTCAGCACCCTTATTCAGAATATGCGAGTAAGGCGCAAATCATGGCAGCCTACGCGTATTATCTAGATCAGCGTTACGATGAATCTATATTAGCGCTAGATCGGTTTATCGACCTGCACCCAGGTAGCGATAGAATTGATTATGCTTACTACCTAAAATCCTTATGTTTTTATGAGCAAATTTCTGATGTTGCACGTGATCAGGCTATGACAGCTGAGGCGTTAGAAGCGTTAGAAAGTCTTATTAGACGCTTCCCAGAGAGTAAATATACCCGCGATGCAAAGCTTAAACGCGATTTAGTATTTGACCATTTAGCGGGTAAGGAAATGGAAATTGGCCGTTACTACCTAAACCGTAACCATATTAATGCGGCAATTAATAGATTTAAAAAGGTGGTTGAGAAATACCAAACAACATCCCATACAGCAGAGGCACTTCACCGCCTTGTCGAGGCGTATTTAACGCTTGGTCTAACGGGAGAAGCGATGCAGGTTGCAGCGGTCTTAGGACATAACTATCCAGGTAGTACATGGTATGAAAGAAGTTATGAACTCTTAGANCCTGAAGCGCGCCAGCGTATTCTNGACGATCAAGGATTTGTCGATAGAACGATTCAATCAATCTTCAAACCAGATTAAAAAGCCATAGCATCCTTTTATCACAGCTTTTGCGCACTGAGCATAGCCTCAAAGCTATACAGGGCGCGGGAGAATCATATAAATTAACTTTCATGTTAAATAGTTTAACGATTCAAAATATCGTACTCATCGAAAAGCTTGAAATCACTTTTCGGGATGGCTTATGTGCTTTAACCGGCGAAACGGGCGCGGGCAAATCAATCTTGCTTGATTCGCTTGGCTTAGCACTGGGCGCAAGGGCGCAGGCGCGCTTGGTACGTAAAGGCGCTGATAAATCCTCTGTTACAGCANATTTTGATATTGCTCCCTCACATAAGGCTTATAAGGTNTTAGAAGAGGCTGATTTTGATATCGATAAATCAGAGGGGCTAATACTACGCCGNACATTATCCAAAGACGGAAAATCCAAAGCCTATATCAATGACCAAGCGATCAGTAGCGCTTTGCTTAAGAGTGTAGGCGAAACACTTGTCGAAATTCATGGGCAATTTGACACCCATAGCTTGCTCAATCCTATTCATCATTTGGGCTTACTGGATGAATATGCGGGGCTTGAAAGAAAAACAGCGCAGCTTAAAGCCCTTTATAGGGAATGGCGCGCAGCAGAAAAAGCATTAATCAGCGCCGAAGAAGAAGCGCAGCGCTTAAGGGAAGAAGAAGAATATCTGCGCCATGTAACTGATGAGCTCATTAAACTCGCGCCGCAACCAGGTGAAGAAGACGAGCTTTCCAAGTTAAAAACGCAGCTTCAAAATCGTGAGCAAGTTTTAGAATCGCTGAACAATGCGCATGGTTATTTAACAGCCGAAGGCAGCGCGGATGCTATGATACAAAAAGCATATCGCGTGATTGGCCGCGGCGAAGATAAAATCGGCGAGAGCGCTCAAAAGATATTAGAAGCGCTTGATAGAGCCAGTAGTGAACTGGATAATGCGCGCGGCATCATTGATGGCATGTTTGCGGATATGGCTGATGAGCCTTATAGATTTGAGGATGTCGATGATCGACTCTATGCCCTCAGATCCGCAGCTCGTAAGCATGAATGCAGCGTCGAAGCACTGCCGCAAAAATGTGAAGAGCTCCTAGAAAAGCTCAGAACTGTCGAGGCGCAGGACGATATTCTTTCATCACTTGCACTAGAAGCCAATAAAGCTGCGAGAGCCTATGAAGCGCTAGCCATGGAAATTAGTGATAAGCGCGCACAAAGTGCGCAAAAATTAGATAAAGCAGTGATGGGTGAGCTGGCCCCACTTAAACTCGAAAAAGCCCGTTTTGTGACGGCTGTAAAAGAAAAGCCTCATGAAAGTTGGGGAGAGGAAGGCATCGATGCTGTTGAGTTTTTAATCTCTACAAATCCTGGTGCAGAGGCTGGGCCGCTTTCAAAGATTGCATCTGGCGGTGAAATGGCACGCTTTATGCTCGCCCTAAAGGTCGTTATGGCGCAGGTCGGATCTGCTGGTACACTTATTTTTGATGAGGTGGATACAGGTATTGGAGGAGCAGTTGCGGATGCAGTGGGTGAGCGTTTAGCAAAATTATCAACCACGCATCAAATTATGGTCGTCACGCACTCGCCGCAAGTTGCTGCGCGGGGCAATAATCATTGGATCGTGCACAAAAGTGGGCAAGATGATGTTCGTACATCTATTACGCCGCTTGGCGATCATGAACAAAGACGTGAAGAAATTGCACGTATGCTCTCTGGTGCTGAAATCACGATTGAAGCGAGAGCCGCCGCCGATAAATTATTAGAAAAAGCTGCATAAACTAAGGAATAGAACTGCAACATGAGTTTATTTGATTTCTCAAAGGAAGATGCAAGAGCGCGCCATAACGAAATTACGAAAGAAATGCGCGCAGCAGATATAGCTTATTATCAAAATGATGAGCCACTCATGAGTGATGCGGATTATGATAAGCTTCGTGCTGAGCTAGAAGGGATAGAGAGGCAATATCCAGAGCTTGCAACAAAGGATAGTCCCACGCAGACATTAGGCGCAAAACCAGCAAAAGGTTTTGCCAAAGTACGCCACGCCGTTCCGATGCTTTCACTCGGTAATGTGTTCAGCGAAGAAGAGTTAGAAGACTGGCTCAAAAAAACGCGTCGTTTTTTNAATATGGATGACAGNNCGCCGCTAGAAATTATTGCGGAGCCAAAAATCGATGGNCTGTCTTGCTCAATAAGATATGANAACGGTATTTTTGTGCNGGCCGCAACACGCGGCGATGGCGCGGANGGTGAGGACATCACCGAGAATGTAAAAACAATCGATGATATTCCGCACAAATTATCTGGAAACCCGCCAGATATCCTCGAGGTGCGCGGTGAAATTTATATGGGTAATCAAGACTTTAAGGCATTAAATGCGCAGCAAGAGGCACGCGGCGGTAAGATGTTTGCAAACCCAAGAAATGCTGCGGCTGGATCAGTGCGCCAGCTGAATGTGGAAATTACAAAAGAGCGCCCATTAAAGTTTTTTGGCTATGCTCTTGGTGAGGTGAGCGAGCCGATAGGAAATACACATTTTGAAGTTCGTGAAAATTTAAAGAGTTTCGGCGTGCCTGAAACATTTTATGCTCTTGCTGAAAATGCGTCGCAGCTCATGGAAAATTATGAGAAGATTTTAGAAAGCCGCGCCGATCTGGACTATGATATTGATGGCATAGTTTATAAGGTTAATGATCTCGCGCTGCAGGGCCGCTTGGGGTTTGTGGCACGTTCGCCGCGCTGGGCGACAGCGCACAAATTCCCTGCTGAGCGTGCAGTAACAAAACTTTTGGGTATTGATGTGCAGGTCGGGCGCACCGGTGTGCTAACTCCCGTTGCAAGGTTAGAACCCATCAATGTTGGCGGCGTGATTGTTTCTAACGCAACGCTTCATAACCAAGATGAAATTGAACGTAAAGATATCCGTATCGGCGATATAGTCGTTATACAGCGTGCAGGCGATGTTATCCCTCAAGTGGTTGAAGTGCTGCTGGAAAAACGAGAAGGTAATCCCGCTAAGTTTGAAATTCCGCGCGAATGTCCACGCTGCGGATCTCATGCAATTCGTGAAGAGGGGGAGGTCGCTATTCGCTGTACTGGCGGGCTTATTTGTCCCGCGCAAGTGGTCGAGCGTTTGAAACATTTTGTCTCTCGACTTGCCTTTGATATTGACGGCCTTGGCGCAAAAATTATTGAGCAGTTCTACGAAGATGGCTTGATTAAAACGCCCGTAGATATTTTTAAGCTTGAAGAACTGAATAAGGGAAGCTTAACACCAATTCGCGCACGTGAAGGCTGGGGTGATCTGTCTGAGAAGAACTTATTCGCATCGATTAACGGGCGCCGTGTTATTGAGCTAAACCGGTTTATTTATGCTCTTGGAATTCGTCAGATCGGTGAAGCAACTGCGAAAATGCTTGCTGGCTTTTATGGATCAATAGACGCGCTGCAAGCCGCGATGATAGAAGCAAGTAAGGATCAGGAGAGTGAAGCTTATAAAGCTCTCATCAATATCGATGGGATTGGGGTCAGTATGGCGGATGATTTGATTGGCTTTTTCGCAGAAACGCATAATCAAGATGTACTNGCTGGGCTGTTAAACTACGTTGAAATCAAACCCTATGAAGCGCCGCAAAGCGCGGATAGCCCGGTCGCTGGGAAAACACTTGTCTTCACAGGGTCGCTATCCATTAGCCGCGGCGAAGCAAAAGCAACGGCAGAGCGTTTAGGGGCAAAAGTATCTGGATCTGTATCGAAAAAAACGGATTACGTAATCGCCGGTGAGGATGCTGGTTCTAAGCTTAAAAAAGCAAAAGACCTTGGCATAACAATCCTAAGTGAGGAGGAATGGCAAGGTCTTATTGAATAAAGATAGGCTGGTGTAATTAAGCGTTTTTATCCTCTGCACGAAGGGCATAAAGCTTATCCATCGCTTCTTCAATCTCAGGCGGATAGTCACGCCTTTCAATAAATTCACCACCACCTGTATTACGCGTCATCGATTGTTCCATTGCACTCGTAAGAAGCTCACAAATCTTTAGATCACCTTGCTCTAGCGCAAGCTCTAAAGCGGACAGGATACGGTCGCTCAATCGAATTTTATCTTTTTCTGAATCGTCCATGCTTTATTTTCTCCTTTTATAGACCGGCATAGTGTGCCTGTTTATTAGAATGGTTTCAAGGTTTCTGGCCTATCAATTACGCATTCTTTTACCTGTTTATAGAAATGCTCTAAAAAGTCATTTCTAATTTCATCACGTTCCATCAATATTTCATGGCGCGACTCTGGATAATCAAGGAGTTTGACATTATCAAGATAGGCCGCAACTTTATGGATGGCTTTATTTTGCACGAACTCCTCAATGCCAGCGGTTGCAAAGAGGCAATTCGTATGTATGTCTCGAAGTAGAGATTTATTCTGTATCGCGTTGCAAGATTTTATAGCTTCATGCACCCATTTATGAGTAACGAAGCCGCATTGCAGTTCTGGATCAACTTTACACCAGTAATTATGAATGGCGCTTCGGCTAGGATCACTTGAGAAAACATGAAAATTAGGGTTTGTTCGTGTTTCGAATGACCAATCATCGCCGCCAGGTGCGTATTTTTTGCCGGAAAAGAAGCTGAGCAAACCGCTTGCTAATGTATCGATAGGGGCGGGGATGTTCTGCGTTGCTTTAAGGCCAAACATTGGCGCGGTGAAAGCTGCCGCTTCGAAAATGTCGGGATATTTATGCAGGAAATGCATGCCTATATTTGCACCCATTGAATGCGCAAGCATAACGGGCGCAATACGCCCTTTATCTGGATGAACACTTGCATATTTAACGTAGTCAGTGAAGAATTTGTACAGATCCTCTACATCTTCATCAAAGCCATCAGAGTGACGCTTATGAGGATCGTTCTCGAAATAACGTGAAGATTTTCCCTGCCCAGCCCAATCAAAAATCCAAAATCCAAGGTTTCGGCCCAAGCAGTAATTAGCGACTTCAAAGTACTTTTCTGCAAACTCACTTAAGCCTGGAAGGCAAATAACAATAGCATCTGGAACTGTCCCTTGAGGAAACGCAGAGCCAAAACGAAGCGTGCGTCCATTCCTTTGAAACTGATGCCAGCGCCATGTTGGTGGTTGCTGAAAGCGCGGTTCTAACCCTGTTTGTTCTTCCATATTTATCTTAAGTGCTGCGTCATGCATAAGCGATTAAAGTGATTTAATTAAAATTTTATATAAATTGTTATTATTCTTATGATCTCTTAGAAAGGTTAATTTTTTTCGAAGATATATTGCGGTGCAACGCACATTTATTCCATTGCTTTGATAATATCCTCTGTCATTTTCTTCGCATCATCAAGAAGCATCATCGTTCCCTCTTCAAAGAATAGAGGATTATCAATGCCAGCATACCCTGATCCAAGAGAACGTTTAACAAATAGAACTGTGCGCGCTTTATCTACATCCAAAACAGGCATACCGTATATTGGTGATGAAGAGTCATTCTTAGCCGCTGGGTTGGTAATGTCATTTGCACCAATCACGTAAACCACATCAGCTTGCGCAAAGTCACGGTTAATATCTTCCATCTCAAATACTTCATCATAAGGAACATTAGCTTCTGCTAAGAGGACATTCATGTGACCTGGCATGCGTCCTGCGACTGGGTGAATGGCATATTTGACATCAACACCTTCTTTTTTAAGGATATCCGACATTTCACGAAGAGCATGCTGTGCTTGTGCTACAGCCATGCCGTAGCCAGGGACGATAATAACTTTTGAGGCATTTTTCATGATAAATGCCGCATCATCAGCAGAGCCAATCTTTGCACTCCGGTCACCCATATCTTCAGCAGCTGCACTTGATTGTTCACCGCCAAATCCGCCTAAAATAACGGAAATGAAAGAGCGGTTCATACCCTTGCACATGATGTAGGAAAGAATAGCACCCGATGCACCGACAAGTGCGCCAGTGATAATGAGAAGGTTATTATGAAGCGTAAAGCCAATTCCTGCAGCCGCCCAGCCTGAATAAGAGTTCAGCATAGAGACGATTACTGGCATATCTGCGCCGCCAATGGGGATGATGATCAAAACGCCCAGAGCCATTGCCAGAAGTGCAATGAGAATAAAGACAAACGTACTCTCTGTCGCGCAAAGCAAAATAATCAAAAGAACGAGTGCAATCCCAAGTGCTCCATTTAGGGCGTGCTGTCCGTTAAAGTTAACAGGCTTGCCTGAAATGCGTCCTTCTAATTTTCCCCAAGCCACAACAGAGCCTGTAAAAGTAATCGCACCAATTGCTAGGCCNAGCGACATTTCGATCAATGAAGCAAGNTGAATGTCCTCACTNGTACCAATGCCNAAAGCTTCTGGGCTTCCAAATGCAGCAGCAGCAACACAAACCGCTGCAAGGCCAACAAGTGAATGGAAAGCGGCCATAAGCTGGGGCAGAGATGTCATTTCAATGCGCTGCGCAATGGTTGTACCAATCGCACCGCCAATACCAATGCCTAGTACGATCCATAGCCATCCACCAACGGAAGGGAGGAGCATGGTTGTAATGATGGCAATCGCCATGCCCGTAATACCAAAGTTCAAACCTTGGCGCGCTGTTTCAGGGTGTGATAGGCCGCGCAGAGCTAGAATGAATAAAACAGCAGAAACTAGATATGTAAGTGAAGAAAGTGTTTCCATGGTGACTATGATTCCTTCTTCTTAAACATGTGAAGCATGCGGCGGGTGATTATGAAGCCGCCAAAAATATTGATTGAAGCTAAAATCACGCCAATAAAGGCGATAAAAGAAAAGCTGCCATCAGCCGGTGCGAGCGCCATAAGAGCGCCAACGATAATCACAGATGATATTGCGTTGGTGATACCCATTAGCGGCGAGTGAAGTGCTGGTGTTACTCGCCAAACTACGTGATATCCAACAATGCAGGCCAACACAAAAACGGTTAAGCCAGTTAGGATAAAGGGCTCGTTACCATGGCCAGTAATGCTTGGATCATTTGCAACCTCACTCATAAGGTCAGCAATACTCTCATTAGCGGAGTTTAGCTGCTCCTGAATATCCTTAAAACTATCCGTGATTGTACGGGTTTGGTTTTCATCAGCCATGATTATTTATCCTCCTTCTTCTTCTTCGCAGGACTTTTCTTNGCTGTGGTTTTCTTTTTGGGTGCGGAGCTTTTGCTTTCGTTCTTTTCGTTGCTGGCTTTTTTCTTAGCCGGCGTCTTCTTTGCGCTGCTCGTNTTNGGCTTAGNCTTAGTCGAGGNNAAATTAGGGTGAATGATTTTNCCGTCCTTAGTGAGTGCAATGCCTTTTATAATATCGTCATCCATATCTANTTTAAGTATGACATTTTCAGCATCGATAATAAGGTTAAGAAGATTAAAGATATTCTTCGCGTAAAGTGCAGAGGCATCCGCGGCAAGGCGGCTTGGTACGTTTCTGTGTCCAATGATTTTAACGCCAGATACATCTTCGACACTGCCCGCTTTCGATCCATCGCAGTTGCCTCCGGCTTCAACTGCAAGGTCAACAATCACACTACCTGGTTTCATGGATTTAACCATTTTGCTATTAATCAGCTTTGGGGCATCACGACCAGGGATGAGGGCTGTTGTAATCACGATATCCTGTTTTGCGATATGCTCCTCGACAAGGGCGGCCTGTTTGGCTTGATAGGCTTTGGACATCTCTTTCGCATATCCACCGGCTGTTTCAGCAGCCTTGAACTCGTCATCTTCAACCGCAATGAAATTCGCGCCCAGTGATTCTACTTGTTCCTTCGCTGCGGGACGTACATCCGTCGCAGTCACTACGGCGCCAAGGCGTCGCGCGGTGGCAATGGCTTGCAGGCCAGCAACGCCGGCACCCATGATAAAAACTTTAGCAGGCGGCACTGTACCTGCGGCTGTCATCATCATTGGAAATGCATGCGGATAATATTCTGCTGCATCGAGAACGGATTTATATCCAGCTAAATTTGATTGTGAAGATAAAACATCCATACTCTGCGCACGAGTGATGCGCGGTACAAGCTCCATAGAAAAGGCATCAATGCCAGCCTTGGCAAGGGCGTTTATGAGTTTTTCATTACCGTAAGGTGCAAGCATCGCGATAAGAAGCGCACCTTTCGGGATTTCTGATAGTTCTTTATCGTCGGGTGCTTGAACGCGCAGAACTACCTGAGCGGATTTATAGAGATCAGTCTTACCTTTGGCGATAATTCCGCCTGCATCCTTGTACATGTCGTCTGTAAAGGCTGAAGCTTCACCGGCTCCTTTTTCCAGCATGACTATACATCCAAGTTTTGTAAGTTTTTTGACCGTCTCGGGTGAGGCTGCAACTCTTTTTTCATCGGCTGCTGTTTCTTTAGGGATGATGATTTTGATGCTCACTTTAACGAACCCCTTTTTATCAAGTAGTGCTGAACTTTAGGATGACTCAACAATGTGTTTTTGTATAGCCCTTATCCAGAAATAATGCCGATTATTTTTGGTGCAGTGCAACTCTGGCGAGCTTGCTATAATCTGTGATATATATTACCATCATTTCAGCATATCCGCTCTGGTGTTCACCACTTGGCATTCGTCATCTTCTTAGGGTTAGCAATAATGAAAAGAGTTTTACTTACTTTTGTAGCCACATCTGCGATTATGGTCGCGGGTATAACTATGGCTGACGCACAAACTTTGAATGAAGCAGTTTCTAAAGTGATTGTTACGCACCCTCAGGTTGAGAGCCTTAAAGCGGAGTTGGGGTCTGTTAAGCAAGATGTGTCTGAGCAAGTCTCTGCATATTTTCCGACAATTGATGTAAGCGCTTCTACTGGCCGTGTTTATGGTGATAACGCAACAAGCCGCGGTTTAAGCGTAACGCGTGGCGCCGGCTATTCAAATTTTTGGGAAGGCTCTGTGAGCGGTAATCAAATGCTGTTTGATTCTTTTAAAACAAGGGATCGTATTCGTTCAGCAGAATCGACTGTACAATCTGTGCGTTTTAATGTGTTTGATGTTCAGGAGACACTCGCAATTCGGGCTGTCCAAGCTTATTTTAATGTGATGCGCGCGCAAAAAGCGCTTGAGCTAGTAAAAAACTACGAAGAGAGCGTAAAAGATTATATTGCACGTATCCATGATATGGTCGAGCAAGGTGGATCAGATGAGGCTGAGCTTCAGCAAGCGTTGGATTTTGAAACATTTGTTGTTGAGCTATCAGCGGATTATGAAGGGCAGCTATTAAGTGCAAGCTCAGACTATGAACAGTTAACGGGTGAAGCGCCGAAGGCTCTCTTCGATGTTGAGCCCCTAAAGGCTTCTGTGATCCCGGCGACTGTTGATGGGGCATTATTCTTAGCAAAAGAAAACCATATGCGTATCATGAGCATAAAAAAGGAAATTGAAGCGGCTAAGCACGGTGTCGATGCGGAAAAACGTGGCTATTATCCTGACATAAGCGGTGAGGTTTCTTACCTGAAAAGTGAAAAAGATGATGTGATTGGCGGTGAGGTTGTGGATGCCCGTGCGCTAATTCGCATGAATTGGAGCTTAGAGACTGGCGGAGCGCAAGCTGCACGTATCAACAAAAAACGATATGAACAAGAAAATGCAAGGGCGCGCCTTCAAGATACGCAACGCCAAATAGAGCATGCCGTTCGTGTTTCGTATGCAGAAAAAGATACCGCCGTGAAGCAGTATGAAAATCAGAAAAGACGTCTACAGTTAAATCAAAAGCTTTTTTCAACATATGAAACGCAGTTTGAAGGGGCAACAATTTCACTATTGGATTTGATGCGCGCTGATAATCAGCTTTTCAATGCGCGCTTAGACCTTGTAAATGCTTATTACCGTAAGGTTCTTGCTGATTATGCGATCTTAGCAAGTGCTGGATCACTTAGAAATGTGTTGGGCCTTGATGTTCACGCTCAGCCTTCAAAACCAGACGTGAGTTATGAGCAAGCAAGCCGCTAAAAAGAAAAAAAATCAAAAACGCTTACCGTCTCTCCTCGTTAGTTTGGAATATTTAAGTGCGCATTATGGTCGCGCTAAAACACCGCGCGCGCTGGTTTCTGGCTTAGCGTTCGATGGAAAAAATATGGGATCGGATCTGTTTTGTGAAGCAGCCAATCGTATACATATCCGCACCAAAGTTACGAGATACAAAAACATAGCATCCTTGCAGGCCGCATTGTTACCTGCGGTTATGATAGCGCATGATGAAAAAGCCTATGTGCTTATAGGGCGCGACGGTGATGTTTTTGAAATATATGATACCCAGTCAAGAGCTAAGGAAAAACGTACATTTGCAGAGCTGGAGGAGGAATATGCAGGCTATATCATCTTAACCCAGCCAACAGCCGCGTTTTCAAAAGTGGGAGCCGAGGCAGAAAAATCTGAGAATGAAGGGCATTGGTTTTGGGATTTAGCGAATCAAAATCGCGGCATTTATATCATGGTTTTACTCGGTGCTGTTTTCATAAACTTATTTGGTTTGGCATCACCGCTTTTTATCATGAATGTCTATGATCGCGTGATTCCAAATGAGGCTATAGAAACAGGATGGGCCTTGGGTATAGGGGCTTTGACGGTATTTGTTTTTGATTTCATTATGCGTACACTTAGGGGCTANCTAATNGATCTAGCAGGNCGNAGAATTGATGTAATCGCAACGCGCCGTATTTATGATCANTTATTGAATATGAAATTGTCGCAAAGACCGAGGTCAGCAGGTGTGTTTGCCAATATGCTAAAAGATTTCGATTCAGTGCGTGACTTTTTTACATCGGCCACGATTACGACAATGGTNGACTTNCCCTTTACAATNTTTTTCCTGTTTATNATTTACAAACTNGGTGGCTCTGTTGCGCTGATNCTNTTGGGNTTAATCGCCTTTGCGATGATGGTTGGTCTTCTATTGCAGGTGCCGCTTAAATCGGTCGTACGCAAATCAACAAGATCAGCAGAAGCAAAGCACGGTATATTGATCGAAACAATTCACGGCTTNGAAACAATTAAAGCGATTGGTGCTGATGGNGCGTTTCGTGCGAAATACGGCGCATATGTAGGNGAAAGCTCAGCCTACGGACAGGCATCACGTTTTATCTCAGGCTTTGGNGTCCATGTGGCTACTTTTGTTCAGCAAACAGCCTCAATCTTCATTGTTTTGGCGGGTATGTATATGGTTGCCTCCAGTGATATGAGTAGCGGCGCGCTGATTGCTTGTGTCATTCTTTCAGGNAGAGCGCTCTCTCCAATTGGTCAGATCGCAAATTTAATGACTCGTTATCATCAAGCCAATGTTTCTTTAAAAGCGCTGGAAGAAATAATGAGTAAACCTGTTGAACGCCCAGCCGGTAAAAACTTTTTACATAGGCCAGACCTGGAAGGAAAGATCGCATTTGAGCGTGTATCCTTTAGCTATCCTTCGATAAAACGAGAGGTGATAGGCGACCTGTCTTTTACAATCAATCCGGGTGAAAAGGTTGCTATTTTAGGCCGTATAGGTTCTGGGAAAAGTACATGCGCACGCCTCATGATGGGGCTTTACGAGCCGGACGCAGGAACAATCCTTGCGGATGATACGGATTACCGTCAAATCGATCCAGCGGATTTACGAAAATCAATCGCCTATATTGCGCAGGATGTCGTCTTATTTAGTGGCTCTGTTCGCGATAACATAAGTGCGTCCGTACCAAGTGCAAGCGATGAGGAGATACTACAAGCTGCTAAATCCGCAGGTGTGCACGATTTTATATCCCGTTACCCTCAAGGTTATGATACGCCTGTTGGTGAGCATGGTGAAGGCTTATCGGGTGGACAAAGGCAAGCCATTGCTCTGGCACGGGCAATGCTGATAAAACCAAAAGTTCTTATTTGCGATGAGCCGACAAATGCAATGGATATCCAAGCGGAAATGGCTTTCAAGCATTACGTTGCGAACGAAGTAAAAGATAAGACGCTAATCCTTGTGACACATAAACATTCAATGCTTGAACTTGTTGACCGTATTATTGTTTTGGAACAAGGGCAGCTCGCCGTCGATGGGCCGCGTGAAAAAGTGTTGGAATTTTTGAGACAAGGCCAAACGCCAAAAGAGGCAGCGCCACAACCAAGTGAAAGTAACGAAAATCAGGAAGGGGATAAGCCATCATGATTTTTGAGCCTAAGATTAAAGAAACAGATTTCATGTCGGAGCTGGAGGCTGCTTCACATTTAAGGCCCGCAACATCGGCTATGTTTCTATTTGGCTCAGTCATGGTCTTGGTTGTTCTTGCTATCGTTTGGGCCGGTGTTACAAAGGTCGAAGAGCTTAGTCGCGGTCAAGGGCAAGTGGTTCCTTCAAGTGAGGTGCAAATTGTGCAAAGCCTAGAGGGTGGTATTGTCGAAGAAATTCGTGTTCAGCCCGGGCAGAAAGTCACAAAAGGTGATGTGTTAATGCGCCTTAGCGACGTTCAGTTTTCATCACAGGAGCGCGGAACGAGAGCAAGGTTCTTAGGTCTTGAGGCACGCAGGGTGAGGCTACTCGCAGAGGCAGATGGGNANGAATTTANCGTNCCNAGNGCNGTGCTCGCTGAAGCGCCTCAAATTGCGAAAAGCGAGAGTGAGCTNTATGAATCNAGGCAAAAAGAGCTGCAAAACNCTTACTCAATTTTGGATGAGCGCATTACAAAGGCGCAAGCTGAAATCGCGGAAACAAGGGCGCAAATTAACCGTTTTTCACAAAGCCGAAGCCTCCTNAGNGAGGANTTGGCGATCACNAANCAAATGGTTGCAAANCGTGCTAAGCCAAAAATTGAAGAGATAAGATTGACCCGCGAAGTTAATGATATGAGCGGACAAATAGCGAGCGCGGTTGNACGAAAAAAAGCGCTGGAAGCTGAGCTTGAAGTTGCAAAGAAAGAGCGTGCAAGCCAGTTGGATAAGTTTCGTTCGCAAGCTTTGGGTGAGCTTAATGATGTGCTGACTGAGCTTGCATCCCTCAAAGAAGATTTAAAATCAATTGGTGACCGGGTTGAACGCCGCGAAGTTAGAGCGCCCGTAGATGGTATCGTTAATCATATAGCAGTGCGCACAATTGGCGGCGTTGTCGAGCCTGCNATGCGTTTAATAGAGGTTGTGCCNATTGAAGAAGAGCTAAAAATAATTGCGCAAATTCCACCCGCAGATATTGCATTTTTAATACCAGGTCAGGCCGCAAAAGTTAAGGTAACTGCATACGATCCTCAAAAATATGGCGCACTTGATGGAAAATTGGTTAGAATAGGGGCTACGAGCGCTAAGGACCGTGATGGAAACATCACCTTTGAAATAGAGGTGCACACCGAAAAGAATTATATGGGTAGTGCAGAAAATCCTCTTCCTATTACGCCTGGTATGGTTGCTGATGTTGAGGTGATTACAGGTAAGCGCACAATTCTTGAGTACTTGCTTAAACCTATACTCAGAGCGCGTGATAGGGCGTTCACAGAAAGGTAATTAATGTTTAGCCGCATTCTCGTTAATCGTTGGGTGCATTTGATCATGCTTTTTGCGCTTCTTATCGGCGCGGTCTATTACAGTGGCTCAAATGCGCGCTGGCGAAGCGATATGCGTCATGTGGTGTTTGATGAGCTTAACAGGCAGTATCCACGGGTTCCAAATAGTGAAGAAAATAAGGTGGTCATTGTAAATGTTGATGATGACTCGCTTTATCGCTTAGGCCAGTGGCCATGGCCTCGGACTAAAATTGCAGAGTTAATCAAGGCNCTTAATGAGATGGGAGCAAAAGCTNTTGTCTTTGATGGGGTGCTCGCCGANGATGATCGNACATCNCCGCAGTTAATTGCTAAAGTGCTTGAGGGGCACCCAGGCTTTCAAGGTCGTTTTGATAATATTGAGAGCCTGCCAAATAATNATGAGATCTTAGCAAAGACAATCAAAGAGGCTGATAATTTTGTGGCAGCTTTTACATGGGGAAGTTATGCGCAAGGACAAAAGCATGGTAAGCCGCGCATAAAGCAAAGGCTGTTAGCCAAAAAAGCAGAAAAAACAGCGTTTTTATCATCCGTTCCAAGGTTTAATTCTACAGCAAATTTTTTACCTGTGCTTGAAAATGCATCGCGTGGAAACGGTAGCTTTATGGCATTGCCTGACTATGATGGCGTTTTGAGGCGCGCTGGATTAATCTTTACCGATGGAAAGAAACTCTACCCATCTTTGAGTTTAGAGGCTGTAAGGGTGGGTGAAGGCAAGCCGTGGAGCAGTATGATTATAGCGCCCGCTGATAATGATAAGGGCGGCGTGAAAGCGCTTGATACATCCTACCGCATTAAGTTCAAAGATTATAATATTCCAGTAGAATCAAATGGATTGTTATATGTTTACTACCGTGTTTTTGATGAGGGTGGCGATGATTACGTTTCAGCGTATAAAATTATCACCCCTGATTTTCGTAATGAGGTTGAGCCCTTAATCAAAGATAAAATTGTTATGATTGGCGCCTCTGCGGAAGGATTAAAAGATCTGCGATCAACGGCTATTGAAGCCTTTCAGCCGGGTGTGGAAATTCACGCCAATGTGGTTGAACAAATTCTACAAGGTGAATATTTACTACGCCCAGATATAACAATTGGTGCTGAGGCTATGTTTATCTTTTTTGCTGGTACGCTCATGATTATATTGGCGCCATTCGTAAGTGTGAGTGCACTTTTGGTTTTGTGTGTATCGCTGATGATGGCCGCATTAGCAGGCTCAATGAGGGCATATACTCAGTATAATTTACTATTAGATCCGTTTTATCCGTCATTATCGGTCTTTGCTATTTTTATAGTTTCTGTTTTGCTTACATATTTGCGGGTTGAATATGAAAGACGTCAGGTAAGAAGCGCTTTTGGTCTCTATATTTCACCTGACTTTATGCAAGAGCTGACAAAAAATCCCGATAAGTTAAGGCTTGGCGGTGAAATTCGTGATCTGACAGTTCTCTTCTCAGATATTAGAAGTTTTACGACAATATCAGAGGGGCTTACACCGCGCGCTCTTATTCAGCTCATGAATGATTTTCTGACCCCCATGTCTGATGTTGTGATGCAAAACCGTGGTACAATCGATAAATATATGGGCGATGCGATGATGGCGTTTTGGAACGCACCGCTTGATGATGCTCAGCACGCAAGAAACGCATGTAACGCTGCACTTCAAATGCAAAAAGCTCTCGAAAAAGTTAATGACGCCATAAAAGAAAAGGCGCTCAAAGAAGGAAAAGAGCCATTGCTTCTCAGCGCTGGTATTGGGATTAACACTGGGCCGTGCGCAGTCGGGAATATGGGCTCTAAGCAGCGTTTCGCCTATTCTGCTTTAGGGGATACTGTAAACTTGGCGTCTAGATTGGAAGGGCAGACTAAAAATTATGGAGTAGAGGTTTTGATTGGAGAGCAAACATGGAAAAGTGTGCCTGATATGGCCACATTGGAGGCTGATCTCATTAAAGTTAAAGGTAAAGATAATGCCGAACGAATATTTGTATTGCTCGGCGGTGAGGAAATAGCGGGGCAGGCGGCTTTTCAAGAGTTGAAACAGCTACATGAAAAAATGATTAATGCCTATCGTGAAAAACGCTTTGATCAAGCGTTAGCGCTTATTGCTGAATGCAGGCAGAATTCTGATTATAACTTAACGCAGCTTTATGATGTTTATGAAGAGCGAATTAAAGAGCTTTTATCTCAAGATCTGGACGATAATTGGGATGGAGTTTACGTTGCAACGTCAAAGTAGCTAATGGCTTAGCTTATTCGCCTTTCGTATATTTGACGACGTTGTTCTCATCAACAGGCGGGCAGAAATAATAACCTTGCCCATATTCGCATCCTAGCTTCTTAAGAAGTTTGGCCTCATTCTCTGTTTCTATACCCTCAGCGATAAGTTTCATGCCAAGGTTTTTGCCAAGTCCAATAATTGAACGAACCATTTCCAGCATTTTGTCGTCTTTTTCCATCTCCATCACAAAGCTGCGGTCGATTTTAAGGGTATCGATCGGGAAGGCATGGAGATAGCTAAGAGAGGAATATCCAGTTCCAAAATCGTCAATAGAGATGCCAATGCCAGCATTTCGGCACATTTTAAGAGTCTCAGCGGCCTTGTCAGGTTGTCCCATCAAAAGCCTTTCTGTGATTTCAATATGTAGCTGGTTTGGTTGAATGTCTGTTGCGCTGATTGTCTCGTAGACGCTGTCGACAAAGCCGTCTTCACTAAAGTCATGGCTGGTGAAGTTTACACTCATGAATAGGTGACTTTCATAACCGACTTTGCCCTCAATACGTTTAAGTGCTTGAAGGGATTCATTGAGCGCCCATTGTGATGCTTTAACAATTAGGCCGCTATCTTCAAGTGCGGGAATGAAAATTCCCGGTGAAATAAACCCGCGTTCAGGGTGTATCCAGCGCATTAATGCTTCGTAGCCTGCCACTTTCCCAGTCTCTAAATTCATTATTGGCTGATAATTAAGGCTCACTTCACCTTTATCTAGACTGTTTTCAAAATCATTTATGATCTTAAGGGCTTCAAGCGCACTTGAATCTGAATTGACCATATTCATTTCTTGTGCTTCGGAATCGAGAACGCTGCGTGGTGGCTCGCCAATGACTTGAGCGCGCTTAAGAACGTCACGATAGCGCGCTAAAATAACCTGAATGGCCATACACAATACAGGGTCTGCATTCTTAATCCGCTGATCAAAATTGTCTTGTGTGATTTCAAGAAGGTTGCAATTTTCTATAGCGCGTATTGTCGCTGTTCTTGGAGCTCTGTCAATGATGGCCATTTCACCAATCATAGCGCCGGCGCCGCGTGTGCCAACCAGTTGTTCACCGCCATAATCCGTCTCAATAACAATTTCTACACGGCCACTTTCGATGATATAGGCTGAAGTGCCAGTATCACCTTGCCGAATAATAGTGTCCCCTGCTGAAAAAAATCTTTGATTCTTTTGCATTGATAAAAGTCTTTCTTATGCCTGTTAACACACTGAGTTTTTTATTTTTTATATTCAGTAACACTAGTGTGCGCATAGAATGGTTAAAAATCAATTGCTATTGATAAATATAATACGACTGTCTATTTACAGAGCGCTGTAAAGCTTAGGGGGTAGCTTTTTTAGGGGCTATTTTCTTATAATCTATACATTGAGATGAATTAGAATAATAAAAAATGCAAAGAAAGGCTTGACAGGAGGGGGGTAAAGTCACTATTGTCCGCCAGTAATTTTGATAAACATATACAGATTAAAAGGCTGGGCAGTACAATGAAAGTAACTAACTCATTGAAAACATTGAAAAGTAGAGATCGCAACAATCGCGTGATCCGTCGTCGTGGCCGCGTATATGTGATCAACAAGAAAAACCCACGTATGAAGGCACGTCAAGGTTAATCTTGAAATATCAGATCAGTAAGAAACAAGCGCTCTAAATTCAGAGCGCTTTTTTTGTTTGAAGCCGTGCATAGATTGTTGAAAATCTGAAAAACCATGATGCATTGCCTAATCTTCTCTGATATAAGGGGAAAATTAGTTTAACATCTTGTTTTGTGGTGACGTGACCTATGTTTTCCGGACTATTTGGATTTATGTCGGCCGATATGGCTATTGACCTTGGGACTGCCAATACGCTTGTGTATGTGCGCGATCAGGGGATTGTTTTAAATGAGCCGTCAGTTGTGGCGATTGAAATGGTCTACGGTAAAAAGAATATTCGAGCCGTTGGTAACGAAGCGAAGATGATGCTCGGTAGAACGCCTGGAAGTATTACGGCAACGCGTCCACTGCGTGATGGTGTTATTGCAGACTTTGAAGTCACAGAAGCGATGATCAAATACTTTATACGTAAAGTGCATAATCGCCGCTCTTTTGCATCCCCTCGTATGATTATTTGTGTGCCTTCTGGTTCAACG
The DNA here is from genome assembly GCA_002167715.1 of Micavibrio sp. TMED27. Taxonomy (GTDB): domain Bacteria; phylum Pseudomonadota; class Alphaproteobacteria; order Micavibrionales; family Micavibrionaceae; genus TMED27. Next base: position 195,474 of record NHCG01000014.1, read on the forward strand.
GCAGTTGAACAACGCGCAATTATAGAATCAGCAGAAAGTGCTGGTGCGCGCCGCGTAGAGTTAATCGAAGAACCAATGGCAGCCGCAATTGGTGCGGGGTTGCCGGTAACTGAGCCGTCAGGGTCTATGGTCGTTGATATTGGTGGCGGCACAACCGAGGTTGCTGTTATTTCACTTGGTGGAATTGTTTATGCGCGTTCAGTGCGTGTTGGCGGCGATAAAATGGATGAAGCGATTATCGCTTATATCCGCCGCGTCCATAATCTTTTGATTGGTGAAAGCACGGCTGAGCGTATCAAAAAAGAAATTGGTTCCGCTTGTCCGCCAGCAGATGGTGAAGGGCGCTCAATGGAAATTCGTGGCCGTGACCTTATGAACGGTGTTCCTAAAGAGATCGTTGTAACCGAACGTCAAGTTTCTGAAGCACTCGCTGAACCGGTTGGTCAGATTGTTGAAGGCGTGAAGGTTGCGTTAGAGCACACGGCGCCTGAACTCGCAGCAGATATTGTAGATAAAGGTATCGTTATGACCGGCGGTGGATCACTATTGGCAAATCTTGATTTTGTGCTGCGCCATGCAACAGGTTTGGCTGTGACACTTGCTGATGATCCGCTTTCATGTGTTGCACTTGGAACAGGTCATGCGCTTGAGCAATCAAAAGTGCTGCGAAATGTTTTGATCGGTACTTATTAATTGCTGCAAGCCGTCTCTGCAAAAGATAAAATCACGTGCTTTTATACTTTTTTATAAGAAAATCATTCTTGTAAATTGTTTTTAAACAATTTTTAGCGTAAAATTTTGCTAAGTTACTTGCAAAAATAATTGTGCATTTTACCATAGTGGTAAATATAGCCTTTGCAATAAGGATGAAGTGCATTGACACGTCGAGATAAAATGACGAGAGCGCGTGTGGGCTCGAAAGCAGTTTCAAAAATGATGCCATTTCCTCTATTAGGAAGTGGGGCGACGGCTCTTCTTATTCTTATATCCTGTTTAATGATTATTACTTCCGCAATTAAGCCGCAGCTTGTTCATGGTATGCGAACGGCTGTTTATGACTTTGCGTCTCCAGTTTTAAGTGTTGTATCTATTCCTATGCAGACCGCGGCTTTATTTGTTCGCGATGTATCTGGCCTTGCAGCAATGCAGTCTGAGAATATGAGGTTAAGAGATGAAAATATTCGTCTTAGAGAATGGCATCAGGCTGCACTTTTATTGCAGGCAGAAAATAAATCCCTCAGGGATTTGATGAATGTAAAGCTTCAACCTCAATATGATTATATTTCTGCGCGCATTCTTTCTGATACAGGCAGGACATTTGCGAAAAGTGTGCTTGTTAATGCTGGTAAAGTAGATGGTGTTGAAAAAGGCCAGGCTGTTATTACATCTGGTGGTGTCGTAGGGCGCATTATAGAGGCCGGAAATAATACAGCGCGCATTTTATTGATTACAGATATGAACTCACGTGTACCGGTGCTTGTTGAAAACTCACGTCAGCATGCAATCTTTGCTGGTACAAACAGTGACACTGGTCGACTTCTTCATTTGCCTGCTGGAACGGAGCTTGCTGAAGGTACGCGTATTATGACCTCCGGGCGCGGCGGTATTTTCCCGTTCGGATTACCAGTGGGCGTAATCGTAAAGGATGAAAATGGCATGATGGGCGTGAAGCCAAATGCTGACTTTTTACGAATGATCCATGTTCGCGTGATTGATAAGCCTTATGACCCTTATCTACTTGAGGGCGGATATAACTAGTCTATTTTTTAAGCTGAATATAGTTTTTAGCAACTTTGTCATTATGGGATGTGCTGATACTGATTTAGTGTTTTACCTCCTTTTATAGGCTTGCTATAAAACCAATATGCGCGCATTTCTAACTTTTACTGAACGCTTGGAGATCATTGCACGTATGAGCGTGCCATACAGCTTTATGCTGTTATTGCTTTTACTTGATGTTATGGCTGCTCCGCATCCTTTGAACTTTCTGGTTGCTGCACCTTTTATCTTTATGGCGATTCATTATTGGTCAATTTATCGACCATCTATGATGCCTGCTTTCCTCGTTTTTATAGTGGGTCTATTTCTGGATTTTTTAGGGGGAACGCCGCTTGGTCTTCATGCGCTTTTATATTTATTAGCTTCGACATTGTTGAAGTACCAAAGACGTTTTTTAATTAATCAGAGTTTTATGATTTCATGGCTAGGTTTTGTGGTTGTTATCTCCACAGTGAGTTTTTTACAATGGATTTTAATGAGTGCTTTCTACCTAGCGATCCTACCATTGGATAGTTTGATGCAACCAATTTTATTGGGTGTACTTTTCTTTCCTCTTATTCTTTCACTGCTGAGATTGACGCATAAGGTGTTATAGATTTTAAAGGGAAAAAGCGTACGAAAATGAAATCTATTAAATCAGAACAGGATCATGGAAAACTCATTTCTCGCCGTGCCATAATCATGGGTACGATGCAAACAGCTGCGCTTGGTGTACTTGGCGGTCGCTTGGCATGGCTGCAAGTTGCGCAAGGATCAAAATATCGGACATTATCGGACAAAAACCGTATAAACGTTAAGATGCTTGCGCCTTCTAGAGGAACTATTGTTGATCGATATGGTGTTCCTTTAGCCGTAAATGGCCGAAATTTTCGTGTGCTTATTGTCCCAGAACAGGTGAAAGATATTGAGTCAGTCCTAAGAGCTTTGCAGAGCCATATAGACTTGCAGGAATCTGATATTCGTTCTGTTTTAAAGGAAGCAAAACGTAATGCTAAGTTTGTGCCGATTGAGGTTAAGGATGATCTAAGCTGGGATGAAGTTGCAAAAATTGAGGTTAATCTTCCTGACCTTCCAGGTCTAAGTACAGATGTCGGACAAAGGCGTACATACCCATTTGCAGATGCAACCGCCCACGTGGTCGGTTATGTAGGCGCGGTGAATGAGCGAGAAATTGATCAGGACCCACTGCTTAGTCTGCCAGGTTTTCGTATCGGAAAAACAGGCATCGAAAAGAAATTTGATAAAGAGCTTCGCGGAGAAAAAGGAACAGCCCAAGTTGAGGTGAATGTTGTCGGTCGTGAGGTGAGAGAACTTGATGTGCGTGATAGCCATAGCGGTGAGCGTTTAATCTTAACTTTAGATGGTGAATTGCAGCGCTTTACACAAACGCGCCTGGCGCAGGAGCGAAGTGCATCAGCTGTCATAATGGATGCACATACGGGCGCTGTTTATACGTTGGCGTCTTCTCCTGCTTTTGATCCTAATCTATTTATCTCTGGTATGCCTTTTGATATTTGGGAGCAATTAAGAACAGATGCAGCGCATCCATTGGTGAATAAAGCGATAGCCGGTCAATATCCACCGGCTTCTACATTTAAAATGGTCGTAGCACTAGCTGGTTTAAGGGCAGGCTTAGTTAATTCGAATAGAACATCGTTTTGTGGAGGGCATTTTCAGTACGGCAAGGATAAGTTTCATTGCTGGAAAAAACATGGCCATGGCCGCGTTGATGTCATGCAAGCTATTCAGCATTCATGTGATGTATTTTTCTATGAATTGGCTGTAGAGCTCGGCATTGAAAAAATTGCTAGAGAAGCTAGGCTGTTTGGACTTGGTGATAAGCTTGGATTTGAGCTTACGGAAGAAAGTCCTGGCTTGGTCCCTGACAAGGAATGGAAGCTCGGCTATAACGGGCGAAAATGGCAGGTCGGTGAAACGATTGTTACAAGTATTGGTCAGGGCTCGCTATTAGCGACGCCACTGCAAATGGCCGTTATGACCGCACGTATGGTCAATGGTGGCTATGCGGTGAAGCCTTGGATTACATCTAATGGTCTTGCTCCGAATTCAAAGATGGTTGGAAAATGGCCTAAGATGGATGTGAAACAATCGCATATAGAAATGGTTCTAAAGGGGATGGAGGACGTTGTGAATGATCGCGGCGGTACCGCTTATGCTTCTAGAATTGTTGATGAAGAATTAGCCTTTGCAGGTAAGACAGGAACTGGTCAGGTTCAAAGAATTACAATGGCGCAGCGTAAAGCTGGAGTTAAAAACGAGGATCTGGATTGGAAGCAACGTCACCATGCGTTATTTGTTGGTTATGCGCCTTATAAAAATCCACGTTATGTTTGTTCTGTGGTCGTTGAGCACGGTGTAGGAGGTTCTAAAGCTGCTGCACCGATCGCAAAAGAAATATTGTTAGAGGCGCAAAGGCGAGCGCCTCACAAAGCAATGGTCGGGGAGGAAAGTTAATGAGCGGCCCGATTTTTATGCAATCAGATCAATCTTTAATGGTTAAGCTTCGTCATTTAAACTGGGGCTTGGTGCTTCTTATTTTTATCATTGCCAGTATTGGCTTTGCTGCACTGTATTCTGCTGCAGGCGGGAGCTGGGATCCCTGGGCGTCACGCCAAATGCAGCGTTTTATTATCGGTATGATTGGTATGTTCATCATTGCCCTTATTGATATTAAATGGTGGTATAAGCTTGTCTGGCCTGCCTATTTTATAGGAATAGCGCTTTTGATTGTAGTGGAGCTAATGGGCCATGTCGGCATGGGTGCGCAGCGCTGGATTGATCTTGGTTTTATGAAACTCCAGCCCTCTGAGATGATGAAGATAGCGGTCGTTATGGCTTTAGCACGTTATTTCCATCCTGCCACTGTTGATGATATGAGGCGGCTTTTCTTTTTAATCATACCTGCGATTATTGTGATGGTACCTGTTGGGCTTGTGTTATTACAGCCTGATCTTGGAACATCTTTAATGATTATAATGGCAGGGGCTGGCATGCTGTTCATTGCTGGCGCATCAATATGGCTTTTCGTTGCAGGGATCGCGGCTGTCGCAGCAATTATTCCGATCGCTTGGAACTTCTTCCTCCATGATTACCAAAAAAAGCGAGTAATGACGTTTTTGGATCCTGAGAGTGACCCCCTTGGTGCGGGTTACCACATTACGCAATCAAAAATCGCGTTAGGTTCGGGCGGAATTGATGGACGTGGGTTTTTGGAAGGGACGCAGAGCCGTCTTAACTTCTTGCCTGAAAAGCAAACAGACTTTATTTTTACGCTCTGGGCTGAAGAGCAGGGTTTATTTGGTGGTGCGATCCTTCTCTTCCTCTTTGCTCTGGTTTTTTATTATTGTATCTGGATAGCAATGAAATGCCGTCATAATTTTGGACGTTATTTAGCACTAGGCTTAATGATTAACTTCTCGCTCTATGTGTTTATTAATATCGGAATGGTGATGGGGCTGCTTCCTGTCGTGGGTGCACCTTTGCCCCTTATATCATACGGGGGAACCTCTATGCTGGCTGCACTTATTGGTTTTGGTTTGATAATGTCTTGTTCAATTCACAGTGATAGTAAGGTCACACGCTAAAATTTAGGCAATAAAAAAACCGACTGATTAGCCGGGTTTTGAAATTTGAGTAAGCGAAAGCGTTAATCTAAGCGGCTTGTATACCTTTATCGTCTAGTAAAGTCTTAAGCTCGCCGCTTTCGTACATTTCACGTACGATATCGCAGCCGCCAACAAACTCACCTTTAACATAGAGTTGCGGAATAGTTGGCCAGTTTGTGAATTCTTTGATGCCTTCACGGATATCATTATCTTCTAACACGTTGATGTCTCTAAACTGTACACCCAATTGTGAGAGGACCTGAACGACCAGTGATGAAAAACCACACATTGGAAAAGCGGCTTCACCCTTCATAAATAAGACAACATCATTATTGTCTATTTCTTTTTGGATACGGTCAAATACTACATTTTGCATGATTATGTTCTTTCTATTTATCTTCTGGTACAGATGTTTGGAGCGCGAGAGCATGCAGCTCACCGCCCATTTTTCCTTTGAGTGCGGCATAGACCATCTGGTGTTGCTGTACACGGTTTTTACCAGCAAAGGCAGGGGATGTCACATAAGCCGCATAATGATCACCATCACCGCGTAAGTCTTCAATACGTACTGTAGAGCCGGGAATACCTTCAAGAATTAAATTTTCGATTGTTTTCGCGTCCATCGCCATAAGGGGTCACCATCTGTTAATAGTCTCAATATAAAAAATGAAATAGCGCGCTAACCGTTAAAAATCAAGGTCAAAAGCGCGCTATGGCTTCAAAATATTTATCGTTTTTTTTTATGCTTCTTCAGCGAGTTGTCTGCGTGCTTCAGCGAGGCATTTATCTAACTCTACATTGAGAATATGGTCTGAGATGTCTATGCTTTTGTCAGAGAGGTCAGCACGAACTTTGCGCAATACATCTTCAAAACCAGCCTCTTCAAGGTTAGATTCAACAACAGAAGCAGCGTAAGTCTTCGCATCTGCACCTTCTAAACCGATTTTTTCAGCTATCCATAGGCCAAAAAGCTTACAGCAACGTGCCTCAGTATTAAAATCAAGCTGTTCCTCGTGCGCGTATTTATTTTCAATCGCGGCTTCACGTTCGTCCATTGATGGCATAATTACTTACCTCTCGAATAATTTTATAAGTTTTTGTGGGTGAATATGATTATATCACACTCTTTGGAATATGTAGCACCTGAATCGCGTAAAATCCATTGTTATGTAGATGGAAATGCTATAAATATTCCTTCTTTCTAAAAAAGTATAAATGAGGTGCAAAATGGCGCGTAAAAATAAACTCTATGAAGGTAAAGCGAAGATTATCTATGAAGGCCCTGATGCCAATACTGTGATCCAGTATTTCAAAGATGATGCCACTGCATTTAATGCAGAAAAAAAGGACACGCTTTCCGGCAAGGGGGTTCTAAATAACCGCATTTCGGCGCACTTGATGACAAAGCTTGAGGCGATTGGTATTCCAACGCACTTTATACGTTCAATCAATATGCGCGAACAGCTTGTTCGTAAAGTTGATGTTGTGCCGCTCGAAGTTGTTGTGCGTAATGTCGCAGCAGGCTCTTTGTGTAAGCGTTTGGGGCTTAAAGAAGGTGAGATCCTATCCCGTCCGCTTGTTGAATATTATTACAAGGATGATGCGCTAGGCGATCCGCTAATTAGTGAAGAGCATATCATGACATTTGGCTGGGCTGATCCCTATGAAATGGAGGAGATCGTTTCCATGGCATGGCGCATCAATGACTATTTAAGCGGATTATTTTCTGGTATTGGCCTTACGCTCGTAGATTTTAAATTAGAATTTGGCCGTATTTACGGCGAATATGGTGAGGTTTATCTTGTTCTTGCGGATGAGATTTCACCTGATAATTGCCGTCTGTGGGATCAAAAGACAGGTGAGAAAATGGACAAAGACCGCTTCCGTTATGATCTCGGTGATCTTGTGGAGGGGTATCAGTTTGTAGCAGAAAAGCTTGGCCTTATNCCTGAAGGCGGTGTTGTTAACGAACAGCTCATGGAAAANCTNGATTTGATTGAAAATGAACTTGCTGAAAAGCGTAAGCTCAAAGACGTTAAAGGCGGTAAGCCTCGTAAAATCTAAGATTTTTAAGAGTCTGTAAAAAAGAATAAAGCCAGCGTTTGAGAGGTCTGCTCTGGCTTTATCTATTAAATCAGAAACATTATTGTTGATTATAGTTTGAATTGTTCTCGTGAGCTTGCTTCATAGTACTTTCGGCGCCTGCTGACGGTTCTATTTTATCCATGCTCATGCTTTTTTGTACTTTATAGCTTGAAACACCTTCTGGGTTGTTGCTTCCTGCATGCGCACCGGCTGCGAAAACGGCGAGGGCAAATGTTGCAACACTAAGTGTAAATATTTTCTTCATATCGAATAACTCCTATGATCTAATTTAGTTTATTAAAGAATATTGTTTGTGATCACGCAGAAGAGTTCGCACAGAGTTGTGCGAACGTTACAAAGTTATTTTATTTTTTAAAAAATTAAATCTAGCTGCGGAACTGCTCTTTAAAGATACGCTCTTCTAGAGGGTTGTCTGGATCATAGAGCAACGTCTTGGTAATTTTCTTTGCTTCGATGATTGTGACTTCGCGTATATCACGAACTTCATCTGAATCGGCTGTCACAGATACAGGGCGTTCTATAGGCTTTTTTACCTCAAAGTGGATTTTGCTTTTATTATGAAGAACGGCTCCAGGCCAGCGTCGTGGACGGAATGCGGAGATTGGCGTCAAGCAAACAGCGTTTGAATCAAGCGGAAGAATATGGCCGCCTGCGGAAGAGTTATAAGCTGTTGAGCCTACAGGGGTTGAGACCATTACACCGTCACATACAAGCTCCTCTAAGCGAACAACGCCATTCACGCTGATTTGTATCTTGGCTGAATTATGCGTCTCGCGAAGTAGGGATACTTCGTTAAACGCAACGCGCTCGTGCTCTTTGCCATCTTTATCAATTGCGCTCATCTGCAGCGGGTGGATATTAAAACGTTTAGCATTGTCTAATCGCTTTAATAGGTCATCATCATCTTTACGGTGCTCATTAAGCAAAAAGCCAAGAGTACCAAGATTTAGTCCGAATAGCGGCGCGGCATAGTCAGCAAATTCATGCATAGCTCTAAGCATCGTACCATCACCGCCAAGCACAATGATCGTATCCGCTTCTTCCGGCGGTACTGCGCCGTAATGGCTTTTCAGTTCTTCAAGAGCTTTCTGTGCTCTGGGCTTTCGTCCTGCAAAAAATCCGAGCTTCATGGCAGCGGCTTCTCCCAAACCTCTGGGGCATTGAGGAAGTCCTCAACAGAAGCTAAGGTTTCAGGATCGAAATATTTCTTCTCTTTAGCAATTTTAAGGACATCCCACCATGTCGCGAGCGCGTGNAGATTTACGCCCATCTTTTTCATGTTTGANACGCTTGANGCGAAAATACCGTAATGGAACACAACGAANGTATGCTCAACAACAGCGCCAGCATTGCGCAGGGCGTTAATGAAGATTTCTTTGCTTCCGCCATCCGTTTGTAGATCTTCAACAAGAATGATTTTGGGTTTATATTCATCGCCAAGACATCCTTCTATTTGCGCCATACGGCCATAACCTTTTGGCTCTTTACGAACGTAGAGCATCGGCTTTTCTAAGCGATCAGCAACAAATGCGCCATATGGAATACCAGCAGTTTCACCGCCAGCAACATAATCAATATTCTCTGCACCAATTTCTTCGCTAAGGATTTTTGTAGCGGCATTCATAAGGAATGTGCGTTCTTCTGGGAAGGAGATAAGGCGTCGGCAGTCAATATAAACAGGGCTTGCGCGGCCAGATTTAAGCGTGAAAGGCTCGCGTGCGTTAAAGAGAACAGACTGTGTATCCAATAAGATTTGCGCTGTTTTTTCGGCGATAAATTCTTTTGTCAGGTTTTCATCTTCAATCAATGAGGTGAAAGATTGCATAGTTTCTTCAGTCACGTTGAGAATTTTAGAAATACTCTCAGTTGACGGCCAGCGTGGTTTTCCATCTGGACTGTGACGTTTGCTCTTATTGAATGACGTGGGGTCCAGCCCTGCATGACGCGCGAGGCCTGAAGGGGAATAACCGTGTTTGGAGGCTAGAGTGTCGATCGCCTGCCAGATCTGAGAATGAGTCAACATAGGAGGATAGTCCCAAAAAAACACACAAAAATAAATAGGAATAAAATCTTATTTTTTCCTTGACCTCATGAAATCTTTATAGCATAAATGTGAACATAAAGGGAACACTTGTGTTCTAAAAAAGAACAAAAAGTGAAATTAAAGAAGGAATAAAACCATATGGGGATTGAAGAAGTTAAAGATCATAAGGGGTTAGCAGTATCTGCTCGCAAGGATGTGCATCCTTTCACTGATGCGGAAGAAGTATGGTTTTGGTTTATAACCGCACAAGAAGCACGAAATGACGGTGCACGTTTTACATCAGGTTTAGGTGTGTATAACCGCCCGTGTGAACCAATAGATATATTGAAAATACTAGATAGACTGTACCGCCAGCGCCGCCTGCAGCGTGATCACTTACTCGTACTGCGTCATTATGGACGCCGTCATATGGCACCCGATGCAAGACGTGTGAAAGAGCGGAGGGCTTATGGCTTGTGGAAAGAGGCGTTTGAGAGAATGAGCCCGCTTTTGGAAAAGAAGGGGATTATAGAGCCGCAAGCTATCGAGAGCGTGGGCTGGGTTAAAGAAGCATTATTATTTGAAACAGTAGAGTAGGAGAAACCATGATCGAAGACATGAATAAAAAACAATGCTGGGTAATTTTTAGTGGTCATACAGATATGATGTGGCTCAAATTTCTTAAGCCTGGCTTTAGGCATTGCGCTATACTTATAAATGATGGTGAGCGCTGGATGACGATTGACCCGCTCTCAAATTTCATGGATGTAACTGTACATCAAGTTCCGCCAAGCTTTGATTTGCCACAATGGATGGAAGCGCGAGGTTATAAAACACTTCGAGCGGAGCAAAAGCGTCCGTTAAAGCCTGCACCAATTGCTTTATTTACATGCGTCGAAGCGGTTAAGCGAACATTAGGGATACATGATCGTCTGATTATTACGCCCTGGCAGCTCTATAAAACCCTTCATCCATATCAAAAATCTANAAAAGAATTTGGGCTTTTTCAAAAGGCTCAGCAATGGATGAGTAAAATTCTATCTCATCCTTTTACAGATAAAGGAGATTTATCATGGGAAGTTTAAGTTCTCGCCCAAAAGTGCCAGCCCAAGCTACACCGCCGGCAGTTGTGTATGTGCAGGCTGAGCCGCAAGGTAGCACAACTAATGCATCGGATGATTCTACAGCGGAGCAATTATCAGCTACGCAGCAGCGCGAACAAAATTTATTACGGCGCAGCCGAGGGCGTTTAGGCACAGTGAAAACAGGCTTAAGCGGCCTTCTTAAAACGTTGCAGCCACAAGAGCCACGCAAAACTTTATTAGGGGAGTAGGCCGATATGCTAGAACAAGAAAAAAATCCAGATATGAATCTGGATATACCGCAGCGTATCCTCTCGCGTTTTGAGGCGGCGCATAAAAAGAGACAGAACTGGGAATCTCTATGGGATGAATGTTACGATTATGCTCTCCCGCAGCGCGGTGGTTTCACAACGGTACCAAGGGCAGGGCAGCAGCGCGTAAACAAGGTTTATGACGCAACCGCCATGGANGCTGTTGATCAATTAGCTTCAAGNTTACTNGGAAATCTTACGCCAACATGGTCGCAGTGGTTTGGATTAAAACCCGGGCCTGATCTCAGTCCGGCGGAGGCAGATAAAATCTCGCCTATACTGGAAAAGGCAGCAAAAACGATCCAGGATCATTTTGATCGCTCGAATTTTGCAGTAGAAATTCATCAATGCTATCTCGATCTTATTGTTGGGGGAACAGCGAGCCTATATTTTGAAGAAGCTCAAACTGGTGAGCTCTCAGCTTTTAAGTTTTCTTCCGCGCCGTTAACGCATGTTACGTTGGAGGAAGGGGCTGGAGGTTATCTGGACACGGTTTATAGACGCTTAAGCCTAACAAGAGAGCAATTGCGCGCACGATATACGCAGGCTGTATGGCCAGCAGCATTAATCCAGCGAGCCGATAAAGACCCTCAAGAACAATTTAAAATTCTCGAAGCCGTTGTGCCAAATGGATTGCAATATAACTATTATGCAATTTTGATGGAGGATATGAGCGCTCCAGAATTAATTGCACACGGAACGTTTGAAACCGCGCCTGTAATCTCGTTTCGCTGGATTAAGAGTCCGGGTGAAATTTACGGCCGGTCCCCTGTTATGAAGGCGCTACCAGATATTAAAACCGCGAATAAGGTGGTTGAGCTGATCCTTAAAAATGCATCGATTGCTGTCACAGGCATCTGGCAAGCCGATGATGATGGCGTACTAAACCCTGCGAATATCGAATTNACACCAGGCAGTATCATNCCNAAAGCGATTGGTTCTAAAGGNCTTCAACCNCTAGACATGCCGGGGCGCTTTGATATCTCNCAACTTGTACTTGATAGCCTACAAGCGCGCATTCGTCANGCTNNGCTGGCCGACAAGCTGGGCGNTATTACAGGNCCGCGGATGAGNGCTACGGAAGTTATTGAACGCAGTGCAGAAATGTCACTTTTACTGGGAGCGACCTATGGCCGCTTACAGTCGGAGCTTTTAACGCCGCTTATTAAGCGCGCCTTTTCGATCTTAAAGCGCCGTGGAGAAATACCTGATATCGCGCTTGATGGGCGTTTGGTTATGGTAGATTACCGCTCCCCACTTGCAAGATCACAAGGTCAGCGCAATGTTCAAAATACACTAAGCTGGATTTCATCAGTGCTGGCTATGGGGCCAGAAGCCTCCGCCGCAATTAACTTACCAGAAGCTGCCCGTTTCTTAGGGGATGCTCTAGGTGTACCCAGTGATTTAATACGCAAAGAGCTGCCGCTTGAAACACTCTCAAATAACTTATCTGAACCATTAACCCAGCAAGGAGAAGTGTCATGATTTTTGACATTTTAAAAACCGAAAGCCCGCTACCGATTGATNANGCGCAAGACAGCTTAGTNCACAGTGCACCAGATATCGCAAAGATGGAGGCACGTGAGATAGAGAAGGCNTATGCACGCCTTTTTGCTAGTGATGATGGTCAAAAGGTGCTCGCGCATTTNCAAGTTGTAACNTTTCAAAGGGCTCTAGGGCCAGAAGCGGCAGATCAGCAGCTNAGATATATGGAAGGGCANCGATCAATGGTCGCAACGATTTTGCGCATGATNGATCGTGGTAAGCGCGGCTAGTTTTAGGCACATAAACACAACNCAAATAAAATTGAAACAAAGGAGAAAGACGATGGCAAATTTGCTCGTTGAAGAGATGGACCCTGCNGGTGTTCCTGAGAAATTTAAAAACCCAGAAACAGGAGCTATTCGCCTTGAGGCGCTATTAGGCTCATATCAAGAACTTGAAAAAAAGATGTCTACGCGTTCGAGTGCACCCAAAACGCCGCAAGATTATAATATTACGTGTAATCATGGCTTGTTTGAGCCTGATACAGAAATTAATAGCCGTTTACATGCGAGGGGATTTACACAAGATCAGGCACAAGAGGTCTATGATTTAGCTGCTGAAAGAATGATGCCTATGATCAGGGAGCTTGTGAGTGATATGCGAGCTGAGCGTGAGGTTGAAAAACTTGTAGAGCATTTTGGCGGCGAAGAAAAATGGGAGGAGGTTGCAAAACAGCTTCTGAATTATGGTCAGCGCACTTTGCCTGCTGATGTCTTGGAAACACTCGCGAGTTCATATGATGGTGTGATGTCACTAAACCGTATGATGCAAACGGGCGAGCCTGTGCTGGGTGTCAGCGCTTCGGATGCTAAAGATGTAAGCTTAAATGAAAAAGATTTACGCTCTATGATGCGTGATCCAAAATATTGGCGTGATCGTGACCCGTCTTTTATTGAAAAAGTTACGCAAGGGTTTCAGAATATTTATATGAAATAAGCTGGTCTGTGATAGGTGCGAGCGTTGCTGCGCCTATCACTACGATTTTAAGCCATTTGAGATTCAACAAACTCAGTAGACATGCAGTCATTAATGACACGCTGGAAAACACGCTGAGTACTCTGTGTCAATGGGGCAAATTGAAGCGCGATACGGCCATGTGATTTTCTGATAACTCTGGCAAGTTGTGGAATGTCACGAATACCATTACCAAGTTTAAACTTCATAGTAACCGGGATTTCATCATTTACACCAAAAAGGCGTTCATCTGCTCGGATAAGTGTCCCACCCATTGACCAATTTTGTACAGGGTAGATACTACCGTCGATGACAGCAACGCAATGATCACCGTCACGACGAGTGTGGCGGCGTTTAACTTCGTATTCTGAATTGTTATTCTCTGCTTTTAAAGAAGCTATTAAATCTGTAAAAAGCATCTTATCTCCCTGCGTCTTTTTTGCGCATTTTCTAATATAATGCAGTTTTTATTCTGCTTGTTAACGATATGTAAACGAAAATTGTGTCATAATTAAGGCAATTTTGAATAGAGAAGCTGCGATACAACTTTCATTATAAGATATAGTATTTTTCTAAAAAAAACCACTTGACTGTATGGGAAGTTATTCCTATAATCTGGTTATATACACCACAAATGTATCTGAAAGCGATATATTAGTGTTGTTGCTATAAAAAAAACATCCGGATAACAGACCTCTGCCCGTTAAAATTCCGTTAAAATTCCGTTTAAATGGCCGTTATTTTCTGACGTTAACCATAATTAAGGTTCGCGGACCTTTAATTTTTTTTCAATCATAAGTATTAATAAGGATAGCCTATGTCTACAACAATAGATCAGGCCTTCATCAAGCAGTTCGAACGCGAAGTGCATGAGGCCTACCAGCGTCAGGGTTCAAAGTTAAGAAACACTGTGCGCACAATTTCAGATGTAAATGGATCATCTGCCGTTTTTCAAAAGGTTGGCAAGGGAACGGCCAGTACAAAATCAACACATGGCATGGTGCCTGTTATGAACTTAGAGCACACGAGTGTTGAGGTTGTCATGCAGGATTTCTATGCAGGCGATTGGATTGATCGCTTGGATGAACTAAAGCTCAATATCGATGAACGCCAAGTTATTGCCAATGCTGGTGCAAGTGCGTTAGGCCGTAAAACAGATGAACTCATAATAGATGCACTTGATAATGCCTCAGCGAATGTTATCAGCGATAGCAATATTGGCATGACTAAATCTAAAATTCTCGAAGCTTTTGAGCTTTTCGGTGAAGCAGATATCCCTGATGATGGTCAGCGTTTTTGTATCGTTGGCTGGAAACAGTGGAGTGAGCTACTTTCAATCGATGAGTTCGTAAACGCAGATTATATCGGCGCTGATGCGCTACCATTTTCTAGTGTTACGCAGGCTAAAATGTTCTTGGGCACAGTCTTTATCCCGCATTCTGGTTTGCCAATTGATGGTAATGATGTGCGCTCTTGTTACTGGTATCACAAAACAGCGATTGGTCATGCTTCGGCCAGTGATGTGCAAACGGATGTGACATGGCACGGCGACCGCGCAGCGCATTTTGTGAACAACATGATGAGCCAAGGTGCAGGTCTTATTGATGAAGCCGGCATTATCACTATTCAGTGCGACGAAACACCAGATTAAAAAGAGGAAATAAAACATGTCTTATCAAGCATCAGATTTAAGCGTCCTCGCATACGCTAACAATTTCACTCTTTGGCATTTTGTAACATCAGACGCCGATGTCACGACATCTGGCTATTTCGACAAAGCTGTCGATATGCTCAGAGCTGGAGACCTAATCATTGCGAATATTGATATTGATGNCACGCCCGCAACGCAGTTCTATGTCGTTGTGAGTGCATCAGGCTCAAGCGTTACGATTTCAGCCTATGCTTAAATATAAAGCATGATTTCGCTGAGATCATCCCACCACACTTAAACGTTATAGATCTACTGGAAGCGCGGCTCCTTATCGGGGCGTCCTTATATCTCTTGCGCTCGTATGGTCTCGCCTGATGTGTGGCGATCAATATCAAATACCGAGCAGCGCCTTAGCTCTATTGGGGGCTTTAAGGCGCTGCTCACCTTATTTTTAAATTTTTAGAGGATAGAAAAATGGCACTAAATGATATTGCCCTTTGTAGCCGCGCTTTAATACGTATTGGCGCAAAACCAATTACAGATTTTAATGACGGTTCAGCCGAGGCTGAGATCGCTGGAGCACTTTATGCACCCGTTCGCGATGCGCTCCTTTCTGCCTATGCGTGGGGGTTTGCAACGGGGCAGGTCGCCTTGACGCGCTTGGCGGAAAGCCCAGCCGCTGATTACACTTATGCCTTCGCATTGCCGCAGGATTACTTACGCGCATTATCCGCTGGACAGGGGTCTAAAGGGCGCGGGCTTCAATACCGTATTAGCCGTGGCCATCTTCATACAAATGCACCGGAAGTGATATTAACCTATGTCTTTAGACCCGATGAAAGCGAGTTTCCGCCATATTTCGATCAGGCGCTTATTTCGCGCTTATCAGCTGAGTTTACTATCCCTGTGACGGAAAGTACTTCACGCGCTGAAACGCATCATAGATTAGCGGAGCGCGAATATGAGCGTGCTCGTCAAATCGACGCGCAGCAAGACACCCCAAGCGCCATAGAGCGTTTTAGCCTTGTGGATGTAAGAGGGTAGAAAAATGACCAGAATAAGAGATGTGAAAACGACCTTCACCGCGGGTGAAGTGTCGAATGATTTGCTGGGGCGTGGTGATTTGCGTGCCTACGAAAATGGTGCGCTTGCACTTAGGAATGTATTCATCAAGCCCACTGGCGGTGTGACGCGCCGCGCGGGGCTGGGTTATATTGATACAGCGCGCGGTAGTGGTAAGCTGATCGCTTTTGAATTTAACACCCAGCAAAATTACCTCCTTGTGATTACAGATCATAAGATTGATATCTATGCAGGCGCTACGCTGGAATATAGTTTAGATGCGCCCTGGAGTGCCGAGCAGATTGAACAAATCGCTTGGACGCAAAGCGCTGATACTTTGCTGCTTGTTCACCCCGATACACCGCCCAAAACACTGACGCGAAGAAGTGAGAATGAATGGGCGCTGAGTGATTGGGATTTCTTTAGCAACGAAAACAGTGTCTTTCAGCCCTATTATAAATTTGTATCAGCNGAAGTGACGTTAAGCCCAAGTGCCTTAAGCGGTGAGATCACGCTCACATCATCCGAACCTGTTTTCTCGCAAGACCATGAAGGCGTACGGCTAAGAATTGGGGAGACGCAGGCCATCATAACGGATTTTGAATCGCCAACTGTGGTCACCGCGACGCTATATCAGGATTTAGCGAATACTGATCCAACAATCGATTGGGCCGAACAAGCGTTTAGCGCTGCGCGGGGGTACCCTGCGACTGTAGCTTTTCATCAAGACCGTTTGGTAATCGGAGGATCGCGGGATTTACCCAATCGCCTGTGGTTTTCAAAATCGGGTGATCTGTTTAATTTTGATTTAGGAGACGGGCTAGATGACGAAGCGATTGAGTTCGCCATCCTCTCTGATCAGGTGAACGCTATTCGCGGGATTTTCTCTGGCCGTCACTTGCAGGTTTTTACAAGCGGCGCTGAATGGATGGTAACGGGAACACCGCTTACCCCGAGCAATGTACAGATAAGCCGCCAAACCCGTATTGGATCAGTGATTGATCGTCATATTCGCCCGGTAACGGTTGATGGCGCGACATTATTTATCGCGCGTAATAAAGAGCAAATCCAAGAATTTATCTATACCGATATAGAACAAGCCTACCAATCAAGTGATCTGGCGCTGCTTTCAAAGCATATGATCTTTGACCCGCTGGATATGGATTATGATCCTAAACGAAGGCTTTTATTCGTAGTGAGGGGCGATGGAAAATTTGCAGCGCTTACGGTCTTTAGAGCCGAAGCCGTGTCCGCATGGACCCTGCATGATACGAGCGGACAGGTAAAGTCTGTCGCTGTTGTTGGTGAAGAGGTTTATATGCTGATTGAGCGCGCTGGTGCATATTTTATCGAGTTACTTGATGATGATCTCAATTTGGATGCGGCCTTATCTGGTGAAATTAGCAGTGCCTCCGCACAGTGGAGCGGTCTTAATCATCTGGAGGGGAGGGCCGTATCAATTGTGGCAGGCGGCAGTGTTCATCCAGCTCAAGCTGTTAGCTCTGGTCAAATCACCTTATCCAAAGCGGTGAGTGATATCGAAGTAGGCTTAGCCTTCACACATGTGATTGAACCTTTGCCACCTAGCGAAATTGGCGCAGCAGGGGGCGGCAGGCGCGTTCGATTAATTGAAGGGCTGTTTAGGCTCAAAGATACGAAAAGCCTGCGTTTGGATGTTGGGCGCGGTCTAAAGGATATCGCTCTACGTCAGNTAGGNGAAGATGAAGTGCTGGATGCNCCGCCGCCAATGGTCAGNGGAGATGTCAAAGTGCGGGCNCTTGGCTGGGCGGAAGATGCGACTAAGCCNTTATGGCGCATTGAGCAATCTGCACCGCTGAGTTTTACGCTGCTATCTGTCACAACGCAGCTCAAAGTCAATGATTAGATATAGAAGAAGGAGATACAGATGGGAGCAATCACACCAATAGCATCTGGACTAAGCCAAATTGCTGGAACAATTAGTACAGTAAACCAGATTGCCAGCACTGTTCAAAATATAAGTGGCAATGGGCAGGCAGTGCGTCAGCAAGAATTAGCGTTGCAGCAGTTGCAGGAGCGTCAAAATATAAACTTACAGCAAGCCAAAAGTGAAGCCGCTTTAGAGCGGGCGCGTATAGACGCAGATAACGCAGCAAGGCAAGAAGATCGTCAAAGAGCGTTAAGGCGCGCAGTCGCAGCGCAGCGTGCAAATTTTGGCGGGAGCGGTTTAAGCTCAAATAGCGGATCTTCCGAGGCTGTACTACTGGGAATGTTTGAGGGAAATGACGTTGAAAGTGCACAAGATGCTAGGCGGGCGCAGCTTTTGAATGCAGCGCTCGATCTTGATGTTGCAAATCAAAGCAGCTTGAACGTTTTGCAGCGAACGCAGCTGCGCCAGCGTCAGCGCCTAAATGACACATTGCTCTAAGCGGCAGCAAAATACTTTTTACATTTCTAAATATGGAGGTACGCATCATGCTTGATCAAGGTGATGAACATATCAAAATGCCAGCGGTCGAACCAATCGTTAGGTATGTTGGAAACGGAAGCCGTACAGAATTTGCGTTCCCTTTCCCAATTTTTGCAAGTGAAGATCTTGCAGTATATTTCGGAGCGGCCAAACGTGAAAGCGGTTTTGATATTTCTGGAGCAGGAGAAACAGCCGGGGGGAATATTATCTTTGATACCGCCCCAGCCGATGGACAGCAAATCACATTAAAACGTGAGTTGCCGATTGAGCGCATAACGGACTTTATTGAGGGGGGAGATTTTAGCGCGGCGACTATTAATAACGAACTGGATTATATGGTCGCATCGATGCAGCAGATTGAAAGATCTGATAGGCATGTTTTACGCTACGCAGATCATGAGGAGCCATCGAATAATACGCTTCCAAATCGCGGGGAAAGAGCTGAAAAAGTGCTGGGTTTTGACTCAAATGGAGACCCTGTTGCTCTAAAACTTGATTCTACAATATCATCTAAAGACTACATTATTGGCGGGAATGGCGCAGTTTCCCGTGAGTTGAATTCGAAATTAGCTGATTATGTATCTATTAAAGACTTTGGCGCTATTGGCGATGGTGTCGCGGATGATACGAATGCGATTCTATCCGCTTTAGCTTCCCATGATGCTATTTTTGTACCCGAAGGACGCTATCGCATTAATGCAACGCTCCGTTTAAAGGCACGTCAAACTCTCTTTGGTTTAGGAGCCTCATCCGTTCTTGTCTGTGCAGACAAGAGTTTCAATGCGCTAGAGATCGTAGAAGATCATGTCAACGTACGGGGGCTCAGGATCGAAGGTAGTGATATAGCAATTAGGCTCTTCGGGCTAACGCGCCCTGTTGTACAAACTGCAGTAACGGATGTTACGATAATAGCGCCCAATATCGGGGTGCAGCTAGATGGCTATGAGGATGCCAATAAGCCATGCTACTGGAACAATTTTACACGCGTTCTCGTGGAACAGCCCGCTATACATGGCTTTCACCTGACTAAAAGCGGAGCGGGTGATACACCAAATGCGAATAAATTCATTGCTTGCCGCGCTTATTCTTTGGGTGCGCCNATTACGGGCGCAGGCTTTTATATTGAATATGGGCGTTATAATAATAGCTTTAGCGAGTGTGAAGCCAATGTAGATGGCAGTGCCCAAGGCTGTTTTATTATAGGCTCAGGCGCAGGTGAAACCATCCTCATAAGCCCCTATGCAGAGAGCTTTAATCAGGTTCCAAATGTAAAATTGGAAAGCGGTTCACAAGAAACAGTGATTTATAATCTTTTATCGGTGAGTGATGGCGCAGCGATTTGGGATTTATCTGGAGGCGCGTACACCGCGTACAATGCTGGATTCCCCTATAAGAACACATTACAGCGCACTAACTGCATCGATATAAATACCAAATTGCATAGATACGATACGAGCTATATTGATACTAGTGGAGAGGTGATTTTAGACACATCACATTCCGTTCATTTGATTTCTAGCTACGGCGGAGCCTTAACAGTTAAATTGCCAGAACCTGCGCAGGCTGTGGGTGTGGTGATGATGATTAAAAAAACAGATAGCTCCGCTAATGTCATTACCGTGACAGAAGATGGAGGGGCAGGCCCAGATGGTAGGAGTTACTTTTTAGGCGTGGAAAATGACTATGTCAATGTGCTCTCAAATGGCGCGGAATGGTTTGTTATTTCATCAAATAGATCGCCAGGTAATACCCGTTATCATGATGGCAGCGGCACATATGATATAGATATGGCCACCGATACATATTTGTTGTCTTCTTATGGCGGCGCCATGACGGCACGCTTACCCCCGGCAAATGCGGCTGAGGCTGTAGGGCGTACGGTTACGATTAAAAAGACGGACCCATCATCAAACACAATTACAGTTAGTGAACAGGGCGGCGCAGGGCCGGATGGATATGCGCAGCCGCTAAGTTCACAATATAACGCTATCACAGTAGTGAGTAACGGAGCGCAGTGGTACATCGTCAATAAGTTTTAAATTAGTGGGAGGGGATATGGCTTCTATTGAAACGCAGACCCGAAAGGATATCGCATGTTTTTTACCCGAAGCAATTAGTGTCGCACTTGAATCGTATCGCTATTTTACACAGGACCAGATCACAAAGAATGAAGCTATAACGCCTAAAACCTTCAAAGAGCATCACGATGCATGTAAGGTTGCGATCGCACATATTGAGCTGTTGCTTAAGCTCGCGCGCTGGGCAGAGTTGCCTGATCCCCAGATAGAGGATCAAGACAAACAAAAGCAAATGTCTGAAATGATTGAACGCGCTCAGCAGGAGCTAAACTCCTTGACATAATGAGAGTGGGCGTGATAAAAACCGCGAAAATTAAATAATGGTAGAAGCTAGTGATTAAAGATCTAGACACAATTGGGGATGTAAAGCGTCGTTGGCTATGGCGTGGTGTTGGTATAGGCTTGTTAGGAGCTTTTGCTGCAGCCGTTGCATATAATAAATTACCATCAATCGATGAAGTGTTTGCCGGCGAACATGAGCCGATCCATCANCGCGATCCTATCACCAGNGAAGCGCGTCAAACATTTAGGCAGATGAAAGATGTGCTCAAATGTTACAAAGGGCCATTAGCTGTGACAGCGATTACTGATCATGAAACGATTAAAGAGCCAGCAGGCGCTGATGAAAAACCGATCACAGTCGATCAGGCGCAATGGGATTATTATCAGAAAAAAATGCGTAATATGCGTCAGGTTGGATCGACAATTCTATATGATAGAAGCGGATTTGATGAAGGGCCCTTGGAGCAAGTTACAGCTAAAAAAGTTCTGGAATTGAAGGAAAATCCCTCGGTTGTTTTCTATGTAGTTGCAACGGCGGACGGTACATATGACGAAGACAAGGTTGGTACTGATAAGGCGCCTAAATATGCGGATTTAAAACAGACATTATTGCGCGCTAATTCTGTGACTCATTATCTGGTTGATTTGGGCATAAATCCTGAGCGTATTTGCCGTGTTCCAAAAGGCCGGGTAAGTGCCGTAGGGCTAAGTGACCCATCTGCGCGCGCTGCAAAAATATATGCTTTTGACTCTGGTATCGAAAACCATCAGCCTACGCCAGTAACGCCCCAGTAATAACNAAGTAATACCTTAGTAATAACTAAGTAATACCTTAGTAATATTTAAATTCATTTATATAAAGTAAGGGAACGCTCTCATGAAACGTAAGAGTGCGATAACCCATGCGCATTTCAAATTGTTTCTTGTTATCTGGAATCAACAAATGGGTATGAGCACGCCTGCGCATCACATAAAGATCGCGCATTGGCTTGAATGCAGATGGAAGAGCGGAGATAAACGGCTTTTGCTTATGGCTTTCAGGAGTGCGGGTAAAAGTACAATTGTTGGCCTGTTTGCCGCGTGGCTTTTGTATCAAAATCCTAATTTACGTGTGCTGGTNCTNGCGGCTGATTTGGCGCTNGCGACTAAGATGGTTCGTAATGTGAAGCGAATAATTGAAAAGCATCCGTTATCAAAACATCTAAAGCCCGATAAGGTTGATCAATGGGGAGCAGAGCGTTTTACTCTGAAAAGAACGATTGAACTGCGTGANCCATCAATGATGGCAAAAGGAATTCACGCCAATATCACTGGCTCGCGTGCGGACATTATTATCTGTGATGATGTAGAGGTCCCCAATACAGCGGATAGCGCCGATAAAAGGCAGACCCTCAGGGAACGTTTGGGGGAAATGAACTATGTTCTACTTCAGGGCGGCTCAATCCTATATGTCGGTACGCCGCATAGCTACTATACGATTTATGCCGAGCAGCCGCGTGAGGAGGTAGGCGAGGATGAAGCCTTTTTAGCAGATTATCAACGCATGCTGCTTCCGCTTTTGGATGACCTAGGGCAGTGTAATTGGCCAGAGCGATATAGTAAGCCAGCGATTGAAAAGCTAAAGCGTGATGCGGGTCCAAACAGGTTTGCATCACAAATGATGCTTAAGCCTATAAATATTGCTGAAGGGCGTTTAAATCCTGATTTGCTTGTCCCATATGATCAGCCGTTAGATTACACACCAGAGCTAGGAGCTTTATTTATAGGCGGTAAAAAAATGGTATCGGCAAGTGCCTTTTGGGATCCGTCATATGGAAGTGCCAATGGGGATAAAAGTGTTTTGGCTATTATATTTGCTGATGAAGGCGGGCGCTTATATCTTCATAAGCTTGCCTTTATTGAGGTGGATGAGAATAGTAATGTTGACGCAGCCACGCAGCAATGCGCTCTAGTGGCAAAGCATGCCAAAGAACATTATCTACCATCCTTAACGGTTGAAACAAATGGTCTGGGTAAGTTTTTGCCTTCAATCCTAAGGAATGAGCTAGTAAAGGCTAGAGCGCCGTGCACAGTTATCGAAAAATCGCAGTCGCAAAATAAAGAGCAAAGGATACTAGAGGCTTTTGATGCATTAATGGCGGCTAAGCTTTTGAGCGTGCATAAGCAGGTTTTAAAAACCAGTTTTATAACAGAAATGCAGGAATGGAGGCCTGTTGGCGGCTCTAAATATCGAGACGATTCTCTTGATGCGGTTGCTGGGGCGTTGGCGCAGCAGCCTTGTCGTCTTCATCGTTTACACAAGCGCGGGTCTCTGCGCTGGATGGACGGCGCAAATGCTCATAGAGCGAAAACCGATTATGACGTGTAAACAAATTATTCATGAGAACATTATCAAATATTTTCATTAAGAAAGATTTAAAATGGAAGAGATTTCTAAGGGATTGATCTGGTGGATTACTGTCGTTGATCTACCGGCAATGACGGCGCTATTGGGGCTTATTTGGCGAACGCGTCAAGAGGCAATAAAGGCGCGGGATCACTTGCAATCGCAGTTAGATCACCGCAGCGAACAATTTAAAGAGGCCTTGCATAGTTTTAAACTGGAGGTCGCCAAAAGCTATGCTTCACATTCTGATTTACGTGAACTGGAAACGCGGCTGGTTCAGCATCTTCTCAGAATAGAAGCTAAGCTAGACAAAACGGCGTTAAAGGCCGAAGCCATTAGTGCAAAAACCACATAACCACTTGAAAATAATAAGGAGAAAATCATGTCAAAACCAACGCTAAGTGCGGTGGGCGGAAAAGATGTGCCCGAAACAAAAGATGCGCGTGAGTTCTATAAACGGTTAGAAGCGGATGTTCTCGCCAGAACAATATGGGGCGAAGCTCGCGGCGAAGGGCTTGAAGGGATGCGGGCTGTCGCGAATGTAATTCTTAACCGTGTGAAAATAGCGGAGCTAAAAAACGGTTTCTGGTGGGGGAGTAATATTATTCAGGTTTGTCAAAAGCCTTATCAATTTAGCTGCTGGAACCGCTCCGATCCTAATTTTAAAAAACTACAAGCCGTGGATGAGGCGGATATTTATTTCGCGAGTGCCCTGAGGATTGCTCGCCGCATTTTAATCAATCAGCTAGATGATAACACGAGCGGCGCTACTCATTATCACGCAAAATCTATATCTCCGTATTGGTCGCGCGGGGAAGAACCGTGTGCGCATATCGGATCGCATACATTTTATAAACTAGTAGGAGGTTAGATGTTAGGGGCAGCGATTGCGAACTTGGGTGTGCCGTTTTTAGTGTCTTTTTTAAGCTCGGCATTAACAGAGCTAGATAATCCATTAGCTAAAGGTGCATCTGATGCGCTCAAAAAAGTTGAAAGTGAAATAGATCGTGGACGCATTTCTGTGAATCAAATCAATGCGGCAAACCATCATATTGAGAAAATGATTCAAATAAGGTCGGATGAGGTGCGGGCGAATATTGAGCAAGTGAATAAATCCTTACGAGAAGAAATCGCCTCAGGTGATCAGTATGTACGGCGTATGCGTCCTACTTTTGGTTATATCATGGCGCTTAGTTGGGGGGCGCAAATGTTTGCAATTGCATATATTTTGGTATTTGAGACAGCTAAAGCAGCGCTGGTTATAAATGCGATGAGCTCTCTAAGTGCAATCTGGGCTGTGGGACTATCTGTTCTAGGGATCTATGTCTATAAACGCAGTGCAGAGAAAAAAGCTGCAGGCTTTAACGCAGAAAATGAAGTGATTTTTTGGAATAAGCCAGATTAGCCCTTTCCCGTATAGGTTAAAGCCCCTATATTTCATTTGGGTATTTAATACAGGAAGGATGAAAAGTGTCAGATAAAAAAGAAACGAAATCAGTTGAGTGTGTGTCGCATTCAGGCGCAAGTGGTGGAGGCCATGGCGTAGCATTTGGTGGTGTTGTTAAAAGTGCAAATAAACTGGTTTCTGCGGCACATGATTTTATCCGTATGGAAGCGTCAGCAGGGATTATTCTCGTNTTTGCTGCAACTGTTGCCATTATAATTGCTAACAGTCCTTTGTANGATATCTATGATCATTATCTTCATAAGCTGTATTTCCGCATAGGTTTTAATGACAAGGGNGGTAGCTTTGATTTCGAAATTAGCCAGTCTGTTCTGCATTGGATCAATGANGGTTTTATGGCGGTTTTCTTCTTCCTCGTTGGTTTNGAAATTAAGCGTGAAGTTGTGACGGGTGAATTGTCATCCCGGTCTCGTGCGCTATTACCTGCTTTGGCTGCTATAGGNGGTATGGTTGCTCCTGCGCTATTTTATTACGTTGTGAATATGGATACCCCTGAAAACCTCTCTGGTTGGGCTATCCCTGCTGCTACTGACATTGCCTTTGCACTTGGGGTTCTTAGTCTTCTTGGTAGTCGCGTTCCTGTAAGTTTGAAAGTCCTGCTTACGGCCATTGCTGTTATTGATGACTTGGGCGCTATATTGATTATTGCCTTTTTCTACACCAATCAGCTTTCTGTCGAGCCGTTGATTATAGCTGGTATCGCTACAATTGGACTTCTGATTTTGAACCGTATGAGTGTTACAAAAGTGCGTGCCCCCTATATCATTTTAGGGATTATTTTGTGGGCGGCTGTTCTTGAATCTGGTGTTCATGCAACACTAGCGGGTGTGGTAACGGCGTTGTTCATTCCGGTAATGGATAGGCGTGATCCATCTATACGCCCATGTAAAGAGCTTGAACATGCGCTTCACCCTTGGGTCGCATTTGGTATTTTACCGCTATTTGCATTTACGAATGCTGGTGTGCCGTTTAAAGGGATGGGTTTCGATTCATTGTTTGACCCGACAACGCTTGGAATTATTCTAGGGCTTGTTTTAGGTAAGCAAATCGGGATTTTCTCTACACTTTGGATTGCAATTAAATCCGGTCTCTCTCCTATGCCGCAGGATGCATCATGGGTGCAGCTCTACGCTGTATCAGTCTTATGTGGTATTGGTTTTACAATGTCATTATTTATTGGTGGCCTCGCTTTTGAGGATATAGAGCATCAGGCTTCTATACGCTTGGGCGTTTTGGTTGGTTCGATTATCTCCGCTATTTTAGGGTATGTTGTGTTTGTGCTGTCTTCGTCAAAAACGGATAAAGCATAAATTAACTTTTTCCATTATAGAATGAATAACGCTCTGCAGTTTTAGCGTTTATTTGCAGGGCGTTATTTGTTAGAATCGTCAAAGTCTGAACATCACGTTCGCATTCTATGAAGGAGATCCCACACATGACGAAGACACCGATTACAGTTGCAAGAGGCGATGGTATTGGCCCAGAGATTATGGATGCGACTTTGCAGATATTGGATGCTGCTGGCGCTGAGCTTGATATAGAAGAAATTAACATCGGTGAGTCAGTATATAAAAGTGGTGTGCCAAACGGCATAGAAGAAGCCGCTTGGGACTCGCTGAGACGTACCCGCGTATTCCTTAAAGCGCCAATTACAACACCGCAAGGCGGCGGCTTTAAATCATTGAATGTGACAGTCAGAAAGTCCCTTGGTCTCTTCGCTAACGTACGTCCGTGTGTTTCTTATCATCCATTTGTTCAGACTAATCACCCAAAGATGGATCTCGTCATTATTCGTGAGAATGAAGAAGACCTCTATGGTGGTATTGAATATCGTCAATCACGTGATGTTATGGCGTCTCTAAAGATTATTTCACGACCAGGNACTGAGCGTATTTGNCGTTANGCATTTGANTATGCGCGTGCAAATGGCCGCAAAAAAGTAACCTGTATGTCAAAAGACAATATCATGAAAATTTCTGATGGCCTGTTCCATCAAATTTTTGATGAAATNGCAGCAGAATACCCAGACATCCAAAATGATCATATGATTGTTGATATTGGTACAGCCAAGGTTGCNAATGCACCGCATATGTTTGATGTGATTGTAACACCAAATCTATATGGTGATATTATCTCTGACGTTGCTGCTGAGGTTACTGGATCAGTAGGTCTTGGCGGTTCATCAAATATTGGTGTCGATTTCGGTATGTTTGAAGCTGTACATGGTTCTGCACCTGATATTTCAGGTCAAGGTATCGCAAATCCATCGGGTTTGATCTTAGGCTCTGTAATGATGCTGACACATATCGGTCAGGGGGATGCCGCCTCTAAGGTTCATAATGCGTGGTTAAAAACACTTGAGGACGGCATTCATACGGGTGAGATTTTCCGAGAAGGCAGTTCAAAAGAAAAGGTGGGAACGGAAGGTTTTACAAAGGCTGTGATCGAGCGCCTCGGTGAAAAACCAGAGCAGCTGGCACCTAAGAATTATCCAAATACACCAGGGGGCTTAAAGCTTCCACCACTAAGACCTAGTCCGGAATGTAAAAAAGAACGTGTAGGCGTTGATATTGGCATTAATTGGGAAGGGACTGCGGATGAGCTTGCCGCAGCGGTTAACGCATGTGTAAGTGATAATTTGAAATTACAGATGATTTCTAATCGTGGGACAAAAGTTTGGCCAAACGGTCAGCCAGAAACATTCTGCGCGGATAACTGGCGTCTTCGTTTTATTTCGGATGGTGGCGAAGTGAAAACATCGCAAGTGCTTGCTCTTATGACCAGAATGAATGAAGCTGATCTAAATTTCACCAAATCAGTGATGCTGCACAACTTTGACGGAAAGCCTGGCTTTACGGTCGCTCAAGGCGAGTAAAGTTGACTTATCTTTGAAGCGCAATATATGCATATTAAGTATGATATGCTAAAGTATGCTTATGGAATTCATCAAAGGAGATTGCAAAGTAATGAAAAGATACCTCTTAGGGGCAGGCTTAGTTCTTAGTTTTCTTATCGCGCCGCAATATGCATATGCCGAGAAGCTAAAGGGTATTGGTATCATGTATCTCCCAGGTTCATTAAAGAAACTGCCAGAGATTACCGAAACAAAAGCATATATTGAGAACAAAAGAAAAAATAATCTTGCCGTTGATTTATCTTTATTCTCGGAAGAGCCTTTTTTTAAAAAGCAAAAATTCTTAAAACTTGAACCCGCAATGAGTTTGAGTGAGCGTATTGATCGCTTACTCTATGGGATTTTCACAGATATACCGCCTGAATATGATCATTATGGATATGAAATACGCCGCTATATGGCAGCCATCGGAAGTCTAGAAGCGTACCGCAATGAAGAATCCGTTGCCCGTGAGATCAAGAATATTAAAACCGCTCAGATTATTCTTGATTACTGGGAGAAGTCTCTAAAAAAGGAAATCGATGAGATTGACGCGATCTTGAAAGAGAATCGTGACACGACAAGTTTAAGAACGCGTTATAGGTATAATCGAGGGATTGTGACCGCCTTTATGGTTGAGATGAATAGCTGGCTTGAGCATAATTTAAACTTACTAGAATATGTCCAAGAGCTTGGAGGTCGTCGTTTTCAAATTAGTGATAAAACTAAAATTCTTTCACTNCGAAACGAGGATGAGCTTAAAAGATACGCAAAACTCTACAGGGTTAAGCTTGAAGCTCTCGCGGAAGTGCGCGGTTATATGCCTTTTAGGATGATGATTTATTAATTTATATTTATATTGTCTTAACCTTTATGCCTTAATGTTTTGCTCGTGAGTACTAAATTAAAGGCATGGGAAAGTAATAATCCAGAAGGGTTTCAGCGAGCGATTGATCAATCGCAGCAGAATTTTTTCGATGTTTGGGATTTCAAAGACCAAAATTGGGAAGCAGATGCGCTTGAGCGTGAGATCGTTGCATCTGCACTACCACGTGATCCTGACGCAATAGAGCAGGCAAAGTACGAATTATTGCAAACATTATCACCTGAAGAATACGCCAAACGGGATGCTGTAGTGACAGTACGAAACAACCTGGGCTTAGCGCAATCAATGGCAGAAAATAATATAGATGAATCCGAATACAAGCAGGGCTTAATTCGTAATTCTCAAAAAGCTTTGGAAGGTCAAGATATTACAATGCAAGAGATTGCCGAAAAATACGGCATGAATTCTAGTAATCCATTATTGAAGAATGACGAGAATGCGGCTGAGGCTGCACGGCCTGTAGAAGTGCTAGGCAAGCCAGCTTCAGAAGCTATAACTTTTACAGCTTCTAAAGCTTCATAAGTAGAATTTAAATTTATTTGCCGTTATGTGAAAGGGCGCTGCTATATTCAGCAACGACAATTTCATTTTCTCCAGCTTTTAATGTCGGCTTTTTCATTGCGCCGATACTATCTGCTGTTTCAGTAACGTGCGTTGTCCACACCTGGCCTAGGGGACTTTTAGCTTTTTGCTCTTCTTGCCAATCATCCATATCAAGTCCAAAACCCATTTTATTGCCCTTTTGTTGAGTGAATATGCTTATGTACCTACACTATCTGCATTTTTATGGCAAGACAAGCGTTGCGAAATGTTGATGCTACTGCGCTGCTTTGACAGTGTTTGCAAGTAAGTAAGCGATAGTCATCGGGCCAACACCGCCTGGAACAGGGGTGATAGCTTTCGCTTTTCCAAGGGCTTCTTCATAATCAACATCGCCGCATAATGTTCCATCATCTAAACGGTTAATGCCAACATCGATGACAATTGCGCCTTCTTTAATCCATTCGCCTTTAACCATTTTGGGACGGCCAACAGCTGCAACAAGGATATCAGCTTGCTTACAAATCTCTTCAATATTTTGTGTTCTGGAATGTGCAGTAGTAACGGTACAGTTTTCTTGAAGTAGAAGCTGTGCCATTGGCTTTCCAAATAAAAGCGAACGCCCAATAACGACGGCATGCTTACCGCTAAGGTTTTCTTCAACAGTTTTGATGAGATGCATTGAGCCTTGTGGAGTACATGGAACAAGGCCATCTAGCTCAGCGACAAGTGCGCCGATATTAGGCAGGGTAAGTCCATCGACATCTTTCTCTGGCTTGATCATATGAATAAGTGCATCACTATCTAGATGATCAGGAACGGGAAGCTGAAGTAAAATACCATCAATGGCTGGGTTGTCATTAAAGGCTTGAATCTCTGCTGCAACTTCGGCCTGTGTCGCTTTTTCTGGTAGGCGTGCTTCAAAGCTCTGAATGCCGACTTTCTCGCACGCTCGTATTTTGTTTCGAACATACACATGACTTGCAGGGTCTTCGCCAACTAGAATAACAGCTAGGCCAGGTTTCTTATCCAAGCCATCAACGATGTTCTTTAGTTCTGTGCGTTTGTCTGCTGCTGCTTTTTTACCGTCAATGATAATCGCGTCACTCATTTTGTTGCTTCCTATGCTGATTAAACAAATAGTCCCCAGAGTAAACTGCTAATAAGATTTAATCCTATGATCACAACTAACGGCGTTACATCAATGCCACCAATAGGGGGGACGTATTTTTTGATGGGTTTATAAACTGGATCCGTTGCGCGTTTCAAGAGGTTTATAAGATTTTGTGCTTGCTGATTTTTTACGTTGATTACATCAAAAATAATCAGCCAGTTAATGATGACTTGCAAAACAATGATAAAGATATAGATGCTGATAGCCATGTTGATCAAATTGAGTAGAAAAATCATAAAAAATACCCTTTTTAAAAGTCCATTAAACCTCTTTGATATACACTGCTTATGTTATGATTGCAAAAGGACATAGTTCAGCAAATCAATTTCTAGGGGCATGAAATTTATGATTACAGAAATAACCAGTGCAGCTTTAATAGCTTTATCAGGATTAATGCCTGTAAAGACGCAAGATTTGAATGCGAAAGAGCCCGCATTAAGATCAGGAGTAGTACAGGTGAAAGATAATGATAGAACAAGGGATTTTTGCGGCGCGCCTAAGACAAAAATTGCGGTTAATCCAAAATCTAAGCCAGTGAAATATGATTTTTCAAAAACCTATGCTGATATTCAACATCAGGCAAGTGGAACGGTAAACCCCTACGGTTTTGAAAATGTGACCTTCACAAATGGCTATATGCAGGGGCAGATCTCATATAAGCTGAATGCAACACTAAATGGTAAAGGGATGCCTAGAAATGATGGTAATTGCCTTTGGTATGAAAAGATTAATGTGGATTTTCACTTAGAACCCCTCATTGTTATCGCGAAAGAAGTACGTGAAGATAAGTGCATGTTTAAAGCCGTAAGGGAGCATGAGTTAAAGCATGTGCGCGTAGATCGTCAGATAGTTAATCGTTATTCGCGTATTATTGCTAAGAGGCTTTATGAAGGCTTAAAACAGCGTGGTTTTGTCGTATCACATATCCGCACGCACAATATTGATTCAACAAAGCAGCGCATGGAAAAAACGATTAAGCAAATTCTAGATTTGGAATTTAAAGAGTTGGAAATTACACGTGCTCGTTTACAGCAAAAAGTTGACAGCTTAGAAGAATATAAAAGAGTTCAGGCGAAGTGCCCAGATTTCAGTCCGCCGCAATCAGCCATTGATGCGATGACAGGAAATTAGCGCGCAGCTTTTTTCTCTTCGCTTGTTGATTTCATGTACCGATTGATAATGGGCGTAATCTCATTCTTAACATGATCTTCTGTAATGCCGCCTTTAGACTCCCATAAAACATTTCGGTCTTTATCTACTAAAACGGTATTAAAGGTTTTGGTCAGCATATAGTGATGCGAAAACATATTAAATTCGTCTTTGCCCCATGCTTTATATTCAATATTATTATCAGCAATATATTGCGCCGTACGATCATCTTCCTTGTACAAAATATTTATGCCGTATATGGGGATATTATAGCTGTGGGAAAGCTCTTCTAAGATTTTGTAATCACTATCATAATGTCGGCACCAGGTTGCAAAGAAATGCACGAGCATAAGCTCACCTTTTAAATCATCACTGGTAAAGCCCTCTAATGAAAAGTCTGGAAAGGTTTTAAATGATTTATTGCCATTAGTATATTCTGGTTCAGATTTTTGCAGAACGGGTCTAAGGGGTTCGCTCATAAGTGGCTTGCCATGATGCTTTCCATCTCCTGGCTTATCGTGCGCGTGGGCATGATTAAATGCCCCTAACGTTAAGGTGAGTATAGATAGTCCAGCGAGTATAGGATATTTAAGCTTCATGACTTATTCTAACACGCGGCCTTTAATGCGTCATCTAAATCTGTAAGTAGGTCATCTATATGTTCGATACCGATTGATAAACGAAGTAGATTATCGCTAACGCCAGCTTCAGCCCTTGCATCAGCTCCCATTGAGACATGTGTCATGCTTGCGGGGTGATTGATGAGGCTCTCTGTGCCGCCAAGGCTTTGTGCGAGTGAGAAGAGCTTAAGAGTGCTAAGAAATTTAGATAAGCTGCCTTTGAGCTCGAAGCTAAGCATAGCCCCTGGACCGTTTTGCTGTTTACTCGCAAGCTCATGAGCTTCGTGTGAGCTTAGGCCGGGATAATACACTTTTTTAACTTTTGGGTGCCCTTCAAGAAAGTTAGCAATTTTTATGGTGTTTTCTTGGGCGCGCTGAACGCGTAGCTCAAGCGTTCGAAGTCCCCTAAGTGTCATATATGAATCAAAAGGGGCACCAATTGTACCAAGAGAATTGTTCCAGAGGTGAAGGTCGCTTAAAAGCTCTTGATTATCCTTAACGATTACGGCGCCACCAACCACATCACTATGTCCATTGATGAATTTTGTCGTTGAGTGAAAAATGATATCCGCGCCAAGATCAAATGGTCTTTGTAGAATAGGGGAAAGAAAGGTGTTATCGCATACAACTTTTGCACCGCATTGATTTGCACGGGCGGCAATGCTTTTAATGTCTGCAATACGCATAACAGGGTTCGATGGACTTTCGATCAGAACCATGTTGGGTGTGTGCTCTGAAAAAGCAGTATCAAGAGCGGCATCATTGTAACAATCAATGAATTTTAGTTTGAAATGTTTCTTTTCAGCAAGGGCACGTAAAAGCCAGTAAGAACGCCCATAACAGTCATAAGGAGCAAAGATTAAATCCTCAGGGCCCAATTGGTGCAATATAAGTGTAAGAGCAGCCATGCCTGATGAGGTGACCGCGCAGCCAATGCCGCCCTCTAAGTCACTTAACGCATCAGCAAGCTCATCACGCGTGGGATTTTTAGTACGCGAATATTCATATACGCCGCGCTGTTCTAATCCCTCAATCTCATAAGTTGATGACAGATATAGTGGCGGCATTACGGATTTATGCGCTGGATCAGTGCCAACACCCGCTCTAACAATTTGCGTGCTTTTATTTTTATCGTCCATAGTCATTACGACAATTTACAGTTCGCAGACTCGCGGGGCAAGCGTATATTTACCATTGATTGGGCTTGTTATGATCTGGATCATCGGGGTCGTATGACACATGAGAATTCACATGATCGATAGCCTTTTGCATGCAAATGTTGTTCGACTGGATGCGTTTAGCTAATAGACTATCAAATTGTTCTATAAGATTTTTGGGCTCAGTACTTAAATAGAGTTGAACTGAGTTGTGATAGGCATCTATGCGCGCTCTACTTGTGTCTGCATCTTCATTTGCATTGGCGGTAAATCCGTGACCTGCTAAAAAGTGAGCGATATCACCAGCCGTATCAAGTGCATCTAGGTTCTCAGCTATGTCAGGATCTTCTACACCTTTGATTTCGAATATGCGATCATAAATCGCGGCAGTCGCTTCATCTATTTGGGATTGAAAATATTGCTCATCATATCGGGTTGAGTTTTTAAACGTGCCGCTCGTGCCTTTTTTATTAAATATGCTCATCTTTACGCCTTGTTATTATGAAAATAATGTAGCATGTTTTTTTTAGAGAATGCAATGTAAAAAACCGCTGCGGTGGTAAAGCGCAGCGGTTATAATACGGTAGTGAGCTAATTTTTAAGACGGTAGAGGTCGATAAAATTCTTATCTGATTCTTTGTCTATGATTCTATTATCAGATTCAAATGTGGCCAAAATATGCCGAAATTGGGTAAATTTCATGGTTATACATAGATGATTGATTTTGTTGTGATATTTAACAAATTTTTTGGGAAAAATTGGGTTGGCATGACGATAATCTGTGAAATTTATTCTATGTAAATTTCATTTTCTGCATTTGGGTCTTCTATCGTCTCTCGTGCGAGAATCTCTGCTTGTCTAATATGCTCATGAAATGCGGGTTTTTCTGGTCGGTAATGAACCGAATAAATTTCCTCAAAGCTAGAAATCTGGGTGTTTATATGGCGCAGGCGATTAACAGCACTTTTTAGCTTTTTTTCTTCAGGTGACATTTTCTCAATAATGCCAATAGCACGTTTATGCGTGTCAAAGCCGATTGTAAAGGCCAGCTGTATTCCCTCTAAAAAGGAGGCCGCAGCAGTGACAATTTGGGCTATATTTAATTTTTCGCCGCCTTCTCTAGGTTTGACCATAAAGCTAAAAGTCGTTGATCGGGTACCGCGAACAATAATGCCGCAACGCGCTTCATCTTCATTTACAGTAATGTTGAGCGCCACGTTAGCATCGTAGTTAATATTTATATTCTGACCGGCATTATTGAGCATTTCCTCGGCCATAGGAACGGCAAAATCATAATTAAGCTGATTTTCAATATCACATTTTTCAATGACATCTAGGAATGGATGACGGCTTCCTTCTGAAAAAACGACTTTTCCATTGGCGTATACGACAATCCATTTATTGGGGTTATGTGGGCCTTCGTATTCATGTGTGATGGAATGCCATGTATCAGCCCAGTCGAAGGCTTTGCTTCTGGCGAGTAGGGGGCCAGATTTTTCGAACGTATGAAGAATGCGTGCCGCCATTCGCGCCGTTATGTGCATATTCTGGCCACGGACAATGAAAGTTTCCATTGGCTGCTCGTTGGCATCAAGAAGCTGGATGCGCATACGATTACCCGGTGCGCTAAGGGCGTTTTGTTGATCGTGACTGAGCTTTTTATCAGCATTGCTGATCAGAAACTTTTCGCGAATGAGTTTGGTCGTAAAGCGTTTCATGATAATCTATGGTATATCTGCACAGTCGTTAACAACTAATACCATATCATAATACTTATATTTTGTCCTATATACTGAAAATTTAGGCAGCCAGTTTAGGGAGCTCAGCAACGTACCCATCTCTTTGACGAAGCATCTGCGCAATAGCGCCTTCAATCTCAAGGCGTTCTTCCATATCGGCATCAAAAGCTTGTTGTGCTTCTGCAAATTCAGGGCTGATTTTTTTACCCATTTCTTCGTAAAGTGCGATTGAACCGCGCCCACGGCCGTAATTATTATGTGTATCAGTATTGCTACGCTCTTCCACATATTGTGAAAAGGCATCAACTATGTGATCAACGCCTATAGTGCAGCTAGAAGTAACCGAGGTGCTGAAATTATCATTGATTGCAGAAAAGATAGCTGTATCTCCTAGCATGGCTTCAGCAAACGCCATACCGATAGTACTTTCATATTCCGCTGGAGGATTAAAGCTAGAGCATAGTGATATAAAAGCTGCGCCTTTTACACCTGTTTCCGGGTTNGGGGCAAGTTGAAAAAGNTTTGAGCTTAGAGCTCTGATNGAGTTCTCAACATTTTGAATGTTCTGCTCAGCTTTTGTTCTTGAATTCTTGTTCATGTGCCCCTCGTTATTTTTATTTGATATTACGNGGGGTCTATGAATATATTTTTAATTATACTTAAAATTTGAAGTAATAGTTGTCCTGTTATTTAAATTTAATAAGTATAAAATAAGTATAAAATAAGTATAAAATTTTATGTTTCTTGATTTTTTGGGCTTAGATAATAAAAAACCCCGCAAAAGCGGGGCTTGGAAGTCGATAGAAAATGTATATGGCTAGAACATATTATCGATGTCATCTTGTGATGCATCTCTGCCAGCGGGCGCGCTACTATCATTTTGCGATCCGCTATCGCCAGAATCTCCACCGCTTGGCTCATCAAATAGGCTATCGATATCAGTTTGATTTGATAAATCATTAGTAATCGCAGTATGCGCCTGAGCAGATGTATCGACACTAATACCTATTTGATCGAGTGCTGAGCCAAGACGATCTTCAATCTCTCTTAAGTTACTGAGTGTGTTGCGAATGCGCTGACCAGTAATGTCTTGGAATGANCAAGCCANGAAAATCTCTTCTATATCTTCGCTGATATGCTGAAGAACGCTATCTCTTACCTCAGGATTATCAACTGATTTACTAGCTTTAATGCGATCGGATATTCTCTCAGCCGCGTCTAAAATACGGTTCGCGGCACTTTCAGTCGCCTCAACCACAGCGCCAAGCTCTACGCCAGCATTTGCAGCAGTTGAGCCATCACCATTATATGAAACAGCATGTAGAACCGTCATGATATCACCAAAACGCTTATGCATTTCGTCTTCATTCATATCAATCTGCTGTGCTGTAGCATTAATTTCCATTGAAATTTCGTCAAAACGGCGCGCTATAAATTTTTCGAATTCCGCTAGCTGGCCTGCAACTTGATTCATCGTAGAAAACATTTCTTTTGTCTGGTCTGTGCTTTCTGGCTCAGCTTCAGCTCGCTCTTCTATTTTTGTCTCTGCTGACGCTTCTACTGCATTATCGTCTGTAACGCTATCGTTTGCAGCGTTTTGTTCCGTATGTTCTTCGGGTGTGTCTGCTGGGGTATTCATATCAATGTCAATGCTCTTTTCTGCTTCCGAACTCATATTTTCTTCATCCATGTTTAATGACCGACTCTCAAAATAAAATTTCTACTTAAGTATAACAGTATAATTGTTAAGAAATTAGAATGAAAATTTAAACAAAGTGAGGATATTATGCCGATACTTCATTTTCTTGTTTCGTATCATACAGATCAAACACATCAATGACTTCAAGAATTTTTTCTATTTCTTTCTTACATCTCATGGCATGTCGTTTTGTAGTGATAGGAACATGTATATCAGAAGCTTCGAACATATCTCCATCGTAGGGGATCATAAGGAAAATATATTTCTCTCTAAAAAATACTGCAGAAAGCGCAGAGTCGTCAAAAATATCCGAAGCCTCTGACAGCTCTTTAAGCAATCTGTCATTTACAAACTTCTGAGCAAGCTCCGGCTTATTTGATACCGTTACAAAGCGATCCCACGCAGGGTTTTCTACGCGTATGTTCACATTTTGAAGGGCTTTCCAGCGTTTTCCAACATTGCGCTTAACCATATTTTTATCAGCCGTAACGATTGTGTGGCCTTTAAAAAGTGGAGAAGATGTTTCAAGAAGAACAAAAAGGCCGTTAAAAACTGCGTCTAAATGTTTATTCTTATAGCCAAGTCGTGCCTCAGAAAACATAACATTCACGCCTTTATAGGCGCCAATAAAGCAGTCTTCTGCGTTGTAAACTTCATGTGCAGGCACAATGCCTGTTTTTGCAAGGAGCTGACGGTTGATTCCGCGCTTCTCGAAATAGTCAAAACCGCCAAGAATTTTGGCAAGGCGCGGTAGAAATTTTTTCTTATAGTCTTTTTTGTAACTGCGTATAGAGCCTGTACTCCAAATATAGACACCAATAGCGGCAACAATGCCTAATAAAATGCAGCCAAGCGCTCTTGCAATCATAACTTCTACGAGTAGATACCAGCCAAAGCCGCTGGCCCCTATAACAACGCTAATTAAGCCCACAGTTGTGGCTATGAAGCCGCGTGTACGCTGCTGTTTCATAGCGCTCAGGCGCATGTCCTCACCATATTGAAGGAGTTTTTCAATATTATCTGCAAAATGCATATCATCTATGCGTTTGATTTCAGCGGCAGCTTTGGATGGCGCTTTTTCCATTGGCTTTATTGTTTCCTGCGCCTCTTCGTGGGTGGCGTGGTCAAACTCATCAGCAATATGCTGCTCTTGTGAAGAATCAGTGTTCATAAATAAGAGGTTAAGCGTCTTTTAAACTTTCTGCAAGCGGTTCGTACCAGTCTCTAATCATGCCTGCTTCTTCACGGCTTGGGTGGTTAAAGGGTCTTTTGAGTGGTCCGCCAAAATATTTACGCACGAGCGCCTGCCATGTGCTCTCAACATCTTTATTATGATGTGCACACCAGCCTTCAAACCAAACTGTTCCAGCGCGCACATGAGTGATTTCATCATCATGAATAATCTGAAGCATATCTGCTGTTTTTTGATCCCCTTGTGAGAGCATGGTTTCAATCATGCCTGGTGTGACATCAAGGCCTCTGGCCTCGAGCACCATGGGTACAACAGCAAGGCGCGCAGGAAAGTCATCTTTAGTAGCAATTGAGGATTCCCATAGGCCATCATGAGCAGGCAAATCTCCATAGCTTGCGCCGAGATCATTGAGGCGCTCTTCAAGCATGAGGTGGTGTTTAGCCTCATCATCCGCAACATTGACCCAATCATCATAAAAGGCCTTCGGGAGTGTATATCCGCCAAGATCAAAAGGGCGCGCTAGAATATCCCAAGCAAGATCAACAGCGTTAAGCTCGATATGCGCAAGCGCATGCAGAAGGGCTATCTTGTTTTTTTGTGTTCCAGCCTTACCGCGCTTAGGCATTTTAGTTGCATGAAGAAGTTCTGGCTTGTCTTCACGCTGCGGTCTGTCGGGCATGTCGCTGATGCGTCCAAGATCGGTAACATCACCTTTTCGCCATGCCGCAGCGAAGCTGCGTGTTAAAACACATTTTTCTTTCGCACTCGCTGTATTGAGAACAGTGAGCGCGGCTTCTCTTAACGTAGTAACCATAGAGCGCGTTATAAGGCGCTAAGTTATGATTGTCCAGATAATGTGAGTGCTAGATTCTGGTTAGTGCCTTTATGATAATCAATATATTCAGCAAATCTACCCATTTGACGTTTGATAGGGTTGTTGCTAGTAGGCGCATTCTGGGAGGTCTCTAGGCGTGTTTTCTCGCATGCCAATATCTTAAAGCCTTCACTCATCTTATCCTTAATATCAACAGGATTTGTAAGGTCTGCATGCTCATTTACCGCGCCAATAACATTGACAGCAAATTGTCGTCTTAAGTTTTTGTCTGTAGACATGTATGTTTCACGATTTTCTCGTGCTAGTTCTCTGTATGCATTACGCACATCAGGTGACATTTTATTGTCATTACTCATAGTGTACTCCTCATTATTATTGTTCGTTCCCCGAGGAATGTAGATTTATACTATATTTACCTGAGTAAATGCAAATTTAGTGCATTAAATGGGGTAATATAGTTAGGGATATTATAAATCTTTACTATCTTTATGCTCAGGCGCAAGGCCTGTATTACACTGAGGTTTGAAGAAAATACCTGTGGTAGGCTCAAGGGAGAACGAGCCATTGAGCCATATACGGTGAANTTCACGTTTNTATTGGCCTGGTATTTTTATACGTTTAGGCTTTTTGTAATCAGCGAGCTTCTCGTGGCATGGTGATAGAAGCTCTTCATATGCTTCATTCTTTTCTTTGAGCTTTTTTATGATTTTCTTATCTAATGCGTCATCAGGCTCAGTAATAGATTCGCGCGAATCTTTTTCAGGGGTAAATAACCACCAGATAGCATATGCCTCGAAAGGCTTACCTTCGCGTGTTTGACCCTTAATATGACTATATGACTTATCTTTACTTGTGTTAATTCGTTCTATGCGTTCTATGACAAGGCGTTTGTTTGTGAACTTAGTCGTTTCAGGGTCGAAAGGATAAGCGAGATTGTTCTTTTTAAGGAGCTGGCAAGCTTCTGCGCTACATTTACGCTGGATGCCAAATATATCAAGCTCAATTGTCTTTTTGGAAATGTTTTGATAGATAACCGAAACTTTACCGTTTCGAGGGTGGTAATCAATTGCAAGGCCGTTTGATCCGTCTGTATAGGTTCTATTACCATGCTGGTCAATATGATGGGCGCGCACGCAGCGTCCATGACACCGGTCCTCTTGTACAGTGCGCCAGCCAATTCTAATAGGCTCATCAGTATCTATTTCAAATTTATAGCTTTTTCCGGAGCTGATTTTTTTTGCTTCGACAAGCAATGTTTCAGAGGTTTGTGCAAAACTCGAGAACGGTGCGAGTAAAAATGCACATAAAACTAAACCAAAAAAATGTTTGATACCCATGCTCACTAAGCCCCTAAAATATAAGCTACCTAACACATTATACAGAATTACGGCATCCAAAACCAGCGTGGCACAGTTTTTTTGAAACTTAAATATTGGTGGCCAAACTTTTCTTCTAAATATTCTTCTTCTTTTTGAATGATTTTCTTATCTAAAACGTACCAAAGTCCAGGCGTTAAAAGCAGCATAATTGGCGCATCCATAAGCATTGATAATCCCGTATANCCGATGAGGAANCACAAATACATGGGGTTTCGTGAATAGCGGTATAGCCCATCCTCAACAATGCACATTGTTGGTTGATCTGGACGAACATTAGTATTGGCTTTCTTGAAAAGCTGTGCGCTTGAATAAACGCCGCCAATCGCGCCAGCAACAAGAATGAGGCCCAAATACCCCCAGCTCGATCCAAGCGGGTAGGGCATAAGCCAGTTAAGAACGATGCCGGCAATAATAAAAANTAGTAAGATATTAGGCGGCAATGTTGGTATGTCAGGCTTGTCATAGGCAGGCTCTAACTTTTTAGGACCCTCTGGTTCTAAGTTTTCTTCGAATTCATCTGATGTGGATGTGTCTGTACCCATGAGCTGCTCCTTACATTTGTAGTAAGCATATCGTATTTTGTTGGTTGTGAAAACGTTTACAGCCGTTTCCTTTATGCTGCGCCAGCGCTCTTAACATCTGCGAGCTTTGAGAACGGCTCGAATGGGGCGCTGTTATAGTCGCGGTAATTCTTAATGATCTCATTAATTTGATCTGCACTTAAAGGAACAGAAACGCCGTCCCCTGTATTTAGGTGAATTTGATTATCGCTCTTCACGCTAAATACACGCTCATGAGAATTGAATTTGATCAGCCCTTGGTGTGCGGCATTTTTAGCCAGACTGTTCAGATAGTCTTCTAACTGGCGCGCACGATTATTTGGTGTATAGCTATTTTTCGGAGTGACATTTTCACGAAAGATTGCACGCATTTGCTGCACAGATCTATGTTGTAAGTTATGTGTTTTTTCCAGTAGCTTTTTAGCACGAATATATATCGGGTCATTGTAAATGTCAGTGGCATTTGGGCGTGCAGCATAATCATCTATAAAGTCCCTGAGTGCACTATNAAGCCCTTTACAATGCAGCTTCATNTCAATCCATTGTTCAGCAGTATCGAGTGCTGCAGACAAAACATCGTTTTCACATTCATTGAAAACCCAAACCAAGTTATCATTATCAAACTCACTGCCGAGCGTAATTTGAATGGCACGCGATAAGGCTTCGTGCGGCTTAGGCATGTTGATTCTATTTGTTATTTTGTGCGCAATAAGCTCTTGAATTATATCATAATTTTTAAGCTTAACTTCTGTGCTAGTTGGTGCACCTAATTCTTCCGGATCGGCAATAGAAATTAAAATTTGTTCGTAGGGGGCAGGGTTGTGGTTGCGTTTGAAAATATAATCACGCATCAGGCAGAGCGCACGCAGCGCACCATCGTGAGAATAATTCTCCCACTGCGATAATATAATATCGAGTGTTTTTTGTTCTGGCTCAATGAGTTGCTGCGCCATGATTAACCCCACTATTTAAGAAGACTATTCTTATAGAAAATATGTGTGCTTATGTCAACTTATTATGACTTTATAGCTTTGAAAACGCGGCTAAGAATAGCGTCTGGAGCAGGGAGTATAACGAATTTTTGCCCCCGCGTCAGCCCTTTATCACTTGCCCGGCATAGGGGTCAATTCACGNTCATCTTTCTTAGGCGATTGAACCTTTGGTGGAACGTAGTTTTCTTCGGTTAGAATCCGGCGCTCAGGCTTAGCCTGTAGCGCATCAAATATAACCGCGCCAGCAATGCAAGTCGCAGCAATAATAATGAAAATAAGTAATCCACGTTTCATCGGCGTATCATGTCATTTTGATAAAGGGGAGGCAATACCTTTGCCTTATACTTTGGTGTCGATCTTAAACAGCTCTTCTAGGGGCTTGTTTTGACCAGCGGCCTCGGTAATGCCGAGGTTCGCGCGGATATCGATAATGTCTTCGATCGCTTGTTTGATGAAGTCCTGCTGCGTGGAGGTGGCGCGTTTGGTGATATCCTCACCAGCCAGAAGGCCAGCATCACGTGCTTTCAAGATGTCGAGCTGCGCGGTGAGAAGCTGCGAGGTGCGAAGGAGCTTATCCTCCATTTGCGTATTGAAGGCTTGCTTATAGCTTAATATCGGTAAGATCGAAACCTGCATCTTTTAACGCCCTTTCACTTCCCCATTATAGCATGAGTTGGATTTTGGAAGCGAGAAAATGCGTGCGTTGGTTATTGTGCTATGGTTCTTCTGAATTCGTCAAAAAATTCAGAGCAAGTAAGGGACTTTAAGCGTATATCATTTATATCTTTTCCTACAATATCCAAAAATTGTCTTAAGTCCCCACTAACAATATTTGTGTCACTATCAGAAATACCTTTGGATGTTCCGTAAATACTTCTCACTTTTGTCTCGCCCTCGGGCTTAAGAAGATCGAGATTTTGTTTATGGTAGGCCATGCCCAAGAAAATCAAAGTTTTAGCATCTTTAACTTCTTGCTTAATGGAGTTTAGAGCGTTTTTTTCCTCAGTTTGTTCGGAGTAAGTTTTGATTTTATCGCACTGCTGCAATAATTGCTGCGCATGAATTTCCTTACCAAAGGTGATGTCGTAAACATTTCCATCTTGCCATGGTAAATCTCCTACTGTCCCATAAGGGTGGTATATTTTTAATTTTTTTACAATTTTACGAGCGTCAGCTTCTTCTATTGAATAAGTGTATTCCAACGCGAGTGCCAAAAACTGTTCTATGCATCTATCGTAATTGAAGCAAATAATGGATATGTTGTCGAAAACTGTTTCTATTTCTGCTTTTGATACGCCGCTGATTAAAATTTGTGTGAATTTGGCTAGCCAAGTATGAGTGAGAGGACGAAGAGAAAATTCTCTTTTTTCATGTGGTGTGAAATATAGTTTGCTATTTTTTTCAGCCATGAGAATGGTGCGGATAATTGCAAGTTTACTAATGCGTTCTATATTTTTGTTGCCGCTGTGCATTTCTACATAACTATCTATAGATGAGACTAGCGGGAGAGCATTGCTAATATCCCATGCTTGTTCCAGTAGATCATTTATATCGAGGTAAGCTCTTTTTTCTCCGATTAGACGAAAAGCTTGTAAGATAAGGTGATCTCCGTTGTTCAACGCATCGCTATGATAGTTTGTAAATTGAAAGTTTACTTTTTCTGACAGAGATGACTTGAAGTTATCTCCAAAAGGCATGTCCAGTTCTGCGCTGGCCCCGGCACCCACTATAAAGACTGTGCCAGGTTTGAACATTAATTATCACCCATTTTAAGTGCAGCAATAAACGCGCTTTGTGGAATTTCAACATTCCCGTATTGGCGCATTTTGGCTTTACCCTTTTTCTGTTTTTCCAGTAGCTTTTTCTTACGGCTAATATCGCCGCCATAACATTTCGCTGTCACATCTTTACGAAGGGCAGAAACATTTTCACGGGCAATAATTTTACCGCCAATAGCCGCNTGGATTGCAATCTTAAACATCTGACGCGGAATAAGCTCTTTGAGGCGCTCGCACATGCCGCGGCCTCTATGCTCGGCATTATCACGGTGTACAATCATCGCCAGCGCATCGACCGGCTCTTCATTCACGCGAATATCCAGCTTTACAAGGTCATTCACGCCGTAGCCATCCAGCTCGTAATCAAAGCTCGCATATCCTTGTGATAAGGATTTGAGGCGGTCATAAAAATCAAAGACAACCTCGTTCAGCGGCAGACGGTAAACCAGCATCGCGCGATCACCCGCATAGGTCAGGTCTATCTGCACGCCGCGGCGCTCCTGACAGAGCTGCAACATACCGCCAAGATATTCATCAGGCACCATGATGGTGGCTTTGATCCATGGCTCTTCGATTGTTTCAATTTTTTGAACCTCTGGCATATCGACAGGGTTATAAAGCTCGATCGTTTCACCATTTGTCATGTTGATCTTGTAAACCACACTCGGTGCAGTCGGGATAAGGTCGAGGTCAAATTCACGGTCGAGGCGCTCTTGGATGATCTCCATATGAAGTAAGCCTAGGAAGCCGCAGCGGAAACCAAGGCCAAGTGCCTGCGAGCTTTCCATCTCGTAATGCAGCGACGCATCGTTAAGCTTAATCTTACCCAAGCTATCTCGCAGCTTTTCAAAGTCGCCAGCATCGGCAGGATAGAATGAACAAAAAACCATCGGGATAGAGGGTTTAAAGCCTGGTAGTGCCTGCTCACACGGTTTTTTGTCATCCGTGATCGTGTCACCAACATTGGTCTCGGAAATATCCTTAATCGAAGCCGTTATGAAGCCCATCTCACCGGGGCCAAGCTCATCAAGTAATACGTGCTTAGGCGTGAACATACCAACGCGGTCAATCTCACGCGTAGCGCCATTACTCATGAATTTAATCTTTTGACCTTTCTTAAGATAGCCATCAACAACGCGTACCAAGACAACAACGCCGAGATAAATATCATACCAACTATCGACCAAAAGCGCCTTTGTCGGACGGTCAGGGTCACAATTTGCAGGCGCAGGTAAAGTTTTGATGACGGTCTCTAGAATATCTTCAATGCCTTGTCCTGTCTTTGCGGAAGCCTCTACAGCCTCAGAAGTATCAAGGCCTATCACATCCTCAATCTCTTGCTTCACGCGGTCTGGGTCGGCTGCGGGCAAGTCGATTTTATTGACGACGGTTACAATTTCATGATCGTTATCCAGTGCCATATAAACATTGGCAAGTGTTT
This sequence comes from Micavibrio sp. TMED27, assembly GCA_002167715.1. GTDB lineage: Bacteria > Pseudomonadota > Alphaproteobacteria > Micavibrionales > Micavibrionaceae > TMED27. Next base: position 240,307 of record NHCG01000014.1, read on the forward strand.
GTGCTTCAACCCCTTGTGAGGCATCTACAACCAAAATAGAGCCTTCACATGATGCAAGGGAGCGTGAAACCTCGTAGGCAAAGTCTACGTGTCCCGGTGTGTCCATTAAGTTAAGCTGATAAGTAATGCCGTCTTTAGCTGTATAGTCTAGGCGCACGGTCTGCGCTTTGATTGTAATGCCGCGTTCACGTTCGATATCTGTGTTATCGAGAACCTGCTCTTGCATCTCACGTTCTTCTAGTCCGCCGCAAGTTTGGATAAGCCTGTCCGCTAGCGTTGATTTACCGTGGTCGATATGCGCGATAATCGCAAAGTTGCGAATATGCTCTAGGGGTTTTGTTCTAATTTCACTCATAGGCGTAAAATATAAGAATTCAAAAAAACAGCAAGCGGATTCTGATCTTAGATATAACAAAAGCGGCTTGCATAAAGCAAAGCCGCTGGCGTTTCTATTTTGAAATTGGAAACTTTAAATTCTTATGCGTCAGGTGAGATACCTTGAAGAGGTGTTGCAGTTACATCTGGTCTTACTGAGGCACCAAATTCACGCGTGTTAATAATTGTACCGTCTGTGTGGTGATCCGCTGTTCCTGTGGCGTTTTCGCCGCTAAAATTAATAGTCGAAAGAAACTTATTCGCTGACATTTATCAAAACCCTTTTTTTATATTTTCGCTATTATCGCTCTAACTTGATTTTAATAGTAACGGGAGAAAGTTAATTAAAGGTTAAGACCTTTGTTAATTATTTTACAATTCTATATTTTCTGTAAAATAATAGGGAAGTACTTGCCTTCTTTTGCTTCTCCGGTGTCTTTATCTAAAAGCACCATTAAAATCTGATGGGCATTTTGTATATATTTTGCCATTTTCTCAGAAATCTTAATTCCTGAATCGGCATTGCGCCCATCATCAAAAACAAAAAGTAACTTACTTTTGTCTAAATCGCACTCGAACCAGCCAATTTGGTCTTTAAATTCGAGATTATGAAACATGACGACTTTACCAAATTCATCCACCGCAAAGTCAAGCTCAAGAGGCCTGTCCTTAGTCGCACCGATAACATTATCAGTGAGATTTCCTACAGGTTCTTTGTTGAATGTGCCAGGCATTGGCGGAAGTTCATCATTCATAGTTCACACTATATAGTTATTTTTGTCGCTTGACGAGACCTTATCTTAATATTCGCCAATGTTGTTGTTTATATGCTTGAGCGGCAGAAAGTGACCATCAAAAGCTTTTCCGTTTTTTGTTCGAATAATTTGGATCTCTTCGGATTTACTAAAATAGGGACGTAGTAGCCATTTAATCGTCACCCCAAGATCCATCATGACACCATCTTTAAAGAAAATATGAACATGAAAACTGTCATGATCATATTCAGCATAGCTCATNTTGCTGTAGTCCAGCTCCTTTTCGTGAAAAATATAAGATTCACGCGTCAGCTTGTTGCAGTAAATCTCCACCTCATCTTTTTTGAAGATAATAGGAACGCCAAGATCGGTAGATTTATCAGATTTTTTGCTCATAATAGGACGAAGCTCATACGTCTAGGAAAGGCGCGCATAGACCGTGCGGTTAAATTATCTGCGTATTTTAACATCACACGGTACTTTTCGGCAATAGTGCTGTTCTAGCCAGCATCATTAAGTTTCAGATAAATATTATCTTCTGTCGACGCACCCGGAAGATCAGGACGAAGAATAACGACATTGTCTTGATCGCTAATAACCTCAATATTAGGGGCTTCGATATCACTAGCGCTCTTAATACCACGAGCTGCTAGCTGAACTGAACGAACAAGTTGTCCTTTTTCTGAAAAACTTTTTTCTTCAGCTTGAGAGAAGCTTGTGCCGCCAATAACTCTAAGATCAGCTATTTTAGAACCGCCCTGACCACAAACATAGAGTTCTTTTTTACCATCCATATCATTATCAGCACTACAGACGTCACCGCCAGGTGTGCTAGCAACGCGCAGGGGCTTGTCTGGTGTCTTTACTTCTGGCTNTGNATCGTCGCCTTCATTGTCCTTATCGNCGTCAAACAGAGTAGGGATTTCCATTTTTTCAATCCCTTCACTATGCTGATAGGCTTTCTTACCGCCCCAAACAGCGAGTAAACCTAGACCGATAGTACGCCAGTTAAATGCGCCGCCGCCCATACTTCTGTTCGCGAAGAGGAAGAGCGCACCAAAAATGAGGCCAAACATTCCCATCTTACCGAACTCGTACTTATCACCGAGCATTTTTTGACCAATATCACTGACGCCGTCTGCGAAATTACCAAATATATTACCTAGATCACCCATCCAGCCAGGTTTATGACCTGAGTTATTCCAGTCAAATAAACCGCCAATACCATCTGCGGCTTGGCCGCCAATATTTTTAACTGATTGCCATGTGCCTTGACCTACGGGTGAGGTATCAACAACAAGCCTGTTATAAGCTGATGTTCCGTTGCTTCGATTTTGCTCTTCTTGCGCTTGGCGTGCCGCTTCTTCTTGCTTGCGTTTTTGCTCAGCAAGAGCAGCCTTTTGTTCGTCAGTTAGGCTCGAAGTATCGGTAGGTGTTGATGTATCTTGTGTAGAGCCACCATTTTGTTTTGCACGCTCTATTGCTGCAATAGTCGCTGGATCACCTGTTACAATGCCATAAGCCTTTGTCACATCTTTTTCATGATTATCAACCATATACCCTATTGTTGCTTCACGAATACCGGATGTTGTTGGCTCAGATGGGAATATTTGATCGAAAGCCAAGTTAGCATCGTATTCCGAAACTCTATCACCATAACCAAATAAATAGGTATCTTTGTATAGGTCTAAATCGCCTTCAACATATGGCATCCAATCAGTTGGGAGATTGCTCATATCCGCATAATCAGCCCAGTTGATGCCTGTTCCAAATGTTCCGTCTAAACCGACAGCCTCATGCACGTAATTGAGAGACTCTAAGCCTAAGCGCGCACCGCCAACAATTGTGTAATCGATTGCGCCTATACCTGCGTTATACACGCCTGCTCCAATATCATGTAGGGTTCTATTCGTGTATCGTACAGCTGCGTATTCACTATCTTGCCCACCACTTAATTCAGTAAGGCCTGATAGTGCGGCACCGCCGCCAATACTGTATATGCTAAAGTTTCTAACTGGGCGTAGGTCCATGTTCATAACGTCGGCATTAAATATCCTTTTACCCATGAAATATGCAGGATGAGCAGGAAGAGTAACAGCATTCCAGACCATCTGGGTTGGCGCATTACGCTTGAACCAGCTTTGTGGGTTATCCTCATCCTGAGGAAGAGTGAGTTTCCATTTGAGCTTAACAACACCTGTATCTGGATCGACGTCAATATCCCGTCCTGCCATATAGTTTAACGGTACTTTCCAGTATGTATTAACGTTAGTAAGGGTTTTCCAAATTCTGTTAATACCAGGCTGCGCATAACGTCCATCTATGAAAGTGTTGTATACAGCATTTGTGTAAGAAAGAGGATTAAGAATATTTACATCTTTTGGGCTAGTCGCACCAACAAACTGCCTCTCAATCATACGCTGTTCAACAGTTTCAGCATAGCTGGCTAAAACATGGCGCATTCTATATTTCATGCTGTCATGACCAGCCATTGTCGCAATATTTGATATACGCTTGGCTAGGTTATGGAGATACGGATCACCTCTAACATCATTTTCTAATTTAGCCAAAGAGCCTTCTGGCCACTTTCTAAGTTGCCCAGGGCCAAACTGCCTTGTTAAATGCTGCATAACCATAAAGACCAGTTCAGGCCTATTCATGTTAAGGCCTCTCTTCAGTAGGTTTGCAAACTCGTTAGCATCTTCTGTAGAGAAGTTATAAGATGTAGCACCTTTTGTAGGTGGTCCTGCTTTTTTGTAGAAGTTCAAAATATTTCTAAAAAATTCATATTCTGAATTCTCATCCATATCCTTGGTCAGTGGAAGTATACGATCATCCGGAGAATAGCTACCGTATATAATTTGACGTTCGGTCCTGTGTGTGCCAATGGAGCCAGAATTGGTAGGCATCTGGTTAGGCAGAAGTGTGTATGGCTCTTGTTCGTAATAATTGACGCCTGTACCTGTGTATCGTTTAAGTAGGCTGGCTTCATCTCTTCCCGGGCGTGTATCGTTGTAGCGTGCCTGAGTTTGCTGTAATTCATCCGTGATATGGAAGAGTTTTCTGGAAATAGTCTCAATATCACTCTGATTAGTCATTAAATTGTCAAAGTATGATGGATCGGTGAGGTTTCTTACGCGCTCGGCTACATCCGTCACATATAATAATGCACTTTCTCTTTGGTTGGGCGTAAAGCCATTTTGTCCAACAGCATTACCAGAGGTTAATTCGCCATTATCACCGTCTCCAGTGGTCATCTTACCAAAACGACTATATGTTCTTTGCTGAGAGATTTGGTCAGCGGCTTCATTCATACGCGTTAAGAAATCATCTATACGGCGAACACCAGATCCAGCTTCCGTCTCTTCAGCTGCATATTCTCTAAACTCAGTTAAAATCTTTCTTACTTCAGCTTGTGCTTTATTAACTGTTGAATCTATTGGCTTATTGTCTGAGGTGTATTTGATATGTGATAACGCCTCATTAATACTACTACGCATATCTACGATTTTGTCTGTAAAGCCATTATCATTGACCGCTGCATCAACATGCCTCAGTAGTGGACGGATTTTCAGCATGATATGTGCATCATTTGGGATGAGAGGAGCCACATCAGGTTGGTTCCACTTTTCACTATCAAAATGTGTAAACCCTGCGATACGTCTGCTTAACCAATCTGGGTTATCATCTGGCATGATAGGATTTTCAAACTCTGGAAGAGAGTGATCGTCTTTTTCATAGAATTTAAATGTACTTTTACTACGAACTTCTGGCCCTAAAGCATTGTCCGCAGAGGTGTGCGCGGTGTTCTGAGTTTTTTCACCGCCGTTAGTTGTAAAATCTTCAGCACGCTTTGCTGCCGTCGAATTCGCATCTACGGGTGCTTCAAACGTTTTACCTGCCGCCGCGTCGTCAGTGTATTTAGCGCGGTGAATATCAGATAAGCCACTCCACCAATCTTCTAGGTTATTATTGATAATAAACTGATTGATTGTTTCATCTGTATCCAGCATTACAGGAACTAGATTAGGCTGTGATGTTGTGCCTGTTCTTGTTGTAGTGTTGGCCGATGGGTTTGCTGTTTGTCGAGTAGAGTTTTGCTGCCCAGAATAGCCTGATGTATTATGCTGTTGTGGTTGTTGCGGAGCATTATTATGTCTTGGTGGTGCTTGGTAGGCGTGAGTCTGAGGCTCGTAATTCTGTCCGCGTCTAATCTGTGAGGACAGGTCTCTCACTCGCGCACGAAGCACATCGGTAAGCTGCTCTTTTTGTTCGTTACTTAAGGTTTGTATATTCACAAAGCTATTAATTTCATCACGAAAAGCTTGGCGGTTATTTAAAAGGCTAGGATCGGCCTCTATAGCATCAAGCGTATCGTCACTAAATTTTCTTAAATTTGCTGTGAGCTGTGCGTTTAATCCAGATGTAACGCTTTCACCATTGCTGCTAAACATATTGATAGGCGCACCCAAGACATCATCTGCAATAGATCTGCTATCCTCTAAAAAGCTGACATCAAGTAGAGCGTTTTGAATATCTGCTCGCTGCGCTTGTAGATCGGCTTGCTGTTGTGCATTGATCTCTGCTTCCGTTTGAATGCGCTGGTCTTTATATTCATTGACTATACGCGTCGCTATATTTTGCGCATTCTCAGCGGCATCTTGCATATATTGGTTTGCTTGTTCTTGAACACTGGTCGAAAAGGCATCTAAATGCTCTGCGTGTGTTTTTGAACCATCTAAAGCAACTTGAGTAATCTCATTATTTGCTTTGGATTCAATCTCCGCACGCTTTTCGGCTTTACCTGACATCTTGTCTCGAGCTTTACCTACCAAGTTTTTACTGTCTTGAAGATCTTTAAGCTGTTTGCTTGCTTCTTGATTGATGCTCTCAACCTGCTCGACCATCGATTTAAGAGTAGCGTCGGCTTCACTTAGGTGCGCAGCTGCATCATCACTCTCAACAGTGGCTTTCCTAATAAGCTGTGCGTCTGATGCATCGGTAAGAGATTTTATAACGGCGTTTCTAACTTGCTGTTCTTGTTCTTCGGTTAGGGTTTCACCAATCTCACTAATAGTGCCCTTAACAATCATATCAATATAATTTTGATTGTTGAGGTATTCAGTTTTTATGTGATCCGAAAATTTATCGACCATTTGGTTGATATCATCGGTTTGAGACTTTTGAACACCTGTGAAAGTCTCTTCGATATTCTTCTTATTAGCTACATATTGTTCATGTATTTCATCTGGATTTAACTTTTGTGCCTTAGGGGGGGCGTCTCCTTTGGCCTCTTCATTTGGCTGAGTTTGCTTAGCCTCTTCTTTATCTGTAGTCGGTGTGTCTGTCTCTTTATCCGCTTTTGACGTTTGATTGGCGTCTGCTTCCTTTGTAGCTTGTCGTGCATCTAAGGCGTCATCCACACCTTTGCGGAATTGTTTACCTAAGAGATGACCGCCTGTACCAAGTGCGCCGCCCATACCGAAGCCTAGAGCAAAAGAGCTTGCGCCGCGTGAGAAGTCGTATTGTAAGCCCTCAGAGAGATTTGTGTCATAGTAAAGGTCTACAGTTTCTAAAGCCTTTTTCTCTGTCCCATAGCGTATGAAATAATCATCCGCTAGAGCTTCCACGCCAGCAAATGTACCTGTGGCCATACCGACTTTGAAAGATTGATTGGTCGCAATTCGGCCAGTTAACTGACCCAAGCTTGAGTTTGCTGCTCCTTGTGCAAGTCTAGAGCTAGTAATCTGCGTAACTCTATTTTGTACTGCGCGCCCAACGGCATTATTAACAACAGTATCTGTAAGTTTGTCTGCTGCTAGTTTAAGTGCACCTTTTTGTGCGCCTTGTTTCGCAATGGCACCAACACCAAAACCGAATACCAAAGAACCCCAGAATGTCACATCCTGCGCCATATTGGTGACAGCACGCCCAGCACCAGACCATGACATGTCCTTATGTTCATAGGCATTCATCATGTAAATGGTTGCGAGTTGCGCTTCTTCACTGCGCCCGTTCATTTGGAAAGCGGTTACAGCCGCTGATCCCATGTTGTAGTTAAAGGCGCCCATGAAATCTAGGCCTTGTTTTGCAGCTTCTTCAGCTTCTAACTTACCCTTTAGCTCTAGGAGTTCTTCTTGAGAAGTAGCCTGATTTTTAAGATCTTCTTTCCATTCTGTCTCGAATTTTTCTTCTATGTGAGCTTCCCAAGCACCTTCACCATGTTTCTCATCATATAAAACGCGTGCAGCATGTTGGAATGACTCGTTTTGAACGAGGTCGTCTTCTTTTAGTTCACCTGCAAAGATGCTTGCATCATAATTGTGGCCATCTGTAACGTCATTAAGCTCATTCCAGCGATCTAGATATTCTTGATTTCCATCATCGTTAGCTTCTGCGATAATTTGCTCTTTCGAAGCAGTAAGAAGCTCGTTTGGGTTTTCTAATGCTGGATTTGTGATGTTTTGTGTGAAGGTGGTTTCATTAGCGATAGGACCGAGGTCTGCGGTTTGAAATGGATCTGCTTGATCATCCGCATTATAAATACTATCAACGAGCGCAACTTCAGGATTTTCTGTATCAATAATGGCATAGAATGGTGCGTTATTATCAAAGTAAGAATTTACGACAATAAAATTCTCAAATTGGCTATCGGTTGAAACTTTTAGCTGAACATCTTTTTGACGTTCTAGGAAAAATTTGAGCTGCGTATCGTCCTTACCTGGCTTGTATTCACCAAGCTTCACAAGAGCATCTGCACTTGGTATCGTCTGGAGTGTTGTATTTTGAACGTTATTGCCCGCCATGTATTACCCTTAAGTCTCTCTATAACCAGAAATATTATAGCTTAAAAATTGTTAATTTTTATTTTATATAAGCTATTTCGAACATAAAGACAGAAGCTGAAAATGACTGTTTTTATATTCTTGTTTTTACTAGGTTATTTGTTCTCCTATTTTTTTCCTTTTATACTGAGTGCCAATATATAGAAACGAGGTTAAGAAAGTCTTAATTTTTGTATTAATTATTAAGAAAAAACGCCGCACAGTAAGGGATGCAGCGTTTTTGAATTATTGAAATATAGTGGATTNAGTCTTAGTGGCGGAAATGGCGCATTCCTGTAAAGACCATCGCAAGGCCGCGCTCATTTGCGGCATCAATAACTTCCTGGTCACGAATGGAACCGCCTGGCTGAATAACCGCGCTAACACCTGCTTCTGCAGCAGAGATTAATCCATCTGCGAATGGGAAGAACGCATCAGAGGCAACAACGCTGCCTTTAGTCAAAGGTTCAGGTAATCCGAGTTCCTTNGCTGCTTCCTGCGCTTTCCATGCCGCAATACGCGCACTATCTATGCGGCTCATTTGNCCNGCACCTACGCCAACTGTTGCNCCATTTTTAGCATAGACGATAGCGTTTGATTTCACGTGCTTAGCAACGCGGAAAGCAAAGAGCATATCGGTCATCTCTTGTTCTGTCGGCTCGCGGTCGCTAACAACTTTAAGATCAAGCTGAGCAACATCACCAATATCCGCATCCTGAAGAAGGAAGCCACCAGCTACGCGTGAGATAATCTGTCCTGCATCTCCTTTTTCAGGCATAGCACCTGTTTGAAGAACGCGGATTTTACTCTTCTTTTGTAAAACGGGAAGAGCGTCTTCATCAACGCTAGGGGCGATAATAACCTCAACAAAGCGTTTGGTGATTTCAGCTGATAGTTCTGCGCTTAAAGGGCGGTTCACAGCGATGATACCACCAAAGGCACTCACTGGATCACAAGCTAAAGCTTGATCATATGCTTTCACGATATCACTCGCACTCGCAACACCGCAAGGGTTGGCATGTTTGATGATAGCAACTGTTGGCTCGTCAAATTCTGCGACTAGCTCAAATGCTGCATCCGTATCGTTGATGTTATTATATGAGAGCTCTTTTCCTTGAAGTTGCTTAGCACGGGCTGCTCCAGGGCGAAGGCTGTCATCACAAACATAAAGAGCCGCTTTTTGGTGTGGGTTTTCACCGTAGCGAAGTGTTTGCTTTAGGTTCCCAGAAAGGCTGTAGCGACGTGGTGCGCCAAAATCATCTTCCATTTGCTCTATAAGCCAGCTTGAAATATTTGAATCGTAAGTCGCTGTAAGAGAGAAAGCGGTTGCTGCCAGCTGCGTGCGAATGCGGCGTGTAACGGCGCCATCGTTATTTTGCATGCTTTCAATAACTTTGGCGTAATCTTGTGGATCTGTAATGATTGTCACAAAATCATGGTTCTTCGCTGCTGCGCGGATCATAGCCGGACCACCAATATCAATATTTTCAATGCACGCNGCAAAATCGTTGCCGCCTTGTACAGTTTCAACAAATGGATATAAATTNACAACGAGGAGATCAATATCACTAATGCCATTTTCTTCCATGGCTTTCACATGCGCCTGATTATCACGCTTAGCAAGAATACCGCCGTGAATAGTCGGGTGAAGTGTTTTTACGCGCCCATCCATAATTTCTGGGAAACCTGTGTGATCAGAGACGTCTTTGACTTCAAGGCCAGCTTCTTTCAACATTTTAGCTGTGCCGCCAGTTGATAAAATTTCGATACCAAATTCAGCAAGAGACTTTGCAAACTCTGCTACACCTGTTTTATCGGATACTGAGATTAGGGCACGCTTAATTTTTACCGCATGTGGATCGCGTATTGTATTGTCGCTCATGGAGAAACACTTCTTTTCTATAGTTAATGTTAGTAATTGCTCTTATAAGCGCGGTTATAAGACCTTAGTCATTATTATGCAAGGGCTTGCGAGCTTAAAGTTGAGCCTTCACCAAAATGCGGTCCTGCTGTAAGCGCATAAAGGCCACGTTTATCAGGGACTACCTTAAACGCATCCGTTAAACCAATAACTGTTTCTGCACCGCCAAGGAACAGGAAGCCATCAGACTCGAGTTGGTTCTTGATTCGGTTAAGCACATCGCCTTTAGTTTCTTGATCAAAGTAAATGAGCACGTTTCGGCAAAATACGATGTCAAACTTGCCAAGGCTAGCCATGGAATCTAAGAGGTTAAAGGGTTGGTACTTGATCATTGATTTGATCTCGCTATTAATTTCCCAGCGATCTTCTACTTGTGTGAAATATTTCATCAAAAGAGTGATAGGCATGCCGCGCTGAACTTCGAATTGTGAATAGCTTCCTTTTTCGGCTTGAGCGAGTATGTCTTTTGAAATGTCTGTACCAATGATTTCAAAGCTCCAGCCGGGAAATTCAGCGGCTAGCTCCTTGAGAATAATCGCAAGTGTATAAGGTTCTTGTCCACTAGACGCGGCAGCACACCATATGCGAAGGCGTTTAGAACCTCTGTTATTCTTCATGTATTTGAGCACAGTATCTCTAAAAATATCAAATGGACGTGTATCACGGAAGAATGATGTCTCATTCGTCGTCATTGCTTCAACGATATCTTCGATCAGCTTGGGGTCAGGAACGCCTTGAAGAGCCGAGGTCATCGCATCAAGCGTGTCGTAGTTCCACTTTTTAGCGACGGGCGTTAAGCGTGACTCAATCAAGTAGCTCTTATCCTCACTAAGAATAAGGCCTGATTTTTCTTTGAGTAGATTTTTATATAGATCAAAATTAATAATATTCATAACTTATCCAAGTGCAGCTTTCTTAATCCAGGGGCCAACGTCACGCAGTGGAAGAATTTCAGAGCATATTCCGGCATTCGCAACAGCACCAGGCATTCCCCATACAACAGAACTCTCTTCATCCTGTGCAATAAGGCGACCACCTGCGTTAACAAGTGCCTGGCCACCGTTAAGACCATCCTGTCCCATACCGGTAAGAATAACACCTAAAACCCTGTTGCCAAAAATGTCAATGGCGCTTCTAAACATAGGGTCCACAGCAGGCTTACAAAAATTCTCTTGTGGTCCATCATCAAGAACAATTTTGACATTTGTACCATCTTTTTCAAAGATCATGTGAAGCCCGCCAGGAGCCACATAAGCCTTACCATTTTCAAGGATCATACCATTTTCACCTTCCGCAGCTGGAAGCCCAGCCTTTTGCGTGATGTGTTCGGCTAAAATTTTTGTAAAGGTTGCAGGCATATGCTGTGTAATGACAATTGGTGCATTCAAGTTATGGCAATTTTTCAGCACTTCAAAAAGTGCTTGAGGGCCACCAGTCGAGCTACCAATAGCAATTAATGAAGGTGGACCACGATAGGCCATTGGGTCTTGATGTAATGAAATTGTTTTCGCAGGCTTCAGGAATGTTGATGGTGCTGGCGAAGCACTAGAATGGCTTTTTGATCCTTGTTTATCAGGATAGAAACCTTTGATCAGGTTAAGGAGGTACCTTTGAAACTCTGATCCTTCACCGACGTCTTGACTGCTATTTGGCTTCACAAGGCATTCAACGGCACCTGCTGAAAAGGCTCTAAGTGAAACCGAAGCNCCTTTTTCCGTCAAAGAAGANAACATGATAACTTTTGACTTCGGGCTCGCTTTTAAAATTTGAGGTAAAGCCGTCAATCCGTCCATAACGGGCATTTCGACATCAAGGATAACCACATCGGGTTTTCGTCTGTTAGCGGCGTCAATAGCTTGCTGACCATTAGATACAGAGCTAACAATTTGAATTGCTTTGTCTGTTTCAATTAGGCGCGCGACCATTCCTCTTACAACACTTGAATCATCAACCAGCATTACCGAGATGACGCCGTCATCTGATGATGTTTGGGATGGGGATGGCACGGAGATACTCATTCAAATAGACCTTGGGTGTTAGATAATTATTATGCTGATACTATACAGTAGTGCTATTCAGATAACGATAACAGGCCAATTTGAGTGAATTTTGATTGTATAATCTCACTATCAAAAGGCTTCATAATGTATTCATTGGCACCCGCTTGAAGTGCTCTTTGGATATGGCTCATATCATTTTCTGTTGTACAAAATACAACCTTTGGAGAATTTCCATTATCCATGGCTCTTAATTTTTCAAGAAACTCGATACCGCTCATGACTGGCATATTCCAATCTAGCAAAATTGCATCAGGCATGTTACCTGAACAGAAGTCATATGCTTCTTGACCATTCTCAGCTTCATCACAGCTAAAGCCCAGATCTTCTACAATTCTACGAGCGACTTTTCTAACAACGCGGCTATCATCCACAACAAGACACGATTTCATATTATTATACTCTCTCTGATGGTTTTTTTATTACTAACTCAAGCATACTATATATACACTTTATGTCTTAATAATTCTTGAAGGATTTTTAGAAAAAACCCATTTATTTTAAGCATGTACCGAATGTAAAAACTTTGGGACATCAAGGATGACCAAGAGTTGATCGTCTAACCTGTATATACCCGATGCAAACTCGCGCCATACAGGGTCGAGGGTTACAGGAGTAGGCTCAAAATTTTCATCTTTAAGCGTAAGGACGTCNCCAACACGGTCAATAATAAGGCTGTATAGCTCTGTGTCTAATTCAACTACGACGCTCATATCGGAACTTTCACCCTTTTTGGCTTTGGGAATGCCGAGTTTCGAACGCACATTAATTGCGGTTACGATTCGGCCCCTAAGGTTTAGTGATCCTGCAACTTCTGGGGGGGCTAAAGGCACGCGCGTGACATTTTGTTTACGCAGTACATCTTGCACCTGTAAAATAGGTATGCCAAAGAGTTGTCCAGAAATGACGACCGTTAGGAAGTCTTTTGATTGATCAATAACTTGATTGCCATGTTCTAGGCGATCTTGGCTATAGGCTTGATTGCTCATCTATACTCTCTCCTTATTAGGCATCTTTATGTTTTTGTTCAGAAAGTGTCTGTGACAGCGTGCTTAGTAGTGTGTCACGATCAAATTTTGCGACATACTTGCTGAAACCAACAGCCATTCCGCGGTCGATGTCTTGCGGTGTAGCATGTGAAGATAGTGCGACCATTGGGGTTTCTGTCCAATTTGAGTTGTCACGAACACGCTGCGCAAATTCAAAGCCGTCCATATCTGGCATCTCGATATCACTGATGATGACATCGAAATATTCACCCTTTTCACACATTCTCAGCGCTTCGTTTGGGCTTTCGAGTGTTGTGACATCATAGCCCGCAACGTTTAATAGTGGGGTGAGCATATTGCGGAAAAACGGGCTGTCATCAACGAGTAAGATTCTCTTCTTGCTGTTGCTGTTACCATTTTTGATCTCTTGGCTATGGCTGTTTTCTCTATCAAGATACGGCTCATCACCATGGTCTTTAAACCAGTCTTTATTTGCACTTTGCAGCATATGCCCAACATCTACTATGTCTGTAGCTTTACCATTAATAATGGCGCTTCCAAGAAGGTTCGGGTTTGAGCTATCAAGCTGAAGCTTCATATGTGCTTCTGTAATGTCGATAATTTCATCGACAATTAACCCCATCGAATGACCTTTATGTGCGAATACGAGTACTGGTTTTTCGCCCTCTGCGACAACCTTGTGGTTCATCGGTGAAAGAGGCATAAGTTGATCGCGGTATTGAACAACGGATTGTTCTCCGGATTGCTCAACGGTAGACATATCAATGTTTTCAAGTCGAGATACGAGTGAAAGAGGGACTGCTTTAGGTGCACTATCTCCAGCAGAGAAGAGAAGGAGCGATGTTTTCTCGCCCGCAGCTGTTCTAACGGTCTCCGTGGTATCTACCGCTTCACTCATATCTGTTGTTGCATCGCCTGTTGCTTTAGCAATGCCATTTGGATCAAGGATCATGATGACACTACCATCCCCAAGAATTGTATTACCCGCAAATAGCTCAATATCACGAAGAATAGTAGATACAGGTTTTACAACAATTTCTTCTGTGTCATATACGCGGTCCACTATAATACCAAAATCATAGGCACCGACTTGCGTCACAACGATATATTCATGACGCTTCTCTTCTTTTAGGTTGTCTTTATTCTCTACCTTTGTTTCAGCCTTTTCATCTCCTTCAACAGTTGTAATATCTTCGGATATGACGTTTGTTGAATCGAGCTCTTCCATCTCGTCCTGGGTTGCTTCAGGAAGGTCGAGTATGCTGCGAAGGGAAACAAGGGGAAGCAAGCGATCGCGTAAGCGGAATACAGGTGTGCCTTTAATCTTCTCTATGCCATTATCATTGGTTGTCATCACAAGTTCTCGAACAGCCAATTGCGGTATCGCAAAGCGTTCATTACCGGCTGCGACGATAAGGGCGGAGACGATAGCAAGAGTCAGTGGAATTTTAATCGTAAATTTCGAACCTTTACCTTCTTCTGAGTGAAGTTCGATCGAACCACCAATTTTCTCGATGTTGGTTCTTACAACATCCATTCCAACACCGCGGCCAGAGACTGATGTCACTTTTTCTGCAGTTGAAAAACCAGCTTTGAAAATGAACTGATTAATTTGGTTTGTGCTCATGTCCTCTAGCTCTTGCGGCGTAGCAAGGCCATTCATAATGGCTTTTTCTTTGATCTTATCGATCGATAGGCCTTTACCGTCGTCTGCGATCTCAATATTAATGTGCCCGCCTTCATGATAGGCGTTGAGTTTGATTGTACCTGTTTCAGGTTTACCGGCAGCTTTACGAATGTCAGGGGTTTCGATACCATGATCGCCTGAATTCCTAACCATATGGGTGAGGGGGTCTTTAATAAGGTCAAGAACCTGGCGGTCAAGCTCGGTGTCTTGACCATTCATTTCCAAATCAATCTTTTTATCGAGTTCAATTGCAAGNTCACGAATAATACGCGGTAACTTGGCCCATGCATTACCAATTGGCTGCATGCGTGTTTTCATGACACCTTCTTGCAAGTCAGATACAACATGATTTAGGCGTTGCAGTGGCGCACCAAAATCACTTTCTGAATCGGCGGTATTTGTGTGTCGCTGAATCTGCATAAGCTGATTTCTTGTAAGCACAAGCTCCGAAACCATTGTCATTAGATTTTCAAGTACATCTACACTTACGCGCAGGCTTTGAGCGGATACAGATTTAGTCGCGGGGGCATCTGCTTCTGTTGATGTGGGTTTGTCTGCTTTAACTTCTGTTTTTATTTCAGGAGCCGGATCGGTGTTAACTTGCTGAATACCAACTTGTCCATCTGGNCCTGGCGCTGAGGCAAANGCCGCTTCAAGCGCGTCGAGTTCCTCTTGTGTCATNGTACCAGCGAGTACAGCTTGCTCCGGGACATCACCATCATCCGAAGCNGGGGNNGCGCTCTGGTCAGATGGNGCAGGAATTTCAGCTTCGTCAACGCTTTTACCTTCATAAGCCGCGTCAAGNTTTGCGATAATTTCGCTATCATCGCCTTCAGGCTCACTACCTGTTTCTTCAAGTTCGTTAACGATGAATTTAATGCGGTCAATACATTCAAAAATGAGGGTCACATACTCTGGTGTAACTTCGAGGTCACCATCACGAAAGCGGCCAAGAACATTTTCGCCATGGTGTGCCACCTTCTCAAGACGAGGAAGACCAAGAAATCCGCATGTACCTTTAATCGTATGGACTAGCCTAAAGATTTTACCTAGGAGGTCAGCATCATTTGGGTTTTGCTCCAGATTAACTAGATCCAGATCCAACTCTTCTAAGCTCTCATTGGTTTCTGTCAAAAATTCAACAATAAGCTCATCCATAATCCTGTCCTTTCAATCATATTCTATGACGCATTTGCCTTGCGGTATGGTGCAGTTTGCTCTTAGTCGTATTAAGTATACGATGAGTTCATTAAACGCAGATTAAGACGCACTAGAAAAAGAGACGTCAGGNAATCAGTATACACTATTTTTAACTGAAAAAGAATGCGTTAGATCATAAACTTAATATATGAACTACTGATGTATTCTTTATGTTAAGAAAAGTCAGTGATGTTAAATGCTTTGAGGTAAGTTAATGGTAATGGTCACGCGATCGGTGTCTTGGGTGAATGCAACCTTAAATCCGTATTTATCACTCAGTAAGCCTAAGATGTAAGCATGAATTAACTTTGGTGTGATTTGATCTGTGCTCATTGCAAGGGCAAGGGCTTCTTTAACTTGCTCGCGTGCACCGGCATTTTCACCGCTAGCAATAACATTCAGCTCGCCATGAGTTTCTGATTTAACGTCAAGTTCGCCGCCTTTAGGAAGGAAATCAATCCCGAGTAGTAAAACGCTGATAAGGATTTTTGAAAAAGCATCTGGGCGCTCTTCATCCCCGTGACCCATTTCCCCATAAGCATCCCAAACTTGTTTCACTTTGCCGTCAGGGCTTACAATCGCTTCAATTGATTTATAAACATCTTCTGGTTTAATGCTGTTATCAGAGCCGCCTGCACCATAAGCCATACGGTAGGCTTGTAGTTTTGCGGAGGCCTGTTGAGCGCTGTAGGCAATAAGGCTAAGGGCTTCATCGCCAGCGTCCGCGCCCATTTCGCTCATAAACTCTATGCCGTTACAGACCGCGCCAATAGGGCTGATCAAATCATGGCACACTTTTGAAGAAAGTAATTCTAAAATGGTAATGTCTATTTTATCGCTCATTCGCAAATATTAGATTATTTTAAGCTACTATAAAAGAGGTAGATTAAGAAAAATCAATATGATATCCAAGCGCGCTAATTTCATCGCTAATCATGGCCTGAATGTCTCTTAGCTCTTGTTCGCTTTTTGCTTCAGCCCGAAAGACCAAAACGTCTTGCGTGTTTGACGGGCGTAAAAGCCACCAGCCCTTGCTATTGCTAACACGCATGCCATCAATATCATTGATAATCATATCGTCACTGAGCTTCGGTTTGATACTNTTGATTAGTTTAGGGAGTAGCTCAAATTTTTCCTCGCGTTTAACTTCGATCC
Source organism: Micavibrio sp. TMED27 (assembly GCA_002167715.1). Classification (GTDB taxonomy): domain Bacteria; phylum Pseudomonadota; class Alphaproteobacteria; order Micavibrionales; family Micavibrionaceae; genus TMED27. Next base: position 257,291 of record NHCG01000014.1, read on the forward strand.
TGATTTCAGGTGTGTCATATAAGTGCGGCAAATCTTGGGTGAGGCTTGAAAGTGCACCGTGACTGTCACAAACGTCATTTAAAAGTCTTATGGCACAGTAAAGTGCATCATCAAAGCCGTAATATTTGTCGGCAAAAAAGATGTGCCCTGAAAGCTCACCTGCGAGCGGTGCGCCTGTTTCATTGATTTTATCTTTTATAAGTGAGTGCCCTGTTTTCCACATAACAGGTTGTCCGCCTAGATGTGCAATCTCATCGAACATAACTTGCGAACATTTAACATCACCAATGATGGGTGCACCCGGGTGATTGGCNAGCACTTCGCGTGCATAGATGGTCAAAAGAATATCNCAGCGAATAACNCGTCCACGTTCATCTACNACGCCAATGCGGTCNCCATCTCCATCAAANGCAATGCCCAGATCGCAGTTGTNTTCAAGGACTGTTTTTTGCAGATCGATAAGGTTTTTATCAACGGTTGGGTCGGGGTGATGATTTGGAAAATCTCCGTCGATCTCATCGTACAGAAGAATATGTTCACCCGGCAGCTTATCGGTAAGAAGTCTCAGAACTTCGCCAGCGGCACCATTACCTGCATCCCAAGCTATTTTAAGGCCTCTACCGCCTGTGAAATCTTGCATGAGACGGCTGATATAGGCGTCTTTGATGTCAAGTGTACTGAGTTTTCCTNGNCCTCTNTTATAGTTTCCAGNGGCGGCAATTTGTCCNATTTCTTGGATACGCTCACCGAAAATAGGGCCGCACTGTAGNGTCATTTTAAAGCCATTATAATCTGATGGATTGTGAGAGCCNGTGATCATAATGCCCGCATCTGCGTTTAAATGCTTTACGCTATAATAAAGCATCGGGGTTGGGCCAATACCAATAAGTTGAACATTACATCCACTCTCAAGTAGGCCTCTAATAAGGTGCTCTGAAAAGTCAGGTGAAGAATGACGGCCATCATAACCAACGCAAACAAGAGGGGCTGTTTGTTGCGTTTCATGCTGCGTGAAAGTGCCAAAGCTTAAGCCTAGCGCATAAGCATCTTGGTTTGAGAGGTTNAGGCCAACCTGNCCGCGAATATCATATTCGCGCAGGATAACTGGATCAAAATGATGGGGCTTATTCAGCGGCGACATCCTTAGGCTCGTTCTTGATTTTTTCAGCCATCTCTAAGATTACACGCTTCACGTCTTCGCCGATTTCTGGGTCTGTAGATGTAAAAGCAAGGTTGGCTTCTATAAAACCAATACGGCTACCGCTATCATAGCTTTTTCCATCAAAACGCGCAGCGTAAAATGGCTGTGGCTTGATCAGCTTTGCCATGGCATCTGTAAGCTGAATTTCACCTCCAGCACCAGTTTCAAATGCGGAGAGGTGTTCGAATACCTCTGGCTGAAGGATGTAACGACCAATCACGGATAGAGTTGAAGGGGCGTCCTCAATATTCGGTTTTTCAACCAGCCCTTTAACAGGCATTTTTTGTGAGCCATCATCATCGACATCGACGATACCATATTTATAGGTTTCTTCGCGTGGCACATCTTCAACGGCAATAACATTGCCGCCCGTCTCGTTGTAGATATCAACCATCTGCTTGAGGCAGCCATTCTTTTGGCTTTTGACGAGGACGTCAGGCAGCAAGATCGCAAAAGGCTCATTACTAATGAGCTTGCGCGCGCACCAAATTGCGTGGCCCAGTCCAAGTGGACGAGCTTGACGGGTGAGGAAGAGCTCGCCTTCAGTCATTTCTGACTCTTCAACTTTTTCAAGCATTTTGTCTTTGCCGCGTCTTTGCAAAGTTTGCTTAAGCTCGGGCTGATAATCGAAATGTTCTTCTAGCAGATTTTTGTGACGACCTGTTACAAAGATAAACTCTTCAATGCCTGCTTCGCGCGCCTCGTTAACAACATGCTGGATAAGCGGCTGATCATTGATCGGTAGCATTTCCTTAGGCATGACTTTGGTTGCTGGTAAAAATCGTGTGCCAAGACCCGCTACAGGGAAGACGGCTTTACGAACTGGACGTTTATAATTTTCTGTGCTCATGATTTTGTTGTTAAAGAGTCTTATTTATGAATGCAAGTCTATTTGCGCTCGTTCTCAAGCAAAATATCACGCGCTTGGTTGAGCTTTGCGGCGAGCCATTCCGATCCTTCTTTATCAGGATGTACTTTTTGCATGAGTGTTTTATATGCTTTTTGAATATCGTCTTCACTCGCGCCATCTTTTAGGCCAAGGACGTTGAGTGCTTCTTCTTTTGTGCTGATTTCATTAGCTTGCGCGTGATTATCGGCTGTTGGCTTTTCTCGCCATTCTTTGATCATAAGGTGGATGATAGGGGCCAGAGCAACGACGAGGGCAAGGGCGCCGGCCAAGCGTCCTGTAATCGCCATGAAGAATAAGGCGAGGCATATTACAATAAAGGCTGAGGTTAAAAAGAGCGCCTTAATTTGCTTTATATTGGCGTTAAGAAAGAAGCGAAATAGAGCATAAAGCCCAATGAGTAATCCTAGCGCGAGAAAAATATAGGGCATGAAACACCGTTTATTTATTAAGTCTTTAAGCCTATAATAGCACGATGGAAACGACTGACAAGCTAGCAGCGCTTAGAGCTGAACTAAAAGTGCAAAATATTGATGGGTTTATTGTCCCTAGAGCTGATGAATATCAGGGGGAGTTCGTTGCGCCTTATGCTGAGCGTTTGAAATGGATTACAGGTTTTACCGGTTCTGGCGGTGTAGCTGCGATATTGATGGATAAGGCCTGTGCGTTAACGGATGGACGTTATTTAATACAGATTGCTCAGCAGGTTGATCAGAAGCACTTTGAAACAGGCGATATGATCAGTGAGCCCATTGAAGAGTGGTTAAGAGCCAATGCGAGTGCGGACGCCGTTATTGGTTATGATCCTTGGCTGCACACACCATATCAGGTTGAAAAATGGCAAATGAGCGGTCTAAGTTTTAAGGCATTGGATAGTAATCCAATAGATGCGGTGTGGCAAAATCAGCCAGTAAGGCCAGAGGGTGATATTGAAATTTTCCCTGAGTCTATTGCTGGCGAGAGCTTTCATCAGAAAAAAAAGCGTATAGCTAACAAAATCGCCGAAAAAGGGGCGGGTGCCTGCATTCTGACGTTACCAGATTCTATTAGCTGGCTTTTGAATGTTCGTGGCCGCGATATTGATTATATTCCCTCATTATTATCCTACGCGGTGGTCTACGCGGATAACACAAAGCCCATAACGCTTGTTGTCTCTCCTGATCGTTTGACGCAGCCTTTGATAGACCATTTCTCGGGTGGGGTGAGTTGTATTGCCCCCGAACATATCGATAGAATTTTTGATGATCTTGAACGTAGTGGTGAGACGGCGCCGGTCATGATGGATTTTGCCAGAAGCCCGATTTGGTTCAAGGATGCGCTAGAGGCGAAAGGTTTCGAAATTAAAGATGCGATTGATCCATGTATTGCCCCCAAAGCTCGCAAAACTGCATCTGAGACGGCGGCTTTAAAGCAGGCGCATATCGTCGATGCGGCGGCCATGTGTAAGTTTTTATATTGGTTAGAGGCTGAGGTGGAAAACGGAAGACCTGTTACAGAGCTTAGCGCCTCTAAGAAATTACAAGAATTTCGCGCGCAGCATAGTGCTTATCAAGGTGATAGCTTCCCTTCAATTGCAGGGTTCGCAGAGCATGGCGCAATTGTTCATTACCGCGCAACTGAGCAAAGTAATATACCTATTGAAAAAGGTAATCTGTTCTTGCTCGATAGCGGCGCCCAATATTGGGGTGAAGGTTTTGCCGGGACAACAGATATAACCCGTACTATAGCCATTGGAACGCCTGATGATGAAATGAGAAGGCGCTTTACACAGGTGCTAAAGGGGCATATCGCGGTTGCAAATGCTAAATTTCCTGTAGGGACAAAGGGTGTGCAAATTGATGCATTAGCCAGAGCGCCTTTATGGGCTGATAATGTTGATTTCGCACATGGTACTGGGCATGGTGTTGGCTGTTATTTAGCAGTTCATGAGGAAGCCGCTAGCATTTCTCCTAGGGGGCGCGAAGCTTTTGAACAGGGAATGCTTATTTCAAATGAGCCAGGCTATTATAAAGAAGGGGCTTTTGGCATTCGTACGGAAAACTTAGTTCTCGTTGTGGGAGAAAAGGGTGTATGTGATGGAACGGGCCGTGAAATGATGGGCTTTGAAACTATCAGCTTTGCACCAATTGATAAGGATGCTATCGAAGCCGATATGCTGAGCCATGAGGAAAAAGAGTGGCTAAATAGCTATCATCGACAGGTCTATGACATCGTTTCTCCTTTACTGGATGAACCTCATCAAAAATGGCTGCAAGATAAAACAGCTGAGATAAAGTAGAGGATATAACGTGCAGAGTATAAAGGCTGAGTTCTATCATTATAGATACCTTGTGCTTTTTTCCCTTTGTTGGTTTGCCTTGAATTATGCGGCGGCTCTGTCCTTTGGAGCACCGTTCTTAATATTTACTGACTTTGTTAAGTATTATTCTTATGTGCTGATGCAGTATGTAGCGCTGTGCGCTATGGCACTTGTATATATTGCCTTAAGGGCGCTATGGAGAAAGCAAAACGCCGTACAGACTGTGCGGCAAGCTGTTTGTCAGTATGTTCAAGAGGAGCGATACGCGGCGCTCTTGCCGATATTAATCGCTATGTTTGGTATTTTTTCATGTGTATCTATGAGTAAATCTCTAGTGCAATATATAAACCCATATCAATGGGATATGTATTTTTATGAGATGGATATATGGCTGCATGGGGGCGTGCTCCCTCATGAGATTTTGCTAAGCCTGACGCCGTTGAATGAGTTTTCAACGCTTATGATCCTGAAACTGTCTTACATGTTTTGGTTCTTTGTGATGATTATTGCCTATTGGTACGTCATTTTTATTGATGGGAACCGTGTGCACAGAGATCGTTTCTTGTGGGCCTCGTCGATATGTTGGGTGCTTCTGGGTGGTTTTTCTGCACTTTATTTTTCTTCGGTAGGGCCGGTATTTTGGCATGACTTCTATCCTGATCTTGATGATCCATATGTTTTATTGAATGAAAAGGTTGATAAATTATGGGGTGTTATTGGTGTTAANACCTCGGAATATCTTCTGACGGCTGCGCGTGATGANANGATCATTGATGTGAATGGNATCTCTGCAATGCCGAGTATGCATGTCTCTGTCACTATGTTCGTAATGNTATACGGGTATTTGAAAAGCCGAGATTTAGGGNCGTGTCTCTTGATCTATACTGGGCTAATTCTATCGGGTTCTATATGCTTGGCATGGCATTATGCAGTGGATGGATATTATTCAATGATNGCAACACTTCTGATCTGGTGGCTGGTAGGAAAGNTNNTTANGAATTAGCCTTTCTANTTCACATGAAGATATTGATAGCTTGACAGTTGTATGAAAATNCAGTTTATTACGTNNCATGAAGAATTTGAACNCAAAGCNAGCNNCTGCTAACCGACGACGCCCTCTCTAATCGTAAAGAATAGATAAGCGGGCACTTCTTCTTGCCTTGAGTTCTTCAAAAGAATTTCCCAAATCCAGAAAATTTGTACGCTTATTTTTCGTTTCGCCTTGAAAGCTTCGAAGAAGAATTGCATTGTGTTCCAAGAAAGAGATTTGAAGAAATGGTTCAAAAAACAGTGAATATACAAATAGATAAAATTGCCTCAATTACTAAGAACTTAGAGCTTAAGAATGAGGAGCAAATAACAGATGAACTCTCATGTGAAATGGGTACGGTTTTGGCTGTGCGTGTTTTAGAAGATAAGAGCGTTTATAATGAACTTGAGCTACCATCAGGTAGGATGTCCAAGCTTAAAAAGGGCGATATTATAGCCGTTGCACTGGGACAACGTATGGCGCTGCAAGGGTTTGTTGGGCATCTGCCTAAAAAGCTTAAAACCGATGATGTGATTCACTTGCTGAACTTTGGTGGCGTGGCCGGCGTATGTACTTCGGCGAATGTACAAGAGGTAGGTGAACCCCTTCGTGTCCGCGTTCTTGGTGGAATTATTCGTGATGGAAAGCTACTTAATATTGGTCAGAAGTCTAAATTCGAGCCGCTTGAAAACATGACGAATAAAGTGCCCCTCATCATTACAACGGGTACATCAATGGATAGCGGTAAAACAACTGTCGCAACTGAGATTATTAAAACACTCACGCGTATGGGCATGAAGCTTGCTGGCGCCAAACTGACAGGTGTAGGTGCGCAGCGTGATTTATTTAAAATGGAAGATTACGGCATTTATGACCGTGTGAGTTTCGTAGATTGCGGTGTAACCTCAACAGCTAATATGCCAGCAGACCAAATGGTGGCAGTTGCAAAAGGCGCGCTTGAGCATCTCTCAAAATCCAACCCTGATGCGATTATGGTTGAGTTTGGTGATGGTCTGATGGGGCGTTACGGTGTAAACGCAATCCTAGAAGATCCGCAAATTCAGGCCAATGTGCGCTTCCATATCGGATGTGCGCGTGACCCTGTTGGCGCGATTGGTCTTGCCAAGGGCTGTGAAGAGATTGGTTTACCGCTTGATGTATTAAGTGGTCCTGTCACAGATAATCAAGTTGGTAAAGATATTATCAAAGAGCAGCTTGGTCTTTTGACCTATAACGCGTTTAAACCAGATAACCAGTGGTTAGACCTTGTTATGGCACGCTGGGCTATGGAGTATAAAGATGCTGCCTAAAAACGAGCAGATTATCAAAGCGTCTATCATTGGTATTACAGGGTATACAGGGCTTGAGCTGTTAAGGCTTTTGCTTGCACATCCTTTTGTCGATGTTGAGTATTTAACTTCACGTCAACATGATGGTGTGGATATCGGCGATGTCTACCCGCACCTTGCACATCTGGATTTGCAAATTACAAATACAGATCATAAAGAGGTTGGTGAGAATAGCGATGTTGTATTCTTATGCTTACCGCACAAAACTGCGCAAGACGTGGTTGCGGATCTTTACGGTAAGGTGAAAGTAATTGATCTCTCAGCTGATTACCGTCTTGATGACGCGCAGACCTATGAGAAATACTATCAAGAGCACAAATATCCTGAGCTTTTGAATGAGGTTATTTATGGCCTGCCTGAAATTGTTGGCGCGGATGCTATCGCAAAGGCGAAAGCCGTTGCAAACCCTGGATGTTTTGCACTTTTAGGGCAGATGCTGCTTTACCCGTTTAAGGGCTTAATTGAAAGTGCAGATATCTTTGCTGTCACGGGCTCGAGCGGTGCAGGTAAAAGCCCAGTTGAAGGCACGCATCATCCAATACGAAGCCATAACCTNAAAAGCTATAACATCAATAAGCATCGTCATATCCCTGAGATTACGCGCAGTGCTAATATTGATGAGGAACAGCTTAATTTTGTGCCGTCTTCCGGGCCATTTGTAAGAGGTATTTTTGGAAATGCCTTTATCCGTTTAACTGCGGATATAGATCCAGTTGATTTGGCGGAACAAGCCTATGGAGATGCTGAGTTTGTTAGGCTTCAAGATAACGTTGCTTTAGCCAATATCGTGGGCTCGAACTTTGTAGATTTGAGCTATCAAAAAGGTTCAGATGGCACCATCATTGCTCAAGGTGCAATTGATAATTTGGTCAAAGGTGCAGCAGGCTGTGCAGTACAGAATATGAATATCATGTTTGGTTTCGGTGAAGGTGAAGGCCTGATCGAACTTGGAACTTTATACCCATAAAAATAGAGGTGGAAATGAATAAGAAGAAAAATATACCAGAGTTTTTTATTAACGCGTTTTATGAAAGTAAGTTCCGCGATAATTTCTTTGTTATCAAAGCGGGAGGCAAAGTTGTAGAAGACGTTGCAGCTTTGGATAACTTGCTTGCAAATATACGTGAACTAAACCATCAGGGGATCAAGGTTCTTCTCATTTACGGTGGTGGCCGTGCAATGGATGAGGTGTCAGCCCAGCGCGGAGTTGAGGTTGAAAAGCTGGATGGGCTACGCATAAACAAGGCTGAAAACATGGATGTTATGAAGCATGTTATTGGCGGCGATCTCTCGCTTTCTGTTGCATCAGCAATGGCGCGTAATAACATTAATGGCGTATCTTTAAACGCTGTTCCCCATGATTGGGCAGATGTTAATCTTGTTCCAAAAGCAAAAGGCGATGATTTTACAGGCAGTATTGAGCGTGCACATGCACGACCTGTAAATCGTCTTTTTAAGGTGAGTGATTTTGTTGCATGTTCTTGTATAGCAATCAGTGACAATGGCACAGTTTGTAACATTAACGCAGATAAAATTGCGATGAGTATCGCCACAAGGTTAAAGGCGCACAAGCTCATTTTCCTTTCTGATGTTGATGGCGTGAAGATCCACGGTGAGGTTGCTGGTCTTATTACTGATAAGGAAATAGACGCTCATATCGCAAGTGGTGAAGTAACTGGCGGTATGAAGGTCAAGTTAGAGAATTGTAAAGCGGCGCTGAGTGCAGGTGTTCGCCGCATTCACCTAATTAATGGTCTGCGTAAAGACGCGTTGAAAAAAGAAATCTATGAGCCTGTAGGGCCAGGAACTATGCTGATCCATGAAAGTGACCGTGAAGCTTACGCGAATGAGGTTGAGGCGCAAAGGCTGGTTGAAGGGCAAAAGAAATAGGAAAAGAAAAACGATGAGTGATGTGCAATACATAATTGATGAGAGCTTTAAAAGGCTGATCAAAACATATGCGGCTCAGCCGGTTGTTATGGACCGTGGTGAAGGCGTTTATGCATATGATACGGATGGTAAAAAATATATAGATTTTGCCGCGGGTATTGCTGTGGCCTCGTTGGGGCATGCACATCCAGCTATGTTGAAAACGATAAATGAACAGGCCGCGCGCTTAATGGCAGTTCAGGCGTCCTATGCAACCAAGGAAAAGCTTGAGGCCGCTGAATTGCTCGTTGATCACTCATGTTTTGATCTGGTTTATTTTTCAAACTCAGGCACAGAAAGTGTAGAAGCGGCGTTAAAACTTGCACGTAAATGGGCGCATGATGAAAAGGGCGCTGACGCGACGCAGATTATCGCTTTTAATCAGAGTTTTCACGGCAGAACTTACGGTTCAGCCTCAGTGACGTCCAAGCGTTTATCGCAGCCATTTTTCGAGCCATATATTCCCAATGTAGATTTTGCGGATTTTAATGATATCGCTAGCGTTAAAGCACTCGCCAATGAAAAAACAGCGGCTATTATAGTTGAGCCTGTTCAAGGCGAAGGCGGTCTTACACCCGCTGATCCTAAGTTTTTGAAAGCGCTACGTAAACTTTGTGATGACCTGAATATCTGTTTAATATTTGATGAGGTTCAAGCAGGGTTTGGACGTCTTGGCACTCTCCATGCCTATGAGGCGTTTAAATGTTGTGATGAGTGTTTGGATGGTGGAGATATAAATGCTGAAAAAGCGCACCCAATAGAGCCGGATGTTGTCGCATGGGCAAAGGGTATGGGCGCTGGTTTTCCTGTTGGTGCGATGGCCGCCAAAGCAAAATTTGGTGAAGCCTTTGTCCCGGGAACACATGGTACAACATATGGTGGAAACCCTCTTGCTTGCGCAGTCGCGGCAACGGTCATTAAAGAGATGATGAAGCCGGGCTTCTTAGAACATGTCAATAAAATGTCTGAGCGTTTGGTTGACGGCTTGAAAAAGATACAGCGTGCTTCAAACAAAATTACCGATATCCGTGGTAAAGGGTTAATGATCGGTGTAGATAGTGTTTTCCCGATTAAAGAAGTACTAAAAAAACTTCAAGAAAATGGCATGATGGCCACACAGGCAGGGGCCGCAACATTGCGTCTTACACCGCCCCTTATTATCGAAGAAGAACAGATTGATGAAGCCTTAGCAATTATTGAAAAGTCATTTGCCGAATTAGAAGGATAAAATGAATGCCTAGACATTTTTTAAATCTCGACGACATTAATGTCGATATTTTAAAATCAATCTTAAAGCATGCGCATGAGCTAAAGGCGCAAAAGTTTGAGCCTCCGCAAATTTTACGAGGACATACATTAGCTATGATATTTGATAAGCGTTCGACCAGAACGCGTATTAGCTTTGAAGTCGGCATGAAACAGTTAGGCGGCCATACCGTTATTTTGAATATGGATGATATTCAGCTGTCCGGTGCGGAAAGTCTTGAAGATACAGCCAATGTACTCTCGCGCTATGTGGATGCCATTATGATCCGTATGAGTGATCATGAGGTGTTATCTGAATTTGCATCACATTGTTCAGTGCCTGTGATTAATGGTATGACGGATTTATCACACCCATGTCAGATCATGGCTGATATTCTAACCATAGAAGAAAAGCTAGGTAATATAGCTGGTAAAAAAGTGGCGTGGTTTGGTGATTATAATAATGTCACGAAAACATTTGAACAGGCTGCCCCTCTTTTTGATTTTGAGCTCGTGATCAGTGCGCCTGAGGATATCTATGCGGATGCTGCTGCGCCTATGGATGCGGCAAAAGATGCGGATGTGATTGTAACGGATACATGGGTGTCAATGGGACAAGAGGGCAAGGGCATTGATAAATTCCGTCCATTCTCTGTGACCCCCGAAATTATGGCGGCGGCAAAAGATGAAGCGATTTTTATGCATTGCATGCCTATTCATGAAAATGAAGAAGTATCGCCAGCTGTTCTGAAAACGCCAGCATGTGTTATTTATGATGAGGCTGAAAACCGCCTTCATGCACAAAAGGCTATTTTAGCGTGGTGTCTTGAAGAAGCCGGCGTTAACGTCGCAGCTGAATAACCTTTGCTGATTGGGGCTGTGATGCTCCGGACTGTATTTTTTCACACTTGCTTATAACAGCTCTCACTTTGGCTGCTGCGCCTGCGTTATCGTGTGCGGCATTGGGCCCCAAAAGACCGCCAATAGTCGAGGTTGCCATGCTTGTAAAAGTGCCGCGTAATTCACGTAGTTTTTCGAGTGTAAAGTTCTCACCATTGAAGTTGGCGCTAAGACCATCCTGTGAAGGGATACCTTCTTTCGCTTCGTAAATGTTTTTAAATTTGCTCATTTCCAGTGCCTGCATGTTTGAGTTGAGAAAATTTCTACAAATATTCATGTGCTATGTCAAATTTAGGGATTTTTATTTTTTGATCTTTGCGCAGAAATGTGTAGAACTATCGCACATAATTAAAAAGGATAGAAAATGAGCAGCGATAATACATATAAGAAAACAAAAATTGGTCAGCACACTTTAAAGCCAGAGACACTCATGATGTCCTATGGTTATGATCCTAAGTTTTCAGAAGGGTCGGTTAAGCCGCCTGTATTTTTAACATCGACATTTTCTTATGCAACGCCAGAGGAAGGCGAAGAATTTTTCCATGTAATGGCGGGACGTAAAGAAGCTCCGGATGACGGTGTCGGTGGTTTGATCTATTCACGTTTCAATCATCCTAATGTTGAAATTATCGAAGACCGCCTTGCGTTAATGGAAGGTGCAGAAAGCGCGATTATGTTCTCAAGCGGTATGGGCGCAATTAGCTCGACTTTACTCGCTTATCTTCGCCCTGGTGATGTGATTGTACAAAGTGCGCCTCTATATGGCGGTACAGAAACATTAATCCGTAAGTTTTTGCCAGAATTTAATATCGAAACAGAAGATTTCGATAATGGTCTGGATAAAGAGGCTATGCTTGAAGCTTTCCGTGCTGGTGCTAAAAAAGGGCGTTTGGCTATGGTCTTTATTGAAACGCCTTCAAACCCAACAAATACGATGGTTGATTTTGTGGCTTTAAATGAAGCCCTTGATATTATTGAAGAGGAAACCGGCCAACGTCCAGTGACAGTTTGTGATAATACTTTGCTTGGTCCAGTATTCCAGCAGGTAGTGCCACAAGGAATTGATATCGCAGTTTACTCAGTTACAAAATATATTGGCGGCCATAGTGACCTTGTGGCCGGTGCAGTCTGCGGCGCACGTAAGGTGCTAAAACCTATTCGTTCAGTTCGCGGTGCACTTGGACTAAACTTAGATCCACATACAAGCTGGATGATTTCACGGTCATTGGAAACACTCACAATTCGTATGCAGCGCGCAGAAGATTCTGGGCGCAAAGTTGCGCAGTGGATTGCGGAAAACCCATACATCAGCGCGCGTGTTACGCATCCAGACTTTATTGATGATCCTCAGTATAAAGAGGTTTATAAACGTCAATGTAGCGGTGCTGGTTCTACATTTTCATTTGTTGTAAATGCACCTAAATCCGAAGTTTTTAAATTCATAAATGCACTGTCTATCTTTAAATCGGCAGTTTCTCTGGGCGGTAGCGAAAGTCTGATCTGTCATCCGGCAAGTACAACACACTCGGGCGTGGCCCAGGAATTAAGAGCAAAAGCTGGCGTAACAGATGGTTTGGTTCGCTTGTCAATTGGCCTAGAGCACCCAGAGGATTTGATTGCAGACCTAGACAATGCATTCAAGATGGTGTTTAAAGAGGCCAAAGCAGCATAGATATAGTTAGTAATATTTGACGAAAAGGAAGTCTAAGAGATGTCAAAAGGTAAAATCGTTCTTGCATATTCTGGTGGGTTAGACACATCCATCATTCTAAAATGGTTCATCGAAGAAGGATATGAGGTGATTGCCTATATCGCTGATGTTGGCCAAGAGGAAGATTTTGAAGCCGCACGTGAAAAGGCTCTAACGGTTGGCGCTTCTAAAGTCTACGTTGAAGATCTAAAAGAAGAGTTCGTTCGCGATTATATCTATCCAGCCTTTAAATCTCAGGCTGTGTATGAGGGGCGCTATCTTCTTGGCACATCCGTAGCGCGTCCAATTATTGCTAAGCGTCAAATTGAAATTGCTGAAAAGGAAGGCGCACAGTTTGTTGGGCATGGAGCGACAGGAAAAGGGAACGATCAGGTTCGCTTTGAGCTGTCTTACTATGCGCTTAAGCCTGATATCACAGTGCTTGCGCCGTGGAAAATGGATGAGTTTCTAACACGCTTTAAAGGCCGTACAGATATGCTAAACTATGCTGCTCAGTACGGTATTCCTGTAACAGCAACACATAAAAAACCTTATTCAGAAGACGATAATCTACTTCACATTTCACATGAAGCGGGCGTGCTCGAAGATCCAAATGCTGTTTGTGACGAAGATGTGTATTCACGCACATCTACGATTTCTGAGTGGCCAGATGAACCAGAACTCATAACGATCACATTTGATAAAGGTATTCCTGTGAAAGTTGAGGATGCTGAGAGTACAACGACTGGCGACCTCGCTGTGTTTACGCGTTTGAACGAGCTTGGAACACGCCACGGTATTGGCCGTTTGGATATGGTTGAAAACCGCTTTGTGGGTATCAAGTCACGCGGAGTATATGAAACGCCAGGCGGTGCAATTCTTCACAATGCACACCGTGATCTTGAAGGTCTTACTATGGATCGTGAAGTCATGAAAATCCGTGATGGTTTAGCGCCAAAGGTTGCTGAGCTGATTTATAATGGTTTCTGGTTCTCTCCAGAGTTTGAACTTCTTATGACGACGATGGATAAAGCGCAGGAAACTGTAAATGGTGAGGTAAAGGTACAGCTCTTTAAGGGGAGTGCATATCCGCTTGCACGCCGTTCAGATAACGCCCTATATGATCCAGATCAATCATCTATGGACATTGAAGGCGGATATGACCAAAAAGATGCAGAAGGCTTTATCAAAATTAATGCTGTGCGTCTTCGTAACAACACAACAGTGCGCGGTGAAACGCCAGCGTCAAAGACAAAGGCTGCTTAATTATGGAGAAAATTGTAGCGGCTGTGCCAGATGACCACCAAAAAGAAGGTGTGTATTCATTATCCATTGAGTTTGATGCCAATACAGATGGTTGGTATCTCAATGGGCATGATAAAAATGGTGCAGCGCTATTTGATTTCTGGAATATGAGCGAGCAAGATGCTAAGGAACTCGCGCTGCAGGACTGGGGTGTTGCCATAAGTGCGTGGGAACAAGGCGGCAGCGCAGAAAAGCTTAAGGTGGTTGATTGTAACGGCACTTTATTACAAGACGGTGATACCGTTACCGTCATTAAAGACCTTGATGTTAAGGGCGCTGGACAAACAGTCAAACGTGGTACAACCATTAAAAACATATCGCTTACTCAAGACCCTGAATTAATCGATTGCCGAACAAAAGATATTAAAGGGCTCGTTCTAAAAACCTGTTTTGTGAAAAAACTATAATGCGATAGAATGCTGCGTATGAATGANGGGCNCTCCACAAACGAAAATCAAGCAGGNTATGCTTTTTTACTGATNATATTATTATTGATCGGTGCGTATTTTTATTTCTTTCATGAAGATCNCAGAGATTTAAATCGCTACGATGAAAATAAATCAGCAGGTNAAATAGCGCAGCAGCGCGAAGAAANTATGGAGCAGGCNGCACGCGANGNCGAAACTGAAAGATTCGTATCGAGTGACGTAGTTTTTCCTGNTGAGATGCCACCTATACCTAAGCANACANTATATATGGGNGGNTTNGGTATTACCATTAATGGGCGNACATATTCNCGAAACGCAACGCTCTCACCTAAAACGCCTGTACGCGCTATTTTTTCACATCCTGATCGGCGCGTCCAACAAATAAAAATGCAGAAGCCTGGCTCGCCGCAAATGTTTGTAATGTACCCATTAGACACTGAGGTTGAAATAGATATCCATACTCGCTACATGCAACGCGGGGAAATGAGTAGCAGTGAATTCCTGGCGATTGATGAAAAAGACCGTGTGCTTGACCGTATCGAGCTTATTTTTAAACCCTAAGCTGTAACATCATATAAGAAACTTCTAGCCTTTTGCGCGAGCCTGTTTTAAAAAACATCTCATGACACAGGAAAATGTAAAAAATTCAAATCAAATGTGGGGTGGCCGTTTCGATGAAAAGCCATCTGATATTATGGAACAAATTAACGCTTCGATTGACGTGGATAAGCGTATGTGGCGACAAGATATTCGCGGATCAATTGCACATGCTGAAATGCTGGTGAAGCAAAACATCATTAGTGCAGAAGATGGTAAGGCGATTATTGACGGTCTTAACCAGGTTGCCGGTGAAATTGAACGCGGTGAATTTGTATTCAAGCGTGAGCTAGAAGATATTCATATGAATATTGAAGCGCGTCTTCGTGAAATTATTGGCGATGCTGCTGGTCGACTTCATACAGCCAGAAGCCGTAATGACCAGGTTGCAACTGATATTCGCCTATGGATGCGTGAAGCGATTGATGAGCTTGTATCTCAACTAGAACAGTTCCAAGAAACTTTAGATGATCTATCTGAAAAGCATGCAAATGATATCATGCCGGGCTTTACGCACCTTCAGGCTGCTCAGCCTATAACGCTGGCACTGCACCTTGATGCTTATGCCAATATGATGAACCGCGATAAACTGCGTTTTATTGACTGCCGCGCGCGCGTGAATCTATGCCCATTAGGCTCTGCTGCACTTGCGGGGACGCCATACCCAATTGACCGTGAATACACTGCAGAAAAACTAGGTTTTGAACGTCCGACATATAATACTCTTGATGCAGTGAGTGCGCGCGACTTTGCCAATGAATTTCTTTTCTGCTGCGCTCAAACAGGACTTCACCTCTCACGCTTGGCTGAAGAAATTATTATCTGGGCTACGCCGCAATTTGGTTTCATTCAATTGGCTGATCAGTGGAGCACTGGCTCATCTATCATGCCGCAAAAGAAAAACCCGGACGCGGCCGAACTTGTTCGCGGTAAAACGGGGCGTCTGAATGGTAACCTTGTTCAAATGATGACGGTCCTAAAAGGGCTTCCGTTAGCTTACAATAAAGATCTTCAGGAAGATAAAGAGCCGATCTTCGATAGCTATGATGCAATTATGCTTTGTATACAGGCTATGAAGGGAATGATTCAAAGTGCTGAATTTAAAACAGATGCAATGCTGAAATCTGCTGAATACGGATACACAACGGCAACTGCTTTGGCAGATTGGCTCGTGATGAATCTAAACCTCCCATTCCGTGATGCGCATCATGTAACGGGTGCAATCGTGAAAATGGCTGAGGATAAAGGGTGTAAACTCGATGAGTTGGATCTTGCCGATATGCAGGCCGTCAATTCACAAATCACAGATGAAATCTACAAGGTTTTAAGTGTTAAGAAATAGAATCTAAAAAACGATCTAATGGATTGTTATTAGATTCTTTTATACTGATCGAAGTTCAAATTTTTGAGTGGTTTTTTCAGAAGCCATAGAGTTGATAAACCCTTCTGAGAATGTTTCTTGACCAAAGATAGATCTTAGTCTCTGACGATCGGCAGCATGCTTTAAATGGAGTTTGACCATTGGGGGAAGGGTTGTGTAATTATCGACATGGCCGTGATCATACCCTAATTTCTTTTCTTGCGCATATTGCTGAACTTTGCGTGCTCGATCCGTCGCAACAAGATGCAACGCGGATTTAAGGTCTTTTTGATAAACGGACATGCGTGAATTATTAGGATCTGATTGTAAAAGTGACACCTCATCCCTATTTTTGAATTCAACACTCGCTTTAGGAAAAATCTTAGAAAGGTTGTACGCAGCAAGGCCTGCATTTGTCTGTTTTTTGTGAGCATTGTCGTCAGGAAAGCTGCATAGTCTAATAGTATCGACAGCAAAGACGAGTTCATACCATAATTTCTCGAGCTGTATTTTATCTTGTTTATCGGGCATGTTCTTTTTCCTCTGGCTGAGAATATCTACACAAGATATATTTTTATGTCAATAAATAAGCGTCTATACGCATCACTTATTATACGCTAAAAATGAGTATATGAATGATTCATTGCTTAAAGTAAAAGATCTTTCCGTATCTTTTAAAACGCCCCAAGAAGATTTTGCAGCTGTCAAAGAGATTAGCTTCGAATTGAAAAGAGGTGAAACGCTTGCGCTTGTTGGTGAAAGNGGNTCCGGTAAGTCTGTTAGTGCCTCAGCGATTATGCAGCTTACACCTGCTAATGGCCATTTTGCCAAACAGAGTTCTATTCTACTTGAGGGAGAAGAGCTTATTGGAAAAGATGAGAATTTTATGCGCACTGTGCGAGGTAATAAGATTGGTATGATCTTTCAAGAGCCGTTAACTGCTCTAAACCCTCTTCACACGATTGAACGGCAGATTTCAGAAAGTCTATTTCTTCATCAAAAAATTTCAAAAACTGCCGCACGTGATCGCGTCATAGAGCTCTTAAAGCTTGTTGGGCTTGATAACTTAACCTCTCGCCTTGACGCTTATCCGCATCAACTATCAGGCGGTCAGCGCCAGCGTGTGATGATTGCGATGGCCCTAGCAAATGAGCCAGAGCTTTTAATCGCTGATGAGCCGACAACGGCGCTAGATGTGACAGTTCAGGCACAAGTTTTAGAACTGCTGCAAGAATTAAAAGAGCGTATGAATATGGCGCTTTTGATTATTACGCACGACCTTACAATTGTAGAAAAAATGGCTGATAAAGTTTGCGTCATGCAAAAAGGGGAGTGTGTAGAGAGGGGTCCCTGTAAAGAAATCTTTAGATCACCTAATCATGAATATACAAAAATGCTCTTGAATGCGCAGCCAAAAGGCCACGCCGTAGACGCGGATGATGATGCGCCTATTTTGATGAAGGGGGTAAATATGAAGATACACTTCCCCAAATCAAAGGGCTTTTTTGGCAATGTATCACAGTGGGTCAAAGCCGTTGATGGAATTGATGTAAGTGCAAAGAGAGGTCAAACTATCGGTATCGTTGGTGAAAGTGGATCAGGTAAATCTACTCTTGGTGCGGGCCTTATTCGCTTGATCGCATCAAATGGTGAAATAACATTTGATGGCGCGCGGCTAGATGGTCTCAAAAGACGATCATTGCTTAAATACCGAAATGATATGCAGATTGTCTTTCAAGACCCTTTTGGTTCGCTTTCCCCGAGAATGGGTGTTTCACAAATTATTGGAGAAGGTCTGGAAATTCATCGTAAGGATTTAGATAAAAACGCCCGGGAAGATTTGATAGTAAAAGCGCTCGAAGAAGTGGATATGGACCCGAAAACGCGTCACCGCTATCCGCATGAATTTTCAGGCGGCCAAAGGCAGCGTATTGCGATTGCCCGCGCTTTAGTTTTAAAGCCTAAATTCATTGTACTGGATGAGCCAACCTCGGCTCTTGATGTTTCAGTGCAAGCGCAGATCGTAGACCTTCTGAGGTCACTTCAAGAAAAATATAAAATTAGTTATATGTTCATTAGCCATGATTTACGTGTGGTAAAGGCTATGGCACATGATCTCATTGTGATGAAAGATGGTCATGTCGTAGAAGCAGGGCGCGCAAATGATATATTTGAAAACCCGCAAGAGGAATATACGAAAAACTTACTTGAAGCAGCTCTCAATATTAAAACGAGAAAAGGTGCTTAAACAGCTTTTAAAAGCGCAGGCTTAGAGCGGGGCTTTGACTTTGGCATGCTCGCATNTTCTGTGAGTTTGACACGGTTATTTACAATCTCGAAATCAGTGCCGGATAATGTGGCTAAGACAGCATTTTGATATGTCGGTGAAAATGGCGCTAGCATATGAGCTGTATTGATCTTGATGTTTCTCGTATTCTTGCGATTATCATTGCCTGTTGCTGTTTGGAAAGAGACAAGCCCGTCTAGGTCTGATCCAATTCGTGTTACAGGGATATGCGGATAACGTTTAGCAAAATTTTGAAGGATATCCGCCATCAAGGCATGATCATCGTCACTTAAGCTTGTGACGCCATGCATATTTTCTGTGCGGCAGCTAAGCATCTGTGACTTTTCACGGAAGATAGATTCGCTAGGATTCATGACACCCACAAGCGTGGTTACGCTAGCGATACTATTAGGAATTTCGTTGGCGACAAGCTTAGCCATTTTACCGCCTAAACTATAACCAATAACGTGAACGCGTTTACCTGTCTTATCCTGTATGGCCTTTATTTCTTCACGAATTTGATAAAGCTTTTCTTTAGACATTCCGGAGTTAAAGGTCTCTAATGTATCAAAGTCACTGACATTTTCTTTAATAGCATTATATCCGTGATCTTTGAGTGTTTGTGCCAGATTGTTCATATACCCTTCCCAGACCATGTATCCGCGAATGATATAAACTGGATCACCGTTACCGTGAGGAATTGATTGCTTAACTTTTTCTATGTTTGGGTCAAGGTGCTCTAGTAGAAACTCGGCAGCGCCAGTTGCTTCTTTTGCAAAAGTATATTTTAGGGTTTCTTGAAGTTCAGGACTGGTTTTTAGATCCTTTAACATGCTCTCAACTGTTCTTGAAATAGTATCAGCTCGGCTATCAAGTGCAGTAATATCTTTATGTCCCTCTTTAAAGATTTTGCTAGCAATATCTAGGCCCANACGTGGGAANAAGGTTGCGGCACTTAATATAGTTTGCTGGCCTTTTAATGTTGNGCAGGTCTCATTAAANAGAAAGTTTAAACCAGCTTTTGCTTGCACGAGACCAAAATATCGTGCTGGCGCCGTTGCAATAATAAAAGCTTTTTCAAAAACACTTCTTTCAGAGGCTTTTATAGAGGCTTTAAGCGCACTGATTTGATCAGCTCTAATCTGTTCGTATCCNTCAAGAAGCTTTGGTCGTAACTCAGTCTNCATAAACCNGCTTTTCTTATCTGACTAATGTTTATGTGCTTGAATAATAGTGATTTAGATAATAATAAGTCCAGAATTTTGTATTAAATATATGATTATTATCAATTAGGCTATTTTTTATAGCTGAGTGTCTATTCAAAATGCGCACAATTTTTCCGATCAAATTTAAACTCGGGCAAGGCGTAATGATCGAATCAAGGTAAGTTGAAGTTCTATAAACAAAGGCAAAGAAAATGATTGCTGAAATTCTTAATGCACTTGACGAGTATGATATCAATATAGTTACAGGTGTGCCCGATGGCTGGCTTGTGCCACTTATTAAAGCTATTAGCGAAGATACGCGTTTCCAATATATACCTGCGGCGCGAGAAGAGGAGTGTTTTGGCATTGCCTCTGGTTCAGCGATGAGCGGTCAGAAGTGCTTGGTCCTCATGCAAAACTCTGGGTTCTTAAATTCGGTAGGTGCATATACGACTCTGTGTCAAAAATACCAAACACCATTCGTGGTATTGATTGCTCACCGTGGTGGTATTAATGATTCCAACGGTTATGATCCCAACAAATATAGAAGTTTCGAAGCAATTACATCAGGTATGAATTTATTTGTTCATGCTTCATCATGGGCAAATTTACAAACCGATATCCCAAAAGCTTATGCTAGGAGCATAGGGGCGGGTGAGCCAGCTTTTGTAACTTTGAGTGAGGGAATGAAACCGTGAAGCAAAAAGAAGCATTTGAACAGATTACTCAATTCGCTGAGCGTCATAATGCACTGATCGTTGCTGATATAGGCTCTCAATCTTTATGGCTTAAAGCTGCTAAAGATCGTGACGAAAATCTCTATCTTTCTGGCCCTATGGGCCAAGCGTCATCTGTTGCGCTGGGCGTTGCTGTTGCAAATAAAGATCGTTTAGTGATAGCCGCTTGCGGCGATGGNGCTTTGTCTATGAACCTAACTTCATTGGCAACAATTTCNCANGTTGCGCCTAAAAACTTGATGGTCATTGTTTTAGATAATCAGGTTTATGAGTTTACTAAATCTCTACCTGTGCCAAGTACTGGTACAGACTGGTCAAAGATATCGGAAACATTTACAGGCTTTAAAGATACGATTGATCTTAAGGGAATGGAAAGTTTAAACCCTCAAGAAGGACCGTATTTTGTCCATGCTGAAATTGAAGGCGGTGAGCTACCACCAGGTCCTGGTCTTCACCCAGTTGATGTGCATCATCGTTTCAAAGTGCATTGCAGCCAAAGCCGTACACAATAAAAACTTGCAATAATAACAATTTTTACATAATATTCAGCCCGCACTTAAAGAGGTATATGAAATGCACGACCCTGGTAATGAACCACACGATCAAGATTTTGAAGCGCATATTGATGATGTACAGCCTGTAGATGAGCTGGAAGAGGCAAAATCTGGTCTTATTGATAGGAAAGAACTTAAAACTAGATTGAGAGCGTCTGCTAAATCGGCGGGAAATAAAATCGCAGTAGCAAAACTTGAGCAGCAAATAGATGATATTAGATCACAGGCCCTTGCTGATGCAGGCGAGATTTTAGCAAAGGCAGAGCGAGAGCAGCAGAAACTCATTGATAAATTTGAAGGCAAGAAAGGTTTTCCAATTGTGAAAACTATTGCTGGTTCGGCTATAGCTCTAGGTATTGCATGGAGCGCTGTTCAGTACGACGATAAACTGGGCTGGGAAGCACCGGAGGCCCTCAAAGAGGGGCAACAGACTATTATCAACTTCGCTAAAGATAGCCTTGCGAATGATGATGTCCCTGCAAAGGATTCTTCGAGTGCGCGTATTCAAATTGGTGCTTATAAAAATGCTGATAAAGCGAGCAGTATTAAAAGTGCAGCTGAATTTGCACTCAGTACGACCTTTAGCGTAAGTCAGGAAAACGGACATTATATTGTGAGAAGTGATGAGCCCGTGAATGGCGGCTGTGACGCACTTGAAGGTAAATTCACGCAAAAGATGGATTGCTTAGAGCTAGGCCAGAAATAAGCTATTGCCCGAGGGCAATGCCCTCGCGGCGTGGGTCTGCGGCGCCAATATATATATCGTCTCTAATTTCAATGGCGGTTAATCCGCTATTCAAATCTCTTATATTACTCTCAAACCCTAGGTCTTTTAGGTCATGAGCAAGTAGATCTGTCTCCATATCTATGTGCGCAGCGTTACGTGAAAGAATATGTTTTTCGGATAAGAGTTCTTCTGCACCTTTGTTCCAATCAACAAACCCAATGATACGCTGTAATACGTAGCCGATAATTCGGCTCCCGCCTGCGGAACCAATAACAAGCATAGGTTCGCCATTATGATTAAAAACGATCGTTGGCGCCATGGAGCTACGTGGGCGTTTTCCACCTTCTACCATATTGGCAATCAAGCCTTGTTCTTTATCAAAAGGATTAAATGAAAAATCAGTGAGCTGATTATTTAAAAGGAATCCATGTGTCATAGTATGAGAGCCGAAGGCAGATTCTATTGAGGAAGTCATGGAGATGATATTGCCTTCTTTATCAATGATACTGATATGAGTTGTGCTCGGTTTTGATATATCTGCACTGCGTTCATATAAAGGACCATCCCAATCAATGAGTGTGCCTGCCTCAACGTTTTTAAGCGGTTTGTCAGGGGTGATGAGCATCGCCCGGCTATTAATGTAATCGGGGTTAAGGAGTGCCTTGCTGGGTGTGTTAACAAAATCAGGGTCGGCCATATATTGCGCGCGGTCAGCAAAGGCCAGCGCACTTGCTTGCGCTATGATGCTCCAGCTTTTGGGGTTTTGAGCGCCTAAGGCTTTCAGATCAAATTTTTCTATTAATCCCAATATTTGCAGGATAGTTAAGCCTCCAGAAGAGGGTTCAGCCATTGAGCAAATAATATACCGGCGGTACGGCCCGCATATGGGATCACGTGTAATGACCTTATAATTTTCAAAATCTTGCGCAGTTAACAGTCCTGGACTACGCTCAATATTCTGAACCTTATCTATAATAGCATTGGCAAACTTGCCGCTATAAAATGGCCGTGCACCACTAAATGCATAGTCTTTGAGCATGTCACGGTAAGCATGATTGACGAGTAAATCACCGGCTTTAACTGGAGTGCCTGCGGGTTTGAAATAAGTAGAAGCGTTTTTATCAAGCGATAAATCGTCTTTTGAATATTCTAGCATCTTTGCCAGACGTGGGGAGACGTGAAACCCTTGATCTGCCAGCTTAATAGCGTTTTCAAATAGCTCCATCCATGTGAGCTTCCCATGCGCTTCATGAAGGTTCGAAAGTAAAAGCGGCACACCGGGAACGCCAACAGCTTTTCCGCCGAGCACTGCCTCTTTGAAATTTATGGGCTTACCTTGCTTATAAAATAGGAAAGGGCTGGCTAGGCCTGGAGCTGTTTCCCGTGCGTCATAGCTCTTTAGCTCTTTTGCTTTGGCATCGTAATAAAGCACAAATGCACCCCCGCCAAAGCCAGAGCTTTGTGGTTCAGTTAAACCTAAAACAGCTTGAACTGCGATGGCTGCATCTGCTGCACTTCCTCCGCGTTTTAATATCTCATAGCCTGCGCGCGTCGCGTGCGGATTGGCGCTGACGACCATGAAATCTTCGCCCTTCGCTATGCGCTGTTCTTTGGAAAAGCCTGTAGAAATCTCTGGGGCGGGGCGTTCTTGCGCGCGCGCATTTATAGTACTTGCAACAGATATGGCGGCTAAAAAGGCTGAGATTTGAAAAAAATGTCTAAAAATCATATAATTATAGCTTAGCTTTCGTTTTTTCCTTGCAATCACTATCAGGTGATTGTACGAACGTACGTAATAATTTAACCCGTGTCTATGCGTAAGCAATAGATGCACAGATATTTAGAATGGAGTGATGCACTGTGGTTAGTGTAAGTGTACGCGATAACAATGTAGAACAAGCTCTTCGTGCTCTTAAGAAAAAGATGCAGCGTGAAGGTGTATTCCGCGAAATGAAGCTTCGCCGTTACTACGAAAAGCCATCTGAGAAGAAGGCTCGCGAACAGTCAGAATCTATCCGTCGTTCACGTAAGATGGATCGTAAACGCCGCGAACGCGACGGTTTCTAGAATTCGCTTATNNNGTGAGATAGATTTAACCAGTGTTTCANGCCGCGCTTTTTATTAAGCCGGTAGAAAATTCGAAAGAGCCGCCTGATTAGGGCGGCTTTTTTATATTCTGATTTTGAGCTCTTTTTATGGCGTGTTGAGAAGATTATTGAACAGGTAATTGCCCTTCAACTACGCGAACCCAATATTCAACCGCTTGTGGAATGATTTCATCATTAAAATCGTAAAGTGGCGTGTGTAGTCCCTGGTTATGGTGGCTATTTTCATCAGCCTCACCTTGTCCCATCCATATATAGCACCCCGGAACTTTCTGAAGCATAGCCCCGAAATCTTCAGCCCCCATAGAAGGGTTAATCTCGGTATCGACATTATCTTGTCCGACGAGTTCTCGGGCTATATCCGCGCAGAATGCTGTTTCATCATGGGTGTTTACAGTAGGGTTATAGCCGCCTTCCATAAAGACACATTCAGCTTTAGCGCCGTACAATGCTGCTACGCTATGGGTCATTTCCTCAATACGTTTAATGAGGGCTGCGCGTGTTTCTGGAAGAAAGCTACGCAATGTACCGTTCAGCTCTGCTGTGTCTGGGATGACGTTAAAAGCGCCTGTGCCTGCGTTAAAGTTTGTAATAGATATCACGGCGCTATCTAATGGGTCAACGCTACGGCTGACTAGGGTTTGTAGTGCTTGCACGAGGTGTGTGCCAACAATGATCGGATCATTTGTTCGGTGCGGCATCGCGGCGTGCCCACCTGCACCCGTAATTCTGATATCAAAACGATCGGCGGCCGCCATAATTGGCCCGCTACGAAGGGCGATCTCACCTTTAGGCAGTTTAGGCCAGTTATGAAGACCATAAACGCTATCCATCGGAAAGCGCTCAAACAGGCCTTCTTCAATCATCTTGTGCGCGCCGCCATAACCTTCCTCAGCAGGTTGAAAGATTAAATGTACTTTGCCGTCGAAATTACGGTTTTCACTTAGGTATTTCGCAGCGCCAAGTAGACAGGCTGTATGTCCATCATGCCCGCATCCATGCATTTTTCCAGATGTTTTAGAGATATGCGCCTTATTGCCTTCCTCAATGATATCAAGCGCGTCCATATCCGCACGAAGNCCAATAGTGCGGCCGCTTTTATTGGTTTGTCCTTCAATAGTGGCGACAATGCCTGTGACGGCTATACCCCTTTCAAAATCCACCCCCCATTCTGTCAGTTTGCTGGCAATGAGTTCTGCTGCGAATGTTTCCTCATAAGCTGTTTGCGGGTTTTCATGAAGTAAACGGCGATAGGTGCTGATCTCGTCTTTAATAGCGTGGATGGAGTTGCGAATGCTCATGATAATTCCTCGGTGCTGAACTTGTTTTTCTATAGGTATTATAGAGCTTTTAGCCAAGTTTTAAAGAATGAGCAGCAACTTCTTCCGTGCTCATTTCTACAAATTCGCGTTTTTCAAAATCTTTCTTNGCTGTAGCAGCGCGGCCAAAGAATTTTCCAACGGTCATATGAACACCATTTCCAAATGGGTGTGTGAGGGCTTGCCTAAGGTTTTGGTGACCATCCGTCCTATCGGTGTTGAGAAGGGGCCATATAGCACCAGTTAGTACAACTGGTAAGGTTTGCCCGATATTACGGTTTTCTAGATCGCGGCCAAGCTCTGCCATACGATCAGAGCCTGTAGTGACGATAATACGCTTAAAATCACCTTGGTTTTCTGCTTGCGCGATAGCATCCCCTAATGCACGCTTTTCTAGTTCACCAACGTTTTTACTATCAAGGTCACAGATCTCTNTAAAATGCAGATGCATGTTTGGNGCATGNGCTTCTATTAAAGCTTTGAGTGCTTTATATGACTCGTTATTACCATTTGGCTCAGCATCTGGCTGGTACTCAGGAGGGTAGGGGTTTGAATCTATTGTCCCTCCCATTTTTAAATGTAAAATTTTACTCATTGATACTCTATGACCTTGGCGTTCTTTTATTATGTCTATTATAGACTAGTTTTTCGTGGGTCGAAAGCGTCACGTACAGCTTCGCCAACAAAGGTAAGGAGTGTTAGCATAATTGCTAGGCTTGCGAAAGCTGTGAATCCAAGCCATGGAGCATGNAGGTTATTTTTACCCTGCGCTAAAAGCTCTCCGAGTGAAGGACTTCCAGGTGGAAGGCCCAATCCTAAAAAATCTAGGCTGGTTAGTGCTGTGATAGAGCCGGTTAAAACAAATGGCATATAGGTGAGTGTGGCAACCATAGCATTGGGAAGAACATGCCTAAATATAATAACGGGGTTTGATACGCCCAGAGCGTGTGCAGCGCGAACATAATCAAAGTTACGCGCTCTTAGGAATTCAGCTCTAACCAAATCAACCCAAGTCATCCAAGAAAACAGAAGAAGTATGCCAAGTAAAACAAAGAATGTAGGCATAAACATGGATGAGAAAATGATCAGAATGTAAAGGCTAGGCATAGAAGACCACATCTCTAAAAAACGCTGCATGATNAGGTCTGTTTTGCCGCCGAAATAACCCTGTATCGCGCCCGCACTGACACCNATTATGGCGCTAAAAAAGGTCAAGATTAATCCGAATAANACNGANATACGAAANCCNTANATNACGCGCGCGGCAACGTCACGGCCTTGATCATCTGTGCCGAGCCAGTTGGTGCGATCCGGTGCGGTCGGGGCTGGTGAGTTTAAGTCATAATTGATCGTGTCATATGAAAAGCGAATGGGTGGCCATAATATCCAGCCATCCTTTTCGATGATATCTTTTACGTAAGGGTCACGATATTCCGTTTCCGTTTCAAAGCCATNGTCGCCTGCGAAGACNGTTTCGGGGTAGCTAACAAAAACNGGGGTATAAAAGTTACCCTTAAAATTTACTAATAGGGGTTTATCATTGGCAATAAGCTCTGCACCAAGGGTGAGTAGGAAAAGCACAATGAAAATCCATAGAGACCAAAATCCACGCTTATTAGCGCGAAATTGTTTTAGCCGCCTTTGTGTNATAGGTGAAAGTTCCATAAGTGACTTTTAGCATATGGTAAAAACCATGCCCAGAGTGCATTTGCGCTCTTGCTATATTTATCCAGTTTTAGCTGTGAGCTGAGTATCAAGTTTGTTTAGCATGTCGATAACAACTTCGGAAGCTTCTTCGAGCCTATCAAGCTTTTCAAAGGCCTTATCTATCTCATTTTTTTGCTTATGCTCATATATTTCATGGCCAAGTTTATGAACGAGGATATGGGGTGCTTCTAATTCCTCGAATATAGGATTGCCTGAGAAGTGTTCAATCCCTGCGCTGTAATACCACCCTCCTAGGCGGCATTCCTTATGGCTTTTGAGTTCACTCTCACTAAGTTCGCTATCGCCCAAAAGAAGGTCGGTGAGTTTTCTTTTCCAAACAATATGATCCGACTTAGCGAGTTTTAAAATTGTGCGCGGACAGCCCGTTGAGAATTCGGCTATATTGGCTATTAGCTCATCAATTTTAATGCTGGTTGAGCGGCTGAGGCTTGCATTATTTCTGCTCATATCGAGATTCTGTTGAGAGCTTGTAAGAATCGTTGATGAGGAATTTGATATTTCCACACTGGCACTGCTTTGTTCAGANAGGGCGCTTGAAATATCATTCATTCGCAGCCCCATAATATTTGCATTATCTGAAATAGAAGCCATACGATCTTTTACATCTTCTGTAACCTCTTGCCCAGCTTGAACAGAATTGCTCATATCACCCATTGATTTTTCAATATGCTGGATCGATGAGATGATATTNCTAATAATATTTGTGATTTCTTGCGTNGCGTTGCTCGTTTGATTTGCTAGCGATTTTACCTCGTTGGCAACAACGGCAAAGCCCTTTCCGGCCTCGCCGGCACGGGCAGCTTCGATAGTCGCATTAAGGGCAAGNAGATTTGTTTGTTCGGCAATGTCCTGAATCTGTGTAATGATCCCTTTAATTTGCTCGGAGGACTC
The DNA here is from genome assembly GCA_002167715.1 of Micavibrio sp. TMED27. Taxonomy (GTDB): domain Bacteria; phylum Pseudomonadota; class Alphaproteobacteria; order Micavibrionales; family Micavibrionaceae; genus TMED27. The sequence goes on from NHCG01000014.1 coordinate 285,084, forward strand.
TGAAAGTAGTCTGGCCTTATCTGTTGTGTCAGCGACTTCATCTTTAATAGAGTTCATAGTTTGAGCCGCTTGTGAAGAAACATTGAGTCCTTCTTTTGCGCTACTCTCAGTCGTCTGGATATAGCTCATAGCATCGTTNGTATTACCATTAATTGTCGATACAGTCGCAGACATCTGTTCTATTGAGGCTGAAATAGCGCTGATGTTTGATTGTACGTCATCAACTATTTTTTGTGTCTTCAGGTTGTCGATGAATAGGTGGCTCATAGCCATTGAGGTGTCTATGGCATTGTCGATTATTTTATCAAGTGTATTTCTTTGAGCGGATTCGATGAGGCTATGATCTGCCTGTGAATTATAAGATAATAATGATGCAGTGATATCCGCCATGAAAATTTTATTTATGGCTGAAATAGCGTTCTTTTTTTCATGTGTACTGCTCNTGAAACCGAGGNTGCTTATGGCTTGATGAATAATCTCTGTNAGAATAAAGCTATATCCACTTAAATATATTTCTGGGCTAATGCCATGTTTTTCATGAATTTGGCCAATCTGTGCAGACTTAAGTAACGTTTCTTCTCTTGTCTTGGGGTGCAAGAGGTTAATCCAATGGTCTTTCTGCTTTGCTTTAAGTTCCTCTATATTAACATCTGCGAAGAGTGCAAGAGTATTCTGATGGTCTGTAAAATGGTCGTAGAATTTATCTAATATAGCCTTAAGGTTAATTTTTCTAACCACTTTTTGAAGGGTGTCTTCTTCCTTTGAATTGAGCTTGAAATCGTTATTATTCATGATGTTTTATTCATTTTTAAGGGGATGAACGGTTTAAATTTTAGAGCACTTACGGAGTATTTTACATTATTTCCCTGATTTTTAAATACATTATATCATAATATTCTAATAAGTATTATATTAGGAATTGTTAATTTTATTGTTTTTTTTGATATATTTTAAAATATATGAAAGAGGTGAGGCTTTTATATCATTGGTTTAAAAATTGATCTATGAAATTGACATAGCCTTATGACATAGCATACCCTATTAGTAAGAGGGGTTTATGAAGAAAATCTTATCGTTGATGCCGCTAATGGCGGTTGTGAGCTGTTTATACTTTGTTTCTGCGCAAGATACATGTGCCGGAACAGCCGTTTTTGCGTCCGATTCTTGTGACGCAGATTTGCTGAATTCTATGGATCAGCGCGCTTGGATGGAGGCGCAGCGAGAAGTTTCTCAAAATAATCATATTATCGTCAAACCAGATAGTGTTCTGGAATATTCATGTTTTGATAAACATTTGGGGCATTTAATCTGGGGGGCTAATCAATCTGTTAAGCTCTTGAGTATGGATAATAGGTGGGGATCGCCGCCCGGTGATACCGAGGATGCTCTCGAACCTGTTTATGATTCTTACAAAGAATACCAAGAAGATAATTATGATCATGACTATTTGAGTGGCGCAGTCAGTGATGGAGAATCTCCAATTGATTCTTTGAGTAGTGCTGAATATGGATGTGATATCATGAATCAAGTCTGGGAGCAGGCAAAGTGTAAAGGGCATAAGTTGTCAGTAGGTTTCGATGGTCTTGATAAAAATTTAGATGGCTTCGGCGGATCGTGTAGCGGTACAAGCTCGCAGTGGAATGATGCATATGATGAATCAACAGGACCTAATGTAGACTGGGACCGTGAAGCGGTCGTTACATTATTTGATCGTTTTGATAATGGCTCAAATGATTGCGGTAACTCGTTAACACCACCTGCCCGTATCGAGACGGGGGTGCGCGTTGAAAATATTGAGGGTGTTTCAGATTATGATGAAACGATCTGCCTTATTCCTGGGTGCTACTGGAATCCAACTTCAAGTAACTGTGTGCTGCCTTAGCTTAATTTCATCTTATAATACTGTTTAAATTAGCCATTAAAAAAACCCGCTCTATGGCGGGTTTGTTTATAAGTGGCGGGCAGACAGGGATTCGAACCCTGGAAGGGCTTGCACCCTTGCCGGTTTTCAAGACCGGTGCATTCAACCACTCTGCCATCTGCCCGCAAGCTTGATGTCGGTTGTGCATCAATTAAGGCTTCATTCTTTACTGGGTTTTGGGGTACTCTGTCTAGACCTTTATTGCGAATTTTTTGAAAAAAAATTAAAAATGTTCTTTTTACAGCTTATCCTTAGTACTGTTCTTCTCATTATCGCTGTTGTTATTCATGCTTTAATTTTGGATTTTACGATACGGTTTTTAAAAAAGCATGGGCCGGATATTTTTATTCGAACGCGGCAGATGTGGCGGGCTAGTATGCTCTTAATTGGTGTACTCAGTGTGTTTGGCTCACATATTATTCAGATATGGATATGGGCCGTATTCTATTATTTTTTTACAGAAATAAATATTTTTGAAGATGCGCTCTATTTCTCGACATCAACTTATACTACTGTTGGTTTTGGTGATGTTGTTTTAGATGAAAAATGGCGTTTGATTAGCTCGTTTCAATCCGCAAATGGATTTATACTCTTTGGCTGGTCAACGGCTTTTATTTTTGAGCTTATGACACAATTATATCGAAATGAACAAATTAAAAGGACTGACGAAAAGCTATGAAAAAGACGACCCTTGTTACAGTACTAACTCTTTCAATAATAGCTGCATCACCTGTTAACGCTGAAAGTTTTGAAAGCTGGTTAAATGGAGCGAAAAAAGAAGCGCGTGTAAAGGGGATATCTGACGATACGATTACAGCAGCTCTATCCGATATACAGCCTATTAAACGTGTGATTGAGCTAGACCGTAAACAGCCTGAGCGTGGCGGCATGACATTCGCAAAATATAAAAACCGTGTCATTTCCAATGCCCGTATTAATCAGGGACGTAAACTTTATAAGAAACATAGAGCAATACTAGAAAAGGCTGCGGTTAAATATGGTGTGCCTGCGCAATATATTGTTGCGCTTTGGGGGATTGAGACAAGTTATGGCAATAACACAGGTGGTTTTAGCGTTATTGATGCATTGGCAACTTTGGCACATGAAGGGCGCCGCGCTGATTTCTTTAGATCAGAGTTAATGAATGCTCTGAAGATTATTGATGAAGGGCATATCTCAGCGAAGAAGATGAAGGGGTCATGGGCGGGGGCAATGGGGCAAAATCAATTTATGCCCTCCAGCTTCCACAGCTTTGCTGTAGATGGAAATGGCGATGGTAAACGCGATATTTGGGAAAGCTTACCTGATGTTTTCGCATCAACTGCAAATTATCTGGGAACAAGTGGTTGGAATGAAGAGCAGCGATGGGGGCGTGAAGTGAAATTGCCTAGGGGCTTTAATCATGATCTTGTTGGTCGCGACAAAAAGAAGTCTTTAAGCTTGTGGCGCGATATGGGTGTTACGATGCCTAATGGGCAGCCGATACCTGTTGTGCCAGGAATGAAGGGCGGAATCGTGACACCAGACGGCAAAGAGGGGCCATCATACTTGGTTTACGACAATTTTGATGTTATTATGAAGTGGAATAGATCGACATATTTCGCCACGTCCGTTGGCATTCTTGCGGATAAAATAGCTCAATAACAATAATTACGATACGAAGCGGGAGTTACTGAAAATATGATTAAGGCCATGAAAAATATAGCGCTTTCTGCTTCTTGCTTGTTGTTTTTAGGCGCTTGTGCTGAGATGGAGTTAGCTTCACATGTCGTTAAGACACTACCGTCTCCACCTCTCAATAGTAATAGTCCCGCTACAAAATCAGAAGGTCATTTTAAGGTTGGTAATGCCTACAGGATCGAAGGACGAAAATACAAGCCTTTTGAAAGCTATGACTTAGTCGAGACAGGGGTTTCCTCATGGTATGGTCCTAATTTTCATGGAAAGCGGACTGCAAATGGTGAAACGTTTAACATGTATGACATGACTGCCGCTCACAGAACATTGCAGCTTCCTTCAATTATTCGTGTGACAAATCTTGAAAATGGCCGAAGTGCAATTATGCGTGTAAATGACCGCGGGCCTTTTTCTAAGGATCGTGTCCTTGATGTCTCTAAAAAAGGTGCTGAAGTTTTGGGATTCCAAAACCAGGGAACGACAAAGGTGCGTATTGAGGTGCTGAAAGAAGAGAGTCAACATGTGGCCGCTATGGCTAAAAAAGGGCTTAGCACACGCGGAATTGAGCTCGCAATGGCGAGAAACCCGAATTACCTTGTCGCAAGTAAGCAAGGCGTTAGTCCTTCTTACATTAAGCCTAGATCTGCAAATTTAACTCTGAAAAAACCACTTGCGGTGCAACCTGTTGAGGCTGAGCCAGTTTTAGCATCTGCTGCGGCGACGCCGTCTGATTCTGTATATGTTCAGGCTGGTGCGTTTAGGGATGCTCATAATGCTCAAAAAATGGTGGATGCTCTAAGAGCCTTTGGTAACGCACATGTTAAGCCACGATTAAGCGATGGGGGATCGCTATATAGCGTTCGCTTTGGGCCAATGCAGGTGGCGGATGCAAATAACCTAGTGTCCAAACTGGGGCAAGCAAAGCGAATTGATGCCATCGCTGTGCGCGATTAACTAACATTTAAAATCTAATCATAAAAAAGCTGAGTAACCTGAATTTTAAACAGGCTATTCCGTTGACTCTTGTCATGGATATATCCCATCATACGCTCCATGCGATACTTATTTTTGATTCTATTTATATTTGGTTTTTCTCTTACTTTAGGCGTACAAGACACGAAAGCAGCACCTATTGAAACAGCTGCTAAACAGGCGATTGTCTTGGACTATGATACAGGTGCAGTTCTACTGGATAAAAATGCCGACGAACAAATGCCAACTTCTTCAATGAGCAAGGTTATGACGATGGTCGTCGTTTTTGATGCACTGAAATCAGGGCATATAAAACTAGACGATACTCTGCTTGTGAGTGAAAAAGCATGGCGTAAGCAAGGCTCAAAGATGTTTGTTGAGGTCAATAAACGTGTGAAGGTTGAGGATCTGATCCGCGGTGTNATTATTCAATCAGGAAATGATGCGACAATTGTTTTGGCTGAAGGCCTTGCTGGTACTGAGGATGCATTTGCCTCTGTTATGAATGAAAAAGCGGCAGAGATCGGAATGAATGGATCACATTTCATGAATGCAAGTGGCTGGCCGGACCCTAATCATTATTCAACAGCGCGTGATCTTGCTAAAATGGCGCAGTACTTAATCACTGAATTTCCTGAATATTACAGCTACTACAGTGAAAAGGAATTTACATTCAATAAAATTAAACAGGGAAACCGCAACCCACTTCTTTATCGTAAGATGGGTGCGGACGGTATTAAAACGGGGCATACCGAGGCTGGTGGCTACGGTGTTATAGGATCAGGTGAGCGTGACGGTCGCCGCGTAATAATTGTTGTGAATGGCCTTGAGAGCTCTAAAGAGCGTGCGCAAGAATCTGCGAAGCTATTAGAGTGGGGGCTGCAATCATTTGAAACTCAATCCATTTTAAAAGCTGGTGAAACATACGAAAATGTTGAGGTTCCTCTGAGCGTAGAGCGTGTCGTTTCACTTGTTAGCCCTGAGGATATTGTAATTACGGTGCCTAAATTAGGGAATAGTAAGGTTGAGAAGGAAACCGTTTTGGATATAGCACCTAAAGCGCCGATTAAAAAAGGACAGCGTTTAGGTGTATTGAGAGTGAGCGTTGAGGGATATTATACGAAAGAGTTTCCACTAGTTGCAGGGCATGATGTGCAAGAGTTAGGGTTTTTCTGGCGTATGATTGAAAATCTCCGTATCTCTATCATGGGGAAGTAGGATGAGCGGTTTTTTCATTACCTTTGAAGGCGGTGAGGGGAGCGGGAAAACCACTCAAATTAATCGGTTAGCTTCAACCCTGACGCATCTTGGAAAGCAGGTTGTCACAACGCGGGAGCCGGGTGGTACGGTAGAGGCGGAAAAGATAAGAGACTTTCTTGTACAAAGGGATGGTGGTGATTGGTCTCCTATAGCTGAGGCTTTGCTTCTCTTTGCTGCGCGCGAGATGCACTATCAGAAAGTTATTAAGCCAGCATTAGAAAACGGAAAGATCGTGATATGTGATCGGTTTACAGACTCAACGCGCGCATACCAAGGGTATGGCCATGATTTACCGCTAGAGAAGATTGAACAGTTAAAGAAAATTACGATAGGTGACGTTGAGCCTGATCTGACTTTTATTCTTGATATTGATTGTAAGGAAGGTCTTTCTCGTTCAAATAGACGCTTAGAAAATGAAGTTTCAGAAGCCGAATCTAAAGAAGATCGTTTTGAAAATATGGAGTTGGCGTTTCATGAGAAATTGCGCCAAGGNTTTNTAAGTATAGCAAAAAACGATCCTGACCGTTGCGCNGTGATTGATGCGTCAANTAATATTGATGATGTCCATGAAANNATTATGGATACTGTGAAAGAGAGAAANTTAATCCAATGAATCTCTTTGGTGACCCTGAAACAGAAAGAGCAACAGATCTCGACGATGGCTTTGGTTCTTATGAGCCCGAAGAACCAGCTGAGCGTTTTATGCATCCTCGCTTGATGGATGGCGCTAAAGGATTTGAAGAGATTGAAAAAAATCTGATTTCACTGTTTGAGAAAGGGCGTATGCCACACGGTTTAATCTTTGCTGGGCCTAAGGGGATCGGTAAAGCAACATTTGCGTATGCGCTTGCACGTTTCTTACTCAAACACGGTGATTTTGACCCTAATCAGGATAGTCTTTTTGGTGGCCCTCCAGAATTGCCGCAAAATTTTTCGATCGCAAGAGATGATCGTGTGTTTTCTCTTGTCGCATCTGGTGCACATCCAGACCTTTTGAGTGTTGAGCGTGCATATGATGAGGGGAAAAACAAATATGCCTCCGGAGTTGCCGTTGCTGATATCAGAAAGGTTAATCCTTTTTTGCGTATGACAGCTTCAGATGGGGGCTGGCGGGTTGTCATTATTGATGATGCCGATACGATGAATAGGTCTGCACAAAACGCACTTTTGAAAATTCTTGAAGAACCGCCAGAAAACACGTTGCTTGTACTCATTTCACACAGGTTGGGCGCGCTGATTCCTACTATTAAATCTAGAACGCAAACGATACATTTTAACGCGCCATCTCAGGCTTTGTTTAATGAGCTTCTTTCGGGTATGTCAAATGACCTTGATACGCTCTACGCCTATAGTCGTGGCTCAATTGGCAACGCACTGGAATTTATTGAACAAGATGGCCTAGAACTCTTGCCCAGATTGCTTGAAATTATGAGCACTAGGCCTAAATGGAATTGGGTTGAGCTTCATAAATTAGGTGATGAGCTAGCTAAAAGTGGTAAGGATGAGCGCTATCAGAATTTCACAGAGCTTTTAAACTGGATAATGAGGCAAGCAGTGCGTGCAAAAGCTAGAGCCAGGCCTATAGAACCACAGCTTTTGAATGTCCGCGCAGTCAAAGAGATGATAGAGCAATCTTCTCTTGAAGAATTGCTCGAAATTTGCGATAGCTTGAGCCAGCATTTCAGGCAGTTTGATTTTGCCAATTTGGATAAAAAGCAAGCTGTTCTGCGCGCCTTTCATATTTTGGGCGCATAAACGTTTTTAGAAGACAAAAGTTATACGAGAGAGTAGGAGTGTCGACATGGCAGCAACGCCTTTTTATATTACGACAGCAATTTCATATGTAAACGGTGTGCCGCATTTAGGACATGCCTACGAAAGTATCCTAACCGATGTTATGGCCCGTTTTAAGCGCCTTGATGGATATGATGTGATGTTCCTAACCGGTACAGATGAGCACGGCGAAAAAGTTGCGCAAACAGCGGAAAAAAATGACATGAGCCCGCAGGCTTTCGCTGACAAAAATGCGCAAAGTTTCGAGGATATGACAAAAGCGCTCAGCATCTCAAATGATGATTTTGTTCGCACGACTCAAGAACGTCATTATAAGGCGGCTCAAGCATTGTGGTTAAAGCTAAAGGAAAAAGGTGAGATATATCTTGATAAATATGCTGGCTGGTATTCGGTACGTGAGGAGTGCTTCTTTACCGAGGATGAGTTACGCGAGGGAGANGACGGAGTAAAATATACACCTCTTGGAACGGAAGTGGAATGGGTAGAAGAGGAGAGCTACTTCTTTAAGCTTTCGAGCTACACGGATAAGCTATTGGAGTATTATAAGGCAAATCCAACCTTTATACAGCCCGAAACGAGACGTAACGAAATTATGGCTTTTGTGGCGCAGGAAGGCGGTTTGAAGGATCTTTCTATTTCCCGTCATAAAAAACGCCTTGAGTGGGGGATACCTGTGCCGGATGATGAGGATCATGTGATGTATGTATGGCTCGATGCGCTTACAAACTATATTACTGCTCTTGGATATCCAGATTTAGAAGCTGAAAAATATACAAAATACTGGCCGGCAAATTTCCATGTTATAGGAAAGGATATTACTCGTTTTCACGCAATTTACTGGCCTGCATTTCTTATGGCTGCTGATATTGAGCTGCCGCAAACAATTTTTGCGCATGGCTTTATCAATGTTAATGGTGCAAAGATGTCAAAATCTGTTGGGAATGTGCTCTCCCCTGATGATCTTGTGCAAACATATGGTTTAGATGCGCTGCGTTACCTGTTGATGCGTGAAGTCCCGCATGGTCAGGATGGTAACTTTAGCCATGAACATGCCGTGCAGCGTATTAACGCTGATCTAGCCAATGGTCTAGGAAACTTGGCGCAAAGAACTCTATCAATGATTTATAAGAATTGTGATGCGGCCTTGCCGGCTCCAAATGAATTAAACGCTGATGATAATAAACTCTTAGATCAAGTCTATAATGTTGTCAGAGTCGCGCGTGAGAATTTTGACGCTTTTAAAATTCATAGGTCTGCTGAGGAAATCTGGAAGGTTGTATCAGCTGCTGATATTTATGTGGATGCACAGGCACCATGGAAGCTTAAAAAAGAAGACCCTGAGCGTATGAAAACGGTTCTTTATGTGCTGGCTGAAACGGTACGCTGTCTTGCTATACTCGCGCAGCCCTTCACACCTGATGCTGCCGCTAAGCTTCTTGATCAACTGAAAGTGGATGAGAGCTACCGTAATTTTGCTGCGCTGAATGCTGAGCATAAGCTTCAGCACGGCACCAGTATCGATAAACCTGAAGGCGTCTTCCCACGTATCCATATTGAAGAGGTTGCTTAGATGCTTTGGGCTGTACTTGCACTTTCTACAGCCATTTTTTGGGGGGCTGGCTATGCTATTTCGGAGAAAATTATGCATACTGGAATGTCTCCTACTGTATTCCTGTTGCTTCTATGCATTATTTCTTTGCCGATATATGCCACTTTTTCGGTATTGGATGGCTCGTTTTTACGTTCGATAGAGCTATTAAGTGCTGATAATTTTAAGCTAGGCTGGCTTTGCTTGGGTGCCTGTATGATTTTTGTTTTAGGCAATTTATTTATTTTTGAGGCCATCTCGCTCAAAGATGCCACTCATGCAAACATACTTGAAATTACGTACCCTATTTTTACAATCTTATTTACTTACATTTTTTTCAAAAATGTTCATTTGGACTGGACGACTGCTCTTGGTGGTATTCTAATTCTATGTGGTACGGCTTTGATTATTTATAAGGGGGCATAGATGTGGATTGATAGCCATTGTCATTTAAATCATTCTAATTTTGAAGGCCTTCCGCCTAGTGAGATAGCTGAGCAAGCTTTTTCAAATGGCGTTGACGGTATGGTCACAATATGTTGTCGCATATCCGAAGAGCTGCCGCAGCTACTTAATATCGCAAAGGCTCATGATAAAATCTGGTGTAGCGTTGGTACGCATCCACATGATGCAGGTCATGAAAATGAGCGTGCAATCTCTGAAGAGGAGCTGGTGCGTCTAGCAACATCTGATGAAAAAATTGTGGGAATTGGAGAAAGTGGATTAGATTATTTCTACGATTATGCTCCCAGAGATCAGCAGCAGGAGAGCTTCCGTAAGCATATCCGCGCCTGTATAAAAACGGGGCTTCCGCTCATTGTGCATACAAGAGATGCAGAGGAAGACACAATTCAGATTATGCGCGAAGAAGGTGAAGGTAAGGGCTTAAGAGGTGTGATGCATTGTTTCAGTTCCCAGAACTGGTTGGCGGATGCAGCGATGGAAATGGGTTTCTATATCTCTTTATCTGGGATTGTGACTTTTAAAAAATCAATAGAGCTGCAGGAACTCGCTAAGCGTTTGCCTGCAGATCGTATTCTGGTTGAAACGGATGCGCCATTTTTAGCGCCAGCACCGCATAGGGGGAAGATGAACCGTCCTGAATATGTGGCGCGCACAGGCGAATTTGTGGCCCAGTTAAGAGGTGAGGAGCCCCAAGATTTCGCTGCACAAACAACACAGAATTTTTTCAAGCTATTTGATAAAGCTGCTGAATAATAAGAGGAAATAAACGTGGCAGATAAACTTAAAGTGACGGTTTTAGGCTGCGGCAATTCAACAGGCGTTCCCGCAATTGGAAACTTATGGGATGCATGTGACCCAAATGAGCCTAAGAACAGGCGCGGCCGTTCAAGTATAGTGATTGAGAAATGTGGCAAGACGATTGTTATCGATACGGGGCCTGATTTCCGTGAGCAAATTAACCGTGAAAATATAGGTCATATCGATGCAGTGCTATACACGCATCAGCATAGCGATCATGTAAATGGTATTGATGAGCTTCGTGTCGTGAGGTTCAGGTCGAAAAGAAATTATATTCCGTGCTATGGCAACGCCGCCACTTTTGGGGATTTGAGTACGCGTTTTCATTATCTCTTCGATGGTGGAAATCACGCATTATATCCGCCTATTATTGATTTTAATATCTTGGGTGAGGCGCATTTTGGTAAAGCGCAAGATATTGCAGGACTTGAAATTATACCTTTTGAACAAGATCACGGCACATGCACTTCGTTAGGATATCGGATTGATGATTTTGCTTATAGCGTCGATATGTATAGGCTAGATCAGCGCGCTGTTTCTGCTTTAAAAGGTGTTAAGACTTGGGTGGTGGATGCTGCTGCATATAATCAAGAGAGCAATCCCGTCCATGCAAATCTACGTACGATTTATGAGCTTAATAAAGAGATTGGTGCAAAACAGGTCTATTTGACCAGCATGTCGCTGGCCATGGATTATCAGACACTTCTCTCAGAGCTGCCTCCTGGCTATGCGCCAGCATATGATGGCTTAGTCATTGAAATGGATGAGTAGGAATAAGTGGCGATCCCTGTAGGACTCGAACCTACAACCTACTGCTTAGAAGGCAGTTGCTCTATCCGGTTGAGCTAAGGGACCACATCTAAAAAAATAATACGGCATGTCGTAACAGAATATCAAGACGCCGTCACGCTAAAAATAAGACTTTAAAAGGATTATTCTTTATCTTTTGTCGCTTTTTTTGCTGGTGTTTTCTTCGCAGCAGTTTTTTTAGCAGGACTCTTTTTTGTTGCTGCTTTTTTAGGGGCAGGCTTATCTGCGTCTTTATCTTTTGCAGATGGTTTTTTCTTTGCTGGAGCTTTCTTGGTTTTTTCTTCTTTTGGCTCTTCTTTTTTTTCGCCAGCTGGCGGCTCATATTTAAAATTGTCAACGTAATTACGTGGCTTGATCTTACGGTCTTGATCGGGGCTTATGATATAGGCCAATCCTTCTTTGTCCGCATAGGCTTTGGCGTCGTCAAGGCTATCAAAGCGAAGACGAACTTGTCCCATAGTGCTATCTGCACTAGTCCACCCCATTAATGATTCAGGGCTGCGCGAAATGGGAGTGTTATATTCAAGAAGCCATTTCTGTGTTTTACCACGACCTGATTGCATGGTGTTTTTTGCTGGCTTATAAATTTTAGCTTTGATCATTGAAGATATCCCTTTGAATAACTGGCCTAATCATAGCCAAAAAAACCAGCGGATCAAACGAAAATTACCATTTATAAAGACGGTGTGTAGCAAAGCCCATAATGGTCGCAACAATACTAAATGGCAGAATGTGTGCGATACCGCTATGTCCAACAGTATCAAGCATACAAGTAAAGCGTAGGCCAATGTAAGCAACGCTCGTGATTGCAATTATATTCATGCTCATCATAGTGGCCGAGCAAGTTGTCTTCCCCTGACGGCACATGATGACAATAGAAGCGATGGGAAGGATGGCCATAGCCAGCCCATCCTTATAACAATGATTCCAATGTAGGTCTGGCATACGGGCGTTTTCTTCTATGATAAAGCGAATGGCGTTCCAAAAAATAAAGATAGCAGAGCCCATTAGAGGAAGGCTAACAAGCCACTTCTTTCCTCTGGCATCTGGAACGCACCAATAAGCAGAAGCTAAAAATGCACTCACAGCTATAAAAATTGATAGCCCCAACTCAAAAATAAAATTCACGTCATGAAATTCATGCACGAGATCAGGGCGTAAGCCAGAGACTTGTATAATGACAGCAAGGTATGTGAAAGAAATTACGGCCCATGGAAATGTGCGTACTACTGGATGTGGCAGAGGCTTGCGCGGCTCTAGCTCATCTGTCAGATCATCAATTAATGCATCTATGCTCTTATTACTCACGTTAGCATGTCCTGTAGTTTCTTCATTGTTCTATGCGCTGATACTTTCACCGCACTTTCACTCATATTCATAGCTTTTGCGACTTCTTTAGCGGTGTAGCCTTCAACTTTCAACTTTTTAAAGATTTCACTCTGTTCCGGCGTAACAGACGCTAATGCTTTCTCTATATCCTTATATTCGCCAGACGCCCCAGGATTCGTTACATAGTTTTTTAGAAAATCTGGGTTATCAAGAGTAGTTTTTTCATGATCTTTTTTATTGTAGTGCTTACGCAAGAAATCAGTACGTCTAAAATTAACAATCGCCATGAGCCAAGGTTTAAATGGGCGGTCGCCACTATAGGTGTTTAAGGATTTATGAACTGATATCAAGGCTTCTTGAGTAATATCTTCCGCCCAGTCTGTGTTGGCAAGGCCACCTATAAGGCTGGCTTTAATGAATGGATATATCTCATTAAGCAGAGATCTATATGCTTTTTTATCACCTTTTTGCGCATTAACAGCAAGTTCGCCCCAGAGATCATCTGAGGATCTTTCGTGGTTATCATTATCTGATGGCGATTGGTCCAAATTTTGAAATCCTATTTATTCGACAGCAAACCCTAGCAGATACAAATAGTTGAGGCAATTACCTAAAAATTTAAACAATTTCGAAACGAAAAAGATGGACGGCTCTTAGTATAAGTATTTACCATAATAGAATAGGCTCGCTAAATCAGAGCTGTTTTTTTAAAGCCCATTGCGCCGCAAGAACTGCAAACAAAGCGCGGGTATAATCATATAAATATAATAGGAAGGTGGAGAATATGGCTATGGAAGTCGACACACTCATTGCAGTGGCTATCATGATGGCTGTTTTTTCAGCGGTTGCTGCAGTTGGGACATCTTTAGTTCTTGGTGCAGGCTTTGAAAGGCTACGCTGCGGATTTGAGGTCATAAGTAAGCAAACAGGTTTTTTTAGTGATGCAATACATCAGCTAGAAAATAAAATGGAAACCGTAGATAATCAGACGCAAAATTTTGAAAAGTCTATAAAAGAACTAGATGCAAAAGTCTTGAATGTTGGGGAGCAGGCCAATCACTTCTCCGATACCATGACAAACATGAATGAACGTCTAGAACGCGTTGATAAGCAGACTGGTTTCTTCAGTAATGCTATCCACACTCTTGAAGAAAAAATAGAGCTAGTCGGAGAACATGAGCAGCGCGTTGCGGAAAAGCTTGAGGCTTCGGCTGATACAGATTTGATCAGCGCAGGTAAGGCGGAAGCGCTTGTTTCTCATGCAGAGGACTTGCTCCTTCAGGTGAGTACACTTGCCATGAAAATGGATGAGAAGTCGAAAAAGAAGGAGAAGGCTGAAAGTCTAGGTCTTCAGCTTCCTGAAAATATTGGTTTTTTCTCTGTGCAGAGTGATCAGCCAGACGATGGACATGAGATACGTTTGCACTAATCTCAAAAAAAATACTGGAGTTAAAAGCTGGCCGTTAGATTATTCTGCGGCCAGTTTGCATATTTCTTCTTCAACATATACTGGTTCGGCGAGGGCCCAAATTCTCTCGAAGCGACTTTTTTCTGCATTATGAGCTTTGGCACTTTTGGTAAGGATAATCATGGATTGATCCCAAAGTACGATGGCAACTTTATTGTTGTAAATATAAGTGCTTTGCCCAAACATGCTATATTCTTTTTCGCTTAATATACGTTGCTCTGTGTTCTCAAGGTCTATGTTGGGTTTTGTAGGCTTAGATGTGCTTAAAATTCTCTGCTCAACACCCAGTTTTTGAATCATAGATGCATGTTTTTTGACTTGGATGGAGGTAAGTTTATCAAAGAAATTCTGCTGTAACTCACATATGATTAATTCGTTACTATGTTTGTCACAGCTCATGTAAATATCGTGAAGTAAAGAATCTAAAGCATGATCCCCTGACAAAATTTGAATATCTTGTGTTTTTTTTCTCACACCATATTTATCAAGAAATTCTATGTCCGCGCTCTCAAAAGCCATTCTGATTGCTTTCAGAGATTCTGCTTTAATGTCTGAATGCTGCTTTTCGAAATTGTTGATGGCCGTTTTCGATAGACCGGAAGCATCAGCAAGCTCTTGCTGTGTCCAGCCTAAAATTCCACGGGCACCCCTGCATTGTTCAATATTTATCATCACGTAAACTCAGTTTTTATCATATATTATAATTATTTTCTTAATATGTGAATTGTATTTGTAAGGTTTTCTCTTAATAAACACAATATATTATAACTAGATATATGTCATAAGGTTTTAAAATATAGTAAAATAATTTCAATTTAATTTAGAGTTTAGAGGATTTGAGTTTTGACAATTTGGATGGTGATATGGGCGGGGTTTTCGTCGTTCTTTTTGTTGTTTCTTTTGTGGACATTGCAAATAGTGATTTTGCAAAAGGCTGCTTGGAAAAAATTTGCAACGAAATATAAACTGCGTTTTCGTAGTAAAAGTTTTATGAAATCCCCTGAAATGCACGGTGTGATTGACGGCCACAAAGTTAGCTTTTTTTCGAGTGAACATAGCTCGGATGATATGCGTAGTACAAGAAATCTAATAGCTATTGAGGTTCCTTTAGACTTTGTTATGCCTGCGGAAGCAGCGATAGTAAGCGGCGGTATGATTAAAATTGCTACGCTCATTGGTTTTCAAAACGAACTAAAGCCTAAGCACGAAAAATGGTCTGAAGAATATGCAATTTTAACTCAGGATAAGGCAATCTATAAGGCTTATCTTACCAAAGAACGTTTAAGCGCTATCATTGAGCTTATGGAGTATAAGTCAGCTATGGTTATGGTTATCTTTAAAAAAGATTTAGCCCTATTGAGAATTGATGTGAGTGATCCACTGAAAACCATAGAAAAGCTGGAAGAGCTTAAAGGTTTAATTATGAGAACGGTAAAGGTTCTTGAAGTGAGTGATGCTGAGCTTAAAATGTTGAAAGAGGCAAAGACGCTCTCAAAAGCTAGGGATGTTGCTCTTGAATTTGATGATGAGCAAACTGAATTGACGACTGGCTTGTCATTAGAGGATGATGAGGACGTGAGTGGAGATAAGGCTGACGGTTCGGTTGAAGAAGCTGAAACTAAAGAGGCGTAAATTCAGAAATATAGAAACCAAAAGCTCCTAATGTGTGACCATTGACGGACTGCTCTTGTTTGGAGAAATTAAAAAGACAGTCTATCTTTTCTTCTTTCAGCTCTCTTTGAAAGTGCAGAACTTGGTCATTTCCCGTTTCTTGAAAGATGATTTTTCCGTATTTTAGGGCTGGTTGTTTTTTCCTCCAGTTTAAAAAATGCCGTGAAAAATTAAGTGGAGATGCACTATCGGTATCTTGAGACCCGAAATGTAAATCTACGTTTTTATGGGCCATGGGTAACCAGCCATCTTGTGTATTTTTGTCCCAGGGGATCATAGTTCGGCACCCGTCTCGTCCTTGCCACTGTGGCCATAAATGTTGCCCCCATGGATCTTGTAGTTCTTCAAATTGAAGCTTTGCTTCAGGAAGTCCAAATTCTTCACCCTGATACATGATGATTGAACCATAAAGACACCCTAAGAGTGCAATAAGCATTTTGGAGAAATCG